>CAVTGS010000036.1:0-18241 GCA_963734295.1 uncultured beta proteobacterium | reverse complement strand
CCCAATCCCGCCACCCGCGCGCGTTCAGCTTCGAATTCTTCCCGCCGAAAACGCCGGAAGGCATGGAGAGGCTGCGCACCACCCGCCGCCAGCTCGCGCAGCTCAAACCGCAGTTTTTCTCCGTCACCTTCGGCGCGGGCGGCTCGACCCGCGACCGCACGCTGGAGACGGTGCTCGAGATCCAGGCCGAGGGCAGCGACGCCTCGCCGCACATCTCCTGCATCGCGTCGACACGCGCGGACATCGCAGCGACCCTCAAGCTCTACCAGTCGCACGGCATTCGCCACATCGTCGCGCTGCGCGGTGACCTGCCCTCCGGTCTCGCGTCCTTCGGCGAGCTCAGGTATGCGAGCGAGCTGGTGGAGTTCATCCGCGCAGAGACCGGCGACTGGTTCACGATCGAGGTTGCCTGCTATCCGGAGATGCATCCGCAGGCGCGCAGCCCGCAGGAAGACGTGCGCAACTTCAAGCGCAAGGTGGACGCGGGCGCCGACTCCGCGATCACGCAGTACTTCTTCAACGCCGACAGTTATTTGCACTTCATCGACGAATGCGAGGCGGCGGGCATCGATCTCCCCATCGTCCCCGGCATTATGCCGATCGGGAACTTCTCGCAGCTCGCGCGTTTCTCCGATGCCTGTGGGGCGGAGATCCCGCGGTGGATCAGGCTGCGGCTGCAGAGTTTCGGTGACGACAGCGCGTCGATCCGTGCCTTCGGGCTGGACGTAATCACCGATCTCTGCGACCGGCTGCTCACCGCCGGCGCGCCCGGGTTGCACTTCTACACGCTGAACCAGGCGGGGCTCACCAGCACGATCTGGCAGCGGCTCGGGTTGTCGTAGGCGACGCACCCAAAGAGCGGGGCAGGTCGACCGCCCTGCCCCGCGTCACTTGACAGCAGCACCGCGTGAGCGGAGGCGTCACGCGGCAACCTGCTTCGTGACCCGCGCGTGCGACGGATTCTGCGCGTAGGCGTGATACGCGGCCGATTCCGCCGCGCCGACACGGACGTCGACGCCCATGTCGGCGAAGACGGTCTCGAGCGCGCACAGGCACAGCATCACGTTCTCCATCCTGCTCGAATAGCCCATGATGCCGAAGCGCCAGATCTTGCCCGCGAGGTCGCCGAGCCCGGCGCCGATTTCGAGGTTGTAGTCGAGCAGCAGGCGTCGGCGTACCTCCTTCTCGTCGCTTCCGGGCAGCACGTGCAGGGCATTCATCTGCGGCAAACGGTCCTTTTCCTCGACCAGGAAGCTTAGCCCGAAGGTCTCGAGGCCCGCGCGCAACGCCTTGTGGTTGCGCTCGTGCCGTGCCCATGAGTTCTCCAGGCCTTCCTCCTGCAGCATGAGCAGCGACTCATGTAAGGCATAGAGCGAATTGCAGGGAGGGGTGTGGTGATACGTGCGCGTGGTCGCACCCCAGTAGCCGAGCAGCAGGCCCAGGTCCATGAAAAAGCTGTGCACCTTCTCCGTGCGGCTGCGCACGAGGTCGACCACGCGATCGCTGAAGCTGATGGGCGCCAGCCCCGGCGTGCACGACAGGCACTTCTGGCTCGCTGCGTAACAGGCGTCGATGCCCCACTCGTCCAGCAGCACAGGGACACCGGCGAGCGACGTCACCGCGTCCATGATGGTCATGGCGCCGTGTTTTTGGGCGAGTGCGGCGATCGACTTCGCGTCGGACGCGGCCCCCGTGGAAGTTTCCGCGTGCACGAAGGCGACGATCTTCGCGTCCGGATTACGCTTCAGCGCTTCCTCGACCTTATTCGGATCGACCGGGGCGCCCCACGCGCCTTCGACGACGATCGGAACACCGCCGCAGCGCTCCACGTTCTCGATCATGCGGCCGCCGAACACACCGTTGCGGCACACGATGATCTTGTCGCCCGGGCTCACCATGTTGACGAAGCACATCTCCATGCCGGCCGACCCGGGGCCGGAGACCGGAAAGGTGGCCGCGTTCCGGGTTTGGAACGCGTAGCGCAGCAGCCCTTGCAACTCCTCCATCATCTCGGCAAAGATCGGGTCGAGGTAGCCGATGGGAGAACGGGTCGCGGCGGACAGCACGCGCGGATGAACGTCGGACGGTCCCGGACCCAACAGGGTCCGCTGCGGCGGGTAAAAGGAACTCGCCTTCCGCTTCGGGATATCGCTTTGCGCGCTCATGGAATGCTCCGGTAAGGGGCCGGTCGGGTGCAGGGAAAGGCGCGGATTGTACCAAAAATGCGGCAGACGCCGCAGGCGACGCAGCCGTTCTCGCAGCGGCGCAAAGGTTACGCAACACTGCTGCTGCAAATCGTCGAGCAGCGCCTTGGCACCACGTGTGGTTGATGCGCACGGGTGGCTGCGTCGTCTCGACCTGCCTGGCCCTCTTCACGGAGGCTCCGGTGGCGGGGGCAAGGCGAAACCCTCCGCGATCGCCACACGCTCGAGCGCCTGCTCCATGAGCGAGCGCGCATGTCCCGCGGCACGCTGCAGGTCGAGGTGCAGCGAAACGTCCGAAGGGCTGCGGCTCGCGCATTCCGCGCTGTACTGCTCGAAACATCCCAGGCTCGTTACCAGTTCCACCAGGTGCCTCGGACACTCGCACTCAACGGTACGGGATGCACTGGCGAGCCCGGCGAGCGTTCGTTCGTCGAACCTCGGGGGACGGGGTTCAGCGGTGTCCAGCCTGTCGCCGGCTTCAAGGCGAGGGCGATGCAAGAGGTCGAGGCAGATTGCTTGGAGCTCGACCGGATCCGATGTGGCACGCGCCACGGCGTGCCCGGCCATGCGCATCTGCCGCACCACGGCGCTGGGCGCGAAGCGATACAACACGATTGCAAGGGCGGCGCCGCACGCAGCCTTGATCGACGCGACCCGCACGAGGTCGGCATCGCGTAGCGTCGGGAGCTCGATGATCGCGACATCCGCCTCGACGCCTGCCAGGCTCGACGCAGCCTTCTCGGGATCGGTGCTGCTGCCGACGATTCTCCCTACGCTGCCCGCGAGTGCCTTGCCGATCTGTTCCGCCGTCAGCAGCGAACCAACTAACGCGACCCGGACTTCCCGCCCTTGCCTCGGCGCGTTGCGGGCCGCGTGCGGAAGCCCGGCTGTGGCCCGCATGCGCGAGAGGTCGTCCTCGTCGAGCGACGCAATGGTTCCGATTGGATGGCCCATGTCCACGAGCTGCTTGATCAGTGTCAGGCGCTTGATGTCGGCTGAGGAGTAAAGGCGCTGCCGTCCTGCGCTGAGGCGCGGGCCAACCACCGAATAGCGGCGTTCCCAGATCCGCAGCGTGTCGACCCGGACGCCAGCCAGCCGCGCGGCCACGCCACTGCGGTAAGCACCGCTTTTCGGATCTTGTTTACTCATCGATTACCGGTGAAGGATCAATGCTTCCAATGCTCTCGCCAATGTTACCTGATTTTGAACCGGTATTGACACGCTTTATGAGGAATAAACCGAGACAAATGATCTGCTCTAGTTGTCTAGGGGAGGTCTCGCAAGGTAAACCGAGACAATGGAGTGACGAAGTTCGACGTCTGCACGTTTCGCCCTATCGCAGTTCGTACTTAACGAAAGGAGACCAGCACCATGAAGAAAACCGCTATCGCAGTCGCCGCCGCCGCCTTGCTCGCCACCAACGCGTGGGCGAAGGACATTGTCGACACAGCCGTGTCGGCCGGACAGTTCAGCACCCTTGCTACCGCGCTCAAGGCGGCAGGCCTCGTCGATACGTTGAAAGGTCCCGGCCCGTTCACGGTGTTCGCGCCCACCGATGCCGCCTTCGCGAAGATTCCGCAAGCCGACCTGGAGGCGCTGCTCAACAACAAGGCCAAACTCACTCAGGTATTGACCTACCACGTGGTCGCCGGGCAGGTGATGGCAAAGGACGTGAAGCCGGGTGCGGTCAAGACCGCCGAGGGTAGCTCGCTCATGGTCAAGGCTGATGGAGGCAAAGTGATGGTCAATAACGCTACCGTCACCAAGACCGACGTCGTTGCCGACAACGGCGTGATTCACGTGGTCGACACCGTACTCATCCCGAAGTAATCAAACGAAGCCGGGGCAGAGGGCCGGGCGATGATTGGCCCGGCCCCTCTCCACGGCCAGAGAAACTCGCTTCATTTCAAAGGATGCCAACATGACTGACGTCTCCATTCTCTTCGCCGCCATGCACGCCGCCCTGACGCTTCTTGGAGTCGGTTGGACGGTCTACCAGGTCAAGCTGCTGCGGAAACCTCGGCGCAAGTATTGATGGCTACGGAATGCGATGGCGTCATCGTGAGGAAATAATCGTGGTCGACCTCCTCCTGTCCGCGAACGTCGGGGTCATGGTCTTCTTCACGGCTGTCATCGCACCCGTCGTCTTCAAAGTTCTGCCGGAAGAGTGGGCGGCGTCGTACGTCCGGGCGTTCTTTCCGCGCGGTATTTTGCGTTTCTCGGCTTAATCTCGGCGCTCGCCGCGATGTCAGCGAACGGCACGCTGCCGCAGAGCATGCTTGTGCTGTGCGCTGCACTCTCCTTCGCCTCGGTATGGTTTCTAATCCCCCGCATCAACGTGGCGCGGGATTCCGGCCAACACTCGAAGTTTCGCGTGCTGCACGGACTGAGCGTGGGCATCAATTTCTTGCTTATTGGCGCCTTCACCGGCTTGCTGTGCACTGGCGCGTGAAAACGACACTCCTCGCCGAAGGTGGGTGGTAATGACAGTCCAAGTGGTCTGGTTCAAGCGCGACCTACGAGTCGTCGATCACGCGCCGCTCGTGGAGGCCGCGGCGGCTGGAGCAGTGTTGCCACTCGTCGTCGTCGAGCCCGACTACTGGCGCCAAGCGGACGTTTCGCGGCGGCAATGGCAATTCCAGCGCGGTGCGATCGAGGACCTCCGCGGTGCACTGGCGGAGCTCGGCGCACCGTTGCAGACGGCAACCGGAGACGTGGTCGAGGTATTGCAGCGCTGCCGCGCGCGTTACGGCGACATCAAGCTATGGTCGCACGAGGAAGCCGGCAACGGCTGGAGCTTCGCGCGTGATCGGCGGGTCGCGGCCTGGTGCTGTGCGCGGGGTGTCGACTGGCAGCAGCGCCCACAGTTCGGTGTCTGGCGCGGTGCCCGGCTCAACCGCGACCGCTGGGCCGCCGACTGGGATCGATTCATGACATGCCCCGTGCGGCCTGCGCCGGAATCCCTTTGCTGTGCTCCCACGCTGTTGGACGACGCGCTGCCGACCGCGGCCGAGTTGGGACTAGCGCCCGATGCACTGCAGTACGGGCCAACACCGGGTCGCTCTGCCGCACTGGAGCGCTTGCATTCATTCCTGACCGCACGCGGTGAACATTACACGCGCCAGATGTCGTCGCCCGTGACGGCCGAAACTGCGTGCTCACGCCTCTCGCAGGATCTTGCCTTCGGCACCCTGTCGCTGCGCGAGGTCGCCCAGGCCGCGTGGCGTCGCGCAAAGGAAGTGGAAAGCGATCCGGGCGCCAGTTGCTGGGCGCAGTCCCTGCGGTCATTCATCGCACGCCTGCACTGGCACTGCCACTTCATCCAGAAGCTCGACGCCGAGCCCGCTGCCGAGACCCGGCCCTTCGCTCGGGCCTACGAAGGCTTGCGGCCGAAGCCGGGCGATGCGATGCGCATGGCGGCCTGGCAGGATGGTCGTACGGGTTACCCGTTCCTGGACGCGGCCATGCGCTACCTGATCGCGCACGGCTGGATCAACTTCCGCATGCGCGCGATGCTGATGAGCTTCGCCGCGTACGACCTGTGGCTGCCCTGGCAGGAGGCAGGCCTGCATCTCGCACGGCAGTTCGTCGACTACGAGCCCGGCATTCACTGGCCACAATGCCAGATGCAGGCGGGCGAGACCGGCATTAACACCGTGCGCATCTATTCGCCGGTCAAGCAGGGTCACGACCAAGACCCGGACGGTGCTTTCGTCCGGCGCTGGGTGCCGGAGCTTGCAGCCCTGCCGGGCGCCGCCGTCCACGAGCCGTGGCGTCTTTCTGCCGGGGAACGCAGGAGCTTGTGCCCCGATTATCCCGACCGCATCGTCGGCCACGAGGCTGCCGCTCGCGCAGCGAAGGCAGCCATCTACGCCCTGCGCCGTCGCGCCGATGCCCGCGCAGAAGCGCAGGCGGTGCAGCGCAAGCACGGCTCGCGGCGCCGGCGTGCACAAGCAACCTCGCCGCAAAGTCCGCCCGATCTCTGATGAGAAAGCCGATCCGAAAATCGGCCCTGCCGTCGAAGGTTTGCGTCGTCTGCGCGCGGCCGTTCGCGTGGCGGAAGAAATGGGTGCGCGACTGGGAGCGTGTCAGGTATTGCTCGGAGCGGTGTCGCCGGCGCGGGTGCCCCGTCTGATCCCGTCAATACTCCAGCGCCGTCGCCTTGCCGCGGAACACCCAGTAGCTGTAGATGCTGTAGCCGACGATCACCGGCAGTACGATGCAGGCGCCGACGAAGATGATCATGAGCGATTCCGTGCTGCTCGCCGCCTGCCAGATCGTGAGTCGATCGACGACGAGCCACGGGAACATGCTGTAGGCGAGGCCGTAGAACGCCAGCAACATGACGCCGACGGTACCTGCAAACGGCACCCAGTCGCCGTACGTGTTGCCCTGCTCGAGCCGCTTCGGCAGCCGCCGTAGCGACCGGTCGACGATCAGGAACAGGACGAGCGTTGCGAGCGGCACCGGGGCGAGCAGCACGACGTAAGGCAGCGAAAACCATTTGTCGAAGATGGCCGGGCTCACCAGCGGCGTCGCAGCCGAGATGCCCGCGATCCCCAGCGCCACCAGCCACAGGCTCCCGCGCGCCCAGCGCACCGCCTTGCGCTGCAGTTCGCCCTCGGTCTTCATGATCAGCCAGCCGGCACCGAGCAGCGTATAGGCGCCGAGCAGACACACCCCGATGAGCGCTGCGAAGCCGATCGCCCACCAATCGCTGCGAAAGCCGGTGATCCACTGTCCGAGCATGTAGCCCTGCGCCAGGCTCGCCAGCACCGAGCCGGCGTGAAAGGCCGTGTTCCACAGTGGCTTCTGCTCGGCGCTCGCCTTGACGCGGAAGTCGAACGCCACGCCGCGCAGGATCAGGCCCACGAGCATGAGTGCTACCGGGAGGTACAGCGCGGTGAGGATCAGGCCATGCGCCTTGGGAAATGCCACCAGCAGCACGCCCACGCCGAGCACGATCCACGTCTCGTTGGCGTCCCAGAACGGACCGATCGACGCGATCATCGTGTCCTTCTCGGCGTCGCTCGCCGCGCGCAGCAGTGCGCCTACACCGAGATCGTAGCCGTCGAGGACGACATAGATCAGCATGGCGAGGCCCATCACGGCGAGGAAAGCGAGCGGCAGCCAACCACCCGGTTGCGAGAGCGATGCAAGGGTCTCGGACACGATCAGGCCACGCTCGGTTGGGGCCGCTGCAGCGGGCGCGCGCCCTGCGGCGGAAGAGTATCCATGGACGCCTTGCGTGCAAGTCGGAACACCACCGACACGTAAGCCACGGTCAGCGCCAGATACAGCGTGAGATAGATCGCCAGCGTCGTACCGATGGCCGCTGCAGGCACCGGTCCCGCCGCCTGAGCAGTGGTGAGCACGCCCTGCACGAGCCACGGCTGCCGCCCGATCTCGGTCGTGTACCAACCGGCGACGACGGCCACCCAGCCGGAGAAGGTCATCGCGAGCAGCGCCCAAACCACGGCCGGCGACGGGTCACGGCCGCCGCGCTGCTGCCACCAGGCGATCCAGCTTACGAGGAGCATCAGCACGCCGACGCCGACCATGATGCGGAATGCGAAGAACACCGGCGCCACGGGCGGGTGCTCGCCGGCGAAAGTGTCGAGCCCTTTGATCTCGCCCTCGGCGTCGTGCGTCAGGAGCAGGGAAGCGAGCTTCGGCACCTCGATCGCGTAGCGGGTTTCGCGTGCCGCCTCGTCCGGCACACCGAAGAGTACGAGCGGCGCACCCTTCTCGGTTTCCCAGACGGCTTCGATCGCGGCGATCTTGGCGGGCTGGTGCGCGAGCGTGTTGAGGCCGTGCAGATCGCCGGCAATGATCTGCAGCGGGATCAGCAGCGCGGCGGTGACGACTCCCGTGCGCATCGTCAACCGGACCTCCTCGCTGCGATCGTTGCGCAGCCAGCGATAGGCGCTGATGCCGGCGACCAGGAATGCCACCGTCAATCCCGAGGCGAGCAGCATGTGCACGAGGCGGTATGGCAGCGAGGGGTTGAACAGGATCGCCCACCAGTCCGTCGCATGCGCGACACCGTCTCGCATCTCGAACCCCACCGGCGTGTGCATCCACGAGTTCAGCACCAGGATCCAGAACGCAGACAGCGTGGTACCGCCAGCGACCAGCACGGTGGCCAGCGTGTGGATGCGGTTGCCCACACGACGGTGGCCGAACAGCATGATGCCGAGGAAAGTCGCTTCGAGGAAAAACGCGGTCAGGACTTCGTAGGCGAGCAGCGGCCCGGCAATGTTGCCGACGGTCTGCATGAAACCGGGCCAGTTGGTGCCGAACTGGAAGCTCATCGTGATGCCGCTGACGACGCCCAGTGCGAACGTCAGCGCAAAAACCTTCACCCAGAGATGGTAAGCCTGCAGCCATGGCGTGCTGTCGGTGAACTCAAGCCCGTTGGCGCGTGCCGCGCGGTTGTGCCGCAGCTTGAAGTAGAGCAACAGCCAGCAGAGCGCGATGCTGATCGTCGGAAACAGTATGTGGAATGTGATGTTGGCGCCGAATTGAATGCGCGCGAGCAGAAGGGGATCCATGTCGGGTGAGCCGTCGACCTGAAAGAGCTGATGGTCAGCTCAAGTCAGACTGGCTATGCCGCCGCCGGTTCCTGACCGGTCACCGCCTGGGTCGCGTCTATGCGGGAACGCGCGACCCGTCCCACGCGAACACACAGCCGCTGTCGGCCGCGTTCACACCGTCGATGACGCGCAGCAAATGTGCCGCCGATTGGCTCGGCGAGAACAGCTTACCCGGCGCCACGTTGTTCTGAAACGGCTGCGACAACCGCGTGTCCACGGTGCCCGGATGCAGTCCGATGCACACCGCCTCAGGCGCGCGGCGCGCGAGCTCGATCGCGAAGTTCCGGAGCAGCATGTTGAGCGCCGCCTTCGAGGCGCGGTAGGCGTACCAACCGCCCAGGCGATTGTCTTCGATGCTGCCGACGCGCGCGGAAACGGCCGCGAAGACAGAGCGACCCTGGCGCGGCAACAGCGGCAGGAAGTGCTTGGCTACCAGCGCTGGACCAATGCTGTTTACGGCGAAGGCCCGTGCCAGCGTTTCGCCATCGAGCTCGCCCCAGTGCTTTTCCGGCCTTACGCCGTCGCCGTGCAAGAGCCCCGAGGCGACGATCACGAGCCGCACTTCACCCAGCGCTCGCGCCTGTTCGGCTGCAGCAACGATGCTTGGTTCGTCGGTGACATCGATACGGGCGCGCACGATGCGCGGATCTTTATCGCCGGCCGCTGTGCGGGAGAGCGCCAACACTTGCGCGAAACGCTCGTCCTGCGCGAGCTGCTCGACCAGCGCGGCGCCGAGGCCGCCCGAGGCGCCGATGACGACGGCAATGCTGCGGTCGGCCAATGCGTTCTCCATCGAGGCTGTGGTTGACGATGATGCTGACGCTGCCGGGACGCGAAAAGTTTCGCGCGCTGTGGGCGCGAGAGTGAGCGGTCTTGTGAGGCCTGGCCGGCCGCGATCGGTCTAGGGCGAGCCTTGAGGTCGGCTGAACGGCTTCGCCGGTAGCCCAGTTTCAAGTGGGTGTCGGGTCGGTTCGACGCCATATCCAACACGAGATCCCCGGCTCGATCTCGGTGCGCTCATAGAGTTCCGTCGGCCACTCGTATTCTGATCGCAGGTCGAGCTGCTCACCGCTCCACGGTGCCTCCCGATGCCTCGTATAGCGCATCCTGCCGAGCTCGTCGCTGAGAACCGTTATCCACCAAGCATCAGGGGCAGGGGGCGGATCGTCGTAAAAGAGAAGCCACTCCGGAACCACCCACCCCCAGTAGAGATGGAGTGGCCCCGGATGCTCGTCCTGGAACGTCTCCGCGTCGCGGCGAGGTAGATAGAGGCACTTGTAGTCGCTTTCGCGCCCCCGGCTGACCTGGCATTCGAGGAACCCATAATCTCCCTCCAGCCCGTATGCGAGCCCATTGACGGGATGTTGGTACGGCAGTCCCACGACCGCCCATCTCATTCGCTTTAAGCTTGGCAAGTCCGGAAACAGCCGCATGAGCAGGCGACCCTCATCGGTCAGCAGTTTGCCCTCGAAGAGTTGGAGGAACCTGATGAGACGCAGTGAGCTCGCGGCGGCGTATGTATGCAGCGCCCGCTCGCGGAGGTCTGGCTCAACGTTGCGGAGATAGCCGAAGAGGCCCTCGTACGCCTCCGCCGCCTTGTGCAAAACCCTGTCGAGCAGCGCCTTATCTCTGAAGAACGATTTCTTGTGGGCGGTCATACCCCTGGCTTCATCACGATGCTCGCTTACCCCAGGGAGAAGGTGGTAGTTCTGATCGATCGTGCCTGCGTTCTCGGCCACTAGGCGAAGCGCCCACCTGATCTTCGGGTGCCACTCCAGGTGCGGCGTGGTCTCGACGCGTCGCGAAGCGAAGGCGAGCCACCGTGGGTCAACGACGCAGTGATCCATGAACATCTCGACATCGGGCGTTGTTCCTGTCCCGGGCGGTGGCGGCGGGGTCGCCTGAATCGCCGGTAGTGTCTGACCCGCCGCGCCCGGCGCGGCTTCCTGCGACGGGTCTAACGAGGGCGGTTTGCCCCGGCTCGACAGTCTTTCAGAAAGCGCACGATGCCCTTGTAGAGCTGGGCTTCACGCGAGGGTGGCTTGCAGATGCTGATGTGGTCCTCGTCGAGCGGAACGGCGCGCTCGCCGGGAATGTTGGGCTCGGCGCTGGTTTCGTCCACGACGAGTATGCCCTTCGGCAGCCTGATGCCGAGCAGCGGGATCTCGGGACGCACCTCTCTCTTTTCGCAGTAGGTGCGGCAGATCACGTGCTGGTTGCGCTGGTACTTGAGGAACCAGCCGTGCAATTCGCGCAGCCGAGAGTCGTGGGCCGTGAGCTCCCTGACCTGCTCGTTGGTGCGATAGACCACGGCGGCCAGTTCGGCGAAGTTGGCCACGTGCGCTCCGGAATGCGGCGTGGCGATGAAGGCGATGCCCCTCGTTTGCCTGGCGATCGCTTCCCACCGGTCGACGCCGAAGCTTTCGGCGTGCCGCAGGATCTGCTTGGCGACGATGCCGCCCATGCTGTGCGTGATGAACGCCAACGGGCGCTCCCCCAGCCCTTCGTTGCTGAGCAGGTCGAGCACCTGGTTGCCGCGGTCCGCGAGCGGCATCGACTCCTCCTTCCATTTCGACCCTGCAGCGGCGTAGCCGAGGGTCCAAAGACCCATGCCAGACAGGTCCGCAGCCAGCCAATTGGGCCAGAAGGTGCCGATGTCGTCCTGGTCAGCCATCCACGTCGTCCAGGCGTCGCCGCCGAGACCGTGGATGAACACCACGTCGATTGCCCGCGTGTCATCGTCACAGCCGGCGATCTTCTGCAGGTCCCGGCGCGCATCGGGCTCGGGAATGCGGGTAAGCAGCATCGGTGGCTCCCTCTTGGTTTCTTCGGGTTCCTGGGGTGAACAACGTGGCCGCAGCCCAAGTTTGCTTGACAGCCGAGGCTCGTCACCAGCCACCCCGGAGCAGGGCTCAATCGTTGTCCGGTCCGCAGCACAGCTGATGGGTTTCTCGTGTTTCCAGGCGCAAGGCTCGACGATGATCGGCACGACGCGGATGCCCTCGCGGGTGCGACGCTCCAGCAGGCGCGAAAGCTCTTCGGTGTAGATGAAGTCCGAGGCGATGAAGGCCGGGCTCACGAGCAGCAGCGCGAGCTGGCAACCATCGACCGCGACGCGGATGTTAGTGCGCCATTCATCGCCCGCGTCGATGCAGCGGTCGTCCCACGGTGCGATCAGACCTTGCCGCTGCAAGCCCTTGAGCTGCTGCGTGAGCGCCTTCTTGAGCGCCTCGTCTTCGTGGGCGTAGCTGATGAAGATCGAATAACCGGGCATGGCCTCCCTCGCACAGGCGACTTTTGCCTTCTTCGGGCCGCCACCGCGATGGTACCGCAAGTGACCCTCGCCGCAGGTATCGCGCCCCATCGCCGGCTCCGGTCCGTCAGGACTTTCGCCTTTACAAAACCAACAAGAAGAATAATGATGTAGTCTGTAAAGCAGAGGGCAAGCGTCACCATGAAAAAAGCAGCTTCAGTCATCAAGGGTTCGGCCCGGAGCATCGCTGGGAAACGCCCGCAGCGGTTGACGCGGTCGGTGGCCAAGAGCGCCACGGCATCGGTCATTCGGTTCGGATTGCCCGATCAGTCGCTGACCGTGGACGTCGCGGGGCCGCTCAAGCTGCGGCCGGCTGGCCGGGCGTTGCTCGAGCGGCTGACCGGCGCAGTGGTGAAGCGCATCGAGCGCGTATCGGAGAAGACCGCCCTCGACCTGCTCAAGCACGGCACCGACGCCGAGATGATGGTGTCTTTCGCCACGACTATGGAAGCTTTCGCCGAGCCCGCCGCGGGGCGCATCGACCCATTGGCCAAGGCGCGGGCCCGGGGGATGGGGATGCGACAGCGGATCCTCGCGCAAGAGGACATGCTCACGCTCGCGGAGGCAGCGCAGGCGCTGGGACTCACCCCGCCTGCCGTCAACGACCGCTTCCGGGCTGGCAGGCTCCTGGCACTGGAAGGGGGTGCGCGCGGACGCCGCTACCCCGCGTGGCAGTTCGAGGACGAGATCACCGGCGCGCCACTGGAAGCCGTGCTGCGCGTGCTCAAGGGTCTCAACTGCTGGACGATCTATCGGTTCTTCACCACGCCCGACAGCGCCCTGGAAGACGCGACGCCGCTCGAGGTATTGAGACGCGGAGATGTCGACGCGGCGGTCGAGGCGGCAAGGTTGTTCGCACGTGGAGAACAGGGCGGGCATTGATGGCGAGCCGGAGTCCGCCGCCACCGCCGGCAGACCTCGATCGCATCGACCTTCCGCTCGCCACCGTAAACGCCGCCGAGTTGCTGCGCATATTCCCTCACGGCAAGCCAGCGATCGGTTTTCGCGTTGCGAAGAAGGGGCAGAAGGCTTACCGCTTCGATGCGCCGAATGGGGAATTCGGCGTCATGTATTGTGCCTTCTCTCTGGAAGTGTGTTTCGCGGAGACGCTGCTTCGCACGCGCGCCTATGGTACGCCGGCGAGTAAGCCGACCCTGATCGATGAGAGCGAGCTGCGCTCGAAGAACGTTGCCAGGCTTGGCGAAGATGCCGGCGAGCCGCTCGTTCTGGCGGACCTTACCGGGGGTGGGCTCGCTTGCCTGCATTGCGACGGGAGCATCTCGACGGTGAGTCGCTACGCCGTGCCCCGGCAGTGGGCACTGGCGCTTTGGAAGCATCCGAGACAAGTCGACGGCATCCGCTACGTATCCCGATTCGTGAACTCGCACTTTGCAGTCGTGTTGTTCGACCGCTGCAAAGATCGCCTGACCGCGCGCCGTACCCAGCGTCTCGCGGACCACCCGGACCTGCCTCGGATACTCGACCTCTTCAACGTGGGGATCTGAAGATCACGAGGGCGCCGAGGAAGGTGCTACACAGCCGCGCACGGCAGCGCGGCGCGTTGGTGAGAAGTGGACCAAGAAGCGGGGCGCGCTGCGCGCGCCGTGAAACGTATACCCGCTTCTTGTTCATGGCATGAGCTTATGAGCCTCGCCGCCTTCGGCAAGCCTGCCGGGAAGTGGTGCCTCGTCGAACGCGATGTCGCCGTCGGGGTTGGCCAAGCCTGTGGCCTCCAGCCCACGAAAATCGAACAGGCTGCCATCGAGCAGATGCGAGGGTTTAACCTGCGAGAGCGCGTTGAAGATGGTCTCGACGCGCCCGGGAAAGCGCTTGTCCCACTCGCGCAGCATGGCCTTCACCTGCTGTCGCTGCAGGTTTTCCTGCGAGCCGCAGAGGTCGCATGGAATGATCGGGAACGCGCGCGCGAGCGCATGCGCTTCGAGGTCACGCTCCCGCACGTAGGCGAGCGGGCGGATGACCACGTGGTGGCCGTCGTCGGAGACGAGCTTCGGCGGCATCGCCCTGAGCCGGCCGCCGAAAAAGAGATTCAGGAAGAAGGTCTCGAGGATGTCGTCGCGGTGATGGCCGAGGGCGATGCGGGTCGCGCCGATCTCCTTCGCCACGCGGTAGAGCACGCCGCGGCGCAGGCGCGAGCAGAGCGAGCACATCGTCTTGCCCTCGGGAATGACCCGCTTCACGACGCTGTAGGTGTCCTGTGCTACCACTTTGTACGGCACGCCGAGCGCGGACAGGTATTCGGGGAGCACGTGCTCGGGAAATCCCGGATGCCGCTGGTCGAGGTTGACCGCGACGATCTCGAAGTCGAGCGGCGCGTGGCTGCGCAGCTTCATCAGGACGTCGAGCAGACCGTAGCTGTCCTTGCCGCCCGACACGCACACCATCACCCGGTCGCCGGCGCCGATCATGTCGTAGTCGGCGATCGCCTGCCCGACCTGCCGCCGCAGGCGTTTCAGGAGCTTGTTCGCTTCGAACGCCTCTTTGCGCTCGCGCGTCTGCACCGGGTGCGTTCATCGCATGGTCAAAGGCTGATGCTGCGCCCGCCGTCGACCGCGAGGATCTGGCCCGTCACGTACGGCGCGTCTGCCACGAGAAAATGCACGGCGCGCGCGATGTCGTCGGGATCGCCGACACGCTTGAGCGAGGTCTGGGCGATGATGCGTTCGCGCTCTGCCTCGTTCGACCACGCCTCGTCTTCCGGCCAGACGATCGCGCCGGGCGCGACGCCGTTCACGCGCACCTCCGGTCCCAGCTCGCGCGCGAGCGAACGCGTGAGCGCGACGAGCCCCCCCTTCGCGGTGCTGTAGACGACGTGGTCCTTCATCGGCCGGTCGGCGTGGATGTCCACGATGTTCACGATGGCGCCGCGGTGCTGCCGCAATTGCGGGGCTGCGGCCTGCGAGAGGAAAAGCGGCGCCTTGAGGTTGGTGCCCACGAGGTCCTCCCACGCCTGCTCGGTGATGTCACCGACGGCGGTGGGAAAGAAGCTCGATGCGTTGTTGACGAGCACGTCGAGCCGGCCGAAGCGCGCCACCGTGTCGCCCACCAGTCGCGGCAGCGAGGCGGTATCGAGCAGGTCCGCGCGCACGAGCGCGCACGAGCCCGGGCGGCCCGCTTCGAGCTCACTACGCAGCGCCTCCGCATCCGCGGCGGACGAGCGATAATGAATCATGAGATTCGCACCCTGGCCGTGCAGGCGGCGGCAGATGGCGGCGCCGACGCGTTTCGCGCCGCCGGTGATCAGCACGACTCGGCCTGTAAGTGAGAGGGTCATGGGGTCATCCACACAACGGCACGGATTCTATCGGAATACCGCGCCGGGAGCGGGCTTTGCCGCGCGCTCCTGAGAGCATGTCTGTCCCGGAGCCGGATGAGAGCGCGCGCGCCCACAGCGAGCAACTGACCGCGACGATCCGCGACGAGATCGAAAGCGCGGGCGGGTGGATTTCCTTCGCGCGCTACATGGAGCTCGCGCTCTACGCGCCCGGAATGGGTTACTACAGCGCCGGGTCCGAGAAACTCGGCGTGGCGGGGGACTTCGTAACAGCGCCGGAAATCTCCCCCCTTTTCGCGCGTACCCTGGCGCGACAGGCGGCAGACATCATCACGTCGACCAGCGGCTCGATCCTGGAACTCGGCGCGGGCAGCGGAAGACTCGCCGCGGAGTTGCTGCTCGCCCTCGAAGCGCTGGACAGGCTGCCCCAGCACTACGCGATTCTCGAGGTGAGCGCGGACCTGCAGGCGCGGCAGCGCGAACGCATCGCCGCCGTGGCGCCGCATCTTCTCGCGCGCGTCGCCTGGTTGTCCGAGCTCCCGGCACGCTGGCGCGGGCTCGTGCTCGCCAACGAAGTGCTCGACGCGCTGCCCGTGCATCTCGTAGTGAACGACGACGGCACCTGGCGCGAGCGCGGCGTGACGTGGGCCGGAGCTTTGCGGTGGCAGGACGCCGAGATCGCCTCGCGGGCGCTGGCGGCTGCTACTGCGCACCTGCCGGAGGACGCCGGTTACCTGACGGAGATCAACCTCGCGGCTGTGAAGCTCACTGCGTCGCTCGCCGAGATCCTGGAGGCGGGCACGCTGCTCTTCGTCGACTACGGCTTCGGACGGCGCGAGTACTATCATCCCCAGCGCTCTGCAGGCACGCTCATGTGTCATTACCGCCATCACGCCCACGACGACCCCTTCTTCCTGCCCGGCTTGCAGGACATCACTGCACACGTGGAGTTCACGGCGATCGCCGAGGCCGGCCTCGAGCGCGGCCTCGTGCTGCAGGGTTACACGACACAGGCGCGCTTCCTACTGAACTGCGGCATCACCGAGCTCGTGCAGGCCGTGCCGGTCGAGGATACGGCGAACTACCTGCCGCTGGTGGCGGGCGTGCAGAAGCTGCTCGCGCCCTCGGAGATGGGCGAGCTCTTCAAGGTGATCGCGCTCGGCCGCGGGATGGATGGGCCTCTCGCCGGTTTCACCGCGGGCGATCTGTCTCGACTGCTCTAGACCGACGTTCCGAAGAGTGTGAGCACACCGAAACCGATGAAGAGAACGGCCGCCGTGATGCGCACGGCCCGCATGGGGATTCGTTCCGCGAGCTTGTCGCCGAGCCACACCGCGGGCGCGTTCGCGATCATCATCCCGAGCGTCGTACCGAGCACCACCTGCACGAGGGAGTCGAAGCGTGCGGCCAGCGCCACGGTCGCGATCTGCGTCTTGTCTCCCATCTCGGCCAGAAAGAAGGCGATAAGCGCGGTGACGAAGGCACCGGCGCGGTGGAGGCGCGGATCGTCGTCGAGCGCGTCGGGATGCAGGGTCCAGAAGCCGAAGGCGATGAAGAGCACTCCCACGCCGACGACGAGCGTGGTTCTCGGGACGAGCGTGGCGATCCATTTGCCGAGCGCGCCGGCGAGCGCGTGATTGGCGAGCGTGGCCACCAGGATACCGGCGAGAATCGGCCAAGGCCGGCGTAGCCGCGCCGCGAGGACGAAAGACAAGAGCTGGGTCTTGTCGCCGATCTCGGCGAGGGCGACCAGCACGGTGGAGGTGAGCAGGGCCTGCATGGGGGCGCCGGATGGGAAGGCCCGGTATCCTACCAAGAGTCGAACGAGCGAAGGACATGCGTGATGCTTGCGATGGTGCTGGATGAAGCGCGGCGACCGCTGCGCGCCGCAGAGTTGCCCGTGCCGCAACCCGGTCCGGGCGAGGTGCTGGTGCGCGTGCACGCCTGCGGTGTGTGCCGCACCGATCTGCACATCGTGGACGGCGATCTCACCCGCCCGAAGCTGCCGTTGATCCCCGGTCACGAGATCGTCGGCACGGTGCACGCGATCGGTACCGGCGTCGAGCGACTCGCGGTGGGCCAGCGCGTCGGCGTGCCCTGGCTCGGGTACACGTGCGGTCGCTGCGACTATTGCCGCGCGGGGCGCGAGAACCTCTGCGACGGCGCGCGCTTCACCGGCTACGATCGCGACGGAGGCTACGCGGAGTACACCGTCGCCGATTCCCGGTACTGCTTCCCGCTGCCGGACGCGTATTCCGATGCGCATGCGGCGCCGCTGCTCTGCGCCGGTCTCATCGGCTATCGCTCGCTCGTCATGGTGGGCGACGCGCGGCGGCTCGGCATCTACGGCTTCGGCGCGGCCGCCCACATCATCGCCCAAGTGGCTGCGTGGCAGGGGCGCGAGGTCTTTGCCTTCACCCGTCCCGGCGATGACGAGGGCCAGCGCTTCGCGCTGGAACTCGGTGCGAAGTGGGCGGGCGATTCGACCGTTGCCCCGCCCGAGCCCCTCGACGCCGCGCTCATCTTCGCGCCAGTGGGAGCCCTCGTGCCGACGGCGCTCCGCGCGACGGCGAAGGGTGGGACGATAGTGTGCGCGGGCATCCACATGAGCGACATCCCCGCTTTTCCCTACGAGATCCTCTGGGGCGAGCGCACGGTGCGCTCGGTGGCGAATCTCACGCGGCGCGATGGCGAGGAGTTTCTCGCGCTGGCGCCGCGGGTGCCGATTCAGACCGAGGTGGAGCGCGTCCCGCTGCGTGAAGCCAACGACGCGCTGGGACGTCTGGCGAGCGGACAGGTGCGCGGTGCGGCGGTGCTGATGACCGACGCCTGACTA
>CAVTGS010000035.1:0-203326 GCA_963734295.1 uncultured beta proteobacterium | reverse complement strand
TTGGCGAGGGACTGGAAGCCCGCGGCAGCAGCGCGGCAATCCCCTGCCGCAGCGAAACGCAGGAGCGCGGCGCCCGAGGGGTTCTTCAACCGCGGCTAGGTTTCCCTCTTGGCGTGCCGCCAGTGACCTTGCTCAGGCGTTCGGCCATGCGCGTCTGCCACCCGGGGCCAGTAGCGCGCCAACCCGCAATGACATCGGCTGGCAATCGCAGGGAGATGACTTGTCGTGGGTTGGGCGAACGGGGACGACCACCCTTCCTGACCACCGCGCAAGCAAGCATTTCGTCGGTGAGTTCCGGTAGTTCCTTGTACTCGGCGGCCTTGATCCGGTGCGCATCCACGCGAGCCAGGTCAGACTTCGAGGTACGGCGCGAGGCGGGTTTTCTCACGGTCATTGGCCTTTCGCATGCTGAATATGTGGCGCACCGAGCCACGCGGGGTGTAGCAAGCGATTGTTAAGCGCATTCTCCTCCCCACCATCGTGCCAAACGTCCTCAAGCGATTCAACCTCGACTGACTCCACCTCCGTTCGCACGGTAAACCACAATCGAATGGCCTCTCGATGCGTCTCGGTCGCAGATCCGCGACCCCAGGACGTCACGAAGCCGTTCGTCCCACCGCCGTAAGCGAGCCCGTTCGCTTCAACCGCTTCCAGGATGAATGCGTCCCAGGAGGCAATGAGTTCGATCTCACCAAGCCCCGCGCGAAGTTCGAAGGACACTGCGAACCCCAACTCCTGAAACTCCCCGACACGGAGCTTCTTCCTGAGACGACGGCTACGCTGCTTCGTCAGCGAGATCATGCGCCCTCTAGACCGCACGGGCGCCGATTGAGAGGATGAGAAGCGATGCATCGGCCGACTGCTCGAAGCGCTCTACCTGCTGGCGCTCGCTGCGAAGCAATGCCGCGATCTGCGCCGTTCCGGCGTTGCCGACATCGAGCCAGATGACCGTCGGAGGGAACCCTTGAACGAAGCTGCGCTCTCGGAAGTCGGTGTCCTTGGAAGCAATCGCGAAACCCTGAGTACGGGCGTACTCCCAGATCAGAGAATCCGGGGCGCCACGCAGATCGACCTCCCTGACGTGAGTGCTGCCGGGGTACACGACAGCTAACCCGAGACCAGCGCGGGACTCAGATTCTCGTCGAAGAGAATCTTCACACCACGGAGTTGGCCAAGCGTCGCTCACGAGCGGCAGCGAACCCGAGGCAGGCACGAATGTCGTCGCGGGTGAGGTCCGGGAAATCAACCAGGATCTGGTCCTCGGTCATCCCACCGGCCAGGTACTCCAGCACGTCGTACACAGCAATCCGCGTACCCTTGATGCAGGGCTTGCCGCTGCGCACGGCAGGATTCACGGAGACTCGCTCTTGCCAGTTCATGCTCGTCATTCTATGCCTCGCCGATCCTCGCTCCTTGCCTCGTGTGCATGAGTCGCGTCGTTTGGCGACCGCGCGCACTCTCGCGTTTGGGGTCCATGAGCCCCTCTTAGGGACGGCACAATTCCTACGCCACTACACCTTGGCGACCGTCGTCGTGCGCTGCCAGTCTCGGCCAAATACTCCCTGTTGAGGTTGTGATTGCCAGATATCGTGCTGACCCCTTTCCTCCTGTCGCCTGGCCGGATCCAGCCACGTCGGGTAGTCGGGTAGTTAAGACCGGACCCCTTGCATTCAAGCGCCTTTCGTGATATGCCACCCCTACCAGCCAGATGTCTCGCTTCGAGAATTCCGCCGCTGTCTGGAACAGGAATCGGCCCGACACGCAAGACCCTCGGCTCTGCTCGTGTCGTCGCGATCAGTCACGGAGGCAACGGCGAAAGGGGACAGAAAATGAACGCGGCAAGTCAAGGAGCAAACGCAGCAACCAGGACCGTTGTCTGCAGGATGATTGGGGTGGCGACAGCCTCTCTCTTCGCCTGCGCTCTCTCTCACGCCGACGCCGACTGCCGTAAGTCCAGCCTAAGCGACAGCGCCGGCTCCATCGCACAAGCTATTCCGAGAGTTCAGCCAAAAGAAGATCGATTTGAAGTGACCCCCGGGTCAGTTGGAGAAACTGCTTTCAACCAGGTCTACAAAAATGTTGCTCAGATTCGGTCGCCCATTGGTTTTGGCACGGGTAGTTTAGTTATATCTCGGTGCCATGTGCTGACGGCTCGCCACGTGGTAGCCGGGAACCAGACCAAGGTAGTGGATGGCACAAAGGGGTTAGATATCCGCAACGGTGTCGCGAATGATGTGACTGATGGAGTAGTCATTGGGGCTGGCAGTGCAGGGGCCAACTCAGAATACGCAATAATTCGCCTTAATCGTGCGGTGTCGAAATCCTATCGTCCATTGTCACTTTACGCATACGATCTCGAAGATGTGAAAGGCCTACCTGCCAGCCGTGTGGGCGTGGATGGCGACATGTGGTTAAAAAATGGCGCCCTAGGAATTTATCAGAATAAGTCTTGTGAGATAGTGGGCAAGAACATGCAGTGCATCAAAGAAACTGGCGACGTAGCGATGTTGGGTTGGAGACTGAGCTGTTCTGGCGCGAAAGGCGGATCAGGTGGTCCGGTTTTAATACCGAATGAGAGCGGCACTTTGGGGGTTGGAGCATTGCTAGGTGGTGAAGCAAGTGCTTCCGGTTCTCAAAATGATCCAGGTGATTTAAGAGGTGGCAACTCTGACAGCGTCGTACCAGTAGTCTATTTTGCGGATATTGTAATGGCAGAGATTCGATTGGACCTAAGAAAAAATCCATGTAACTAGACCTGCCCTTGGGCTGGCCTTTTAGGAACTAAGACTGGCGAAGTCTCCACATAACATGATTAGGGTCAGGTCCTTTTGCCTGTCCCGGCTCGCCAATCGCACGCACGAGCCGGCTAGCCGGCGATACCGACAAGCCGAACTCGCGCGCAATGGCGCTTCGCCGATTCGGGGCCGTGCCTGGACGCGCTGCGCGAACGCCTCGTCGCCCAACTAGATTTGCTCGCGCAGCGCGCTTGGCTTGCGCGACAACCCTGTTACGTGCGGTCGGACGTGCTACGCCACCTGCGCCAGCGGAACCACGATCTCCACAGCCTCGAACGGCACCGAGATGCTGCCGTCCTCCGAGCGTTCGATGAGCCCCAGTTCTTCCAGGCGCGTCGCGTCGGTGTGAACGTTCGAGTAGTTGCGTGCGGCGGCCTTGGCAAGGGCATAGACACTGCACGGGCCCACGCGGCGCAAGGTATCGAGCAGGTCCAGACGCGCCGGTGTCAGCTCCGCAAACAGAGACCGCGCGGACTCAAAGCTCAACCGAAAGTCCGGGACAACCCCCTGCCGCGCGGATGCAAGCTGCTGCGCAGCAGCCCGAAAGACCGAACCCTTGCGCGATACCTGGATGATGGCCTTCATATTTGCCCCCAGCGCTCGACGTCAGATTGGAAGTCTTCGAGCAATTGCTCGATCGACGTAAAGACGTAGTCGTACTCCAGTTCACCGAGGTGCCGGTGATCGCCCTTCCCGCGCTCGTTGTCGTAACGCACCCGGCTAACACCCGCTGCGCCGTAATACAGCCGGTATTTGAAGCGGTGCGAGCTTGGCGCCAGCGGCCCGGGCAGCTCCCAGATCACGATCTCGACTATGGAGCCGTCGTCGCGAACTTCCTTTGCGTGTGCCAGGAGAGCGGCCCCCATATATTGCATCCTAGCAATATAGGGACCCAATGTCCATGCGACCGCACTCGACGTGCCGCCCGGAACGAACATCCCTAACCATGAGTATATGGACTCCCCCGAAAAGCCAAGAAGCTGATCAGTTTTTCTGGCAATAGGGAAACGCATGCAGTCGTATATCCGGCATCTGATGTGGACTCTGTGTGGTCCGTGCCGACATGGAATCTGCCCACGGTGCGCCAATCGCTACAAGCGGCAGGCGTGCAGCTGCCGGAAGGGTTATCGGCGTCAATCCGTGTGGGTGCGACCCGGTTTGCCATGATGGGTGATCAGTCTCAGCGCAAGCGAGGGAAGGCAACTGCAACAACAACGACAGGGGAAGACTTGTCCACGGGGCCGCGCGCGGGGCGCACGCCACGCACAGGCGCGCGGCACGGTGGACAAGTCGTGTTCATGGCGTGCTCCTCAAGCGGCAGTGGCGAACGCTGTGCGTTGGAGTTTCTTGTTGGGCCGTGTTACGGGTTGGCCGAAGGGCGTGCTGTCACGCAGACAGGCGTAGCAGATGCGCGCCAGCTTGTTTGCGAGCGCGCACGCTGCCTTGTTGTGATTGCTGCGGGCTTCGACACCGGTGATCCATTCGCGCAGGCCATCCAGGCGCCGGCCGGCGCGGCGCGCCAGGGTGGCGCTGCGCAGCACCGCCCGCGCCCCGTGCGTGAGCAGCATGCGCAAATAGCGGTCGCCGCGTTTAGAGATCCGCCCGAGCCGGCGGGTGCTGCCGGACGAGTATTCCTTCGGGGTCAGCCCGAACCAGCTAGAGAAGTGGCGGGCATCCTTGAAGTGCGACACATCGCCGCCCGTTGCCGCCGCCATCGCCGTGGCGCTCAACAGGCCGATACCTGGAATCGACAACAACACCTTGCAGGCGGGGCTTTGTTTGGCATGCTCAGCCAGCTCCCGCTCCAAGTCGGCGACCCGTTGTTCGAGCAGGCGGATTTCCTCGACCAGCAGCTTCATCGAATGACGCACCAGCATCGGCACCGGCGAGCTCGGATCGGCCAACACCCGGCTGATCGCCTCGACGCCGGTGCGCGCCCCCGGCGGCACGGTCAGACCGAACTCGCGGCAGAAGCCGCGCAGCGCATTGATGCGCGCCGTTCGCGTGCTCATCCACAGCGAACGGATGCGGTGCAGCCCCTGCAGCGCCTGCTGCTCGACGCTTTTCACCCGAACCGGCTCGATGTCGGCACATCGCGCCGCTTCCAGCAACGCGCAGGCGTCGGCGGCATCGGTCTTGTTACGCCTCACGTAAGCTCTGACGTACGCCGCGGGCAGCAGCCTGGCCTCGATCCCCAGGCGCGCGAACCAGCGCGCCCAGTGATGCGCCGACCCGCAGGCCTCCATGATCACCAGCTTGACGTTCCGGTTCTGGAACCAGCGCTCGAACTGCAGACGG
Source organism: uncultured beta proteobacterium (assembly GCA_963734295.1). Classification (GTDB taxonomy): domain Bacteria; phylum Pseudomonadota; class Gammaproteobacteria; order Burkholderiales; family JAEUMW01; genus JAEUMW01. The sequence goes on along the minus strand of CAVTGS010000035.1, from coordinate 198,233 downwards.
GTGAGGCGATGCCGTTCGACGACCTTCCAGACGTCATCAGCAACAGCGACTTGGAATACGCTCTTGGCCAGATCAACAGCAACGGTAGTAGCATGCATCTCGGACTCCTCTCGTCGAAGACCGATCCCCATCCGCATGAGCACCGGTTGCGTCCATTGGGCGCTGAAAAGACGGGGGAGTCCATCCCATCACCAAAGAGCTGCGCATGGCGCGGTCATCGCGTCCCCCTTGCGTACTAGCGAACTTCTCACTCAGGGACGCCAGGGTCGCATTGCTGCGGTACACTCTGGACGCAATCCGCGCTACCCGACCTTGGTGGCGCGTTTCCCTTCCCCCGGAGCCCTGCGATTCGCCGCATGCCGAGCTCGCGCACCATCCTGTCGTCACCCTCTGGTTGCGGCCTGCGCTTGGAGAACTCGCTGCGCCGCGTCTGCCTCGATCTCTTCCAGGTTCTTTGCGGGCTCTGGATCTTTCTCCCCGCTGCCCTCGGTGCCGCAGGCGCCGGGACCGCTCGATATGCGCGAGGTCGCCCCAGGTATCTACCTGCACCCCGGCGTGCAGCAGGACCTGACCGCCGAGAACTTCGGGGGCATCGCAAACATCGGCTTCGTGATCGGGGAGAAGTGCGTGGCGGTGATCGACACCGGTGGCACTAGGCTGCTCGGTGAAGCCCTGCGCGAGGCGGTCCGGAGCAAGACCGACAAGCCGATCTGCTACGTGATCAACTCCCACGTCCACCCTGATCACATCTTCGGCAACGCGGCCTTCGCGCCCGAGAAACCCACCTTCGTCGGACACCACAAGCTGCCCGCGGCGATGGCCACCCGCGGCACGGTATACGCGAACGCTCTCGACCGGAATCTGGGGGCCGCGGCGGCGGGCAGCGCGATCGTCCCGCCCACCCTGCTTGTCCGGGACCGTCTGGACCTCGACCTCGGCGGGCGGACCCTCCAGTTACGGGCGTGGCCGACGGCGCATACGGACAACGACCTCACGGTCTACGACGCGAAGACGGGTACGCTGTGGACGGGTGACCTCCTGTTCGTCGGCCATGTCCCGGTGGTGGACGGCAGCATCCGCGGCTGGCTCGAGGTGATCGCGGAAATGAAGACGCTGCCGGCGGAACGGGTGGTCGCCGGCCACGGTCTCATAGGGAATGGCTGGAAAGCGGCATTCGAACGCCAGGAAGCTTATCTGCGGACGATCCTCGATCAGACCCGCGCAGCGCTGAAGGCAGGGCGAACGATCCAACAGGCGATCGCCACGGTGGGCGAATCGGAGCGAGACAATTGGCTCCTCTTCGACCTCTTCAACAAGCGCAACGTGACGGCGGTGTACTCGGAAGTGGAATGGGAAGACTGATGCGCAGGCCGACCACAACATTGGAAACGAACCGAGGAGCGACCCGATGATCGAGCGACTGCTGGCCCTGCTGGTGCTGGTGAGCGTGCCCGCGATGCCGTGCTCGCCGCCGAGCCGGCGCAGAAAGCCGGCAACTGGGAACTGGTACGGTCGAGCCTCTTCGGCGATCGGGCAATCAGCGAGAACGACGGCAAGGTGATCCTGCTCGAAGCGCCGGACCGGGCGGAGGATGCCGCCATCGTGCCGCTGTCGATCAAGACCCGCGTGACGCAGGCGCCGGACCGCTACATCCGCAAGGTGTATCTCGTCATCGACAAGAATCCCTCTCCCGTCGGCGCGATCTTCACCTTCACGCCCGACAGCGGCCGTGCCGACATCGACACACGGATTCGCATCGAGGAATACACGACGGTGCGGGCGATCGCCGAGATGAACGACGGGTCGCTGCACATGGCGTCCAAGTACGTGAAGGCGGCGGGCGGGCTGCTCGGCCCCTGCCGGCAAGGACCTGGAAGCTGCGCATGGCGCGCGTGGGCAAGATGAAGTTCAAGCTGGACGAGAACCTGAAGGCGGACGAGCCTTCGATCGCGCAGCTCATGGTGAGTCATCCGAACGTCTCAGGCCTCGCGATGGATCAGTTGACGCGGCTCTACGCGCCGCCGCAGTTCGTGCGCAAGATCGACGTGAGCTATGCCGGCAAGCCGCTCATGTCGGCGGAGGTCGACTTCACGATCAGCGAGGATCCCAACTTCCGCTTCTATTTCGTGCCCCGAGCCGGAGGTGAGCTCAAGGCCGAGGTCGTCGATTCGAAGGACCTCAGGTTTTCGAGCTCGGTACAGGTGACTCCGGGCAAGCGTCCCGGATCGTAGCGAACATCACTCGATGAAGCAGGCCTTGTTCGCTTCCGCCTCGACCGCCTTCCACTTCTTCGCCAGGGCCCGCATCTCGTCGGAGTCGCGGAACACGCCCATCCTCTCGCCGCCCATGCCGGAATAGCGGGCGATGCTCGCCGCTTCCACGAACGTGTCGTACGGCATCTGCTTCGCGATCGCGTCGATCGCGCAGGAGCACTTGTAGAGGTACTCGTATTTTCCCTCGTGGTTTTTCATGCACTCGAGGACGAACTGCACGCGATCGACGGTGGGATAACCATCGGCCGCGGCCGCGGTGGGGACGAGCAACAGCGCTGCGGCGAGCGCGCGGCGGATCATGGGTAGCTCCTCAGGGGTGTGATGGACGTTTCGGCGGCGCGCTGTGGCGGGTGTTGCCAAGCGCATTCCCGATTCTGCTAATATCCGCCATCTACTTCGACATGGCGGCAGACTGCCTCCTGAGACAGGATTACGGTCCCTTGCGTTCCCCGGGCCGCAACCTGCCAGGACAGCTCCGGACCACCCAACGTCCGGTACTGACCGCCTGGTGGGGAGCGCCACAGCATGAGAGGGCCCCCCCATGTCGGAACTCGTTACCAATCACGCGCAACACGTCTACTCGGTGATCCGCTCGGGCTCGCCCGCCGAAGCAGCCGGAGTCGCAGGACGTGTCGCCCGTTCCTGGAACCGCTGTGTCAACGACTACGAGCTCGACCCGGCGGAGCCACGCACGCCGGAACGTGTGAGCCCCGCGGAGCTCGCGGACCGTCAGGCCGTGCTCGCCGACCTGCTTGCTTTCGCTCGCCTCGAGATGGCGACTCTGTCGCAACAGATCGCCCGGTCCGCCATCGTGCTCACCGACAGCGATGGCGTCGTGCTGAGCTATTTCGGCGAACCGAGCCTGGACGGGGTCGTGGCGAACATGGGGCTCACACCGGGATCGGTCTGGAGCGAGCGGGCGCAAGGCACCAACGCCATGGGCACCTGCCTCGCCGAACGGCGGCCGGTCGTCATTCACCACACGGAGCACTTCCTCACCCGCAACATCGGGCTCACCTGTTCGGCCGCGCCGATCTTCGATCATGACGGCACGCTGGCCGCCGTGCTCGATGCCACCTGCGAATCGCAGGCGACGAAGCAGCACACCCTGGTGCTCGTGAACATGGCGGCACAAAGGATCGAGAGCCAGCTCTTTCTCCACCGCTTCGCGGCCGAGTTCATCCTGCGCTTCCACGGCCGCCCCGAGTTCGTGGGCAGCCTGGGCGAAGGAACGATCGCGTTCTCCAGCACCGGGACCGTCCTCGCGGCCAACCGCGCCGCGGTGTTCCAACTCGGCTACGCGTCCCCGCGGGAGATGGTCGACCGCGATCTGGGAGAGCTTTTCAACGAGAGCGCCCAGGTGCTGGTCGATGCCTCGACGCGCAGCGACTTTCGCCCGGCGCCGATCTTCGAGGCGCGGCGTGGCGGACGTTTCTTCGCCACGGTCCAGCTTCCCGCGGGGCGCTCGGTCATCGTTTCGCGCTCCCCGAGCCGGGCCGCGCGGCGCGGCGCGCCGCCGCCGGTAACCGCCGCGACCCCGCTCGATGCGCTCGATACCGGGGACCCGGTGATGGCGCTCAACATCCGCCGTGCCAAGCGGGTGCTCGACAAGGACATTTCCGTGCTGCTCTGCGGCGAGACCGGCAGCGGCAAGGAAGTATTCGCGAAAGCGCTGCACCTGTCGGGCGAACGCGCCAGCAAACCGTTCGTGGCACTCAATTGCGCCTCCATCCCCGAAACGCTGATCGAGTCGGAGCTCTTCGGGTACAAGGCCGGTGCCTTCACGGGCGCCGCGCGCGACGGAAGGCGCGGGAAGATTTTCCTGGCGCACGGCGGCACCCTGTTCCTGGACGAGATCGGCGACATGCCGGTGCAGTTGCAGGCGCGGCTCTTGCGCGCGCTGGAAGAGCGCGAGGTGCTCCCACTGGGTGGCGACGAGCCGGTGAAAGTCGACATCCGGTTGATCAGCGCCACCCACTGCAACCTCACGGACAAGATCGCCACGGGCGGATTCCGGCCCGACCTTTACTACCGGCTGCAAGGTCTGGTCTTCACGCTGCCGCCACTGCGGGAGCGGGGTGATCGCCGCGAGCTGATCCGGCGCATCCTCGCCGAGGAATCGGATGGTACGCCGGTCGAGATCGACGAGGCGGCACTCGACCGGCTCGACCGCTACGGCTGGCCCGGGAATCTGCGCGAGCTGCGCAACGTCCTGCGTACCGTGCTGGCACTGCGCGAGGGCCGGGTCATCACCGAAGCCGACCTGCCGGATGCCGTTCGCATCACGCCCGTGCTGCCGTCTGCGTACCCGGCGGCCGGCGCGAGCGCCCCCGCCGACCGGACGCCGCTCGAGAATGCCGAGCGGGAGGCGCTGGTGCGCGAGCTCGACCGTCACCACTGGAATATCACGAATGTCGCGCGGCGCCTCAAGATCAGCCGCAACACGCTCTATCGGAAGATGCAGCGCCTCGACATTCGAGATCCGAACAAGAAGGCTCTGCATTAGTTAGTCGACACTGGGCTCGAACTGCGCGAACCACTGACCGGCCCCTTTGGGCAAGGCGCTGTCGTAGTACAGCGTCCGCAGCTTGAGATGCCCCGCCGAGCCCAGCGCTGCGCCCGTGGTCAGGGTCGCGAAGCGTTCGCCGCCCACGATCTGATGGGTGAGGGTCAGGAAGAGACGGCCGAGCCGCCGTTGGCGCAGCATCGTGTCGAGCATGCGCGGCCCGGCGGCGAGGTAGGCGCTGCGGTAGCCGAGGTTCGCCACGATTTCGGCGAGCGGCACACCCTCCACGTGGCTGCCGCCGCCGGCCACGATCACGTGAAATCCGTCCCGTTCGAGCCTGCGGACGCGCTCCGCCGGAGCATTTTCGACGGTGACGATCGTCACGGGCTGTGCGTGATCCCGGACCGACCCGGGCACCTCGAAATCGAGCGTCGCGCTCGCCACCACGATGCCGGGCTGGCCCGCAAAGCCTTGCTCCGCACGCCACCGCGCGAGATCTTCCGTGCCCTGCGACATCCCGACCTGGAGGATGTCGCCGAGCGCCCCCGACGCGATCGCCCGCAGGTAGCCGCCGTGCGTGATGAGGCAATCCGCCTGCGCCATGAGCTCCTGCAGCAGGCGGAAGTCGTGGCGGGTGACGATCGCCTCGGGCAGCGCGAACGCCCCGGTGGCGGGGTCGGCGAGCGCGATGCGCCCATCGAGGCTCGCGACGAAGCTGCCGTAGACGATCGGTGCGCCGGGGCGGCCGAGGCGATGGACCTGCTGGTCGAGCCAGGTGCCTTCGAGGTCGCGGCTGCGGCCGGGCTCGGGATAGAGTTCGATCAGTCGTGAAGTCATCGCCATCGGTGAGACGCGTCGGCGGTCATTCTAGCCGAGGGCGCCGGGAGCCTCGCGTTCGCGCCGCGGAAGGCGCTTAGAATAGTGCGATGCCCGACCACATCCTGTTCCTCACGGGAAAGCTTGCCGAGAAGAGCCTGCACAAGGTGCTCGAATCGATGCATCCGGCCGGGTTCACCTACGAGGTTCGACAGATCGGCCTCAGCGTCGCGGGGCTCATGACGTCCGACCTGATCCGGCGGCGCGTGGCGGACATCGGAGCGGCGACGCGGCTTCTGGTACCGGGCCGCTGCCGCGGTGATCTCGATGCGCTCTGCGCCCACTTCGGGGTGCCGGTCGCACGCGGTCCCGAGGAACTGAAGGATATTCCGCAGTTCTTCGGCCGGGCGGGTCGGCCGGTGGATCTGTCCCGCTACGACGTGCTCATCTTCGCGGAGATCGTCGAGGCCACTTCGCTCGACATTGCCGGCATTCTCGCACGGGCACGGCGCTACCGCGACGATGGCGCGGACGTGATCGACCTGGGCTGCCTGCCCGACACGCCCTTCCCCCATCTCGAAGAAGCGGTGCAGGAGTTGAAGCGTGCGGGGTTCCGGGTCAGCGTCGATTCGCTGGACCCGACCGACCTCAGGCGTGGCGGGGGAGCCGGCGCCGACTATCTGCTGTCCCTCACAGGAGGACACGCTCTGGGTGGCTAACGAAGTCGCGTCGACGCCGGTGCTGATTCCTGCCCAGCCCGGGGATCTCGACTCGCTCGCCCGCGCGATCGAGCACATGGAAAGGATCGGGCGCGACTTTCTCGCCGACCCGATCCTGGACCCGATTCACTTCGGTTTCACGGCTTCGATCCTGCGCTATGCCGAAGTGCGCCGTCGCTTTCCGGACGTGCCGATCATGATGGGTATCGGCAACCTCACCGAGTTGACCGAGGCCGACACGACCGGCATCAATGCCCTGCTGATGGGCGTCGTCTCGGAGCTGCGGCTGAACGCCGTCCTGGCGACCGAGGTGAGTCCCCATGCGCGCACAGCGGTGCGCGAGGCGGACCGTGCCCGCCGCATCATGTTCGCGGCGCGCGAGGAATCGAGTCTGCCCAAAGGCTACGATGGCGGGCTCACCACCACCCACGAGCGCAAGCCCTTCCCGGACAGCGCGGATGAGATCGCGGAGCTCGCGCGGGCGATCAAGGATCCGAGCTATCGCATCCAGGTGAGCGATACGGGCATCCATCTCTACAATCGCGACGGGCTCTTCGGCGCCACCGATGCTTTCGAGCTGTATCCGCACCTCAAAGTCGACGGCGACGCGGGCCATGCGTTCTATCTCGGCGTCGAGCTGGCGCATGCCCAGATCGCCTGGCAGCTCGGCAAGCGGTACAGTCAGGACGAGCCGCTCGACTGGGGCGTTGCGGTGCGGCAGCAAGCCGAACGCCGCGATGCCTTCAAGGCTCCCGGCGCGACCCTGTCGCATGCACTGCGCATGAAGACCTGAGCGATGCGCGCGATCTGGGAAGTGATCGTCACCACGGTCTCGCCCGCCGGAGCGGTTCATATCGCGCCGATGGGCATCCGCGAGGAGGCGGACCTCGTTCTGCTGCAGCCGTTCCGTCCTTCGCAGACGCTCGACAACGTGCTTGCGACCGGTTGCGCGGTCGTCAATTACAGCGACGACGTGCGCATCTTCGCGGGGTGCCTCACCGGCCGCCGCGAGTGGCCGACCGTCTCCGCCGATACCGTCAGCGGCTGTCGTCTGGAAGCGGCCCTCGCCCATCGCGAGCTCGCGCTGGAGCGCACCGAGGACGACGCGGTGCGACCGAAGCTCTGGTGCCGCAGCGTGGCGTTCCGGTCGCACCGACCGTTTCGCGGCTTCAATCGCGCGCAGGCAGCAGTGCTGGAAGCGGCGATCCTGGTGAGCCGGCTCGACAGGCTGCCTCGCGAGAAGGTGGACGCCGAAGTGCAGTATCTCTCGATCGGTATCTCGAAGACGGCGGGCGCGGCGGAGCTGGAGGCGTGGGGGTGGCTCGTGGAGCGAATCGCCGCGCATCGAGACGCGGCCGGGACGGGGTAGCGCAATGACACGGGTGCTCGTGAGCGTGCGCTCGGCGGCGGAGGCTGCCTTGCCGTGGCCCACGGCGCAGACCTGGTCGATGCCAAGGAGCCAGCGCGCGGCGCGCTCGGCGCCCTGCCCCTCTGCACCGTCCGGGAGATCGTCGCGACCGTCGGGGGCGCCCGACCGGTGAGCGCGACAGTGGGCGACCTGCCGCTCGATCCCCGAGTAGTCGTCGCTGCTGCCGAAGAGATGGCGGAGACCGGCGTCGATATCGTGAAAATCGGCTTTTTTGCCGACGGCGACCGCCATGCCTGCCTGCCGCCGCTCGCGCCGATCGCCTGCCGGCAGCCGCTGGTGGCAGTCCTGTTCGCGGATCAGGATCCGGATCTGGAGCTGATGCCGCGCATCGCCGGTGCCGGCTTCGTCGGCGTCATGCTCGACACGGCGGACAAGACCCGCGGCTCGCTTACGGCGCAGACCACGCCGCGTTTTCTCGCGAGATTCGTCGTGGAGGCGCGCCGCCAGGGACTGCTGGCAGGGCTGGCGGGGTCGCTGCGACTCGCGGACATCGAAGTGCTGCGGCCTCTGGGCGCCACCTACCTGGGCTTTCGCGGCGCCCTGTGCGACCACGGCGATCGTGGCGGCACGCTCGACCCCGGGCGATTGGATGAGATCTTGCTTGCGGTGAATAGCGAGCTGCTCGGGGTTCCCGTTTCCGGCTCCCGTTCAGCTAGTTAGCTCAAAGGGCTCACGTGTCTTCCGCTTCCCTTCAGCCAGGTCCTCGGCGTCGCGATTGAAACTTCTGCAGATCGACGCTATACTGAATTTGGTGCATTGCAACAAAACCCCTGGAGAAGCGGTCCTATGTTTCAGCAACTGGCATATCTCGTTGAGCGAATCCGTTTATTTGCCGGACAGGGGAAAAGGAGCAAAACCATGTTTCAAGAACCGAAGATCCTTCCCTGGTTAGCCAGGAAGGCCGGCGTACCGTTTCCGGAGGCCCGCGAGATCTGGCGCGGCATCGCGAGCCAAGGCCATCCGGAGCGCAGCGCAGAAGCCGGCGATATCGCTTGGCAGCCAGATTCGCGACCTGCGCCGGCAACTCAAGGAAAGGGGCCGCCAGGGCACATCCGAAAGCGACGCGCCGACGTCCGAGCTCGACTGGATGTTTCCGCTGCCCCTTTTTCAGACGTGGGCGGAATGCCAAGCCCGCATCGTTCTCATCACTTGGCTGGCGTGGGCCCGATCCACGCGGTCGGCGCGCCGCGCAGCCTGCCCACCCGCCGTCGGTAGCTGACGGTCATCCAAACGGAGGCGTCGACCCGGTCGCACGCCTCCTCCTGTTATTCTGCCGTTCCGGATACCTCCTTAGAGCTGCGGGTGCGCCCGCTCCAGCTTGCTGAGCAGCTTGTTGAGCGCCGACAGATAGGCCTTCGCCGACGCCACCACGATGTCCGTATCGGCGCCCTGACCGTTCACGATGCGCCCGTCCTTCAAGAGTCGCACCGTCACCTCGCCTTGAGCGTCGGTCCCGCTCGTGATGTTGTTAACCGAGAAAAGCTGCAGTTGCGCCTCACTGTGTACCATCGCCTCGATCGCTTTGAACGAGGCGTCCACCGGACCGCTCCCATACGCTTCCGCCTGACGCTCCACCGCGCCTTCGGCAATCACCACCCGGGCGAACGGCGTCTCGCCAGTCTCGCTGTGCACTACCATGGAGAGTAACCGGTAGCGCTCGTGCTCGGGCGTGACGGCCTCATCGGAAACGAGGGCGTGCAAGTCCTCGTCGAAGATGTCGTGCTTCTTGTCCGCAAGCTCCTTGAACTTGCTGAACGCGATGTTCGTCGCATCCTCGGACTCGAGCTCGATGCCGATCTCGGCGAGGCGCTTCTTGAAGGCATTTCGCCCGGAGTGCTTGCCGAGGACGAGACGGTTCTCGCGCCAGCCCACGTCCTCGGCGCGCATGATCTCGTAGGTCTCGCGATGCTTGATCACGCCGTCCTGGTGGATACCCGATTCGTGAGCGAAGGCGTTGGCGCCCACGATCGCCTTGTTGGGCTGGACGGCAAAACCGGTCACGCTGGCGACGAGGCGGCTCGCGGGCACGATCTGGGTCGTGTCGATGTTCGTATCGCAGCCGTAGATGTCGCCGCGCGTGCGGACGGCCATCACGATCTCCTCGAGCGCGGCGTTGCCCGCCCGCTCGCCCAAGCCGTTGATCGTACACTCCACTTGGCGCGCACCGTTGCGCACCGCAGACAGCGAATTCGCCACTGCGAGGCCGAGGTCGTTGTGGCAGTGCACCGAAAACACCGCCTTGTCGGAATTCGGAATCCGGGTCCGCAGGGTCCGGATAAGCTCGCCGAACTGGTCGGGAATCGCGTACCCGACGGTGTCCGGAATGTTGAGCGTCGTCGCTCCCGCATCGATAACGGCCTCCAGCACCCGGCACAGGAACTCGACATCGGAGCGCCCCGCGTCTTCCGGCGAGAACTCCACGTTGTCGGTGAACTGGCGCGCGAACCTGACCGCCTCGACCGCATGCTCGAGCACCTGCGACGGCTCCATGCGCAGCTTCTTCTCCATGTGGATGGGAGAGGTCGCGATGAAAGTGTGGATGCGTCCCGAAGCCGCGCCCTGGAGGGCCTCGGCGGCACGGCGGATGTCGGACTCGGTGGCGCGTGCCAGGGCGCAGACGGTGCTGTCCTTGATGTGGTCGGCGACCGACTTCACGGCATCGAAGTCCCCCGGGCTGGCGGCGGGAAAGCCCGCTTCGATGACGTCGACGCGCATGCGCTCCAACTGACGCGCAATGCGGACCTTCTCCTCGCGGGTCATGGAGGCGCCGGGGCTCTGCTCGCCGTCGCGCAGCGTGGTGTCGAAAATGATCAATCGCTCGGTCATGACTGCACTCCACTGGATGATCCGTCCGCGCAGGGACCTGAGTCGATACCGCAGACGGGAAAAACCGGATTCAGCCAACGGCGCAGGGCGCGCACGCGGCAGACTACGGACAGATGAATGTTGAGTTAGTGTGCGCGCGGGCCGCGCAGCACCAGCCCCACCAACAGGACGTTGGCGAGATAGGACACGAAGTTGCCATGGGGCGTCGAAACCATGGGAGGGACTATAGCGGCAAGCAATCGGGGCCGCAAGCGTCGCGGCATCAGGGTGCCGGTGCCGGGGGCGGCGGCGTCCGCCGGCCGCGGCTGCGGTTCACCGCCCACATGAGATAGCCGGACAAGGCATAGGCGCCGAAAAGCGCGAACAGGAGTTCGGGCAGAGCGTCGGCGCCGAAGGCGAGGATCACGGCGCCGAGTGCGACCAGGACGACCATGCCGAACGGGACGCTCTTGCGCAGATTGATGTCCTTGCCGCTGTAGAACTTGATGTTGCTCACCATGGTGAGCCCCGCGAAGATCGTGAGGCTCCACGCGAACCAGCGCACGGTCTGACCCGCGATCTGATACTCGTGCATCGCCCACACCATCCCTGCCACCAGCGCCGCTGCCGCCGGGCTCGGCAGACCCGTGAAGTAGCGCTTGTCGGCGACATCGAGCTGCGTATTGAAGCGCGCGAGCCGCAGCGCCGCCCCGGCGCAGTAAATGAATGCCGCCGTCCAGCCCAGCTTGCCCATGCCCTGCAGCGCCCATTCGTACATGACCAGCGCCGGCGCGGCACCGAACGAAACCATGTCGGAGAGCGAGTCGTACTCGGCACCGAAGGCGCTTTGCGTGCGCGTAAGGCGCGCCACGCGACCGTCGAGCCCGTCGAGCACCATCGCGGCATAGATGGCTACGGCGGCCAGGTCGAAGCGATTGTTCATCGCCTGCACGATGGCGTAGAAGCCGGCGAAGAGCGCCGCGGTCGTGAAGAGGTTCGGCAGGAGATAGATGCCGCGCCGGCGCATCTTCCCGCCCTTCGCGTACCACCTTCGATCCGGTGACGGATACATTGCGCCAATCAGGAAGACACGGGCAGATCGGCGAGGACGGTGATGCCGGCGGCCACCTTGTCGCCGACACTGACGCGCGCACTCGCCTCGGGGTGGAGATAGACGTCGACGCGTGATCCGAAACGGATGAAGCCGTAGCGCTCCCCGGCAGCCAGCCGCTCACCTTCCCGCGCATAACAGAGAACGCGGCGCGCGATCAGCCCCGCGATCTGCACGCACGTGACGTCGTCGCCTCGCGCGGTGCGCAGCCAGAGCGCATTGCGCTCGTTTTCGACCGACGCCTTGTCGAGGGCGGCATTCAGGAACTTGCCGGGACGGTACCAGGCCTGCCGCACTTCGCCTGATACCGGACTGCGGTTCGAATGCACGTTGAAGACGTTCATGAACACGCTGATCTTGAGCGCGTCCCGGTCGAGCCACGGATCCTGCGCGCGCCCTACCCCGACGACCCGGCCGTCGGCCGGGGCGAGCACGGCATCGGCTGCCTGCGTCGGCGCGCGGTGGGGGTCGCGGAAGAACTGCAGCACGAACACCGCAATCGCCCACAATGGCGCCGCACCCCAATGCAGGAAGCGCGTTGCCAGGACCGCGGCGGCGAGCGCGAGCCCGACGTGCAGCCAGCCTTCCCGGGCGATCAGGGGATGGGTGTCGCGCATGGGGAGATGCTCGCGCCGGCTCGGGAGGTTCTTTGGGCGCGCGCCCGCTTCATGCCCGATCAAGCATCACGCGAGCACCGCGAAGCGTCAGTTCTTGGACGTGTCGACGAGCTTGTTCTTTCTGATCCACGGCATCATGTCCCGCAGCTTGGCCCCGATTCTCTCGATCGGGTGCTCCGCCGTGATGCGACGGCGCGACAGCAGCGTGGGCGCGCCGGCCCGATTTTCCAGGATGAAGCTCTTGGCGTATTCGCCGGTCTGGATGTTCCGCAAGGCTTCACGCATCGCTGCGCGCGACTGCTCGCCGATGACTTTGGGACCGGTGACGTACTCTCCGTACTCCGCGTTGTTGGAGATCGAGTAGTTCATGGTACCGATGCCGCCCTCGTACATGAGATCCACGATCAGCTTGAGCTCGTGCAGGCACTCGAAGTAGGCCATCTCGGGTGCATATCCCGCTTCGACCAGCGTCTCGAAGCCCGCCTTGACGAGCTCGACACAACCGCCGCAGAGCACGGTCTGCTCGCCGAACAGGTCGGTCTCGGTCTCTTCCTTGAAGGTGGTCTCGATGATGCCGGCCTTGCCGCCGCCGTTCGCCGCGGCATAGCTCAACGCGAGCTCGCGTGCGGCCCCGGATCGGTCCTGTTGTACGGCGATCAACTGCGGCACGCCGCCGCCTTGGGTGTAGGTCGCGCGCACCGTGTGACCGGGTGCTTTCGGCGCGACCATGAACACGTCGAGATCGGCCCTCGGCACCACCTGGCCGTAGTGGATGTTGAAGCCGTGGGCGAATGCGAGCGCCGCCCCCTTCTTCATGTTGGGCTCGACCTCGCCCGCGTACACCGCGGCGATGGTTTCGTCGGGCAGCAGCATCATCACGACGTCGGCGCCCTTCACCGCTTCGTCCACCGACTTCACCGCGAGCCCCGCCTGCTTCGCCTTGTTCCACGACGCACCGCCCGAGCGCAGACCCACCACCACCTTCACGCCCGAGTCCTGCAGATTCTGCGCGTGGGCGTGGCCTTGGGAGCCGTAGCCGACGATGGTGACCTGCTTGCCCTTGATGAGGGAGAGATCCGCGTCCTTGTCGTAGTAGACCTTCATGATTTCCTCGCTGGTGTGGATGGGTGCACCCCCGCGGTCGGCCGCGGGATGCCTCAACCGGGCCTCGTCACGATCGCCGCCTACACTTTCAGCACTCGCTCGCCGCGACCGATGCCGGAAGCACCGGTACGAACGGTCTCCAGGATCGCGCTTTTCTCGATGCCGTCGATGAACGCGTCGAGCTTGGCGCCGGTGCCGGTCAGCTCGATCGTGTAGGCCTTGTCCGTGACGTCGATGATGCGACCGCGAAAGATGTCGGCCATGCGCTTCATCTCTTCGCGGTCCTTGCCGAAGGCCCGCACCTTCACCAGCATCAGCTCACGCTCGATGTGCTCGCCGTCGTTCAGGTCCACCACCTTGACCACGTCGACGAGCTTGTTCAACTGCTTCGTGATCTGCTCGATGATTTCGTCCGAGCCGCTGGTGACGATGGTCATGCGCGACATGGTCGCGTCCTCGGTGGGCGCCACCGTAAGGGACTCGATGTTATAGCCGCGCGCGGAGAAAAGACCCGACACGCGGGACAGGGCTCCGGGTTCGTTTTCCAGGAGCAGCGAAAGGATATGTCTCATGATTGTTGTGGCTGAACGTCGAAAACCGTGGTCCCGCCCGAGCGCGGGACGCCCCCTGGAGCAAGCGACAGCGCGATCCGGTCAGACCAGGATCATCTCCGACAGGCCCTTGCCGCCCGGGACCATCGGGAACACGTTCTCGGTCTGATCCGTGATGAAGTCCATGAACACCAGCCGGTCCTTCAAGGCGAGCGCCTCCCGCAGCGCGGGCTCGACGTCCGCCGGATTCTCGATCCGCATGCCGACGTGTCCGTAGGACTCGGCGAGCTTGACGAAATCGGGCAGGGCGTCCATGTAGGACTCGGCATAGCGGTTGCCGTGGAAGAACTCCTGCCACTGCCGCACCATGCCCATGTACCGGTTGTTCAGGTTCACGATCTTGACCGGCAGATGGTACTGCTTGCAGGTCGAGAGCTCCTGAATGCACATCTGGATGCTCGCCTCGCCCGTGACGCAGATGACGTCGGCGTCCGGATGCGCGAGCTTGACCCCCATCGCGTAGGGCAGGCCGACACCCATGGTCCCGAGCCCGCCGGAATTGATCCAGCGGCGCGGCTTGTCGAACTTGTAGAACTGCGCCGCCCACATCTGGTGCTGTCCGACATCGGAGGTGATGAAGGCGTCGCCATGGGTCAATTCGTAGAGCTTCTCGACGACGTACTGCGGTTTGATGATGGAGCTGCCGCGGTCGTACTTGAGGCAGTCACGGGCTCGCCAGAGCTCGATCTGCGTCCACCAGGTCTTGAGCGCCGACTGGTCCTGCCGCTCGCGGAATCCCTCGAACTGCCGGGCGATCTCCTGCAGGGTCTCGCGCACGTCGCCCACGATCGGTACCTCGACCTTGACGCGCTTCGAGATCGACGAAGGATCGATGTCGATGTGGATGATGTGCCGTTCTTCGTCGAAGAAATGCGCCGGATTCCCGATCACACGGTCGTCGAACCGGGCACCGACCGCGAGCAGCACGTCGCAGTGCTGCATGGCCATGTTGGCTTCGTAGGTGCCGTGCATGCCGAGCATGCCGACGCACTGGGGATCAGTGGCAGGGAAGCTGCCGAGGCCCATCAGCGTGTTGGTGCAGGGAAAACCGAGGAGATGGACGAGGTCGGTGAGCTCGCGCGAAGCATTGCCGAGGATGACACCGCCGCCAGCGTAGATCATCGGCCGCTTGGCGTTCGTGAGGAGCTGAATCGCCTTCTTGATCTGCCCGCTGTGCCCCTTCACCACGGGGTTGTACGACCGCATCGAGATGGTCTTCGGGTACTCGAACTCGACCTTTGCCACGGTGACGTCCTTCGGGATGTCGACGAGGACAGGACCCGGGCGGCCGGTGGTCGCAAGGTAAAAAGCCTTCTTGATGGTAGGAGCGAGGTCCCGAACGTCCTTGACCAGAAAGTTGTGCTTCACACAGGGACGCGTGATGCCGACCGAATCGCACTCCTGGAAGGCATCCTGGCCGATGGCGTGAGTGGGCACCTGGCCGCTGAGGATCACCACCGGGATCGAATCCATGTAGGCGGTCGCAATCCCCGTCACGGCGTTGGTGACCCCGGGTCCGGAAGTGACCAAACATACGCCGGGCTTTTCGCAGGAACGCGCGAACCCGTCGGCCGCGTGCACTGCCGCCTGTTCGTGGCGGACGAGGATGTGCTTGACTTTGTCCTGCTTGAAAATTTCGTCGTAGATGAAGAGCACGGCCCCGCCCGGATAGCCGAAGAGGTACTCGACACCCTCCTCCTGCAGGCAGCGCACCACGACCTCGGCGCCTGTGATTTCCATGAATTGCCTCGAAAAAGGCCAAAAAAGTGAACCGCAAAAGGTACCTTTGGTCGCCACGTCGGTCAAGGAAAACATTCCCGTGCCGGGCCTCGCGGGGTCACGGACCGCAGGGAGATCGGCCGTCGGCGCCGCAGGCCGCCGCGACTGCAACAGCTTCGGCGCCAGCCTGTACAGTCTCTTCTCGAAGTGGTTGGACGATTTGCTACTATCAGGAAAGAGGGACCCTGGCCTGTCAGAACGAGCGGCGGGCGGCAGTGGAGGAGGACACCCGAGAGTCGGGTGCCGCTACAAGAACTCGAACGGGACAGGTCAACTGGCAACCGAAAAGGAACTTTCGGACTTCCTGGCCAGCGTGGAGCGCAGAGCTTTCAAGCAGGCCGCGTTCGCGGTGCGGGACAGCCATGCCGCACTGGACATCGTTCAGGATGCCATGCTCAAGCTGACCGAAAAGTATGGCGGGAAACCTGCAAATGAATTCCCGATGCTGTTTCAGCGGATTCTTCAGAATGCGATCCGGGATTTCTTCCGGAGACAGAGGGTCCGATCGTTGTGGACCACGCTGTTCTCTTCCTTCACCAGCAGGGGAGAAGACGAGGACCATGATCCGCTCGAGACGCTCGCGCACCACGCGAGCGCCAACCGCGCCCCGGAGCCGACCGACGAGTTGTTGCGCAGTCAGACACTTGCGGCCATCGAGGAAGCGCTCGCGCAACTTCCGGCGCGTCAACGGCAGGCGTTTATTTTGCGTTACTGGGAAGACATGAATGTCGCCGAGACGGCTCACGCGATGGGTTGCTCCGAGGGCAGCGTGAAGACGCACTGCTCGCGGGCGACCCACGCGCTCGCTCTTCTGCTCAAGGCGAAAGGGATAGAACTATGAGTGAAGAACAGTTCGGGCGCCGGGTCGCCTGGCATCTCGATCGCGGCCTCGACCAGCTCGATCAGAGCACTTTGAACGCGCTTGCCGCCGCGCGCCACGCGGCGCTGTCGGGTCGGCCGGCTTACCAGCGCAGATCGGAACCGGTGATGGAAGCGGCGGGCCGCGGTACGTTGTCATCGGCCAACCGCCGCACCCGGGTCCGGTGGTGGGTTCCGGCGGGCGCCGTCGCGCTGGCGGTGGCCGCACTCGTGTACGTGCAGACCCTGAATCAGCATTCGATGTTTACCCCCAACCACGAGCTGGGCGCGCTCGACGCAGGCCTGCTGGCGGATGATCTGCCGATCGACGCCTATCTCGACAAGGGCTTTGACGCGTGGCTCGAAGATACCTCGGAATAGTACTGCTGCTGGGACTGGCACTGAGTCTCCCCGCGGCTGGCGCCCCGCCGGGTGGCCCCACATGGAAACAGCTGACCCCGGCCCAGCGTCACGTGCTCGCGCCGCTCGCCGCCGAATGGGACAAGCTCGAACCCGAGCGTCGGCTCAAGTGGGTCGGGGTGGCCGAGCGTTATCACACCCTCGCGCCCGACCAGCAGCAGAGGCTGCAGTCGCGCATGAAGGAATGGGCCGCCCTCTCCCCGGCCGAGCGCGAAACGGCACGGGAGAAGTTCAGGAATCTGCAGCAGCTTCCCCCAGAGCGCCGGGCCACGGTCAAGGAAAAATGGGAGAGCTACCTGCAGCTGCCCGAAGAAGAGCGCGAGACTCTTCGTACCACCGGACCGAAGCGGACCGTGCCTGTCTCCGCTCCGGCGCCCTCGGCTTCTGCCGCGGCCGCCGATCCGCCCGTCGCCGCCTCCAGTCCGTCCCCTCCCGTCCAGTCGGCGCCGCGCCCGTGAGCGGGTCCGGGCGCGCCTCGCCGCCTCGGGCCGACGTGCGCATCGCCGAAGACAGTGCGACCGATCTGCCCCAACCCGCAGCCGCCCTGGATTCCGCCGGGCTCGGTCGGCGTCTCGCCTGTCTCGTGTACGACGCGCTTCTGATGCTCGCGGTCCTCTTCCTCGGCTCGGCCCTCTTCACGAGTATCGCCGGCGCCGCCGAGACGCTTCCCGCCCGCATTGCGCTGCAGGCGCTGCTCATCGCGCTCGCCGGCGCCTACTTCGTCTTTTGTTGGACCCGCAGCGGCCAGACCCTGCCGATGCAGGCGTGGCACCTCAGAGTCGTGGATGCTCGCAGCGGTCGACCACCCGGCATGCAGCAGGCGCTCAAGCGTTACCTGCTCGCGATCGCCGGCACTCTGCTGACCGGCGTCTCGTTCCTGTGGGGAATCGTCGACCGCGACAGGTCGTTCCTGCACGACCGGCTGGCCGGGACAAGGATCGTGAAGACGCACCGCGAACGCGGATCTACCGGCGCTCCGCCCGCCAGATCATCGCCGCCGCGATCAGGGTGAAGAGCAGTGTCGGCAGCACGGCGCTCACGAAGGGGGTCCAGTTGTTGAGGGTGCCGAGTGCGCTGAAAAACCGCCCCATCAGGAAGAACGCGAGGCCGACCAGGATGCCGCTGAAGATCTTCGCGCCCACGCTCGTGACCCGGCTTTGGAAGTGCGCGAAAGGCAGTGCCAGCACCATCATCAACACCACGGAGAACGGGTAGATCAGCTTGGACCATAGCGCGGCCTCGTAGCGCGTGGTCTGCTGTCGACTGCTCTTGAGATGGTCGATGTACTGCAGCAGGTCGGTCGCCGCCATCTCCTCGGGGGCGAGCAGCAGGACGCCGAGCAGGCTCGGCGTGAGCACCGAGTTCCACGTCATCTCCGGGATCTGCTCGACCGCCGCACGACCATCCGTGAAGCGCGTTCGCGCGACCTCCGTCAGCAGCCACTTGTTGTCGCCGCGGTAGACCCCCTGCTTCGCGAACGTGTTCGTGAGCAATCGCTGATCTTCGTCGAAGTCGTACATGTAGATGTTGAGCAGCGTGTTGTCCGGGGTGACCAGCCCGACATTGATGAAGCTCGAGCCGTCCTTCACCCAGATCCCCGACCGGAACTGGCTCACGATGAGGTAGGCGGACGCTCGCATGCGAAGCCTCTGGGCCGCCGATTCGGCTGCCGGCGCGATGAACTCCCCAAACGCGAAGGTCACCACCGCGAACACCAGGCCGATCTGGGCGAGCGCGCCTGCCAGGCGCAGCATCGATATCCCGGAGGTGCGCAGCACTGCGTACTCCGACTGGGCCGTGAGGCGTGCCAGCGCGAACAACGCCCCCACCAGTGCCGCCACCGGCAACACTTCGTAGACGTGGCCCGGCACGCTCAACGCCACGTACAGGAAAGCGGTGGGGAGCCGGTACTGGCCGCGACCGACGTCCTCCAGCTGGTTCAAGAGGTCGAAGAACGCGAAGAGGCCGAGTAGCGCGACCAGCGTGAGCAGCGTCGCACCCACGATCTCCCGCCGCAGGTAGCGCT
The DNA here is from genome assembly GCA_963734295.1 of uncultured beta proteobacterium. GTDB lineage: Bacteria > Pseudomonadota > Gammaproteobacteria > Burkholderiales > JAEUMW01 > JAEUMW01. The sequence continues at coordinate 179,159 of CAVTGS010000035.1, read as the reverse complement.
GGATGATTCTCATGGCGAACGGGCGGCGGGGAGCCTGCGCAGCGACATCCGCCGATAGAAGAAGATCACGACCAGCGCCAGCATGCTGCCGTGAACCGCGAGCAGTGCCTGCCACGCCGCGACCTTGCCGCTCGCCACCAGGCTCTCCGAGATGCTGACGGCGTTGCTGTAAAAGAAATAGAGGAACACCGCCGCGAGCAGATTGAACGAGCGCCCGACACGCGGGTTGACCGAGCTCAACGGTACGGCGAGCAGAGCCAGCACGAGGGCGCTCGCCGGCAGCCCGAAGCGCCACACCAGCTCCGCCAGGTCGGCGGGCGAGCGCTCCGCGATGAGCTTGCTGGTGGCGCGCGTCTTGGCCGGGGAGAGCACCTTGCGCGCCTCCGCCGGCTCGATGCGCACCGCGAGCCGTTCGAAGTCCATGATCCGGTACTCCGGCGAGCCCGGCACGCCATCGAAGCGGTGACCGTTGAGAAGCACGAGAAAACGATCCCCGTTCGGCAGGGACTCGATCAGCCCGCGGCGGGCGATCATGGTGCTCGGCCCCTCGCGCTGCTTGGCATGGACGAAGACATTCCCCACGGTGCCGGAGTCCGGATCCAGCTCTTCCACGAAGTACACCCAATCCGCCCGCTTGGACTCCTGGAACACGCCTTCCCGCACAAGTGCCGCCTCGTCCCGCGATTCGAGCTGGCGCTGATACTGCTCGAGACGCGTGGCGGCCCACGGATAGACGAAGAAGGTGAGCGCCGCGATCACCAGGACCGAAGGCAGGGCGAACATGAGAACCGGCCGTACCCACGCCTTGAGCGAGAGCCCGGACGAAAACCACACCACCATTTCCGAGTCCCGATAGCACCGCGTCAGCGTGAGCAGGATCGCCACGAAGACGCTGCCACCCATCACCACCGGCAGCGAGGTGAGAAGGGCGAAGCCGACCAGCGCGAAGATGGCCTCGACGGGGATGAGTGAGCTCGTGGCGATGCGCAGAATGCGGATGAGCTGGGTGCTGACGACGACCAGCAGCAGGATCGAGAGTACCGCCGCACCATTGGCCGTGAACTCGGCCAGAAGCGCCCGCCGGAACAGCCTCATGTGCCGGCGCTCTTTTGACTTTTCGAAAACACTCCGACGATAATGGACCGGATGCGCAAGCTCATGAAAAATAAACGGCAAATGCCCGGGAGCAAGACGTGGAATTTAGCATAAAAGGCGGCAGTCCTGAGAAGCAGCGCAGTGCATGCGTGGTGGTGGGGGTATTCGAGTTACGCAAACTCACGGGCCCCGCACAGGCAATCGACCAGGCCTCGGGCGGCTATCTTGCGGAGATCCTCCGCCGCGGCGACATGGAAGGCAGGCTCGGCACTACCCTGCTCCTGCACAAGGTGCCGCACACCGCAGGCGAGCGTGTGCTGCTCGTGGGCCTCGGCAAGGAGCGTGAGTTTCGCGACAAGCAATACCGAGATGCCGTGCGCGCCGCGATTCGGGCGCTAAACGAGACCGGCGCCACCGATGCGGCGCTCTATCTGACCGAGCTGCCACTCAAGAAGCGGGACAGTACGTGGCGCATCGCGCAAGCCACCCAGGTCGCACTTGCTTCGCTCTACCGCTTCGACCGCTTGAAGAGCAAGCAGGAAGGCCTCAAGCACCCGCTCAAGAAGCTCGTCTTCGCACTGGCGCACCGCGGCGATGCAGCGGCGGCCGAAGAAGGTCTGCGCCGCGGACTCGCAGCGGCGCATGGCATGAGCCTCGCCAAGGACCTGGGCAACCTGCCCGCCAACTTCTGCACTCCCGCCTTCCTCGCGGAGCAGGCGCAGGGTCTCGCCAAGGCTTATGGTTTCGAGTGCACCGTGCTCGAGCAGGCCGAGATGGCGGAGCTCGGCATGGGCGCACTGCTCTCGGTGACGCGGGGCAGCGCCGAGCCGCCGAAGCTGATCGTGCTCCACCACCGCGGCGGGGACGAGCAGGACCGGCCGGTCGTCCTCGTCGGCAAGGGCATCACCTTCGACACCGGCGGCATCTCGCTCAAGCCCGCGGCCGAGATGGACGAAATGAAGTTCGACATGTGCGGAGCGGCGAGCGTCCTGGGGACGTTCAAGGCGATCGGCGAGATGCGCCTGCCCGTAAACGTGGTCGGCATCATCCCCACCTGCGAGAACATGCCGGGCGGCACGGCCACCAAACCCGGCGACGTCGTGACGAGCCTCTCCGGCCAGACCATCGAGATCCTCAACACCGACGCCGAGGGACGTCTGATCCTCTGCGACGCGCTCACCTACGCCGCGCGCTTCGAGCCGGACACGGTCGTCGACATCGCGACCCTGACTGGCGCGTGCGTCATCGCGCTCGGTCACGTCGCCCACGGCCTCTTTGCGAACGACGAGGGCCTCGCGCGCGAGCTTCTCACCGCCGGCCAGGACAGTTACGACCGCGCCTGGCAAATGCCGCTCTGGGACGATTATCAGGAACAGCTCAAGACCAATTTCGCCGACATGGCTAACGTCGGCGGGCGGCCTGCGGGCAGCGTCACCGCTGCCTGCTTCCTGTCGCGCTTCACCCGGAAGTACCGCTGGGCGCACCTCGACATCGCCGGCACGGCCTGGAAGAGCGGCAAGGAGAAGGGTGCTACCGGCCGGCCGGTGCCGCTGCTCACCGAGTTCCTGCTGCAGCGCGCCGCAGCTCGGAAGGAGTGAGCCGGTGACCCGGATCGACTTCTATACCCACGTCGAGAGCAAGCTGCAGACGGCCTGCCAGCTATGCGCGAAAGCAGCCGGCCAAGGCATGCGGCTCTTCGTCTACGCCCCCGACGCCGACACCGCCCGCGAGCTCGACCGCCTTCTCTGGACGTCGCCCGCGACCGGGTTCGTCCCGCATTGCCGGCCGGACGATCCCCTGGCCGCGGTCACGCCGGTGATCGTGTCCGAGCACGCCGACCCGCTGCCCCACGACGAGGTGCTTCTCAATCTGCACCCGGAAGTGCCGACATTCTTCTCCCGCTTCCAGCGGTTGGTAGAGATCGTGAGCACCGACGAGGCCGACCGCCAGCAGGCTCGCACCCGGTTCCGCTTCTACCGGGACCGCGGCTACGACCTGCACGACCACAACCTGGGCAAGCGGCGCGCACCATCCCTGACCCGCGATGACCCCGGACCGCAGCTCCGACCCGCAGGGCCCACAGGACGAAGTCCTGTCGAAGGTGGACGCGCTCCTGCGCCGCCATCGCAGCGGCGGACTGGACGCCGCCCTCGACGCGAGCCCGGAACCGGAAATTCCGACGCTGACAGAGCTCATCGACGCGTCGCCCGCCCCGGCAGAACCTGCGGCTCGGCCCACTTCCGAAGCGCCGGGCGTCGCGGCACGGCCGGACGCGCCCGCCCCGCCGCCGGAGGCGCTGTCGCCGCCTGCCGGGGAGGAGTGGGTCGCCGTGCTGCGCCCCGAAATCGAACGTGTCGTCGCCGAGACGCTGGCGGCGCGTCTGCCCCTGGCGATTCAGGAGCAGGTGATGCCGGAGGTGATGCTCCACCTCGGAGAAGGGCTCAACCGGCTACGCGATGCGATGCGCACGACCGTGGAGTCGGTAGTGCGCGAGACCATCGAACGCGAGGTGAAGCGCGCGCTGAAGGCGCTGCTCAAGGAACGCGAGCGCGATCGTTAGCTGGGCATCGGTGGCGGTGGCTCTTTCGGTAGCCGCTCGCGTCGCCTACCATACTGTTTCTCCCTCTCGGATGGGCCCATGAAGCTCGCCGTCGTCCTCGCCTCGGTCGCGCTCACCGTCCTGCCAGCGCACGCGCCGCGCGCGGGCGAGGTGCCGGCGGCGCACACCGCCAAGAAGACCGGCAAGAAGGAGCACGCTCACGGCCTCGTGATCCGCGTCGCGGACGGCGGGTGGGGTGATGCCGAGCCGGCGGAGATCGAGACGCTGCTCTACGCGGTCGCGGCGGAGATGCTCTCGCATTTCCCTGGCCGCAGGATCGATCCCGTGATTGCCTCCCATACGCGTGATCATCCCATCGTGCTTTACGAAAGAGCGCCCGGAGGCGAGTACCAGGTCTATCTAGCAGCCAAGGACAAGCGGTGGGCGGAGTTCGTGTACGAGTTCTCCCACGAGCTCTGCCACATCGTCGCCAACTATGAGCACCACGCTCCGCCGCACTCCACCCGGCATCAATGGTTCGAGGAAGCGCTGTGCGAGACTGCCTCCCTATACACCTTGAGGCAGCTTTCTGCGACCTGGAGCGAATCCCCGCCACGGCCGGAGTGGGCCGCGTACGCACCCGCCATGCATCACTACGCGGAACGCATGTTGAACGAGCCACACCGGCGATTGCCCGCGCACAGCACGCTGGCAGATTGGTTGCGCCGCAGCGGCCCTGCCCTCCGCGACAGTCCGTACCTGCGCGATCGGAACGAGGTCGTCGCCAATCAGTTGCTACCGCTCCTCGAAGAGAGCCCAGGCAGTTGGGAGGCGATCGGCTTCCTGAACGTGGAGCTTCCCGACGCGACCTCGAGCTTTCGGGACTACCTCCACCATTGGTATCGGCGCGCCCCGCTCCAGCATAAGCAGTTCATCCGCCGCACGCTGTCCCTGCTCGGGGAGGCGGTCGACGCGGGCGAAGAGGCGCATGCGGCAAGCGCACCGACCACCGCGTCGCCTCCCGTGGATCCTGCGGCATCGCAGGCCGCAACCGGTGCCGCGGGACCCAGACATCGGCCACGCTGATCCCGGCCTCGGATCGACTATCGCGGCTGCATGTCGGCGGACGATGCGCCGCTTGGCTCGGCATAGCCGTCGGTTCTCTGGAGCTGCTTTTGGAGCCACGCGTCCTCCGTAGCCGGCCGTCCCGGCCGCCCGGCGGCGCCACGGTCCGGTGGCGGCGAGTAGTTCTGGACGGCGTCGTAGCCATCCGTCACCTGGAGCTGCTGGAACGACCAATCCGCCGCCAGCGCCGGAACGCCGGGGACTGCGAGCATGCCGGTCACAGCCATCGTCAAGAGGGTCTTGGGTTTCATCGGTGTCTCCTTCAATCGTGATATGGCTGAAATCGCCACGGGTCACAGATTAGGAGACCTTCGCCAACAGCGGGATGACCCGTCGATTACGTTCCTGTAAGGATCGACGTGGGGGGAAAGCGCAGGATGAAGCGAATGCCGAAGCTGCCGCACTCCGCCTGCGCAACCCCGCCGTGAAGCCGCATGATGGAATCGACGATCGCAAGCCCCAGTCCGGCACTCTCCGTATCGTCGTCGCGCGGAGCATCGCGCCGCGCAAAGCGGGCGAAGAGCCGGGGCAGCTCGTCCGGGCGAATCGGTGTCGAGCAGGCGTTGGTCACCTCGAACACGGCGGCGTCCGCGGCAGACCTCGCGCGAACCTCGATGCGATCGCCGGGCGGCGCGTGGCGCACCGCGTTCGACAGCAGGTTGGTAATCGCGCGCCGGATCATCAGCCGGTCGCCCCGCGCCACCGAACGACCCCGGATGACGATCTCCTGCGATCTTTCGGACGCCGCCGGCTCGAAGTACTCGGCGACGTTCGATGCTTCCTGTGCGAGATCGACCGTTTCGTCCGCTACCGTGAGCACCCCGCGGTCGGCCCGGGCCAGAAACAGCATGTCCGCCACCATGCGATCGAGACGCTGCAGCTCTTCCAGATTGGACAGCAGCACCTCGCTGTACTCTTCGGCATCGCGCGGCCTGGAGAGTGTCACCTGAGTCTGGAGCAGCAGGTTGTTGATGGGCGTGCGCAGCTCATGAGCGATGTCCGCGGAGAACTGCTCCAACGCCCTGTAGCTCTTGTCGAGGCGCGCCAGCATGTGGTTGATGCTCTCGGCCAGCCCGCGGATCTCGGTCGGGGCATCCTCCGCGGCGAGTGCCGTGCCCAGGCCGTGAACCGTGATCTGCTCGGCACGCTCTGCGACGCGCGCGATCGGCGCAAGACCGCGGCGCACCACGAAAAAGGCGAGAACGCCGCTCAGCAGACTGCCGAACAGCGCGACCAGCGAAGCCGTGACGGCCTCGGCCCGGAGCAGTCGCCGCGAGTCGCTCACGTCGAGGGCGACGAGGACCTCTGCCGGCGCGGCCGAAGCCTGCGGCCACGTGTGATGGATGTATTTGAGCCACCACGTATTGTCGACCCCCTGCACGGTCGTGAGGTCCGATTGCTGCGGCGGGACGCCGGATGCGAGACGCGCTGCCGCCGCCGCGATCTCCGGCTGCGGCGCCATGACCCAGTCGTCACCCACGCGCAGGCCGATGCTCAGGTCGGGATGGGAAATCGGCAGATCGCTCAGACGCTCGAGCACCTCGTCGAGCCTGTCGGGGGTGCCGGCCTCGCTCAGCAGGTGCTCGATGATTCGCGTCTTGCCCTCGATCACTTCCGTATCGAGCGCCTCGACCTGCATGCGCAGGGTGTGGTAGAGGCTGGCGGAGACCGCGATCATGATCAGCGCAGAGCCGCAGCAGAACAGCGTCACCAGCCGCGCGGCGAGCGAAGCGCGGAAGCGGTGTCGTGGCGTCCTCATGCACGCTCCTCCAGCACGTAGCCAAAGCCGCGCACGGTGTGGATGAGCTTGTCCGGATACGCGTCGTCGATCTTGGCGCGCAGGCGTCGTACCGCGACTTCGACCACGTTGGTATCGCTGTCGAAGTTCATGTCCCACACCTGTTCCGCGATCAGCGTGCGCGACAGCACCTCACCCTGGCGGCGCAGGAACAGCAGGAGCAGCGCGTATTCCTTCGCGGTGAGCTCGACCCGCTGCCCGCCCCGCTCCACGCGTCGCCGCAGGAGGTGCACTTCCAGATCCGCGACCCGCAGGACGTCCGGCTCCTGTGTCTTGCCTCGGCGCAGCAGCGCGCGAATGCGCGCGAGCAGCTCCGAGAAAGCGAAAGGCTTCACCAGGTAGTCGTCGGCACCGAGCTCGAGTCCGCGCACACGATCTTCTACATGGTCGCGGGCGGTCAGAAACAGCACCGGGGTCTGCCGTTTCTGGCGTATGTCCTTGAGGACCGCCCACCCATCGAGCTGCGGCAGCCCGATGTCGAGGACGATCAGATCGTAGGCCTCACTGCGGGCGCGGTGCAGCGCATCCAGGCCGCTGCGCACCCAGTCGACCACGAAGCCATTCTCGCCGAGACCCTTGACTAGGTATTCGCCGGCCCTTCTCTCGTCTTCCGCCAGAAGCAAACGCACGGCACTTCCTCCGCCGCGTTTCGACACCGAAATTTGCAGAACGTAATCGTCACGTACCCTAACTGATATCGACCGGAGGGAGCGCAAGTCGTTCGACGCCCTTCGCGCCCGCCGTCGGCCGCCGTCGTTGCCTCATCCGCTATAATCCGGCCCTCGCCCGTGACCCGATCCGTGAACATGGAGCTGCCCAAGAGCTTCGAGCCCGACGCCATCGAGCGTCGCTGGTATCCCGAGTGGGAGGCGCGCGGTTACTTCGCCGCAGCCCTCACCCCTGGGAAACCCGCGTTCTCCATCCTGCTGCCGCCGCCCAACGTGACCGGCACGCTGCACATGGGTCACGCGTTCCAGCACACGCTGATGGACGCGCTGATCCGCTACCACCGCATGCTGGGCGACAACACGCTGTGGCAGGCGGGGACCGATCACGCCGGCATCGCGACGCAGATCGTCGTGGAGCGCATGGTCGAGCGGGAGGGAACGTCCCGCGCCGCGCTCGGCCGCGACGCGTTCCTCGATCGCGTCTGGGCGTGGAAGGAGGAATCGGGTTCCACCATCACGCGCCAGATGCGACGCCTTGGCACATCGTGCGACTGGTCGCGCGAGCGCTTCACGATGGACGAGGGATTGTCCCGGACCGTGACCGAGGTGTTCGTGCGGCTGTACCGCGAAGGGCTCATCTACCGCGGCAAGCGCCTCGTCAACTGGGATCCGAAGCTCGGCACAGCAGTATCCGATCTCGAAGTGGAGAGCGTCGAGGAGCAGGGCAGCCTGTGGCATATCCGCTACCCGCGCGTCGACGGCAAGGGCCATGTGGTCGTGGCGACCACGCGCCCGGAAACGATGCTGGGCGATGTCGCGGTGGCGGTACATCCGGAAGACCCGCGCTATCAGGACCTGATCGGGCAGGCGGTGCATCTGCCGCTGACCGACCGCACGATCCCGGTCATCGCCGATACCTATGTCGATCGAGAATTCGGCACCGGCTGCCTCAAGATCACGCCGGCCCACGACTTCAACGACTGGCAGATCGGGCAGCGGCACAAGCTGCCACCGATCGGCATTCTCACCCTCGACGCGAAGCTGAACGAGCACGTGCCCGAGAAGTACCGCGGGCTCGATCGCTTCGAGGCGCGCAAGAGCATCGTCGCGGATCTCGAGGCATCGGGGCTGCTGGAAGACGTGAAGCCGCACAAGCTCATGGTGCCGCGCTGCGGGCGCACCAACGCAGATCGTCGAGCCGATGCTCACGGACCAGTGGTACGTCAACATGGAATCGCTCGCGAAACTGGGGTTGAACTGCGTCGCGTCGGGCGAGGTGCGCTTCGTCCCGGAGAACTGGACCACCACCTACAACCAGTGGCTCACGAACATCCAGGACTGGTGCATCTCGCGCCAGCTCTGGTGGGGCCACCGCATCCCGGCGTGGTACGACGCGGACGGCAACGTGTACGTCGCCCACGACGAGGCCGAGGCGCGCGAGTTGGCGGGCGGCAAGCCGTCTGGTCCAGGACGAGGATGTCCTCGACACCTGGTTCTCCTCCGCACTCTGGCCGTTCTCGACGCTCGACTGGACGCCCGAGTATCCGGAGAAGAGCAATCCGGCGCTCGACCTCTACCTTCCGTCTTCCGTGCTCGTCACCGGGTTCGACATCATCTTCTTCTGGGTCGCGCGCATGGTGATGATGACCAAGCACGTCACCGGCAAGGTGCCGTTCCGCGAGGTCTACGTGACCGGCCTCGTGCGCGACGCCGAAGGCCAGAAGATGAGCAAGTCGAAGGGCAACGTGCTCGACCCGCTCGATCTCATCGACGGCATCACCCTCGACGCACTGGTCGCGAAGCGTACCTACGGCCTCATGAATCCGAAGCAGGCCGGCGAGATCGAGAAGACGACGCGCCGTCAGTTCCCGGAAGGCATTCCGGCCTTCGGCACCGACGCGCTGCGCTTCACGTTCGCGAGCCTGGCGACCCACGGCCGCGACATCAAGTTCGACCTCGCCCGCTGCGAGGGCTATCGCAATTTCTGCAACAAGCTCTGGAACGCCACGCGCTTCGTGCTGATGAATTGCGACGGCAAGGACACGGGTCTCGATGCGTCGCTCCCGGTGGAGCTGACCGACGTCGACCGCTGGGTGATCACGCGCCTGCAGCGGGCCGAGGAGCAGATGCAACGTGCCTTTCGCGAGTACCGCTTCGACATGGCGGCGCGGGCCGTGTACGAGTTCGTGTGGGACGAGTACTGCGACTGGTATGTCGAACTGGCCAAGGTGCAGCTTCAGAACGGCAGCGACGCGCAGCAGCGCGGCACGCGACGCACGCTGGTGCGCGTGCTGGAAACGACGCTCCGGCTTGCACACCCGATCATCCCGTTCATCACGGAAGAGCTGTGGCAGAAGGTTGCGCCGCTGGCGGGAAAAACGGGTGCGAGCATCATGATCCAGCCGTACCCGCAGCCCGACGCGTCGAAGATCGACACGGCGGCAGAGACTTTCGTTGCGCAGGCGAAAGAAAGAATCAACGCGCTGCGCGGCCTGCGTTCCGAGATGGGTCTCTCTCCGGCCCAGAAGGTCGCAGGCGTCTCCGCAGGCGACGCTGTGTCGCTCATGGCCTTCCAACCGTATGCCATGGCGTTGGCGCGCCTGTCGAGCCTCGAGGTGGTGGATGACTTGCCAGCGACCGACGCACCGGTCGCCATCGCAGGCGATGCCCGTCTTATGCTGAAGGTCGAGATCGACGTCGCTGCGGAGCGCGAACGGATCGGCAAGGAGATCGCGCGCGTCGAGGCCGAGATCGCCAAGGCACAGGGCAAGCTCGGCAACGCGAGCTTCGTCGAGCGCGCCCCGCCAGCGGTCGTGCAGCAGGAACGGGAACGCCTCGCAGGCTTCACCGGCACGCTCGAAAAACTGCGCGGCCAGCTCGACCGGCTGACCGCCGACGCCTGACGCGCGCTGGCAAGGGCACGGGGCGACCCGCCCGATGACGCCCGCGCTGCGCGCCTTCCGGCACCGAAACTTCCGCATCTTCTTCGCCGGGCAGCTCGTCTCGGTGGTCGGCACGTGGCTGCAAATGGTTGCCGTGAGCTGGTTTGTCTACCGACTCACCGATTCCGCCTTCATGCTCGGTGTCGCAGCCGCCGCGCAGCAGATTCCTGTGCTCTTCCTGGCCCCGATCGCCGGCGTGGTCGCGGATCGCGTCAACCGCCAGCGCCTGCTCCTGGCAACCCAGGCCGCCGCGAGCATTCAGGCCAGCGTGTTAGCGATGCTCGCTCTTGGCGGCCACCTGACGGCCTGGCAGGCGGTGGGGTTTGCCCTCGTCTACGGCACGATCCACGCGTTCGAGACGCCGGCCCGCCAAGCCTTTCTGCTCGAGCTGGTGCAGGACCGGGCCGACCTGCCGAATGCCATCGCGCTGCAATCGATGATGTTCAACGGTGCGCGTTTCGTCGGTCCCTCGCTCGCCGGCCTTATTCTCGCGGCCTCCAGCGAGGGCTGGTGTTTCCTGCTCAATGCGCTCTCCTACTTCGCGACGATGATCGCCTATTCGGTCATTCGGGTCGGCGCCCGACCTTCGACCGGACACGACGGGAACTGGACCGCGGATCTCGCGGCGGGGGTGCGCTATGCCCTCGGCTTTGTGGGGACGCGCTATCTGCTCGCGCTCGTCGCGCTCATCTCCTTCTTCAGCGCACCGTGGCAGCCGCTGATGCCCAAGTTCGCGGTCGAGACGTTTGCGGGCTCTTCGCGCACGCTAGGGTTCATGATCGGTGCAGTCGGACTGGGGGCGCTCGCCGCGACAGTGGTGCTCGCGCGGCGCACCTCGGTGCGCGGTCTCAGCGGCGCCATCGCCACTGCTTTGACGGCGGCCGGAATTGCCTTCGCACTCTTCGCGCTTTCCAGCCACTACGCCCTTGTCGATCGGGCTGCTCGCCATTTTCGGGTTTGGTCTGGTGTTCTCGATGGCGGGCTGCAATACCATCCTCCAGACCCTGGTGGACGAGGACAAGCGCGGCCGGGTGATGAGCCTGCACGTGATGGCCTTCCTCGGCATCGCCCCCATCGGCAACTTCATCTGGGGCAGCGTATCGGAACGCATCGGCGTGCAGTGGACCGTGTTTGCCTGCGGCGTCGCGATCGCGTGTGCGGGACTCTGGTTCACGTTTGGCCGCGGGCCGTGGAAGAAAGCAGTGCACGAGGTCTACGTGAGACGAGGCATCGTACCTACCGGGCAGGAGTAGGAATCGCGCGCCTGGGGCCCGCGACCGCGGCGAGCCGACCCAGGGGGCGTCCGAGGAAGCGCAACTCGCCACCGTCGTGTTGGCATCACGGTATCTGCAAACCGTTCGACCAGTTCGTCACCCGCGGGCGGCGCTGCCCCGCTTACCTGCGCTACGTGGACGACTTCGCGCTCTTCGGCGACAGCGAGCGCGAGCTGTGGGCGTGGAAGCGCGAGATCATCCAGCGCCTCGCACGGCTGCGCCTGACGATGCACGAGCGTGCGGCGCAGGTGCTGCCGGTTGACTGCGGGATTCCGTGGCTCGGCTTCGTCGTTTACCCGACACACCGACGAGTCAAGGCGCGCAACGTGCGCTCCGCGACACGACACCTCGGCGAGCGCTTCGACGCCTACCGCGCGGGTGCGATCACTTTCGCCGAGCTCGACGCCAGCGTGAAGGGCTGGATCAACCACGTTCGCTACGCCGACACGTGGGGACTTCGGCGGCACGTCTTTCGCGGGCTGCGCGTTCATACCCCCCGCGACCGGTAGCCCACCCACCGACTTGTCGCCGGAATCGTGGCTGGATGCGAAACTGCACTCGGCGCACTTGGGGCGCGAAGCGCCCTTCGCGCGGAAGATCACCTCGCGCGGGCCGGCCTCGCTCGTTTGCTCCCATCTGAGCATTACGCAAGTCCGTGCGGACCCCGTCTCCGGTATGATTGCTTCACACCGCATCTGGCAGGCACTGGAATGGGCACCGCCGTCAAGAAAACCATCTCGCTTCCCGCGGACCTCGCGCGCGAGGCAGAGGCGCTGGCTCGGGCCGAAGGGAAGACGCTGAGCGCCGTGATCCAGGACGCGCTTCGCCAGGCCCGCATCGCGCGGCGGCTGGACGAGTTCCGCGGCCTCCAGGGGTACTGGAGCCGCCAGGCGTGCGCGAAGGGCCTGCTCACCGAGGAAGATCTCGAGCGTTACCTGCGGCAGTGAGGGTCGTCTTCGACACGAACGTCCTCGTGTCGGCACTGGCCTTCCCTGGCGGGCGCGGCGAAGCAGCGCTGCGCGAGATCATCGAAGAGCGGGATGAGCTCATCCTGTCCAAGCCGATCCTGGACGAGCTGCTGGGCGTCCTCGCGCGCAAGTTTTCGCGCGATGCCGAAGAGCTCGCCCACGTGGCGGTCGTCCTCTCGGGGCTTGCGCGCTTCGTGAAGCCCCGTCGAACGCTGCGAGTCGTGGCGGACGAACCCGACAATCGCATCCTGGAATGCGCGTTGACGGGTCGCGCGAACGCCATCGTGACCGGCGATCGCGCCCTGCTCGCACTCGGCGAGTACCGGGGCGTCCGCATCGTCAGTCTCGGCGCGTACTTGGATGCGCGGAGCTCCTGACGTTGCAAAGGGCGTATGCAGACCTGCCTTGCGAACGGGCACCATGTCCATTCGGCGCGCGAAACGCCTCGGGCGACGCCTTTCGACATCGGAGATGTCTTTTCACATGCCCGCGCGGGGCGCGACACGCCCCGCGCAACGCCGCTTCGCGGCGTGACATAACACCAGCAAATCAGAGAGACAGTGATCAGAGATTTCAGTGAACAGCGATTCAGCGGATGGGGGAGACACAAACCAACCGGAGGCCGATGTCGTTGACGCGGTAGTCCGGAAGGGCGTGGTCGCGGTAGGCGCAACGCGCGCGGCCTCGAACGCCGTCGCACGAGCCGCCGCGCACCACGCGCCGGGCGTCACCGCCCGGCGCCACGTCTTTCGGCGAGTCGTACTTGTTGAGGCACCACTCCCAGACGTTTCCCGCCAGATCGAGCACGTCAAACGGTGAAGCGCCCTGCGGATAGATGCCCATCGCCGAAGTCTGCCCAAGGTCGTGCGGGACCTGAGTCGCCCCAGGTCTCGTTGATGTGCGGGGGTCGTCCACAGCACGGCGCCAGGCAGGCTGATGCGACCGTTTCTCCCTCCCGAGACGCTGCTCGACGTGGTCGGGCAACTCCGTCGCCGACCAGAACAGGGCCAGGTCGGAATCAGGAAGCTCCCACGCCTGCCAGAGTTCACGCACATCTGGACCACCGGCCAATCGCCAGAACAGGTCGTCGCCGCCCACGGCCCAACGCCGCGCGGCGCGCCGGATCGGTCTCTTCCGGCTCCACCGCTGCCGTCAGGTAGGCGATGACGAAATCGAGAATACGCAGTGTGTCGAGGGGGCGGATGGTGATTGTGTCCAGGTCCAGAACCACTCCACCCGTGTAGTCGAGCTCGCGGCAGCTCACCATCGCAGCGAGCCACGAATGGTCCGCAAGAAATGCCTTGACCTGCCGGGCCTTCGGCTCACGTTCTCTGGCCGGGACTTCGTTGAGGCCGTCGAGCAGAAGCATCGCGCGCCGCGTCTTCAACAGCGCGTCGAAGTGAGGGCCGAGCTCGCCGAGTTGGCGTGCAAGGAAGGCCCGGAGCGGCTCACCGGGTTCGGTCCATTTGCCGAGGCTCACGAGTAAAGGCACCGGCGCCCTGGAGTCCACGATTGCCGCATCGAGGGCATTACGGGCGAGCTTCCACAGCGTGGTGGTCTTGCCCCCGCCGGGTTCGCCCAGCAGCACGGCGCGGCGAACCTCCCCGAAGGCGTCGACGATGTCCTGATAGGGACGAGACTCGGGAGTCGCCTTCGCCTCCCGGTCGGTCAGGCAGCGCAGATGCTGAAACTCCGGTCGCATGACGACCGATGGCATGCGCACCGCCGGCTTGCCTCGCACGCTGACCTGCGCAACGCCCGCCATCGGCGTGTAGAGCTCGGTGTGGACCAACTCGCCGAGCTGCAGGCGACGCAGATAGGAGAGCTCGCCGTGGCGCTGGTCGGTTTCCGCGCTTGGACGCGGGACGGCCTTCGGCGGCGACGGCAGTGACTTCAGCAGCTGCGCGAGCCCCGGGTCATAGTTGTCCGGGCGAAGGGAGATCGCCTGACGATCGGCCATGTACCAGGGCAGCCCCTCGTCTCCGGCGAGCAGGGGAATGATCCGCTTCTCCTGCTGCTTGGCGTGAAGCGCGCACCCAGTCACTGGTTGGCAGCCTCGGTCACCAGCGTCACGAAGGCATGAGCCCGCTCGATGCCATCCGCAATCGCCGCGAGCCAGACCTCGCCGCCCGGTATGTCGTTGGTGTCGAGCCAGCAGGCATGCCCCGCGTGGTGGAGATCGGCAGCGAGCCGGTCGGCGAGCACACTATCGAACGCGAATAGCTCAGGAAGACCACAGGGCCGGTGGACGCGACCGGCCCACGAGGGGTAACGGGAGCGCACGGTCGAGGTGCGTCCGAACGATTGATGACGGGCTCGAGCGCGTCGATGCGCCTGACGATCCAGCCCCACCCGCTCGCGCACCGTCTCCAGCAGCTTCCACAGCGCCCGCGTCCCCGGTTCGATCTCGCCGACGCGCGCCAGCTCCCACCATCCTGAGGATGAAGGCTCCCGCGCCCCCACGCGAGCTGCCCCAGCGCCGGACAGTCCGTGCCGAGCGCGAACGCGAGCAGCGGCATTGCGCAGCCCGCGCTTGCCGCGCCGCGGTCAAGCTGTTAGCCTCGCTTCGTGGATCGACCAGATCAACGACGGCAGCACGACGCCCCAATATTCTTGGACAATTGAGCCCGACGGGGCGATTCGGGTCGAGGCCAGCACTCCCCCGAGCCGGGTACGCCTGTGGCAAGCGACGAATCCTACCGCCCGGGACTTCCGTCTGGAGGCCGTCGGTCCGGTCTGGACCAGCACCGACCTGCTACCTAGCGGGCCGTGGGTCTATCGAGCGTACGTCCCGCCGCCGCCCCAGGGCTGGACAGCCTACATGGTGGAACTCACTTACGAAGAGTCCGGTGTCCTGGAGCCCAATCAGGTCTTCACCACAGACGTAGTCGTCACGCCCGATCCGCTGCCGTTCGCCAATATCCGGCCCCCGTCTCCGGCACCGAGTTCCATGACGTGGTAACGACATCTTGCGCGGCTTCGATCATGACGGGACCGGTCAAATCCTCGTCTGCTTTCCCGGGTTGATCTCGCCAAAGCGGGCGAGAATTGCGTCGCCTGCTCAGTCGCCGTCGGTCAATCGGTCGAGCTGGCGGCGGTCGCGCTTGGTTGGGCGACCCTGCAGGGCGGCCAAGGGGTTGATCTCGGTCCGATGCTCTGCCACCTTCGCCTGGCGTGCGAGACGGCTCTCCTCCGACTCCTCGTAGAGCAGACGCGCCGTGGACGCGGGACCGCGACGAACCGACAGGGCCTCGCACCGTGATGTGCCACTGGTAGGCGCCGATGCGGATCTCGAGGCGATCGCCCGCCTTGAGCGCCCGAGCCGGCTTGACGCGCTCCCCGTTCAGCCTGACGTGCCCGCCCTCGACCGCCTGCTGGGCCAAGGCGCGGGTCTTGAAGAAGCGGGCGGCCCAGAGCCAGCGGTCGAGCCGGACCGCAGTCGGCAGGTCCGGCGTCACCGATTCACCGCTCCTTCGGGGTAGTAGCGCGTCTTCATTCGCTGGCAGTAAGCATCGAGCTGCGGATACGTCTGCGCGTGCGCCTTCAGCGCCGTCTCGAGCGGCACCCAGAGCAGATTCGCGAGAAAGGCGTATGCGCTTGCATCCAGCGAGGTCGGCTGCTCGCCCAAGAAGTAAGGTTTATCGGCGAGAAAATCCGCCAAGGCCGTGATGTCTGCCTTGCCGATCGCGTAGATCTCGTCCGGAGTGTGGCGTCCCATGCCGTGCCCCCAGATCTCCTTACGCATGCCACGCCGTGCGACCAGGGGGACGACGTCGCGCAGCACCGGCGGCAGGCCGCCGAAGAACGCGCCGCGGGTGAGCGCCCAGCCTTCGGGGGTGAACCATCGGGTGTAGAGCAGCGCCCAGTACAGGTTCTCCTCGAGCAATCGCCGGAACGCCAGAGCCACCGCGCGCTCTTCGAGCGTGAGATGGGCGTCGAGCGGATCGCCGTAGCGGTCCTTGAGGTAGTCGATGATGAATCCCGAATCGGCGACCACGTGCCCGTCGTCCTCGATCCAGGGCATCTTGCCCTTGGGCGCCTTCATGATGTTGGCGCGTGCGGCTATCCGGTAGTCGAGGTGCACCATTCGCAGGTAGGTCTCGACCTTCATGCAGAACGCGCTCGCATTCGGCAAGCCGAACGCGGGGTCGAACTGAAAGAGGGTGATCATTGCGGTCTCCCCGCGCCGTACCACCCTATTTCTTCTTCATGTAGAACCGGAACTCGCCGCGCTCTTCCGCGGACGACAGCAGCTCGTTTCCGGTCTGCTTGGAGAATGCCTGGAAATCCTTCACCGAACCGGGGTCCGTGGCAAGGATCTTGAGGACCTGCCCCGGCGACATGTCGGTGAGCGCCTTCTTGCAGCGAAGAATCGGCAGCGGGCAGTTGAGCCCGCGGGCGTCGAGTTCCTTGTCGTGATTCATTCGGGACTCCGTGGTAACCGCGAAGCGGCAGCGGCGATCGAGATTATAGGCGCCGGCGAGGCCGCCGCCGACACGGAAACCCTCGCCAGCGGAGCGTCAGAGCAGCAGCACGTCCCGGTCGGCCAGCGACTCGGCGACGCGATCGTTCGCGGTGGAGAGCCTTTCGACCAGCGTCTCCAGAAACACCTGATTGAAACGCACGCGGCAGCCCTCGCTCGCGCCGGCGAGCGACGACGCGCCCACCTCCAGCACGGTGACGTCGGTCGCCGCCGTCACGCTCGCGCTGCGCCTGAACTCGTGCTTCGCGAGGTGGCCCATCTCGCCGAACGAGTCGCCCGCGCCGAGGGTCGCGAGCAGTGCCCTGTTCTTGGTGACGGTCACTTCCCCGGCGGCGACGACATAGAAGGTGGTGCCGCCTTCGCCTTCCCGAATCAGTTCGGTGCCTGCGGGGCGCCGGGCCCAGGTCCCGATCCGCACCACCTCCCACAGCTCCACGTCGGTGAAGGTCTTGAAGAACTTGAGCCGCCGCAGGGTGTAGAACTTCTCCGTGTCGGGGATCGGCGCCTCGACCCGTCGCAGCTCGCCGAAGGCGTCGGCCAAGTCGCGCGCGAATTCGTCCCACGTCTGGTAGCGCGCCTCGAGATCCTTCGCGAGCGCCTTCAGAACAATCTCGTCCAGCCGGCGCGGGATCTCCGGACGGTGTGTGCTCGGCGGCGGAGGATCGGCGTGGATGATCTGGTAGATCATCGCGTACTTGTTCGCGCCCTTGAACGGCAGATGTCCCGTGAAGAGCTGATAGAGCACCACCCCGAGCGCGAAGATGTCGGTCTGATGGGTGAGGGGCTGCTCCTTCAACTGCTGCGGCGACATGTAGGCGGGCGAACCTACGCCGCTCACCTGGGTCGACTCGGCCGAATTCACGAGCGCGGCGCCGAAGTCGGAGATCTTGATGTCGCCCGTTTCCGTGAGCAGGATGTTCGCGGGCTTGATGTCGCGATGGATGACGCCGTTCCGATACGCGTAGTCGAGCGACTTGCAGCACTTGAACGCGATCTCGAGCACCTTGTTCATCGGCAGCAGGCGGTCGACGGAGGTGTGGCGATCGAGCGTCCCGCCGGCGACGTACTCCATGACGATGTAGCTGAAGTCGCCCTCCACCGCGGCGTCGTAAATGGCGACGATGTGAGGATGGGACAGCATTCCCGCCAGCGACGCCTCGGTCACGAACAGCTTGCGGTAACGCCGACCGTACTCCTTGTCGCCCAGCACTTCCGGATAGACCACCTTCACGGCGACCTGGCGGTCGGAAAACGGGTCGCGAGCCAGAAAGACGGCGCTCGTCGCACCCTTGCCGATCTGGCGGATGATCTCGTACTTGCCGATCTGATTCATGGGCACGGCCGTGGGGTGGAGGGGACGGCGGAACCGCCGGGGCGCGCCCGGGGTAAAGCAATCGCCCTGCCGGGTTCTGTCATCCCCCGTGCCGCGGCAACGAAAGCGCGGGGCCAGACCGCCTGCTTACTTGGGCTTCGCTTCGATCTCGATCGCTCGCAGTTCGCGCAGCCGCGCCTCGGCGCTGGAGAGCTGATAGAAATCGCCGTCGCCCGACTTCAGCCCGAGCTGGAGCTGATCGATCGCCGCCGCCACGTTGCCCTGCAGGACGTACGATTCGGACTGGGCACGGTGTTGCTGCAGCCGCTTGCCGAGGGCGGAGTAGGCGCGCGCCTGCAACTGGTAGAGGTGCGCATCGTTGGGGTAGATCTGCAGCTGATCGTTCAGAAAACCGAGTGCCTCGGCCGCCTGCCGGTCTTGCAGCAGCGTCGCTGCGTAATCGAGCGCAAGGGCCCGATAACGGGGGTGCGCACGCAGCGCGCTGCGATAGAAGATGAGAGCGCCGGGCAGGTCACCCGATGCGACCAGCACCCGACCGGCCAGCGTCTCCACGATGGGGTTCGAAGGCAGCATCGCGCGAAGCTTGCGCACTTCGTCCTTCGCCTCGGGGTATTGCTGCGCGCGCATGAGCGCGGTGGCGAGCCCGTAACGCGCGGCGGCTTCATTCGAGAATTTCTGCTCGCCGACGCTTTCCCGGAAAAACGCGAGCGCTTCCTTGGGCGTGTCCGTGGTTGCGCGTATCTTCGCCCGCAGGAGCTGGAAGTCGATGCTGTCGGCGACGAGCCGGTACGGCGCGCCTTCGGAGCGGTTGCGCATGTCCGCGATGCGCTCCGTCGTGAGCGGATGGGTGCGTAGGTAGGAGGGCGCAGCGCTTTCGTACGTGCGGGTCGCGCGCTGCAGGCGCTCGAAGAAAAGCGGCATGGCGTTCACGTCGAAGCCGGAGCGGTCGAGGATCTGATAGCCGATGCGATCGGCTTCGCGCTCGTGCTCGCGCGTGTAGTTGAGCTGCGACTGGATCGCGCCAGCGCCCGCGCCCATGATCGCAGCCTGCGAAAGCTGCGGGCTGCCGCGCGCGGCGAGCACCGCCACCGCGAGCGCCGCGATCGACATGATCGTGTTTTGCTTCTGTCCGGCGATCATGCGTGCGATGTGGCGCTGCGTGACGTGCGCGATTTCGTGGGAGAGCACGCTCGCAAATTCGGATTCGCTCTGCGCGGTGAGAAAGAGCCCGGTGTGGACACCGATGAAGCCGCCCGGAAGGGCAAACGCGTTCACGGACGGGTCCAGTATCACGAAGAACTCGAACTCCTGCCGATACTCGGGGCTCTGCGACACCAGCCGGTAGCCGAGATCGTTCAGGAAATCGATGAGCTCGGGGTCGTCGACGTAGGCCCTGTCCTGCCGGATCTGGCGCATGATGCTCTCGCCGAGCTCGCGCTCCTGCTGCGGCGTGAAGGAGGCTTGGGCGACGTCTCCCAGATCGGGCAACTCGTCGGCGACGGCGACCCGCAGGGTAAGCGCAACGGCGAGCAGGAAGGCCAGAATCCGCATGGTGCTATGATACCGAGGAATCGGAAATCCGAACCAAAGCGCCCGCTGCAGCGGGCCTGTACAGCGACGGCAATGCGACGCCCATGACTGCCGACCTCACCCACTTCGATGCGCGCGGGCAGGCACGCATGGTGGACGTGGGGGGCAAGGCGGAGACCCGGCGCCTCGCCACGGCGAGCGGACGCATCCGCATGGAACCGGCAACGCTCGAGCGCATCGTCGCAGGCAGCGCGAAGAAAGGCGACGTGCTGGGCGTCGCCCGCATCGCCGCCATCCAGGCCGCGAAACGAACGTCCGACTTGATTCCCCTGTGCCATCCGCTCGCCATCACAAAGGTTGCGGTCGAGCTCGACATCCTCGAGGCCGAACAGGCGGTCGAGTGCCGCGCCACGGTAGAGACGTTCGGACGCACCGGGGTCGAGATGGAAGCGCTTACGGCGGTGACGGTGGGGTTACTCACGATCTACGACATGTGCAAGGCGATGGACCGCGCCATGCGGCTCTACGATATCGGCCTGCGGGAAAAGCGCGGCGGCAAGTCGGGAACCTGGACGCGCGAACCGATCTAACAGGCGTCGATTTCGATTCGCGCCGCGGTACCCGTGATGTGTGCCGTTCTTCGCAGCTCCTGCTATCTAGACGCTCGGCCACGCGGGTGGGTTCCCGCGCGTCGCCGTCGCGCTGCCGCGAGCAGGCTCCAGCGGTGAACCTCGTGAGGCGGACCGTGCTGCGCGCGGCGGCGGCGCTTGCTGCCGGTCTGCTGCCCCCACTCAGGGCCCTCGCGGGCGCCTGGAACCAGTCCGGGTTCGATTCGAAAGCGCTCGCCGATGCGCTCGAATCGATCGGCGCGACGACTTCGGTCGACAGTCCCGACATTCTCGTCAAGGCACCCGAGATCGCGGAGAACGGCGCGATCGTCCCGATCGAGGTCGTGAGCCGGATCCCGAACACCCGCTTCATCGCGATCCTGGCGGAGAAGAACCCGTTCCCGCTGATCGGTACCTTCGATCTGCGTGACGGCGCCGAAGGCTTCGTCTCGACGCGCGTCAAGCTCGGTCAGACGTCGCTCGTGAGGGTGATCGTCAAGGCCGGGGACAAGGTCTACAGCGCGACGCGCGAGGTGAAGGTGACCATCGGTGGCTGCGGCGCTTGAGCGAGCGACGAGGAAGCTCCGATAAATGGCCGAACCCATGAAGATCCGCGCCACGCTGCAGGGCGATGTCGCCGAGGTCAAGGTGCTGATCAATCATCCGATGGAGACCGGTCAGCGCAAGGATCCGAATACCGGCGAGACCATTCCGCTCCACTTCATTCGACTCGTCACGGCGACCCTGAACGGCACACCCGTGATGGAGGCGCAGTGGAGCCAGGCCATCTCCCGCAACCCTTTTTTCGGATTCAGGATCAGGGGCGCGAAGGCAGGCGACCGGATCGCCGTACGCTGGTCCGACAACCGTGGCGAGGAGGGTTCCATCGAGACCACGGTGGCCGCGGCCGGGTGACTTCATCCGCGCACGCTTCCGGTTCGGCACGAGGTTTGCGCAGGCGTGACCCGGCCATGCGGGCGCGCCGCCCGGTGCTGGTCCATCGCAATCCGCTCCGGCTGGTATCATTCGACCCGGCTCGAGCCAGGACACCCTCCTCTCATCCCGCCTGACAACCCATTCTGACCGGGGCCGTCGCCGCCACCGGGGCAATACGCAAACGGAGATCAGAAACATGCACATGACCCGCCGTGAATTCCTGCAGGCGCTCGCCATCGCGGCGGCATCGGGATTCCCGCTCTCGAGATACGCCGAAGCCGCGAGCATCAGCGGCTTTTACGATCTGCACGATTTCGGCAGCAACGTCACCCTCCTGCACTTGACCGACACGCACGCCCAGCTGCTTCCCACCTACTATCGGGAGCCGGAAACCAACATCGGCGTCGGCGAAGGTCTGGGCAAGCCACCTCATCTGGTCGGCGACGCCTTTCTCCGCTACTACCTCATCAGCAAGGACAGCCGGGTCGCGCATGCCGATACCTACCTCGACTATGCGCGCGCGGCCAGGACCTACGGCGCCATGGGCGGTTATGCGCACCTCGCCACGCTGGTGAGGAAGATCAGGGAGCAGCGGCCGAACTCGCTGCTCCTGGACGGAGGGGACACCTGGCAGGGTTCCGCGACCGCCCTCTGGACCAAGGGTCAGGACATGGTCGACGCATCCAAGCTGCTGGGCGTGAGCGCGATGACGGGGCACTGGGAGTTCACCTACGGCGCCGAACGGGTGAAGCAGATCGTGAACGCCGACCTGAAGGGCAGGATCGACTTCGTTGCCCAGAACGTGACCGCGGGCGACGGCGAACCGGTTTTTCAGCCCTACACGATCAAGAGCGTGAGTGGTGTTCCGATCGCGATCATCGGACAGGCTTTTCCCTACACGCCCGTCTCCCATCCACGCCATTTCACGCCCGACTGGACCTTCGGCATCCAGGAAGAGAATCTGAAGAAGTGGATCGCGGACGCTCGGAAGAGAGGGGCGAAGCTCGTGGTGCTGCTCTCGCACAACGGCATGGACATCGACCTCAAGCTCGCGCGGCGGGTGGGCGGGATCAACGTCATTCTGGGCGGCCACACGCACGACGCCGTGCCGCAGCCGTTGCTGGTCAAGAACGACCTCGGATACACCCTCGTCACCAACGCCGGCTCGAACGGCAAGTTCCTCGGCATCCTCGACCTTCAGGTCGACGGCGGGCGCATCACGGGCTACCAGTACCGCCTGGCGCCGGTGTTCTCCAACCTGCTCGAACCGGACCGGGAGATGGACGCACACATCAGGAAGGTCCGAGCCCCCTTCGAAAAGCAGTTGCGGGAGCGGCTCGCGACCACCGAGGGTCTCCTCTATCGCCGCGACAACTTCAACGGTCCGTTCGACCAGGTGATTCTGGACGCGTTGATGGAGGTGAAGGGCGCGGAAATCGCCCTCTCACCCGGGTTCCGCTGGGGCACGACGCTGCTGCCCGGCGACCCGATCCACATGGAAGACCTGATGAACCAGACTGCCATCACCTATCCTCAGACCACGCTGAACGAGCTGACCGGCGAACAGATCAAGTCGATCCTGGAAGACGCCTGCGACAATGTCTTCAACCCCGATCCGTATTACCAGCAAGGCGGCGACATGGTGCGAGTGGGCGGCCTCAAGTATGCCTGCGACCCGACCGAGGCCGCCGGACGTCGCATCAACAATCTCACGCTGAAGGGCCAGCCGCTCGAGGCCGGGAAGAAGTACAAGGTCGCGAGCTGGGCGCCGGGTGCCGAGGGTGGAACCGGCGAACCGGCGTGGGAAGTGGTCGGGAAGTATCTGCGCGCGCAGAAGGTCGTCCGATCGGTGCAGCCCAACTCACCGACGCTCGCCGGCGTCGCCACGAACCCCGGGTTCGCGCGGGAAGAAGCTGTCACGAGACCCGCGGCTGCGCCGGCTCCCGCCAACACGGTCCCGGCGCAAGCACCGGCACCGAAAAGGGCGGCACCGAAGAAGGGCTGACTACCCGTTCCTCCCGGCCATTCGCGATCCGGGATCGCACCGGACCGACTCTAATCCTTGAGCACGGCGATGCCAGCGGGCTTTACGGCTGGCCAGTGTCCCTCTTCCCAGTAGCGGGGGTGCGAAGGCTCCCGCCGGAACGAAGAACTGGCGTGCCTCCCAGTATCGATAGTACGAGAGCGCGCCATGCCCCACGGTAACCGCACAGGCTGCGGCAATCAGGGACACGGCGAGTCCCGCAGTCCGCGGGCGTGGCGCGGTAACATCACGGCTTCGAGCGAGCGTTCCGGCCGATGACCCAGCCGATCAGAATGAAGAGGGTCATCTGCGAGACGGGCATGAGCGTGTTCCCGCTGACGAGAGCGTCGAGGAGACCCATGAGCAGGGCCGCGAGGAGCCCGGTATTGACCACCCGATCCTCTGCACTCCGTGCTGATTTCGTCCATCGAACGCAGGACCACAGGAGATAGGCGACGAGTCCGATCGCGATCGTCGCGACCGGCAGACCATACTCGGCTGCGAGTTGCAGCACCGCGTTGTGGGGGTGCGCCGCCCACTCGAAATTCCTGAACGAGTAGTGCATCGGCCCAACACCCAGGAGCGGCGCGTCGCGCACCATCGCGAGCGCGCTCGACCAGAGCTCGCCGCGGTTCGAGGAATCGAATCCGCGGCGCCCCATCTCCGAAAGACCGGGTGCATCCGCGAGCACGAAGGCATTGAGCGCGAGATAGACGATGCCGCCGCCGCGATCGCGAAACCTGACCACTTCAGGAATCCGAGCGCATCTCGCCGCAGCACCAGCAGCAGTATTGCCGCGGATAACGCGGCGGCAAACCAGACGGCACGCGTCCCGACCGCGAACTGCAGGCCCCACCAGTGCGCTGCCACGAGATAGGCGACGACACGCCAGCGCAGCGCGAGAGTAGTGGAGGCCAGTGGCACCACCAGCAGTGGCAACGTGTACGCCTGAAACTGGCTGAAGTGCCTCACGTTGGCGAATGTCACGAAGGGATGAATCCACTCGAACGGTTGACCGATTTCCCGCGTCGCTACCTGTGCCATCCAGAACACCACCAGGAACACTAGCGCAGAACCTTCGAAAGCCATGAGCAGCAGGTGGTCGACCGGCGTTCGGTTCGCTGCCGCGAGCGAGGCGGTGG
The DNA here is from genome assembly GCA_963734295.1 of uncultured beta proteobacterium. Lineage (GTDB taxonomy): Bacteria > Pseudomonadota > Gammaproteobacteria > Burkholderiales > JAEUMW01 > JAEUMW01. The sequence goes on along the minus strand of CAVTGS010000035.1, from coordinate 154,695 downwards.
ACAGCGCGAGCAGGCCCAGCAACACGAGCACGAGCGATTTCCTGCAACGCCATGCTCGGCGAAGCATGCGCGGAGCGCGCTCATGAGCGCCAGCAGCGTTGTGGAGAGGAGGCCGAACCGCACAAATCCGCGCGCCTGTGCGATTGTCTGCACGATACCTTCGCGCAGCGATGGGATAGTGAAGGCCATCAACGCCAATGCGGACAGCGAGAACAACTGAAGCAATCGCGCATTGTCATACAGGCTCGGTGTATAGAACGGCGCCTGGGTCGGTCCGAACGACACGTAGAGCGCGACGCACACGAGCCAGACCATCCTCGCGTCGGGCTGTTGCACATGGATACCATTCGGCATAAAAAAGGCCCCTCGAAAGGGGCCCGGGAGTTGGTACTCGTTCTTGCGGCGATTACGAGGCAGCGGTGCGGCAGAGCGACGGGAAATACTTGTACGCCGTGGTCGCAGCGTCCGTACCGCAACTCCAGGTCACGGTATTGTCGCTACCGAGGACCGCCCCGAAGAAAATCTTCTTGCCGTCCAGATCGGTGTTGCTGAAGTCGCCCAGCGTCGCGATGAGCTGCGTCCCGTTGAATTGCAGGTCGGTCAGATACTTCGCGTTCGCGCCCTTGCCAATCCCGGCTGCCGCAGTGTCGGCCGGGAGAGAGCCTTGACTCGACGCATACTCGCTAACCGAAGTCTTCGCAGCGCCGAGTGCCGCCATCACTTCGGACATCTTCGAACGGGCAATGTAGTCCTGGTAAGCCGGCAGCGCGATGGCGGCCAGAATGCCGACGATCGCCACGACGATCATCAGTTCGATCAGGGTAAAGCCTTGTTGGACGCGTTTCATCATAGTCTCCATGGTTTGGTTAGGATCTTACTGCACAAAAAACACGTTTCGTGTTTGCCCACATAACGCAACCCCCATGCCACGACTGTCGACCGTTCGTCTGTGGCCATAACTCTCTGGTTTTGGGCCGAAAAGCGTGCCTCCACAACGCTGATCGGAACCCTTGCGAGGCGCGCTTCTCTGCCGCGCCTCGGCCAACTTCCGAATGCATGACGAATGGGTGTCGAAAAGCATGCGACGGTCGTGACTTTGCGGTTACGTGGGCCGTCGAAGAATGCCGTCAGGCGCGATACCCCGGTATGCGCGAAAGATCGACGTCGTCGATCTGTTCGGCATCGAGGAATTCCTGAGCAAACCTGAGCCAGACCTTCTCGCGCACGAAAACGTCGAAGAGGTCCGGGTCGATATGTCCGTTCAACCTGAACTTGCCGAGGATGGTGAGCGCCTCGGTGAGCGTCTTGCCCTTCTTGTAGGGGCGATCTCCGGCGGTCAACGCCTCGAAGATGTCCGCGATGCCCATGATCCTTGCGGGCACCGACATCTGCTCCCGCGTGAGCCCCCGCGGGTAGCCCTTGCCGTCCATGCGCTCGTGGTGGCCACCTGCGTACTCGGGGACATTCTTCAGATGCCTGGGCCAGGGCAGCGACTCGAGCATCTGTATCGTCACCTCGATGTGATGATTGATGACTTGGCGTTCGTCCGCAGTCAGGGTGCCCGAGCGAATGGCGAGGTTCGTGATCTCGTCCGCGCTCAGGAAGTCCGACCACACACCGCTTTCGTTCCGCCATTTGCGATGGGTGCCGATGGCCCGCACGCGCTCCTGATCTTCGGGACTCATCGCTTCCGAACCGATGTTGGACGAACGCAGGAAGGCCCGTTCTTCTTCGAGCTCTTCGACGACCGCGCTGAAGCGCGCCTCGAGCCGCGTCTTCTCGTCGCCATCGCCTCGTTCCATTGCCTCGATCCGACCGCGCAACATCTCGATTTCCGCGTCGCGCTTGAGCACTTCGAAGCGGGTGTCGACCAGGTGGATGCGGTCGAAGATGGTCTCGAGCTTGGTCGCTTTGTCCACCACGTGCACCGGGGTCGTAACCTTGCCGCAGTCGTGCAGCAAGCCGGCGATCTTGAGCTCGTACCGATCCTTGTCGGTCATGACGAAGTCCTCGAGAGGGCCTTCGGTGCTGTGGTGGGCAGCTTCTGCCAGCATCATGGTCAGCGCGGGCACGCGCTCGCAGTGGCGTCCCGTATAGGGGGACTTGTCGTCGATCGCCGCGTTGATGAGGTTGATGAACGATTCGAAGAGATGCTCGAGCTGGTTGATGAGAAGCCTCGTCGTCAGGACGATGGCAGCCTGCGACGCGAGCGACTCGGCCAGGCGCTGGTCCGCTGCGGAAAACGGAATGATGTCCCCCGAGTCAGGGTTCCTGGCGTTGATGAGCTGCAGCACCCCGATGACTTCGTCCTCGTGATTCTTCATGGGGACGGTCAAAAAGGATCGAGACCGGTACCCGGTCTTCTGGTCGAAGAGGCGCGTGCCCGAAAAGTCGAAGCCCTGCGCTGCATAGGCATCACCGATGTTCACGGTCGTCTCGCGCAACGCTGCATACGCGACGACCATCGACTCGTTGGGCCGTCCTGCTTCGTCGAACAGAGGAATCGGGTCGAGGTGGATTGGCCGCCCGGTCGTGCCGCCAAGCGACAGGCCGAGCGAATCGGTTCGTATGATCTCGAAACGGAGCTTCCCCTCCTCCATGCGATAGAGCGTGCCGGCGTCCGCCTGCGTGATGGTCTTCGCCGCCAGGACGATCGTCTCAAGCAGCCGGTTGATGTCCTTCTCGCGGGAGAGTGCGATCCCGACCCGGTTCAGCTCCTCGGAACGATCGAAGAAGTCGAAGGCTGCGCTGAGATCCATCCTCATCCGCGTGTTCCCCCGAGACTTTCGCGAGCGCCGGTCACTTGATGCAGACCGCCCGCACCTGGTGCATGTCGGTGATGCCCTGCAGCACCTTTTCGATGCCGTCCTGCTTGAGCGTCCGCATGCCCTCCTCCAGCGCCGTGACCAGCATGTCCGCGACGCGCGAATGCTCCTGAATGTGTTTTTTTACGGCATCGGTACCCACGAGAAGCTCGTGCAGCCCGACGCGACCGCGATAGCCGGTGCTGTTGCAGGCCTCGCAGCCAACCGGTGCGTACACCGTGAACTGTCCGTGTTCGTCGGCGAACGACTTCACCCACTCCTTGTACACCTGCTCGTACGCGCCCTTCGGATCGGCCTTCCAGAACGGCGTGTTCCTGAGCTCCTGGCAATACTCCTCCAGCATCATCTTGACCTCGTCCTGGCCGGCGACGCGGGGTTTCTTGCACTTGCCGCAAAGACGCTTCGCGAGACGCTGTGCCAGCACGCCCAACAGGGCATCGGCGAAGTTGAAGGGATCCATGCCCATGTCGAGCAGGCGAACGATCGATTCCGGCGCGCTGTTGGTGTGGAGGGTGGCGAACACCAGGTGACCGGTGAGCGAGGCTTCGATGCCGATCGCGGTCGTCTCCTTGTCGCGCATTTCACCCACCATGATGATGTCCGGATCGGCGCGCAGGAACGCGCGCATGGCGGTCGCGAAGTTGAGACCCGCCTTCACGTTCATCTGAACCTGGCGCAGCCCCTTCTGCGTGATTTCGACCGGATCCTCCGCCGTCCAGATCTTGGTTTCGGGGGTGTTGAGGTAACCGAGAACGGAGTGCAGGGTGGTGGTCTTGCCCGATCCCGTCGGCCCGCAGACGAAGAAAAGACCGTATGGCTTCGAGATGCACTCCTTCAGGCCCTCGGCATTACGGTCGGAGAGCGCAAGCTTGTCGAGAGGCATGGGCTCGCCGGCCGCGAGGATACGCATCACGATGTCTTCCATGCCGCCCTGCGAGGGAATCGTCGCAACGCGCAGCTCGATGTCGAGCGGTCCGAAGCGCTTGAACTTGATCTTTCCGTCCTGCGGTTTGCGGCGCTCGGCGATGTCGAGGTCGCACATGATCTTGATGCGGGCGGCGATGGCCGCACGGTACGAAGACGGAACGGAGATATAGGGGAAGAGGGTGCCGTCCTTGCGGAAGCGAACCTCGGTCTTGCCCTTGCCCGGGTAGGGCTCGATGTGGATGTCGGATGCGCCCTGATGGAAGGCGTCGATGATGATTTTGTTGACGAGCTTGACGACCTCGTTGTCCTGCGCCTGATCGAGGCCGTCCGCCTCTACCCCTTCCAGCTCGCCGTCTTCCGTGAGGCCATCGAGAATGTCTCCGATGTCGCCGGAGTCGGCCACACCCCCCCCGTAGAAGAGGTCGAGATAGCTCACGAACTCGCGCCGCGTCGAGACGCGATAAATGATCTTGCTCTTGGGAAAGACGTTATTGACGACTCGCGCACTGCGCACGCGCTCCGGATCGCCCGAGATGACGATGATCCCGTCCTTCGAGTCCTCGATGGGGAGCCATTGATTCTCTTCCAGGTAGCCGCGATTCAGGTTGCGGAGGAGGTCCATCGGCTTGACCGTATCCGCCTTGTAGGGCTGATAAGGCACGCCGAAGAACTCCGCGAGGGCATGGCCCACCGCTTCCACCTTGACCTGGAACTCGTCTATCAGCACGTCCTCGACGTCGAGGCTCTTGCGTCGGGCGGAGCGCGTGGCGAGTTCGAGCTCGTCGCGCGAGACCGCCGCGACCGCGACCAGGTGGTCGAACTTCCCGCGGAAGAGCTGCTGCGTCTTGTGGCGCTGCCTGAGCGCAATGGCGAGGGTCTCCGCAACGCTCGCCACACCCTCTTCCGCGAAGTGCGGAAACGGTCCTCCGGATCTCGTGTTGATGAGCTGCATGACACCCAAGAGCTCGTTCGTGGCGCTGTCCACGATCGGCGCGACGAGCATCTGCCGCGTGCGATAGCCGGTGCGCTTGTCGACTTCCTTGAGAAAATGAATCGGAGGCTTGTAGCCGTTTAGCTCGTGATCGTCGTAGACGTCCTTCAGATTGACGGGGCGCCGGTGCACGGCAACATAGCCGGCGACGCTCTGCTCGTTGATCGGTAGCTTCAGGTCCTTGAACGAGGCGAGGCCGGTCTTGACCTTCGATACGATGGTCTGCCGATCTTCACTGGTGATGTAGATGGTGAGCCGGTCGGCGTCGAGCAGGGCGCAGAGGTCCTGACTCACCTCGAGCATGATCTCCTCGATGTTGGCCGCGGCATGAATCCTGTTGGTGACCGCCTGCAGCCGCTTCGAGAAATCGAGCTTGGCGGCGAGGTTGTCCTGCCCAGAGGGCGGACGATTCGGCTCGAGCATCGTGCTCATGTCGCCAGTGTCCCCGACCGAACCCGCGGGCACGGCGGAAGCAGGTACGCCGTGCCCTGCCCGAGCTCGCGCGGCGCCACGCGGTCGAGACAGCACGGCATTGTCGCCGCTGACAACACTTTCGTCGATCGCACGTCAGGTCTCATGTCTCGGGAGAATAGAAGTTCGGGGAATCGCCCGGCCAGCCTTGCGTTTGGAGGCGGGCGGAACTACCTCGGTACGCAAACCGGGTGTCTGCAAGGATCGTACCGAACCGGATGTGAGACAGGGAGGCGCGTAAACGGCCTCGCAACGCACCTGATCATCGTCGCGAGTCCAACGTGAACACCCTCTAGAAGTCGAAGCTCTCCCCGTGGAGCAGCATGCGGGGTCGAAAGCGCCCCACCCGCGCATGAATCTCCTGCATCGTGAGCTCCGACTCACCGGGCTTGAGATGCGTGATGAGGATCTCGACGGGACGCTGCAGCTCGGCCAACTCCTCCGCGAGCATCGAAGGACAAAGATGCTTGGACGCGATCGCGAGCTCCCGCTCCTTGTCAGGAAAAGCGGTCTCGATGATGAGATAGCGCAGGTTCTCCACGCGATTGAGGTAGATCCACAGTGACGGATTGCGAGTTGTATCGCCGGAGAAAATGAGGCTGTTTCTCCCGCTGTCCAGGTGAAAGCCGACTGCCGGCACGACATGATTCGCCCGGATCGCGGTAATCGAGCGTCCGCCCAGCATTCGAGGCTTTTCGACCTCGAACCGTTCATAGCGCAGATAGGGGCGGCGCGTGCTCGGAATCGTGGTGAAGTCTGGCCAGACATGCCAGTTGAAGATGTGCTCGCGCAGGATCTGGAGGGTCTCGGCGGTTGCGTGGACGGTGAGCGGACGGTCGCGCAGATATCCCACCGAATCGACGAGGAAGGGAATGCACGCCACGTGATCGAGATGAGAGTGCGTCACGAACACATGGTCGACCTTGCTCATCTCGGAGAGGCTCAAGCTCCCCACGCCGGTCCCGGCGTCGATCAGAATGTCCTCGTCGATCAGGAACGATGTCGTGCGGAGATTCCCGCCGATGCCGCCGCTGCATCCGAGAACCTGGAGCTTCACGGCTGCGCCGCTCCGACCGGTCCGCCGCAGCCTGGCGCTACCGGGAAGAAGTGCGGGATCTGAATGGGTTGGTGCCGGATGATCATCTCTGCCGCAGCCACCGCGTCGACAAGAACATGCGCCCGCTGCAATGCGACTTGCACGAGAGTGAGCCTGCTACGCTCACCCCATGATAACAACCTCGTACCGCCCTGTCGCTCCGAGGCTGTAAGCAGCCAGTGATGGTCCGATGACGCGGCGGTCTGGTTCGGAGAGCACGTCGGTGCGGGCGCCGACGTCGGCGGCAACGCCTCAGGCTTTGTGGAAGAACTCCATTTTCACGCCCGCCAGCTCGACGATGTCGTGGTCATTGAGCGAGTGGGCTTGGGCATCCAGCGACTTGCCATTCAGGATCGGAAAGCTGACGCCCTCGACATGGGTGATGTAGTAGCCTTGCGGACGACGGGTTATCACGGCCACCTGGACCCCGGGTTTACCGACGGTCGTCAACGACTTGGCGAGCTCCAGCTCGCGGCCGGCACTGGGTCCGGTCAGGATCTGGATCGCGGCGAGGGGCATGGTGACCGGGGTGGGTTGCGATACGGCAATGGACGGCAGGCGAGAGCTGCGCCGCCACGGGGATCGATTGGGAGAGCGCCGCCGCGGAAGCGGCAGCGGACAACGTCTGCTCCACCCCGACGGCACCCTGAGCCGCGGCAGCTTTGGCCGCGGCGGGCATGCCGTAGGCGATACCGGCAGTCCCGGTCGCGTGCAGGGGGGGCTGCACGGGACTCGCCGTGACGGCCGAGACACGGTTCAGCGAAGTCACGGTGCCGACGCCGTGAGTGCGTGCCGGGTGCCCGCCTAGATTCGTGTCGCTCAGGGTCTTGGGGCCGCTCCGGACTCTGGCCATCGGCGAGCGCAGAACCATCGTCTTCTCGAAATCTGCCGCCGTGGTGGTCGACGCTACCTCGTTGATGTACTTGAGCTTGTACTTGCCGATCTCGATCACGTCGCTGTTTTGGAGAAAGTGCTTCTTGACGCTCGTACCGTTCACGACGGTACCGTTGGTACTGCCCATGTCCTCGAGAAACGAGTCGTTCAGGATGGTGACAATGACGGCGTGCTCTCCACTCACCGCAAGGTTGTCGATCTGAATATCGTTGTGCGGCTTGCGGCCGATGGTCGTGCGCTCTTTCGTCAGTTCCTGCTCCTTGAGCACGATGCCATCGAGGCTGAGAATCAACTTCGCCATTGCTTTATCCCCGTAGCTCTACTTTATCCAAGACTTGATTTTGGCGAAAAAACCGACAGATGCCGGGAACGGTTGCAATACCCGTACCAGAACCACAGAAATGTTGTCCCGTCCGCCATGGTCGTTGGCGATCCGCACCAGGTGGTCGGCAGCGAGCTGCAGCCTCTCCCGCAAGCTCGACAGGGCAAGGTGCATGTCCTCGTCGGCAACCATGTCGGAGAGACCATCCGAGCACATCAGATAGATGTCGCCGGGCATGACACCGTGCACGTGAATCTCCGCTGCGACGCGGGGATCGATCCCGAGCGCGCGGGTGACCAGATTCTTGTTCTGTGATCGTCGCGCCTGCTCCCGCGTGAGGAGACCCCGGTCGAGCTGTTCCTGCAGCAGGCTGTGGTCGCGCGTGATCTGCTCGAACACATCGCCGCGAAGCCGATAAAGGCGCGAGTCACCGACGTGGCCGACCGCCACCCGGTCGTCGTGGAACAGTGCGGTGACCAGCGTCGTCCCCATGCCCGCATATTGCGATTGGCTCTCCGCCGCCCCCAGTATCGTCGCGTTGGCGCGGCCGATCCCTTCCCGCAAAAGCGCGACCCCTGCCGGGTCGTGGCCGTTTCGAGTGGTGAGTTGCGGATCGTTCCGCGCGAGCGCGGCCCGAAGATCGCTCATCAGCATCGCCACCGCGATCCCGCTCGCGATCTCCCCCGCGCTGTAGCCGCCCATTCCATCGGCGAGCACGGCCAACCCGAGATCGGCGTCGATGCCGATGCTGTCCTCGTTATGGTCGCGCAGCCGCCCGACATCGGTCGCGCTGGCGATCTGCAGGGCGTTGCGAAGACTCAACGCGGCTCCCGATGACGCCCGAGCCGGCGGCCGCACAGGGCAGCGGTTGCCGGCGCGCGTACGGAGCGGGCCGCGGCCCGAAAGCGCAAAGAGGGTGAAGGAGGCATTTCGTCGAGGAAAAAAGCGCCAGAGCCGAAAGCATGGCGTGTGCCGGGGTGCGCGTGCTGGCGAGGCCGCGGACGGCGGAACGAATCGGCCGCAAAGGGCGAAGCGACAAGCCCGGCGCGGGGAAACCCCTCAGGCGCGCAGCGGGTGATACTCCTGCATCTTCGGCGGCTCCCTGGAGAACGCGCCGGCCTCCCGCATGGCGGCGATCTCGGCATCCGCATAGCCCAGGACCTCGCGCAGGATCTCGTCCGTATGCTCGCCCAGCAGCGGCGAGCGCGCGATGTCGGCGGGCGAGCCCGAGAGCTTGATGGGCATGCCGACGTTATGCCACGGCCCGCGCTGGGGATGATCGAGCTCCACGTACATGTCTCGCAGCTTGACGTGCTCGTCGTTGGCGAGGTCATGGGTGCTCATGATCGGGCCGCAGGGCACGCCGAGATCGTTCAGGAGCTGCATGAACTCGCGCTTGGTGTACTTCGAAGCGAACGCCTCGATCATGCGCCACATCTCCTTCTGGTTCTTCCGGCGCTCGCCGATCGTGGCAAAGCGCGCGTCGCTTGCGAGCGCTTCTCCGCCGATGCGGTTCGCCAACCCGCTCCATACGGCCTCCTGGACGACGACGTAGATGTAATCGTTCGGACCGCCCGGCTTGCAGTGAATGGCATTGCCGAGCTGGCCCCCGCCCGAGTCGTTGCCGGCGCGCGGCGTCGTGTCGAGGCCCTCGGTGACGACCGAGTACTCGGAAAGCGGTCCGCGCGTGAGACGCTGATGGTCGCGGAACTTGACGCGGCAGAGATTCATCACGGAATCCATCATGGCGACCTCGACGTACTGTCCCTGGCCGCTCGCGTTGCGATGATGAAGGGCCGCGAGGATGCCGATGACGAGATGCAGGCCGGTGCCGGAATCACCGATCTGCGCGCCCGTGACCAAGGGTGGCCCATCGTTGAAGCCGGTCGTGCTCATGGACCCGCCCATCGCCTGGGCGACATTCTCGTAAGCCTTGAACTCCGCATAGGGCCCGCTCGAGCCGAAGCCCTTGATCGAGGCCATGACGATGCGCGGGTTGATCGTGTGCACCTTCTCCCACGGAAAGCCGAGCCGTTCGATCACACCGGGCCCGAAGTTCTCCATGACGACATCGCAGTGCTTGAGAAGCGAGATGAACACCTCCTTGCCTGCGGGGTTCTTCATGTTGACGGTGATCGAGCGCTTATTGCAGTTCAGCATCGTGAAATAGAGGCTGTCCGCACCTGGCACGTCGCGCAACTGACCCCGGGTGACGTCGCCGGTGGGCGGCTCGAACTTGATGACGTCCGCCCCGAGCCAGGCCATGAGCTGGGAGGCGGTCGGGCCGGCCTGAACGTGGGTCATGTCGAGGATGCGAAAGCCGGAAAGTGCCTTGTTCATGGGAGGTTCCTCGCGTGGGTGGGGTCGGCAACGATCAGGAATACTTGGATGAAGGAAACATCTTGCTGCCGGCCATGAGCTTGAGTTGGTCGTCGATCTCCGCCACCCCCGGAACGCCACGTACGACGCGCTCGGTGGCCTCCCTCTCGGCCTCGGAAACGACGATCCCCCGCAAGGTGACGCGGCTGCCGTCCGCTTCGATGGTGACCCGCACGTCGTGGGTCGACGGGTCGCCCCGCAGCGCCGACCTTACATGCGCCTCGAGGGTCATGTTGGCGAGCCTGGCTCTGGATGCCGGCGTCTCCTGGAATTCCGGCCGGGCGAGCAGGTGCTGGATCTGCAGGACGCAGCTCTCTATCGTCAGCCGATCGGTATTGAGGGTGAGGTCGTACAGCACCGGATCGCCCCAGGTCACGCCGAAGCGCTCGTGCATCCGCGCGGCGTGGGCGCTGTCGGAGCGCTGTATCTCATGCAGCGCCGCCTCGGCATCGTCCAGTTCCACGTGCGCCATCAGCCATTGGACGCGGTTTTCCACGGCGCGGGTGACGCGCACGCAGGGAATGTGGGGGACCGGACGCAGGAGGCAGGTCGCACCCCAGCCGCGGATCACGACATCGCCAGCGGAAGCAATCGTCAAGACCTCTTCGGCCGTGACCACCGCCTCGGCGATCTTCGTCCGCCCTGATCCTCTCCAGAAAGCCCGCCTTGCCTTCGCGCAGGCGGCGGATCAGGCTCTTCGGCATCTGCAGGCGCTCCGCGACGTGGTCTCCCACCTCGTGCTGCAGGGACTTGAGTCCCAACCGTGCAGCAAGCTCGAGGGCAACGTCCCGCGCGAGCGATCCCATCTCGTGGGTCATGGCAATGACCGGCATTTTCTCCTCCTCTCTTTGTTTAGCTCCGCCCCGCTTCGAAAGGCTCGACGCGCCCGGACCTGATCCGCCTGATCGCGGCCGACACGAGCGGCCAGAAAAGCAGCAGGACCGCCAGGGTCGTGATGCTCCCGACCAGCCAATTGGACCAGAAAATCGACAGGCTGCCCTGGGAGAAGAGCATCGACTGCCGAAACGCGTCTTCTGCCTTGTCGCCGAGCACCAGGGCCAGCACCATCGGCGCGAGCGGATAATCGAGCTTCTTGAACACGTAACCGACCACGCCGAAGACCAGCATCAGCCAGACGTCGAGCATGGCGCCGTGAACCGTGTACGCGCCGATCGCGCAGATCACGATGATCACCGGCGCGATGATGGAGAACGGAATGCGCAAGATCGCGGCAAAGAGCGGAACCGATGTCAGCACGACGATGAGTCCTGCGATATTGCCGAGGTACATGCTGGCGATCAGCCCCCATACGAAGTCTTTCTGCTCGACGAAAAGCAGGGGCCCCGGCTGCAGCCCCCACACCAGCAGACCGCCAAGCAGTACTGCGGCCGTGGGCGAGCCGGGTATGCCGAGTGCCAGCATCGGCAGGAGCGCGCTGGTTCCGGCCGCATGCGCGCCGGTCTCGGGGGCGATGACGCCTTCCAGCTGACCGGTGCCGAATTTCTCGCCCTCCCTCGATGTCCGCTTCGCTACCCCGTAGGCCATGAACGACGCGGGCGTGGCACCACCGGGCGTGATGCCCATCCAGCAGCCGATCAGGCAGCTGCGGAGGATGGTCATCCAGTACCGGGGCAGCTTCTTCCAGGTCTCCAGCACCACCTTGCCGTCGATGCGGGCGCTCTGGCCCTTGAACGCGAGCCCCTCCTCCATCGTGAGCAGGATCTCGCCGACGCCGAAGAGCCCGATCACGGCGACCAGAAAATCGAAGCCGCGCATGAGCTCCGTGGAGCCGAACGTCAGCCGGAGCTGACCGGTAACCGTATCCAGGCCGACCGCCGCCAACGCGAATCCGAACATCATCGCGGCAAGGGTCTTGAAGGGGGAGCCCCTGCCCATGCCGACGAAGCTGAAGAAGGTGAGCATGTAGACGGCGAAAAATTCCGGCGGTCCGAATTTGAGCGCGAACTTCGCAACCAGCGGCGCCAGAAAAGTGATCATCAGCACCGCGACCAAGGCCCCCACGAACGACCCCGTAAACGCGGCCGTCAGCGCCTCGCCCGCCCGGCCCTGTTGTGCCAGGGGATACCCGTCGAAGGTGGTGGCCACCGACCACGGCTCGCCCGGAATGTTGAAGAGAATGGAAGTGATGGCGCCGCCGAAGAGCGCGCCCCAGTAGATGCACGAGAGCATGATGATCGCCGACGTCGGCGGCATCGTGAAGGTGAGCGGCAGCAGGATCGCCACGCCGTTCGCCCCGCCCAGACCTGGGAGCACACCGATCAGGACGCCGAGCACGATGCCGACGAACATGAGCAGGACGTTGTACCCAGTGAGGGCGACCGCGAAACCCTGAAACAGCGAGCCCAGCTCTTCCAACGCTACCTCCTGCGGGGCTAGAAACCGAGCATGCGTTCGAGCGGTCCCTTGGGCAGCGGGACCACGAACCCCTTCTCGAACATCAGGAACAGGAAAGCGCTGACGAAACCGCCGACCGCGACCGCCTTCGCGACGCCGTAGCGGCCGAGCCAGGCCATGAAGACCGCTATGTACAAGGCCGACGAGACGTAGATTCCGAGCAGGTGGATGAGTCCCACGTAGATCGTCGCGGGCACCAGCACCGACAGGATCTGTCGCAACTGCTTGCCGTCGACGAACGCGTTGCGATCGCGGAGCGCACCGAATAGGGCCTGGTACGCAGTCGCCACCACTGAGAGGCAGAGGACGAGGCCGATGTAGAACGGGAAATACCCCGATTGCGGGCCGTCGGCCCCCCATCCCGACCCCAGCCGCTGACTGTCGTAGATGACGACCGCACCCACCACGAACAGGACCGCCGCCGTGATCACCTCGACCGCGGCAATCGACGGCCCGCCACCGGTCCTGCCGCGCCCCTCGTCCGGATCACTCATGCCGCCCCCGCTGCCGGAACCACGAATTCCGTCGGCGCAGGGAAAAGGTCGAGCCACGCCAGGCGAGCATGCCGAATTCTCGCTTGCTCACTTGGCGATGAAGCCCGCTTCTTCCATGAGCTGCTTGTGGTTGCCCTCGGCCTTCGCGAGCCAGGCCTTGTAGTCGTCACCGGTCATGGTGGTCTGATTGAAAGCGCCCTTCTCCATGAACTCCTTCCACTCCGCGGTCTCACGCACCTTCTTCATGAGGTTCTGAAAGTAAGCGAGCTGGTCGGCGCTGACGCCGCCCGGCATGAAGATGCCGCGCAGCATGACGTAGTCAAGGTTGACTCCGGCCTCCTTGCAGGTGGGGATGTCGTTCCACGACTGCGTCTCCGTGACCTTCTGCTTGTACGGCATGCGCTCGTCGTCGAACACGCAGAGGGGGCGCAACTGGCCGGCCCGCCACTGTGACACCGCCTCGATCGGGTTATTCACGGTGGAATCGATATGATTGCCCACGAGTTGCACCGCCACCTCGCCGCCGCCCTTGAAGGGCACGTACGTGAACTTGACACCCGTCGCCTTCTCGAGGCCCACGGTGATGATCTGATCCTCCTGCTTGGATCCGGTCCCGCCCATCTTGAACTTGCCGGGGCCGGCCGCCTTCGCCGCCGCGATGTACTCCTCCACGTTCTTGTAGGGCTTCTCCGCGTTCACCCAGAGCACGAACTGGTCGAGCGCCAACATCGATACCGGAGTCATGTCCTTCCAGTTGAAAGGGGTACCGGTCGCGAGCGGGGTCGTGAAGAGGTTCGAGAGCGTGATGATGATCTTGTGGGGATCACCCTTGCTCTTCTGCGTCACGTCGAGAAAACCCTCGGCGCCGGCGCCGCCCGCCTTGTTGACCACCACCAGCGGCTGTTTCGTGAGGCCGTATTTGGTGACAACGCCCTGGATGAGGCGCGCCATCTGGTCGGCGCCGCCGCCGGTTCCGGCCGGCACCACGAACTCGATGGGCTTGGTGGGCTCCCACGCCGCGGCGGCGTGACCGCTTGCAGCGAGAACCAGGAAGTTCGCCGCGGCAAAAGCGGTGACGAGCGGCTGGCGAGCAACACGACGGCTTGCATCGGGCATTGCGATTCTCCTCGTAAGGTGGGGTCGGGATCCAGCGGCGCCCCCTTCTCGAGGCGCCACTGGCCGGACGGTTCGGGAACGTCGCGCCTGCCGCGCGGGTCGTCCTGTCGTCGAAGCGAGTCTCAACAAGCAATTACCGTTCACATTCAGTACGCTGTGGCCCTCTCCCTTCACCTCACGAGCAGAACCGGGCACGGTGCGAGATGAATCACCTTGGTCGCGACAGACCCGAGCAGCAGACCCGCGACCGAACCAAGGCCCCGTGTGCCGATGCAGATCTGGTCGCAGCGGAATTTCTTCGCGAACTCGACGATCACTTCCGCGGGCGCACCGATACTGAGATGCACCGCGTACTTCACCCCCGCCCGATCGAGGCGTTCGCGCGCCGTCTTGAGCGCCGCATGGCCTTCGTCCCGATAGTAATCCTCGAGCTGATCGCGCCGGATGAAGCTCTTCACGTTGCCGGACAGGATGGGCAGCTGGACGTTCAAGAGTTGGAGCTCGACCGGCGGTTTGTACCACCCCAGGAGCTCGATCACGTGGTCGACGGTCCGGCACGAAGCATCCGAGCCGTCGACGGCAAGCAGAAACTTGAGGGTGTGCACGGCATCCGCCTCGCGTCAACGACGATGGGGCGGGGCGGCCTGCTTCCCGGTCGCCAGGTCGACGGGCGGGACGGCCGAGGGGCGCACCATGCGCCCCGCCACGAGCTTGCCCACTGCCATCACGAGGAGCGCGCCGGCAACCGGGGCGGCGTGGACGAGCCAGGGTGCGTTTCCCGTGACCCAGCCCGTCACCGCGACGTCGCTCGCGAACATGCTGCCCGCGATCCAGCCCAACAGCGCGCCGCCCGCGGTGATGATAAACGGGTAGCGCTCCATCAGCATCAGAACGAGCTTGCTGCCCCACACGATGATCGGCACGCTGATGAGCAGACCGAGGACGATCAGGACCATGCTGTCCTTGGCGGCCCCCGCGATCGCGATCACGTTGTCGAGGCTCATCACCGCATCGGCGACGATGATCGTCTTGATGGCGCCGAGCAGGTGGTCGGACGCCTTGATGGCGTGCGCGCCCTCGTCCTCCGGCAGCAGCAGCTTGACCCCGATCCACACCAGCAGCAGCGCACCGACGATCTTGAGATAGGGGGTCCTGAGCAGCGTGATGGCGAAGAAGATGAGCACCACCCGCAGCGCGATCGCGCCGAACACCCCCCAGAAAATGCCCTGGTTGCGCAGTCGCGGCGACAATCGCCGGCAGGCGAGCGCGATCACCACCGCGTTGTCCCCACCCAGCAGAATGTCGATGGCAATGATCTGCAGCAGGGCGATCCAGAACTGCGGACTCGTGACTTCCATGCGAAGGCCTACGCGCCGGACCGAGCAAGCGACGCAGAGGTCTTCGACGGCAGCCTGGCACACATCGCTTCAGAACAACCCGACCACTTTTCCGCTTTCATCGATGTCGATCTTTTCGGCCGAAGGTACCTTCGGCAGGCCGGGCATGGTCATGATGTCGCCGCAGATCATGACGATGAATTCCGCCCCGGCAGCGAGCCTCACCTCGCGGATGTTGACGACGTGCCCCGAGGGCGCCCCGCGCAGGCTGGCGTCCGTGGAAAACGAATACTGGGTCTTGGCGACGCACACCGGATAGTGCGCCGTAGCCGTCTTCCTGCAGCTTCCTGATCTGGGCCTTGACCTTGCCGTCGGCGGAGATATCGGCGGCGCCGTAGATCTTGGTCGCGATCGCCTTCATCTTGTCCCACAGACCGAGCTTATCGTCGTACACGAAGCGGAAGTCGGACGGCACGCGGTCGATGATGTCGACGACGGTGCGGGCGACCTCCTCCGCGCCCTTGCCGCCTTCGGCCCAGTGCCTGGCGAGAACCACCGGTGCATCGTGATGCGCCATCTTCCGCGTGAGCAGATCGATCTCGGCCGCCGTGTCGAACGTGAAGTGATTGATGGACACCACGCACGGCAGACCGAAGTGGTTGCGCACGTTGTTCACGTGGCGCTCGAGATTCTCGATGCCCTTCTCCAGCGCGTGCAGGTTCTCCTTGTTGAGCTCCTTGAGATCCGCGCCGCCGTGATACTTGAGCGCGCGGACGGTGGCGACGATCACCACCGCGGCGGGGCGCAGTCCGGACTTGCGGCACTTGATGTCGACGAACTTCTCCGCGCCGAGGTCGGCGCCGAAGCCCGCTTCGGTCACCACGTAATCGCCGAGCTTGAGCGCCGCCTTGGTCGCGATCACCGAGTTGCAGCCGTGCGCGATGTTGGCGAACGGGCCGCCGTGGATGAAGGCGGGATTGTTCTCCAGCGTCTGCACGAGATTGGGCTTGAGCGCGTCCT
This sequence comes from uncultured beta proteobacterium, assembly GCA_963734295.1. GTDB lineage: Bacteria > Pseudomonadota > Gammaproteobacteria > Burkholderiales > JAEUMW01 > JAEUMW01. The sequence goes on along the minus strand of CAVTGS010000035.1, from coordinate 138,408 downwards.
TGAGCAGCACGGTCATGGCGCCGTGGGCCTTCAGGTCGCGCGCGCGGATCGGCTTCTGGTCGCGGGTGTAGCCGACCACGATGTTGCCCAGACGCTCCTTCAGGTCCTTGACCGAGTTGGCGAGACAGAAGATCGCCATGACCTCGGACGCCACCACGATGTCGAAGCCGTCCTCGCGCGGGTAGCCGTTCGCGGTCCCGCCGAGCGAACAGACGATATCGCGCAGCGCGCGGTCGTTCATGTCCACCACGCGCTTCCAGGCGATCCGGCGCACGTCGAGGCCGAGCTCGTTGCCGTGATGGATGTGGTTGTCGATCATCGCCGCGAGCAGATTGTTGGCGAGTGCGATGGCGCTGAAGTCGCCGGTGAAGTGCAGATTGATGTCCTCCATCGGCACCACCTGTGCATAGCCGCCGCCGGCGGCGCCGCCCTTCATGCCGAACACCGGTCCGAGGGAAGGCTCGCGCAGGCAGATGATCGCCTTCTTGCCGATGCGATTCAGCGCATCGCCGAGGCCGACGGTGGTCGTCGTCTTGCCTTCCCCGGCCGGCGTCGGGCTGATGGCGGTGACCAGGATGAGCTTGCCGTCCGGCCGTCCCGCGAGCGAATCGACGATAGTCGAGGGACACCTTCGCCTTGTAGTGGCCGTAGGGCTCGAGGTGCTCCTCGGCGATGCCGAGTCGCTCGTTGCGCGATCGCCGCGATGCGCTCGAGCTTCGCCTGCTGGGCAATTTCGATGTCGGATGGCATGTTACGAACTCCGTTCCGTGATCTGTGGCTGCGTGTCGTGCGCGAGACGGCCCGGCCGCTGGATCGTGGTGCGGTGTCGATCCGCAGGTGCGGGGATGCCCCCGCGGCGGGTCCAGCAGCAGATCTGTGCGGCCCGTCAGCTCACGCCCGGCAGCAGCTGCCCGCCGCCGTAGCTGGAAGTCGACACGAGCCGGCCGCCCTTCTGCACCTTGACCGCACAGTACTTGAATTCGGGGATCTTGCCGACCGGATCCAGCGCCGGATTGGTGAGCATGTTCGCCGCGGCTTCGTAGAAACAGAACGGGATGAACACGGCGCCGCGCGGCGTGCCGTCGTCGGCACGCGCATAGAGCGCGATGGCGCCCGCGGCGCGACGCCACCGTGATCACTGCGCCGGGCTTGACGCCGAGCTCGTCGAGATCGAGCGGATGCATCGAGGCGACCGGTTGCGGCTCGATCGCATCCAGCACGCTCGCGCGCCGCGTCATGGCGCCGGTGTGCCAGTGCTCGAGCTGGCGCCCGGTGATGAGCACCATCGGATAGTCGTCGTCGGGGCGCTCCGCAGCCGGGATGATGTCGGCGGGAACGAACCGCGCGCGGCCGCTCTCGGTCGGGAAATGATCGACGAATACCACGGACTGGCCCGGGTCGGTTTCGCTCTCGCACGGATACGTCACGGAGCCTTCGCGCTCGAGACGCTCCCAGCTGATGCCGGCGATCGACGGCATCGCCCGGCGCATCTCCTCGAACACTTCCGCGACGCCGCTGTCCGGTCCCTCGTAGTGCCAGTCGAGGCCGAGCCGCCGCGCCATCTCCTGGATGATCCAGAGATCCTGGCGCGCTTCCCCGGGCAGGTCCAGCGCCCGGCGCCCCAGCTGCACCATGCGATCGGTATTGGTGACGGTTCCGGTCTTCTCCGGCCAGGCGGAGGCAGGCAGGATCACGTCGGCAAGATAGGCGGTCTCGGTCAGGAAGATGTCCTGCACCACCAGCCAGTCGAGCTCGGCGAGCGCCTCGCGGGCGTGGTGGAGATCCGGGTCGGACATCGCCGGGTTCTCGCCCATGATGTACATGCCGCGAATCCGTCCTTGGTGGATGGCATCCATGATCTCCACCACGGTGAGACCGGGCTTCGGATCGAGGTCCGTGACGCCCCAGAGTTTCTCGAACTTCGCCCGGATCTCGGCGCTGTCGACGCGCTGGTAATCCGGGTAGACCATCGGGATGAGACCGGCGTCGGAAGCGCCCTGGACGTTGTTCTGTCCGCGCAGCGGATGCAGCCCCGTGCCGGGACGACCGACCTGTCCGGTCATGAGCGCGAGCGCGATCAGGCAGCGCGCGTTGTCCGTGCCATGCACGTGCTGCGACACGCCCATGCCCCACAGGATCATCGACGCCTTCGAGGTCGCGAACAGCCGCGCCACCTGCTTGATGGTCTCCGCCGGAATGCCGCACACCGGCGCCATCGCCTCTGGACTGTAGCCTTCGACGTTTTTCTCGAGCTCGTCGTAGCCGATGGTGCGGCTGCGGATGAAGTCCCGATCGACCAGACCCTCGTGGACGATGGTGTGCATCATCGCGTTGAGGAGCGCCACGTCGGTGTCGGCATTGAACTGCAGCACGTGGGTCGCGTGGCGGGCGATCTCGGTCCGGCGCGGATCCGCGACGATGAGCTTGGTGCCGCTCGCCGCCGCATTCTTGATCCAGGTCGCGGCCACCGGATGATTCACGGTCGGATTCGCGCCGATGATGAGGACCACCTCCGCCTGCATCACGTCCATGACCGGATTCGACACGGCGCCGGAGCCGATTCCCTCGAGCAGCGCCGCCACCGACGAGGCGTGGCAGAGCCGCGTGCAGTGATCGACGTTGTTGTTGCCGAAGCCTGTGCGCACGAGCTTCTGAAAAAGGTACGCGCACTCGTTGCTGCCCTTGGCCGAGCCGAAGCCCGCCAGCGCACTGGCGCCGAGCCGTTCCCGCAGCGCCTTCAGCTTCCCCGCGGCCAAGTCGAGCGCTTCGTCCCAGGTCGCCTCGCGGAACACGTCGCGAATCTGTTCCGGATCCATCTTGAAGTCTGCCGACTTCGCGACCCCCGCCCGCCGCACCAGCGGCTTCGTAAGCCGCTGCCGGTGATGCACGTAGTCGAAGCCGTAGCGGCCCTTCACGCACAGGCGACCATGGTTGGCCGGGCCGTCCTTGCCTTCGACGTACAGGATGTGGTTGTCCTTGACGAAGTACGTGAGCTGGCACCCGACGCCGCAGTAGGGGCAGACCGAATCGACGATCTTGTCCGGCACCTGCAGCGCAACGCCGCGCGCGGGCGCGAGTGCCCCGGTCGGGCAGGCCTGCACGCACTCACCGCACGCGACACAGGTGCTGGCGCCCATGGGATCGTCGAGGTCGAACACGATCTTCGAATGGTCGCCGCGCCAGGCGTAGCCGATGACGTCGTTCACCTGCAGCTCGCGGCAGGCGCGCACGCAACGGGTGCACTGGATGCAGGCGTCGAGGTTGACCGCCATCGCGGGATGGGAGAGATCGGCGAGCGACCCGTGGGCGCGGCGCAAAGCGTGGCTTGCCGACGGCGAGCTTCTCGGCCCAGTGATTCAGCTCGGAATGCAGCGTGAACTGTTCCTCGGGCATGTCCGAAAGCAACAGCTCCACCACCATCTTCTGTGCGTTCAGCGCGCGGCCGCTGTCGGTCGAGACCTCCATGCCCGGTCGTGGAAAGCGGGCGCAGGACGGTGCCAGCGTGCGTTCGCCCTTGATCTCGACCATGCAGGCGCGGCAGTTGCCGTCCGGGCGCATGCCGTCCGCGTAGCAGAGATGCGGGATCTCGATACCGTGCCGCCGCGCGGTCTCGAGGATGGTCTCGTCTGCGCGTCCGACCAGGGACTGGCCGTTGATGACGAACTCGACCGGCAGGGCCGCGATCTCCGAATGGCTGGTCGCCGTCATGCGCGAATGCTCCGACGTTTATTCACTGGCCGCGTCCGTCATCAGCGTGCAACTCATGGGCAAAATATTTCAGCACCGAGAGCAGGGGGTTCGGTGCGGCCTGCCCGAGCCCGCAGATGGACGCGTCCATCATCGCCTCGGCGAGCTGGGTGAGCAGCGGCTGATCCCACTCCGCCTGCGCCATCAGGGCGAGCGCCTTCGCCGTGCCGACCCGGCAGGGCGTGCACTGGCCACAGGATTCGTCCTTGAAGAAGCGCATGACGTTGCGCGCCGCTTCGACCGCGCGGTCGTGGTCCGACAGCACGATGATGGCGGCCGAGCCGATGAAGCAGCCGTAGGGTTGCAGCGTATCGAAATCGAGCGGGAGGTTGCCGAGCGAAGCGGGCAGGATGCCGCCGGAGGCCCCGCCCGGCAGATAGCCGTAGAACGTGTGACCGTCCTGCATGCCGCCGCAGTATTCGTCGATCAGGTCCTGCACCGAGATGCCGGCCGGCGCCAGGTGGACGCCCGGCTTCTTCACCCGTCCGCTCACGGAGAACGAGCGCAAACCCTGGCGACCGTTGCGGCCGAAGCTCGCGAACCACTCGGCACCCCGCTCGAGAACGTCGCGCACCCAGTACAAGGTTTCCATGTTCTGCTCGAGCGTCGGCCGGCCGAAGAGACCCACCTGCGCCACGTAGGGCGGCCGCAAGCGCGGCATTCCGCGCTTGCCTTCGATGGACTCGATCATCGCCGATTCTTCACCGCAGATGTACGCGCCGGCGCCGCGACGAAGATGGATCGGGGGCAGCGCGCAGGGCGGGTCCGCGGTGAGGCGGGCGATCTCGCGCTCCAGGATGTCGCGGCAGCCGTGGTACTCGTCGCGCAAATAGACGTAGCAGGCACCTGCCTCGACCGCCCACGCGCCGATCAGCATCCCTTCCAGGAAGCGATGGGGATCGCGCTCGAGGTAGGTGCGGTCCTTGAACGTGCCCGGCTCGCCCTCGTCGATGTTTACCGCGACGAGCTTGGGCTGCGGTTCCGCGCGCACGATGCGCCATTTGCGACCGGTCGGGAAGCCGGCGCCCCCCAGCCCTCGCAGCCCCGAATGCTCCATGCGACCGATGATCTCTTCGGGATCGTGCTTGCCGGCGAGGCACTGCGCGAAGATTCGATAGCCGCCGTCGCGCCGATAGGCATCGTAGTCGACATAGGCCGGCGTCACCGTGAGTCGATCGCTGGGCGTGCGCTCGGGCGGCACGAAGTCGACCGGCTTGAAGACCCCGTGCCCGCTCGCCGCGGGATGCCTCGTGTCGCGCCGGTCGACGAGCGCCTTCACCTTGTCCGGGGTCGCGCAAGCGACCGGATGCTGGCCGACCACTGCCGCGGGTGCCTGCTCGCAGCGGCCGATGCAAGGTGCGGGAATGACGCGCACACCGGGGCCCAGGACCGCTTGCAGGTTCGCCATCAGCGTGCCGGCGCCGGCAAGCTCGCACGACAGAGAGTCACAGACCCGCACGGTCACGGCCGGCGGCACGGAGTCGCCTTCCTTGACCACGTCGAAATGATGGTAGAAGGTCGCGACTTCGTACACCTCGGCCAGCGCGAGCTTCATCTCGTGGGCGAGCGCGACGAGATGCGCGGCCGAGAGGTGGCCGAAGCGATCCTGAAGTTTGTGCAGGTGTTCGATCAGCAGGTCACGCTGCCGGGGCGCATCGCCCAGCAGGCTGCGCACCTCGTGAAGCGCCGTTGGATCGACCGTGCGGCCCTTGAGGGCAGCGCGCGGCCGCCGCGTCTGGCGTGCGCCGACCGCGGCGATATTCTTGAGCTCCATCGTCTGTTGTCCTTCCTCCGCGGGGTGCGGCCTGCTTTGGACCACCTCTCCCGTCACCACCCTGAAAGTCGAAGCCAAAAGCGAGTGCTCGAGTGCAACTTCGGTGCCACTTACGGAACTTCACCAGCCTGTTGATTTTTATGAAGCGACGCGGGATTTCCCGCCGCGCTGGCGGAACAGACTGTCCTCTCCTGCGAACGCGTGTCCCGCCGGATGAGCAGCGGCCGCGAATTCTCGCGGCCGCCCGGTGTGACGACTAGACTACTTGAGCAGTGCTTTCAGAGTGGATCCCATCTCCGCCGGGTTGCGAGTGGTTTTGATGCCCGCTTCCTCCATCGCCGCGAGCTTCTCTGCCGCCGTTCCCTTGCCGCCGGAGATGATCGCTCCCGCGTGCCCCATCCGCTTGCCCGCCGGCGCAGTTACGCCGGCAATGAATCCGACCACCGGTTTGGTCATATGTTTCTTCACCCAGCGCGCGCACTCCTCTTCGTCCGAGCCGCCGATCTCCCCGATCATCACGACGGCGTCGGTCTCGGGATCGTCGTTGAAGAGGCGCAGCACGTCGATGTGCTTGAGGCCGTTCACCGGGTCGCCACCGGTACCCACGGCAGTCGACTGTCCGAGCCCCAGGTCGGTCAACTGCGCGACCGCCTCGTAGGTGAGCGTACCCGGAGCGCGACACGACACCGATGCGGCCCTTCCGGTGGATGTGGCCGGGCATGATGCCGATCTTGATCTCGTCCGGGGTGATGACGCCGGGGCAGTTCGGCCCGAGGAGGAGGGTCTTCTTGCCCTGCATCCGGTGGCGGGTGCGGACCATGTCGCGCACCGGCACGCCCTCGGTGATGCAGACGACCAGGTCGAGCCCGGCGTCGACCGCCTCGTCGATGGCGGCAGCCGCGAACGGGGGCGGCACGTAGATCACGCTGACGGTCGCCCCGGTCGCTTCCTTCGCCTCCTTCACCGTCGCGAAGATCGGAATGCCCTCGAAGTCCTCGCCCGCTTTCTTCGGATTCACGCCCGCCACGAAGCAGTTCTTGCCGTTGGCGTAGTCGCGGCACATGCGCGTGTGAAACTGGCCGGTCTTCCCCGTGATGCCCTGGGTGATGACCTTGGTGTTCTTGTTGATCAGGATGCTCATGCTCGCTTCTCCCCTACTTACCCGCGACGGCCGCGACGATCTTCTCCGCGGCGTCGGCCATGTTGTCTGCAGCGATGATCGGCAGTCCCGAATCCTTGAGGATCTTCTTGCCGATGTCCTCGTTCGTGCCCTTCATGCGCACTACCAATGGGACCGATAGATGGGTTTCCTTGGCCGCGGCGACGATGCCTTCGGCGATCGTGTCGCAGCGCATGATGCCGCCGAAGATGTTGACGAGTATCCCCTTTACCTTGGGGTTGGCGAGCATCAGCTTGAACGCCTCGGTCACCTTTTCGGTCGTGGCGCCGCCGCCCACGTCGAGGAAGTTTGCCGGCTCGGCGCCATAGAGCTTGATGGTGTCCATGGTCGCCATGGCGAGCCCGGCGCCGTTGACCATGCAGCCGATGTTGCCGTCGAGCGAGATGTACGAGAGGTCGTGCTTGGACGCTTCCACCTCGGCCGGATCCTCTTCGTCGAGATCGCGCATGCCGAGGATGTCCGGCTGGCGGAAGAGCCCGTTCGAGTCGAAGTTCAACTTTGCGTCGAGGGCCACCACGCGCCCGTCGCCCGTGAGAATCAGCGGGTTGATCTCGGCGAGCGATGCGTCGGTCTCGTCGAATGCGCGGTACAGGCCCTGGAGAACGGTCCGCGCCTCAGGCACGCTGCCTTCCGGGATGCCGATCTTCCGCGCGACGTCGTCGGCATCCGCGTCCGTCAGGCCCTGCACCGGATCGATGGCGACCTTGTGGATTTTCTCGGGTGTCTTCGCCGCGACGGTCTCGATGTCCATGCCGCCCTCCGAGCTCGCCATCAGTGTCACGCGCTGCGTGACCCGGTCGACCACCATGCCGACGTAAAGCTCCTTCTTGATGTCGGCACCGTCTTCGATCAAGAGGCGCCGCACCTTCTGACCGCCGGGGCCGGTCTGGTGCGTGACGAGCTGCATGCCGAGGATCTGGCTCGCGAGCTGCTTGACCTCGTCCTGGGACTTCGCCACCTTGACACCGCCGCCCTTGCCGCGACCGCCCGCGTGGACCTGGGCTTTCACCACCCAGACCGGTCCGCCGAGGGTCTTCGCCGCTGCCACCGCCTCGTCGACGGTAAAGCAGGGCACCGACCGCGGAGTCGTGACGCCGTACCTCCGCAGGATTTCCTTCGCCTGATATTCATGGATCTTCATGGGATCTTCTTCCGGTGATTTGTGGAGGAACGCGCAACTGCGCCGGCATTGCCGCAGGCTGCCTCGAGCACGAGAGCTTGCGCCCGGTAATTTCTCTCGGCCGAACCCGCCCCGAACCCCTGCCGGCGATCCAATTACGTTGCGCGCCTGCGGTATTCTACCGCACCGCCCGATCAGGCAGGCTGCCAAGAAAGCAGTCTGTGTGAGGCGGATCGAGTAATCGCCTTGCAGCCGCTCGCCACTCTCCAACGCCTGCTGCACGCGGAGGCCGACGGCGCCCTCGAGGCGGCCTTCGCGGCCGCCGAGGCGCGCGCCGGCAGACCATACGCGTGCCGCGCCGGCTGCAGCGCGTGCTGTCACCAGCTCGTGCTTTGTACGGCACCGGAGGCCTTGCTCATTGCGCACGCATTGCGGGCAACGCTCACTGCAGGGGCGCTCGCGGCGACCTTGGCGAGGCTCGGTGCGCAGGCCGCTGCGGCGGCGGGGCTCGACTCTCTCGGCTATTCGAGAGCGCGCATTCCCTGCGCATTTCTGGACGCAGGCGGCGCCTGTTCGATCTACGCGGTGCGGCCGCTGGCCTGCCGCGCCCTCAAGTCGTTTTCGGTGAGTAGCTGCGAGCGCGTGCCGGCGTCGCCTGCAGATCTCGGCGCGCATCGGATTCCCGGCAGCGGACCCGGGCTGAGGATCGCCAAGGCGGTCGGCGTCCAACATTATCGCAAGCTCGCCCAAGCAGGCGCCTTCGGTCCGCGCGACTTCACGCTCGTCCTGCCGCGAGCCGCTGCCATCGCCGTGGCGGCGGGCGAGGACGACGCGCTGCCCGACTTCGGCCCGGCGCGCATCGACGTCACCGGACCGGTGCAGCAGACATCAACCCCCGGCGGAGGAGCCCTTCAGCCCGGTGATGGGCTCGGTGAGTCCGGGTGACGGTCCGGGACCGTCGTCCACCATCGGCCCTTCGGTGCGCGGACCGCGCAGGGACACGCCGAGCGCCCTCAGCGGGTGCGCGAGCGCGTCGTTGACGGCGGTCGGCTCATAGCCGCAATGCGCCATGCACTGGGCGCACTTGGGATTGCGCTCCGAGCCATAGCGGTCCCAAGCGGTTTCCTCCATCAGCGCCCTGAAGGTCGGCGCATAGCCTTCGCCCACGAGGAGATAACAGGGCTTCTGCCAGCCGAACACGTTGCGGGTCGGATTGCCCCATGGCGTGCACTGGTAGTTCCGGTTACCCGCCAGGAAGTCCATGTACAGGCTGGAATGGTTGAATCGCCAGCCGCGCCCCTGGCCCCGGCGCAGGATGTCCCGGAAGAGTCGCCGGGTGGCGTTACGCTGCAAGAAGACGTGCTGTGCCGGCGCGCGCTCGTAGCTGAAGCCCGGCGATACGGTGATCGCCTCGACTCCGAGCGCAGTCACGTCGTCGAAGAACGCGGCCACGCGCTCCGGTGCCTCGCCCTCGAAGAGCGTGCAATTGATGGTCACCCGGAAGCCCCTGGCCAGCGCGAGGCGGATTGCTTCGACCGCGCGGTCGAACACGCCTTCCTGGCACACCAGCTCGTCGTGGCGCTCGCGATCGCCGTCCAGATGCACCGAAAGCGTGAGATAGGGAGACGGCGTGTAGTCGTCCATGCGCTTCTTGAGCAGAAGCGCGTTCGTGCACAGGTAGACGAACTTGCCGCGCGCGACGATGCGGCGAACGATCTCCGGCATCTCCTTGTGCAGCAGCGGCTCGCCGCCTGGAATCGAGACGATCGGCGCGCCGCACTCGTCCACCGCCGCCAGGCACTCTTCCAAGGAGAGGCGCTTGTTGAGCACCTCTTCCGGGTACGCGATCTTGCCGCACCCGGCGCACGCCAGATTGCAGCGAAAGAGTGGCTCGAGCATGAGCACGAGGGGATAACGCGCGGCCCCGAAGAGCTTCTGCCGCAGGATGTAAAGGCCGACCTTCACTTGCTGGCGTATCGGTACGCTCATTCGTTTCTCGGGTCAGGGTTTAGATGGAACCTAGGCGCCGCGCTGCGGCGAAGGGTCGAGAGACGAGGAGGGGCGCATGAACATTCCGTTCTTGTTGCTCTTCGTCGCCTGAGGGGCCACTGATTCCTAGGCGTCCTCGGTGCAATTCGGGATAATAGCGCGGCCGGGAAGGGTACGCATCCCCGGCGCGGGACGCGCTGTGAGCCTCGGCCGCACCGCCGCGGCGCATCCCCGGTTTGCGCGGGGGATGATTTTCCCGAGACCCATGACAAGAAAATGCTTCCATTTTGGTGCAGTCGGATGCAAGCCGTCGCGTCGCCCCGCCGTCTTCGACGCGCGTTCCGGCTGCCGTGATCGCTGACACGATAGCGAACTCTGGCCTCGCCCCCGACACCGCGGCGCCGGCGTCGGATGCCGTCTTCCAGGCGCGCATGCTGGACGGTGTGTCGCGCACGTTCGCGCTCACCATTCCGCAACTGCCGGCCGATCTTCACCCCGTCGTTGCCAACGCGTACCTCCTCTGCCGCATCATCGACACGATCGAAGACGAAACGGCTTTGAGCGTAACGACGAAACGGGAGTTCTCCGCGCGGTTCGTGCGGGCGGTGCTCGGCGAAGAGCCGGCGGAGCACTTCGCGGCGGCCTTGTTCCCTTTGCTGTCCGACACCACGCTCGCCGCGGAACGCGAGCTCATTCGCGAAACGCCGCGCGTGCTCGCCATCACGCACGGCTTCAACCCCGCCCAGCGGGATGCGCTCGCCACGTGCGTGCGCGTGATGGGCGAGGGCATGGTGCGATTCCAGGAGAACAGGAACGCCCGCGGGCTCGACGACCTCGCGGCGATGGACCGGTACTGCTACCACGTCGCGGGCGTGGTCGGCGAGATGCTGACGCGGCTCTTCTGCGAACACTCGCCCGCCATCGCGCAGCATCGCGACCGTCTGATGCCCCTGTCGGTGTCGTTCGGCCAGGGCTTGCAGATGACCAACATCCTGAAGGACATCTGGGCCGATCTGGAGCGCGGCGCGTGCTGGCTGCCGCGAACCGTGTTCGGGCAGGCCGGGTTCGACCTGAAAGACCTTGCTCCGAATCAGTATAATGCCGCGTTTGGCCGCGGCCTCACGACGCTCGTGGCGATCGCTCACGGGCATCTGCGCAATGCCGTGCGGTACACGCTCCTGATTCCGTCCGACGAGACCGGCATCCGCAACTTCTGTCTCTGGGCGATCGGCATGGCGGTCCTCACGCTGCGCAAGATCCACCGTCACCCGGACTTCGCGGGCGGCGACGAAGTGAAGATCTCGCGCCGGAGCGTGAGAGCGATCGTGATCGCGAGCCGGCTCGCAGCCGGTCACGACCGCGCGATCAGGATGCTGGTCGCGGCCGCGTCGGCCGGCATTCCTATGCTGCAAACGGAGATGAATTGATGGTCCCACCCGCCGGCCACTCGCAGCGCAAGCTCTCGGTCGTTCGTTCCGCGCCGCGGGACACCCTCGACCACGCGATCGAGCGTGCGCGGGGCGCCTTGCTCGCCGACCAGCACCCGGATGGCTACTGGTGCTTCGAGCTAGAAGCCGACTGCACCATCCCGTCCGAGTACATCCTGATGATGCACTACATGGACGAGGTCGACGAGGCGCTGCAGGCGAAGATCGCGGTCTACCTGCGCGCGCGGCAGATGACGCACGGCGGGTGGCCCCTCTATCACGGCGGTGCGTTCGACTTGAGTTGCTCGGTGAAGGCCTATTACGCGCTCAAGCTCGCGGGAGACACGCCCGAGACTGCGCACATGGTGAAGGCACGCCAAGCCATCCTCGCCCACGGCGGCGCAGCGCGTGCCAACGTCTTCACGCGCATCGGGCTCGCGCTCTTCGAACAGGTACCGTGGCGCGCGGTCCCGTTCATTCCGGTCGAGGTGATGCTCCTGCCGCGCTGGTTTCCCTTTCACGTAAGCCGGGTGTCGTACTGGTCGCGCACGGTCATGGTCCCGCTCTTCATCCTGTGCAGCCTCAAGCCGAAGGCGCGCAACCCGCAGCGCGTCGACATCCGCGAGCTCTTCACCGTCGAGCCGGAGCACGAGCGCCACTATTTCCCTTCGCGCTCGCGGCTGAACGACCTCTTTCTGCTGCTCGATCGCATCGGCCGCGGCATCGAGCCCCTGATTCCGGGCTGGATTCGGCGCCGCGGCGTGCGCCGCGCGGAAGCCTGGTTTCTCGAACGGCTGAACGGCTTGGGCGGCCTCGGCGCCATCTTCCCGGCGATGGTGAACGCCTACGAAGCGCTGGACGCGCTCGGCTTTCCGCCCGAGCACCCCCATCGCAGGACCGCCAAGGCCGCCATCGACAGGCTCCTCGTGGTGAAGGAGGACTCGGCCTATTGCCAGCCGTGCTTTCCGCCGGTCTGGGACACGGCCATCGCGTGCCTCGCGCTCTCTGAGAGCGGGGCAGCAGGTGAAAGCGTGACGCGCGGGCTCGAATGGCTGCAGGCCAATCAACTGCTCGACGAGCCGGGAGACTGGCGGCAGTCACGCCCGAAGCTGCGCGGCGGCGGCTGGCCCTTTCAGTTCGAGAACGGCCACTATCCCGACATCGACGACACGAGCATGGTCGCCTGGGCGATGGAGGCGACCGGCAGACCCGAGCAGGCGGAGTCGATCGCGCGCGCCATCGAATGGATTCGCGGCATGCAGTCTGCGAACGGCGGCTTCGGCGCGTTCGACGTCGACAACACCCACTACTACCTGAACGAGATCCCGTTCGCCGACCATGGTGCGCTCCTCGATCCTCCCACTGCGGACGTGAGTGCCCGGTGCGCGGCCGTTCTCGCATCGAGCGCGCGCACCAATTCCGATCATCGCTCCGCGCTCGAGGCGTGCATGGCGTATCTGCGCGCCGAACAGGAGCCGTCGGGCGCTTGGTTCGGGCGGTGGGGCACCAATTACATCTACGGGACGTGGTCGGTGCTCGCCGCGTTCGAGATCGCCGGCATTCCACCCTACGATCCGGCGGTGCAGCGCGCGGTCGGCTGGCTCAAGCGCGTGCAGCGTGCCGACGGCGGCTGGGGGGAGGATAACGACACGTATCTGCATCCGGAAACAGCCGGGCAGGGGCACCAGAGCACGTCGTTCCAGACCGCGTGGGCGTTGCTCGCGCTGATGGCGGCCGGAGACGGGCGGTCGGAGGCGGTGCGCCGCGGTGCCGACTACCTGCAGGCCACCCAGCGCGCCGAGGGGCTGTGGCACGACGATGCCTTCACGGCGCCCGGCTTTCCGCGCGTCTTCTATCTGAAGTATCACGGCTACAGCAAGTATTTTCCGCTTTGGGCGCTGGCGCGCTACCGCAAAGAACGCAGCCGTCACGCGTGAGTGTGAGTGCCCGGGTCGCCGGACTCGTCGTCGCGTTGCCCGAGGAATGCCGCAGCCTGACCGCACGCCGCGTGCGCCGCGGCGACTGCTTCGACCTGGGTAACGCGCGCCTGGTCTGCATCGCGGGCGTGGGCGGCGGGAACGCCGCGCGCGCCGCGCAGCGCCTCGTCGAGGCAGGCGCCGCCGGCCTCGTGAGCTGGGGTTGCGCCGCGGCGCTGTCGCCGGCGCTCGAGCCCGGTGATCTGTGTCTGCCCACGGCGATCCTCGACACGCGCGCCGTGCGCTGGACCGTATCCCCGGCCTGGCAGGAACGCGCGCAAGAGGCGCTGCAGGGCTCGGGCAGCGTCTACACGGGGACGCTGCTCACTGCCGACCGGCTCGCGGCGACCGCGGCGAACAAGCGTGATCTTGCGGCGCAATTCGACGTCATCGCCCTCGACATGGAAAGCGCCGCCATCGCGGCCGTTGCCCGTCGGCACGGCTTGCCCTTCCTCGCGGTGCGCGCGATCGCCGATCCGGCGCACCTGGGGCTGCCGCCCGCCGCCATTGGCGCCATGGACGCCGCCGGCACCGTTCGCCGGTCCGTGCTGCTCGGCCACTTGCTGCGGCATCCCGGCGAGCTGAGCGCGCTCCTGCGCGTCGCGGTACAGTTTCGCGCGGCGCTACGAACCCTTGCCCGGACCGCCGATCGAATGGGCGCGGGCATGCTGCTCGACGCCAGCACGGCTTGAGGACACGATCGTTACAGGTGGCACGCACCCGCAGCGCCGCCGACATGGCGCGATCGCGCATCGTCTCGCACTGGAACCATGTCCTGCCTGGCCGACGGGTCTACCGAACGAGACTCGCGAAGGCGTCGAGATCGACGTTGCCGCCGCTCACCAGCACACCGACCCGCCCGTGGACCGCGACCGCGCCATCGAGCAGCGCTGCCGCGGCGAGACACCCGGTCGGCTCGACCACCATCTTCATCCGCTGCGCGAAGAACTTCATGGTCTCCACCAGTTGTGCATCCGTCACGGTGACGATGTCCGAAACATACCGCTGGATGATCGGAAACGTGTACTCGCCGAGACGGGTCGTGCGCGCACCGTCCGCGATCGTCTCGGGAACGGCGATCTCCACGATCTCGCCCTTGGCGAGGGACTGCTGACCGTCGTTGCCTGCTGCGGGCTCGACGCCGATCAGCTTGCAGCGCGGGTTTAGCGCGGCCGTCGCGAGCGCGCACCCCGCAAGCAGGCCACCGCCGCCGAGACACACCAGCAGATAATCGAGACGGCCGACCTCTTCGATCAGCTCCTTCGCGGCGGTACCCTGCCCTGCGATGACATGCGGGTGATCGAACGGTGGAATCGCGGTCATGCCTCGCTCCGCCGCGAGGTCTCGCGTAAGCGCCTCGCGGTCCTGCGAACGGCGGTCGTAGGGAATGACTTCACCGCCGTATCCGCGCGTCGCAGCGATCTTCGATGCCGGCGCATCGTCCGGCATCACGATGACGGTCTTTACCCCGAGCAGCCGCCCGGCCAGCGCGATCGCCTGCGCATGGTTGCCCGATGAAAACGCCACGACACCTGCCTGCCGCGGCCCTTCGTCCAACTGGGCGATCGCGTTGTAGGCGCCGCGAAACTTGAAGGCGCCCATGCGCTGATAGTTCTCGCACTTGAAAAACAGCTCAGCTTTCGCGACTTGGTTCGCCGTGCGGGAAGTCATCACCGGGGTCCGATGCGCCACGCCGCGGAGACGCTCGGCGGCGTCGACGATGTCGGAGAAGGTCGGCGGTGCGAGTCGGGTCATGGTCTGTTGCCTCGTGAAGTTGCGGGAAGTTGCGCCGTAAGGCCGGTCAAATGGACCTCGACCCCACACTCTCAGACCGCGCTCGCCCGGTTGCAACGGTCGGCGAGAAAGGGTGACGGCTCGTGCATAATTTCGCTCATGACCCTCACGGATCTCAAGTACATCGTCGCCCTGGCGCGCGAGCGCCACTTTGGCCGGGCCGCCGAGAGCTGTTTCGTCTCACAACCCACGCTGTCGGTCGCGGTGAAAAAGCTGGAGGACGAGCTGGGCGTCATACTGTTCGAGCGCTCGCCGCAGGAAGTACGCCCGACGCCGGTCGGCGAGCGCGTTGTCGCCCAGGCCGAGCGCGTGTTGAACGAGGCGGCGCAACTCGCCGAGATCGCGGCGGCTGGCAGGAACCCTCTCGCCGGTCCGTTGCGCTTGGGCGTCATCTACACCATCGGTCCCTGGCTGCTGCCGCGTCTCGTACCGCTCCTTCACCAGCGGGCGCCGGAGATGCCCCTGTTGCTCGAAGAGAACTACACGCATCGCCTCGTGGAAAAGCTCAAGACGATCGAGCTCGATGTCGCGATACTTGCCTTGCCGCTCGCGGAGCCTGGTTTGGTTGCCCAGGCTGTTTACGACGAGGACTTCTGCGTTCTGGTGCCCGCCGCCCACCCGTGGGCGGCCGCGCGAAATGTCGAAGTGGAACGACTGCTCGACCAGCCGCTGCTGATGCTCGGCCGCGGCAACTGCTTCCGCGATCAAGTCCTCGACCTGTGCACCCTCGCCGGCGAAAGGGGACCTCGGGTGCTGGAGGGCAGTTCCCTGGAGACCATCCGCCATATGGTCGCTTCGGGCGTCGGCATCACCGTCATGCCCGCCACGGCAGTCGACGGCATTGGGCCCAACGACGTCCTTCTGCGCGTGAAGCGTTTCCGCGAACCTGCCCCGGCTCGCCGCGTCGGGATGGTCTGGCGAGCCACTTTCCCTCGGCACCAGGCCATCGATCTCCTCCGCCAAGCACTTCTCGACTGCGAGCTGCCCGGAACGCGACCGGTTCCGACTGAACCCGACGGAACGTCAGCCTGACGGCTCGGATCCAGGTATCCCTATCTGCTAGGCGGCGCATGCATGATAGCGCTTCGCTATCGCTCTTATCTTCACAATCAATTTGCTCAATGTTGCAGCGGGCCCTAATCTGCATCCTCGCCACGATCATTCCCTCAACCAAGGAATCATTCAAATGCAATCGCTCATCAACACCGAAATCAAACCCTTCAAAGCTACGGCGTACCACCATGGCAAATTCGTCGACGTTACCGAAGCCACTCTCAAGGGCAAATGGGCTGTGGTGTTCTTCTACCCAGCCGACTTTACCTTCGTTTGCCCCACGGAATTAGGGGACCTTGCCGACAACTATGCCGAATTCAGGGACATGGGGGTCGAAATATACGCGGTGTCTACCGACACTCACTTCACCCACAAGGCCTGGCACGACACTTCCGATACCATCAAGAAGATCCGCTACCCGATGGTGGGCGATCCCACCGGCACCATCACCCGTAACTTCGGGGTGATGATCGAAGAGGCAGGGATGGCCGAACGCGGCACCTTCGTCGTGGACCCGGCGGGCAAGATCCAGATCGTCGAGATCAACGCCGGTGGCATCGGTCGTGATGCGACGGAACTGCTTCGCAAGGTCAAGGCGGCCCAGTACGTCGCTGCCCACCCCGGCGAGGTCTGCCCCGCCAAGTGGAAGGAAGGTGAGAAAACGCTGGCGCCTTCGCTCGACCTGGTCGGCAAGATCTGAGTCACGCGCAGCGCGGGCCGAGGCTAACACACCCGGCCCGCGCCCAGCGCCCCGTCCATATCAAGTATTGTCCGGAGAACGCCATGCTCGATGCCACCATCAAGGCACAACTTTCCGCTTATCTCGAACGGCTGCAGCAGTCGATCGAACTCGTCGCCTCGCTCGACGACAGCGATACCGCGCTGGAGATGCGCGAAATGCTGTCCGAAATTGCGGCGCTATCCCCCAAGATCATCGTGCGTGAGGACGGTGGCGATGTTCGACGCCCCTCCTTCTCCGTCGGTCGTGCGGGAGAGCCGGGCCGCATTCGCTTTGCCGGCGTCCCGCTGGGACACGAGTTCACGTCGCTGGTGCTCGCCCTCCTGCAAGCAGGCGGTCACCCGCCCCGCGTGGACGCAGCGCTGGCAGATCAGATCAGGAACCTCGAAGGGTCATTTCGCTTTGAGATCTTCATTTCCCTTTCCTGCCACAATTGTCCGGACGTGGTTCAGGCTCTCAATGTAATGGCGGTGCTAAATCCAGGAGTCGAAAGCGTGATGGTCGACGGCGCCGCGTTTCAGGGCGAGGTGGCTGCGCGCCAGATCATGGCAGTGCCCGCGGTGTTCCTGAATGGTGAACCCTTCGGTCAGGGTCGCATGTCGATCGAAGAGATCGTCGCTCGTCTCGATACCGGCGGAGCCGCGCGCCAGGCGCAGGAGCTCGAAACGCGGGAGCCTTATGACGTGCTGATCGTCGGTGGCGGACCCGCGGGCGCCGCGGCGGCCATCTATGCCGCTCGCAAGGGCATCCGTACGGGAATCGTGACCGAGCGGTTCGGCGGCCAGGTGCTCGACACGCTGGGCATCGAGAATCTGATCTCGGTGCCGCATACCGAGGGACCAAAACTCGTGAACGCGCTGGAAGAACACGTTCGCGAATATGAAGTCGATATCGTCAACCTGCAGCGGGCGACGTCGCTGGTGCCAGCGGACGAAAACGGCTACCTCGGCGTCGGTCTCGCGAGCGGGCCCGTCCTCAAAAGCAGGTCAGTGATTCTGGCGACGGGCGCGCGCTGGCGCGAGATGGATGTTTCGGGCGAGAAGGAATACAAGGGCAAGGGCGTGTGCTTCTGCCCGCACTGTGACGGCCCGTTATTCAAGGGCAAGCGCGTGGCGGTCATCGGCGGCGGCAACTCCGGCGTCGAGGCCGCGATTGACCTCGCCGGCATCGTATCGCATGTGACCGTGCTCGAGTTCGACAACAAGCTGCGTGCCGACGCCGTGCTCCAGGCGAAACTCACCAGTCTGCCCAACGTGAAGGTCGTTCGTGAACGCCCTCACTACCGAAGTGATCGGGAACGGCGGTAAGGTGACTGGTCTCGACTACCAGGATCGCGTGAGCGGCGCGAAGCGCCACGTCGAGGTGGACGGCATTTTCGTTCAGATCGGTCTGCTACCGAACACGGACTGGCTGAAGGGTACCGTTGCACTTTCGCCGCGGGGCGAGATCGAGGTCGACGCCTACGGGCGCACTTCAATGCCCGGCGTCCTCGCCGCGGGTGACGCGACGACGGTGCCTTACAAGCAGATCGTCATCGCCATGGGCGAGGGGTCCAAGGCCAGTCTGAGCGCCTTCGACTACCTGATCCGAAGTTCTGCGCCTGCGCCGGTCGCTGTCGCGGCCTAGGGTTCCCGCGCCGGCGTCGTCGGCGCGGGGTTAACGAGAAAGCTCGTTCGGTCCAGGTGGGCATGCGATGGAGAGCATTGAAACGCCGCGCCACCTGGTCATCGTTCTGGGCGACCAGCTCGACCTGCACGGTTCGGCATTCGACGGTTTCGATACGGCCCGAGACGCCGTCTGGATGGCCGAGGTGGCTGAAGAATCGACCCATGTCTGGTCGAGCAAGTCGCGCACGGCGCTGTTCCTTACCGCAATGCGCCACTTTGCACGGGCGCTGGCGAGTGAAGGGCGTGCGCTGCACTACACGAAGCTCGACGATCCGGGTAACCGCGGCAGCCTCGCCGGCGAGCTCGACGCCGCGATCGAGCGAATCCGCCCGCAAGCCTTACTGATGACGGCGCCGGGGGACTGGCGCGTACTGCAGGCGATCCAAGGCGTCGCGGTGGCACGCGGGGTGCCGCTGCACATTCACGAGGACCGACATTTCTTCTGCACGGTGCGCGAGTTCGCCGCCCACGCCAAGGGACGCAAGCAGCTTCGCATGGAATACTTCTACCGCGAGATGCGCAAGCGCCACGCGGTGTTGATGGATCGCGACGAGCCGGTGGGCGGCCAGTGGAACTTCGACGCTGACAACCGCGAAGCCTTCCCCAAGAGCGGCCCCGGCGCCGTGCCTGCGACACAGCAGTTCGCACCCGATGCCGTCACGCGCGAGGTGATCGCACTCGTCGAGCGGCACTTCCCGGATCATCCCGGCGATCTCTCGACGTTCGCCTGGCCCGTAACACGGGACCACGCGCTGGCGTCGCTCCACCGGTTCGTCACCGAGCGCCTGGCGGACTTCGGCCGCTGGCAGGACGCGCTGTGGCCGCAGGAGCCCTGGCTCTGGCATTCGCATCTTTCTGCGGCGCTGAACCTCAAGCTGCTCGACCCGCGTGAGGTGGTCGCCGCGGCCGAGCGGGCGTACCGGGAAGGGCACGCACCCCTGCAAAGTGTCGAAGGGTTCATCCGGCAGATCCTGGGCTGGCGTGAATACGTGCGCGGGATCTATTGGACGCAGATGCCCGGATACCTGGAGCAGAACGCGCTCGGTGCCCACGAACCGCTGCCGGCGTTCTACTGGACCGGCCGCACGCCGATGGCCTGCCTGTCGGATGCCATCGGCCAGACGCTGCGATTCGGCTACGCACACCACATCCAGCGCCTCATGGTCACGGGCTTGTACGCGCTGCTGCTCGGCGTGGACCCGAAGCAAGTGCACAGGTGGTATCTCGCGGTGTACGTCGACGCGGTGGAGTGGGCCGAGCTGCCCAATACGCTGGGCATGAGCCAGGCGGCCGATCATGGGCTGATGGCGAGCAAGCCCTACATCGCCAGCGGCAAGTACATCGAGCGCATGAGCGCCGGCAGTCTGTGCGGAAAGTGCTGCTTCAAGCCGGCCGAGCGAACCGGCGAGCGGGCCTGCCCCTTTACGACACTGTACTGGGACTTCCTGATGCGTCACGAAAATCGGCTCGCTGCCAATCCCCGTACCGTCATGCAGGTGAAGAACCTCGCGCGCGTGGGCAACGACGAGCGAGAACGCATCGCCGAGCGGGCTGCGGCGATCCGCGCCGGCGCGCTGAATGCGGCTTGACCGTGCGATGGAAGAGACCTTCGAGGCCGCTCCCGGTGCTTCGCGGCAACGCCTGCGGGCCGTGCGCCCGGGGATCACTTCTCCTCGCCGCCGCGCAGGACGAGCGGAGTGGACCTGATTGCCCGGGCGTCCCAAAAACGGGTGAACTCAAGCCGATGAGGCCTTGTCGGAGAAGCTCGTCTGATTCGCCAACCAAGAGGATGTTTCGTCGTGTTGTTCATCAAGAACGCCGTTCGTGTACCGGCACCCATCGGGCCATCCCTTAGCGGCCTTTCGTCATGGCACGCGTGCTGATCATTGGAGCGAGCCAAGGCATCGGACTCGAAACGACGCGCCAAGCGCTCGAGGCAGGTTACGAGGTAAGGGCGTTGGCTCGGTCGGCTGCTCGCATAGGGATCGCGGATCCGAAGCTGGACAAGGTCAGCGGTGATGCGCTCAATCGAACGGATATCGATGCAGCGGTCAACGGCGTGGACGCCGTAATACAGGCCCTGGGGGTTGGCCCAGGCGATTTATTCGGTCCCGTGCACCTTTTTTCGGATGCTACCCGGATTCTGGTTGCGGCTATGGAAGGTCGGGGCGTCAAGCGGCTGGTCTGCGTCACCGGATTCGGTGCCGGCGACAGCCGCAGCAGCATCAGCTGCCTTCAGCTCGTGCCATTCCGGTTCTTCCTGGGCCGCGCCTATGATGACAAGGACGTCCAGGAGCGATTGATTAGGGAGAGCACCCTCGACTGGACGATCGCGCGGCCTGGGGTGTTAACCAACGGTGCCCGGACCGGACGCTACAAAGTCCTCGATCAGGCATCCCAATGGCGAAACGGGATCATCTCCCGGGCGGACGTCGCAGACTTCCTGGTTCGCCAGATCGAAGGCGCCGCGTACGTTCGCAAGACGCCCGTGCTGGCCTATTGAGCTCGACGTACGGCCTATCGGCATGACGTCGAGATCGGCAATCCGGAACATCCCCACCCCACAGGAGATCACGCATGAACAGGACTTCGACGCTTGCCTTCGCCGCCTGCGCAGCATTCGGCATCGCCGCGTGCGGCAAGACGGAGGCGCCACCGCAGAAGGCCACCATCCAGGACGTGAAGAAGGAGGCCAAGGAACTCGCCGCATCGGTCAAGGATCTCGCCGCGCAGACGAAAGAAGAATTCGTGGCGAACGCCGAGAAGGAACTCGCCGAGATGGACCCGAAGATCAGGGATCTCAAGTCCCAGGCGGACAAGGCGCAGGGCGACGCCAAGAAGAAGCTCGACCAGGCCGTCGAACAGCTCGAGCGCCAGCGTCAGACGGCAGCCGAGAAGCTGAAGGCGATCAAGGACGCTAGCGGCGACGCCTGGAAGGACATGAAGACCGGCTTCACGGGCGCGTGGGAGGAAATGAGGAAAGGGTACGAGGCGGCGAAGGGCAGTTAGTCGCTCGTCAGGCGGCGGCGCGTTCGAGCACTTGACGCAGCAGCGCGGATGCTTCCGCGTGCCGAACCTCGTGCACGAGGTGCCCGCCCTCCCAGCGCTCAACCATGGCCGACGGGAACGCGCGTGCGATCACGGCGCGCAGCGGCCGTTCCGGGATCCAGTGGTCGTACGAGCCCACGACGAAGGTCAAGGCAACAGTCAGGCTCCTGGCTTCTTCGAGAAGCCCCGGCAGGTCGGCGGCGGCCATGAAGCCCATGGCGCCGCGCACGTGCGACGGATCGCGGAAGAGCGCGGCGTAACGGGCGCGCTGAGCGGCAGGAATGGTCGAGCCGGTAGAGTGGAGCAGCCAGTTCACGAGGCCGGTCCGTGAAGCGAACTCCGACATGGCCCACGCAGCGAAAGACGAGGTCGCGACCGGGTTCACGAACGGGGCGATGAACTGCCCATACACCGGCGGAGGCGGGATGAGCGACGGCGCAAAGCCCACGATCGCGCGTGGGACGTGCGTGCCGGAAAGCGCCCACCGGACCGCGAGGGCGGCGCCCGCCGAGTGCCCGGCGACGAGGGTCGGAGGCGGCACGCCGAGCGCCTTTACCAGCGCTTCGAGATCGGCAGCGACCTGGGGCAGTGTCAGCGACTCGGGGCTGGCTCCGGTCGTGAAGCCGTGGCCGGGTAGGTCCGGCGCGACGACCGTCGCGACTTTGGCGAGATTCGGGAACACGTCGGCCCATGAGTGCGCCGAGGCTCCGGTGCCGTGCAGGAGCACCACCGTCGGTCCGGTGCCCGCCACCTGCACGTGCCAGTCGAGCGGCCCGATGACGACCGAGCGGCTGGCCGCACGATTGGGCCAGTCCGCGGGCACCCTGGCCGGCGGCGCGTCTTTTGCCATAGTCGAGCTCGTCGAATCGTGAGGCCGCCGCGGCGCCGGATCCGCCGCTCGCGCGGAAGGCACGCCCGATCGGACGCCGGCGTTCAGTCGTCGAAGCCTTTGCAGCTCGCGCTCGCCCAGCGCCCCGCGAGCTCGACGCGCACGTTGCCGGGCCCGCCGCTGCCCGTGCCCGTTCTTTCGATCACGCCGATGAAGTGTTCTGCATCTTTTGCCTCGAACCGAGCCTTCGTCGTGCTCGGCGGCGACGCGCATGTCCGTTCCTGCTCGAGCTTGGTGCGGGTGTTGGTGATCACCTTGAACACGCACTTCGCATCATCATCGACGTCGTCCGGGGTGAGGCCCTGGCCGGATTCCAGGTCTTCCTTGGTGACGCAGGTCTTGTATGTTCTGGAATCGGTCCGGCCCGACCGCCCCTGCATCGATTTCTCGATCGCAGCACGCTTCTCGGGGGGCAGCTTCGCCGCCTCCGGCGGCAGCGACAGGTTGCGCATGGTCGTGTTCATCGTCATTTCCCAGCCGCCGGTCTTCACGGCGAACGACTCGGCGTGAGCGAAGGCGGCGTGGGCGAGGGCCGCGCAAAGCAAGGCAGGCAACGCCTTTCGATTCATGCTGGTCTGGTTCCTGTCGAAGTTCCGCAATGCCCAGGAGGGCAAGCGTGGGGAAGGCTTCGGCGAATCTTCACTGTACCAATGGTGCCGCATCATACCCCGGTCAGGCTGTTCCCTGCGGCTTGACCGTGAGTGCACTGCCGATGGCGCTCCGTGCGTCGCGCTTGACGCCGTACATCGCCGCGTCGGCACGCTCGAGCAGCGTGTGGAAGTCCTGACCGTCCTGCGGGCAGCGGCCGATGCCCAGACTGGCGGTAATGTTGAGGGTCGCATCTTCGAGCTCGAAGGGAGCCGCGATCGAGTTCAGGATCTTGCCGCTGACGGTGACGACATCGTCGTCGTTGGCAATGCCCGAGATCAGCACGATGAACTCGTCGCCCCCGTAGCGGGCAACCGTGTCGCTCTCGCGAATGGCATCTGCAAGGCGCCCGGCGAGCGCGCACAGCAGTCGATCTCCGGCCGCATGTCCGTAGGTGTCGTTGATGTCCTTGAACCTGTCGAGATCGATGAAGAGCACGGCGAAGCCGACGCCGCGCCGACGCCACGCCGCGAGTGACTGGCTTACCCGATCCTCGAACAGATGCCGGTTCGGCAGGCCGGTCAGCGGATCGTGCAGCGCAAGGTACTCCGCCCGCCTTTCGAGCGCGAGCGTATAGGCGATGTTGCGATTATGGCCGCGCAGGTAGGCAATCAACAGAATCAGGAACAGCAGCGAAAACAGGCTCATCGAGGTGAGCCCGACGGCATTCAGGTCGGTGAACCGTATCTGCCGTTCGGCCGTGAGCTGCATCGGTTGCGAGGTGCCGAAGTCGCTCGTCTGCAGACGTAACGTCGGGAACAGCCAGTGCTCGAGCCCGCTCGCGGCACGTTCGGCCAGCACCTGGTAGAGCGGTGGTTCGAGCAGGGCATCCCCACGGCTGATCTGCAGCCGCAGCGATACGAACGGCGCGGGCAACGACGGCAGCAGCGCGGTCGCTTTCATGACGAGCAATGCGGTCAACGGCCCCGCGAAGCCATACTCGGGGAGCGGCGAGCTTCGCGCGACGCTGCGATCGGTGTGGCGGAACATGACGTAGGCGTACGCGCCCTCGACCAGCCTGAAGGGATCCGAGGACACGGCGACGCGCCGGATCCGTGCTTCGAGCAACGCCTGCCGCAGGTGCGGCACCGAATCCATGTCGAGGCCGACCAGGGGCCTCGCTTCCTCGGTCTCCGGCCAGATGAAGACGATCGGCTGGTAGACCGGCTTGTCGGGTGAGACGCTCCAGCTTCTGGCGCCGTCGTAACTGAAGCTCCGGATGCTGAACCACGGACCCCAGTTCGTGCGCAGGTAGTTCTCGAATTCCTGGCGGTCGGGCCGTTTGACCTCGCGCGCGACCTCGAGCATGTAGATGTGCGGATAGGTCGCGAGCATCGAGCTCGCATAGTGCTGCACGCTCGCCCGGTCGTTCGCCTCGACGGCGGACAGGAAGCTGCTGAAACCGTCGAGCACCGCTTCGTTCGCCTTCAATTTGTCACGCAGCTCGGCGATGACGGATTCCGTGTAGCGATGGAAGGCGGTCTCCACGGTCGCGATCGAGTCGTGCACGACCCAGCCCATGGCGATTGCCGTCACCAGGAACCAGGCCGCCAGAGCGGCTACATACAGGCCGCGAAAACCGACGGTGGGCTTGCTGGTGGTCACCATTCGACGCGTTTGCCCCGTGGAATTGATAAAGCGCAACTGCGGGAGGAATGCTCCTGGCGTTACCGCATATATTGGACAACCGCGTTGCGCACTGCAACCTTTCCATGCAATGAGCTCGCCGAAGTCATGCCGGGATGGCAGAGACCCCGTCTATCTTCGTCGAACCGGATGCGGCCGTCGATATGGATGCGGGCTGGATGGCGATCTACTCTGTCGGGTGGCGTCCATTTCCTGGCTGGCCCGCTCCGCAACATGCCCCGGCCGCCAACGGTCGAGCCGGGGCAAGACCGCCGCTTCGGCTGCGAATCACCCCGGCCGTCACCCTCCCCGCCCGGCAGCCTATAATCCGCAGAGCGTGCCCGACTCGCTCCTGAATCGACTTCCGCTGTGACGCAAGGGACGGCATCGGGCAGTGGCTTTCGCTGACGCAAAAGGAGGATGCTCTTGCAGGCTCCGGCGCACAGTCTCGCTCGGCCCACGGACGATCGCTCCGTCCTCGACGGCCTCGCCGATCCCGTCCTTCTTCTCGATCCTTCGGGCGTGCTGATCGAAGCCAACCCGGCGGCGCTCGCCGTCGCGGGCCGCTGGCTCGAGCCCTCTTTGTCGCTCGCGCTGAGCGAGTCGGGATGGTGGCGATCGCTCGCGGCCCGTGAGCGCTTCCAGGCGGCGCTGGAACGGGCGGCGGGCGGCGTTCCTTCACGCTGCGAGGTCGAGGTGCACGGAAACGGGGGGAGTCGTCACGTCGACATCGCACTGACACCGATATGTGCATCCGACGGCCGCGTGAACCTGGTCCTGGCCCAGACGCGCGACATCCCGATGCGCCATCGAGCAGACGTGGCCCTGCGCGAGAGCGAGAAGCTGCTGCGCCAAATCACCGAAACCATCCACGAGGTGTTCTGGATGACGAGTCCGCGCGGCGACGAGGTGCTCTACGTGAGCCCCGGCTACGAGACCATCTGGGGCCGCAGCGTGGAGAGCGTGTATCGCAATCCCCTGTCCTTTCTGGAGGCCGTCCACCCGCAGGACCGCGCGCGGATCGTCGCGGGTCTGGCGCGGCAGGCACGCGGCAATCACGTCGAGGAGTTCCGCGTTCTGCAGCCCGACGGTACGGTGCGATGGGTGCGCAACCAAGCCTTTCCGGTGCGCAACGAGCGCGGCGAGGTCTATCGCGTCGCCGGCATCGCTACCGACATCACGGAGCAGGTGCAGGCCCGCGAGGAGGTCGACCGCCTCAACAGAGAGCTCGAGGTCCGCATCGCCGAGCGCACGCGCGAGCTCACGGCCGAGATCGCGGAGCGCGGGCGTGTCGAGGAGGTGCTGCGGGCCCGCAGCGAGCAGATCCTCGTCCATCGGGACGCCCTGCTCGAGCTCGCACGCCTCGACAAAACCGATTTCCCCGAGGCGCTCCACCAGATCCTCAAGGCTTCCGCCGAGACGCTGGAGGTGGAACGCGTGAGCTACTGGACCCTCGCCGAGAACGATTCCGCCATCACCTGCGAGATGCTCTACCTGAAAAGCCGCGGGGATGTCGATCGAACCCCGGCCGGGCTCACGCTGGAGCGGGCCAGCTATCCCCGCTACTTCGCCGCGATGTGCGGAGACCGCCCGATCGTCGCCCACCGCGCGAGGGAGAACGCTGCGACGGCGGAGTTCGGCGACAGCTACCTCGGCCCGTTCGGCATCACGTCGATGATGGACGTCCCGGTCTGGTTCCATGGTCGCGTCCTGGGCGTGATCTGTCACGAGCACGTCGGCGAGCCGCGCGACTGGACGCTGGAAGAGGTGGACTTCGCGACCTCGCTCGCCACGATGGTCTCGCTCTCCCTCGAGACGAGCAACCGCCAGCAGCTCCTGTCGGCCCTGCAGAAGTCGGAAGAGAAGTACCGCAAGGTGGTGGAGAACGCCAACGAGGGCATCGTCGTGGTGCAGGAAGCCTACGTCAGGTTCGCTAACGCCAAGGCATTGGAATTCGCGGGTCGCCCCGAGCACGAGGTCTACAGCACGCCGTTTCAGGAAATGGCGCACCCCGATGACCGCGCGCTGCTCGTCGGCAACTACCTCAAACGCATGCATGGCGAGCCGGCGCCCGACGAGTACGAGTTCCGCGTGCTGCACCCCGATGGCGGCGTGCGCTGGCTTTCTGTGCGCGCGGTGAAGACGGAGTGGGAGGGCCGACCCGGCGGCCTCAATTTCCTCACCGATATCACGGAGAGCAAACGGCTGCAGGACGATCTCGCGCAGACGCTCGCCGAGCAGGAGGCGATTCTGGAGACCTCGATGGTCGGGATCGTCTTCCTGGTCGAGCGGCAAATCCACTGGGTCAACGCCACCCTCGAGCAGCACATGCTGGGCTATCGCAAGGGAGAGCTCATCGGGCAACCGAGCGCTGTGACCTACGCGCTGCCCCAGGACTACGAGCGCATCGGCCGGGAGTGCTACCCGCTGCTCGCGGCCGGGCAGAGCTTCGTCACCGAGCTGCAAATGAAGCGCAAGGACGGATCGGTATTCTGGTGCTCTGCCTCGGCCAAGGCGATCGATCCCGCGAACGCAACGGCGGGCTCGATCTGGGTGCTGTCGGACATCACCGTGCGCAGGCAGCTCGAGGAGCAGCTTTCGGATACCCTGGCGCAGCGCGAGGCGATCCTCCGCAGCACGCTCGTGGGCATCACGTTCACGGTCCATCGGCGCCACGTGTGGGTGAACGAGAAGGTGGCGCACATGCTCGGATACTGCGTCGACGAATTGATCGGCAAGCCATCGGTGATCCATTTCCCGGACGAGAAGAATTGGTCCGACTTCGGCGCCGTGGCCTACGCGGCTCTCGCCCGCGGCGAGGCATACATCGCGGAGACACAGATGAAGCGGAAGGACGGCACGCTCATCTGGTGCCAAGTGTACGGCGAGGCGATCGACCCGCACGACCTCGGCAAAGGCACGATCTGGACGTTCCTCGACATCACCGACCAGAAGCGGGCGCAGGAGGACATCCGTCGCGCGCTCGAAAAGGAGCGTGAGCTCTCCGAGCTCAAGTCTCGGTTCGTTTCGATGACTTCGCACGAGTTTCGGACTCCGCTCGCCACCATCCTGTCCTCCGCCGAGCTCTTGCAGGACTACGGCGACCGGCTTCCCGCCGCAGAGAAGGCGGAGCTCATCGACCATGTCAAGGCGGCGGTCGCGCGCATGACGCAGATGCTCGACGACGTGCTGGTCATCGGCAAGGCCGACGCGGGTCGGGTGGAGTTCAATCCGGCGCCCTGTGATCCGCGCGGATTCTGCCTCGGCCTGCTCGACGAGATGCGCCGCGCGAGCCACGGCAGCCACGAGCTCGCGTTCTCCGCTCGCGGCTCGGAGGGCACGCGCTGGCTCGACAGCCAGATCCTGCGACACGTCCTCTCCAACCTGCTCGGCAACGCCATCAAGTATTCGCCCCGCGGCGAGCTCGTTCGACTCGAGCTCGATTGCCGCGAAGATGCCACCGTGTTCGAGGTGATCGACCTCGGCATCGGCATTCCGGACGAGGATCAGGCTCGGCTCTTCACCACTTTCGCGCGTGGAGGCAACGTCGCGAACATTTCCGGCACCGGGCTCGGCCTCGCGATCGCCAAGCGCCTGGTCGACCTGCACGGCGGCAGCATCGGCGTCGAGAGCCAGTTGGGGGGCGGGTCCCGCTTCACCGTCCACTTGCCGGTCGTGACGGAGCCCGCGCATGGCTAGGATTCTCGTCATCGACGATGAAGCGCCGATCCGCACCAACCTGTCGCGGATGCTCGCGATGGAAGGCCACGACGTGGTGACCGCGGATGGCGGCCTAACGGCGCTCCAGCGCATTCGAGCGCAGCGACCGGATCTGATCTTCTGCGATGTCGTCATGCCCGGCCTCGACGGCTACGGTGTGCTCGCGGAGGTGCTCGGACGGACGGACACGGCATCCATTCCCTTCATCTTCCTGTCGGCCAGCGCGGACCAGACCGAGCGCGAGGCGGGCCTGCGCCACGGTGCGACCGACTACCTCACCAAGCCCTTCAAGCTCGGGGAGATCCGTGAAACCGTCGCGCGCCACCTGCGCCGTTAGCGCCGCGGAAGGCATGCACCCATGAGCGCCACGGTGGCAACCAAGGGCACGATTCTGGTGGTGGACGACGATGCCCCGCTGCTGCGGCTCATCTCGCTCCGCCTGCGCGAGGAAGGCTACGGGGTCGTCACGGCCGAGAGCGGTGAACGGGCGCTCGGGTCGATCGCGATGAAGCTGCCGAACCTCGTGCTCACGGATCTGCAGATGAGCGGCATGGACGGGCTTGCGCTCTTCGAGGCCATTCACCGCGACTATCCGTCGCTGCCGGTCATCATCCTCACCGCGCACGGCACGATTCCGGATGCGGTCACTGCCACCACGCGCGGCGTGTTCGGCTTCCTCACCAAGCCGTTCGAGGCGCGGACGCTGCTCGGCGAGGTAGAGCGCGCGCTACGCGTGAGCGGACCGGCGACCGCAACGCTCGCTGCATCGCCCGACGCCGCGTGGCGCGAGGAAATCGTGACCCGCAGTCCGGCAATGGAGGAAGTGCTGCAGCAAGCGAAGATGGTGTCCGCCACCGACGCGAGCGTATTCATTCACGGCGAGAGCGGCACCGGCAAGGAACTGCTGGCGCGTGCGATCCATCGCGCCAGCCGCCGCAGCGCAGGCGAGTTCGTCGCGGTGAACTGCGGTGCGATACCGGAGCCGCTGCTCGAATCGGAACTGTTCGGCTACGTGAAGGGCGCTTTCACCGGTGCCGTGCGCGACCACAAGGGTCTGTTCCAGGCGGCCCACGGCGGCACGCTGTTCCTGGACGAGATCGGCGACATGCCGCTCGCGCTGCAGGTGAAGCTCTTGCGCGTTCTGCAGGAGCGACAGGTGCGCCCGGTCGGTGCGGTGGCGAGCACGTCGATCGACGTGCGCGTGGTGTCCGCATCGCATCGCAATCTGCAGGACGAGCTGAAGGCGGGGCGTTTCCGCGAGGACCTGTACTACCGCCTGAATGTCGTTTCGCTCTCGCTCCCGCCGCTCGAGCAGCGGCGCGAGGACATCCCCCTCCTCGCCCATCATTTCCTGCAGCAGCTCGCCGAGCGCTACGGCAAGAGACGTGTCCGCGCTGGCACCCGACGCGCTCGAGCTCATGCTTTCGGCATCGTGGCCGGGAAACGTGCGGCAGCTCTTCAACGTCGTGGAGCAGACGGTCGCGCTTTCGGTGACATCGCTGGTGCCCGCGTCGCTGGTCCAGCGCGCGTTGCAGCAGGCGGCCGCGAACCTGTCGTCCCTCGACGAGGCGAAGCGCCGCTTCGAGCACGACTACCTCGTGCAGCTCCTCAAGATGACCCGCGGCAACGTCTCGCAGGCCGCGCGGCTCGCCAAACGCAACCGCAGCGACTTCTACGCCCTGCTCGCTCGCCACGCACTGGAGCCCGGCCAGTTCAAGGCGTCGGTAGATTAGCCCGATCGCTGTCGGCTTGCGCCAACACCCTCGTAGTTCCAATCAAACAAGCAGTTACGTCAGCGCACACGCCGGACTGTTGGTCCAGGCCAACGGTCGCGTACCGCTCGCGGCTCGCGAATTCTGACCTAACAGATTGAATTGAGACAGAAACTCTCCTCTGGCACGGGGACTGCGAAAGACGTGGCCGAACGCGAGACCGAGCGCACGGTGCACGGCTCGCGTTCCTGGCTCGAAAGGAGGAGACATCATGAACTCGTACCACGCTTTACATGGAGAGGCGTTTCTGAGCCGTCCTGCGCGCCGCGCCCGGGATCCGCTGCAAATTCCGGTTGCACTCGACTTCGAGGAGGAGCGCCCCGTTGCGCGCATCTTGGCAGCGACGCGGGACGTCGCGCTGTGGCTGGCCATCGTGTTCGGCGCCGCGATCGCGGTGTTGTTCGTAGGTGCCGCGGTGCCGGAGCTCAACGCGGCGGCACCCCATCCCACGCACGAGATGCCGGCGATCGTCGAACCAGCACCATCCGCAGGAACGGTGCGGGAATGGTATCTGCCCGACGTTCTCTTCAACGACAAGGCGGCCGTCGCGGAAGCGGTCGACACCTTCTGACCCGAAGCACGAGGATTTCCACCTCATGAACCTGCAGCACCTCGATCTCGTCGCCTGGTCGCTCGCCCGCAGCAAGGCCCTGGCGGTCGCGCCGGCGAAGCTCTTCCTGTCGCGGCTGTCCGACCTCGATCCGACGCTGCTGCCCCTGTTCGGGAAGATCGGCACGCACGATCGCCGAGCGCTTGCCCGCGTGCACCGGCTTGCGTCGGCAGGATTCCACAAAGGTGGGACGCGGGCAGCGTTGCGCGATCTTGCGGAGCGCTGCGATCAGCGGACGATCGGCTACCGGGACCAGGCCGTAATCATGTCCGCTGCGCTCTGGACGCTGCAGCACGTGCTCGGCGCGGGCTTCACTCTCGCCGACCGCGAAGCCTGGATCGCATACCAGCAGCAACTGGTGCGGGTGCTCGACCGCGCAGCACGGGCGATCGGCGGCAGACGGCACCCGCTGAACCTCGACTGAGTGTCGGGGCCACGTCATCGAAGGAATGGGAACGGGCGATGAACAGCGTTGCAAGGGCGTTGCGGCATGCCGGGCCGGTGCGGATCGATCTGCAGATCCCCGCGCTGAAGGCCCTCGGCACGACGTTCTTCGCGCTCGGCACGGTCGGCCTCGTCTTGCCGCTGGTGCCGACGACGGAACTGTGGATGGTGGCCGCGTACTGCTACGCGAAGAGTGCGCCCGAGCTTGCCGAACGCCTGTTCGCACACCCCAGATTCGGAACAGCACTGCGGGACTGGGTCGAACACGGCGTCGTGAGTCGCAAGGTCAAGCTGTTCGCTATCGGAGGGTTGTCGACGAACTTCGCCACCGGCGCATGGATTGCGGGTCTGTCCGGCGGAGCGCTGACTGCATGGGGTGCCGTTCTTCTCGCGATCGGCGCGTACATGGCGACGCGGCGAGAGGGCAGCAGGTAGCTCACGACGAGGTCGGTCCATGAACCGACGTGTGGTCGAGCGCTGGCGGCGAGATAGACTGCAGCTCGCATTGCCAGCGAAGAAATCGCCGTTCGAGCCGCCTCCCACGAATCTGTCAGCGTGTCCCACGTCTTCGAATCCGCCTTGAGCGGCCGCTCCAAGTGTCGCGGCTGCGGCCGGCCCATTGAACGCGGGGAGCTGCGTTTCGGCGAGCGCCTGCCCAACCCCTTCGCGGAGGGGGAAATGACACTGTGGTTCCATCCCGTCTGCGCGGCCTACAAACGGCCCGAGCCGCTTCTCGAGGCCCTCGGGGAAACGCTCGCGAACGTCCCCGATCGAGAAAGATTGGAGCGCACTGCGCGCGCGAGCCTGGCGCACCGGCGGCTGCCGCGGATCGATGGCGCCGAGCGGGCGCCCAGCGGACAGGCCACGTGCCGCAGCTGCCGGCAGCCGATACCGCGCGGAAGCTGGCGCATTCGGCTGGTGTTCTACGAAGAAGGCCGTTTCTCTCCCGCAGGGTTCGTGCACCTCGACTGCCGCAAGGCTTACTTCGAAACCGACGACGTCTTGGACCAAGTGCTGCGCTTCAGTTCGGCGTTGAGTGACGACGAAAGCCAGGCGCTGCGGCGTGCCTGCGAGACGAGGCTGTGATCTTGCGCCGCTCCTGCGCCCTAGCCGGTGTCTTCGTGTCGAGTATGAACCGCGACGCGCCGCGGGAGTAGTGGGCGCCGACGACTCTCGAAGCCGACACTTTCTGAGGGCAAGCAGCACGCAATGTCCGTCGCGGCGCACGACCGCATCGCGAAATCGAAGCAATCGGCCCGTGGATTGGTGGCATTTCTACAACCGCTTGCTGCGCGCTGGCGCCAGACTTCTTCAAGCGACACGCCTTACTTCGAACCCGTCTCCAAAGGTTCCGAGGGCGGTAGTGTGGGCTGCGCTGCGGCCGGTGCCGGTTCTACAGGGATTGCCTGCAGAAACTCGATCACCTGTTTCCGTTCCGAGTCCGACCACGAGAAAGCCCCCGAGAGTTGGCAACTGCCCTGCACCAGCGGCAAGGTGACGCTTCCCTCTGCGGTTTCGAGCGTTGCCAACGCCGCCTCCTTGGATGCTGCGCTCAACTTGTAGCTGCGAAACATCCGTCCCAGCGAATGCCGCTCGATCGGCGCCTTGGTGCAGAACACCGATCCGTCCCGGATGATGATGGCAAGGGCCTTCAGCCTGCTACCCGAGCGGCTCGCCTCGACTCCGGTGCTGCCTAGGCCGAGCATCCCGACAACAAGACCGACACCCTGGATCCGGTCGACGCGGGTGTCGCTGACTATTCGCTCGATGTCCTTGCCGCGAGCGAAGATGGGCGCCTCGATCATCTGCTCGGTGGATTCGTGTCCGCAGCCTAATTGCCAACCCGTTTTGCATCCTTCGCGATCGATAAGCCGCGCGCGTTGTTCCAAAGCGAGAATCTTCACATCGCTGGTACGCAGGTCCGGCGGAAAATCGTCGACGAACTCGTGCTCGAGGCTCTCGCTCTTCCAGTAAGGGTACGGGACCACAGCGCAACTCGTGAGCACGGCAGAAAGAGCCGTGGCCGTGATCCAGCTCTTCTTGGACACCATGTTGTGCCTTCCGCTCAACGCGTGCCGGCCATGCGCGCGCGCTGCCAGGTCGCCCCCCAATCGGTGGAGCGCGTAAGCATGCCCCAGTCGCCCCCCACGACGATGAGCCCGCGTCCGTTGGTGCAACTGACTCTCAGGCTGTAATTCCGGTCGGGCAATTGCGAATTCACTGTGTGCCAGGTCTCGCCCCAGTCGGTGGAGCGGGCAAAGCGTCCACCGCCAAAATACGCCAAAGAATGCCGTTGCCTGCCCAGACGAGCCTTGCCGTGGGAATCGGCCTAAAACTGCCCCCTGGCGCGCGGTGGCATCTGGACCCCGGTCTCGCGTCGTCCCCAGCTCTTGCCTGAGTCGTCGGAGACCATTGCCGCACCGGAAGCCATGAGGGCGACGAAGCGGCCCTTACCGTCACCAGTCATCGCGGTGATGTGGCTCTCCCCCTTCAGTTGCAGCGGACCTTGCCAGCGCGGCCACCGTCCTCCGATCGATAGATCGATCGAGCCGGTGTAAGCGATCAGCGTCTGGTCGGCATTGCCGTAAAGCCAGATCGACGGCATCGTAATCGTACCTCTGACAGCCGACACCTCTGGCGCGTTTGCGAACACTGCCCGCGTCCAGTTTGCGCCGGAGTCGTCCGACCAGAAGACCATGACTGGTTTGCCGACTTCAAACCCAGGCAAACCGGCCACGACTGCATGGCCACGTGTGTTCGTCACCAGGGACGTCAAAGTCAAAATATTGTGGGACGGTGACAATTCCCAGGTCTTGCCGCCATCGGTGGACCGCAGGAGGGCGTCGGCGGAGGGCTTGCCAGCACTATTGCTACCCATGCTATCGGTGCCCCCGCGGATGGTCAGCAAGGTGCCCTGTTCGTCCGCGACGACGATCGGGCGCAGGGGAGCGGGTAGCCCACCCGGGTCGATCAACAGACTGGTAACGTTGCTCACCGGCAACGGATAAAGGGCGGGCGCTTGCACCCAGGATCGACCGCCGTCCTGAGACACCCACCAGGGGCCCGGTCGACGATCCAAGGACAGCGAGAGTCCACCTATCAACGGGCCGTAACCAGAGGCGTAAAGCGGTTGCTCGGACTGTTGATCCTCGACGGGCAGCGCCACGAGGCTGACCGATACGCCGTCCGCGCCTGCACCGAGATCGACTATTCGCCAGGTCAATCCCTGGTCGTCGGAGTGCAAGGCGACGCCTTTGCCCTTTTCCCAAGTGGGATCGCCGAGAAATCCCATGGCCGCGACCGTCTGGTCGCGATTGCAGTGCAGACTATTGACGAAGATGAAATCATCGCCCCGGGCGAGCGGCGCTTCGGCGACCTTGAGGGGGACGGACAACGCACATCCAGACAACGCGGCGAGCGTGACGTTGAGTGCAACGCAGGCCAGGAGAATACGATTGCATGCCTTCATTTACGCCTCCATTTGGGCTTGAAGCTCTTCACATCGGTCCTCACCAAGTCGACAGAAAGTGTGCCCGGCTATTTCTCGTGTAGCCCCGCTTCGCTCGCAACGCGCTGCGCGATCTCTCTTAGCCCCTCATCCAGGGACCTGTTCACTGCGTCGGCGATGAAAGGCTTGACCTGTTCGGCACTGCATCGCTTGTCGCTCCGGCCGACGCCATGACTTTGCACGGTAAATTTGTTCTCCCCGGGTGATCATAGCGACTGTGGGCGAGTCGAGTTTTTGGTCATGCGGAGATAGTCGAAGACCAGTCGAGTGTTGCGATGCAACTGGCGCATTTTTTCTGCGATGCTGGATTTCCCGTCGGAGATGAACTGAATAGCGCCGACGGCGAAGCGACGTAGGCGGGAGACGTTTTCGGGGCCGTAGCCTGTGCGGATACGGCAGCGATCCTCATCGAAGTTCCAATCGATGACATAGTGGCAGCGGTTTTCGATGGCCCAATGGCCGCGATTGGTAGCGAGGACGCGCTGTGGATTGGCTTGTTCTGGGGGGCGGCTGGTGATTCCCAAAGCGGATTCGATGGTCAGCTTGCCGCTCTTTTTTGTGAACAACCTCGCGCTCGATCAGGAAGACTTGGCCGACATGAGGAAAGTCGAGATGGGCGTTGAGCGCCGGACTGCACCAGATGCGCCGGGTTTCAATTCGGCCGTGGTCGGGTGGCGAGACATCGACGAAATCCGGAGCCTGGCGCTGCTGGAACAGTAGCGCGATGTCCGTTCGGAGTGTGGCCTGATTGCCTTTGACCGTGAAGTGGTAGTGCGCCTGGCGCTGCACCAGATAGGTCGCCAGCTTGCGTTGCGTCAGCAGGGCATCGGCGGTAATGTCCTTGCCCTGAATGTCGAGTCCATCCAGCAGCGGAATGAACATTCCGATTTCGTTGGTTTGCTTGGTTTCTTCGCCACCCGCTACAGGCCAAGTACCGACTTTTTTTGGGTGTAGCACAAGGCGGTTTCATGCCCGACGGCGCTCATGATGTGCGTTTGTTGCCCTTCTTCATTGATGGCATTGCACATGGTCTTGCCGTCGATAGCGAGGCTTTGGTCTTCCTGTCCGAAAGCCGCATTCCACTGTTGCAGCGCACGGTCGAGCAAGGTCGGATCGACCCGGACCAGTACATCGCGGATGATGGACTCGCTGGGGACGAGGTAACGTCCCTTTTCGCGACGACAACCAAAGCGTTCGCGGGCCTTGACGCCCAAATCATCAGCCCATCCGGCGATGGCCTTGTAGCCGCGCATACCGCACAGGACGGCCCCGGCGGCGATACCGAGCACCACGGGGAGTCGATGACGCCGGCCTTGGGCGCGACGAGGGTCGGGAATGCCGTTAAAGAAATCCGGCAGGCTGTGCATCTGTTTCGCGGTGAGCATGATGTTGGAGGCTCCTGTGAGTTGAAGGCCCGCTCGATCAGGCTGGGTCAACTGCGCCTGAGGATGGCGGCACAGCGAACGCACAAAGACCCGCTTGGGGGCGTGTGCGGCCGCGCTGTAGCCGTCTCGGGTGCGTCGATAGCCTTGGGTCAGTCCCAGTTCGATCCAGTTGGCGGCACGATAGACGCCACCGTGGAAGCGGCGCGGATCGACAAAGGTCTCCAGCAGCAGCAACGGATGACCAAAGCGTGCCCGCCAATCACCGACGACTCGGCGTTCGGTCAGTGACAGGACGCGTGAACCGACGTTCGGCCGGTGCCAGTCGGGCAGAATCAAGAAACGGCTGTTGTTGGCGATTAGCTTCAGCCGTCCATACTGCGAGCGAAAGTCCCATCCGATCCAGCGATCACGAACGCCGCATTTCAGCGCCGCCGCCGAAATGCTCAGTTGCGCGACCCACTGCTCGTGCCAGGTCGCGACGTACCACACCGTCTCACCAATCTTTGGTAGCTCACCAAGGTAATGGTGACGCGCCATCTGCTCTTGATAACGTGCCTCCTCGCCCCTTTCCACAGGACGCACTTGAATCTCTGATAGCGTTCCGTTCTTCACTTCCGCCGATTCCATTCCGCCATCTATACCGGGAATGCTCGAGGATGCTCAGCTTCGTCGGTCAAGCCGTTGGTTTCGAGAATGATTCGCGGGAGGACGAATTCACCCTCCATGACTTTGCGCCACGGATTGACCCGTGGCCGCCGCGAGCGGTCTGCCGTCGGCAAAGCGGGCATCCAGACCCAAGGTGACAGTGCTGGACGCTGTATAGGCACCTTCGCCGCACTGCCAGCTGATCGACAATTCGTCCAGTCGGACGACGATGACGCCAGCGGCGCCCGTCTGCGCCATTCGATCCGCCGAAGGCACCTCGGCCTCTCTCTGGATCTCCTGGAACAGCGGATCGATCGTGCGTGAAAGGTGCCCTGTCAGTGAAGGTTCCAGCGCAACCCAATAGGTCCTCAAGTCGCCATTCGCATCGATGTTGGCGGGGGCCTTTTGGATGCTCTCATCGTGGACGAGCACCCATTTCCCGGCAATCTTCGAAGCGTAGGCGGGGACTGCCGATTCCGAAAGCATCGAAGTGGCAGGCACGTCATACCGAGGCCTCGTGTCAGAGACGATAGGACCTGAATCGGACGCGATGAAGCCCCCCGCCGTCTTGGGACGCTTGAGTGGTGGGCGGGAGGTGTCCCCAACGGTTCCTGCTCCCGTTGTTGCCGGGCTTTCGGGAAGCTTCAATTGTGGGCGGTGGGTGTACGGGTTCGAGTCGTAGTCGAAAGCGAGGCTTGCGAGCTTTGCATAACATGGCTCCAGTTCCTCACGTAAGGCACCTTCCTGGTTCAGCCACAGGCCCACCGTATCGAACGAAGCATGACGACGCGCAGACCGCGCCGACCGATTCGCTGTAGATCGCGTTTCTTTTCATTGAGGTGGGTCGCCTGGACCGTGACGCGTCATGGACAGGACCGTGCGTATCACAGTTGTCCACGTCGGGACCGCGCGCGCCGAGCCCGACCTGCGGTTCGATCGAGTTCGACGAGCACGTCCATTCCGTGGCTGGCGGCTTCGGTGAGGGCATCTGCATGGGTGAGATAGCCCAGCCCCGGCTCCCCCTTCGACGGGAATGACCTCGGACGTGGTGCGTGCCTTCATTTCCTCCACGAATCGGGTTCTCAGCGAATCCCGCGAAAACTCCCGTGCAACTGCTTCCTTGAAACGACGTATTAGGTCGGGATGCGCCTTGTAGATTTCCCCTGCGCACTTACCCGCCCCGTACGCCCACAGCGGCGCGGTCGATATAGAAGAGCGGCGGCGTCACGGCAGTTAAGTAGCCCCAGCACGGCAGCGGCTTCCGCTGCCGTCATCGGCGGGGATGGGTCCTTCGGCGGGGCCAACGACAACCACCCCGATACGGTCCGGGTAGCAGTTCCACCGGCGCGTGGCGGTCCCTTTGTCATTACGCATGCGACACGAGTGTCGCAGCGGCGATGGATGCCGCAGTGCGGTGAGCCCTTTACTCACGTTCGTGGCACTCTGTCTTACCAGTTGGCAGGCTTCTGGAGCATCGACACCGTGAACACTTGGGAAATCATCCATCAAGAAGCACCTTCATAGGCTCTCGGTTCGACTTGCCGGAGTGAGACGGAAAGACAGTACGGTGCACTCGACATCTCGCAAGTATTGGTAGAAGTAGTACAGGCTCGGAGCGTTGTACTGCGCTTTCACACGCTCAGTCTCAATCGGGTTTCAGAGAAGGCTCCGGCGCAGGTGGCGGCAAAGCTTCGCCTTCGGCCTCGTAACGTGTCCAGCGGACGAACAGGTTCTCCCCGGTGACCGTGGGGATTACGTAATAGCCAGATGGCCGCCTCGCCTTCCTTCACTTCCATGATCAGGTCACCGTTCTCGGCGCGACGAAACACGCGCTGGTGCGTGTGGGCGCCCGCCGCTCCTCCAAAGACCATCATCGTCGTCACCGCCGCTCGGCCCGCGGTTGGGAGATCGCTGCGTCCACCGAAGACCGACGCTACGCCACCGGAAATCCGAAGCCCGCCGGCGTCGCAGCTGAATTCGCTCTTGCTCGCCTTCATGACTCGGCGGTCCTGGAACTGGCTGTTGGTGGCCAACTCCGGATGCGCAATCACAAAAAGAGTGTCCGGGTCCGGCTGTTCGATTTCGACCCAGGTTGCCGAGCTCACACCCGCCAGGTTCTCGGCGAGCGATAGACTGCCGCTCCAACCGGCTGGCGTGCGGTCCGTGGGTCCCCGCCGGCGGTCATACCAAAAGCTAGGCGTCGATGCGGCGGCCCTGTCCACGTATCGGCCAGCGATGGCGGGACAGTTCCCGATCTGGTCGCTACTAAGTTTCGACCAGTCGTGGGGATAGACCTGGGAGAAGAAGCAGCCCGTGAGGAAGGCGGTCAAAATGCAGACCGCAGCGCCGAGACACAAGGCTCGCCGCAGTGTTCCTGTTTCCAACCTACCACCTTGGGGAGCAATCAATGGTGCACAGTCTCGCTCGGCCCGCGAGCGAACCCCCCTGAGCGACCTGCGTTCATCTCGTTCTTGTCCAGCAGTCACCATCACCAATCATTATCCATAGTCACTCAACAAACCGCATTGCTAAAACGCAATTTTCATAGATTTCTCTTCTCGGCTCGCCAGATGGCTTCGATTCGTCGCCAAGCCTTTCCGCCATACTGGGCTGGCGCATTCGGCGTGCGGGCTGCGCCTCTCACCGCACCTCAGTCCCACCGCCACGGTTCGGGTAACGGCTGTCACATCTTCGTAATTGACCCCTGCGATTCCACCTCTTAGACTTCGAGCGATCTAAGGTTCCGCACTCGTAGCTCAACCTCGCTTTCGCTGCAGCGCATCGGAGGTCCAGGCGCGTGGAACACTGGCCGCTGATTCTGGCCGGGCCGATCGTGCGTCGCGTCGAGCCTGGGCTCGTTTCGGTCTGGGTCGCGCTCAAAGAAGCGCGTCAGGTTCGGCTGATGGTCTGGCAAGGTAGCCAGGACGCCGGCGCGGGCGACGGCCTCGTTTCGGTCGAGGGGCCGATCGCCGTCGGCGACACCAAGACCATCCGCGTCGGCGAGCGACTCCATGTCGCGGTGGTCACTGCCTCACCCACCGGCGCATTCACCGCAGGTCAGACGTTCGCTTACAACGTGGCGTTCGGCGCACCCGAAGGCGGGTTCTCGGCGAGCGAAGACCTGAAGTCGCTCGGGCTCCTGCGCGACCAGCCGCAGACCGGTGAAGGTGAAACCGCGCGCCTGCCGCACAAGGCACTCGGCTACGAGGCAAATCAGCTTCCCACGTTCGTCCTGCCGCCGCCCGAGCTCGCGGATCTGCGCATCGCACACGGCTCGTGCCGCCGCCCGCATGCCGATACCGCGGACATGATGCCGGCCCTCGACGAGCTGATCCGGACCTCGCGCGGCGAAGTGAAGAAGCGTCCGCAGCAGCTCTTCCTCACCGGCGACCAGATCTACGCCGACGACGTCGCACCCGCTCTCCTCCACCTTCTCACACCCGTCGGGAACGAGCTCCTCGGCGCCGTCGAGCATCTGCCGACGCGCGGGACGCTCCAACCGTCGCAGGGCGTGCGCCTCGAGCCCGCCGAGCGCTCGCGCTTCCCGGCCGGGGTCCGCAAGGCCGCCGTCATGGAGGACGCGAAGCTCACCACCGTCGACGGGGAGAGCCATCTCCTCTCGCTCGGCGAATTCCTCGCGATGCATCTCTTCGTGTTCGCGAACACCCTCTGGCCGGTCAAGCTTCCGACCTACCAGGACCTCTTCTGGGGCGAGACGCTGCCGCTCTCGGAGTTCGACGAGGTGCTCGCCGGCATCGAGCTTCCGCCCGACCTGTGGCGGGTGCACACCGGCCTCGGCTTCGAGACCGAGCATGGCCTGAAGCATCGCTACAAGGAGACCGAGGACCTCGAAGGCTTCCAGGCGATCCACGTCGGCCGCGTGCTGACCAAGGTGGCACAGGACAAGAAGGCCGAGGCAGCGTACGCAAAGGAGATGAAAGTGATCGAGGCGTTTCGCGACGCGCTGCCGCAGGTGCGCCGCGTGCTCGCCAACGTCGCGACCTACACGCTCTGCGACGACCACGAGATTACCGACGACTTGAACCTGAACGCGATCTGGCGCGACCGCGTCCTCACCTCGCCACTCGGGCGCACGGTGCTGCGCAACGGCTTCGTCGCCTACGCGATCTGCCAGGGCTGGGGCAACGACCCGCAGCAGTTTGCCGCGGAAGGCTCGAAGCAGAAGGCGCTGCTCGACGCGATCCCAAAGCTCTTTCCCGCGGGCGAGGACCTCCCGCCGCACACCGAGACCTCCGACCAGGTCGACCTCCTCCTCGGTCTCGATGGCAGCGACCCGCCAGTCCGCTGGCATTACCAGGTGGACGGACCGAAACATCGCGTGCTCGGGCTCGACGTGCGCACGCGCCGCTCTTTCACGAGCCGCGCGTCGCCACCGTCGAACCTTTCGGCCGCGGCGCTCAAGGAGCAAATCCCGGAGGGTCCGCTCCCCGCCGGTCTCGAAGTGTTGTTCGTGCTGGCGGGCCTGCCGCCGTTCGGCTTGCCGGTGAGCGACGCGTTCGCCGGGGCGCTCCTCTTCCGCGCCTTCGACGCGTTCCATCACTCGGACATCGCCGGCATGCCCGGCACCAACCCCGACGCGGCCGAGGCCTGGGTGCACGACCCGGACACGTTCGAGGCCCTGCTGAAGCGGCTCGCGCCCTACCGCAAGGTGATCTTCCTCTCGGGCGACGTGCACTACGGGCACAGCGGCGAGACCAGCTACTGGCGGAAAGACCGACGAGAAGCCTGCGCGCTTTGCGCAGTTCACCTCGAGCGGCGTCAAGAACATCTGGCCGCACATCGTGGTCACGCTGTCGCGTTCGTTCGCGTTCGGCCAGGCGATCGAGCGGCTCGGGGGTCCGGCCGAGCTGCTCGGCTGGGACGAAGGCTCGCCGACCCCGCTCAAGTTTCCGCCCGACATCGACCTGCTGCCTCCGGCACGCTCGCGCCTGCGCCGCGAGCCGTTGTTGCTGCCCACCCGCGGCTGGCCCAAAGGCACCACCGTCGAGCGCGCACCCGACTGGAGCTGGCGCTTCCGGCTCAGCCGCGACCAGCGGCCGCCGAACGAGCTGCCCGAACCCGCGCGCTTCGCGCCGCTGGATCCGGAGAAGCCCAATGACGATATCGCGGTGAAGATCGAGGGCTACCGGCAGGTCGCGCAGCGCCACGCGAAGCAGCTCGACCGCGTCTCGCACACACGCCAGGCGCTCTTCGAGAGCAACGTCGGCATAGTGACCTTCGAGCGCAAGGACGGCCGCCTGCTCGCACGCCAGGAGCTGCACGCGCAACCGCTCGGCGCCACCACGCCCGCGATCTATTCGATGCACGAGGTGGTGCTCGAGGCGGCGGCGAGCGACCCCGCTGAACCAAAACCGAACATTCCGGGCGGCGCGTGAGCAAATCCAAGCGCAGCCTCATCCAGCAAGCCGTCGGTTTCATCGCCGGCTACTTCAGTTGGGTGAAGGAAACCTTTGCGAGCGACACCGCGCGACGCGCGGTGCTCGCCGACCTTGGCCTCGACCCAGACGCAACACCACCGCTCCAGATACCGGGCGAACGCGTCACCAGCATCGATACCTATCGGAAGAAGTCCGACCCCGACGAGCAGGCGTTCCTGGCCGTGTGGGAGGACATCCTCGCGGTCGTGGAGACCATCGAAGGTTTCGTCGCCGCCGCGGGTGCCGGCGCGGGCGGCAAAGCGGTGGTCAAGGAGGCGGTGCGGCAGTTCCTGAGCCTCACCGCGACCGAGTACATGCGGCTGCGTTACCCGATGGCGTATTTCGTCGGGCGCCTGTTCCAGGTGATCGAAGACGTCGTCCCGAAGCAGTTCCACAAGCCGGTCGACGTCGTCGTCAGCAAGGACATCTTCAGCAACCTGCTCGACGTCGTGCGCGCGCCGATCGACCACTTCGGCCGCGTCTACTCGACGCCGATCACCGACGCCGACGCGCGCGAGCTCGCGGCGAACTCGCTCACGCCGCTTGCCATCCTGTTCGCATACTGGGAGCAGACCGCGCGGCGCGGCCTGAAGCTCGTCGGCATCGAGTATGAGCTCCCGAAGCGCAAGGTGCTGCACGGCTGGGACACGCCGCCGAACAGCACGACGCCGCTCGCGGACCACCTCTCCGAGCAGGTGTTTTCGTTCGCGTTCCACGGGCTCTCGGTGGGCGGCAATCCGGAAAATCCGCCGGTCGCGGGTTCGATCGGCGCCACGCTCGCCTGGGTGCCGCGCGAGCACGGCGGACCGGGGCTCTTCGTCTCCCTCAACGGCGCCGCCGACCTGAACGTGCCGATCGGCTCGATCTGGGGGTTGAACACCAAGCGCTCGACCGCGAACGTGATCGACGTCCTCATCTGGGACTCGATCGATTTCCGGCCAGAGTCGGAGCCTGCGCAGCCGGAGGAGCCGGGCCCGCTAAGTGCCGCGCCGCGCGCGGCAGCCGACGTCGGCGAGGAGGTCCGGTTTACGCTCGAGCCGGTCGAAGCGACCCCGGAAGAGCCATACGTCCTCACGCTGTTCGGCACGCGCATCGAAATCGGTCAGCTCTCGATCTCGCTGCTCCTCGCGAAGCACACGGTCGAGTTGAAGTTCCTTGCGAAGAAGAGCGCGCTCGTGATCCGGCGCGGCGACGGCGACGGGTTCACCGACAAGGCACTGCCGGAGCAAGGCGCGCGGCTCGACTTCGATCTCGGCATCGGCCTCGTCATGAGCCCCGAACTGCGCGTGCACGTCGAGGGCGGGAGCGGCCTGCAGGCGACGATCCCGATCGACCGCAAGCTCGGCCCGGCGCGGCTCCAGCAGCTCTACCTGGAGCTTGCGACCGGCACGAAGTCGATCGACAAGGCGCTGCGCTTCGAGTCCTCGCTCGCGTTCAGCATCACGTTCGGCCCGGTCACCGCCGCGGTCGATCGCATGGGCTTCGAGCTCGTGGTCGACATGGACAACGGCGCCCCGCCCGCCATCGGCTTCAAGGGGCCGAGCGGCGTCGGTCTGGTCATCGACGCGAAGGTCGTGACCGGCGGCGGTTACCTCTTCCGCGACGCGGCGAGCGGCCAGTATGCCGGCGTCGTGCAGCTCGAGTTCCGCAAGCTCACGCTGCAGGCGATCGGGCTCATCTCGACGCGGCTCCCGCCGGACGGCCGCCGTGGCTTC
The DNA here is from genome assembly GCA_963734295.1 of uncultured beta proteobacterium. Classification (GTDB taxonomy): domain Bacteria; phylum Pseudomonadota; class Gammaproteobacteria; order Burkholderiales; family JAEUMW01; genus JAEUMW01. The sequence goes on along the minus strand of CAVTGS010000035.1, from coordinate 94,494 downwards.
TCGATGCTCGTCATCGTCGCGGCGGCCGACTTCCCGCCGCTCAACCTGCCGTTCGGCTTCCGCCTCACCGGCGTCGGCGGGCTGGTGGGGATCAACCGCACCGTCGAGGTCGACCAGCTCCGCGCCGGGCTCAAGACCGGCGCGCTCGACAACATCCTTTTCCCCGCCAACCCGGTGCGCGACGCGCCGCGCATCGTGAGCGCGCTCGCCACGTTGACGCCGCCGCGCGAAGGCCAGTTCCTGCTCGGCCTGATGGCGCGGGTCGTGTGGGGCGTGCCGACACTGCTCACGATCGAGCTCGGTATCATCGTCGAGTTCCCCTCGCCGACGCGCCTCATCGTGCTCGGCCAGTTCCGCGCGGTGATGCCGACCGAGAAGAAGGTCCTCGTCAAGCTGCAGATGGACGCGCTCGGCGTGGTCGACTTCGACCAGAACACGGCCGCGATCGACGCGGTGCTCTACGACTCGCGCGTCGTGCGCTACCCGGTCACCGGCGACATGGCGCTGCGCGTGCGCTGGGGCGGCGACCCGACCTTCGCGCTCGCGGTCGGCGGGCTGCATCCCAAGTTCACCGCGCCGAACGGCTTTCCCAAGCTCGCCCGCGTCACCGTCGGCCTCTCCCAGGGCGAGAACACGCGCCTCACCCTGCAGGCGTACTTCGCGCTGACTTCCAACACCGCCCAGGTCGGCGCACGGCTCGACTTCTTCTTCAAGGCCTCCAGCTTTACCGTCGAGGGCGGGCTCGGCTTCGACGCGTTGTTCCAGTTCTCGCCGTTCTCGTTCATCGTCGACCTGCAGGCCGGCGTGACCCTCAAGTGGCACGGCCGCACGCTCTTCGGCGTCGACCTCGAGTTCACGCTGTCGGGTCCCTCGCCCTGGCACGCGCGCGGCAAGGCGACCTTCAAGATCTGGCGCTTCTCGAAGTCGGTTTCGTTCGACCGCACCCTCGGCGAAGAGGAGCCGCCACCGCCATTGCCGGCGGCCGATCCGCTGCCGGAGCTGCTCGCGGCGCTCGCCGACCACCGCAACTGGGACGCGCAACTCCCGGTGGCGAGCGGGATGCTCGTCACCTTGCGCGATACGCCCCCGACGACGGAAGTGCTGCTACATCCGCTAGGCGAACTCGCGGTCCGCCAGCGCGTCGTGCCGCTCGGCATCGAGATCAGCCGCTTCGGCAACACCGCGCCGGCACGCGAGCGTCGCTTCGACGTGGCTGTCGTGGGCGCGACCGGCGTGGCCCCAGTCGAAGAGTTCTTCGCCCCGGCGCAGTTCATCGATCTTGCCGACGCCGAGCGGATTCGTCGTCCCTCGTTCGAGCGCATGCAGGCGGGCGTGAGAGTCGCCGCGACCGCAGTCGCGTGGGGCGGCAAGGACAACCCGGCGCTCTTCGCCGAAACCGATCTCGCCTACGAGACGGTAGTGATCGACGGCGCCGCTGCGCCCGTACGCGAAATCGAGAGCTTCGGCGCGAGCGCCGACGACCTGCTTCTGGCCGCGGCGATCGGGGCGGTCGGTCGTTCGCCCATGCGCAACACCGGCCCCGAACGATTCCGCGCGCCGCCCAAGAACGTCCGCCTCGCGACGACGCGCTTCACCGTTGCCAGCACGGACGACCTCGCGCCGGTTGCCCTGCCCGACCTGCCGCAAAGCGCCGCGGGCTACACCGCCGCGTGGCAGGCGATGCAGCGCCACCTCGCGCGCCATCCCGAGCTGCGCGGCAAGCTCCAGGTCGCCGAAGTCGAGGAGGCGGCCGCCGTATGACCCCGTCGAATCACTTCAGTGCGGAGGCCGCCGCCCCATGAGCGCGCGTTATCGATTCCTGCCGTGGGTGCGGATGGGCGCCGCCGCGTCGCTCGCGAACGTGGACACGCTCGCCGGCGGCGTACCCGGGCACGCAACGATGCCCGTCGCGCTGCGCGTCAACGACCGCGACGCAGTCGACATCACCGCGCGCCTTTATGGCCCGAGCGATGTCGCGAGCATCGACACGCGCGCGGTCGTGCGCACCGATCCGCCGCATCTCGCGAGCGAGTTCGAGCCGAACTACTTTCCGTTGGTCGAGTTCGACCGGCCCGATATGCCGTGGATGTTCACGCCCGCGACCGGCGATACACGTGGGCGGCTGCGGCCCTGGATCACGCTCGTCGTCGTGCGGCAGCAACCGGGCGTGAGCATCACGGTCGACCCGACGAGCCGCCGGCCGGTACTGCACATCGATCCGCCCGCGCGCCCCGCCGACGAATTGCCCGACCTCGACGAGTCGTGGGCGTGGGCCCATGCGCAGGTGGTGAGCGCGGAGGGTGCCGCACCGCTCGACAAGCTCCTCGCCGCCGACTCGACCCAGAACCTCTCGCGCATCGTCTGCCCGCGCCGTCTCACGCCCAACGTCGCCTATCTTGCGTGCGTGGTGCCGACGTTCGAAGCGGGCCGCAAGAGCGGACTCGGCCTGCCGGTCACCGCCGACGACGAACGCGAGCTCGCGCCCGCCTGGCGGAGCGGCGCGGACGCGCCCGCAGCGATCGCGCTGCCCGTCTACTACCACTGGGAGTTCAGCACCGGCGAGGCGGGCGACTTCGAGACCCTCGCGCGCAGGCTGCAGCGGCGGCCGCTGCCCGAAGGGGTCGGCAGCCGGCCGCTTGCGATACGGGCGCTCGGCTTCGGGCTGCCCGACGTCGGCGAGCGGAACTTCCGCGGCGCGCTGCGCCTCCCGCAGCGTCCCCCCGATGCCGCGATTCCGGCTGCGTTCGAAACCGCGCTTGCCAGCCTGGTCAACCTGCCCGAGACGCTGCGCGCACAAGTCGGCGGCGACCCGGTGGTGGCGCCGCCGGTCTATGGCAGCCGGCACGCCGCAACTGCCACGGTCGCTCCGGCGAACGCACCACGGCCGTGGCTCGCCGAGCTGAATCTCGACCCGCGGCTGCGTGCCGCCGCGGGGCTCGGCGTGCTCGTCGTGCAGGACCGGCAGGAGGAGCTCATGGCCTCCGCGTGGGAGCAGCTCGGCGAGGTCGGACGCGAAGCGCGTCAGGTCCACCAGCCGGCATTCGCCGCGGCGGTGCTCGGCCGCGTGCACGGGCGCCTCGCACAGCTTCCACCCGATCCGTTCCTCGAGGTGAGCGCGCCGCTGCACGCGCGACTGGCGCTCGCGCCGGCACCGCTCGGCCTGCGCGCCGGCGCCGAAACGGTGACGGTGCGCGAGCACTTCCGCACCAGCCGCACGCCGCCGGGCATGACCTCGACCGCCTTCCGGCGCGCTGTGCGTCCGCGCGGTCCGCTGTTGCGCCGGCGGCCGCCGGGTGTGGGCGGCGCCGGTGCGTCGCTTCGCTTCACCACCCACATCGCCCTCACGCCGGCGGTGATCTTCATCAGCCTGCCGCGGCCCGATATGGTGACGCCGCAGAATGTCGCCGAACACGTGGCGAAGCTCACGATCCCGTCGCTGCCGGATCGCATCCAGAAGAACACGCTGCTGCGCAGTGCCACTGCCGCGTTGCAGAGCTACTTCAGCGAGATGACCGGCATCGAGCCGCGCACCGATCAGCGCCCCGCGATCACGCCTTCGCTCCTGCGCGCGCCACTGCTCGCCGCGCTCGATCCCGCCAAGACCGTGACGCCGAGCGTCGCCGGCCCGGCGCCGCGCGCGGCGGTCGCGAACGAGCCGGAGCTCGAGCCGATGCTCCCTGGCCCGTCGTTCCCGCAGCCGATGTACGAGGCGCTGCGCGATCTCGATCCGGCCCTGCTGCTGCCCGGCTGCGAGCGCGTTCCGGCCGACACCGTGGTGGCGCTCGAAAGCGACGCCGCGTTCATCGAGGCCTACATGGTCGGACTCAACCACGAGATGAGCCGCGAGCTCGCCTGGCGTGAATATCCGAGCGACGAACGCAGCACGAGCTTCCGCACCTTCTGGGCGGCCGCCTCGCTCGACCCGCGCGCTGCCGAGCAGATGCCGCCGCTGCATCGATGGACACTGCCGAGCACGCTCGGCAGTCACTTCATGAGCGGCACCAACGGCAACCTCGTGCTGCTCGTCCGCGGCGAGCTCCTCAACCGTTATCCGGGCACGACGATCTACGTCACCCGCGCGGCGCATCCGGGCGCGGCGGGGAGCGAGCGCGTGTATCCGCTGTTCCGCGGCCGGCTCGCGCCGGATATGACGTTCGCGGGCTTCGGCCTCACCGTCGCGAAACTGCGTGCCGAAGGCTGGTTCGTCGTGCTCGAACAGCAGCCGACCGAGCCGCGTTTCGGCCTCGACGAATCGACCGTCACCGGCCGCGCCCCGACCGAGCTCGCGAGCTGGAGCGATCTCGCCTGGGGCGACCTCGCCACCGACGACGCGGAGCTCGACGCACTCGTCCACGTCCGGCTCGGCGGGCGGCTCGCCGCTCACCGCATCGGCCCGCTCGAGTGGGGATCGAACGCCGGCCACATGGCGGCGATCGCGCTGCAGCGCGCGTTCCGGGTCGCCTTCCGGTTCGCCGATCTGCTGCCGGAGTAACCGCGCATGGTGCCCTTTGCCGTCGAAATCGCCCAGGCGCGCGCCGAACGCGACGCTGCGGCGAGCGAGGTGGAGCAGCTCGAACTATCGGTCGTGTCGCTGCGCGAACAGATCGACGCGCTCAACGCCGACCTCGAAGCCGCGGAGACGCCGCAGGAGAAAAAAGCGCTTTTCGCGGCGCTTCGCATCGCGCAGCGCAATCTCCAAGCCGCGGATGCGCGACTTCCTGCGGCGCGCATCCGGCTCGCCGAAATCGAGCCGCGCCTCGCGCAACTTGTCGAACAGCAGGAGCACGCGCTGTTCGGCGAGTTCCCCAGCCGCGGACCGGCCGATCGCGCTTCTGCCGGTGCGGCTGGAAACGCGCTTCGTGAGCACGGGCGGCAAGCCCGAACTGCTGATCCGCGTCTACCCGGACGAAGTCCACGTCGACAGTCACGAGCCCGAGCTAACGGCCGACGAGCTGCAGTGGGGTCAGCACTTCTGGGCCGCGACCTGGCGCACCGGCGCCGCCGACACCGACGAAGCGGTTGCGCGCCGCAACCAGCTCTGGGAGCAGATCGCGCAGCGTTACGGCCGCGGCCGCGCGACGTGGATCGTGCTCACGCTCAAGCCCATCAATCCCGGCGACCGCCCCGCGCTCCCGATCCCGGAGGAAGCACCGTTGCCCGATCCGCCACGCCACCCCGAGCGAGCGCGCCGTGCTGACTCGTGGACGCGTGCGCCGCTCGCGCGGTTGCTGCCGGATCGCTGGATCGCGCTCGGTTATCGTGCGGGCCAGCGGGTCATGCTGGAAGCAAGCGTGCCGATCGCGCCGCCGCTCGCGGTCGGGCCCGACCCGTCGGCGCCGCCGCCCCTTGAGGCGAGCGACGAGCGCCTCGCCGTCGATGCGGGCATGCGCTGGCTGGTGGACTTCGCGGAGGCCGAGCGCATCGGCATGGGGCTGCGCGTCGCGCTCACGCCCGCCGACGCGCAGTTCGGCTTCGACACGCTCGTCGTCTTCGGCGTACGCACCACGCAGACGCCGGCCGATAGCGCGACCGCGCTCGGCGAGCTGCTCACCGGGCACCGCTTCACCGAAGGACTCGCCTTCGTCGCGCCGGGTACGCCGACGAACAACACCGAAGCGCGCGGCGCCGGCTTTGCGCCGCGCACGCTCGACCCCGCGGCGACCTATCCGCTGCCGAGCGCGACACCGCCTGCGCCGGCCGACGCCAACGCCGTCCTGCTGGCCCACGCCGTCGGCATCGACAGCGAGCTTTTCACGCCGCTCGAAGGCGGCACGCGCCGCGACCAGGCCGATGCACGCGCGCTGCAGACCCTGCTCTGGCCGGCGACCGGCGGCTACTTCCTCGAGCAACTGCTGAATGTCTTCCCGGATCCAGCGGTGGAAGCGGCGCGCGGCCACTTCCTCGACTTCGTCCGCGCCCAGGGACCGCTGCCAACCCTGCGCGTCGGCCGCCAGCCCTACGGCGTGCTGCCCACGACCGCGCTCGACCGCTGGCGCGCGACGGCCGACGAAATGCCTTTCGTCACGGCGCTGCGGACGATTCGCAACCGCCTGCGCGGTGTCGTCCCGAAGCTGCCGCGCCTCGACCGGCGGCAGGGGTCGACGCAAGTGCCGAACGAAGCGACGATCCTGGCGGTGCTGAAGGCGAGCCCGACGTCATCGGGCTACGCCGCGCGCCTCATGTTCGACCACGCGCTCTTCGGCATCCGCGGCTTCCATGGCTTCTTCGAGCTGCCGTCGCAGCTCGTCCTGCACACGCAGAACCTGCGCACCCAGCTCGCGGCGCTCGGGTTCGGCGGCGAGCCACGGTTGCTCGCCACCGTGCTCGCCGCGTCCTCCACCGAGCTGCGCGATGACGTCGTGCTGGCGCCCGCGGGCACGGCGCCGACCGAGGCGGAGTGGCTCGCGTGGCTGCGCGACTCATCCTACGAAGCGATCCGCGCCGAGACGGGGCTCGCCGCGCGCCCGAACAACCTCCTCTACCTGCTGCTGCGGCACGCTGTGCTGCTCACCTATGCGCAGACGGCGTTCGAGATCCAGCGTGCCGGGGGCGCGGCCGATCCAGCAGCGCGCGCCGAGCCGGCCGTGATCGACGTCTTCGAGGAACGCACGCGCACCGTGGGGCGTCATCCCGAACATCCGCTGCCCGGCCTCGCCGACCAGCCGCTGCACACGCTCACCGCCGCCGACCATCCCGCGGCGGCGCGGCTCGACGCGATGCGCGCCAGCCTCGATCGGCTCCGCGACCTCCCACGCGAGCGGCTCGCAGCGCTTTTCACGGGCACGCTCGACCTCTTCGCCTACCGGCTCGACGCGTGGATCACCTCGCTCGCCACGCGCCGCCTGCACGAGCTGCGGCAGGCCGCACCGACGGGTGTGGTCGCGGGCGGCTTCGCCTGGGTCGACGACGTGCGACCGGCCCCGCCGCGCGAGCTCGTCACGCAGCCGCCGGAGGGCGAAGGCGGCAGCCCGCTCACCGTCGACCCCGCCAACGCCGGCTTCGTACACGCGCCGTCGCTGAACCAGGCCGCGATGGCGGCGGTGCTGCGAAGCGGCTACCTTGCGTTCCCCGGCGAAGCGGACAGTCGTCCATTCGCGGTCGACCTCAGCTCGCGCCGGGTGCGCCTCGCCGAGTACCTGCTCGACGGTGTGCGCGAAGGCCAGCCGCTCGGCGCGCTGCTCGGATACCGCTTCGAGCGCGCGCTCCACGACCGGGGGCTCGACGTCTACATCGCGCCGTTTCGCCGTATCGCGCCGTTCGGTGAGCTCGCCAAGGCCGAAGTCGCGGCCCAGGACACCGCGGCCGAGGCCGCACGCCTGAAGGGCCTGCCGCATCCGGAGCTCGTGAACACGTCCAACGCGCTCGCCGTCGCGCAGCGCAGGCACTCCGAGCTCACGCAGGAGCAGACTCGCCTGCCGGGCCAGCTCGGTGCCGCGCAGGCGCGATTGAAGAAGCTCACCGACGAGCGCGCCGCGCTCGTGGCCGAAGCCCAGCGCTTGCAGAACCTGCTGAAGAAACAACCCAACAACGAAATCCTCATGGAGAGGCTGCTCGACGTGAACCTGCGGCTCAGGGAAATCCCGCCGCAGATCACGAGCACGCGAGAGGAAGTGACGCGCTTGCAGCAGCGCCAGAGCGTGATCGGCGCGGAGGTCGATGCCGCGGCGCGCGAAGTCGGCCCGCTCGCGCAGCGGGTCGAGGAGCTGAAGCGGCTGCCGCACCCGGATCTCGCCGCGGCGGTGAAAGCGGCCGCGGAGGCGAAGCTCGCGTTCGAGACGCTGCTCGCCGCCGCGCGCGCGCGGCGCCTCTTTCCCCCGACCGCAGCGGTCGAGGCGATCGAGTCGGCGGAAGCGACCCATGTCGTCGACGGCCTGGCGCTCCTCAAGCTGCACCAGTCGGGAAGCATTCCCTTCGGCAAGAAGAAGCTGCCCGCGTCAGGGGGCGCCGACCATCGTACGCTCGTCGAGGAGCTGGAAGCGCTTGCAGCCGCAGTCGATGCGCTCGGCGACGCGCTCACCGCCGAGAGCGTCTACCAGCTCGTGCAGGGAAACCCGGTGCGCGCGGGCACGAGCCTCGACGCTGTCGCGCGGAGCGAAGTGCCGCCGCCGGAGCTCGAGTTCGCGCGCACGCCTGCGAGCGGGGTGGCGCTCACGCAGCGCGTACTCGTGCTCTGGAACGCGCCGGCCGGTGCGGTCACCACCTGGCCCACCGATGCGCGTCAGGTGCGTGCCGGTGTCGAGCCGGTTCTCAACGCCTGGGTCGCGCGTTTGCTCGGCGATCCGCAGGAGATCCGCTGCGACGCGCACTTCGCGGAGCGCGACTCCGGCGCGCTGATCTCGAAGCGCGATCTGCGCATGCGGAGCACCGGCCTCGAGCCGCTCGATCTGCTTGCGCTCGTCGACCCTGCGGGTGGGCCGAAGCCGGAGCTGGAGCGCTACCTTGCCGACCGCCTGCTCGCAACGCGACCGGCCGGCATACCGGCCGACGCCGTGGTCGGGCTCGTCTTCGAGCGCCAGCCCGACTGGCCGCCCGGCCTGCGCAGCTTCGCCGAGGTGTTCGAAATCGCGCGCGCGGTCAACGCCGTGCTCGCCGACGCGCGAGCGCTCGCCGACACCGACCTCGCGCTGCCGGAAGCGAAGGTGCCGGCCGCAACCGATCTCGCCGAGCTTCGCGAACGCGCCGACGAGCTGGTCAGGCGCCTCTCGGTGTCGCACGCAGCGCTCGAACGCACCCTCGTGACGGATGGACAGGCCGACGTCGCCGCCGTGGCGAAGGCGCTCGTTCCGATGCTTTTCTACGGTTTCGCGGATAGCGTGCCGGCGCTGTCGACTGCCGACACGCCGGAGGCGATCGCGGAGCTACTCGGCCGCGCCCGTGCCGTCGAGCAGGCGGCGCGGCGCCGGCTCGATGCCGCGCGCGCAGCGGAGAGCGGGTTCGTACGCGAGCAGGCGTCGCCCGAGTCGCAACGCGAGCACGACGCAGCGCGCATTCGCGAAGTGCTCGGGCCGAGCTTCGTCGTGCTGCCGCGGATCGTGCGCACGGAGGCGGGTGAACTGGGCCGCGCGCTCGGCGCGAGCGATGCACGCTTCGATGGCGATCGTCTCGCGCCGGCTGCGTGGCTCGCTCGCATCGCCCACGTCCGGCGCGCGGTCGAGCGGCTGCAGACGGTGCTTCTCTACGACGAAGCGATGGGCCGCACGACGGCGCTCGCGGTCGCACAGTTGCCGTTCGTCGAGGGCGAGCGTTGGGCGGCGCTGCCGCTCGCGCCTGGGGCGCAACTCCCGGCAGGGAAGCTTTCGGTCGTCGCACACACCCCGGATACGCTCGATGCCGCGAAGTCCATCGCCGGGCTCTGCGTCGACGAGTGGGTCGAGGTCGTGCCCGCGACGAGCCGCGCCACCGGCGTCGCGTTCAACTTCGACGAGCCTGCGGTGCAGGCGCCGCAGGCAGTGCTGCTCGCGGTGCTGCCGCGCGGCGAAGCGCGTTGGGGTCTCGACGTGCTCGAAGCGACGCTGCTCGAAACGCTCGACCTCGTGAAGCTCCGGGCGGTCGCACCGGAGCAGATCGCACCGAACACCGACCTCGAGCAGGTGCTGCCGGCTCTGTATTTCGGGCTCAATCTGTCGAACGACACCGTGTCGACCGACTTCCGGCGGGCGATCAATCCTTCCTGAGGGCCAAGATGCCGTCGATCACGAGCTGGACCCGCCTGGAGCCTCGCACCCAACGCGAGGATTTGCAGGACAGCCTCGCCGCGCGGCTGCACGATCCGCTGTGGCAGCTCGCGCGCCAATGGCAGATCGGCGAGCTCACCGCCGAGGACGCCGGTTCACCGGTCGAGGTGCGGGTGCGGATCGAACATGCCCCGCTCACCCGCTATCGCGCTGGCGCAGGGACAACCGGCAACACGCCGGGCGTCGCGTTCGACGCGGCGCGGACGCCACTCGAAGCGCTCGTCGAGCGCGAGCCGGTGCTCGCTGCTGCCGGCGGGGCACCGAACGCGCGCATGGCGAGCGTCGCCGGGCTGCACTTCCTGCGCTTTCTCGCGCAGCACGGCGTCGGCCAGTATCGCGACGCCTACGTCGCGCGCTACGCGCTCGTGACGCCGGCGAATGACGACCGGGTCGATGCGGCCGCGCGGCGCTTCCTCGCTGTCATGGGCGGGCGCGTGCCGGACGGTGTCCGCCTGCGCGCCGATCTCGCCGCAGCGCTCGGCCGCCCGACGCCTGCGCTTCCGGCCGAGCCCGTCATCGCCGAGGCCGATCGAGCGGCAGTCTCCGCCGCAGCGCGTGCGTGGCTCGCCTGGTACTCGACCCACGCGAGCGAGCCCGAGGGCGTGGCGCCTGCATGGCAGCCCGAGCGCATGGAATACACGTTCGCGCTGGCGGCGCCTGCCACGAGCGGCGAAACGGTGCTAATCGCGCCAGAATATTCCGAGGGCCGCCTCGACTGGCAGGCGTTCGATTACCAGGCCGGTGCGAGTCTCGGCGCGAGCGCCGACGGGTCGCGGCTGCGCACCGTGACACGCACCCTGATCCCGACGCCGGTGAGCTACCGCGGCATGCCGGCCGCACGCTGGTGGGAATTCGAGGAGGCCGAGGTGAACTTCGGCCAGATCGACGCCGGGCCGACCGACCTGCTGCGCCTGCTCCTCCTGGGCTTCGCGCTCGACTTCGGCAACGACTGGTTCGTTGCGCCGGTCGAGCTCGATGTGGGCTCGATAAACCGCGTGCGCTCCCTGGTCGTCACCGACACCTTCGGCGAGCGCACGCTGATCCGGTCTGCCGCGCAGGTCGATGCGCCGCGGCGCGACTGGCGGCTCTTCTGTCCCGAGCCGGTTGCGGCACCGCCGAGCGGGGCCGACGGCGCGGCGGAGACGCTGCTCCTCGCCCCCACCCTTGCGAGCACGCTGAACGGCGAAGCGATCGAGGAGGTGCTCTTCCTGCGCGACGAGCTTGCCAACCTCGCCTGGGCGGTCGAGCGCGTGGTGGAAAGCGTCACCGGGGGCAGGCTCGACCGCCTCGAAGCCTATCGAACGACGCGGCTCGCGCCTCCGCCCGCTCCGAGCGGGGATGGCAACGGCATGCTGCACTATCGGCTCGCCACGACCGTGCCCGACTACTGGCTGCCGCTCGTGCCGGTGCGCATCGATCCCGCGCGCCCCGACATCCGGCTGCGGCGCGGGCGCGTGCTGCTCGACCGCGATGGTCAGCCGACCACGCCCGGCGCACTGGGGCGCGTGCTGGAGCCGGGCACGCCGTTGAGCCTGTTCGAGGAAGAAGTGCCGCGTGCCGGCGCGCGCGTGACACGCGCCTGGCAGTATGCCCGCTGGATGGACGGCACCACGCACCTCTGGATCGGTCGCCGCAATGGACCGGGGCGCGGCGAGGGCTGGAGCGGGTTGCGCTTCGACGTCGTAGAGCCACTCTGATACTTGCACCTCGTCCAATTGGCGCCCGACCGCCGAAGCGTGCGACGTGAATCCGCATGAGCTCATGAAGCTTCGGGTATCTTCCGCCGCTGACGATGCGATTGACGCCTCCTTACGATAAGGAAGTTCCTTACCGACGCTCAGAGATGATCATCAGCAAACTGACTTCCAAGGCGCAGACCACGATCCCCCAACCGGTACGCACCGCATTGAACCTGCAGCCGGGCGACGAGATCGTGTACGAGATCGTCGACGCCCGAGTGATCCTCACCAAAGCCCGCCGTGGCAGCAGGAAGATGGACGACCCTTTCCGCGCGTTCGAAGAATGGGGCAGTGAGGCGGATACCAAAGCCTATGCCGACCTTTAGTCAGGGCGACGTCATCCGGGCGACTCGTGCGGGAGCTGTCGGCATCTTCTGCGGGAGCCCCCTCGCAGGTTCGGGATAACAGTGGGCACGCGGGAGGTGTTGGTCGTCCCGGGCTGCCTCGTCAACACTCGCACGATGAACTCGCACGATGAATCTGCGATCTGATGGCCGTCGCACGTAACGAAGAACGCGGTGGTTCCTGAGACGCCGCTCCGCGAGCAGCCCATCGAAATAGATGACCTCTAGACCGGCACTGGCGCAACTGGCCCCGACCGTGTTCGTCGTGCTGTGGAGCAGCGGATTCATCGGGGCCAAGCTCGGTTTGCCCTACGCAGAGCCGCTCACGTTCCTCTCGCTGCGCATGGCCATCGTTGTCGTGCTGCTCGTTGTTCTTGCGCTCATCACGCGTGCCTCCTGGCCATCCAGCACCTCGACGGTGACTCACATGGCCGTCGCGGGCGTGCTGGTGCACGCCGGTTATCTCGGCGGCGTATTCAGCGCCATCGCAGCAGGCCTGTCGAGCGGGTTGACCGCTTTGATCGTCGGCTTGCAGCCGGTGCTGACGGCGGTCGCTGCAGGTTATTGGCTCAAGGAACGGATCGGAACGACGCAGTGGATCGGCTTCGTTCTCGGCTTTGTCGGCGTCACCCTGGTGGTGTCGGGCAACGTGTCCGGCGTTGGCTTGAATACCAAGGCGATCAGCTTCGCCCTGCTCGCGCTTTTCAGCATCACTGCCGGCACGCTTTATCAAAAGCGCTACTGCGGCGGCATGGATTTTCGGACTGGCGGCGCAGTCCAGTACACCGCGGCCGGGCTCGTGCTCTTCGCCGGCGCCCTGGCGAGCGAAAGCGCCGACATTCGCTGGTCGGGGCAATTCGTCTTCGCGCTGCTTTGGCTGTGCCTGGTCCTCTCGGTCGGAGCCGTCAGCCTGCTGTACTTCCTGATCCGGCACGGCGCAGCGGCCCGGGTTTCCAGCCTCTTCTACCTCACCCCGCCGGTCACCGCCCTCATGGCATACGGGCTGTTCGGGGAGACTCTCAGCGCGTCGGCGCTCGCCGGGATGGCGCTTACAGCGGTCGCGGTAGCGATGGTGGTTCGCGCCGCTTGATCCTTCGGTATCAGGCGGCGTCACCAGAACTGATGCGAGAATCCCGCGACCGATCCGAGGGGCAATAACTTGTCCCCTAACCGAAATTCAAACTGACAGACAATGCCTACTCACTCTGGACTATGCTCTGTTCGAAGGCCGAGTTCGACCCTGACCAGTCGTTCACGGCTCCGAAGCCGCAATGACCGCTTTGTGAGGAATTGCCGTCGCCCCACCATCGCAGCTTCTCCAGAAGCCATGGCCGAGAATTGCGCACGTGAGGTAACGGCCAAACTCCCGCTCGACATACGCGGGCACCGCTTCAGCGTCGAAGTGCCCCTCGCGGGCGAGCGCGAGATAGGTCTCGAAATGGCCCTGGACGGGCGCGGTAGAGCGGCGTGCGCTCGGGACGACGCCGGCGGTAGACGGCGCAGCGGACCTGAGTTGCTTGCGCGCGGTCCATGGCCCCGTGACATCCGGCTGGTAGAGGTAGCAGCGGCTGACCCAGAAGGTGGCGGCCGCACCGGGGCTCGTTGATGCCGACGGCGACGACAAGCCGCCGCATTACTGACCGAGGTTGGTATCGACCTGCGCGGTCGACGGCTTCGTCGAGCGCCAGCGGGCCGCGCGCCGCGTAGTTCGGGTGCCTCGCGGGTGCGCCCAATGCCACCGTGGGCGCCCGGGTGGCGGTTGGTCTCGTCGTTTCCGCCCTGTCGCTCGCGTTCACGCTCGAGCGCCTGGACCGGGTCCGGGCCCAGCGAGGCAAGCTGACGGCCGTCGCCGTCGGCACGCTCTCCCTGCACGGACACCGCCGCGTCGCCGCGAGTCCCCTGAACAGCGACTGGGACGCCTCCGAGCTGCGCGCCCGCTCACAAGACGCATTCCAGCGAACCGGACCATGAAAACAGGATGTCTCCGTCTTGCAGCGTGGTAAGCTCGATGCCTTCGATCCGAATGCTTCCCGCGTCGGGTCGATCCAGCCCGGCGATCAGGTTCAGCAACGTCGATTGTCGAATCCCGATTCGCCCATCACAGCGGCATACTCCGCAGGCGCCAGTTCGAGCGCGAGGTCCTTCAGCACGCGCCGACCGGTCGGGCCGCCATAGTGCTTGCTCAGACCGCTGATCGAGAGCAGGGGAGTGGTCACTCAATAGGTCCTTCCGTGCGGTGCCGAAACGTGATTCAAGGGGCGTCTCCCTTCAAGAGAGTAGGAAAAAAGTTACCGCCGGAGGGCGCAGAGAACTCAGAGCGCCCTTCATCGCGAAGGTTTCGCCCTTTCCGGGCTCCGAGCCGGTCCCCGCGTGAGGGGCGACCGCGAGATCGCGCACGATCCAAGTCGGCATTGCACTCGGTTTCCTCGCCATCTCATTCGAGGATTAAAATGCTGAATCGCGAGGAGAACGCAACGTGACGAACGAGCTGGAACACGTAACACACTGGCAGGCGCCGAGGATCGCCTTGGTGCTGCAGGGGGGCGGCGCACTGGGTGCCTACCAGGGCGGCGTGTACCAGGCGCTGAGCGAGCAGGGGCTGGAGCCAGACTGGATCGTCGGCACTTCCATCGGCGCCATCAACGGCGCGGTTCTGGCCGGCAACGCCGCAGGCGAGCGGGTCGAGCGGCTGAAGGAGTTCTGGGACATCGTCGGCCAGGACGACATCTGGGACCCGGAGCGTGTGCAGGAGGATCTGCGGCCGGTGAACGCCTACCTCACCACGTTTGGCGTGCTGGCGTCCGGGGTTCAAGGATTCTTCTCGCCGCGACGGCCGCTCCCCCCTCTGCGCGGAGACTCCGGCACCGCGGAGACCGCGAGCTTCTACGACACCGCACCGCTGCGCGAGACTTTGCAGCGGCTTGCGAGCTTCGACCTCATCAACGCGGAGGAGGGCACGCGCCTTACCGTGGGTGCCGTCAACGTAACGAGCGGCAAGCTGGTGTATTTCGATAGCGCGAAGGAGCCCTTGGCCGTGCACCACGTGCTGGCGAGCGGCGCGCTGCCCCCCGGCTTTCCCGCGGTCCGTATCGGCGACGAGCTGTACTGGGATGGGGGCCTGTACTCGAATACGCCGATCGACGCGGTGATCGACGACGTGCCGCAGGTGGCCACGCTGTGCTTCATGGTGGACCTGTGGCATGCGGAAGGCGGCGAGCCGCGCTCCGTGGCGGAAGTCTCGGAACGCCAGAAGGACATCCTCTACGCCTCGCGGTCGCGCCACGACATCCGGGATTACCACCGGATGCAGGACATCCGCGGTGCTTTTCAGGCGCTGCGTGAGAAGCTCCCGAGCGAGCTGCTTGAGCGGCCCGAGCTGCAGCGGATCGCGCGCCTGCTC
This sequence comes from uncultured beta proteobacterium, assembly GCA_963734295.1. Classification (GTDB taxonomy): domain Bacteria; phylum Pseudomonadota; class Gammaproteobacteria; order Burkholderiales; family JAEUMW01; genus JAEUMW01. The sequence goes on along the minus strand of CAVTGS010000035.1, from coordinate 79,277 downwards.
AGTGCCGCACCCTTTACCATCATCCGTCTGAGCTGCCCCGATCGCGGATGGGGCGTACCCAGCAAGGACATCGACTTCTCGCGCAGCTCGATCAAGTGGCGCTGGGAGCGGGGCTATCAAGACGGCATGCGGGCGCTCGCGCAGGAAGAATGGCTGCGTCTTCCGTCCGGCACCGGGGTGGTCGTCTACGAGCTGGGTCCGGAAGAAGCGGACAAGGCTGCCAGCGCCGCGGAACCGGGCGCGTGTTGAGAAGAGCGGCGGTACATCGCGCAGGTTCTCTCGATCGACTCCACGAGATTGATCTCATCGCCATTCGGCCTAGGCCTAGGCCATCAGGACGATTGTCACCGGATCGGCGCGGCCTAGAGTGACATCTGCGTTTCGGCAAGCACGATCATCGATCGCGACGCGGTCCCCAAGGCGGTCACTTCGCAAGAGGAACCTTCTTGAAGCGGTCGACCCTGATCACGGCTTCGCGCAGCCCTTCGAGCTGATAGAGCCGCAGCACCTTCGTGGCGGGAATCACGGCGCCGAACTCGGGAACGTACTGTTGGCGCAGCTCGTCAAGATCGTGTCGCGCTCCCATCCATTCGTTGATGAGCTGCCCGGCCTTCTCGTCGCAGAGCTGCTCGCAGCTCAGCTTGTAGTCGAGCAGTACGGCATCGAGACGATCGTCGATCTTCGCGCGCTTCGCTCGTAGCGACGGTCAGCTTGAGGTTCTGCGCGATCAGCGTCTTGGCGTCCGTGGTTTGGACGGCGCGCATGATCGACGCGTTCTCTTCGATGTTGTTCCGCGCCTGGACCGGGAATAGAGCCAGGGCCAGGGCGGCGAAGAACAGGGTACGCAACAAGGTCATCGGGTGTCTCCAATGTTCCGGTCCGCCGGTAACGTCAGGGGACCGCTTGGGGTAGGGGAAGAAAACACTCTGAAGAGTGCTCGGTGCCAATTATGTGCGTGAATCCAGCGCGCTTCGGTCGAGCGCGGCCGTCGCTCCCCGCGATCCGATGCGCTGCACGCTAGAATCTCGCCGCCACCTGCGGAGGCGCCCTGAGCTCACCACTATATTTTGGGTAAGGGGAGCTAAGTGGATAGCCTTTGCGCATATATAGCGTCGCAAACGGCGAAGACCGACGAACGCAGGTGCCTGCTTGCGTAACCGCCGCTCAGGGCGTCTGCTCGCCCCTGCGAGCCGGCATTGCCGCGACCGGCACGCTTGCCCGCCTCGACGCCTTGAGCGAGGCCAGGCACCTCAGCCTCGACGTCCAGGATCGCCTGCGCGCCGCCTTCCACCACATCACCGGACTGCAGTTGCGGCAGCAGATCGCGGACTACGAGACCGGCGGTATCCAACTTCGTCGATCCGCCCGGACGTGGGCGCGGAAGTCGTTGATCGCCCGAAACGCGTCCTTGAGCAGTCGATTTCCCGAGCGGTCAAGTCTCCGCGTGGGCGCATCCGAGCAGACGATTGCTGCGGCCAGACGAGCGCACTGGCCCTCGGGGCGCCGTCGCCGATGCCCGGCTGCGGCCGAGGGCCGTGGCGCTGATCAGACGGCGCCCTGCCGGCGCTCGCCGAGCCAGCCGCCGAGCACGCCGGCGAAGAACGGCACAAGGCCGCCCGCGAGGATATTGGTCAGCGTGAAGTTGCCCGAGATCAGGAGCGCGATCACCACGGCGATCGCCGCGGAGATACCCGGTTCCAGGATGGTGCGTCCCACCGATTTGAGGCCGACGATGAAGCCCCCGATCGCAAACGCCAGAAAGTTGAGCACGGCCGCGAGCACGGCTTGGCCACTGCTCAATCGGATGTCCTCCGGGCTCGCCGCCTCTTGCATCTGCGGCCCAAGGAAGACACCCAGAATCAGGCCGGCGATCAGATTGAGCACGACCATCACCACAACGCCGATGCCGATCCACTTCCAATCCAGCTTGCCTGTCATCTGTTTCCTCCCTTGATCCAAGCGGGATCGCTGCGCTCACGCGGCCGCACGGCGGTCGTTAAGTGCGGCCCCGGATTCGACGGCCCGAACACACCAGCCAGCTTGGCCGACGTCCGTCATGCGCGCTCATCCGCCATCAGAGCTCGCGCGCCGAGCATTGGCCGGTTACCGAGGGATAGGAATTCCAACGGCACTTCCGGAATTGTCTCTTCGCCGTCAACCGTTGGTCAGTGGGGGATTTTCGTGTTGAGCGCCCCCGAGAAATGCCAGGATCGCCCTCCGATCACCGCCTCGGGCAACACGATTGGCTGCAGAGGGTTGGGCTGATCGCCGCAGGCAACGAGCCGCCCCTGACGGCCGACGCGGGCTGCTTTTCCGTGGTGCCCACCAGGCGATGCGCTGATCGACTTTGTAGTCAGACGCCTGAATCCTGAACCACCAGTTACCGCCGAGCTCTATCACCCTCCCAACCATCCCGAATGTCACCGACGGAGCCGATACCGGACGCTCAGCAATGCGGTTTTTCGCTCAGTCACTGACGGCTCCTGGCCGATGCCGGTCGTCCACGAACGTAAGCCGACCTCTTCAGGCGTCGCCTGTCCGGTGCGAGTCCCGGTTACGACGGATGATGTCCGTACCCTACTGCTCGACCGCTCCGATAGCGGCACTGTAGGCGTGCCGCGCGCGGGAGCGGCCAGCGTCGAGCGAGCCCGCTGACCTCATCCTACGCGAATTCGTCAGCGGCGGCGGCACTGACGACTCTGCCCCGGCTTCCCTTCCAGCCTTCCACCCGCTCGAGCCACTCGGTCGGTCGGCGCGTCGACGAGCTCGGGTCTCCGGCCAGCACCCGCCCCGCGTTGCCGTCGAGGCACAGCCAGTCGCCCTCCGCGAGCTCACGGCCTGCGATGCGGCAGCGCCGAGTCGACGCGCCACCACCGCGCCGTCTCCCTCGGAGGCCCATCGGGCAGCGGTCTCGCTGTCGAGAGCAATGCGCCCCGCCGCGATGCCATCGCTCGCGGACACTGCTTCCGAAAGAAAGCCGACCTGCTGGTCGACGCTCTCTCCCGACAGGCTGATCAAGGCGATCGAGATCGAATCGAGCAACGTCTGGATGACAGGAGCAGCGCGGTCCCGCACCGTGTCGGCGCGATGTTCAGCCGGCCATGCTACTGGAGTTCTCCAGCACTCAGGAGGGCGACCGCACGGCCTCGGCGAAGCGTTGTAGATCGCGCGGATCGACGTCCGAAACCGCGGCGAACCGCAGTCCCCCTTCCGCCCACGTCACGACGCCGAAGCCACGCAGCGTCGACGATCGTGGAGCCTCGACGGAGTCGACTGCCGCGCGCGAGACGAACAGTTCGACCGTGTGTTGGCGGATCCGATAGACCACGGCCGCGGTGCGCCCGTCCGCCGTTTCGTCGACGCGGCCGCCGAGGAGAACGAACCCCTGCGCGGCGAGATCCCGAACGGGCGGCGAGAAATCGATGCGGCCCTCGAACCACGGCTTGACCTCGTGGCGGTCGGTAGAGGCGACGTCGACCAGCCGCGCGGGATCGGCGCGCGCCAAGGTCAGCGCGGCGACATGCCGGTTCACTGTCTGTTCACGTACCGAGTCGTCCGGTGCGATCCGCAGCATCCAGTAGGTCGTGAGCACCGCCACGCTCGCCGCGACGCCGCCCATTGCCGCGGCCTGCCACCATGTCGGCCCGCTGCGTCGTCGGATCGTCTTGCCCGCATCGCACCCCGCTGCGTGAAGCTGCGCGCGAACCGACTCGCGCAGCGCTGGCGGTGCAGTGAAACGCGGGGCGAAGTTGCGCAAGCGTCTAGAGAGTGCTTCGCGTTCGGCGCGCAGCCCCGCGCATCCTGGGCACGCCGCGATGTGGCGCCTAATTTCGTCGGCGGTGGTCGGGTCGAGCTCATCGTCGATCCAGGCGTCGAGGAATTGGCGGGTGCGGGCGCAGCTCATGCGGGTCGCCTGCGTGACTGTGCGATGAGGGCGTGCGCAAGAAGGTCGCGTCCGCGAGAGAGCCGGGACATCACGGTGCCGATGGGAATCTTCACGATGGCGCTGATCTCCTTGTACGAAAGTTCTTCCAGTTCCCGCAGCACGACGACCTCGCGGTATTCGACCGGCAGGCGCGCGATGGCTTCCCGCACCCAGCGCGCGTCCGAGCCGCGGGCGACCGAGGCTTCGGGCGATTCGCGGCCGGCCTCGGCGCCGTGCAATTCATCGTCGAATTCCTCTTCCAGCGCACGGGGTCGGCGTTCGCGCAGCAGGTCGTAACTGGCATTGCGCACGATCGCCATGAACCAGGCGCGGGTGGCGGTCCCCTGGCAGTCGTCGAAAAAGCGCAATGCCTTGAGGCTTGCGTCCTGCACCGCGTCCTCGGCGCCGGCGTCCTCGCCGACCAGCCAGCGGGCGAGGCTGTAGGCCGCATCGAGGTGGACCAGCACCGTGCGCTCGAAACGGGAAAGCCGCGATTCGCTCTTCATTGGCAACAAAGACGGATGGCGCTCACTGTTTATTCCCGTAGACGAGGTCAGAGACGCAGTGCGAAGTATCACGTCTCTGATCCCGACTGTTTCGGGAATAAGTGGCCAAGGCACCGCGTCTCCTCATGGCAAGCACCCCATTCACTCTCGAGGAGCCTCACCATGGACGGATTCGACCGGCGTGATTTCCTGAAACTCGCGGGCATGGGAGGCGTGGTGTTTGCCTCCTCGCTTCCGGGCTGCGCCTCGCTCGGCACGCAGCGGGACGCAGGACTTCTACTTCGTGCAACTCTCCGACATCCACTGGGGCTACAACAACGCTTCGGTGAACCCGGATTTCAAAGTGTCGCTCCAGAAGGCCATCGCGCAAGTAAATGCCCTCGACCCGAGGCCCGACTTCGTGGTGTTTACCGGCGACCTGTCACAGACCACCGACGACCCGAAGCTCCGCCGGGCTCGGTTGAAGGAATTCAAGGACATCTCGACCGGGCTGAACGTCCCGGTGCGCTATTTCGCAGGCGAGCACGACGCCGCGCTCGATCGCGGCGAAGCCTACCAGGAGTTCTTCGGCGAGACGCTGCGCTATACCTTCGATCACAAGGGCATCCACTTCATCGTTCTGGACAACGTCTCCGATCCCGCGCCCATTCTCGGTCCGGCGCAAATCGAGTGGCTGAAGGCGGACCTGGCGAAACAGAGGCGCGAACAGCCCATTGTCGTCCTCACCCACCGTCCGCTTTTCGCGCTTTATCCGCAATGGGACTGGTCCACGCGCGACGGGCAGGCGGCGATCGATGCGCTGATGCCGTTCCCGAACGTGTCGGTGTTCTACGGCCATATCCACAACGAGCACCATCACCAAACCGGCCACATCGGCCATCACGCCGCGATGTCGGTGATGTTCCCGCTCTCGCCCGTGGGAACGAAAGAGAAGAAGACGCAGCTGCCGTGGGATCCCGCGCATCCCTACAAGGGCCTCGGCTGGCGTGAACTGCGCGCCGACGCGTCAGCGAAAGCGCCGCAGATCTTCGAGAGGCCGCTGGCGAAAGGCTGAGCGGTGCGGCGCCGGCAATTTCTCGGCATTGCATCGCTGGGACTGCTCGTCGCTGCCGCCGGACTGCGCGCGGCGGCTGAGCCGGCCGGGCAGCGCATCGCCGTGACCGCGCGAAAGTTCGAGTTCGTTCCCGCGGAGATCACGGTAAGGAAGGGCGAGCGCGTGACCTTCGAGCTGACGGCTGTGGATTTTCCGCACGGTTTCGCCATGCCCGACTTCGGCATTCGCAAGGACCTGATCCCGGGAAAACTGCTCGAGGTGAGCATCACGCCCGATCGCGAAGGACGCTTCCACTACCTGTGCGACAACTTCTGCGGCGACGGTCACGACCGCATGAGCGGCATTCTCGTCGTGACCTGATTGGTGTCAGGCAAGCCCTGGCTCTCGGTCAGTACGGCTGAAGCTCGGCGCCGTCGACCTCCAGCGAATGCCGCCAAAATTGATCGTCGCGGTCGAAGAGGCGGTAGGTGCCGCGCGGGCCCCAGGTGCCGGACTTGTACGTATTACTGAAGTTGCGCTCCATCGACCAGACTTTCAGCACCGGATCCACAACCCGCCAGGCCCGTTCGACTTCATCGAACCGCAGGAACTGCGACTGGTCACCGACCATCGAGTCCAATAGCAGGCCGAAGCGGCACGGGCCCCGCTGCCTTGGCGTCCCTTCCAGCCTTCCACCCGCCGCAGCCACTCGGTCGGCCGACGGGTGACGAGCTCAGGTCGGTTGGCGAGAAGGCGTCCACCGTTGCCGTTGCGGCACAGCCAGTCGCCCTCGTCTGCTGGGGATGCGATTGACGTAAGTAAGGATTCTCCTTACGATAAGAACATTCCTTACCCGTGCCCAAGGCAGATGATCGTCAGCAAGCTCACTTCCAAGGCGCAGACTACGATCCCCCAACCGGTGCGCACCGCGTTGAATTTGCAGCCGGGTGACGAGATCGTGTATGAGATCGTCGACGAGCGAGTGATCCTCACCAAAGCCCGCCGTGGCAGCAGGAAGCTGGACGACCCCTTCCGCACTTTTGAAGAATGGGGCGGTGAGGCGGACACCCGGGCCTATGCCGACCTTTAGACAGGGCGACGTCATCAAGGTCCCGTTTCCATACACGGACCGAGCAACGAGGCAGTCCCGTCCCGCATTGGTGGTTTCGACGGGCGCACTCGAAGATCTTCACGGCCTGCTCTGGGTCGTGATGATCACCAGCGCGGAGAACCGGGGTTGGCCAGGCGACGTTGCCATAGGCAACCAAACCACGTCGGGCCTCCCGGTCCCCTCGGTCGTCCGGACCGCCAAGATCGCGACGATCGAGGCATCCGATGCGACACGCCTCGGTCGAGCGTCCGCGGCGCAGCTGAGGCAAGTCGTCGCCCGACTGGTCCGGGAGCTTTCGGCTTCGGCTGCGTGATCCGGCCGGAGCGCGGCGAGCTACAAATATAGTGGCGGCACGCCGGCAATTCGCTGCGGGGCTGGCGCGCCCATTCTGTCTGCTAAGCCGCGACAGGTTCCGCTCGCATCGCCGGCACGGCTTGCCCGTCCCCCGCCGCCGGCCTGATCTTGAACCAGATCGCGTACAACGCCGGCAAGAACACCAGCGTCAGAACCGTCCCGGCGAAGGTGCCACCGATTAAGGTGTAGGCCAGCGTTCCCCAGAACACCGACTGGGTGAGCGGCATGAAAGCCAGGATGGCGGCGAGCGCGGTCAGGATGACCGGACGCGCGCGCTGCACGGTGGCCTCCACCACGGCATCGAAGGGCGCCAATCCATCCTTCTCGTTAGTCCGAATCTGACCGATCAGGATGAGCGTGTTGCGCATCAGGATTCCGGATAGCGCAATCAGACCGACCAGCGCGTTGATGCCGAACGGCTGGTGGAACAACAACAGGGTGGGCACGACCCCGATAAGGCCCAGCGGCGCGGTGGCGAACACCATCGTCATCGCCGAGATCGAGCGGACCTGGACGATGATCGTGATTAGCGTCAGGGCGATCATGATGGGGAAGATCGGCGCCATTGCGCGGTTCGCCTTGCCGGATTCCTCTATGGAACCGCCCTCTTCGATCCGGTAACCGGCCGGCAGCTTGGCGATGACGGGCTGAAGATCCTTCCACACGGCGGCGGACACGTCCGGCGGCTGCAAGCCCTCGGCGATATCACCGCGCACGGTGATCGTCGGCGTGCGATCGCGGCGGCGCAGGATCGGGTCTTCCATGCGGACGTCCACGGCGCCGACCTGCGACAGCGGAATCCGTTGGCCGGCCGCTCTGACCAGGGAGAAATCGGCGATCCTGGCCGGATCGAGCCGCGTGTTCCCGGCGGAACGGGCAGCGACCTGTACCGAACGGATGTCCTCGCGTACTTCGGTGATGGGGATGCCGCTCAACAGGAACTGAAGCTGTTGGGCCACGTCGCTGGAGCTCAGACCGAGGCTCTGGAGCCGGTCCTGATCGAGCGAGAAACGCAGCGTGGGCACGCGCTCGCCCCAGTCGGTATTGACCGTCCGCATCTGGGAAGAGGCCTGCATCACGGCGCGCACCTCTCCCGCGATGTCGCGCAGCTTGTCGGGGTCGGGTCCCATCACGCGGAAGGCCACGGGGAACGGCGAGTACGGGCCGAACACCAACTGGGCCACCCGCACGCGGGCCTCGGGCGCCAGGCCGTCGCCCACCGCCTGCCGGAGCCTGAGCTTGAGCGTCTCACGCGCCGCCTGATCGTCGGTCAAGACGACGATCTTCGCGAAGGAAGGATCGGGCAGCTCCGGCGCCATGGCGAGGTAGAAGCGCGGCGCCCCCTGTCCGACGTAGGCGGTCACGATCTTCGCTTCCGGCTGCTCGGCCAGCCAGGCCTCGACCTTGGCGGCAGCCGCACTCGTCTGCTGGATCGAGGTGCCATGCGGCATCTGGACTTCGACCAGCACCTCGGGCCGATCGGAAGTCGGAAAGAACTGCTTGTTGACGACGTCCATGCCCAGAACCGCGACGGCGAAGGCACCGATCACGCTCGCAGCGACCAGCCATTTGCGCCAGATCACCCATCCCAACAGGCGGCGGAAGCGCTCGTAGTGCGGGGTGGCGTAGATCGCTTCGTACCCGCCCGCGTGCTGCTTGCTCAAGCCAGTCGCCGGGCCGCCCCAAGACTGACTTGGCCCCCCCGGGGGGCGGCTCGGGTGCTCTTCCCGAGCCGGGGGCACAGCAAACTCCGGGAGCAGCTTCACCCCCAGGTAGGGCGTGAACACCACGGCGACGATCCACGACGTGATCAACGCAATGCCGACGATCCAGAAGATATCTCCGGCGTACTCGCCGGCGGTCGACTTAGCGAAGCCGTTCGGCATGAAGCCGATCGCCGTCACCAGGGTCCCGGAGAGCATGGGCGCGGCGGTGTGGCTCCACGCATAGGCCGCTGCGCGGATGCGGTCGTAGCCCTCCTCCATCTTCACCACCATCATCTCGATGGCGATGATCGCATCGTCGACCAGGAGCCCCAGGGCCAGGATCAGCGAGCCCAGCGTGATCCGGTCGAAGTCCTTGCCGGTGGCCGCCATGATGACGAAGACCGCGGCCAGGGTCAGCGGAACGGCCGCCGAGACGACGATGCCGGCGCGCCATCCCATGCTGAGGAAGCCCACCAGCATCACCACGCCGAGGGCGGCGAAGAATTTGACCATGAACTCGTCGACGGCCGCGCGGATATTGACCGACTGGTCCGTAACCTTGGAGAGGCTCATGCCGAGCGGCATCTCGGCGTTGATCGCCGCCGCTTCCGCTTCCAGCGCCTTGCCGAGATCGAGTCCATTCCAACCCTCGCGCATGACCACGCCGAGCAGCAGGGCCGGTTCGCCGTTGTTGCGAATGAGGAAGGTAGCCGGATCCTCGTAGCCCCGCTTCACCTCGGCGATGTCGCCGAGCTTCAGCGTACGCCCCCGCGCCGCGACCGGCGTATTGCGAATCGCCTCCAGATCGTCGATGGCGCCGTCCAGCCGAATGAAGACCTGCGGGCCCTTGGCTTCGATCGAGCCGGCGGGCGTCATGACGTTGCGCCCGTTCAGCGCAGCGAAGAGGTCGCGAGGGGAGACGCCCAAGGTCGCGAGGCGGTCATGGGAGAACTCGACGAAGATCCGTTCGGCCTGCTCGCCAATGATGTTCACCTTCTTGACGCCCGGCACGTGAAGCAGGCGCTGGCGCATGGTCTCCGCATCGCGCACGAGGTGTCGCTGGGGCTCGCCTTTCGCTTTCAAGGCATAGAGCGCAAACGTCACGTCGGCGTACTCGTCGTTTGCCAGCGGGCCGATGACGTCATGCGGCAGCTTGCCGGCCTCGTCGCCGAGTTTCTTGCGCGCCTGATAGAACTGCTCGGGGACCTCGAGGGGCGGCGTGCTGTCGAGGAGGTACACGGTGGTGAAGGCCAGGCCCGGTCGCGTGAAGGTCTCGGTCCGGTCATACCAGCGCAGTTCCTGCATGCGCTTTTCCAGGGGCTCGGCGACCAGTTCTTCCATCTCCTTTGCCGTGGCCCCGGGCCAGGCCGTGACCACGGTCATCTGCTTGATGGTGAAGGCGGGGTCCTCCGCGCGGCCCAGGGTCAGGAAGGCCACGACGCCGGCGACGAAGATCGCCAGCATCAGAAACAGGGTGACCGAGCGCTCGCGTACCGCGAGGGCGGAGAGGTTGAAGCCGCTCATTGCCGTTCCCCGCCGGCCGCCGCCACGCTTTGCGCGGCTTCGCCGTCAACCAGTCGTACCGGCTCGCCTTCGTGCAGCAGATGGGCACCGAGCACGACGACGCGATCGCCCGCCGCGATGCCACCGACGACCGCGGCGGTTTCCTCACTGAGGCCTGCCACCTGCACGGCGCGCCAGGTGACCCGAGGCGCGTCCCCTTCGACCAGCCATACGCCGGGCCCTTTGCCCGGATCGAAGATGGCGCCGATCGGCACCTGCAGGGCCGGGGCGGAGCGGTCGCGGGGGATGTGGATGGAGATAGTCGAGCCCAGCGGCGCCTCCGCCAGGCGGCCCTCCAGCACGTAGCGCGCCTCGAAGGTGCGCGTCTGGGAGTTTGCGGCATCCGACAACTGACGCAGTTTCGCAGCGCCCGTGAGCCCGCTGCCATACAAAGCCGCGCGACCCGCGGAGCCGATCGTAGGGCGCAGGGTTTCGGGGAGTTCGATGACGGCTTCGCGGCGCCCGGCATGCGCGACACGGACGACAACCTGACCGGCAGCGACGACCTGGCCCGGCTCCGCCAGGGTCTCCACCACCACGCCGTCCGCGTCGGCGAGCAGGACCGTGTAGCCGGTTTCGTTGCGGGCAACGTCGGCCTGGGCCTGGGCCGCATTGAGCTCCGCTCTCGCCGACTCGGCGGCAGCCTTGACCTTGTCGTAGGCCGCTGCCGATACAAAGCCCGCGGAGACGAGGTTGCGGTGTCGCGCCTCGTCCTCCGCGGTCTGGCGCGCACGCGCCGTGGCGGCGGCAACGGCCTGCTCGTGCGCACGCGTGGCGAGCTTCAGGTCCGTGGGATCGATGCGCATGAGCGGCTGGCCGCGCTTGACCGTCTGCCCGGTATCGACCAGGCGTTCCAGGACCTTCCCGGGAACGCGGAACCCCAGGTCGCTCTGCACCCGCGCCGCAACGATGCCGGTGAACGAACGCTCGGCCTGGATGGCCGGCTCGACCGTTCTTACTCGCACCAGGGGAATTTCGGTCCGCGGATCCGTTGAAGAAGTAGCGTCGCTGCACGCCGCCAACACTAGAGGCAGCAGGCCGGCGGCGAGGAAGGGAAGATTACGGCGCTGGAGCATGGCGACCTCCGAGAAAGCGGAACGGCCTCCATGTTCGGACTAGTGACCATTATTGTCAATAGTCACATAGAAAAAACGCTACCTATGGAGCCAGGCTTCTCAGGACCAGGCTGGAAAGCTGTGCCGGGGCATCCTCGACGAGATCGAGGTTGTGCTGGAGGAGGAGCGGGTTCGCGTAGGGCAGCATGACCAGGAAGATCGCATGCACCGTCTCGTCCAACGGTGTCTTGCGCTCGAACTCGCCGGTCTCCCGCCCTTCGCGGACGATCTCCGTCAGGATCTGCCGGATACGCTTCGTGTAGGCGCGTGCGGACGGCCAGCCTTCACCGGCGGAATACGCGGCGATGTCGTAAAGCTTGCGATCATTGAAGAACAGACTCACGCTCGTCGCCGCCAACGTCTTGAACATTCTGCGGAATTTTTCCGTGGGCGTGGTCGCACCCGCCACCGCCTCTTCGACCGTCGCGACTATGGCACTCAGGGTCTTGGAGCAGATCGCCTCGCCGATGGCCTGCTTGGAATCGAAGAACTTGTAGATGTAGGCCTTAGAAAAACCGATCGCCTTGGCCAGGTCGGAGACCGTGGTCTTCTCGTAGCCGTAGTGGCTGAAGTGCTCTCCGGCCGCCTCCACGATCTGCTCTCGAACGCTGTGGTCGGCGGGGCCACGCGACTGGGGGGCGGAAGACTCGATTTCATTCATGTGAAAACGATACCTCATATGCGACAGCTTGACAACTAGTGACCCATATGGATTATAGACTCCAGGACTCTCATGCTCGCCCACCCCCCCTCGGCCTTCTTAACTGCAGCTGCGCCAAGGCCCGAGGGTTCACTCGCTCAAGGCGAGGTGCAAGTCCCCGTCCTGGAATCCGGGTTCGATTCGGCGATGAACGCGCTGGACGTGCTTCTCTACAGCGACCTTTCCACTACCTACAGCAGGTAAGCAGATGACTACAACAGACAGTTCATGGGTGCTCATCACGGGCGCATCGAGCGGCTTCGGCGAGGAATTCGCCCGCCAGTATGCCGAGCAGGGCCACTCGCTGGTCCTGGTGGCGCGCCGGCTGGACCGGCTGCAAGCACTCGCCGAGGTACTGCGCCGGCGGTACCGCAGCGACGTCGTGGTGGAGCAGGTCGATCTCTCGGATATTGCGGCGGTCGTCGAACTGCACCGGCGTCTCCGCGAGCGAGGCATTGCGGTCGACATCCTGGTCAACAACGCCGGCCATGGACTGCAAGGCCCGTTCGTGGATACCCAGCTGGACGCGGCACTGGGGATGGTGCAGCTGGATGTCGCGAGCCTGACCGCGGTCACCCATGTCTTTGCGCAAGACATGCGGGCGCGAGGACGCGGGAAGATCCTGGTGGTGGCCAGCCTGCTGGCCTACCAGGGCGTGCAGAACTTCGCCGTCTATGCAGCCGCCAAGGCCTACGTATTGCGTTTGGGTGAAGCGCTTCATCGCGAACTCAAGCGCGATGGCATCACGGTGACGGTGCTTTGCCCGGGCATGTCGGACACCGGCTTCGCCACCGTGGCGCAGCAGAAGATCACGCCCGCGCTAAAGCGGTTGATGATGCAGCCGACCCCCGTGGTGCGTGCCGGTATCCGTGCCTTGCAGGCCGGACGCATCAGCATCGTGCCGGGCTGGGCGAACAAGGCCCTCGTGATCCTCACATGGGCAACGCCACGCTGGCTGCACCAGGCCTTTTTGTCGCGCGCCATGAACGGATGAGCCACAACGCCGGTTCAGGCGCCGCGGCGAGCGACGGGTCATCGCAGCCGCGATCAGCATGTCTCTGGCCGTCGTCGCTCGCCGAAGGACCTCTTCAGCCGTCGCCTCTCCCCAGTGCAAGTCTATGTCCGTACCGTCACCTCGACCGCTCCGATACCGGCACTTTCCGCGACCCGCGCGGTAGCGGCCACCGTCGAGCGAGCCCGGAGATCCCTTACGCGAACTCGTTGGCCGCCGTAGTAATCGAATCGCCCTGGCGCTCCTTCCAGCCCTCCACCCGCTGCAGCCATTCGGTCGCTCGCCGCGTGACGATGTCGGGGCGACCCGCCAGCACGCGCCCCGCGTTGCCGTCGAGGCACACCCAGTCGCCCGCCATGAGCTCGCGGCCGCCGATGCGGCAGCGCCGCGCCGACATGTCGATCGCGAGTTCGCCGCAGCCGACGAGGCACACCTTGTCGAGCTGGCGGGCCACCACCGCAGCGTGGGAAGTACGTCCGCCGACGGCCGTGAGAATGCCGCGGGAGGCGACGATGCCGGCGATGTCCGAGGTGAGCGCTTCGCTCCGCACGAGCACCACGTCCTCGCCCTCCGCGGCCCAGCGCGCGGCCGTGTCGCTGTCCAGCGCGATGCGCCCCGCCGCGATGCCCACGCCAGCGGACACGGCAGGGGCGAGCACCTCGACGTCGTCGGGATGCGCGAAGCTCGTCTCCTGAATGCCATCGAGATCGATCTCCTCGAGGCGGGCGAGCGCGTGCGCGGTGTCGATCAACCCCGCTTCGACCTGCTCCACCGCGATGCGCAGAGCGGCCCAGGGCGTGCGCTTGGCGGTACGCGTCTGCAAAAGGTAGAGCGCACCGTCCTCGATCGTGAACTCGAGTTCCTGCGCGTCGCGGAAGCGGGACTCGAGCGCCCGCGCCACACGCTCGAGCTGGTCCACCGCCTCCGGCAGGAGCCGGCCAAGCGGAATCTCCGCGTCGACCGAGCGCCGTCCGGATACCACGTCCTCGCCCTGGGCGTTGAAGAGGAAGTCCATGTAGAGCGCGTTCGCCCCGGTGGACGGATCGCGCGTGAACGCGACCCCCGCACCCGACATGCCGCCGGCGTTGCCGAACACCATGCGCTGCACCGTAACGGCCGTGCCCGTCGCGTCGTCGAGGCCGTGTGTCCTGCGGTAGGTCGCGGCCTTGGCCGATCGCCACGACCGGAACACTGCGAGCGTGGCCGCTTCGAGCTGCGCCATCGGATCCTGAGGAAACGGCGCCCCCGTCTGCTCCTCGAAGAGCGTGAGGAAATCGCGCGTGAGCTCGGCCAGGCTGCGGAAGTCGATCTCCTGCGGCGCGCCGGCACCGCACTCGACGAGGCAGCGTTCGAGTCGCGCCTCGAAGGGGCCGGGCGCACTCTCGTGCACCACTTCCGCGAAGCTCTGGACCAGGCGACGGTAGCAATCCCACGCCAGGCGCGGGTTGCCGGTGGCGCGCACGATCGCATGCACCGTGTCGTCGTTGACACCGACATCGAGCACGGTCTCCATCATGCCGGGCATCGAGACCGGCGCCCCGCTGCGCACCGACACCAGCAGTGGCTTGCGCCGCCCGCCGAAGGCGAGGCCGCTCTCGCGCTCGATATGGCGGATGCCTTCGGCGAGCATCTCGCGCAGGTTGGCGGGCGCCCGTCCGCTGGACCCGTCGCACTCGCGGCAGAAACCGGTCGACAGCACGAAGCCCTGCGGCACCGGCAGGCCGGCCGCGGCCATCGCCGCCAGGTTGAAGGCCTTGAAGCCCATCTCCTGCACGCTGCCCGTCCGCGGCGGTTGTCCCTTGCCGCCCAGCAGGAACACCGCGGGCGACGCGTGATTTGCCGACTTCGCTTTCATCGATACGATCCGTTCATTGGGCCACCACTTCGGCGAGCACGTGGTCGCGAAACCTGAGCGCCACGCTCATGAGCTCGTCGGCCGCCTGCTCCAGATTCTTGCCAGTCTCCGACAGCACGTAGAGCTCGCGGAAGCTCGCCGCCTTCGCGACCAGCACTGCCTCGGTCGCGCGCTGGGCGTCGTCGCATTCGTGCTCGAGCGCGACGATGCGATAGATGCCGGAGAGGAAGTCCTGCATGTCTTCGCGCGGGATGCCTTCGCGCCCCAGCCGCGCGGTGGCGACCACCTTCACGTACTCCTGCGCGGCGGAGAGCACCAGGCGCGACAGCCCCTCGAGCTGGCGGCACAAGTCTCCGTCGCCGTCGGCAGGCAGCGTGGTCAAACGGAATGCGGCGTCTTCGAGGCAGTCCGCAGCCTCGTCGGCGGCCTCGATCAACTGCGAGACGAAGGCGCCCGAGTTGCTCCGCCGGAGCGCGGCACGCGCCGACTGCACGAGATCGTCCGCCTGCGATTCCCACGCCTTGGCCCGCGCCGCATTGCGGCGAAAATGCTCCGACCAGTCCGGCAGACGCGCGCGCATCAGCGTGTCGCGCACGCCGGCGGCCACCTCCCAGACGAGCGACGCATGCTCGGCAGCCATCTCGAGCAGCCGCTCCTCGGCGCCGCGGAAAAAGCGCGACAGCTCGGCCGCCACTTCGTCCTCGATCAGCGAGATCTGCGTCCCCTGCCGCAGCCCTTCCGTCGCCGTGCGGAAGACGAACTGCACGAGCTGTCGTGCGAGATCACGCGAGAGCAGGTCCTGGAGCTGCATGCCGGGCCGATACTCGCCTTTCGCCGCCAGCGCGAGCGCCCTGTAAACGAGCTCGTCGCCGCCGCACTTGAGAAAGGCCATGTGCCCAACCTCTTCGTCGGCAGCCCACTTCAGGATCTCCTGCACTTCGTTCTTGCCGAGGAGGCTGCGCAGACGCTTGCGCGCCTTGTTCCAGTCGATGAGAAAGACGAGCCGCGAGCCGAGGAACGCGAGGAACGCCTCCAGGTCCGCTGCGTCCTTCGCCTCGTAGCGCGCCACGCAGAGGTGGTAGAGCCCGTCCTCCATGGCGCTGTCCTTGCGCGAGAGGATGTCGTCCCACTTCACTTTCCAGTCGTCGAACAGCGATTCGAGGAAGGTCAGGCGCTGCAGGTGCACGTCGGAGTAGAGGGTCGTGACGTTCAAGCCCGCGATGCGCACCACGATGACATGCGCGTCGGTGGTGCCGATGTCGTTCTGGATCACCACCAGGCTGCCGGAGCGCGTCGCAGTGGTGCCGAGCCCCGGGTGGTCGAGCTTGAGCGGCGCGGTGCGGTTGACGCCGCGCATGAACGCAGCGACGAGGGGCCGATCGCCGGGCGCGAGACCATAGGTCATGGCGCCGTCGACGGTCTCCGTGGCGAGCGCCGCCTGCAGCACGTCGAGCTCCTTGTGCAGGTCGATCACGAGGAGGTGCAGCGTGTCGCCGCGGTCGCGGTCGACGCGGGTCATGTCGTCGATGGACGAACCGTCGATGAGATCGTCCTCGGGAATGGGCATTGCGGCGAGCGCCTGGAACCGCGCCAGGTAATTCTTCGCGACATCGCCGTCCGCGACGGCCTCGAGGGGCACGATCATCTCGCGCACGGCGTCCAGCGCCCGGTGAACGATCTCCTCCGAGTGCGGGATCAGGTACAGGGATTCGGGGCTACGGCGGCTGCCGGCCACCACCGCGTCGAGCTCGGCCTGATCGACACCGCTCGCGAGACGCTCCTCGCGCAGGATCGAGAACGGGCGCTCGGGTCGATCGGCGCGGGCTCTCGCCGTCTGCAGGAGGGAGAAGAGATACTTCGCCCGACTGTTCGCCGCGAGCGCTTCGTTTACGAGGGTGGGAAGGAGCAACGCTTCCTCGCCGAGCGCGCCGACGATCTTGAGCTTCTCTGTCATGGGAGCACATCCCGGGGGAGAAGCGGAAGCATAGGCGATCCATGTGACAGCTTCGTTGCCGAAGCGCGGACCGCGCAAGCTGTCGTTCAGAAAGCTACGCGCTCCCCGCTTTCAGCGCCATTCGGCATCCAGACCGAGCTGAAGCCGGTCCGAGTCGTCGTCTTCTTCCTCGTCGTCGTCGAAGTCTTCCTCCTCCGGCTCGGCCGGCAGATCGAATTCGGCCGATGCGCGGAAAGGCATCGCGGGAATGGATGCGGCGAAATGGCGACGCGGATCGGCACCCAACCTTGCATGCATCATGTTTTCTCCTCCTTGGAGCTGCGCTCTTGCAATCGGGACGGGAGTGTACCCGGTCTCCGTTACAGGAATAGGTCGCCGAAATACACGGCGGGATGCGCAGCCCCGCGGATGGTAACCGGCTGCCGCGGCGTCAGTAGATGACCCGCACGTTGTCCGGCTCGAACCAGGCGTGCAGCCCGTCCATGAGCCCGTCCTGCAGGCTCACCCGCCACTCTTCTCCGAGCTCGATCTCGCACGTCGCGGCGCCGTTCGAGTAAATGACCGAGACCGGGCACCCGCCGCTGCCGCCATTGCGATAGGGGCCGAGCAGCTCCTTCAAACGGGGTCCGCTGGAGCCGCCGTTGCAGGTGATGCGCATCGCGCGCGCGAACCTGTCGCGGGCCGCGGCGAGGTCCCACACCGTGTCGGCCGTGATGCGCAGCCCCCCGGTGAAATCGTCCTGGACGACCTTCCCTTCCGCGACCAGGAGCTGATCCTCCTTCAGCAAGCCGCGGCTCGCCTCGAAGAGCTCGCTGAAGAGCGTAAGCTCGACGCGCCCGGTGCCATCGTCCAGCGTCACGATCCCCATGCGCCCGCGCCGCGACTGCTGCACGCGCACGCCGTGAATGATGCCGGCAATACGGCGCGGCTCGGCGCCTGGCTGCAGCTCGCCCAGGCGCGCTTGCGCGATGTCGCGGACCTCGCAGGCATAGCCGTCGAAGGGATGTCCGGAGAGATAGAAGCCGAGCGCCGCCTTCTCGTTGAGCAGCCGCTCGCGGTCGGTCCAGCGCGCGGCGTCGCGATGCGCGCGCGGTCCGCGCGCATCGGTGTCGAGCGCCTCGAAGAGACTGACCTGATGCGCGGCGCGCTCGGCCTGCTCCGCGCTTTCCATCGCCAGACCGACGGTGGCGAGGAGGCTCGCGCGGTGATCGGTAATCGAATCGAAGGCGCCGGCGCGCACCAGCGATTCGATCACGCGCCGATTGACGAGCCGCTTGTCCACGCGCTCGCAGAAATCGAAGAGATCCCGATACGGCCCGCCCTGCGCGCGCGCGGCGGCGATGCTCGCGATGGCCGATGCGCCGGTACCCTTGATCGCGCCGAGCCCATAGCGGATGGTCTTCGCATCCACCGGCTGGAAGCGATAGTCCGAAACGTTCACGTCGGGCGGCAGCACGGTGAGCCCGTTGGCGCGCGCGTCTTCGTGGAAGAGCCGCACCTTGTCGGTATCGTCCATCACCGCCGACAGGTTGGCGGCCATGAAGGCGGCAGGACGATGCGCCTTCAGGTATGCCGTCTGATAGGCGAGCAGTGCGTAGGCCGCCGCGTGCGATTTGTTGAAGCCGTAGCCTGCGAACTTCTCCATCAGGTCGAAGAGCTGCGACGCCTTGCTCGTGGTCAGCCCGTTGCGCTCCGCACCAGCGACGAAGCTGTCGCGGTGCTGCGCCATCTCCTCGGCTTTCTTCTTGCCCATCGCCCGCCGCAGCAGATCGGCGCCGCCCAACGTGTAGCCCCCGATCACCTGCGCGATCTGCATCACCTGCTCCTGGTAGACCATGATCCCGTACGTGGGTCCCAGGATCTGCTCGAGCCGCGCGTCGAGATACTCGACCCGCTGGCGGCCGTGCTTGCGGTCGGTGAAGTCCGGGATCAGGTCCATCGGGCCGGGACGGTAGAGCGCGACCAGCGCAATGACGTCCTCGAAGCGATCGGGTCTTGCGCGCTTGATCATGTCCCGCATGCCGCGGGATTCGAGCTGGAAAACTGCGGTGGTGTTGCCGGCGGCGAGCAGCTCGAACGTGGCCCGGTCGTCGAGCGGGATGCGCTCGAGCGAGAATTCGGGCTCGCCCGCCGCGCGGATCAGCTTTTCGGTCCAGTCGAGGATGGTGAGGGTGGTGAGCCCGAGGAAATCGAACTTCACCAGCCCGACCGCCTCCACGTCGTCCTTGTCGAACTGCGACACGACGCTGTCCGCGCCCTGGGCCGCGTAGAGCGGGCAGAACTCGGTGAGCTTGCCGGGCGCGATCAGCACGCCGCCGGCGTGCATGCCGACGTTGCGCGTGAGCCCCTCCAGGCGTTCCCCGAGCTCGAGCAGCTCACGGACTTCCTCTTCGTTCTGTTCCCGCTCCGCGAGCAAGGGCTCCATCTCGCGCGCCTGGGCGAGCGTGATCTGCTTGCCCGGCTGCACCGGGATCAGCTTCGCGATCTGGTCGCAGAAGTTGTAGCCGAGATCGAGCACGCGCCCGACATCGCGCACCACGGCGCGGGCGGCCATGGTGCCGAAGGTCGCGATCTGGGAGACGCTGTCGGCGCCGTAGCGGTCGCGCACGTATTCGATGACGCGGTCGCGCCCGTCCTGGCAGAAATCGATGTCGAAGTCGGGCATCGAGACCCGCTCCGGGTTCAGGAAGCGCTCGAACAGGAGGTCGTAGCGCAGGGGATCGAGGTCGGTGATGCCGAGGCTGTAGGCCACCAGCGACCCCGCGCCCGAGCCGCGCCCGGGACCGACCGGCACGCCGTTTCGCTTCGCCCAGTTGATGAAATCCGCCACGATCAGGAAGTAGCCCGCGAAGCCCATCTGGATGATGGTCTTGAGCTCGAAGTCGAGGCGCTCCGCGTAGCGCGGCCGCTGCGCTGCGCTGTCCTGCTGCTCCGGAAAGAGCGCCCCGAGACGCGCCTCGAGCCCTGCCGCCGCCTGGCTGCGCAGGTAGTCGCCGAGGCTCTCGCCGGCGGGCGTCGGGTAGTCCGGCAACCGGCTCTGGCCGAGCGTCAGCGACAGGCTGCAGCGGCGCGCGATCTCGACCGAGTTGGCGAGGGCTTCCGGGAGATCGGCGAACAGGAGCGCCATCTCCGCCTGGCTCTTGAAGTACTGCTCCGGCGTGAAGCGCTTCGGGCGGCGCTGGTCGGCGAGCATGTAGCCCTCGGCGATGCACACCCGCGCCTCGTGCGCCTTGAACTCGTCCGGTGCGACGAACTGCACGGGATGGGTGGCGACCACGGGCAGCGCGCAGCGCGCGGCGAGATGCACGGCCTGGCGCACGTGGGATTCCGCTTCGGCAACGCCGTGGCGCTGGATCTCGAGATAATAGCGCCCAGGGAAGAGGGTCTCCCACTCGCGCGCCAGCGTTTGCGCGGTAGCGAGGTTGCCAGCCACGAGCGCGTGGCCGACATCGCCCAGGTGCGCGCCGGAGAGCGCGATCAACCCGTCCGTACCGAGCTCGCCGAACCAGGGTTTCGCGACTTCAGCGCGTCCGCGATGCTGATTCGTGCGATAGGCGCGGGTGAGGAGCTCGCACAGGCGCAGATAACCGGCACGATTCTGCGCGAGCAGCAGGACGCGGAAGGGCTTGTCGCGATCCGCGCCGTTCGTGATCCAGACATCGCAGCCCAGGATCGGCTTCACGCCCGCGCTGCGCGCCGCCTGGTAGAACTTGACCAGCCCGAAGACATTGGCGAGGTCGGTGAGCGCGAGCGCCGGCATCTGATCCGCCACCGCCCGCTTCACGGCGTCGTCGATGCGGACAATGCCGTCCTGGATCGAATACTCGCTGTGAATGCGAAGGTGGACGAACGCGGGCCGCTTCATGGGAACGATCAGTATCGAGTCGAAATTTTATCATCGGAGCCGCAATCACCCGCGAGGTCGCGCGGAGATTCCGGCGCGGAACTTGCGAGACCGCCCCCGCACGCGCGGCCCGGCACCGAGCGTGACGTCGCATCGAAACCGCCGCCTCGAGTTTCACCGAATAGCAAGCACTCACCCGATGAGCATACGTTACTCTCCCGTCGCGGTCGCCGCCTTCCTCGCCCTCGCGTCTGCCTTCGCGCCCTTGCCGGCGCAGTCCGAGTCGGTATACAAGTCGACCCTGCCCGACGGCCGCGTGGTCTACGGCAACGCTCCCGCCAAGGGCGCGGCGAAGGTGCAGAAGCTCGAGCCGCCCGTGCCCGCCGTTCAGGTGGATCCTGAGGCGGCCGAAGCACTGCGTCAGCGTGAGAAGGCGCAGGCCGCGGAGATCGACAAACGCCTCGCCGCCCGCAAAGCGACGCGCGAGAAAGCGGACACCGAGGTCATCGCCGCGGAGGACGCCCTCGCCGCGGCCGAGAAGGCACTCGCGGCCGGCCGCGAGCCCCTTCCCGGCGAGCGCATGGCCACGGTCGACGGCGGCTCGCGGCTCTCGGAAGCACACGCCGAGCGCGTCAAGGGTCTCGAGGACGACGTCAAGGCCGCGAGGGAACGCCTCGATCGGGTGCGCCGGGAGCGCAAGGGGCTCGACTGAGCCGCCTTGCGCGATGGACGCATACCGCCTTCGGCATTCCAGCGATACCAAGGGAGACCCCCGATGAAATCGAGCTTCGCCACGTTCGTCGTGCTCGCGCTCGCCGCTGCCCATGCCAACGCGCAGACGGTCTACAAATCCATCATGCCCGACGGCAGCATCGTCTACGGCAACGGCCCCGTGAAGGGCGCCGCCAAGGTGGAATCGATCGCCGTCGAGCCGCCGCCCATCGTCACGGATGCCCCTGCCACCGTGAGCCCCGAGGCAGCGCGGCGCGTGCGCGAGGACCGCAGGAGCGAAGATGCCGCCTGGAGCAAGGCGGGAGACGATCTGCGCAGCGCCGAGGACGCCCTGAGCGCGGCCAAGCTTGCGCAGCAGAACGGGGTCGCGCCCCTGCCCGGAGAAATGGTCGGCAACGTGAACGGCTTCGTGCGCCCGTCGGACGCGTACTTCGCGCGCCAGCGCGAGCTCGCCGACAAGGTGAAGGAAGCGCAGGCCCGCGTCGACGCCGCCATCGCTGCGCGCAACGCGCTGCGTTGATTGCCCTCAGTACACCCGCGTGATCCGGTAACCCTGCTGCTTGAGCAGGGACAGAATGCCGCGCTCGCCGTAGAGGTGCAGCGCGCCCACGGCGACGAACGTCCCGCCCGCCTGCAGGCGCGGCGAGATAGCGTCGACCATGCGCTGATTACGCGCGAAGAGCACACGCTCGAGGAACACTTCGTTCAGGGAATCGCTGCCCGGATCGAGCCCCGTGAAGCGCGCGTTGATGTCCCACATGCGCTTCAAGTCGCGATCGAGATAGGCCCGGATCAACTCCTTCGTCATTCCCGGAATCTCGTCCTCGTGCCGCACCACGCTTTCGAGCAGGCCGATCTGCACCTCGATCGGCATGCCGTCGAAGGTTTCGATCTGCTCCTCGACGGTCTCCAGCGCGAAGACCGGCTTCTTCTGCTCCTCTGCCATCCGAAAGAGCGCGTAGTCGAGGATCACCACCGGACGCTCGCGCGGTAGCAGCAGGGTCAGCATCACGCTCCACGGCTTCAACTGGCGGGTCATCGCGTCCGGGACGTCGCGCTCCCGCATCTTCTCCGCGACTTTGCCGTAGAGCTCAGGACCGAGCACAGCCGGCAGGTTCTCGCCGTTACCGAGCCGGCTTGCACGCGTGAACTTGCGGTGCGCGGTCTCGTCCGTCAGCATCTCCATCGTGAAGGCCTTCGACTGACCGAGCGCGCGGGTGACGGCGGGAGGAAGCTCGAGCACGCGCGGATCGTCGATGTGGATGGTGCCGAAAGCGTAGCTCGGCGCAACACCGGGCTTTTCGATGCGCCAGAGCAGGCCCTGCTCGAACCGCTGTGCCGCGGCAGGCGCGGGCTTCAGTTCGGCGGCGAGCGCGGACGGGACAAAACAGAGGAAGAGGAGTGCGGTGAAGCGAACACGCAGAAGCATCGAGCGGCGTCCGGCAGCTGTGCGGCTTCGAAGCGTACGGGAAAAAGCGGCAGCGCGACAAGCCGCGCCGCGCGAGCGATCGCCGTGAAGCCGGCGGCCTCGGACTTCGTCGATGTGCGCGGGCTGCGCTATCACGTGCGGCGCTGGGGCAATCCGCAGGCGCCGCGGCTCTTCCTGCTGCACGGCTGGATGGATATGTCCGCGTCGTTCCAGTTTCTCGTGGACGCGCTCGCGAACGACTGGTGCGTGCTCGCGCCCGACTGGCGTGGCTTCGGGGAGAGCGCGTGGGGCTCGGGGACTTACCTGTTCGCGGACTATCTCGCGGATCTCGAAGCGTTGCTCGACCGCTATTCCCCCGACACCGCGGCGAACCTCGTGGGTCACAGCCTGGGCGGCAACGTCGCCTGCATCTACGCCGGGGTGCGCCCACATCGGGTGCGGCGCGCGGTGTCACTGGAAGGCTTCGGCATCCAGCGCGCGCAGCCGGTGGAAGCGCCAGAACGCTACGCGCGCTGGCTCGACGAGCAGTCGACCGCGCCGCGGCTCGCCGCCTACCCGTCGCTCGAACGCGTCGCGTGGCGCCTGCAGAAAAACAACCCGCGCTTGACCAACGAGAAAGCGGAGTTCCTCGCGCGGCACTGGGCCCGGAGCGGCCCCGACGGCAGGTTCGTGCTCAAGGCGGATCCGCGCCACAAGATGAAGAGCCCGGTGCTGTATCGGCTGGAAGAGGCGATGGCGTGCTGGCGCCGGGTACGCGCGCCGGTGCTCTGGATCGAGGGCGGCGCCTCCCCGATCCGCGCCTGGATGAAGGAGGATGACGCGGGATCCGCGGCGCGCATGCAGGCGTTCGCCCAGCTGCGACACGAGATCGTGCCTGGCGCCGGACACATGCTCCATCACGATGCGCCCGAGGCGGTCGCCGCGCTGATCGAGGATTTTCTCGACGGTACGGCGACGGGGCTCGGTCAGGGCCAGTAGCCCAAGCTGGAGACGTGGGGATCCTGCTCTTCCGCGACCTTCCTGCGGCGGCGCCCGAACCATGGGTGGGCGAGCGCAGTGAACGTCTCGGAGTTGCGCAAAGTGAGGAAAGCACCGTACGCGAGTCCCATGAGGCAGAGCACTTCTCCAGCAAAATAGAGGAAGTCGAGCACGGGCGTTCCCTGCGGTGGACGTGTACCAGACTCAGAACGTGGGAGGTTGCTCGGCCGGCTCGGACGCGTCGAGGATGGGCGTCTCGGAAGCGGGCATCGCAGGGCGCTCCGCCACGGGGGAAGCTTCCACCGTGGCGGCTACGGAAGCCGATTGGGCAGCGGGAATGGGAAACCGCCACACCGCGTCCATGTGCCCGATGAGGACGGCGCCGCTCACGACCGCGACCAGAACGGCGCACCAGAAGATCACCTCCTTCGCCATCTCCGGCAGCACCGGCACCCAACGGCCTTCACGGTCTTCAAAGCGCGCTGCCATGGCTCATATCCTCCTTCCGGCATCCTGGCTGCGGTGACGGCAGGCATCTCTCGCTGCCTCGATGTCCGTCACCCTCGAGGAGGAATAATGGGCCGGCGCGGGCAGTTCGAAAATCCCCCGGATGGGCTAGGTCGGACGAGCTAGATCGCTAGATGCGGTGAGCCGTCGTGGTCATGATCTTGGCGGTGAGCTTCATCACCGCGCGCACCGGCAACGGCAGGTGGTTCGCCCCGTGGGCGACGGCGGTCGCGGCGTGGCGCATCTCGTCGCGTTTCATCTGATCGACGATGGCGCGCGACCGAAGGTCCTGAGACGGCAGGCGACTCAAGTGACCCTTGAGATGCTGCTCGACCTGGCGTTCGGTCTCCGCGAGAAAACCCAGATTCCAGCGATCGCCGAGCGCCCCGGCGACGGCACCGATCAGAAACGATCCGCCGTACCAGATTGGATTGAGCAGGCTCTTGCGGCCGCCCAACTCCCGGATGCGCCCCTCGGTCCACGCGAGATGCTCGGTCTCCTCGCGCGCGGCCTGCGCGAGCTCGCGCTTGACCTCGGTATTGCGCGCCGTGAGACCCTGCCCCTGGTACAAGGCCTGGGCGCAGATCTCGCCGCAGTGGTTGACGCGCATCAGCGCCGCGGCGAGTTGCTTCTCGTCGTCGCTCAGCTCCGCTTCCGGCAGCGCTGCTCCCGGCGTCGGTCGGGCGGACTGGGCCGGCGCGAGCAGGGTGCGAAGCGCGGTGTCGATCGGGATGATGAGGGAATCGAGGTTCATGGCAGCTTTCCTGTGAATCCGAGTTGACGTGCAAGAAGCAATACCGGGTGCAGCACTTCGGTCGTGAGATCGAGCGATCGTAACCCCGGCACGAGAAACAGCGCGCACCCGATGTTGGAGGTGACGACGAACCGCGGGGCCGCGTCGCGGATCGCGCCGAGCTTGTCGGCCCGCAGCGCGTCGGCCATCTCCGGTTGCGACAGAAAGTAGACGCCGGCCGCCCCGCAGCACTGATCGTTGCCCGCGAGCGCCGCGATCGACAAGCCGGGCACGCGCGCGAGCAGCGTTTGCACCGCGCCGCCGGATCGCATCACGTTTTGCAACGTGCAGGGCTCGTGCACCGCCACCCTCGCAGACAAAGGCGCCCACTGCACTCGGTCCCAGCCCGGCGCGGCGGCGAGAAACGCGCTCACGTCGATCACCCGGCGCGCAAGGGCGCGACCCGCATCGCCATAGTGGCCCGCGTAATCGAGAAGCCGTGCACCGCAGCCGGATGCCACCGTGACGATGGGCAGATCGGGAAACGCCGCGAATGCATGCTCGTTCACCGCCGCCAGGTCGCGCGCGCCGTCCGCATCGCCGGCATGGGCGTGCAGCGCGCCGCAGCAGCCCTGATCCGGCGGCACGTGCACCGCGTAACCCAGACGCGTGAGCACGTAGATCGCCGCTTGCAGCGCCTGCGTATCCACGATGCGCGCGATGCAGCCCAGGAAGAGCACGACCTCGCCGAGGGGATCGCCCGCGGCGGGGTAGAAGGCGCGAAACCGCGGCGCCGCGGGCAGCACCGGCAGAAAACTCTCCGCGCGCTCGAGTCCCACACGACGCAGCAGCCCCGTGCTGCGGACCACGCGTTGAGCGCCCGATCGTTGGTAGAAGCGGAGCAGGGTGCCGCCGATGCCGAGCGCAGCAGGGGTCAGCATCCGGCGCGGGAGGGCTCCCACGCCGCGCGCGCTTTCGCCCTTGATCTCGGGCAGTCCCCGCGCGAGATCGTAGAGATGCCCGAATGTCACGCCGTTCGGGCAGGCGGCCTCACAGGCCCGGCAGCCGAGGCACAGGTCGAGGTGCTGGCGCAGCCGATCGTTGGCAGGAATGCGCCCCTCCACCGCGCCGCGAATGAGGTTGATGCGACCGCGCGGCGAGTCGGCTTCGCTCAGGGTCTTGCGATAGGTGGGACACTTGGGCACGCACAGGCCGCACGCCACACAGCGGCCGGTCTCGGCGAGGATCCGCGCAGCAGGCGTTTCGACATGCGCGGGTGCCGCGTCGGCGCTGGGCCGAACGCTAAGTGCGCCCTGCTCGACTGACTTCATGGGGATTGCTGCCTGATCGAGACTACAGACGGAGAGACCGCGCCCGTGCACCCGGCGTTCAGCAATAAAAACGGGCGCCTTGCGGCGCCCGATGTCGTTACAGCGATGTTGTTGTTGGCCTTGCGAGCGGACTGCCTCGTCAGAACGTGTGGCGAATGCCGAGGCCGTAAGCCTGGGGCGAGCCGCCGACCGGAACGTTGCCCTGCACGGGTCCCGAGTTGGTACCCATCCGATAGCGGCCGAAGTCACTGTTGTCCTGCTTGGTGTAATAAATATAGGCCGCCGTCCGCTTCGAGAAGTTGTAGCTCCCGCCCAGCGAGTATTGACTGCTGCCGGTGTTGTCGCCGTTGCAGATCTGGTTCGTTGCAAGTCCGACGGTCACCACCGACGAGCAACTGGTGTCGCTCGCCTGCGCCCAACCACCCCGCAGCGTAAAGTTACCGAACCCGTAGGTGACGAAGAACCGTAGGCATTACGCTTGGCATCCTGAACCAGACCCTGGGTCACCAGACCGTCGGTCTGGTATTCCAGCCGCTCGTAGAAGCCGTAGAGGTTGAAGCCCCAGAGATTCTGCGCACCGAGGATGATCTTCGCGCCCCAGTCGTCCGAACTCGTGCCGAACGCCGTGGAACCGGTCTGCACGCGGGTGCCGAAGTAGTCCTTGTGCTGCTCGTACGCCCAGGGCGGCGTAGATCGGGCCGTTGTCGTACTGGAGCGACGCGCCCCACATCCACGGGTCGAGTTGCGCGGTGCGCGGCCCCGTCACCGCCGTGGCGTCCAGCGCATAGTTCTGCTTGCCTTCACCCGGCGAGTAAAACAAGCGACCAGAGAACCCGGCGAAGTTCGGCGTCCAGTACTGGACGCTGTTGCCCTGGCGGCGGTCGAACGCAGCGTCGGTCCCCAGGGTAGTCAGCGTAGCGCCTGTCAAGGTCGCCGTGGAGGCGGTCGGGCTGCCGACGTTGAAGCCGGGCGAGCCGTAGAGGCCGTTGAACGACGCGGCGCTGGTCGCCCAGAACGGATCGACCTTCAGGGTGATGAACTTGTAAGGCGTGTCCCAGTTGCCGTAGAACACGGTGCCCCAGTTGCCGGCGAGGCCGACATTGCTGTTGCGGGACGCCCAGAAGCCACTGGTCGTGCCAGCGCCATCGACGAACACGTTGCTCTCGACCTGGAAGATCGCCTTCAACCCGCCGCCGAGATCCTCGGAACCGCGGAAGCCGATGTTCGAGGAGTTGCTCGACACACCTGCCTGGTTGGCGATCTGCGTGAAGGCGGCGTCTCGCACCCCTGCAGCTTGACTGTTCACGCCAACGGGCCGGAGAGCGAAGCCGTTGGTTGCGGAGGCGCCGCCGGTAATGCCGTAGTTGGCTTCCAAAGCTGAGCGGCCCGGTAGTGCCGATGGGCAGAGGTTCACCGTTTTCCGCCTTCGCTCCCTGCAAGTCGGCGTTGAACGTGCCGTAGATCTGCACGAACGAACCCTCCGCCAAAGCTGCCGCCGGCGCTGCGAACGCGCCCGCAACGGCCAGAGCAAGCAGATTCTTTTTCATACAATTCTCCTTAACCGTTAAGAGGAATGCTCTTTCGAGATTTGAACCCAAGGCGCTCGAAAGAGCACACCGCTGGGCAACCTCCCCGTTTTCGAGAAGCTGGATGCCATTGTGCCAAACCGCAAGAAAAAGGCGCAACAAACATTGTAGGCAATAGGCCAATTCCGGCTCTTTTTGTTGCTTTCCCGCAACACCCTTCATTCGAAAAAAAGCCGCCGGAGGGCTTCACCGGGGTCGGACGCGCGCATGAAGGCTTCGCCCACCAGGAAGGCCTCGATCCCAGCCGCCCGCATGCGGGCGACGTCCGCGGGGTCGAGGATGCCGCTCTCGGTGACCACGATTCGATCGTCAGTGATCCATGCGGCGAGGTCGAGGGTGGTATCGAGGCGGGTCTCGAACGTCCGCAGGTCCCGGTTGTTGATGCCGATCAGGGGTGTGGCGAGGTTCAGGGCCGCCTCGAGCTCCACCCCGTCGTGCACCTCGACGAGCACGGCGAGGCCGAGAGAGTGCGCGATCCGCTCCAGCTCGCGCATCACCGCGGGCGCGAGCGCCGCGGCGATGAGCAGAATGCAGTCCGCACCCATGGCGCGGGACTCGTACACCTGATAGGGCTCGACGATGAAGTCCTTGCGCAGCACCGGCAGATCGCAGGCCGCCGCGCGCCGCCCGCAGATACTCGGGGGCGCCCTGGAAGAATTGCCGGTCGGTCAGCACTGAGAGGCAGGCGGCGCCGTGGGCGGCATAGCTCGCCGCGATGGCGGCAGGTTCGAACGGGTCGCGCAAGAGCCCCTTGCTCGGGCTCGCGCGCTTGATCTCCGCGATGACGGCCGGCTCGCCGGCCGCGATCTTCGCACGCATCGCGCCGACGAAATCGCGCACGGGTGGCGCCTGCTCGGCCTGGACGCGGATCGCTTCGAGCGACATGCGCGACTTGGCTGCCGCAACCTCCTGGGCCTTCACGGCGAGAATGCGCTCGAGGATGTCGCTCACGAGCCCCGGCTCAGGTCGCGGGTTGCCGACTGAATGCCACCAAGGCTTGCAGCTTTGCGCCGCCGCACCGCTTTCGAGCACGTGACGCGCCGCCCCGATTCCCGTCGCGATGGAATCCACCAGCCCCGCGACATAGAGGGTCGCGCCCGCGTTCAGCAGCACGATGTCGCGCGCCGGGCCGGGTGCGTTGTCGAGGACCGCGAGGAGCATCGCCCTCGCCTCGGCCGCGTCGGCGACGCGAATCGCGTCGGTGCCGGCGGGTTCCAGCCCGAACTGCGCGGGAGAGATGACGTACTCCGAGATCCTGCCGTCCTTGAGCTCGCCGACGAGCGTGTCGCCTGACGAGCGTGATCTCGTCGAGACCGTCGGCTGCCGTGGACGACCATGCGCGTGGCGGCTGCCCAGACGCTCCAGCACGCGCACCTGGATGCCGACCAGATCGGGGTGGAACACGCCGAGCAGCTGGCTAGCTCGCACCGGCCGGATTGGTGAGCGGCCCCAGGATGTTGAAGAGGGTGCGCACGCCGAGCTCGCGCCGCACCGGCGCCGCGTGCTTCATCGCGCCGTGGAAGTTGGGCGCGAACATGAAGCCGATGCCGATCTCGTCGATGCAGTGCGCGACCTGCTTCCGGCGTGAGGTTCAGATTCACGCCGAGCGCCTCCAGCACGTCGGCGCTGCCGGACTTGCTCGACACCGAGCGCCCGCCGTGCTTCGCGACCTTCGCCCCCGCCGCCGCGGCGACCAGCGCCGAAGCCGTCGAAATGTTGAAGGTGTGGGCGGCGTCGCCGCCGGTGCCGCAGGTATCGACCAGCATGATCGCGGTCCGCCACGGGCACCTTGGTGGCGAACTCGCGCATCACGTGGGCGGCGGCGGCGATCTCGCCGATGGTCTCCTTCTTCACCCGCAGGCCGATGAGAATGCCGGCGATCTGCGCGGGCGTCATCTCGCCGCCCATGATCTGGCGCATCAGCGAGAGCATCTCGTCGTGGAAGATCTCGCGGCTGTCGATGAGGCGGTTCAGGGCTTCCTGGGGTGTCATGGCGTGTTCACCGCGCAAGCTTCAAGAAATTGGCGAGCAGTTCGTGGCCGTGCTCGGTGAGGATGGATTCCGGGTGGAACTGCACGCCCTCCACCGCCAGCGTCCGGTGCCGCACGCCCATGATCTCGCCGTCGTCGGTCCAGGCGGTGATTTCGAGACACTCGGGCAGCGATGCGCGCTCGATCACGAGCGAGTGATAGCGCGTCGCGGTGAACGGATTCGGCAGACCCGCGAAGACGCCGGCATCCGTCGTGGTGGATCTGCGAGGTCTTGCCGTGCATGAGCTGCTTCGCGTGCACGATGCGCCCGCCGAACGCCTGGCCGATGCTCTGGTGGCCGAGGCACACGCCGAGGATCGGAATCGTGCCCGCGAAGCGCTGGATCAGCGGCACGGAAACGCCGGCCTCGGTCGGCGTGCAGGGCCCCGGCGAAATGACGATGTGCGCCGGGCGCGAGCTGCGCGATCTCGTCGAGCGTGATCTCGTCGTTGCGGTAGACGCGCACGTCCTCGCCGAGCTCGCCGAAATACTGCACGAGGTTGTAGGTGAAGGAGTCGTAGTTGTCGATCATCAGCAGCATGGGAGATGCCTCGCGCGTCAGTCGAGCCGGCTGTCGAGCCCGGCCTGCGCCATCTCGGCGGCGCGCAGCACGGCGCGCGCCTTGTTCTGGGTCTCGGTCCACTCGCGACAGCGGCACCGAGTCGGCGACGATCCCGGCGCCGGCCTGGACGAAGAGCGTCCCGTCCTTGATCACGGCGGTGCGGATGGCGATCGCGAGGTCCATGTTGCCGTCGAAGCCGAGATAGCCGACCGCACCGGCATAGATGCCGCGCTGGGTCGGCTCGAGTTCGTCGATGATCTCCATCGCCCGCACCTTCGGCGCGCCGCTGACGGTACCCGCGGGAAAGGTTGCGCGCAGCACCGCGATCGCATCGAGGCCGGGCTTGAGCCGCCCTTCGACGTTCGACACGATGTGCATCACGTGCGAGTAGCGCTCGACCACCATGTTCTCGGTCACCTGCACCGTGCCGACGCTCGCCACGCGCCCGACGTCGTTGCGGCCGAGGTCCATCAGCATGAGATGCTCGGCGCGCTCCTTCGGGTCGGCCAGCAGATCCTGCTCGAGCGCGAGATCCTCCTCCCGGGTCTTGCCGCGCGGGCGCGTGCCGGCGATGGGACGCAGCGTGACGGTGTCGCCTTCCAGCCGCACGAGTATCTCCGGCGAAGCGCCGACCACGTGAAAGCCGCCGAGGTCGAAGTAGAACATGTAGGGCGACGGGTTCAACGCGCGCAGCGCCCGGTAGAGCGCGAGCGGCGAGGCGGAAAAGGCATGCTGATGCGCTGGGACAGCACCACCTGCATGATGTCGCCGTCGAAGATGTAGCGCTTCGCCCGTTCCACCGCCGCCATGAATGCGTCCTGGCCGAACTCGGAGTGCGGCATGGACGGCGCCGCAGGCTGTTCGGCCGGGAATGGCCACCGGTTGCCGCAGCCGGCCGATCAGCGCGGCGAGGCGCGCCGCGCCCCCGCGTGTAAGCGTCCTGCTCGCCCGGATCGCAATAGACGATGAGGAAGAGCTTGCCCGCCAGATTGTCGAACACGGCGAGCTGATCGGAGAGCAGTAGCAGGATGTCGGGCGTGCCGAGCGCGTCCGGCTTGTCCGCCGCGGCAAGGCGGTGCTCGATGAAGCGCACCGTGTCGTAACCGAAGCAGCCGACGAGGCCGCCGCAGAAGCGCGGCAGTCCCGCGGCCGGCGGTGAGCGGTAGCGCGCGCGGACGGCCTGCACGAAGTCGAGCGGATCGTCGTCGCCGGGTTTCCGCGATCAGCGTGCCGCCGCGATATTCGCGGCACGTCCGTCCGACGACTTCGAAACGCGTGTCGGCGCGCAAGCCGATGAAGGAGTAACGGCCCCAGCGCTCGCCCCCCTGCACCGATTCGAGCAGGTAGGTGTATGGCTCGTTGGCGAGCTTGAGGTAGACGGAAAGCGGCGTGTCGAGGTCGGAGAAGGTCTCGACCACCAACGGAATGCGATTGCAGCCTTGCTCGGCGAGACGGCGAAATTCCTGTTCAGTCACGAAGCACTCCACGAGCAAACGGAAAACGGGGAAGGCGGGCGGTCACACACGCCGGCCGGGCCGAGTCGCGCGGCCAGGGCGCCAACTCTCCGCCAGCGCAACCGCCGGCTCCCGCGTTTTCTGCTTCCTGTGGAACATGTGCCTAGAACTTTCGAATAAGGGCGACGGCTTCTTCCAGCGAATCAACTATAGCATCGAAGCCGAGCGACCTGACATCGCCGCCCGGAATGTACCCGTAGGTCACTCCGAGCGCCGGACACCCCGCGGCGTGCGCCGCCTCGCGGTCGTTGCCCGAGTCGCCGATCAGCACCACACGCTCGGGACGGGCGGCGAAGAAACCGCAGGCGTAGGTGATCGGCATCGGATCGGGTTTCTTCCGCGGCAGCATGTCGCCGCTCACGACCAGGTCGAAATAGGGGGCGAGCCCGGTCGCATCGAGGAGCGGCAGGGTGAAGGCTTCTGGCTTGTTGGTGATGCAGCCCAGGGGAAAACCCTTGGCGCGAAACGCTTGCAGCCCCTCGATCACGCCGGGAAAGGGTCGAGTGTCCAACGCGACGCCCTCGCCGTAGTGGCGGTTGAAGATCGGCATCGCCCGCTCGAAGAGCGCCCGCTCGGGCTCGCGTTCCCGATCGCCCGGTGAGCACCCGCTTCACCAGCCGCGCCGCGCCGTCGCCGATGTAGGCCCGCACCGTCGGCTCCTCGACCGGTGCCCGGCCGAGCTCCGCCACCATCCGATTGACCGCGCGAGCGAGGTCGGGAAGCGTATCCAGAAGCGTGCCGTCCAGGTCGAAGACGATCGCCTGGGCCGGCAGCGGGAAACTCCTGCTGGCGGGCGCGCCGCCCATCAGCACGCGACCAGTTCCGGCTTCGCGAGCTCGGCACGCAGGGCGCCGATCACGCTGTCGTAGCGATGTGGATCGGCGGCTTTGCCGGCGCTGAATACAGCGGAACCGGCGACGAAGGTGTCGGCCCCGGCGCGGGCGATCTCGGCGATGTTGTCCACCTTTACGCCGCCATCGATTTCGAGCCGGATGTCGCGGCCCGAAGCCTCGATGCGGCGGCGCACGGCGCGCAGCTTGTGCAATGCCTCGGGGATGAACTTCTGACCGCCGAAGCCGGGGTTCACCGACATGATCAGCACCAGGTCGAGCTTGTCCAGCACGTGGTCGAGATGGTCGAGCGGTGTCGCCGGGTTGAAGACGAGGCCGGCCTGGCAGCCATGCTCCTTGATGAGCCCGATGGTGCGGTCGACGTGCTCGGACGCCTCGGGATGAAAGCTGATCACGTTGGCGCCCGCCTTGGCGAAATCCGGCACGATGCGGTCCACCGGCTTCACCATGAGATGCACGTCGATGGTCGCGTCGGTCAGCGGCCGGATGGCCTCGCACACGAGCGGCCCGATGGTGAGGTTCGGCACGTAGTGATTGTCCATCACGTCGAAGTGAATCCAGTCCGCGCCGGCGGCGAGAACGTCGGTCACCTCGTCCCCGAGACGGGCGAAATTGGCAGACAGGATGCTGGGCGCGATGAGGAACTTGGCCATTTCGATTTCCTTTCGACGCGTGGATTCTACGGGAACGCAAGAGGCCGTGGCATCAGACTGCGTGATGGGAAGCATCAGCCGGGGAACGTCGCGGCGGCTCGCCGCATGCCTTGCTCCGGCCGGAGAAATGGTGTGCAATAGGTTCATGTCCGAACCCCGTTACGAAATCACCGTCTCCGCGCGCAGCGCCTACGTACCCGACCAGTCCGACGCGGACAGTGGGCGGTACGTGTTCGCCTACACGATCACCATCACGAATACCGGCAGCGTGCCGGCGCAGCTCGTGAGCCGGCACTGGGTCATCACCGATGCCGACAACGGCGTGCAGGAGGTGCGCGGGCTCGGCGTCGTCGGCGAGCAGCCGTTCCTGCGTCCGACCGAGAGCTTCGAGTACACGAGCGGCGCCGCGCTCTCCACGCCAGTGGGCACCATGCGCGGCAGCTACCAGATGGTGGCCGAGGACGGCATGCGTTTCGACGCGCCGATCCCCGAGTTCACGTTGAGCGTCCCCCGCGTCCTGCACTGACCCCGGCGTGCGCCTGCGGGTCGCGCGTGGAGGGTCCATCGCATGTCCCTCAAGGCGAGCTACACGCTGATCGCACCGGTCTACGACGCGCTCGTCAAGGCGCCCCTCGAGCGCGCGCGCGCCGCAGAGCCTCGCGAGCCTGCCGACCTCGCCCCCGGGCACCGTGCTGCTGAACGGGATCGGCACCGGCCTCGATCTGCCGCACCTGCCGGATGCGCACGAGTACGTCGGCATCGATCTCACGTCGGCAATGCTGCGACGGGCTGCGCGAGTGCCCGTGCGGCGTCGCGTCGGCTTCGTGCAGGGCGATGCCACGCGTCTGCCCTTCGGCGACGCCAGCTTCGACCATGCGGTGCTGCATCTCATCCTGGCCATCGTCCCCGACCCCGTCGCGTGCCTGCGCGAGACCGCGCGCGTCGTGCGCTGCGGCGGTACCGTGCTGGTGTTCGACAAGTTTCTGCGTCCCGGACAGCGGGCGCGGGTGCGGCGCGCGCTCACCCCGATCATGGGCGCCATCGCCACCCGGCTCGACGTGGTGTTCGAGGAAGTGCGCGCGCGGGTTCCGGAATTGGTGGTGGAAAGCGACCGCCCCGGCCTCGCCGGGGGATGGTTCCGCTTCATCCGCTTGCGGCGCATGTAGCGAAAACACCGATCACTTTTTCTTCGGCCAGGTCCACCACACGATGAACAGCAAAATCGCGAGCGCGAGCAGCGCTTCGAGGAGCAGGAGCCACATCGATCGAGCGGAAATCCGGAAGTGCGGGTGGTTGCAGGTCGGGGGCAGGTTAGCACGCCAAGGCGCAGCCGTCGCTCGGGCTCTCGCCGCGGGCGTCGCGCTTGCGACCGCGCTTGCCGGATGCGTCACCGCGCCCGCACCCAAGCCGGCACCGGAAGCGAAGCCGCAGCTCGTGCCCGACCGCTGGTCGAACCTCCCCGGCTGGCAGGCGGACGCGCTCGAGGAAGCCTGGCCCGCGTTCCTGAAAAGTTGCGGCGTGCTCAAGCAGCGGGACGGGTGGCGGCAGGTCTGCAACCGTGCCGGGTCAGTGGTGGCAGCGGACCGCGGCGAAGTCAGAGCGTTCTTCGAGGGGCAGTTCGCGCTGTGGCGGGTCGTTAACGCCGACGCGACCGAGAGCGGCCTCATTACCGGCTACTATGAGCCGCTGGTACGCGGCAGTCGCGAGGCTTCGGCGCGATACCGGTACCCGATCTACGGCGTGCCGGACGACCTCATCGCGATCGAGCTGGGCGAGCAGTATCCGCAGTTGAAGGGACTGCGGCTCCGCGGGAGACTGGACGGACGGAAGGTGGTGCCCTACTACGACCGCAGCCAGATCGATACCGGCGTGCCCGCGCTCGCCGGCCGCGAGATCGCCTGGACCGACGATGCGCTCGACCTCTTCTTTCTGCAGGTGCAGGGATCGGGGCGGGTCCGGTTCGAGACCGGCGAGACCCTGCGCATCGGCTACGCGGACCAGAACGGACACCCGTACCGTTCCATCGGCAAGCTGCTCGTGGACCGCGGCGAGCTTACCGTCGATGAGGCGTCCCTCCAGGGCATCAAGACCTGGGCGCGAAACAACCCCGACAAGGTGCGCGAGCTCCTGGACCACAACGCGAGCTACGTCTTCTTCCGGGAGCTACCGTCCGGCCCCGACGGCCCTCTCGGGGCGATGGGAATCCCGCTCACGGCGGGCCGCAGCGTGGCGATCGATCCGCGCACGGTGCCCCTCGGCGCGCCGGTGTTCCTCGCCACGTCGTTCCCGGGCTCGGACCGGCCGCTTGCCCGCCTCATGCTGGCGCAGGACACCGGCGGTGCGATCAAGGGCGGCGTGCGTGCCGACTTCTTCTGGGGCTTCGGTGAGGAAGCAGGCAGGCAGGCGGGGCGAATGCGCCAGCAGGGCCGGCTCTGGGTGCTGCTGCCGAACGGTGTTGCGCCGCCCTCGGTTTAGCCCGGGCCGAAAGTAAGCTCCAGCAGCACGCGGCTCTTCACGATGCGGCCGCTCTTGCTGCCCGGTCGGAATCGAGTCTCCCGCCCGGCCGCGAGCGCCCGCTGCGCAAAATCGCCCGCCGGCTCGGCCTCCAGGACCGAGGCCTCCGTCACCACGCCGTTCTCGTCGATGAGAAGGCGCAGGACGACCCGTCCTTGCGCTTGCGCCTCACCGCGGAGAGGCTGGAGCTTCGGTCGAATCGGACGGAGCGGCCGCGGCAGCTCGTCGAGCTCTCGCGCGCTATACCAGGTCGGATCGCGGGGCACCGCCAGCGCCACGGGCGACGCGTCGGCGGCTTCCAGCGCGCCGCGGACCTTGCCCGGTGCCCGAGCCGTGGCCGTCCGCGGGGGTCGCTCCCGGGCCGGTGCGATCGTCGTGCGCGCTGCCACGGGTCCGGAGGACTCGATGGGCGCCGGCGGGACCGGCGCGACGACGACCGGGACGCCCGGCGCGTCCTCGATCAACCGGGCATGCAACGCCCCCGGCGCCGCCGCGGGGTAGGTGGGGCGCCCGCTCACTGAGACGAGGAAAGCACCGTGCAGAACCGCCGAGAGAACGAGTGCTACTGCGAGGCGGCGCCGCGTATTCCGCGCCGACTCAGCGGACCCGAAGCGCTTCACGCGAGCCGGGTTCCCTCCCTCGCCCGGCTAGCAAACGGCCTTGCCTTCCTTCGCGCAACGGGCCTCGGCCTCGTTCATGAGCCGGTCCAGCTCGCCCGCCGACTTCGCGCCGGAAACCCGAGTGCCGTCCACGAGGAACATGGTCGGAGTGGCGTTGATGCGCTTCTGCTGCGCGAACGCGACGATCTTGTCGACCGGGTTTTCGCAGGCCTTGGTGTTGGCCGGGGCGACGTTATTCAGCATGAGCTCGTCCCAGGTCTTCTGCCGGTCCGGCGAGCACCATACCGCCCGCGCCTTCTCGGTGGCGGCCGGATGCAACTGCTCGATCGGCAGCAGGAACGTGTAGACGGTCACGTCGTTGAGCTTCCGGAGGTCCTGCTCGAGCCGCCGACAATACGGACAGTCGGGATCGGAGAACACCGCGAGCCGGCGCTTCCCGCTGCCCTTGACGTTCTTGAACGCCATGTCCAGCGGCAGCGCATCGAACCGGATCCCGGTCAGCCGATTTACGCGTTCTTCGAGGATATCCTTCTTGGCGTCGAGATCCAGCACGCGCTCGGCGACGATGAGGTACTGCCCCTTCTCGTCCGCGTAGAAGACCGTACCGTTCGCGACCACCTCGTAGAGGCCGGGCAGGGGCGATTTGCCCACGCTCTCGATCGCAAGCTGCGGCACCTTCGCCTGCAGGGTCTTCTTGAGGGCCTCGTTGGCGAGGGCGGCGCCGCTGGCGAGCAAGGCAAGGGCGGCGAGGGTGGAGACGATCTTTTTCGGCATGGTGTGGCTTCCGGTTGGTCGCGGCCTGACAGCTAGCCGAGTGCGTGTTGGGTGAGGAGGGTGCGCACCGGACCGACACGGCCGGTGAGCCGCAGCCCCCAGTTGCGGACCGCCGCGAGGGCAGGCAGTTCGGTGTTGAAGAGCTTCTGCAGCGCGTCGGTGGCCAGCATCATGGACAGGATATCCTCAGTTCGGGCGCGCTCGTAGCGGCGCAGGAGCGGCAGTGCGCCGCAGTCGGTTGCCGGACCGCGATCGCGCAGGATCGCGGCGAGCTCGCGTGCGTCCCGAAAACCCAGGTTGACGCCCTGGCCGGCGAGCGGATGCACGACATGTGCCGCATCCCCGATCAGCGCGACCCGCGGCGCCACTAGCCGCGCCACCTTCGTCCGCCGCAGCGGAAACGCAGCCGCCGGCGTGATCAGGGTGAGCTCGCCGACCGCATCGTGGCTCGCCTCCCGCACCTGCTCGCACAGCACCTCGCCGGGAAGCGCGGCCAGTACCCGCCCCTGCCCCTCCCAGATAGACCAGACCATCGAGACGCGGTTGCCGGGCAGCGGCAGCAGCGCGAGCACGCCGTCCTGCCGGAACCACTGGCGCGCGATACCGCCGTGGGATTTCGCACAGGCGAAATTGGCGACCACGCCCAGTTGGCGGTAGGGATGACTCTCCGCAGCGATCCGCGCCTGCTGGCGCACCCACGATTCGGCCCCGTCGGCGCCCACGACGAGCCGCGTGCGGAGTCTCTGCCCGCCCTGCAGCGCGAGCTCCGCGACCGGGTCCAGCCAGGTGATCGACGCGCACGCCGCCGGACACCACACGGCAATCTCGTCGTCCGCGACGAGCGCCTGCCAGAGGGCGGCCTGCAGCCGGGACCCTTCGACGATCCAGGCGAGTTGAGACCGACCCACTTCGAGACTGCTGAAATCGAGGCGCGACACCCCATCGTCGCCCCAAACGTGCATGTCGAGCACGGGCTGCACGCGGGTCGCATCGAGGCGCTGCCACGCGCTGCAGGATTCGAGGAACGCCACCGAACCGGGGCTGATGGCGTAGACGCGGCTGTCCCAGGTGTCGGATTCGACCTGACGCGGTGCAGCGGGCTCGACCACGGCGACCCGCAGCCCGCTACCCCGCAAGCTCGCGGCCAGGCTGGCGCCGACCAGCCCGGCACCGACGATTACGACATCGAAGTCGACCATCAGGGGCGCGCTTGGGCGCGGATGAAGACCTTGTCTTCCTGCATGGTCTTGTCGAGGAGCTTGGTCAGGGCGTAGACCGCGTCGATGTGGGGCGTGGGCGTACCGGTCATGCGCCCGAGCTCGACCACCGCGCCGACGAGCGCATCGGCCTCGAGCACACGGCCCCCTTCCACGTCCTGCAGCATCGAGGTCTTGTGTTTGCCGACCTTTTCGGCGCCGGCGATGCGCTTCTCCAGCGGCACGCGGAACTGAATCCCGAGCTTGTTGGCGATGGTCTGCGCCTCGGTCATCATCTTGGCCGCGAGATCGCGCGAGAGCGGGTACTGGCAGATGTCGACCAGCGTCGAGTGGCTGAGCGCGCTGATCGGGTTGAAGGTCAGGTTGCCCCAGAGCTTGAGCCACATCTCGGCGCGGATGTTGGGCAGGATCGGAGACTTGTAGCCGGCGCGAATGAAGGCGTCCGAGATGCGCTGCGCGCGCTCGGATTCGGCGCCGTCCAGCTCTCCGATCGGAAAGCGGTCGCCCTCGATCACGTGGATCACGCCAGGCGCCGCAATCTCGGCCGCGGGATAGACGACGCAGCCGACGACGCGCTCCTTTTCGATATTTTTCACGCACGCGCCGCCGGGATCGACGGACTCGACGATGCGCCCGTCGAGTTCGCCACCGTGCTTCTGGAAGTACCAGAACGGGATGCCGTTCTGGGTCGGCACCACGACCGTATCGGGACCGAACATCACCCTGAGATCGGCCGCGACCGGCGGGAGCTGATGGGCCTTCATGCCGAGGATCACGACATCCTGCACACCTGCCTCGGCCATGCTGCTGGTGGCTTGCACGTCACGCGCGACCTGCTCGGTGCCGTCGTGGCCGACGAGCTTGAGGCCGTTGGCCCGGATCGCCGCCAAGTGTGGGCCGCGCGCGATAAGGGTGACGTCTTCACCTGCCAGGGCGAGCCTCGCACCGAGCATGCCGCCGATGGAGCCGGCGCCGACCACGCAGATCTTCATCGCATCAGCGCTCGGCGAGGGGCACGTAGGGCCGGATGCTCTGGCCGACGTAGCGCTGGCGCGGCCGGCCGATGTGCTGATCCGGCGCCTCGATCATTTCCTTCCACTGCGAGATCCAGCCGATCGTGCGGCCGAGCGCGAAAAGCGGCGGGAACATCTCGGTCGGGAAGCCCATCGCCCGCAGCATGATCCCCGAGTAGAAGTCCACGTTCGGGAAGAGCTTGCGGCGGACGAAATACTCGTCGTCCAACGCGATGCGCTCGAGCTCCAGCGCAAGCTCGAAGAGCGGCTCGTCGCGCTTGTCGAGCTCGGTCAGCACCTCGTGGCAGGACTCGCGCAGGATCGCCGCCCGCGGGTCGTAGTTCTTGTACACGCGGTGGCCGAAGCCGGTGAGGCGAAACGGATCGTTCTTGTCCTTGGCGCGCTTGATGTAGCTCGGCACCCGGTCCTTGCTCCCTATCTCGCGCAGCATGTTCACCACCGCCTCGTTCGCGCCGCCGTGGTCGGGTCCCCAAAGCGCCGCGATGCCTGCGGCGACGCAGGCGTAGGGGTTGGCGCGGCTCGACCCGGCGATGCGAACGGTCGAGGTCGAAGCGTTCTGCTCGTGGTCGGCATGGAGGACCAGGAAGCGATTCATGGCGCGCGCCAGCACGGGCCGGATCGCGTATTGCTCGCAGGGCACGCCGAAGCACATGTGGAGGAAGTTAGAGGCGTAATCCAGTTCGTTGCGGGGAAACATGAACGGCTGCCCGATCGAGTACTTGAACGCCATCGCGCAGATGGTCGGCATCTTGGCGATCATGCGGTGGGTGGCCACCTTCCGCGCCTCGGGATCCTTGATGTTGAGCGTGTCGTGGTAGAAGGCGCTCAACGCTCCGACCGTGCCCACCATCACCGCCATCGGATGCGCGTCGCGGCGATAGCCCTCGAGGAACCGCTTGAACTGCTCGTGCACCATGTTGTGGTGGCTGATCACGTTCTCGAACGCTTTGAGCTCCGTCCGGCTCGGCAGCGCCCCGTACAACAGCAGGTAACACACTTCGAGGAAGCCAGCGTGTGCGGCCAGATCCTCGATCGGGTATCCGCGATGGAGCAGCACGCCGCGCTCGCCATCGATATAGGTGATCGCGGAATCGCAGCTCGCGGTCGACATGAATCCCGGGTCGTAGGCGAAGTAGCCCGTCTCTGCATAGAGGCGCCGTACGTCGATGACCTTCGGCCCGTGGGTACCACCCAGCACCGGCAGATCGTACTGCTTGCCGTCGACGTGAAAGGTTACCGTCACCTTCTCGCCGGCGACCGCCTCGGCAACGCCGAGATCGGGAAGTTTGCGCCCCATGTGCCCTGCCTCCTTTGTGATGATTCGTGATGATCCGGCACGACGTGCATTGCCGCAAGATGGAACGGGAAAACCCGAGCGCGATCCCGGCAGGCCAGCTTTGCCGGGGCGAGACAGCGCGTGGATCCCGGTTCAAGGCGCTAGCGGGAGCCAGGTAACGGGCCGCGCGGTCAGCCTTGACAGGGTCGGACCGGGTCATTACCCTCACTCGCCTTGTTTAGAGCGCTGCCCATCCGAGCAGTGTGTCCGCCGACTTCGGCAAGTGGCGAATTAGCTCAGCGGTAGAGCAGAGGAATCATAATCCTTTGGTCGGTGGTTCGAATCCACCATTCGCCACCATCCGCTTCGATTCTCTTGCTTCCTCGTCCCGCATCCCATATCGTCGGCCTTCGATTGCTACCGGCGTCGTGATGCGCGGCATCCGTTGGTCAGGCTGGTCTTGGTCGACCCCGACCCGCAGGAATAGTGTAGCGACCGGTTCAAGAGCGAGGAAGCCATGACGGACGGGTCGAGCAGGGAAGACGGTGCAGGCGAGCACGTCGATGAGGGCGGAGCGGCGGAGGCGCGAGGAGCCGAAGGCGGGTGTCCGGAGATACCGTTTCCCACGGCTTCGAATTCGAATCGATTGCAGCAGCGCGCGCACGCGCTGATCCCCGGCGGATGCCACACCTATGCCAAAGGCGACGATCAGTATCCGATCCTCGCCCCCGGCTTCATCGCGCGCGGGCTGGGCTCGCACGTGTGGGACGCGGACGGCAACGAGCTCATCGAATTCGGCATGGGTAACCGGACGGTGGGGCTCGGCCACGCTTTTCCCGCCGTCGTCGAGGCAGTGCGGCGCGAGCTCGCACATGGTTGCAACTTCACCCGGCCCGCAGCGATCGAGGTCGCGGCCGCCGAGCATTTCCTCGATCTCGTCGACACTGCCGAGATGGTGAAATTCTGCAAGGACGGCTCGGACGCAACCTCGGGTGCAGTCCGTCTGGCGCGGGCTTATACGGGGCGCGACCTCATCGCGATCTGCGGCGACCATCCCTTCTTCTCGGTGGATGACTGGTTCATCGGCTCCACGGCCATGAACGCGGGCATTCCTGCGGCAACGCAGGCGCTCACCGTGAAGTTCCTCTACAACGACATCGCCAGCGTCAGAGCGCTGTTCGACCGGTATCCGGGCCAGATCGCCGCGTGCATCCTCGAACCGGAGCGCACCGACCCGCCGCGCGACAACTTCCTGCAGGAGTTGCAGCGCGTTTGTCACGACGACGGCGCGCTGCTCATCTTCGACGAGATGGTCACGGGCTTCCGCTGGCACGAAGCCGGCGCGCAAAAACTGCACGGCGTCACGCCGGACCTCTCCACCTGGGGCAAGGCGATGGGCAACGGCTTCGCCGTCTCGGCGCTAGCGGGCAAACGGGAATTCATGCGCCTGGGCGGTCTCGATCACTACGACAAGCCGCGTGTCTTCCTGCTCTCCACCACCCACGGTGCCGAGACCCACGCGCTGGCCGCCGCGATGGCGACCATCACGACCTATCGCAACGAACCCGTCATCGAGCACCTCTACCGACAGGGGGCGCGCCTCAGGAGCGAAGCCGAAGAAGTCATCCGGCGCCACGGTTTGTCCGAGCACGTCAAGATCGTCGGCAAGCCCTGCTGCCTCTTCTATGCGGCGCTCGATGCGAACAAGTCGCCATCGCAGGCCTTCCGGTCGCTCTTCCTGCAGGAGACGATCCGCCGCGGCGTGCTGATGCCCTCCCTCGTGGTGAGCTACGCGCACACCGACGACGACATCGACCGCACGATCGCTGCCATCGACGACGCGCTCACGATCTACGCGCGAGCCCTCGATGAAGGGGTCGAGCACCATCTCGTCGGTCGGCCGTCCCAGATCGTCTATCGGCATTACAACCAGCCCGACCCGCAGGCCACTTGAGTCCACTCACTTCGCAGCCGACGCGAACCCACGCGGGCGGCGTGACGTAAGCAGTGGGCCGGCGCGGGACTTCGTGCCTCGCGGGGTCTTCTCGAGCAAATAATCCTCGTGGGCGTCGTCCTTCACGTCGGCGCGTGTGTGGCGGTAGTGGTCGAACAGCGCATCGCCGTCGCGCGCGAGCAGCGCGGGCCAGGCGTACTCAACGGGGACGAGGCTCGGATGACTGTACGGTGGCCGCGAGCGCTCGTCGGCCATCTTGAGAAAACGCGCCCTTGCGCGTTTCAGCGGAGGTTCATGACCG
The DNA here is from genome assembly GCA_963734295.1 of uncultured beta proteobacterium. Lineage (GTDB taxonomy): Bacteria > Pseudomonadota > Gammaproteobacteria > Burkholderiales > JAEUMW01 > JAEUMW01. The sequence goes on along the minus strand of CAVTGS010000035.1, from coordinate 36,003 downwards.
CGAAGCGGACGTGAAGCGCAGCGGCCGGAACTAACTAAATAGCAGGTAGATGAGCTGCTCGACATAGTCGCCATAGCTCATCCCATCGTCGCGCAGGACGTTGCCCGAGCTCGAGCGTATGTGGCAGCAACTGGAAGACGATGTATCGATTGCCCGAGCGGTACCCGTGCCATCGCAACGCGGCCAGGCACAGTGCGTGTGCGGCGTTGTAGCCAAGGTCGAAGCGGCTTTCGAGCGCCAGCGACGCTTTGCCCGCATCGGTGCGCCGCGCCAAGCCCGACCGCTTGAGCCCTTTGAATTCGGCCGCATCGGGCGGCTCGATGTGCAGCGGCTTGCCAGGGCCGCACAGGCTCTCAAGGGGCGAGGGCACGTTCATCCCCTATCAGCCAGATCTTCGGCTGCTCCAGCACACGCTTGACAAACGCGCCGCCAGCTTTGAGTCGTGTTTCCGAGTTCCGCTGAGGTGTAGATGGTCGGGTTGACCGTGCGGCCGACCTGTTGGCTGACCGCTTCGAGCGCTTGGTAGAGATCAGCGTAGGTGACGTCTTCACTGACGACCATCAGGTCGATGTCGCTGCTGGCTGCGTCTTGCCGCTTGGCCACCGAGCCGTAGACGAAGGCGACCTTGATGCGTTCCGCCAGCGGAACCAGCGCTTCCCGCAGCGGCTCCGCCAGACCCATTGTCTTGCGGACGATGCCGCACAGTTCATCGAAGATGGGCGACGCCGGGTTGGCCTGATAGTGCTTCTGGTTGCCCGATGACTGCACCGTCACCAACTCACTCTGTGCCAAGCGCGCCAGCTCGCGCTGGACCGCACCTGACCCACCCTGCGCGAGGGCAATGAGTTCCGATGCGTAAAAGCTGCGGTCGGGCTGGCCGAACAGCAGTACCAAGACCCGCTGCTGGGTGCCGCTAAACAAGGCATCGGCCATGCTGAGCCGTTGCTTTGCCGTATCAGACGCACGCGTTCTTATTGCCGATTTGGGCTGGGGCGATTGGGTCTTTTTTCATGACGGAGGCCATCATACCCAAATTGGGTCCTTTCATGCCCAATTTGGGTTTACGACAGCTCGCCCGGCCGGGCGCGACGAAGTCCACCATCGCGGCAATCAGGTCGACGATCAAGCGCCGCAGCCTGGCCGGGTCCTGACAATCTCCCTGGAGATTGCACGCGCGTAGTGCGCCCGAAGGGTGAGCATCGCCATAAGGCTTTCACCTTCTCCGCTATCGGCCAAGCGATACTCCGCTCGACTACCGAATCGTGTTCCAAGCAGGCTACACGCTTCGGGTCTTCGAGGTTGACGAGGCCGAGCGGGTTCGACTTCTCGCCGTCAGAGAGCGCGACCACGGCTGTCGAGGAACTAGCGGGGATGGGCAAGTCGAGCATCGGACAAACCGAGCGTGGGGCAAAGTTCAGGTCACGGACGATTACCCCCAATCGGCAAAGCGAGTTGCTGCTCGACAACGCCGAGGCGCTGGTCAACTTCCACGACGCTCAGACGCGAGAGATTCTTTCACGGCACTACTGGCGAAGCTCCGATCGAACGCGTCCGGGAGCAGGAGCGGCGGCTTTGCGGCCGCTGGACGGGCGTTCCAGCTTCCAGCCGATTCGCGAATGTGGGCGCCGGGTGCAGCTGACGCCTGCATCGAACTCGAAACCAACCGCTACAACGTGCCATGGCGGCGGATCGGAGAAACCGTCAGCGTGTTTTGGTCAACGAGCAGGTTCGCATCGTGCACCCGGGCTGGAGGTGCATACGCGACTGGCGGCCAGCGCCGCGCATCGGCGCGCGCACCTGCTCGGCATCGTGGGCACCGAGACACGGCCGCAGCCGTATGCGACCCAGGTCTTCCCGGTTGCGCCGCCCGAGCTGCTGCGGCCGCTGCACGAAGCGGCGCGTTACCTTCCACTGTCGCTCGTGACAGGTAGCCAACCGCTTGAATTTCCGGGCCCGCTTCGCGAAGACAGCACTCGACGTCGCGATTTGCAGACACTGTTGCGTGGCAACAGCAAGGCATCGCTTGGTTGCGTTGATGGCACCCCGGGCTCCGAATGAACTCCTGGCGGACGTTCCACACGCGGAACCCCGCAACTAAACACCTGCGACTTGCGTAGCGTGGCCCCACCTGATCGCCGTCTGCAAGGTGCCCCGGTCACCACCGAATCTCTCTAACTTCCTAACCTTATCGCATGTATCGAGAGTCCGTCCCGCTCGAGGGACGCTCGTCTCGGACACTTTCTAGCGCAGATCTCACTCGGCCACGATCCGCGGCGCCGACGGCCAAGAACTCGAATTCACAGACGACTACCGCTGGCGCTGTCGGCCAGGTCGCTGCCAACGAATGCCAGGGAACGGGTGGTCGCTCAACTCGAACCGGGACGACCCCTGTCGCCTCGCCACGACGCAATAAGAGTGGCGGGTGTGCCTCGAGGTGCCCCAACCATCTGTTCTACTTTACATTTTTACGGTGGCATGATGAATGCGTTTGCCGCGCCGGACGAAGCGACGTGTTCATGCTGCGCCGGATGAGTACGAAGTACATCTCGGCCCAACTCCGTCGTGCCTAAATTCCATCCTGTCCTGATCTCCATGCAAACATTCATCGTCGCAAAGCGGTTCTTCACACTTCGCGGGGCACAAGACGCCACCGCCGCATTTGACGCTATTGCCAGCATCTTCCGCGACGGGGTTGCGCTACTTCGGCTTCCAAGTCGCCATGCACTCTTGAGCATGCTGGCGCTGGTCGCCGGCACTCGGGTTCGTTAGCGCCAACGCCAGCGCTGGCCAGGTATCTCTCGCTTGGGACGCGGTGTCCGGCTCGACGGGATACAGGCTGTATTACGGTACAGCAAGCCGCAGCTATTCCTCGAACGTGGACGCCAAGACTGCAACGAGCTACACGGTGGCCAATCTCACCGACGGCACCCGCTACTATTTCGCCGTACAAGCCTACGATACGAAGACGACGCCGACGAGGACCAGCGGTTACTCTAGCGAGGTCGCCTTTACCGTTCCGGTACCCCCGAGTGGAGGTGGATCTGGGGGAAGCTACCGCGCCCCCCAGCGGGGGCGGATCTGCGGGAAGCACCGCAGTCAAGCCGAATCTGGTGGCGGCGTACGGTTTCGAGGAGCCGAGCGGTACGCAGGTCGTCGACGCGTCGGGATACGGAAACCACGGTACGATCTCCGGCGCGACGCGCGTCACGACGTCACAGTTCGGCAACGTGTTGAGCTTCAACGGCTCGAGTAACTGGGTCACGGTCAACGACACGGCGTCCCTCGACCTCACGACCGGCATGACTGTGGAGGCTTGGGTCTACCCCACCTCGATAAGTGGGTGGAGGACAGTGACAATCAAGGAGCAGACGGGATCCGCAAGCTACTGGCTCTATGCCAACGACGATGCTAATCGACCGGCTAACGTCGTAAACATCGGGGGTTCGACTAAGCAGCTTTCCGCGGGGTCCCAAGTGCGGACGAACACCTGGACCCATCTCGCCTCCACTTATGACGGCTCCACCCAGAAACTCTATGTGAACGGGGCGCTGGTCGGGAGCCGCCCGCAAACGGGCGCAATCGCTCTGTCGAACGGTGCGTTGCGTATCGGCGGCAACTCGGTGTGGGGCGAGTATTTCCGGGGCTACATCGACGAGGTCCGCGTCTACAATCGCGCGCTCACCCAGACCGAGATCACCTCGGATTCGAAGCTGGCGGTTGTCGGCCTGGTCGTCAGCACGTCGTCCAGTCGTTCCAACTCCGTGCCGTTGAACGGCGTGCCGGTATCGGGGTATATCTACGCGTCGTACAAGCTGATCAGCCCGACCGCCACGTCGAAGCCAGCGAAACAGGTGAAGTTCTGGCTGGACGACCCGAACCCCAATAGTCCGACGGGTTCACCCAGATTCACCGATTACGGCAGCCCCTTTGATCTCGCTGGGACCAACAGTGACGGCACGGCAAAAGCTTTCAGCACGAGTGGGTTGGCGAAGGGGGTTCATACCATCACGGCGCAGGTCACCCTGAGCGACGGGACGGTGCTGCCCTACATCAAGGGCACCTTCACGATTCAGTGACGGGAGACACGCGCGGCGAGCCCGCGCGTGTCAGATCTGGCGGGCCGGGTTGCCAGCGACCTTCGCGTCTGCAGGAATGCTGCGAATGACGTTGGAGCCCAGACCCACCAGCACGCGGTCCCCCAGCTTGACGCCGTGGATGATGCTGGAACCACTACCGACGTAGCAGTTCTCACCGATCGCCACACCGCCCGCGATCGTCACACCCGAGCCGATGAGGCTCCAGGCGCCGACGATCACATCATGGTGAATCACCGTATTCGGAAGGATACAGACGTGGTCACCGATCACAGCGTTACTCGTGATCACGACGCCGGCCATGATCAGGACGTTTCGCCCAACCTGCGCCAGACTGCGAGACCGTGCCCGCGGATGGACAACGTCGCGCAAACGCGCATCGGCCGACGATCCAAGCCCTCGATGACGCTGGCGGCGAGACTTATAGGATGTGGGGCTGCCGGGAACGGCCAGAACTTGAGCCGTCGGATAGCGCGACAGCACTTCTCGGCCGAACACCGGATAGCCGTGGACCTCGGTACCCTGCTTCTCAGCAGAGTCGTCTACGAAACCGATGAACTCGTGGGTCCCGCCCAGGCAATCGAGCGCCTCGACGCCATTGCCGTTGCAGGGAAAAATGAGCAACGGTCGATTGGAGGTCGAGCCCATGGTCTCGACCTCACACCTGTCCGACGACCTGATCCGCCTCGGCAAGTTTTCTTACGGCGCCGCTCACCGTTTCGCATTGCGCCGCAGTCAGCTCCGGAAACATCGGTAGGGACAGCACCTCGTCCGCGGCCTTCTCGGCGTGCGGGAACTGGCCGCGCCCGATAACCCAGGTCGGCATACGCGGGAAGCAGGTGAACGGGAATCGGATAATGGATACCCGTTTGGATTCCCTGCTTCTGCAGGGCTTCTTGCCACTCCTTGCGCTCCCCGGTGCGAATCGCGTAGATGTGATAGACGTGCCGCGCATAGGGCATCACCTCCGGCGTCCGCACGCCGCTTCCTGCGAAGAGCCGTTCGTAATGCGCCGCGGCTGCGCGCCGGCCCTCGGTCCAGGCTTCCAGGTGCCGCAGCTTCACCCTGAGCACCGCGCCCTGAATCCCCTCGAGCCGATAGTTGTAGCCCTTGAGCACGTGCTCGTACTTCCGCTCCGCGCCCCAGTCCCGCAGCATCCGTAGCGTTCGGGCGAAATCGGGATTGTCGGTCGTAACCATTCCGCCTTCGCCGTAGGCGCCCAGATTCTTGCCCGGGTAAAAGCTGAAGCAACCCATGTCGCCCATGCTGCCCGCGCGTCTGCCTTTGTACTCGGCCCCGTGCGCCTGGGCAGCGTCCTCGATCACGACGAGACCGTGACGCTTCGCGATTTCAAGTATCGGATCCATGTCCGCCGGTTGACCGTACAGATGCACCGGCAGGATGGCCTTGGTGCGCGGGGTGATCGCGGCTTCGATCGCATTCACGTCCATCGTGAACGAGCGCGGATCGATGTCGACGAACACCGTTTTCGCCCCGCTGTAATGAATGGCCGCGACGGTCGCTACGAAGGTAAACGGCACCGTAATCACTTCGTCACCCGGCCCGATGCCCGCAGCGAGGAGCGCGAGGTGCAGCGCGCTGGTCCCGCTGTTCACACCGATGCCGTGCTTCGCCTGGCTATAGGCGGCGAACTCCTCTTCGAACGCCGCCACTTCGCTGCCCAGTGTGAACTGGCAGCTATCGAGCACGCCCTGTATTGCGCCGTTGACCTCGCTCCTGATCGAGGCGTATTGGGCTTTCAGATCGACGAACGGAATCACGCTGCTTTCTCCTGATGCCTGATGTACACGGTCTCGCCCTTGCCGCGCATCGAGCTGGTTGCGGCTTCGATCAACTCCACGACCCGCAGGCCGAGGCGACCATCGGTCTCGGGCGTCTTGCCGTGCTCGATGCAGTCGACGAAATGCTCGCCCTCCACGCGCAGGGCCTCGGTCACCGCAAGCTTGGGCGCCCACATGTCGCCCGTGCGGTAGCCGACCCGCATCTCCTGAATCTGCTGCGGATCGTCCGTGAAGCTCACGCCCTTGTCGTAAATCTTGATCTTCTCGCTGGGCTCGAGATCGTCGTAGGTGATCATCTTCTTGCTGCCGCCCACGAGGATCTGGCGCACCTTGACCGGCGCCAGCCAGCTCACGTTGGCGTGGGCGATGGTCCCCGAGCTGTAGAAAAGGGTGATGTAGGCAAGATTCTCCGGCGTGCCAGGAAAGTGGTTGATGCCGCTCGCCGACACCGCCACCGGATGCTCGCCGAGGAGGTAGTCGAGGATGGAGAAATCGTGCACCGCGAGATCCGAGATCACGCTGACATCACGCTGAAACAGCCCGAGATTGACGCGGATGGAGTCGTAGTAGTAGACCCGACCGAGGTCCCCGCTCTTGATGATCTCCCCCATCTTCCGCACTGCACCCGTATAGATGAAGGTGTGGTCGACGATCAGCACACGCCCCCTTCGCTCCGCCTCGTCCACGAGTTTGTGCGCCTGATAGGACGTTTCCGCCATCGGCTTCTCGAGCCAGAGATGCTTGCCGGCCCTGAGCGCAGCCATGCCGATCTCGAAATGGGTGCTGACAGGGGTCGCAACGGCAATAGCATCGATCGACGCGTCCGCCAGCAGATCCTGGAAGTTGGTGGTGGTCTTCACCGCAGGGAAGCGCCGGCGCACCAGCTCGAGCTTCGCCGTGTCCAGATCCGCCACCGCGGCAACCGTCGCCCCGGGGGTCTCGGCAAAGTTCCGGACCAGATTCGGCCCCCAGTATCCATAACCGACAATGCCAATATTGATCATCTTCTAAACCTCTCCTGTTTTATTTCCAAACTCACTTTTCTGATTCGCGTTCTCTTGCAGTTCCGATCACTCGCGCGGGCACACCGGCGACGATTGCATGGTCGGGTACATCCTTCGTTACCACTGCTCCAGCCCCGACGATAGCGCCCTCGCCGATCGTAATGCCGCAGAGCACTGTCGCGTTCGAACCGATCGAGGCACCCCGCCGCACACGGGTGACTTCCACTTTCCAGTCGGCCTCTGTTTGCAGACTGCCGTCCAGGTTCGCTGCTCGCGGATAGAGATCGTTCGTGAACATCACGCCGTGCCCGATGAAGACCTCGTCCTCGATCGAGACACCCTCGCAGATGAACGTGTGTGAAGAGATCTTGCAGCGGGCCCCGATTGCCGCCCCCTTCTGGACCTCCACGAAGGCGCCGATCTTGGTGTCGTCCCCGACGCTGCAGCCGTAGAGATTGACAAGGGAGGGATGAAAGATCTTTACGTCTTTCCCAAGGGAAACGCTTTCAGCGATGGGCATGCTGCATTCCTAGGTATAGTTGTCAGTACAACGATTCTTGAACTCAAGGCGCGCGTCGCGGAATCTCACCAACGCGCTTGTCAAATGAGCCCTATTGCATCGACGCGCCGCACGTAACGGGTACTTACAGGTTATGGTCACCTTAGCCGACCATGGATGAACGGCCAAAAAAGGCGGATGAAAGGGCTGCAAGCCCTGATATCGGCTCTCACGGCTCGTCACCTGTTATCGTCCCTGCGTCGGACGGACTCTCGCGAACGCGAACAATAACTCTGCAGATCCTCAGGTTCCGCGAATGAGGAAGAAGCAACCCTTGGGCGTCGATCAGGCATCAAACCCCCTGCACTTCGCGCGGTCAGGCTTGGAGTTGGGGGCTAGAGTGAAGGTTACTTGGGGCAAAGATGACCCGCAAGTACTTGTGCACCTGCTTGGCCAATCCACCACAAAACAAAGCCTTGCCACGGATCCCGACGGGCATCCTAGGAGGCGGTTAGGAGTTGACCTTCAGGACGCTCGCGGGCGGTTGAATGTAGCCGCTGAAGGTGCCTCATAGACGAGCGTCAGCTCTGTATCCCCTAGCGGAGCTCGAGCGCGTTGAGGGTTTCGGAGGGCCTGGGGGCTATCACCCGCTCCGAATCCGCGGCCAGTGTGGACCGTGTTCCGCCGGCAACAACGTCTATACAGTCCGGCTGATATAGGCGCGGTCCCGAATGGGAGGAGGAGCGTCGATCACATGAATCACTCGGCGTGATAATGCGAAATTCATTCAGACCAACTCAGCGATTAGCTGTGCCCTCCCGCGCGACCAGCGGATTCGTGGTTCTCGGGAGCGGGAAGCGCCCGAAGTCGCGATCGGCCGACCACAGCTCCCGGACGCCATGCAGGAGACACAGCGCCGCGATACGCGCATCGTGAACCTGCGCCCCCACGACACGCCCCGCCTCGATCGTCTTCCGGAGCTCGCGCCAGTACTCGCCGGATTCAGACAGCAGCACCAAGGTCGGCGCTTCCAGCCACGCTTCCACCTGATCGAGGGCAGAGGCCAGCGGAGTCGGTGGCGCATAGATCTTGGCATGAGTGACGATGGCCAGGAACTCGTGGATACAAGGCCAAGGGATCGCCCAAGGAAGGCGTCCCTCGGCAAGTTCGACTATGTGGGCATAGGCCGCTTCGTGCCATTCGGAGTCTTCACGGTGTGCGTACACCAGTATGTTGGTGTCGATGGCGATCATCGTCCGCGCTCACCGTACGCGAGCTCCCGCATCTGCTCCCAGGTGAGGTCCTTCGCCGCCGGCTGCAGCCCCTGGCCTCGAAAACTCGCCTTGCGAAGCCGGAACGCCCCGCCACGTGTCCTCGTCTCGATCACTTGCCGCAGACCGAGTTCGACCAGAGCACGTAAGGTCACTCCCTCCCGCGTCGCAGCCTTCTTGGCAGCTTCGAGCAGCGGGTCGGCAATATCGATGGTTGTCTTCATATGGGCCACCATATCACTTAATATGGCAACCCGTCAAAGCAGTGATTGCTGCCTGCGTCAGGTATATATCGCTTGCCCGGCAAGAAGCGGTTCAAGAACCCGCTCACGGACGCGGAGTAGCCGGGTTCGGAGCATGCAGGCTGCGAATGTCGTTGCATCGATGGGTGCGCCCATCTCCGGGTCAGAATGGCAGAAAGAAGTCGAACGCAGCGTCTACCCATGATCCCAGAGAACCGCGTTCCCGCGCACCCCGGCGCAATCCTGAATCACGAGTTCCTCGAGCCGCTCGGCGTCTCGCCGGTGGTCGTGTGCGTGGCGCATTCTCTCTCGATCGTGAGCCGCAGCCGTGCTAGTTCTTGAGTTACTCAAATGGGCGGCGGCGGACTCACCCCATGGTGTCGCCGAACGAATCGCCTCGATGCTCGGCGAAGGTCACGAGCGCGAAGTTCGCTGGGTACTCGATGCCGGTCTCGGGCCAATGCTCTATCGCGCGACCAAACTGTTCGGTCTCCACCTCTCAATCACGCAGTAGCCGTTGCACATAGCGGTAGTTGTCGATTGCCAGGCTCATCAGTGCGGGCTGCTCGGCCGAGATCTGGCGGTGGATGAGTTTTCCCTCACGCATATGGCCCCATTCGTAGTACGGACCATGGCGTGCGGCCGGATCGGTTACGCAACGGCAGGTCGGTTCGCCGCAGACCTTGGTGCCTTCCAGCAGCGTGCCTGAGCACAGATAGTCGATGGCGGCGAGCGCGCTGTCGCGCATTCGCGCGCTGCGAACCCGTGCGCTGCGGGCGAGCTGCTTGGGCTGCGCTGCGCCATCCGCTCCGCAAGCCCCGCCGCGGCCATGATTCATCCTTGCACGCTATCCGTGATAGCCGTATTCTGTAACGAAAATTGGGGGACCTGATGATCGCCTCGTTTGGGGATCGTGCGACAGAAGACCTGTTCCACAATCGGCGCACTCACCGCGTTCGTCAGTTCCCGCGAGAGCTCTTGGATCTTGCCTTGGTTAAGATGGACCTTCTGAATGGAGCAGCCTCTTTGCTCGACTTGCGTTCACCGCCCGGAAATCGCCTTGAAGCGCTAAAGGGTGATCTGAAGGGCTATCACTCGATTCGGATCAATGACCAGTGGCGGCTCGTGTTCCGATGGGAAGGCAATAACGTACAAGACTTAATGCTGAAGGACTATCACAAATAGGAACGTTGCCCCGTGATCCCTGATAACCGCATTCCCACGCACCCCGGCGTAATCCTGAGTCAGGAGTTCCTCGAGCCGCTTGGCGTCTCGCAGGTTGCATTCGCTGCGCATCTCGGCGTGCCAGTGCAGCGCATCAACGAACTTGTCCGCGGAAAGCGCGGCGTCACCCCCGAGACTGCATGGCTGCTCTCTCTGGCGCTTAACACCACCCCCCAGTTCTGGATCAATCTCCAGACGGCGCATGACCTCGCCCGGAGCCGCCCCACTCAACCGGTGCAGCGGCTCGCTGCGGTCAAGTGAGACGCTGATGTCGCGGATAAGGAGGTGGACCGAGGCTCGCGCGTTGAGGCGAGCACCCAAGGGTCTTGGTATCGCAAACGTCCAGCATTCTCCCAGCTCGATTCCGGGGCGAGGCCATGCTAGTTCTTGAGTTGCTCAAATGGGCGGCGGCGGACTCACCCCGTGGTGTCGCCGAACGAATCGCCTCGATGCTCGGCGAAGGTCACGAGCGCGAAGTTCGCTGGGTACTCGATGCCGGTCTCGGGCCGATGCTCTATTTCGCTGTACAAGATCATTTCGAACGCGTGCCCGCGGCGTGGCGCGATGTCCTGCTGAGCGCCGATCTGACAGCACAGGTCCGGCATGCCGCAGTGATCGACACAGCCAATCAGGTCATTGACGCTTGCACTGAACTGGGAATCCCGGTAACCCTCCTGAAGGGCATCTCCATCAGCGATCAGTACTACCCCGCAGGTCACCTTCGACCCATGGGGGACATCGATATCCTCGTCCCAAGCGAGGCGTGCGATGCTGTCGAGTCCGCCCTCTTGCGTATTGGTTATCGTCCGGATGCCACTCATCCCCGCAACGGAGATATGCATCACTCACCGCCTCTCCTTGAGCCAGAGAGGAAAGTGTGGGTGGAACTCCATACGAGCCTTTTTCCACGACACGAAGAACTCTCAAAGGCTAACTTGTTCGGCTCATCACAAGTCGCAATGCGGTCGGCCATTTCAAGCTTTCAGGGGAAGTCGGTGCGCAGGCTTACCGATGAGCTACAGCTCGCTTACATCGCTTCCTCGTGGATGAGGGATCTCACCTTATCAGGAGTCCAGCCGTGCTTTCTCGCGTCCCTGTTCGACGCCGTGTACCTGCTCAAGGCATCCGCAGTAAGGCTCGACTGGAACAAGCTTCTAAGCTCGTCTGGACGACGACACCGCCGCTGCCTCTCTATATGTCACGCTCGGCTTTATCTCGCGCCACCGACTCTGCACCGTTCCTCGCGAAGCGTTCTCCTTTCTCCGCGCCAACCAGCGCCTGGTCGGGCGGCTTTCAAGCTGCGAGCGATCCACGCGATGCTGGATCACTATCTCATCGGTGGCAGATATTGGAACTCTGCCCTTGCCACCTCCTGTTCCAGGACGCTACAGCGTACGAAATCAACTGCATAAGCGTTGGCTGGACCGACTCCCAATATCGCGCAGGCCAACGTAGACGGTCCCCATACTTCCCGTCGCTAATTCACGACGCTATCAAGTCAGCCACAAGGCTTAACTGCTTGTTTTATGTGGTGTCGAGTTAGTGGCATACCCTGTGCTTTTTTCGACAGCCGTTCCCCCGACATCTGTCTTTCGAGCGCAGGAATAAGAAACTCGACATTAGCAAATCGCGTCGAGACCTCCTGCCCCTGATCAAGAATTCTCGAACGGCATTCGGCCTAAGGGCCGCTGGTTGCGCCAGACGTCTCTAGATCTCCAAGGCGCACTCTTGAGCGGCCCTCTTCGTGGGGGACACATGTTACTCGATCTGGTTGGGCGTCACCGTCAGTCACGGTGGTCGCCTGTTCACGCATTTGTTCTCATGCTCGCTCTCTTTATGGTCAGTGGACATTCTCTCGCCGGACAGGTCACCCTCGCGTGGGACGCGGTCGCAAACGCGACCGGTTACAAGGTGCACTACGGCCAGAGCAGCCGCAGTTATTCATCGACCATCGATGCAAGCAACCAACTCAACTACACCGTGCCTGCGCTGACAGACGGTGCGCGCTACTACTTTGCCGTGACCGCCTACGGACCGGCGGGCACGACGGAGAGTAGCTACTCGAACGAGGTGACCACAGCCCTCCCGGATGCGGCGCCCGTTGCAAGTTTCACCGCCAGCCCGACTTCGGGATCGGCGCCGCTAACCGTCACCCTTACCGACACTTCAACCGGAAGCGTCGCCGGCCGCTCGTGGAACCTGGGCGATGGAACTACGGCGACAACTCAGACAGTAGCCAAGACCTATTCGACACCCGGGACATATCCGGTCTCGTTGACTGTCACGGGCGGCGGTGGCAGCAGCACGGCCTCACAATCGATCAACGTCTCGGCTGTCCGCGCCGGTTGCAAACTTCAGCGCGACGCCGGTCACAGGCGCTGCTCCGCTAGCGGTGAGCTTCACTGATTCGTCATCGGGGACCATAACCTCCTGGTCCTGGCAGTTCGGTGACGGTGGTAGCAGCAATGTGCAGAATCCGTCGTACAGCTATACCAAATCAGGGACCTATGCGGTCACGCTCAACGTAACAGGTCCCGGCGGCAGCAATCAGGCCACCAAGACGGGCTACATCACCGTGACTTCCGCCCCGGGTGGGTCGGGCGACGCCGGCGGGACGCCCGCGAATACGGCGGGTCTTGTTGCCGCATACGGCTTCGAAGAAGCGAGCGGCACGCAAGTCATCGATGCGTCGGGCAATGCGAACCACGGTACCATTTCCGGAGCCAGTCGCGTCAGCACAAAGCAGTTCGGAAAAGCGCTCAAGTTCAACGGCACCAGCAACTGGATCACCGTCAACGACAGCGCTTCCCTCGACCTCACCACCGGCATGACGCTGGAGGCGTGGGTCTACCCCACTGTCTCGCCGAGCAGATTGGTCTACAGTGCTCTGAAAGAGCAGACCGGTTTCGCTAACGTACTGGCTCTATGCCAACTGACGACACGAACCGCCCCGATAGACGTTGTCAATGTCGGCGGCACCTTCAGGCAGCTTTCCGCGGGACCCCGTCTGCCGGCCAACACCTGGACGCACCTTGCCGCCACCTACGACGGAGTCGACCCAGAAGCTCTACGTGAACGGCTCCCTCGCCGGCAGCAGACCGCAGGCGGGGACAGTTGCCGTCTCCGGCGGCAAGCTGCGCATCGGTGGCAACTCGATCTGGGGCGAATACTTCACCGGTCACATCGACGAAGTTCGCATCTATAATCGCGCGCTTACGCAAGCCGAGATCGCGGCGGATTCGAAGTTGGCAGTCGTAGGTCTCGTCGTAAGCACGAAACCCGATCGTTCCGGTTCCGTGCCATTGAATGGACTGTCGGTGTCGGGGAACATCTACATCTCGCTATAAGCTGATCAGCCCGACTGCCGTCAGCCAATCCAGTAAAGCAGGTGAAGTTCTGGTTGGACGATCCGCAGCCGACCAATCCCACCGGAGCACCGAAGCTTACCGAGTCGACCAGCCCATTCGACTTCGCTGGAACGCTTAGCGACGGGACTGCCGGCAGCGTTCAACACGGTCGGGACTGAGCAAGGGGCTGCATACCGTGACCGCGCAGGTAACCCTGAGCGACGGGACGGTACTGCCCTTCATCACCGGCACGTTCACGGTGCAGTGATTACTACTCTTAGCCAAGCAATCCATGACCAACGCGTCGGTTAACGTATGCGAATCGCAACCCCGACCGATCCTACGACACTTCAGAACTTCGGAGTCTCAGACATGACGCCAATACCACCCACTGCCTCACCCTTCGCCCCCGACACGGCCTCGTCGTCCTGCTGCCTAGGACAGGCCGTCCGCAGCCGCCGAGACGATACAGGGGCCTCCAAACACCTCTCAAGTACGTCCCGACAGCGCAGTCAGTGGAGAATGTGCCTTGCCTACGCGCTGCTGCTCGGCGTCATGCCCTTTGGTGCACACGCGGCGTGCACTGGGTCTGGAACGTCTTGGTCGTGCACCGCCGGGAGCACGGTTGCTAACGTCAATAGCGCCCTATCTAGTGCTACAGACGGGGCCACTATCACGCTTGCGGCTGGCTCCTATTCGTGGGGCAGTACGCTAAGTTTTTCGCTCACCAAGGGTGCAACGATTATCTGCGCGACCAAGGGAGCATGCACGGTAAGCATGAGCGGCCCCCTTTGGCAGTGGGTAAACTTCGGATCAAGCAGCAAACTCTATCGGATTAGCGGGTTTGTCTTCAACGGAGTCAGGCCGTATTTCATTTGGCTCTACAGCACTGGTTCTGCGACCGCGACCCTTACGCAACTGCGCTTCGATAACAACGTGGTTAATGTTGCGTCCAGCGCTTCGGACATCATTACCGTTGGTGAAACAACTGGGCTTAACACGACGATTCAAGGCGTGATCGATCACAACACGTTTCGCACAACGACTGGTAATACGCGGTGGATTGTCATGTATTCCCAGGCTAGCGCTGCTACGTGGCCTGCGAATCGCATTGGCACGGCGAACAACCTCTTTATCGAGGACAACACGTTTAACGATCAGTGCATGGTAAATGCTGGAAATGCCGCGTTAGACACCGATGGCGGGCCGCATACATGGGTCGCGCGATACAACACATTCATCAATTCGCGCATCGAGCATCACGGCTACTACTGGAGTTTCCCCGGCCCTGCGAATTCCGAGGTTTACAACAACACATATACGCACACCTGCGGGCAGACCGACGGGAGTTATTCATTCAAGCATCAAGGCTCGGGCGAGTGGATCGTGTTCAATAACACGGTCACGACCACCGGTGGCAAGGGCGCAGCGCATATCCTGCAAAACTACAGGTCGTTTTACGACTCTGCGAACCAATGCAACGGATCGGACGCGGAGGACGGCAATCGTACTCCGACTGGAACTTATCAAGGATATCCATGCAAACGTCAGCCAGGTCGCAACGCTGCGGCGCAACTCAAGCCGCAGTATTACTGGAACAATCGTTGGGGAGACGGAACAGCGATTACCTTGAATCTATCGTGTCCGAATCAGGGAACGATGCCGGTGTATTGCCCGCAGCATATACAGGCGAATCGGGACTATTACCAAGGTGGGGCTGCTGCTCAGACATCTCCAACCAGCCCATTCAACGGGACGAGCGGGACTGGCTTTGGTACGTTGGCGAATAGGCCAACGACCTGCACGACAGGAGCGGAAGCGGGCGGCGGCGTGGCTTACTGGGCGACGGACACATCAACCTTGTACCGATGCTCGGCTGCGAATACATGGACGGCGCATTATAAGCCCTATTCCTATCCGCACCCCCTGGTACAGGGCGGGACTCCGGCGTCGCCTCTTGATGCTCCTGCCAGCCTACGCATCGTCCAATGATCTCCACGTCCTGCGGCGGCCGGTGTCGCAGACCAACCTCGAGACCATATGCCACATTGATGTACTGACTGCAGCATCCGTTCATGGGCGAGCGGATGCTGTGTAACCCGCTGCGCCGGGAAGGCTTTGCGGTCGGCCAAAAACATGTGACTGTGCTGCTCAGGGAATTCCTAATACTTTCCCTCTCAAGATGATCGCTCTCGAACCAACCTTATCCCAAGGTGGGCCAGCAATTTCGCAGCATGGTTGCAGCCTCGAATGAACACATTCACGAAGTGGTGATACCCAAGAAGCAACAAAATGGGGAGACTAGTGCCGTACACAATCAAGGCAACTAGCGACTTTAGCGTGCCCGGACTGAAGAACGCTTCCCTCAAAGCAGCAGTCCGACCTAGGACCAATGCTCGCTTAATGAAGAACCGCAATGTCTGGCGATCCCTTGGCACCGTCTCGTAAACGCGCGCCTCGTCAGACCAGACAAACGTCCGCCCCTCGCGAAGCGTGCGCTCGAAGAAGTCAGTGTCTTCCCCACCTGTCCTACCAAAGCGCGGATCGAAAAGCGAGTGGCGCCCCTTGATCACATCCCGACTCAGCAGGACGTTGCCGCTCCTCATGTCCCTGATGTCGTTGAGAATCGTTCCGGTGGCGAAGGATCTTCTAATACAAAGTCCGCTCTTGACAAGCCATCGCGGCGGCGTTCCCTCGTAAGAAGGCAGCACCGGACCGAGAACACCATCCGCTGCAGACTCCCGATATGCCCGCAGTAGGTTCGCTAGCCACGTGCCCTCGGGGAACTCGTCATCGTCGATGAAAGCGATGAGGTCGCCCTTTGCATTTGCGACGGCCTTGTTCCTCGCCAACGAGATGTTTGCGACAGGCTCTACGTCGTAAACGATGTCGGTTGAGATGCGCTCCTGAAACGCAGCGACCGTTGCCTGCGCCGACTGGTTCGCATCATTATCGATGACAACGATGGAGTACTCAAAGTCCTCAACCTTCTGCCGGTGAAGCGCCTCCAGGCACCGCGCAAGCATGTCCGGCCGACGGTACGTGGGCACACACACTGAAACATGCACCACTGGGCGAGACGCGCTGTCACTCGTCTTCACAACGTTGCTCCGCGCTCCCGCCGAACTGGCAAGGCGCCTCCCGCACCAGCGCGGTGTGGTTGCCCCAAGCATGCTTGGACATGTGCGACAGACGTACTTAGCGTGTTCACGGCTAATTCATCGGAATACAAGCACGATCGCCTCTGAGTCCTCTGCGAGGAACTCCTC
Organism: uncultured beta proteobacterium; assembly: GCA_963734295.1. Lineage (GTDB taxonomy): Bacteria > Pseudomonadota > Gammaproteobacteria > Burkholderiales > JAEUMW01 > JAEUMW01. The sequence goes on along the minus strand of CAVTGS010000035.1, from coordinate 19,251 downwards.
GATCACATGAAAGTCTCCTCTTCACGATCTCCTGAATAGCGCGATATCTATCCCGATCGTACAGGCGCACGATGATTACGCCGCCCTCTGCAAGGTAGCCAACGTACCGCCTCAACATTCCCACCATTTTCGCACGAGGTACATAGTTAAGAGACTCGCGAAAGAGGATAACGCAGTATATGTCCTCGGGCAGATAGTCCACGATGTCTGCCTGAACGTACTGATTCTTCGAGGTGCGGCCTGTCTTCCGGCTTCTATCGCTTGCCTTCTCAATAGCCACGTCCGAAATATCGACCCCGAGGTAAGCCCGATAGGTTGAATCGTCTAGTTCGTTCCCGGTGTTTCCAGATCCACAACCCAGATCCAAGATGTCCCCACCGCACGCGTATTTCTCGACGAACCGATAGACGCAGTCTCCTGGGGTGTCACCTAGGTGGTCCCAATGACCCTGCCCAAACTCTTGGTTCCACATTGCCCGCTTGACGTCCCCACTTCCCCATGATTGACGCACGCGACGCCAGACATTTCGCACCTTCGACGCCATCGTCATGGCACTGTCCCCTCCATCTGTTGGCTTTGGCCTGATTTCTCGAGCTACTCACAGAACCCCGTATCAACCTGCCCCAAGCCCGCTTCCCATTCGGACTTTCGCAGCGCGACACGAATCGCAGCGCGACACGAATCGCAGCGCGACACGAATCGCAACGCGCTGGGACCCGTCCCTGCCAACCTAATCAGTGAGGCTCAGAAACCCGTCCCCCCGTTAGCGGCCCCCTCTACTCCGAGAAAATGTTGAATAGCCGCAGAGTTCGAGATCTTGCAACTGCGCCCGGAACTTATCTCCCATCAAATACGTCCGCTCGCCCTCATTGACAGGGTGCGTCATGAGTTCGACGCTCGCGGTTCGAGCCATGTTCAGCACGCGGTCCATTCGCCCCGAGCGAAGACACTGAGAAAGCGCAAAGAACGCATGCGTGCGCCGATATCGTTTCGCAAGGCCACGATCGACTAGATACCGGTATATCCTGTTTGCGACGCCTTTCTCGTCTGGCCAAAAGTAAAAGCTACGCCGAACCTTCTCACCCTCCTCAATGACTTCATCAAACAGCATGTTTGTGCATAGATGCTGATGATGGTGACCATCGACGTGCGACGGTGGTCGTCCGTACAACCGCACGAATTCGTCCCGCTGTGCTTGATACACGAAGCGAAAAGCGTCCCTCAGTACTGGATTGTATAGCACTGACGCATATTTGCTGAACGTTAGGAACTTTCTAATGCGCTCGTGCGCATGCAATAGTTGCGTATCAACTGCGATGACCAACGGCTCAGTGAGGTTCAAATGAAGCCCCACGTCCATGCCTGACTCGGTCGCCATCCGCGCTGCCCGCGCGGAATCCTCCATGAATACCATCGCGCTGACTGAGGTAACACGCCCCTCCCGCCAGCACGCGAAGGCCGACTCCGTTTCCGGCAGCGTTCGACCCCAGTCGTCTGCATTAATAATCATCATCATGCCATTACCCAGGAGGCTTCGCTTCCGAAGTGCCAGCGGCCCCGCCATCGGCCGTCCCGGCGGGTATCACCTTACCCGGAATCAACAGGCTGAGACTCATCGCGCGCATCTTCACGCGGAATCGATCAGTCGTTTATGAAGAAGCTCGGCGGTGAGTAATCTGTGTATCTCCATGGCATAGTTACAACATCCGTTGCCGTGGTCTGCAATCATCTTTTCCAGCCCTGGCGCGCTTATGTATGATCTCTCACGGGCGCGCCGGTCGAGCAATACTTCCTTCACGTAGCCCCACAATCTATCGCGATACCAGGTACGGAAATGGTAGAACTTGTGCCTCCCGAGAAAGATTCGCTCCGGATGCAGAGGCATAAGAAATGAGTCAACTTTGGAGAGCCAGGGTGGCATCCCGTAGTCATACACGTACTCTGCTTTCGCCGTCACCTCCTGATACAGTTGGTGGAATTTCGTCCTTAACGACCCCGGACTCACGGTAAGCCCCTTATCCGTTGGGATCTGTGCTAGAGCGCCCCCTCCCGCGTTTATCAGCCGCAGCAAGGGCTCCGGGCTCGTGACAAGTGCTGGAGGTACCTGATACGCAAGTGCGAGCAACTCGTTGTCGAGGTAGGGTGACCTCATCACAACCTGGGACTGCTCGACCGCAAGACGCGAATAATGGTGCCACGGAACTTGCTTGAAGGCGATAAAAGATAGCGCGTTGCCTTCGCGTTCTTGACCGTACGTTCGCGCGGCCTGCCGGACGAGTGCGAGGAACTCGTTGCTTAGTGACTGGCCTTTGAACGGCCGCGGTCGAAAAGCCACATGGCGCCTTAGAATCTCCGACCCGTAGTTTCCTGTTAGTCGCACAGGCGCGATCTCACGGGCGACCTTGTTTACGAACAGTTCAACCGCACCTGATACGTCCATTGCACCGTCGGAGTAGTAGACCGTGTTCTCCGCCAGAGTCGGAAACTGATCAAGAAAGATCCGATCGACAACAATAGTTTCGTGAGGCTGTTGGCAGAGTGTCGCGACCCGGCGCGCGATCTTGACATCTGCCGACTCCCGGAACTCACTCCCGAACGTGTAGCAAGGCAACGTACCAGGTGGCGACTTGGCCCACGCCATGATCATGCGGCCGTCTAAACCTGCTGTCAGTGACATGCCCAACGGCTGGACCCGTCGAAGGTACTTTGGAAGCACGCGGGTGAACACCTCCTGCAGGCGATCTGCAGTATTGCGCTTCGTCGAGAGGCGACTGTTCTTCCCAGGTCGAGACTTCGAAGTACCGACCCTTCTTAGTACGCTCTGGGGAGAAGGTCCACACGGACGCGCCTGGCAACAGCGCAACTTTTGGGAACAACGTTTGATTTCGAAGTACACATCCAAACGAGAAGTTTTCCGCCAGCGCCAAAGGATCGACTTGCCGCAGGTTAGGTAGGACCTTGAGCAGGGCTTTCGCCTCAGAGGCAAAGTAGAACCCGGTTGGCGCTTCATTGTAGTAGAGACGCTGAAGGCCGAAGCGATCGTTGAATAGAACCGCCCTCCGTTCACGACGGTCGATCACGACGCCCGTAAACCAACCATTTAGACGCTCAAGAAACGCAAGGCCCTCTGCCTCGTATTGATGAATCAGGTAGGTGGCATTATGAGCGTCGAACGAGTGTCCCCGGTCCTTTAGCTGTTGGAGGCGGTCAACCTCCGTAAACTCCTCGCCCGTGAAGATCAGACAAATGTCGCGCCTCTCGTTCCAGACCGGCATGCAATCAGCGAACGAGTCGCGATGACTCACCCACCCGACACATGCCCGCAATCCCTCATCGACGCAGACCCCTGACGTGTAGGACGATTCGTGCAGCATCGTGCTCGTCATACGACGAACCGTAAGCGCCCCTTCCTCCATGCTGCGACTTCCGAGTATTCCTGCAATACCCGGCATTCAGATTTCTCCCACTTCTTAAGGAACGTCCAGATTGGTTAGGCAAGACCAAAGCAGTTCGGCTCGAGCCGAGTGTTCATTTCCGAAGTTGCGACCGCGTCTCCAGTTACGACACCTCCATGACCTCCGAACTGCTTCAAACACATCCCCTGCCGGAGCTGCGGTGAAACCGTTCCGCTAAGGAGAGCCGGAATTTTCTTGTCTCAAGGCGCTTAGGTAAAAAGCCTCGTGCCGCAGCGCGACCGACGTGAGCGAGAAGTGCTTCGCGACAAACTCCCTTCCTTTTTCCCCCATAGTCCCTCGGAGCGTGTCATCCCCGAGCAGTTGCCTAAGCGATTTAGCGAGTCCCTCAATGTCACCCTTCTTGAACAAGAGCCCGCTAACGCCCTCCCGGACCGCCGCCCGAACGCCGCCAACGTCGTAGGCCAGCACGGGCTTCCCCATGGCCTGACCCTCGAGCAACACTCGCGGGAGCCCCTCCGAGTAGCTCGGCAGCACGACGACATCCGCACGTGCGAACCATTCTCGCAGGTCGTCCGGAGACAACTCGCCAACAAATCTCACGTGATCCCGCAAACCTTCCGTCAAGATCGTTTCGTAGAGTGATTCAGTGAAGTCGCGAGTTCCCTGCCTACCGGCAAGAGCTAGCACCGCCTTTACGCCAGATCGCCGCAAGATGCCGAGTGCCCGCACTGCATCCAGATGCCCCTTCTCTTTGCAGATGCGAGAAGGAAAAAAAATCACCCGCTCCGCGACACTTGACGGGCACGGAAGGGCCTTCCGGGGGCTGAAGAAGTCGACGTCGATTCCATCAGATAGATGAATGAATTTCCCACTCAAGAATTTCGGAACATCGACTGGTGAAACGCCGCCAATTGCGACGGCATCCGCGATCTGCGTTCGCGTCAGGCGATATCGCAGTCTAGGATTCTCGAAGTGATTGACTACCGCAATAGGCACCCCACGACTTTTCATGCAGTCCAGTATCGCCTTCGAGTCCTCGCTTATCCAGTGAAACACTGCCAAGTTTGGAAGGAACTCGTCAAGACTCGCAATAACTCGCTCATGGTTCACGGTTAGCGTCGACATCCGCCTAAACTTGGCTCTCAGCCGTTCCACGTACTTCAGCTTCTCGGCCGAAACGCCCTTGAGCGTGGAAGGTATCCAGATCAATTCACCTCGGCCGACGCGCTCTACTCGGACATCCGCCGGTTCCCCCTCCAAGACTAGGTACATCTGCATGATGCGCATGCGGCTTCGTTCGAGCAGCGTTCGGTTCAAATCCCAAAGATGAGCCTCGACCCCACCCGCGCTGCGCTCCCGCACCATGTGCGCGAACCTAAACAAAATCATGCCATCGAGTGAACCAGTCTGGCGGGACTCAGAGTTGGCCGCCTCATCCATTCGTAGTGCCCCATGCCGCTGCTATTACAGCCGCGCAACTCGGACCTGCCGAACTTCCTCCACGCCTCGAGGTGGGTGCAGAGATCATTTCTCAACCGCCTTTCGGTCGTACCACCCGGATCGGAGCGCCCGAATGCGGGAAGCCATCCACTCTGGAACCCAGTCGGAGGCATTACGATGCATGCCAAGTTGAAGTGCTACTGCGCCCTTCGCAGTCAGTGGAACCCAATAGCGGGGCACGTCCATTCGAATGAATCCGTTGTTCTGCTTAAACCTGGTTAGTGAGTCACCAGTCTTTTTTCCGTAGTCGAACCTCTCATAGAGCAAGTAACTGATCCCCCGCGAGGAGCATTGTTGCACTGCCGCCGCGAGGAGCGCATTGTTTGGTCTGAATTCGCGCACCGCAGTCCTGGAGAGGATTTGCATGATCGCGGCCGTGTGGCGATCCCAAACGACTTTGAGATAGCCGACCATCTCGCCCTGATAGTCAGCCGCAAGAAATGTGCTCCGGGCCGCATACGTACCATTCTCGAGGGCAACGGTCTGAAGGTCCTTTCCAAAGTGCCAGAACCTTCTTCCAGCTCTGGTCGGCGTCTCGTCGTAGATCGCCTTGATCCCCTGAACATACGCATCGTCGAAACTCGACACGCGGACCTCTATGCCTCGCTTCTCGCTCGCTCGTATAGCGCGCCTTGTTGCTGCCGGAATCTGCTTCTCGAACCAATGCTCGTAGGTTGTGAGCGGGAGCACCGCATAGTTGTCCAACTCGTAGTGATAATCGAACCTTGGATTCGCGTCGGGAACCCTTTGGCCGAAGGTAAAGAGATCAGGTCTGGCGGGCGAGGTCCGAAGCTGGTCGATTACATTGGTTGGAAGGGGCAAATAATCCCGTTCCACCCAGTACTCATCAAAGATCTCTGCGATTCGCAGAAGTCTCCCCCTCGTCACAACGGTAGCCCCGCAGAGTTCCACCGCCGGAAGTTCAACACGTTTGCCCCTTACAGTGGCGACCGTTTGGACGCTGTGCGCTTGCGTAGTCACTTCGAGCCTCGTGTCTTCGGTTGGTTACGCATGAGTTCTCCAGAGGCGGCAATTCGCCAAGTGTCGCTGGGATCGGGAGGTACGCGTCTAGTGGCTTGCACCGCCGATCGACTCTGAGTCATCCGGGTCCCTAGTGCAGCGACCAAAAGCAATACGAACGTATTGCTGACTGGAACAAACGTAGCTTCCGTATAGTTGTAAGTCAGCACAGCAACGATCAGCGCAAACCTAAGCACTGCATAGGGAAAATTTGATGTCAAGTCTTTCACCATCCTCGCGAAACCCTTTACGATTCCTATAGTGAGAAGGAATAAGCCAATCGCGCCAAGATTCAAATACAGTTCGATATATCCGTTGTGTGCTTGGTTGATTCCGCTTACTCCCAATTTCTCCCAAACCTGAAGCGCTCGTTGCCCTGTCCAGAAGCTCTCATATCCGACACCGATTAGCGGGTTCGTGTCCATGGAGAGGACGATGTGCCATATCTCGTCCCTGTCCGTCAGGTCTGGGCGCCGGCCAAGTGCAACGATGATCAAGTCCTTGATTCCGAAGATCGTTTCCAGCACGGCGAGCCCGATGACTAAACCCACGCCTACAGTAACCAGCCTTCGTGGGAGCCTACGCAGTGCAGGCAGCTTGGCAATCAGGAGGACGGAACTCGCAACTGCGAGACACACATAACTCGTTGCGCTGTTGGCCATATAAAGGAGCCAAACAACCACTGGCACAAGAACGACGAAGACGCCAAAATGAATCCGGTCTCTTGCCGGGCGCGCTCTCGACGCCGGTAGCACAAGTTCCCAGAGAAAGTAGGTAGCTACAATGAAGCAAAGTTGTCCGAGTGCATTCTTCGTGAGTGCGGCTCCTGAGAACATCGGCATCCCCATGTGATACTGACGCCCGAGATCCGGGTAATACTTGATAAACAGAACCGACAAGGGAAGGAAAATGAACGCGATGCGCCTCAAGATGAAGCCGAGGGCTTGGTCAGGACGCTTCTCGCTAACGATGACAAGCGCCATCACCAGATTCCCAAGACCTTTTATCCATCGCTTCAATGCGAGTGCTGGATCGTCCGCCCACACGGTGCTTATCGCAGCGAAGACGAAAAACATCAGGATCCATGCATTCCTTCTCGCGAGAAAGTCCCAGCTAACTCTTCGGGTGTGCAATACCCATAGTCCCGCAACGATGAGCACCAAGAACACGTTTCGGTCTAGTGGACTGCCTTCGCTGTACCCTTCGGGCGATATGGTTGGGGGAGCAAGGTTCAACCACTGCGAGGCAAACCGAGATCCAGCAAGAAACATCCAGATGATCGGAATCCAAACCGCTCTCGACACTCCATCTGGTTGCTTTCGATCTATCCAGAAGAGCCACGCAATGCAGAGCAAGCAGGCTAGTGTTGCAAGCTGAGGCATGATCGCCGCGTCAGATTACATTGCCAGGGATGCTTTCTCTGACTCATCATTGTGAAGCTTCGCGACGGCGGGTCCGTAACAGCATATTCTTCAGGCGCGCCATCTGCTCCGCCTGGTGGAAGGCGATGAGTGCCGGGGCGATCGGCCGCTTGGTTCCCTTCGCCATGGCCCAGAAGTATCCAAGGATCAGGCACATCCCCCCGAGAACCAGCGGCTTCCTCCTCATCTGGAAAGTTCCGCGGAGCACTTGCCAGAGGGGGTGTCCGCCGACGTAGTAGTCCTCCTGCCCGTGACGAAACCTCGCCATCAATGGCCCCCGAGTCGCCGTACCCATCTTTCGATGATGGAATGCAGTCATCTCGAGGAAGGTTCGCGTTTCCCATCCCTTCATGCGCGCGGTGGTAACCGCTACCCAGTCGATGCCGCCGCCCTTGATCGGCGTGTATCCGCCCACTTCCTCGAAGCAGGCACGCCGGAACGTCTGGCATGCACCCGACACGTGCTGCAGGTCGGCGAACTTGTGGCTGTAGCTGTGGCTGTCCGGCTGATCGGCCTCCTCAACGAACGGTGTTCCGGCCACGCCGAGACGAGCAAACTCGCGGAACTTTTCGATCAGGAAAGCGTAGTAGCCCGGTTCCAGCGTCATGTCCGCGTCCAAGTTTCCGATGAAATCGAACTCCATCGACTTGAGGCGCTCGTAACCGGCGTTGAAACATGTCGCCTTCGCTGCGAAGCAGCGGTCGCGATGCTCCGGCATGCGGAGCAGTTCTATCCAGGGATGTTCCCCGGCATACCGACGGACAATCTCGTCGGTCCGATCCGTCGATCCGTCACTGATGATGACCCACTTGGACGGTCGATGGGTCTGTGCGACCACTGAACGAATGGTTCCCTCAATAAAGTTCTGCTCGTTGCGCGCCGGCGTAACGAGAACATAGGTCAACTCGGAAGCCGACATTAGTGCCTCACCCTTCCATCCGGCTCAACAGCGTCGCCAACGCCTTGAACATCGTGGCCTGGCCCCAGTGGATATAAGGTGTCTTCGCCGTGATCATCGGGTATCGGCGAAAATAGAAGTGCCCACTGCGATCCTGCATGTTGTCGATGGTCCAATCGGCAACCTGACAGGCAACGTGACGGCACGATGGGTCCTCGTCGGAGCCCAAGGCGAGGGTTTCTATACCTTGAGCGGCGCACTGGATGTCGATCGGATAGGTCTTGTCGTGATAATAACGAGGCGTACCGTCGGACTGAAAAAACGTATCTCGGAAGTAGCGTAGACCTCTCCTGAAGTGGTCGCGGAACGAGTTATCGCCTGAACTGTCTAGGTAATGCTTGAGACTGTCGAGGTTGTAGCCAGTGTGGAAGCTGTCGATCCAATGATGCTTGCTTTCCTCACCATACCACCACGCCCCGTTCTCGCGCTGGCGCGTGCAACTGTAGCGCATTGCGCTATGCGCCACGTCCAGCAGGACGGCGTTTCCCGTGTGCTTCCATGTGCGCGCCAGCATGCCCGCTCCCAGCATGTTGGAGTTGTGAATCGAGGATTGCCGAAACGGCACGTAGCTCAGGCACGCGCCGGTGGCCGTCTCTTCGCGCGGGAGTTTGAGAATCCACTCGCAGATGCCGCGGGCCACGTTTACGAACCGGTCCTCGCCTGTCTGCTCGTAAGAATCGAGAAACGCGTGCCCGATCAAGCTCGTCCAGACGATGATCGGTGAGCCGGCGACACTGCAACCGCTTCGCGTCACGAAATCGAAGTGATTGCCCCAGGCGAATCCAGAGTGACCAGCCGCCTTGTTGGCGACTAGCCAATCGAGGCACGCGACCGCCTTCGTCTTGTAGGCTTGATTCTTTGTAGCCTTGTGTCGAAGCAGGTAGCCCGCAGCCATGTACCCTCGACCCTTGGTCGAATCCATGGGTCTCACACCGATCAGTGGCCTGACGTTAAAGGGAAACTTCCACACGGCCTGCAGCAGGATACGTTCGGCTAAGCGATTTCCGAAAGCTAGGGGACGAAGCGAGGAATTTAGACCGTCCCCCGGGTCGTAGCCTTTATAGTCGTGCGCTTCGACCCAGGCAGCCACCCGGGCGAGGCTTTTCTCCAGTTTCCCCTTGATCCTCTCCCGGACCGGCGACGATGCCGCCGACACGGAAAGGAGCTCAAGATGCCTGTTTGAAATGGTCATACGGGTGACTGCCCTTTCTCAGCTCGGGAGGCAGTGGTTGGTCCTCTGCCAGATCCAGGCAGCGGAGCCGATTGCCGTCGATCTCGTAGCGATAGCCCGATTCCGGGCACGTCAGCTCGCCATGCCTGTCGGCTTTCAAGAGGTGTCCGTGGCGGCTCATCCATCCCTGCTGCCGAGCGGGGTTACCCACGACAAGTGCGTAGGCCGGCACGTCGCGCGTAACGACAGCTCCAGCCGCGATGAAGGCATAGCGACCGATGGTCACCCCACACACGACGGTCGCGTTCGCGCCGATCGAGGCACCACGCAGGATTCGCGTCGTCTCGTAAAGGCTGTGACGATTGACCTGGGAGCGCGGATTGCTCACGTTAGTCAGCACGCATGAGGGCCCAAGGAAAACGTCATCCTCGATCTCCAATCCCGAGTAGACGGACACGTTATTTTGAATCTTGACGTTGTTGCCGATGCGCGCACCGCCATCGACGTTGACGTTCTGACCGAGAACACAGCCCTCACCGATTCTGGCGCCTTTCAAGACGTGCGAAAAATGCCAGATCTTGGTGTTCTTGCCGACCACTGCGCCGTCGTCTACAAGGGCCGTCGGATGGACGAAAAAATCGGGTTGAGATGGGTTCGGCGCGACCGAGCTCCCGGCACGACCGGCTGTAACGAGCCGTACCTCGGGCACTGCACCTGACTGCCGCGAAGCCGACGCGGCGACCGGATTGGACGCCTCGCCGTCCGCATCGAGGCTTCGCTGCGCAGCCTGCAGGATCGATAGCACGCGGAGCCCTTCGCGCCCATCCGTGCGAGGCGTCGATCGCTCCCGGCACCGCTGGGTGAAGTGCTCGCATTCATTCCGCAAGGGCTCGGACTCGGGCGGGACCAAGGCCTCCGCCTTTGCCTTGTTGGGAGTCGCCACCTGGCCGTTCGCCCAAGTGATGTAGTTGCGATGCACTACCAGCTTCTCCGCCCATGGCTTGGTATCGTCAAAGACGGCCAAGCCGGCGGACCCGACCACCGTCAACTTCTGCTCTTTGAACGGGTTCAGCCAGCTCACGAACACGTGCGCTCGAACCCCATTCGGAAACCGCATCGACGTGAGCGTGGTGTCGGCAACGCCGTGGCTCAAGTAATCGCCACCGGTGCACCGGACCTGTTCGGGAAGCTCGCCTCCCGCAAGGGACAGGATCACTGAGATGTCATGCGGAGCGAAGCTCCACAGCGCATTCTCCTCACGCCTGATCTTCCCAAGATTCAGTCTATTGGACGTGATGTAGTGAAGCTTACCAAGGTCTCCCGACGCGACAAGCTCATGCAGGGTCAGCACGCACGGATGGTATTGCAACAGATGTCCGACCATGAGTACCCTGCCCGCCCCTTCCGCCAGGGCCACCAGTTCGTTCGCTTCGCCCTCGTCCAAGCAAAGTGGCTTCTCCACGAAAACGTCTTTCCCGCGCTCGAGCGCCGCCTTCGTGAGCAAGTAGTGCATGGACGCGGGCGCCGCAATCGCGACGGCATCCACCTCATTGCAATTGATCGCGTCTTCGAATCGCTCTACCACGACAACGCCGGGCGCCACCTGGCTTGCGGTCGCGCGCCCGGCCTCCGCCGGATCGCAGACCATCCGAAGATGACCCAGCGCGTGAAAGTTGCGCACTAGGTTCCTGCCCCAGTGCCCACAACCCAGTACCGCGATTCCCGGTTTCAACGATTGCAGCCCGTTTCCCATCGCGCCTCCCGGCTCATATCACCGCTCGTGACAACGCGGCGACGATTTGGTCTTGATCCGCCTCCGAGAGGAACGGATGCATCGGTACGCTGAGCACCTCGCGCGAGGCCTTCTCTGATTGAGGGAAGTTGCCCCAGGTATAGCCGAGGTCAGCAAACACCGGTTGCTCATGCAAGCATCTCGGGTAATAAACAGCTGACGGAATGCCGTCCGCCTTGAGTTGCTCAGCAACCTTGTCCCGATTGGGAACACGGATCGTGTACTGAGCGTAGACATGGGCATTGCCCGGAGTGACTTCGGGCACGACGCACCGAGAGCCGAGGAACTTGGAATAGCGCGCACCAATGCGAGCGCGTTCTTGCACCTCCCACTCGAAGTGGGGCAGTTTGGCCAGCAGGACAGCAGCCTGCAGGGTGTCGAAGCGCCCATTCATTCCCAGAAATGGATGCTGGTGGCGCTTGAGCCCCCCGTGGGTCCGAATCGCTCTCATTTTTTCCGCGAGCGCATCGTCATTGGTAAACAAGGCGCCACCGTCACCATAACAGCCAAAAGGCTTGGCGGGAAAAAAGCTAGTACTGCCGATCGTCGTAACGCCGCAACTGCGGCGTTGCCGCTGAGTGGCGCCGAAACTTTGTGCCGCATCTTCAACGACCGGCAAGCGGTGCCGAGCCGCAATGGCATTGAGCCGATCGTAGTCCGGCATCTGCCCGAACAAGCTTACGGGCAGAAGTGCCTTGGTACGAGGAGTAATGGCTGCCTCGATCAGATCCACGTTGATGTTAAAGGTGGCAGGCTCGATATCCACAAAAACAGGCCTAGCGCCAACCAGCCCAATTACCTCCGCCGTGCTGATCCAGGTAAAGGGAACGGTGATAACCTCGTCACCGGGTCCAACGCCCAGTGCACGAAGTGCGATCTCCAGACTGTCTGTGCCGCTCGCCGCGGTGATGCAATGCTTTGCGCCAACGTAGGTCGACAACGCCTGCTCCAACTCGGCTATTTCTGGTCCCATTATGAAGTGACCGTGATCTAGAACGCGATGGATGCGCTCATCGACTTCAGCCTTGTAGCGCCGGTATTGCTCCTTCAGATCAATAAACTGCATAGTTTCAGTGGCTCAGTGGATGGTAGGTGTACTCGATGTTAATTCCTGTTTCAGGACGCGGCGGTTAGACCATGCACGAGATCTATATACTTTCGCTTTTCGCGGCTCCACAAGAACTTGCCACGGAGATCGAGCGCCCGTTGCCGATAGTGGCGGAGCAACGCAGGATCTTCCACGAGCCTATCCAAAATGGTTCGCAGCGAGTCGGGATCCCCAGGCTTGTAAAAGAGGCAGTCGTCTTCGCCGAAATAGTAGCCAATCGCTGCATTGCGAACCGTTACCGAGGGTATGCCCAGGGAAAGGTACTCCAATAGCTTCAGCGGCAAAGCAAAATTGGTGATTGATGAGAGTTCCAGTGGCACCAAGCCAAGATTACAGTCCGCCAGCCGCTCCGGAATTTCATGGAGCGGATACATGCGGTTGTCGAACTGCACGATGTTGCCTAGACCGAGCGATTCGATCAGGCCCTTCAGCTCCTGACTAAAATCGCCCTCGCCGATAATCCTTACGCTGATCCGAGCTTTATGGCGCATTCTCGCCAAAGCGTGCATGGCTTCACGTAGCCCGTACCGCTCCAAAATCGTCCCGTGGAAAACCAGTTGGAGCTGGTCATCGGCGCGTGTTGGCTGCCGCAACTGGAACAATTCATCGTCTGCAAAGTTTGCGATGACGTCTATCGACTCCGCAGCCAGGTGGTGCTGCTTGACGAGTATGTAGTCCTTAAGCGGGTCGTGGACTGTCAGTATCCGGTCGGCAAACGACGCGCTTACCCGTTCCTGAAAAAGAAGCACCTTATAGAACAGTCCATTCTCCCCACTCTTGAACTTGGATGCGAAGGTATTGGGCATTGGATCATGAATATCCAAGAGAATTTTGGCTCCCATCAGCTTCGGCAGCAACGCACAGAAGACAAAGAAATCCGGCATGTTGTTGACGTGGACAAACTGGTACCGCCTGTGGAGTTGCAGCCAGCTAGTCTTGAGAAAGCATCGCAAAAAGAACCCGACATACGCGAATGCGTACGACGCCACGCCGCCACCCCGATAACGCGTTTGGTTCAGATGAATCACCCGGACACCGCGAATCCACTCTTGCGGCGGATCATCCTCACGGCGCAGGGCGATGAAATCGACTTCAAATCCACCACTGACCGCTGCCTCCGCGGCGCGAATCACGCGTGGGTCGGTCCGGTAGTTGGTGTACGCGATCATCAGCGCTGCTTTCGGATCGCGGGTCTGCTCACTCATTCCAGAATCCTCGTCTCAAGTGAGCCCAGGAGCCTCTTGAAGTCGCTCGAAAGTGCGGGTACTGACAACACGTTCTCCGGGTGGATTAGCAAGACAACATCGTTCGACTTGGCGTGTGAAAGAAGCCAATCAATTGTAAATACCTGCGTGTTTCTCCACGCCGGTTCCAGCCAAAAGGCGGAGTCGAACGCACGAAACCCGACCGCATCCACCGTGGGCCTGATGGACGGGTCTTCGAGGTTGCCAAGGAACAGTCGCATCGCGCTCCGTTTTGCCCATTCCACGTATTTGTCCGGCTCATACGGAGCATGGTGGTGAAAGCCATACTTCGCCCCACCGGAGCCATGCTTCGAAAACGTATACACCGCCCTCCCAATGTGCCGCTCCAATATTCCTTTCTCCGCCAGGAACGTCTCGAAGGATCGCGAGTTCTCGAGATGTAACCCAATCTCGTGCCCCCCTTCCTCAACCAGTCTCAGCACTGACTCGGATGGCAGCGTGCAACGCCGAAAGAAAATGTACGTTCGCGCACCTCTTGAATTCAGCGCGTGCAGAATGACCTTGAGTTCCGTTAGATACCCGAATGCCTCAATTGCTGGAAACCACAAATCTGAACTGGCCCTGCTGAACATGTGCCTGAGCAGCGGTGTTCGTCCATATGGTCTGTCGACGTCAATGCGAATGATCAGCGCCATAACTGCGATTTGCGCCATCCACCAAACCCAACCGACCAATCAATGGCTTAATCGGACGTGCCAGAATGGCCGGCCGCGTGAGTATCGCCTGCCCCACGCTAACGAAGCTCCTCGCTAGCCGTCGTTGTCGCCAATACAAGCGCGCTTCCAATAGCCGGAGATCTGCCACTACGGGAGTATCGGCATCCTTCCACTCCGTTGAGTGCACCATTTCATTGATCATGGTTGAAGCGACCGAGTATTCGCCCGCCTCGTACATGCTGCAAATCGATGTGAGGTAGCCTCTCGCTATTGCAGCATTCTGTGTCACTTCGCTTATTCCCATATCGGCCAGGCTCGCTGGATTGATCTCTACGCCCGCCGCCCAGCTGCGCCCGCTTGTGTCGCCCATTGCCGCGCCAACGCGGGCTGCAAGATTGCTGAGGGCTTGTTGCCTCGCCCGCTGTATCGACACCTGATTTGCATGGCGCCTGTACTTGAGCAGTACGGCGTCGAGATTCGCCAACTTCGAGCGCCCCGCGATTCTTAGCCACAGCTCATAGTCCTCGGCGTCGATCATCGCCTTTCTGTATCCCCCTACGGCGTCAAAAACTTGCCTCCGTATGAGGACGGTCGGGTGAACCAACGGGCAGTCGCCCCTTCGCAAGCCTTGAGTGATCTCGCGGTGGTTAGTTGGGTAGCGGTGGATTGCCACTGTATCGCCGGTTCCGTTGATGACCTCGATAGCACTCCCAACGACACCCACATCAGGATGCTTCTCCATGAAGTCAATCTGTCTCATGAGGCGGTCTGGACAAGCGATGTCGTCCGCGTCCATGCGTGCGATGTACTTCCCCCGTGCGAGACTCCAGCCCCGGTTTAGTGCCTCGACAAGCCCCCAGTTTTCCTGGTGGTGGACGCGCACGCGTGTATCGTGCTTCCCGTAAACATCGAGCGTCGATGAGGAACTGTCCGTCGAGCCATCATCGACAATAATGAACTCGAAGTCTTCAAAGCTTTGATCGAGGACACTATCGACAGCCTCGCGCAAGAAACGCTCGCCGTTATAGACGCTCATCACAACCGATGCTATTGGCTTGCCCATAACTCCTGCACCGGCGCGATACGGCGAATGCCTCGGTCCGGGTCCGCCACGCGATCAGCGCCGATACACCGAAAGATTGAGTAACCACTCTCATTTGGGCAGTGTGTGAGCAATCTATATTCGGGGCGAGCTATCAGGGATTGATGAGCTTCGTTTGTCCACGACTTATTGATGCCGAAGAGAACAACAATCTTGGGCCGCGCTATGGGAGGCAAGTTACCCGTGGCACTCGATACTTCAGACCCATCGACAACCAATAGATTATCTGCCTCGTCGATTGCTTGCATCCCTACGCCCATCGCAAATCTTTCCAGCGGTAAATAGCGGCAATTCGCGTAGCGCTCCTTGAGACGCGATACCGCCGTTTCTGAGACGCTTACACAAATCATGAGTGGCCGTTGGGGATTAGCTTGAACACCCTCAAGACATGCCTCGGTCACGAAATTGTTCGCCCGTGCCCCAACCACGATTACGGTTGCGATGTCATCTCCTCTGGACACCCGCTCGAGCGCGCGGTACAACTCGTCCTCGCGAGCAGTCGATATCCGGTAAGGCAAGAAGTACCCAAACCGCCTCTCGGCTATATGCAATATCTTTTTCCGACCTGCCGAAGATAACTCCGAAGCGACGGCAACGAGCGGCCGACTCCAGAAGCGCTGCGACGCACGGGTCGCGCTTTTCGGTCCGCATATAAATCGTCACGTTCCTTATCTCCCAGGTCGAA
Source organism: uncultured beta proteobacterium (assembly GCA_963734295.1). Taxonomy (GTDB): domain Bacteria; phylum Pseudomonadota; class Gammaproteobacteria; order Burkholderiales; family JAEUMW01; genus JAEUMW01. The sequence continues at coordinate 3,157 of CAVTGS010000035.1, read as the reverse complement.
AGTCTTCCGCGTCCCCATTGCAGCAGTGATGCGGTCGACCATACGACTCTGCCCGCATGCGCTCAGCATTTTGCAGACGTCGGTAATCCGCTCCTGGCTCTCCTTACGGGGACACTGGTGAACGGAATACTGGTACTTGCAACCTGTAAGGCGCGTGATGTCGTGGGGGTCACACCCGGCTGCCATAGCGGCAAGGTCCCGCGCGCGGTCGAGTTCTGGATGACGCAGGTGAGGAAAACGCGATGCATACTCGAGCGCCCGCCTCTCTTGTCCGCGACACAACGCGATAACAATCGCGTATGCCCATTCCACAGGATCCGGTGTACTTGCACCGTGTCGTTCGAGGGTAATCTCGATTTGCGTCGAACACCAGCGCTCCGCCTCTAGCGCATCGCCCTCAAGTAAAGGCGAGCTTCTGCCATCCGAAGACACGCCTCTGCCATCGTGTGATAGTTCAGACACTAGCGAAAAGCTCTTTGGCTTCGGCGTACTTGGCCGACTTGAAGCTTCTCATCGCCCAACTGCAACAATTGCCTGTCGAGTCCGTTCGCACGCAGCTGCAGTTTGAAACCCCTGAGTCCTTTCGGACGACGACAAGGGGCTGAAATGGTCCAAGCTGCACTATTCGCTGATCACTACTTAACTCCTGTATAGCCGTAAACCACTGACAAATCTGATTGCGATGAGCGAGTAGGTGGTTATTGTGGACAAGCTTGAATCCCTCTTCGGTAATGCCCCTGAGTTCATCCGGATGCTCAAAAAGATAGTCAAGTTTATCGAGCACATCGGCTTCGTCGGCGAGCACGCAATTCCGCATATCAACAAATCCGGCCGCCTCTATGGCGGAGCTTCGTTGTGCAACTAGACACGCCCTGGAAGCGGGTATCTCTAGATGTTTGCGAACTAGCTCGTTTGCGATGGTTCCGCACGACGGCACCAAACACGGAAGCGTTAAGAAGTCGTGCGTATCGCTCCCCGAACATCATGCGCCGAGTTTGTTGCTCCCCGCCCCAGCCGAAGTGCGGACATGTAAGCGAAGGATAGAAGCAACTGACGCGGTTAAAAACTCATTGCGCCACGGATAGTGGGCTGCAAGGCTTCCTGTGAAGAGAACCGGGATGCTTTTCGCCTCACCGTAATCTTTGAATACGTCGCTATCGGCAAAGTTTGGCCAAGTGAACAAGCGGTCCGCTATCTCGGGCGTATACTCACCCATTGACAAAGAGATTGTGAAGAACGTATCGACGCTCCATCGACTCATATCAGATAGGAAGACCTTCCTAGTCTCGACAGTATGCATCAGCATTGCAGAGGCCAAGTCTTGGTACTTCGGGAAAAGCATCTGTATTGCGAATGTTGCGTCGCTTGTCTAACGACACGTAGGTACCAGACTCGAATAACGCGAGATCCGGTCTATATGTTTCGCACAGCTGCTTGTAGTCGCAATCTTCGCTAGTGATAAGCGCGACATCAAAGAACAGCGATAGGCACTTGACATGTTCGTCAAGGTGTTTGCGAATGAAGCTGGCCCGATCAGTAGTGGTAGATCGAATAAAGAGGAGCTTGGGCTTGGGTTGGCTAGGATGAGCCCTACTCTCCTCTGCTGTGGGGTACTCTATTCGCATGGATAAAGCGTCCTGGCTTCCCTTAGCCCACGTATCTGCGGCTGAATCGCCGTAACAATCGGTGAATGGGCCGGGGAACCGGTCTTGGCGCACGAGACCGAGCAACCTCACAACGGAGTATGCACCACCGATAACTAAGGCCACGGAGCCAAGACCGACGGCCAATAAGGTCGGCGCGAGGCAAAAGGTATAAAAAACGACGACAATCGAAGATACAAACAGTAGGCCCGTTTTTGCGTTCTCGGCCGACCACGAAACCCGCTTAGTCCTCGAACGATCGAGTAGATCATCAGCCCGTGGAATACGTACGACCCGAAGAACGCGATGCCGGCACCGTTCAGCCCGAACGCTCTCACGCATATCCACGTAAGGCCGACGTTGACGAGGGTCCATGCCAGTTCGGCAGCAAAGAAGATCACTTGGTTGTTCTTCGCCACGATAATGTAGCCCATCGGCCAGGTGATCACGCGCAACGCGATTCCGAGGCATATCCAGCGCAGCACCTCGACTGCCTCGGCGAAACTTGGCGGTGTAGAAGAGTGCGATCACCAGCGGTGCAAGGTAAGCGTGGCAAGCACACCGGGTCCCGCCAGCAGCAGGCTGACGTGGGCTTGTTCGTTCACCACACGATTGCATTCGGCATCATTGTTTGCGACGCCCACCAGGCGGGGATAGAAATCCGCACCCATTGCCTGCAAGATGATGCCGACGTACAGACCACCCAAGGTCCAAGCGGACTGATACAAACCCGCCGCGTCGAGACCAACTTCCTGCAGAAGGATCATCCTGACGATGTAGGCGGCGCCCATCATCAGAACCCCACTGCCCATGAACGCGAAGCCCAGTTTCAACAGCGCCCCTGCCTCGTGGGTGACCTGCGCGCGAGTAAGGTCGGGCCGTTCGATCTGCACCTTCCGGCTGAACCACCACGCGATGACGAGCCCCATCGCAGCTCCGCCCACCAGCGAAGGAGCCACACCCTCCTCGCCCAAGGCGTACACCAGGGCGATGCTGACGATCGCGCCAAGGAGTGCGCCCAGCACGCCCATCCGGGCCAGGTCCGCGATGCGGCGCATGCCCTGTATCAAGGCGCCTTGGCTGTCGGCCACGACGCGAAAAAACACGGCGAGGGCCAGCAGGGCCACCGCTCCGGCGTGTCGATCGCTGCCAAAAGTGACGCTGGAGATCTGAGGGGAAAAGGCGGCGAGAGCAACAGCACCCAACAGTCCGAGGAACGAGGGCCGTTCGCCGAAGCACGACCGCCGTTCGCGCAATGCGCTGGTTGTCGCCCGAGCTTGCCGCCTCGGCGATCTGGCGCACCCCGCTGCTGTTGATGCCCATGGCGGCGATGCTGAGGGCCAGGTCGAGGATCGAGCCGTACAGGCTCATTAACCCGAACCCAGCCGGACCCAAGCAGTATCGCCATCACCTTGGTGCGGACGATGCCGATCCCGATGTTCAGCACCGACGATCCGCCGATCAACGCCGAGGACTTAAGGATCTGGCCATAGGTGTGTCTGCCGACCCCGACC
>CAVTGS010000034.1:0-83464 GCA_963734295.1 uncultured beta proteobacterium | reverse complement strand
AGCACCACCGGACGCAGCAACCGGATGACGCAGATCGCCAGCGCGTCCAGGCAGGGAACAACGGTCCACTGAAAATGCACCACGTCCGGCTTTCGCGCGAAGACCCGCCTCACGAGACCGCACAGACCGATGACGTGCGATGCCCCTTTCGCCGCCGCCCTGAGCGCCCGCGGCAGGTAAGGCGTCTCGTCGACCCCGCGATAAAAGAAAGCATCCACGCGGGAGGCCGGGATCACCTGCCGATCACCCCGGCGCGTTGGCCGAGTGGCCCAGGTCACCTCGACGCCGGCGGCCAGCAGCCCTTCCGTGAGCGCCGCGTCATAAGGCGCCGTGAACAGGGACGGATCGACGAGGATGGTTTTGATGGCTGGAGCGGTGCTCACGCGGAGTCCCCAAGTGGGTTATCCAGCCAGAGAGGTGCTGCAGCCTCCGGTCGCCAGCGTCGCTCGCGGATGCTGAGCAGACCCCAGAAGAAGCCCGATCGCCCAAGCGGTATGCATGACGAAGGCGGCCGGGCCGGAGAGCAACGCGCAAAGCGAGCGGTGACGCATAGCCAGTAGAATCGAGGTGGCGCTCAGAAGGACGAGATAGAGAGCCGGCCACCAGAGAAGCACAGGTGCCCACGCTGCAACGAGGAGTGCCATCCCGGTTAACGCGAGATGCGCCGGCACGACCAGCTGCCGGAAGCGCAGTGAACTCGGATGCTTGCGTACGGTGCGGGAGCGCCCGCGCCCGTAGGCCATGTATTGACGCCACAGCCCTCCCAAACTGCCCCGAGGCTCGTACCCGACCCGGATGCTCGTGTCCAGGAAAATGCGGGTTCCCAGAGCGCGCTGGCGGCAATCGAGCTCGGCATCTTCGTTGTGGCTGAAACTCTCGTCGTAGCCTCCGGCCCGAACGAAGGAGGTCATGCGAAACGCCGCGTGATGACCGTGGTCGACGAAGCCACTCGCATGTCCACCGCGGTGCGCGGAGCCGCCTGAGCCGATGGGCGTGTCGGAGACCCAGGCAATTGCCCGGCGCGTGCAGGTGTCGCCTTCGGAGTCCATCGGCACGACGACAGCGCCGGCCGCGTTTTGCTGCAGCGATTCCAGAAGCCTTCTGACATAGCCGGATGGATAGGCAGCGTGAGCGTCGCAGCGGACGAGAACGTCCGCGCCCTGGCCAAACTCACGGGCGGCGAGATTGACGGCTGCCCCCTGCATGCGCTTGGGGTTAAGCAGGAAGTGCAGGTCATCCCGCTCGCGCATGAGGCTGCGGACGATCTCGTCCGTGCCGTCCGTGCTCCCGCCATCGGCTACCACGAAGGTGGTCGAGGCAGACGCGGGGAGATCGAGACTGAGATCCGACAGCACTCGCGCAATGCCGCTGGGCTTCGTTCAATGTCGGAATGACGACCAGGACCCGAACGGTCATCTCAGTATTCGTTCATCACGACGCCTGCGATCTTGCTCGATCCCTTCGCCAGGCCCCGCAGCAGCGCGCCAGTCGAATCCATGCGACTGCGGCCCTTGCGGGCGAGGACGACGGCTGCTCCGCAGGCTCCGGCGATCACGCGGCAGTCGGCACCCCGGGATGCAGCCGGCGTATCCACCACCACGTGGTCGAATTTGTCCAGCAGGTCACTCACCAGCAGACCGAACCCCGCACGCTGCACGAGCTCCAGCGGATTCGGCGGCGGTGCTCCAGCCGGCAGCACATAAAGGTTCGGCAGATCGGCCATTGGTTGGATCACTCTGCTCTCGGCGCGGCCGGAAAGAATGCTGCTCAGACCAGGAACGTCGGATCCGATTCCGAAGAGCTCCAGCTGTCGTGGGCTGCGCAGGTCGGCATCGATGAGAAGCGTGCCACGTCCGCCCAACTGGCTGAATGCCACTGCAATGTTGGCTGCCACGTAAGTCCTGCCGTCGCGAACGTCCGGACTCACGAACGCCAGGGCACATCGCGGTGCGTCCGGGGCCAGAATCCCCATCAGGAGCTGACTGCGAAGCTCGCGGAAGATCTCGCCTTCGGCTCCGAACGGGTTGGAGGCCATGACCAGCTCGGGGTGGCCTTGCTGGGCACCAGGCGCAAAGGCATAGCGAAACTGTTGCGAAAGCGCCCACGCAATGTCTTCGTGTGTGGCGAGCCCCAAGTGTATTGCTGCTTCCCCAAAGCGAACGCCACGATTGCGTTGGTGCGAGAGAATCGTCTGGAGCTGCTGATCGCTGATCACTTTGGCGTCGCGCATGATGCGACCGATAGGACGGTCGAGGGCGGCGGCTCCTGTCTCTTCGTCGGCGAGCAGATTCGCAGTTCTTCCTGCTACCGGCGCGAACTTCGGGCGGGAGCTCATCAGACGGGTGCTCCGGTTGTCGCGGGCGTATTGAGGCGCCGTGGGCCCCAGGAAAGTCTGGGCCTGCCGAAGATGGAACGGCCACGCTTCGCGCGATTGCCTCCACTGGGAAATTTCGCAGCGGGCAGCGTCAACATGAGCGGTTGCCCGAGTTCCACTTCGACGTCCGCGGGAGTCCGCACGCGCCGATCGCGCATTTCACGCACGAGCGCGGTTGCCAATCCCAGCAGAGCGCCGAGAACGATGGCTGCCGCCATGTTTCGCAGCAGCCGGGGCGATGACGGTGTCGCCGGCTCCGTCGCACGCTTCAGCACGGAGACGTTCGTGCTCGTGTTCTCGCTTTCTGCACCCGTCTCGACCACGTGCTGTTGCATGGCGGTGTAGGCGGTCTGGGCGTTCTCCACATCGCGGCGGAGTAGCTCTCCCTCGTCACGCAGGCCTTGCAGCTTCATAACCTTGGCACGCTGTTCGTTCATCAGCTTCTCCACGCGAGCCAGCTGTGCCTGGTTCACGCTGGTGTTGACGCTTACGCTGCCGCTGGCGCGCGCTGTCGCCGCTTCCAGCTTGCTCTTGACCTCTGCGAGACGTGCTCGCTGCTCGATCAACTGCGGATGCTTCGGTCCGTAGCGCGCCGTCAATTCCTTGAGACGCGCCTCCTCGGTTGCCAGGGAAGCGGAAAGCTGCGACACGAGTGGGTTGCTGATGACTTCGGGCAACTGCTCTTGACGTACGCCCGCCTGGGCGCGCTTGCCCTCGTTCTGCGCGGCATTGGATTGGAGCTCCACCAGCTGAGCCGTCAGATTGGCCAGGCGTGCCGTTTCGACATCCATGCGATCCGGCGAGACGAGGAGCTGATTGGCCTTCTGGAACCGGGACAGACGCGCTTGCGCCGCTTCGAGGTCCTGCCGCAGACGCTTGGCCCGCTCATCGAAGAAGCGTCTTGTAAGCACGGGCAGGCTCGACCCTGAGTTCTAACGTTGTGTCGATGTAGGACTGCATGAAGGCGTTGGCGATGGCGGCCGCCTGCGCCGGCTCAGGCGCGGCGTAGGCGATGTCGATGACGTTGGAGTCGCGCGCGGCTGTGACGTCGAGCCGCTTCTGCAGCGCCGTGGCGAGCCAGGCCTCGAAGTCCCCCTTTCCTTCTGTTTCGTCGCGCCACGCTTCCGTTAGCTCGGTGTTCCTTTGTAGCCCCAACGCCCGAATGGCGCCGCGTGCAACCCGCTCACTCGTCACGACCTGAACCTGGGTCGTCATATAACTGGGCGCCAGCATGCCCGTGACCACAACTGGTGTACTGGGACCGCCCGCGGTGCGATCTGGCGTGCGCACATCGAGCATCACCGACGCCGATGCGGTGTAGCGCTTGGGCATCAAGAGGCTTACCGTCAAGGCCAGCAACAAAACGCAGCCAAACACCGTCACGGCGGAGCGCCATCGCCCAGCCAGGATCACGAGAAACTGTTCGACCGTCATCGGCATCTTCAGACTCCTCGGATGTCAAGCCGAACGGGCCGGCCGCTAGTGCCCTCGACCATTCGCCCCCCGCCTTCCGGCGACACCCATTCTCAGCGCGTTTTCGGCGTAGGCAGTGAGCAGACTGGCGCTGAACCGGTGCTCACCGAATCTCCTGCGCGCTTCCTCACGCGCTGCATCGCCGATGCGGACACGGAGACCAGGATCGTCGAGGAGCGTCGCAATGCGCTCGATCATCGCGCGCTCGGATCGACACAAAAAGCCCGTTTCGCCGTGTTGAACGATGCCGCGATGGAGGGGTGTGTCGGCGACCACGCAGGGCAGACCGGCAGTCATAGCCCTGGCGAGAAAGAGCGGAAAGCCGCGCGTGGCGCCAGGCGCCGTGTAGACCCAGGCGGCGGCGAGCCGCGAGGCACACTCCTGCTCGCTCGTGACGTCGAAGACCTCGACATTCGCTGCCTTCAGTCGCTGCCGTGAGCCCGCATCCACCGCTCCGATCCAGTTGAAATCAACGCGCAGATCCTCGCCGCCGAGCAGCACGGCAAACTGCGCGAAGCGGGCGACGCTCCGTCGATCCTGACCACGCCCCCCCGTCACGATAAGCGGATGCCGCGCTTCTTTACGACGCACCTTGTGAAAGGCTTCCGCCACCGGGTTCTCGACGACTGCCACGGACTCCCAGTTCTCGAACGCAAAGGCTTCACGCGGCACCGTAACGATGGCGGCGTGCGGAAACGGGCGAATCAGCGGACGAATGAGAGAGGGTGCGAGCACACCGAATGTGCGCAACGACGCCAGGGATCGCGACCCGTGGGGCGAGTAGAGTATCGGCAACTGCAACCGCGCCGAACGCACCGCCCCTGCCCCCACCAAGCAAGGGAGCAGGCCGTGCAGATGTACTGCGCGAAGCGGTCCACCACCGAAGGTGAGGCGGCAGGCTCGCAAGACCGCTCGCCACTGGTGGATTGGGTTTCGCAGGCTCGGCGCGAGAATTACCTCCACGGATTCGTGAATCCTCGGCAGGTGATACCGGTAGCGTGCGTCGTCGATCAATACCACCGCCTGCCTCAGACCGAGCCGCGCGAGCGCACTCGTCGCCGGGCCGAGAAAGCTGAAGACCTCGTCCGTGACGCGACCGACGACGTGCACAACTCTCCCGGTCGCGGCGCCGTACGATCGCGGCTCGAATCCATTGCTGACCGGCTCGCGAAAGGCATCGGAAACCGGCAGCACAGCCCTCACCTGGCACCCTCACGTGCGGTGACTGCATGCATTGTCTTGACCAGGATCTTGAGGTCGAACCAGAACGAACGCTGCTCGACATAGCGCCGATCCAGCGCCACGCGTTCCTCGTAGGTCGTGTTGTTGCGACCGCTGACCTGCCAAAGCCCGGTCATCCCGGGACGAACGCTGAGGTAGTGCCAGCGGATCCTGCCGTAGCGCGCGAGCTCGGCCACGGTGATCGGTCGCGGACCGACGAGGTTCATTTCGCCGCGGACGACGTTGAAGAGCTGTGGCAGCTCATCGAGGCTCGTGCGCCGCAGAAAACGCCCGACAGGCGTGATGCGAGGATCGTCCGTCAGCTTATGGTCCCGCTCCCACTCGGCACGGGCGGCGGGATCGTTGCGCAGGAGCTCGGCGAGCACCCACTCGGAGTCGCGCACCATCGTTCGAAACTTCACGCAGCGAAAGAGCCTGCCGTCGCACCCCACGCGATATTGCGCGAACAACACCGGCGCACCATCATGCCGCCAGATGAGGAAGGCCACCGCGAGCAACAGCGGGCTCAGCAGAATCAGGAGCAGCGCACCGATCAGCCGGTTCCATGCGGTCAGGATGTCCCGGCCATCCTCCCGGAAAGCCCCGTGCTGTCCCGCCTCGAAAGCCGAGGCCACATACGCTGCAACGTTCAACGTGGTTACCTGCACTGCCTAGGAAATCGGCAATTCCTGCATAAAAAATAGTTGATAATTTACAATGTATTATCTGTTTAACCTCAGGTTAGTTGTCAACTGGGTCACATTTGCCCCGTGGTGAATGCCGCCTGGGGGCACTCAAGACGCGGGGGGCGCCACAATTTGGATACCCGCGCAGCATTGCGCTGTGCTGCAAACATTTCGCATTCTGGCAACCTCCTGTAGAGTCACCAACGCAGCGATGATGATGCTATATAGTCACTCCCTCATGGCGCGCCGAAGTGAAGACAAGCTGCAGTCCGATCGCGCACGATTCGCGACGATCACGTGAGCGTGATGCAAACGCGCGCGGCGCGAACACCAAGCCCAGACAAGTGTCAGGAAGATGTCAGATCAGACGCCAGGCTGCTCACTCTGCACGGCACTCGGTGGTGCTCTCCTCTGGCGTGATGAACTGCTCAGAGTCGTGCTCGTGGACGAACCGGACTATCCCGGTTTCTGCCGCGTGATCTGTAATTCGCATGTGAGGGAGATGTCGGACCTGGCGCCCGCAGAGCGCGCGCGGGTCATGACGTTGGTGTTGGAGGTGGAAGTCCTGCTGCGCGAAGTGCTGCGCCCGGACAAGATCAATCTCGCGAGCCTCGGCAACCTCACACCGCATCTGCACTGGCACGTCATCCCGCGCTGGCGCGACGACCCGCACTTCCCCGGTTCGGTCTGGGGCGAGCGGCTCCGCGAGCCACCGGCGCGCGCGTTAGCCGACCTCGAAGCGACGCTGCGCCACCGCCTGGCTGGCCGACTCGGGTGCGTCCGGAGCTGAAGAGGTCTCGTCGAGAGATCTTGTCAGCACGCGAGCTGCCGGAAAGACCACGCTGAACGTGCTCCCCTTGCCCGGCTCGCTCGCGATCTCGAGACGCGCCTGGTGGCGATGCAGGACATGCTTCACGATCGCGAGACCGAGGCCGGTGCCACCAGTGGAGCGTGACCGGCTGCGGTCGACGCGGTAGAAGCGCTCGGTGAGCCGCGGGATGTGCTCCGGCTCGATGCCGATGCCACTGTCCTGCACCCAAAACACGGCTTCCGTGCCGCGGCTGCTCCAGCCGATGGTGATTCCGCCGCCCTCGGGCGTGTAGCGCACCGCGTTGCTCACCAGATTGCCGAACGCGCTGCGCAACTCGTCGTCGCTGCCGTTCAACCAGCTTCGGCTGTCCAGCTCGAGCCGGACGCGATGCCTGCCGAGGCTCAACCCGCGGGCGTCGGCCCCGAGCTTCCGAGCGAGATCGCACACGTCGACCGGCGCTTCCTTCAGCGGATAGTGCTCGCTCTCCAATCGCGACAGGGTGAGCAGGTCTTCCACCAGCCGCTGCATGCGCAGGGTCTGATCGCGCATGAGATGGACCGATCGCTCCAGGAGCTCGGGCGGCGGCTTCGGCATGTCCGCGAGATTCTCCAGGAATCCCGCGACCACCGTGATCGGCGTGCGCAGCTCGTGCGACACGTTCGCCACGAAGTCGCGCCGGATCGTCTCCACCTCCTCGAAGCGCGTCACGTCGCGGCTCAAGAGCAGCTTCTGCTCCTCGCCGTAGGGCACGAGCTGCAGGGACAGCGCGAGCTCGCGACCGTCCCGCGTCACCTTGAGCCGGAGCGGCGCGGCATCCTGCTCGGCGCGCAGGAAGGCAACGAACTCGGGCTGCCGGACCAGATTGGTGATGAGCATGCCCACGTCGCGCTCGGCGTCGAGACCCAGGTGCACCGCCGCGCCAGGGTTGCACCACTCGATGTGGTCGCGGCCGTCGAGCATGCACACGCCATCGGGGATCGCCGCTGCGGCGAGCCGGAAGCGATCCAGCGTAACCCGCAGCTCGGCCGAGCTCCGACGCTGGGAACGAATGAGCCGCGCGAGCTGGGTGAACGTCGGCTCCCAGGCCGACGAGACGTTCGGCATCGTCTCCGGTCGGGGGTCCCTCAACCACTGCTGCAGGGCAGTCAAGTCGCGCAGGTGCGCGAAGACGACGAGAACAAGGACCACGCAGGCAAACGCGAGCGCCCCCAGGACATCGGCGATCGCCCAGACGATCAGGGCCCCGATCGCGATCGCGATGAAGAGCGTGACGGGTCGCCGCCAGGTATCCAAGTGACTGGGCCTCCGAGTCTCCCCCAATTATCTCACGCGAGGTGGAGGGCGCCTCGCGGTGCGGGCTAGCTCGCGGAGAAGCGATAGCCGCTGCCGCGCACGGTCTGGATCAGCCGGTCGTGACCGCTCGCCTCGAGCGCCTTGCGCAGCCGCCGGATGTGCACGTCCACCGTGCGCTCCTCCACGAACACGTGGTCGCCCCAGACCTGGTCCAGAAGCTGGGTGCGCGAATGGACGCGCTCCGTGTGGGTCATGAGGAAATGCAGCAGACGAAACTCGGTCGGCCCGAGCTCGACCGGCTGGCCGTGGCCCGTGATGCGGTGGCTCGCCGGATCGAGTCGCAGGCCGTCGATCTCCACCACGTCGTCGGTCATCTGCGGCGCGCGCCGGCGCAGCACCGCCTTCACCCGCGCGTTGAGCTCGCGCGGCGAAAACGGCTTGGTGATGTAGTCGTCGGCGCCGGTCTCGAGCCCGGTCAGCTTGTCCTCTTCCGCCGCGCGCGCGGTGAGCATGATGATCGGGACCGTCTTGGTGCGCTTGTCGGACTTGATGCGCTTGGCGAGCTCGATGCCGCTCAGGCCCGGCAGCATCCAGTCGACCAGCACCAGGTCGGGCAGCGCGTGGCGCATGATGTTGAGGGCGTCTTCCGCGCTGCCGGCGCGCATGGGCTGGTGCCCCGCCTGCTGCAGGTTGTAGGAAATGAGCTCCTGGATCGCCGGCTCGTCCTCCACCACCAGTACTGTTGCCGCCATCGATAAGTCCTCAAGGAAGTGCCACCAGTTGCGATAGTATGAAACCACTGTTACAAGCAGGTGACAAAGGGCGCTCCAGCGTACTCCGGTTTTCCCGGAAGGGTCCGGTCGTTTATGATGAATTCTTCCCGTATCGACGCTGATCGCAAGGCTACGGAACACGCGCCATGGCAGGGCTCGACAAGCACACCCCCACCCCGACCGAGATCAAGCTGCACCAGAAATCGCGGCTCTTGGAGCTGACCTTCTCGGACGGTCGCACCTTCGAGCTTCCGTACGAGCTCCTGCGCGTCTACTCGCCTTCGGCGGAGGTGCGTGGCCACGGGCCGGGGCAGGAAGTGCTGCAGGTCGGGAAGCAGTTCGTCGAGATCCGCACCATCGAGCCCGTCGGCAGCTATGCCGTGCGCCCCGCGTTCTCCGACGGCCACGACACGGGTATCTACTCGTGGGACTACCTGTACTGGCTGGGAGACGAGCGGGAGCGGCTCTGGCAGCAGTATCTGGAGCGCCTCGAAGCCGCCGGGGCCAGCCGCGAGCCGCAACCCGACCTGCCGTCCCGGCCGAAGGCCAAGTAACGGATCGCGCTGCCATGACCAAGACCACCGATTTCGGATTCGAGAGCGTGCCCGAAGAGGAAAAGCGGAAACGCGTCGAGGGCGTCTTCGATTCCGTCGCCGACCGCTACGACCTCATGAACGATCTCATGTCGGGCGGCCTGCACCGGCTGTGGAAACGCTTCGCCATCGCGCAAAGCCACGTCAAGGCGGGCGGACGTGTGCTCGACCTCGCGGGCGGTACGGGTGACCTCGCGAAGAAATTCGCCGCGCGCGTGGGCTCCGCGGGCTTGGTCTGTCTGGCCGACATCAATGCGTCGATGCTCGCGCATCGGGCGCGACCGGCTGTTCGACGCCGGCTGCCTCGTCTCTGCCGTGCAGTGCGATGCGGAAAAGCTGCCGTTCCGCGCCGATGTCTTCGATTGCGTGAGCATCGCGTTCGGGCTGCGCAACGTCACGCGGAAGGACGCGGCGCTCGCCGAGATGCGGCGCGTGATCCGGCCGGGCGGGCGGGTGCTCGTGCTCGAGTTCTCCCACGTTTGGAAACCGCTCGGACCGCTTTACGACGCTTACTCCTTCAGCGTTCTGCCGGCGCTCGGCAAGCTCGTCGCCAAGGATGCCGAAAGCTACCGCTACCTCGCCGAGTCGATCCGCATGTTTCCGTCGCAGGAGGAGCTCAAGTTGATGATGGAGCGGGCAGGGTTCGACAAGGTGGACTATTACAACCTCACCGCCGGCTTGGTCGCACTCCACGTCGGAGTGAAGTTCTAGTCAACCAGCTTGCCTCGCCGGTTTCTTCGAGCATGCGCGCCACCGCCATCTGCCCCCAACCCGCGCCTGCCGCGACGAGCGCGCAAAGGCTCTTCAAGGTCGTCCTGATCAACCCTTACGAGCTCGGCCGCCAGCCGTTCGCCCTCGCGTCTCCGACTGCGTGGCTCACGCGCGCAGGCTTCGAGGTCGAATGCATCGATCTCTCGCTGGAGCGGCTCGACCCGGGCAAGCTGGCTGGCGCGCGTCTGGTCGCGTTGTACGTCGGCATGCATACCGCGACCCGAATCGCCATCGAGGCGCTACCCAAGGTGCGGGAGCTCGCGCCGGGCGCGCATCTTTGCGTGTACGGGCTCTATGCCCCCATGAACGCGGCGTTCCTCCGCGCGCGCGGCGCCGCCACCGTCCTCGGCGGCGAGTTCGAGCCGGCGCTGCTCGATCTCGCGCAGCGCCTGCGCGCGGACGGCAGCATCGCAACGCAACAGGAAGCGCTGATAAGCCGCGACAAGGTGGCGTTCATCGCGCCCGATCGCACGCGGCTGCCCGCGCTCGCCCGCTATGCGAAGCTGATCCTGCCCGATGGCTCGCAACGGATCGCCGGATTCGCGGAAGGCAGCCGCGGCTGCAAGCACCTGTGCCGCCACTGCCCAGTGGTGCCGGTGTACCAGGGTCGCTTCCGCGTCGTCCCCGAAGACGTGGTGATGGCCGACATCCGCGCTCAGGTCGCGGCGGGCGCGCGCCACATCTCGTTCGGCGATCCCGATTTCCTGAACGGCCCGACCCATGCGCTCAGGCTCGCCCGCGCACTGCACACGGCGTTTCCCGAGGTCACCTTCGATGCGACGATCAAGGTGCAGCACCTGATCGAACACGCGGCGCTCCTGCCCGAGCTCGCGCGGGCGGGCTGCCTGTTCGTCACGTCCGCGGTGGAGTCCGTCGACGACCGCGTGCTCGAGCATCTGGACAAGCATCACAGCGGCGCCGATTTCGCGCGCGCGGCGCACCTCCTGCGCGCGGCCGGCATTGCATTCGCGCCGACCTTCGTCGCTTTCACGCCCTGGACCACGCTCGACGGCTATCTCGCCCTGCTCGAACGGATCGCCGACCTCGGCCTAGTGGAGAGCGTCCCGCCGGTGCAGCTCGCGATCCGCCTGCTGGTGCCGGAGGGCTCCTACCTGCTGCGACCTGCCCGGCTTTCGCGAGCGGCTCGGCGCCTTTCGATCCGGCCACTCTCGGCTATCCCTGGCAGCACGTCGACGCGCGCGTCGACGCCCTGCAAACGCGCGCGCTCCGAGGCATCGCGGACGCCGAGCAGGCCGGGTGGTCGCGCCGCGAGATCTTCGCAGCCGTCTGGCAGTGGGCGCACGAAGCCGCCGGCCGCCCCGCGCCATCGCTCGGCGACGCGCATTTCGGCGCGCCGGTGCCTCGCCTCTCCGAGCCGTGGTACTGCTGCGCCGAGCCCACCTCGCAGCAGCTCGATGCGTTCTGAGCACATGGTCCGCCCCGCCGACGTCTTGCTGCTGCTCGTATCCGTGGTCGCGCTCGCGGGCTGCGCCGGACCCGGCGGCGGGCTGGGTTTCCCGCAATGCGCGCCCGACCAGGGGACGGTCGAGGCGCCGCAAGGTCCGCGCCGGCGACGAGCTGGACCTATCGCCAGATCGACGATTACACGAAGATCGAGCGCGGCGTGTTCCGGCTCGAGGCAGTGGCCGTCGACGCCGGAGGGCATCGCTGCTCGTCTGACGCTGCCGGGCGGCGAGACCGTCGCGGAAACGTACGACCCGACATGGGCCTGGAAGACGGTCTCGAATCGCGGCTGGGATTGGCTCGCGCGGCTCGCACCGGGATCGGGAACGGTGATCATTCTCGCCGCCGTTCGATTCGACGCCGTTTCCGCTGCGCGCCGGACAGAGCTGGAGCAGCCGCGTGGCCGCGATCCATCCGCTGACACAGCGCGCAGATCCCGATCGAGGTCCGCGGCACCGCGCGCTGCTGGGAGCGGATCCGCGTTCCGGCGGGGGAGTTCGTCGCGCTGCGCATCGAGCGCGCGGCGTATGTTCAAGACGTCGAGTGGTACCGCTCGCAGACCACGTTGCGGCAGGTCGACTGGTATCTCCCGGAGTTGAACCGCAGCGTGATGACCTGGCACGACTCCTATTACTACGATTACCGCCAGCGAGGTCCGAGCGCCCTCATCCTCGGCGATCGTCTGCGCTGGGAACTCGGTGTCCGCATAGAGGGCGCAGTCCGCGCGACACAGCCTGGGAGCTCACCGACATGCCGACGCCTTCCGCCTTCGCCGCTCTGGCTCGCCGCTGTGTCTCTCTGCTGTCGGCGCTGCGCCGGGACCGGAGGCGGTCTGGGCATTCCTGATTGCGCGCCCGACCAGGGGATCGTCGAGGCACCGAAAGTCAGAGCCGGCGATACCTGGACCTACCGTCAGGTGGACGACTACACGGGCATCGACCGCGGCGTCTTCCGCGTGGAGGTCACCGGCACCGGCGGCGAACGACATCCAGGCACGGCTCAACCTGCCCGGCGGCGGCGTCACCGCCGAAACCTACGACTCGCAGTGGGGCTGGAAGACCGTATCGAACCGCGGCTGGGATTGGCTCTCGCGTCTTGCCTTCGGTTCCGCGACGGTCGAGTTCCGCCCGCCTTTCGACTCGCTGCCGTTTCCGCTGCACGTGGGCAAGAGCTGGCGCGACAGCGGGGTCGCGATCAATCCGGCGACGGGCGGACAGATCGCGATCCAGGTGAGCGAGCAACGCGCGCTGCTGGGAGAAGCATCACGGTGCCCGCGGGCGCGTTCACAGCGCTGCGCATCGAGCGCACCGGCGTACGTACAGGACGTCGCCTGGAACAAGTCGCAGACGACGCTGCGCATGGTGGACTGGTATCTCCCCGCAGTGAACCGGGTCGTGATGACATGGCACGACAGCTCCTATTACGACTACCAGCAGGCGCCCCGCAACGCCCTCATCCGCGGCGATCGCCTGCGCTGGTCCCTGATCGAGCACAAGGCGGCACCGTGATGTCCGTTCCGTCGTGCCGCGTGCGGCTCGCTGCGCGCGCGTCGCTGGTGCTGGCGCTGGCTGCGCCCTGCGGTACGCCGGCCGACGAAGCCGCTGCCCCGCGGCCCGCGTTCAAGCCCGGCATGTCCTGGACCTATCAGCAGCGCGACGAGATCAGCGGCCGCGACGCTGGCGGGGTCCACCTGGAAGTGCTCGCCGTGCAACCGGACCGCGTGACGGTGAGTGTCGCGGCAGCGGGCGAGCCGGCGTTGCACGAGCACTGGGACGCCGCGGGCAACTGGCAGCAGGTTGGCACCCCGGCGTGGGCGTGGCTCGCGCGGCTTGGGGGCGCGTCGCAACAGGTGGAGTTCGTACCGGCGCTCGCGCTGTACCGGTTTCCGCTGCAGGCGGGCAAGAGCTGGGTCGAAACCGTGCGCGCGGTCGATCCGGGCAGCGGCAGGAAGACCGACGTGCGCATCTTCGCCAAGGCACTCGCGTGGGAGGAGGTGACGGTGCCCGCCGGCAAGTTCAGGGCGCTCAAGGTGCGGCGCTCGATCGTGCCGGAGGATGCCGGCGCGACGCGCTCGCAGACCACGGTGACCCTCATCGACTGGTATGCGCCTCGGGTCGACGGGCCCGTCAAGCGCATCTGCGACTGGGAGTACCACGACTATCGCCGGCCGGCCGGCGATCAGATCACGCGCGGACCGCGGCTGCGTCTGGAACTGGTCGGCTTTGTCCCGCCGCGGTGAGCGCGCCCATGAGCCGCGTGCTCCTGCTGCTGCCAACCACCTCGTACCGCAACGAGGATTTTCTGGCGGCCGCTCGCACGCTCGGCGTGGAGATCGTCGCCGCCGCGGATTACTGCCACCAGTTGGCGCCGCTGTGGGGCCTCGACCCGGTGCTCGCGCTGCCCTTCGCCGAGCCGGACGTGGCTGCCGGGAAGGCGCTCGCCTATCTCGACCGAGACCTCGACGCCGTGCTCGCCGTGGACGACCGCGGGCTCGAAGTCGCTGCGCTGATCGCTGCACGCCTCGACCTCCCGGGCAACCCGCCGGCCGCAGTGCGGACGTTGCGTGACAAGCTCGCGTTCCGCGACCTGCAGCGGCGCAGCGGTCTTCGCCATCCAGAGTTCCGGCATCTATCGGAGCACACGGATGCCGGCGCGCTGGCGTCCACCCTCGACTACCCGGTCGTGGTGAAAGCGCGCCGTCTCGCCGCCAGCCGGGGAGTGATCCGCGCCGACGACGCCGTGGCGTTCGTTCGGGCTACGGAGCGGGTACGCGCCATTCAGCGCCGCGCCGATCGCGACGCCGCGGCGCTCGGCCTCGTCGTCGAGCGCTTCGTGCCCGGCAGCGAGCATGCCCTGGAAGGGTTGCTCACGAACGGCGCACTCGACGTGCTGGCGGTCTTCGACAAACCCGATCCGCTCGACGGACCGTACTTCGAGGAGACGATCTACGTGACGCCGTCGCGCCTGCCGGTCCCGGTGCAGCGCGCGATCGCGGCCGACATCGAGCGGGCGTGCCGTGCTGCCGGCGTCGTCACTGGACCCATCCACGCCGAAATGCGGGTGAACGCAGACGGCTTCGTCCTGCTCGAGGTCGCCCCCCGCTCCATCGGCGGCTTGTGCGGCCGCGTGCTGCGCCACGACTTGGGCATGAGCCTCGAAGAGCTGATCCTCCGGCACGCGCTCGGCCGGCCGCTGCCCGCGCGCCGCAGCGGCGGCGCGGCCGGCGTGATGATGATCCCGATCCCGGCACGCGGCATCCTCGACGCCGTCACGGGCGTCGACGCAGCACGCCGCGTCCCGCGGATCGTGGACGTGGTCGTTTCCGCCGAAGTGGGAGAGCTGCTCGTCCCGGCACCCGAGGGGGGCGCTTATCCGGGCTTCATCTTCGCCCGCGCCGACACCCCGGAAGCGGTCGAAACAGCGCTGCGGAGCGCCTGCGAAAGGTTGCAGTTCGCGCTGCGCGCCGAGATCCCGGTGGAAGAGTATTCTGCCTCTTGCGATTCGCCGCAGCGGAGCGCTCGGTGAACCGTCCGCGCGCTCCTGCCTCTAATCGGTACCCAACTCACCAGGAAAAACGATGAGAAAACTTTTCATTATTGCCTTCGCGACGCTGCTCGGCTTGAGTCTCGGCACCCACGACGCCGATGCGGCGAGGCGCTTCGGTGGCGGCCAAAGCCTCGGCAAGCAGCGCGAATCGATCCAGCGCGAGGCCGCGCCGCGCCCGCCGGCCCAGGCGCCCGCCGCCGCGCCCGCGCAGCGTCCCGGTTTCGGTGGCGCGCTCGGCGGTTTGCTCGCGGGGGGCCTCCTCGCTGCGTTGTTCTTCGGTGGCGCATTTGACGGCATCAACTTCGCGGATGTGGCGATCCTAGCCCTCCTGCTTGGAGGCGGCTGGCTACTGCTGCGCAGCCTGGCGCGAGGCCGCGCCCCGGCGCAGCCCGCGCTGCAATCGGCGGCAGGCCCGGCAGCGCCGTCGTCCCGCCTTCGGCCGCCCTGCACCCGAGCCGCTGCCGCACGCGGCAGGTACTCCGGCTCGGCGCGTGCCCGCGGACTTCGACGAGCCCGCCTTCCTGGAACGGGCGCGAAAGGCGTTCGTGCGCTTGCAGGCGGCGAACGACAGCGGCGATCTCGATGCGATCCGGGATTTCACCACGCCCGAGTTCTTCGCGACACTCGAGGCGCAGATCCAGTCTCGCGCTGGCGCTTCGCAGAAAGTGAACGTCACCACCCTCGACGCCGAGTTGCTGGAAGTGGCCACGGAAGGCAACCTCGCCGTTGCGAGCGTGCTCTTCAGCGGATTCATCCGGGAGTCGGAGGAAGGTTTGCCGGAGCGTTTCGAGGAGATCTGGCACGTCGTCAAGGATCCGTCCGACCGCAAGTCGTCCTGGCTGATTGCCGGCATCCAGCAGGTCGACTGACGTGCTCTCCACCGTCGCCGCAGCAGCCATCAACCATCTCCTGCGGCGAGAAAGCTGGGCGCGCGAGCGC
Source organism: uncultured beta proteobacterium (assembly GCA_963734295.1). GTDB lineage: Bacteria > Pseudomonadota > Gammaproteobacteria > Burkholderiales > JAEUMW01 > JAEUMW01. The sequence continues at coordinate 67,520 of CAVTGS010000034.1, read as the reverse complement.
CTGCTCCCGTTCGCCGGGCGCATCGCCCGGCTCGAGGTGCCTCCGACCGGCGTGACGCTCGCGGTAACTTCCGCGGGGGAGGTCGCAGCGGCAGACAACGTCGAGCCCGACGTCACGCTGACGGTCGCGGCCGCGTCCGTCCTCGACGTGCTCCGCGATCCGCAGGCGGCGGCGACCAGTACCCAGGTCACTGGCGACGGGGAGTTCGCCGAGGCCATCAGCTATCTCTTCACGCATCTGCGCTGGGACGTGGAAGAGGATCTGAGCAAGGTGGTGGGCGATCTGGCCGCTCACCGCATCGCGAGCTTCGGGCGCGACATGGCGCAGATGCCGGGGCGAGTCGTCGACAGCGTGGCGCGCTCCGTGTCGGCCTATCTGCGCGAAGAGCGCGGCACGGTGCCCTCGCGCAGCGAAGTGGAAAGCTTCAACCAGGCCGTCAACACCCTGCGCGACGACACGGCGCGGCTGGAGAAGCGGCTGGAACGGCTGCAGGCCCAGAGCGACGCCGGCGGCGGTTGACGCCGCGCGCACCGGCAGCACCGGCGCGGACCGTGCGTTCCCGTAGCGGCTCGTGCCTATATACTGGCGGGCTTTCAGTCGACCTTCCAAGCCCGCATGCAGCGGCTCCTGCGCCTTCTCAAGATCCTCTCGGTCAGCTTCCGTTACGGTCTCGACGAGCTCTTCCTCGGCCACGAGCGGGTGCGGGCGCTGCGGGGCGTGGTCAGGCTCCTGACGTTCTGGCGCACGCTAAAAGGCACGCGCGGTGCGCGTCTGCGCATGGCGCTCGAAGACCTCGGACCGATTTTCGTCAAGTTCGGGCAGGTGCTCTCCACCCGGCGCGACCTGCTGCCGCAGGACATCGCCGACGAGCTCGCGAAGCTGCAGGACCGGGTCCCGCCCTTTCCCTCGGCACAGGCGATCGCGACCCTCGAACGGGTCTACGGCAAGCCGGTATCGGAGGTATTCGCGGAGTTTGCGATCCGAGCCGGTAGCGAGCGCTTCCATCGCTCAGGTCCACTTCGCGCGGCTGCCGGACGGCCGCGAGGTCGCGGTCAAGATCCTGCGGCCCGCCATCGAGAAGGTCATCGCCAAGGACCTGGCGCTCCTCGATGTCGCGGCGGGTCTGGTGGAGAGCCTCTGGGCGGAGGGCAAGCGGCTGAAGCCGCGCGAGATCGTGGCCCAGTTCGACCGCATCCTGCACGACGAGCTCGACCTCATGCGCGAAGCGGCGAACGCAAGCCAGCTGCGGCGCAACTTCCTCGATTCGCCGCTGCTCGCGGTGCCCGAGATTTACTGGGACTGGTGCGCCACCGAGGTGATGGTGATGGAGCGCATGTACGGCATTCCCATCAGCCAGGTCGACGCGATCCGCGCCCAGGGCACGAGCATCCAGTACATCGCGCGCACCGGGGTCGAGATCTTCTTCACGCAGGTGTTCCGCGACGGCTTTTTCCACGCCGACATGCACCCCGGCAACATCCTCGTCGGCCAGGACAGCCGCTACATCGCGCTCGACTTCGGCATCGTCGGCACGCTGAGTGATTTCGACAAGGACTATCTGGCGCAGAACTTCCTCGCGTTCTTCCGCCGCGACTACCGCCGCGTCGCCGAGGCCCACATCGAATCCGGCTGGGCGCCGAAGAACACGCGCCGTCGATCAGTTCGAAGCGGCGATCCGCGCGGTGTGCGAGCCGATCTTCGACAAACCGCTGAAGGAGATCTCGTTCGCGAAGGTGCTGCTGCGCCTGTTTCAGACCTCGCAGCGCTTCAACATCGAGATCCAGCCGCAACTCGTGCTGCTGCAGAAGACGCTGCTCAACATCGAGGGACTCGGACGCCAGCTCGACCCCGATCTCGACCTGTGGAAGACCGCCGCACCCTTTCTGGAGCGCTGGATGAGCGAACAGACGGGCTGGCGCGCGATCGTGCGCGGCGTGCGCGACGAGGCGCCGCGCTGGGCCGCGATGCTGCCGCGCTTTCCCCGGCTGCTGCACCAGCGCCTCACCGTCGATTCCACGGCGGCGCTGCGCGCCGAGCTCGCCCGTCTCGCCGACGACCAGCGCCGCCAGAATCGCCTGCTCTTCGCCATCGCCGTGCTGCTCGCCGCGCTCCTCGGCTGGGAAATCTTTCTGCATTTCGCGTAAGCCCCGCTGCGCCGCCTCGCCGGCGCAGCGTGAACGAACCGTTTGATACAATCCGGCCGTACGCGCCACCGCCCGCCGAGGGATCTCAATGCTGCTCTGGTTCGTCATCGCCTATTGGGTCATCTCGGTCGCCATCGGCCTCTATGCGGCCACGCGCGTCCACAACACCAAGGACTTCGCCATCGCCGGCCGCCACCTGCCGTTCTACATGGTCACGGCGACGGTGTTCGCGACCTGGTTCGGCTCGGAGACGGTGCTCGGCATCCCCGCGACGTTTCTGGAGGAGGGGCTGCGCGGCGTCGTCGCCGATCCGTTCGGCTCCTCCATGTGCCTGATCCTGGTAGGCCTCTTCTTCGCCGCGCCGCTCTATCGGATGAATCTCCTGACCATCGGCGACTTCTACAAGAAGCGCTACGGGCGCGGCGTGGAGGTGCTGACGACGATTGCCATCGTCATCTCCTACCTGGGCTGGGTCGGCGCCCAGATCACCGCGCTCGGTCTCGTGTTCAACGTGGTGTCCGGCGGCGAGATCAGCAAGATCGCCGGCATGTGGATCGGCTCGATCACGATCCTCGTCTACACGTTCTTCGGCGGCATGTGGGCGGTGGCCGTGACCGACTTCGTCCAGATGATCGTCATCGTCCTCGGCATGCTCTACATCGGCGCCGAAGTGAGCGGCATGGTGGGCGGCGTGGGGGTGGTGGCCGACCACGCCCTGCAGGCGGGCAAACTCGAGTTCTGGCCGGCGCCCGACCCGAAGGACGTGATCGCCTTCATCGCCGCGTGGGTCACCATGATGTTCGGCTCGATTCCGCAGCAGGACGTCTTCCAGCGCGTGCAGTCGTCGAAGACCGAGAAGATCGCCGTCTGGGGCTCCGTGCTCGGCGGCTGCCTCTACTTCCTGTTCGCCTTCGTGCCGATGTTCCTCGCCTACTCGGCCACCCTGATCGATCCGAAGCTCGTGAGCGAGCTGATCGAGAGCGACTCCCAGCTCATCCTGCCGAGTCTGATCCTCGACAAGGCGCCGCTCTTCGCGCAGGTGATGTTCTTCGGTGCGCTGCTGTCGGCGATCAAGAGCTGCGCCTCGGCGACCCTGCTGGCGCCGTCGGTGAGCTTCACCGAAAACATTCTGCGGCCGATGATGGGACGCATGACCGACCGCAAGCTGCTGCACCACGATGCGCATCGTGACGCTGGTCTTCACCCTGCTCGTCACGCTGTACGCGATCAACTCGAAGGCGAGCATCTTCCACATGGTCGAAAACGCCTATCAGGTCACGCTGGTAAGCGCATTCATCCCGCTCGCCTGCGGCATCTACTGGAAGCGATCGACCAACCAGGGCGCGCTTTGCTCCGTTCTCTGCGGCGTCGTGGTCTGGCTCGCGGTCCACTACTTCGGGCCGGACGATCCATTCGTTCCGGCGCAGCTCGCGGGGCTCATCGCGAGCGCCGTCGGCATGATCGCGGGCTCCCTCGCACCGCAGTTCCTGCACCACGATCCGCGCATTCACCACGAGCTGCGTTACGGCCACCTTGCGCACCCGGCCGCCACCCACGGTCTCGCCCACGAGGGCATCGGCCCCATCCATCATCACGACGCCGGTCGTGGGGATCACGGCAAGCATTGACCGAGGCGGCGAGACGCCGCCCGAGCGCGGCCGATTACGGCGTCAGGAGCAGGACGCTCGGAAAGTAACGGCGGAAGCGCCGCGCATCGCGCGTGAGGAGCGGCACGCCGAGGACGGCTGCGTGGGCGCCGATGAAGAAGTCGGACAGTACGCCGGGCTTCTCGCCGCCGCGCCTGCGGTAGGTCCTGATGAGCCTTTCCGGCCAGAAAAAGTGCCGCCTTCGGCACTTCGCGATAATCGAGACCGGCTGCCAGAATCGCGCTTTCCAGGGCCTCGGGCTCGGCGTATCCGGGTGCCAGTTCCGCATAAATGACCGGATTGATCGAGAGTGGCCCTCGCTTGCTCCAGATATCGAGCTGGCTCTGCGACCAAACCGCCCAGACCGGATCGCCGCCCAGGACATCCAGCAGCACACAACTGTCGACGAGGATCACTCCACGTCCCTGAACCCGGGATCGTCCTTGTCCTCGTCGTAGCCGCGGATCAGGTTCATGTATTCGTCCGTCGACATGCCCAGCTTCACGGTTCCACGCAACGCAGCAAAGCGGCTCTTCGCCTTGCGCTTCCGCGCCGGCGCCACGGGCCGGATCACCACTTGGCCATCCGCGGTATAGCTGAAATCGACCTCGCTGCCTGGCTGCAGCCCGAGATAATCGCGCATCTGCTTGGGGATCGTGACCTGGCCCTTGCTGGTGACCGTGGTGCTCATGGCTTTCTCCGCGAAGTATTACCAATCTCGCGCATGGTAATACCTCGAACTCCCGCAGGCAACGCCGTTGCCTGCGGTCAGTGCGGAAAGAGGAGCAGCGTCACGCCGTAGATCGCCACTCCCGCCAGGCCGCCGATGATGGTGCCGTTCAAGCGAATGTACTGCAGGTCGCTGCCCACCTCCTGCTCGATCTTGTCGGTGAAGGTCCGCGCATCCCAGCGGCGCATGGTCTCGGTGATCAGCAGACCCACCTCACGCCGCCGGGACGTGACGGTGCGCACGAGAGTAGCCTTCGCCCAGCCGTCCACCTTGGCGCGCAGCGCGTGGTCCGCGAGCAGCGCATCCGCGAAGCCGACGATCACCGCGGCGACGCGCTCCTTCAGCTTCGACGCGGGTCGCGCGGCATCGCGCCGGACCGCAGCCTTGATCTCGCCCCACAGTCCCGCCACGTAGCCGCGCACAGCCGGATGCTGGAGCAACTCGGCCTTGATCTGCTCGCCGCGCGCCAGGTACTCGGGCGACGTCGTGAGCTTCCTCACGAACTCGCGCACAGCCTCGTCGAAGCGCAGGCGCCACGGGTGCTCGGGGTCCTCGCTCACCTCCTTCAGTTGCTGCTCCGCGGCCGAGAGCAGCGTCTTCGCCACCACGGCGTCGAGGGCAAACTTGCGGAAGAGCCACGCCGTGTTCTCGGTGATCTTCTGGCGGATCATGCCGCCGTACTCATCCAGCAGCCGCGACGCCGACTTGAGGAGAGCGTCCATGATCTCCTGGTGGCGGTCGTTCTGCGTGAGCATGCTCAGCACCTCGCCCGCTAGCGGCGCTGCCTCGACCTCACCGACGCGCGTGAGGAGCTGATCGGAAATGAAGCGCGAAACGTCCTCGTCCTCGACCGCGTCCAGCAACTGCGGCAGCAGGTCGGTGACGCGGTTCGCGATCAGGGTGCTGCGCCCTTCCTGCTTGAGCCAGTCGGCGGCGTGGCGCGCCAGGTCCACCTCCGAGAGCTTCGCGCTCAGTAGCTCGGGCTCGAGGAAGTTCTGCTCGACGAAGCGGCCCAGACTCGCGCCGATGCGGTCCTTGTTGCGCGGTATGATGGCGGTATGGGGGATGGGCAGGCCCAGCGGATGCCGGAACATCGCCACTACCGCGAACCAATCGGCGAACGCGCCCACCGCCGCGGCCTCGGCGAAAGCGCGCACGATGCCGAGCCACGGATAGCTCGGCGCGTAGAGGGTGGCCACTCCATACAGGAGCAGCATCGCCACCAGCAGCCCGGTGGCGATGTGGTGCAGGCGGCGCGGTCGCTTCCGGTGCGTCTGCGTGCCAGGGGTGGCGGATTCCATCCGCTTCGAATCGAATGACGTTCAGCGCGGCTTCTCGGAGACCTTCGATGCGCGGGCGCTTGGCGCTGCGGATGTGGATCTCGTAGCCCGGACGGCCGTTGGAGCTTCGCCTCGGGCTCGCCTCAGTCGTCATCCTTCTCCTCGAGCTCGACCTTGATGATCTTTACGGTCGCGAGGTCGCACTTCAGTTCCCACCGCTTACCGTCGTTCCCGGCAATGTCGATCTCGTAGATCTCCTTGCCGCCTTCGGTCTCCAGCTCCACCTCGAGCACCTTGCCCGGCTTCTGGGTCAGCGCCGCGTCCACGCAGCGGTGAAGCGGCGTAGCGTCCGCGCGGGCGAGCCCCGGTCCCGCCACGAGCGACAGCAGTCCGGTCATGGCGAGCACAAATGGAAGCACGGACTTCTTCATGAGGTTTCTCCTTGGTCGACGAATTTCGAGAGCGCCGCAGGGCGGCATGAAAGAATAGCACGACGCCGCGGACATACATCCCATCGCGGGTTGTCGTGCTCGGCGCTCAGAAGCTGCGCTGAAATTCCGCGACGAAGCGGTCGAGTTCGGATTCGGCGAGCAGATTGATCCCCGCCGCAGCAGCGCGTCCACCGCCGGTCGCGAAGCGCCGGCACAGTGCATCCGCGCCGGTGGGGCGCGCGCGCGGCGCTCGCACGCTCACGCTAAAGCCGCCCTGGCGTGGCACCAGCACCGCGTGCGCCCGGTCGCGATGGGTGCGGGCCAGATCGTTGGCAACCGTGCCGGACAGGCGCCGGCTCCACGCCTCGTCCGGCAGCACGTACACTGCCCCTTTCGTGGTCTGCGCGAATGGCTGCAAGGCGGCTGCCCGCGCGAGATCCTCTGCCTGGCTCTGCTTCAGCATGCCGAACGCCGGCTCTTCCTCGATGAGCGTGAACGGGTCGCAGTGGCGGCTGACGATGCGATAGAGGGTGGCGGGCGGAAAGACGAGGTCGTCGATCTGCTCCCCATATCCGTTGTAGTTCAGCAGGCGCCCGAGTTCCGCCAACCGGTCGAGGCGCTCCGGTGCAAGGTGCAGGGGTACGGCCGCGACGCGCGCCGTCTCGTCGAGATTGTCGCCGAAGGCGGCCACCACCGCCCACGCTCGCCAACGGCCACCGAGGTGGCGGTCGACCAGCAGGCTGGTGCAGACGTCCGGGCTCGTGTCGATGACCGCGTGCAGGTTGGGATGCGACGGTATGTCTCCGGGATAGTGATGATCGAAGTACCGGCAGGTGACACCGCGCGCGAGCAGCCGCAGGAGCGCCTCGGCGTTGTCCTGCATCGACACGTCGAGCACGGTGAGCTCGTCGCCGGATTGCGCGTCCACTTTTTCGACGAGCCGCTGGTCGCGCTTCACCCCGGTGACGAGCACCGCTTCCCGCGGCTCCGCCAGGCGCAGTTGATGCAGGGCGCACAGGCCGTCCGCGTCGCCGTTGAAGATGTCGTAATATGTCATGCGTGATGATCGAGCGACGGGCATGATCCACGCGCCATCGGGCGAGATCCAGGCCAGCGGTGCCCGCCTCGCGTGGTTCCTCGCGTTAGCTTATCTGTTGCTCATCCTCTATGCCAGCCTGACGCCTTTCTCCGGGTGGCGCGCGCCGGCAGGGAACCCCACCGCTTTTCTCACGGCACCCTGGCCACGATACTGGACGAGCTTCGATCTCGCCATCAACGCCATCGCCTACCTGCCGCTCGGGCTGCTGCTGACCCTCGCGCTCATGAGGTATCTGCCCCGCGATGCGGCCCTGCTCGGCGCTACGCTGCTAAGCGGGCTGTTGAGCCTCGGTCTCGAGTTCGCACAGGGGTTCCTGCCCGGGCGCATCAGTTCCAACCTCGACTTCGCGATGAACCTGACGGGCGCGTTCGCGGGCGCCATGATCGGGGTGCGCACCGGCAGCCTCGATTTCGTCTGGCGGCATTTCGCGTGGGTCCGCGACCGCTTTCGTCCAGGCGTGCACCCCGACCTCGGGCTCGCGCTGCTCGCGCTGTGGTTCGCCTCGCAGCTCAATCCGTCGCTGCCCGCGCTCGGCAATGTCGCCGCGGGCGCGACCGGCGTCGTCGCGTCGCACCCCGGGCTCGCACCGCCGCGCTTCAGCTTTCTCGAGATGAGCGCGGTGACGTTCACGATGCTCTCGGTCGGACTCGTCCTCACTTTCCTCGTACGCAAGCCGTGGCAGGCGCTGGTCGGAACGACGCTGCTCGCGCTCGCCGCGGGGCTCATCAAGCTCTTGGCCGGGCTCCTCCTGCTCAAGCCCGAGGCGCGCTTCGAATGGCTGTCGCGGGAAGTGTGGATCGGCGCGGGCTATGGTCTCGCGCTGCTTGGAGTGTGCCTCCTGACTTCGGAGCGCTGGCGGCGCGTCATGTGCGCGCTGTCGCTTTCGACGGTGATCGTGCTGACTCAGATATTCGGCCGCGATGCGAGCGACCCCGCCTTCCTGAGACTCTTCAACTGGCACTACGGCCAGCTCCTCAACTTCACGGGCCTCGCGCGGACGGTCGCGCAATCGTGGCCGCTTCTCGCGCTAGTCTGGCTTTACCTCGGGCGTGACCGGTCGAGGGCGCCCTGACTCACCTGCGGCGCGCTGCACGGGAATCAGGATCTCGTTCCGGCGCAGGAACCAGGGCATGAAGGGCGGATCGTAGCGCGCGAAGATCGGCTCCCCGGTCAGCTCCAGACCCTCGCTCGACGATGAAGCGCTCGAGTGCTTGCAGGTTCTCTTCGTAGCGCGCACGACTCCACGTGCCCGAGTAGCGCACGGCAGCCACGAGCCGCTCCGGGGACAGCGCGAGCGTGACGCTGGGATCGTCCGGCTGCGGAGCGGTGGCCAGCGTATAGGACGACGGCAGCACGAACGCGACGCGCCAGCGGTCGCCGGACTTCTCCTGCGTCACGGGTGCGGTCATCGCGATCTTCTCGGCAGCCGCCGCCTGCTCGACCGGCGCCGTCATCGCGATCGACTTGGCGCTGCGGTTGCGCCCGGAGATGTAACCGAACAAGCGCCGGAACGCCTCGCTGCCGACATCCTCGAAGCTGCCTTCGACCACGGTCTCGGCAACGACGTAGGGCTGGTACTGCCTCAGCTCGTAATTTCCGCGCTGTTCGACCGTCGTGTAGGGAGCCTCCTCGATCGCCATGGCGAGATGCGATGAGAGCGCCGACAGCAGGAGGAAAAGGCCCGCGAAGAGATGCTCCGGCCGCCAGCACGGGCGGTCACTTCGCAAGGGGAACCTTCTTGAAGCGGTCGACCCGCATCACGGCCTCGCGCAGGCCGTCCAGCTGATACAGGCGCAGCACTTTCGTGGCGGGAATCACCGCACCGAATTCCGCGACATACTTCTGACGAAGCTCGTCCAGGTCGTGGCGCGCCGTCATCCACTCGTTGATGAGCTGCCCGGCTTTCTCGTCGCACAGCTGCTCGCAACTCAGCTTGTAGTCGAGCAGCACGGCATCCAGACGATCGTCGATCTTCGCGCGCTGCGCCTCGTAGCGATCGTAGACCGGCCAGAACGCCTTGGCCTGCGCGTCGGTGAGCCTGAGATTCTGTGCGATCAGCGTCTTCCCGTCCGTGGTCTGGACGGCGCGCATGATCGCGGCGTTCTCCTCGATGTTGTTTTGCGCGTGGGCCGGGAACAGGGTTGCGGCCAGCACGGCGAAGAACAGGGTGCGCAGCAAGGTCATCGGATATCTCCAGTTGTCCGGTCCAGCGGACCGCTCGGGGTCGGGTCGAAAACTTTCCGCGGCAATTATATGCGTGAATCCGAGTCGCTTCGGCCGGGCCTCGCTGTCGCTGCGCGGCGCGGGAGCGCGCAGGCTATAATTTCGCGGCCACGTGCGGAGGCACCTTGAGCTACTACCAGTACCATGTGTTCTTCTGCTGCAACCAGCGCACCGCAGGCGAGGCGTGCTGCAACAATCACGGCGCAGCCGACGTTCGCGCCTACGCCAAGGACCGCGTGAAAGCCCTCGGGCTCGCGGGGCCGGGCAAGACGCGCGTGAACCAGGCGGGCTGCCTCGACCGCTGTGCCGAGGGCCCGGTCGTCGTGGTCTACCCGGACGAGGTCTGGTACACCTACGTCGACCGGAGCGACGTGGACGAGATCATCGACGAGCACCTCCAGCACGGGCGCGTCGTGGAGCGGCTTCGCATTTGAGACCACCGCCCCCCGAGCGAACGTTCATCGACGGTCCGGCCGGCCGCCTCGAGCTGCTCGTTAGCGAACCGGCGGGACCGCGCCGCGGCATCGTGCTCATCGCTCATCCCCATCCCCTCTACGGCGGCACGATGGAGAACAAGGTGGTGAACACGCTCGCGCGCACCTTTACCCAACTCGGTAACCTGTCCCTGCGGTGCAACTTCCGCGGCGTGGGAAAAAGCGAGGGGCTCTACGACGAAGGCCGCGGCGAGACGGAAGACATGCTCGCGGTCGCTGCCTACGCCCGCCAGCGGGCAGGTGACCTGCCGATCTTGCTCGCCGGATTCTCGTTCGGCGGCTTCGTGCAGAGCCGCGTCGCCCAGTATCTGCACCCGCAACGCATGGTGCTGGTGGCGCCCGCCGTCGGCCGCTTCGAGGTGGAGAAGGTGCCGAAGAACACCCTCGTCATTCACGGCGAGCACGACGACGTGGTCTCGCTGTCCGAGATCCTCGAATGGGCGCGGCCGCAAGAATTGCCGGTGCTCCTGCTCCCCGGGGCAGGGCATTTCTTCCACGGCCAGCTTCACTGCCTGCACGACATGGTGATCGCCGCCGCGCGCGGCTGGTCCGACGCGGGTTAGAGCGTGGGCTCGTCCGCGGTCACGCCGCAGTCGGCGGTCCAACTGCGGGCGAGCGGGCTCGTCAAGCGCTACGGCGACGTGGCGGTCGTGGCGGGCGTCGACCTCGAGTTGCGGGCCGGAGAATGCTTCGGCCTGCTCGGACCGAACGGCGCGGGCAAGACCACGACGCTGCGCCTGTGCCTGGGACTCACCGATCCCGACGCCGGCGAGATCCAGGTGCTCGGCCTGCCGGTTCCTGCTCAGGCCCGCGAAGCGCGGCGGCGCATCGGGGTGGTGCCCCAGTCCGACACGCTCGACCCCGACTTCACCGTCTATGAAAACCTGCTCGTGTTCGGTCGCTACTTCGGCCAGCACGACGCGGTCACCGAGCAACGCATCCCGGAGCTGCTGGAGTTCGCAGGGCTCGCCGGGCGCGCGGGGGCGAAGATCCAGTCCCTCTCGGGCGGCATGAAGCGGCGCCTCGCGCTGGCCCGCGCGCTCGTGAACGATCCCGATCTCATCTTCCTGGACGAGCCGACCACCGGCCTCGATCCGCAGGCGCGTCACCTCATCTGGGACCGCATGAAGCGCCTCACGGCAGAAGGCAAGACGCTGCTCCTCACCACCCACTTCATGGACGAGGCGGAGCGGCTCTGCCATCGCCTCGCCGTGCTGGACGAGGGGCGCCTAATCGCGCAAGGCACCCCGCAGTCGCTGATCGCGCGGCATATCGAGCCGCAAGTGGTCGAGGTGTACGGTGATGGCGTCGAAGACTGGCAGGAGCGCGAGGGCAAGCGGCACTCGGACCGCTGCGACCAGACGGGCGAGACCGTGTTCTGTTACGTGCACGACGCCGATCCGCTGATCGCAACGCTCGCGGACTGGCCGCGGCTGCGCTTTCTGCACCGCCCGGCGAACCTGGAGGACGTGTTTCTCAAGCTCACGGGGCGGGAACTCAGGGATTGAGGCATACGCCTGCAGCCACGGCGTCTTCGACTCGACCCTTTGGTCTACGTCCTTCGACGGATTGATCGGCTTTCGTTTTCGGCGGATGCTGTCGCCGTAACGTGATCCCGCACGTTCCGAACCGCCCGTGCACGGCAGCGGTACGCAGCTTCCAATTCCGGCGGGTTCCCCAGCGAGAGGAGATACGCACATGGCAATTACCGACAAAGTCTGCTTCGATCGCGTGCTGCCGAACGAAACGCGGCGTCCGCGCAGCGGACGCATGCTCATGCTCGCGAGCGGCCCCACCCGTGCCGCATTCCAGGTAGCCAAGCTGTGGCCCAACGGCTCGACGATCCGCGTTCGCTTCCTGGGTGGCACGCCCGCCCAGCAGGCGCAGGTGAAGCAGCACGCGGTGAAGTGGACCGAAAGCGCGAACCTCCAGTTCGAGTTCGGCGACGCGGCCAATGCCCAGGTCCGGATCGCGTTCAACGACGACGGGGCGTGGTCGTACATCGGCACCGACGCGCTCGGCATTCCCGCGGGTCAGCCGACGATGAACTTCGGCTGGCTGGACGAGGGAGTCGTCCTGCACGAGTTCGGCCACATGATCGGGATGATTCACGAGCATCAGAATCCGCGCGACAACCCGATCCAGTGGAACAAGCCGGTGGTGAACGCGGCGTTGAGCGGGCCGCCCAACTCGTGGGACCAGGACACCATCGACCACAACATGTACGCCCAGTACGACGTGACGCAGATCAACGGCAGCGCGCTCGATCCCGAGTCCGTCATGCTCTACAGCTTTCCGGCCAGTTGGACCGTGAACGGCTTCCATACCGACCCCAACGAGGCTTTGTCGGCGGTCGACAGGGAATTCGCAGCGCGGGTGTATCCCCGGGGAGCACCCACCACCCCCGTCGAGCTGTCGGTGTTCGAGGGCGGCACCGAAGCGAGCATCGGCCAGCCGGGCGAAGAGGATCGTTTCCAGTTCAAGGCACGCACACCCGGCCGTTACACCGTCGAGACGGAGGGACCGACGGATCTCGTGATGACCCTGTTCGGCCCGGGCGGGGTACTGGTCGCGCAGGACGACGACAGCGGCACCGGGCGCAACCCGCGCATCGTGACGGAACTGACGCCCGGAACGTACGACGTGCAGGTGCGGCACTTCAACACGACGGGCGGCACCGGTTCGTACTCGATCAAGGTGAGCAAGGGGTAGGTCGATCCCTCGCCTTGGTATGCGTTTCAATGTGGGACATTTCGCCGATAATCGTGCTTTCGCACGAGGATCCGGCGCATGTCCCCCATCGACGCTCTTCGAATCTCTTCCCACGGTGCGGGCAAGACGCTCACTCCAGAGCAGAAGCGGTTCAACTCCCTGATTCGCCAGATCGAGCAGGCGCGCGAGACGCTGGCGGCGTGGCACGAGAACATCGCCTTGTACCGGCAGGCCCACGCGCAGGTGGTGCTGCCACTGCAGACCTCGCTGATGGCCGCTCGAAGGGAGTGGGTGTTTGCGCTCGACGCGCTGCTCGGCCAGAAGGGTTGGACCCGGACAGAGCGCAAGACCCTGCGCGAGCTGGTCCGCGAAACCGCCGGTGCACTGCTCGAAGGCAACGACGACGCGGCACTACACGCGCTGTTCGCCAAGCACGGCAAGACCGACTTCGACACCGAACGGCAGCAGATGCTCCACGCCATGAAGGATCTGACCGAAACGATGACCGGCCTCGACCTCGGCGACAAGGACGACATCCGTACCGATGCCGACCTGCTCCAGCGCCTGCATGCGGAGATGGAGGCGCAGGCTGCGCAAGCGGAGGCCGAGCGGGCCACGAAGGCCGCACGCCGTCGCAAGACCGCCGCGCAGCAGCGACGCGAAGCCGAAGAGCAGCAGGCGACGCAGTCGGTGCGCGAGATCTTCCGCAAGCTCGCGAGCGCGCTGCACCCCGACCGGGAGACCGACCCAAAGGAGCACGAGGTCAAGACGGCGCTGATGCAGCAGGTCAATCGAGCCTATGCCGCCAACGATCTGCTGACCCTGCTGGAACTGCAGTTGCGGATCGAGCAAGTGGACGCGAGCCACATCGCGAACGCGAGCGCCCAGCGCTTGAAGCATTACAACAAGGTGCTGTCCGAACAGGTCGCGGAATTGAAGGGCGAGATCGCCCGAGTCGAGTCGGGATTCTGCTTCGAGTTCGGCGCAGAACCGCGCTGGGGGATCAACCCGCGCAAGCTGGGCGCATTGCTCGAAGAGAACGCGCGGCTCCTGCGTGCGGAGATGGCCGAGGTCCAGCGCGACATGCGGATACTGAACGACGGGGCGGCGACGAAGAGCTGGCTCAAGCGCCAACGGGAACTGCTGCGCGACGCCGACTTCGACTTTTTCTGATGTGCCTGAAGGAATCCATGTATGGGTGCAACGGTTGCCCGCGCTGCGGACCTCCGCGCCGCGCCGTCAATCCATGTAGTCGCCGTTCGAACCGTTTTGCGCGCACGCGGATCATCGGCTACGTCGAACCGGTTTTTCTCTGGCGGGTTATCAGCCACGGACCCCTGATTCGACTTCGGATAGCGCAATGACACCAGAGGGTTAGATCACCTGTGCGCATTCCGCTGAAAAGAGCGCGAGAACCTGTTAATTAGACTCAACCCCTGATAAAACAAGTTAGGCTGCGCTTGCCGTATGGCACAGGCACTGACCTGCGAAATCGTTGCACTGCTCAATGGACCGGAGCCGAGGACATGCGACCACGTATTCGCCGGGAAGATTGGTATGGACCCGTTACCTGTCGAAACATGGGTCTCGCGTGCGAACCTCTGCACAGGACTACGGTCGGCCTGAGCAGACCTCATTGCTTGAAGCGGCCTTTGCGTTGATCGAAACGGCTAGCGGTGGTTCAGTACTCGAAGCCTGATCGCGATCGAAGACGTGTCGTCGCGCGCGGAATGCAAACGGGATCTTTGAAGCAGGTCTGAACGCATTCCGTTCGGCGGTGTCCACGTTCGGTGAGAACGGTCGCCCGCCCGAGCGCAAGTGGCGTTCAGAAATAAACGTGGATCGTCTATTCGAAGATCATCCGAGGTCTTGCTTCGAGACGTTGCTCGAACCGCCGCACACGGTATCGCTGTACTCGTTCAGTCGACGCTGACTCACCGTGTTCACATCTCCGGATAAGTCGACGGTTCATGCTCGCGGACCTGGAACGTGTCGTCGCGCGTGTCGAAGATGCTATCCGAATCTACGAGTTAACAATTGGAGACTTTCAGACCTCGCGGTTGTACCGGGGCGCGATCCTAACTCGTATATGGACTCCTCGAAGCCAAGAAGCGATCAGTTATCTGGCAATAGGACGCATGGCGTCCGACATCTGAGACTCTGTGGTCCTGCCGACAGACGCTCACGGTGCCTGCTCAACGGCAGCGTCAGCTGCGATTATCGGCGTCATCCGTTGGTCGACCCGGGTACCAGATGGGTGATCAGTCTCAGCGCAAGCGAGTGAGGCAACGGCGACAAACGCACGGAAGACTTGCCACGGAGCCGCGCCGGGACACGCCCGCACAGCCGCGCTCAAGTCGGTCATGGCGTGCTCCTCAAGCGGCAGTGCGAAGCTGTACGTTGGAGTTTCTTGTTGCCGTGTCGGTTGCCGAAGGGCGTGCTGTCACGCGCAGCGTAGAGATGCGCGCCAGCTTGTTTCGAGCGCGACGCTGCGTTGTGATGCTGCGGGCTGCACCGTGTCCTGAGGCCATCAGGCGCTGCTGCGCTGCGCGCCAGGTGAGCTGCGCAGCACGCCGCGCGGCTTGAGACTGCGCGCAGTGCTTAGGCCAGCCGGCTCGACGATATCGTCCCGAGCTCGTCGATGGCTCATCCTGTGCGAACTGCGCCCGTATGGCAGCCGAGGCCCAGATCGAGACGCCAAGCACGGGGCTTCGACGACGAGTTCCGCCGTGAACTTGAACGCCTCGAGTTTCGATCGAGCTGAGGCGCGACCACACGGTCTAGCCACAGGCGGCCATCGACGGATACGATTGCAAGGACAGCTTTGGAGCCTAGGCTCGTCGACGAGTGAGGCGTCGCGTCGCTGCTTCGACTTCGCCGACGCGTCGGCACATCGCGCCGCTTCCAGCAACGCGCAGGCGTCGGCGGCATCGGTCTTGATACGCCTCACGTAAGCTCTGACGTACGCCGCGGGCAGCAGCCTGGCCTCGATCCGCAGGCGCGCGAACCAGCGTCGCCCAGTGATGCGCCGACCCGCAGGCCTCCATGATCACCAGCTTGACGTTCGGTTCGGAACAGCGTCGAACTGCAGCGGCGAGGCGATGCCGTTCGACGACCGTCCAGACGTCATCGGCAACAGCGACTTGGAATGCGCTCTTGGCCAGATCAACAGCAACGGTAGTAGCATGCATCTCGGACTCCTCGTCGAAGACCGATCCCCATCCGCATGAGCACCGGTTGCGTCCATTGGGCGCTGAAAGACGGGGGAGTCCATCCCATCTCGCACGGACGCGCGCGAAGAACCTGCGCGCGCCGGTCAGCGGAGCGTTAACCCGCGCACTCCACGATGGAGAGGCTCGTTGAAAGTCCTTCCAAGTTGGTCGGGTGAGCGGAGCCGCCGGGTCGCAGAGGCCTAGCGTGACCGGCTTTCGGGCGTGCTTCAGACAGCAGAGCTGCCCGCCGAGGTCTGCATGGCCCTGCCCTCTGCGTGCTCCCCTACCTCTGGTGCAGGATGTCCTTTAGCCTCAACCGCAAGCACTTCGCCCTTCCCGCGCTTGAGCCCCCGCTTCCTGCAGGTCTGGCGGCGCAACTTCCTCGTCTGGCGCAAGCTCGCGATCCCGTCCATGCTCGGCAACCTCGCCGACCCGATGCTCTACATGCTGGGCCTGGGCTATGGCCTCGGCGGCCTGCTACCGGAGGTCGATGGCATCCCGTACATCACCTTTCTCGCGGCCGGGCACCGTCTGCTACAGCACCATGAACAGCGCGACCTTCGAGGCGCTCTATTCCGCGTTCTCGCGCATGCACGTGCAGAAGACGTGGGGCGCGATTCTCAACGCACCGATCGATCTCGACGACGTGATGCTGGCCGAGGCGGTGTGGGCCGCATCGAAGAGCGTGCTCTCGGGGCTCGCGATCCTCGTCGTGATCTGGATCCTCGGTCTCTCGCACTCGCCCCTCACGCTGTTTCTGATTCCGCTCACGCTTCTGATCGGACTCACCTTCGCGAGCCTGGGTCTCGCGATGACCGCGCTTTCGCCGAGCTACGACTTCTTCCTCTATTACTTCACGCTGGTGATCACGCCCATGGTGCTCTTGTGCGGCGTCTTCTTTCCGGTGAGCCAGTTGCCGCCATTCCTGCAAGCGGTGTCCGCATGGCTGCCGCTCACCCACGCGATCGAGATCGCGCGGCCGCTGGTGAACGGCGAAATACCGAGCGCGGTGCCGTGGCATGTCGCGGTGCTGGCCGCCTATGCTTGCGCCGGCTATTACGCCGCGCTGGTCCTCGCGCGCCGCCGGTTGCTGACCTGACATGAGCGCGGGGCCTGACGCAGTAAACACGGGGTGGTGGGTCTACCCTCTGTCTAAGCTCAGAGCGTCGCTCGAAACAGGCGACGCCAGCCTGACCACGGCAGAGGCCAGGCAGCGGCTCAAGCGCTTCGGCCCCAACCGCTTCCGGGAGCGGGCGGAGCGGCCGCTCGTGCTGCAGTTCCTGTCCCGCTTCCGAAATCCGCTCGTCATCGTGCTGCTGGCCGCGAGCGGCGCCTCGGCGCTGACCGGCGACGCGACCGATTTCGTGATCATCTCGGTCATCGTCCTGGCCTCCATCACGCTCGACTTCGTGCAGGAGCACCGCGCGAACCGGGCATCGGAACGCCTGCGCCACTCGGTGGCGGTGCGCGCGACGGTGCTTCGGGATGGCGCGAAGCATGAGGTGCCGCTGGCTTCGATCGTACCGGGTGATCTCGCGCTGCTCTCCGCAGGGGATCTCGTACCCGCCGACGGACGAGTGGTGGAGGCGAACGACTTCTTCGTGAAGCAGCCGATGCTGACGGGTGAGCCCTATCCGGTGGAGAAGCGTCCAATCGAGCTGCCGCCCACCGCAACGGAATTGTCTGCGGCCGACAACGCGGTCTTCATGGGCACGTCCGTCATCAGCGGCAGCGCAACCGTGCTCGTGTGCCGCACCGGCAGCGAGACCGAGATGGGGCGGATCGCATCCAGCCTCGAAGAAGCCCCGCCCCCGACGGCATTCGAGATCGGCACCCGCCGGTTCGGGCTGATGATCATGCGGCTCACCGTGCTCATGGTGCTTTTCGTTCTGATGGTGAACACGCTCTTCCACCGTCCGCTGCTGGAGTCGTTTCTCTTCGCGGTCGCGCTCGCCGTCGGGCTCACGCCGGAACTGCTGCCGATGGTGGTGTCGGTCACGCTCGCACGCGGTGCGATGCGCATGGCAAGACAGCGGGTGATCGTGAAGCGACTCGCCGCGATCCAGAACCTCGGCAGCCTGGACGTGCTCTGCACCGACAAGACCGGCACGCTCACCGAGGCGCGCATCCGGCTCGAGCGCCACGTGGACGTGATGGGAAACTCGAGCGAGCGCGTACTCGAGCTCGCATACCTCAACAGCTGGTTCGAGACGGGTCTGCGCAGTCCCCTCGACGAAGCGATTCTCGCGCACGCGGACATCGACGTCTCGGGCTGGACCAAGGTCGACGAAGTCCCCTTCGACTTCGAACGGCGGCGCGTGTCCGTGCTGGTGGAGAAGGACGGTGCGCGGCTTCTGGTGGTGAAGGGCGCGCCCGAGGATATCCTGCGCCTGTCCGCGACATTCGAGCTGGAAGAGGGCGCCGCGCCCCAACCCCTTGATCCAACGACCCGAGCGCGCATTCGCGGACTCTACGACGAACTGGGAGACGAGGGTTTCCGGACGCTGGGTATCGCGTGGCGCCGCGTGCCCGCGGGCCACCCGCACGCCGTCGTCGGTGATGAGTCCGAGCTGGTGTTCGCGGGGCTGGCGAGCTTTCTCGACCCGCCAAAGCCCAGCGCGGGGTCGGCGCTCGCTGCACTGACTCGTAGCGGCATCGCGGTCAAGATCGTCACCGGGGACAGCGAGCGCGTGACACAGCACATCTGCAGGACCCTGGGCATCCCGGTAACGGGCGTGCTCACGGGTCCCGAGATCGCCTCGCTGGACGACCAGGCGCTCGCGGCCCGGGTCGAGGCGGCGAACCTCTTCTGCCGCGTGAATCCGACCCAGAAGAACCGCATCATCCTCGCGCTGAAGACGCGCGGACACGTCGTCGGCTATCTCGGCGACGGCATCAATGACGCGCCGTCACTGCACTCGGCGGACGTTGGGCTGTCGGTGGATTCCGCCGTCGATGTCGCCAAGGAGGCGGCGGACATGATCCTGCTTGCGCCCGATCTCAAGGTTCTGCACGCGGGGGTGATGGAGGGACGCCGGACCTTTGCCAACATCATGAAGTACATCCGGATGGGCACCAGCTCGAACTTCGGCAACATGTTCAGCATGGCCGGCGGCGCGCTGTTCCTGCCCTTCCTGCCGATGCTGCCGACGCAGATTCTGCTGAACAACATGCTCTACGACATCTCCGAGATACCGATCCCGCTCGACGAGGTGGATCCGGAGGAGATCGCTCATCCGCGCACCTGGGACATGGCGGCCATCCGCAGCTTCATGCTCGCGGTGGGGCCGGTCAGCTCGCTCTTTGACTTCCTGACGTTCTACGTGCTGCTCAGTGTGCTCGGCGCCGACGAGGCACTGTTTCACACCGGATGGTTCATCGAATCGCTCGCCACCCAGGTGCTGGTGATCTTCGTGATCCGCACCCAGCGCGGTGCGCTGCGCAGCCGGCCGCACCCTCTTCTCGTCGCCACTTCGCTCGCGGTCGTCGCCGTCGCCGTGTGGCTGCCCTTCAGCCCGGCGGCGAAGTACCTCGGCTTCGTGACACCGCCGCCGCTCTTCTTCGTCATCCTCGCGGTGACGGTGGTGGTTTACCTGCTGCTCGTGGAATGGGTGAAGAGGTGGTACTTCCGTTCCTTGAGCCGCAACGGACCTGCGCCGCAACGAGCGTAGGCAAACGACCCGTGCCTTCCGCGGAAAAGAGCGACGCTGTGTGCCCGTTCGATCCGGGCCACGAATCGGCTACCATGTGCGCCTCCTCAACGCGTCCGATCGCCGGTTCATGCTTTATCTCAAGGCCTTCCACATCATCTTCGTCGTCACCTGGTTCGCGGGACTCTTCTATCTGCCACGCCTCTACGTCTACCACGCGATGTCGAGCGACGCGGTCTCGATCGAGCGCTTCAAGGTCATGGAGCGCAAGCTCTTCTGGGGCATCATGACGCCGTCCGCGGTGCTCGCGGTCGGGCTCGGGCTGTGGTTATGGTTTGGCTACGGATTCTCCGGGGGGTGGCTGCACCTCAAGGTGGCGCTGGTGGTCTTGCTCCTCGCCTACCACGGCTGGACCTGGAAGGCGATGGTGGATTTCAAGCACGATCGCAATACGCGCAGCCACGTGTTCTATCGCTGGATGAACGAGGCGCCGGTGCTGATTCTGATCGCGGTGGTGATCCTCGTCGTGGTCAAGCCATCGCTGTGAACGCCGTCGTCTCGATGACACGTCGAGCGGTGACGGTCCTGGTTTTTCTTGCCGCGAGCATCGCGTTCGCGGCGGAGCCCCGCGTCGAAGCGCGCATCCTGATACAGAGCTCGCCGCTCGCCGGCTTCCAGTTCTACAGCGGCAAGGTGGTGTGGAGCGAGATGAAAGTCGGGGACCCGCTCACGCTCGTGCGCGAGCCCGACAATCCGTACGATCCGAACGCCGTGCGCGTGGAGTGGGGGGGCGAGAAGCTCGGCTACGTGCCGCGGGCCGACAACGCCGACCTCGCTCGCCATATGGACCGCGGGACGAAGGTCGAGGCGCGCATCAGCCGTCTCACCCAGGACCGGAATCCGTGGCGGCGGATCCGTTTCGACGTGTACGTGCAGCCGTGATCACTCGGTGAGGCCCGACTCCTCGTAGACGCGGCCGAATGTCGGCCTCGAACCGCGCCAGCACCTTGGCGCGCTTGACCTTGAGCGTCGGGGTCAGCAGTCCGTCTTCGAGCGTCCACGGCGCCTTCGACGCGATCACGCGGCGGATGCGGATGTAACGCGGGAACGCCTTGAGCCGATCGTTAGCGAGCTTCGCGAGCTTCTTCTCGTCGGTCTCCTGGCTTACCGCGAGCAGGATGAGGTACGCCCGCCCTTCGCCGACCAGCACCACCTGCTCGAACGCGGACTCTTCGAGCAGCGCCTGCTCGATCTCGTCCGTGGGCACCTTCTCGCCGTTGGAAAGGACGAGGATGTCCTTGGTGCGGCCCTTGATGTAGATGCGCCCGTCGCGGATGTCGACCTGGTCTCCGGTGTTGAGCCAGCCGTCCGGGGAGAGCACGGCCGCGGTCGCCTCCGGATCGCGCCAGTAGCCGAGCATGACGGACGGGCCGCGCACCAGCAGCTCGTGCTGTTCGCTCACCTTCACCTCGAGACCCTCGAGCGGATAGCCGACCGAAGCCGGGTCGTTGTCGTCGAGATGGTTGGCGGCCACCACCGGGGATACCTCGGACAGCCCATAGCCCTGGAGCATCGTGAGGCCGAGCCCCAGGAAATGCTTGGCGACGCGGTGCTCCAGCGCGGCGCCGCCCACGACCGTGAGCCGGAGCCGCCCGCCCAGCCGCTCCAGGACCGGCTGCGCAACGATCCGCCGCAGGGCGGCATAGGTGGCACGGTCGATGGCACCGGCCTGGCCGTTGAAGATGCGCCAACCCAGTGCGACGGTGCGTTCGAAGAGCGCCCGCTTGAGCCGCTTTTCCTTCAACGCCTGCTCGATGCGCACGAGGAAGCGTTCGAACACCCGCGGCACTGCCATGACGATCGTGGGACGCAAGGTCGCGAGGTCTTCGCCGATCTGCTGCACACCGCGGGAGAAAGCGACCGGGACACCCTGCATGAGCGGGCGCGTAGTAGCCGCAGGTGCGCTCGAACATGTGCGAGAGCGGCAGCACCGACAGCAGCAGATCGGAGTCGTGCAGATCGACGATCTTGAGCGCTGCCTCCGCATTGGAAAGGATGTTCCGATGCGAGAGCTTGACGCCCTTCGGCCGCCCGGTGGTGCCGGAGGTGTAGACGATGCTGGCGAGCCCGTCCTCCGGCATCGGCTGCACCGTGAACGCCTTCGCGTGGGGAGGCAGGAACGTGCGCGGCGTCTCCACCGCGTCGTCCGGCTCGGCCTGCAGGCACACGATCGGGGGCAGCGCATCCGCGGCCCGGCGCAGCGTCTCGAGCACGCGCGGCGTTTCGAGCACCAGCAGCCGCGCCTCGCAGTGCGTGAGGCACCACGCGATGTTCTCGGGGTTGTCGATCACGTACAGCGGCACCACGACGAGGCCCAGGCCGAGACAGGCCTGGTCGATCGCGACCCAGTGCACGCTGTTCTTCATGCAGAGGGCGACCCGGTCGCCGCGTTCGAAGCCGCGCTCCCGGAATGCCTGCTGCCAGCGCGCCGCGAGGTCCATGATCTCCGCCGCGGTGTAGCTCTTCCACTCTTCACCGGTCCACTGCTGGTACAGCACCTTCGCGGGCGTGGCCTCGTGCTGCTTCAGCGCTTCGGCGAGGTTGTTCATGGCGCGAGTCGGGAAATAGACCGCGCGACTATAACGTAGAATCCGCGTTCCGTATCGTTGCCCGGAACGCGAAAACGTGGAGTCTTTCTTCGCACCCTGCCCGCGCGGACTCGAGAGCGTGCTCGAACGCGAGCTGTCGGCCATCGGCGCAGCACACACGCAGGTCGAGCCGGGCGGCGTCGCCTTCTCGGGCGACCTCGTGCTCGCCATGCGCGCGAACCTGGAAAGCCGCATCGCCAGTCGCGTGCTGTGGCGCGTCGGCACGGGAGAATACGCCACGGCAGACGACATCTATGCCGGGGCGCGGTCGCTACCTTGGCCGGACTGGTTCGGTCCCGAGCGGACGATCCGCGTGGATGTCGCCGCCATCCGCTCTCCGCTACGTAGCCTCGATTTCGTGACGCTGCGCATCAAGGACGCGGTGTGCGACACGCTGCGCGATCGTCACGGCCGGCGGCCGAACGTCGACACGGCGCGCCCGGACGTTCGCATCCACGCCTTTCTCGACGCGCGGCACTGGACGGTGTATCTCGACACCTCCGGCGAAGCGCTCTTCAAGCGCGGATGGCGCGCGAGCGGTGGCGAGGCCCCACTCAAGGAGAACCTCGCCGCCGGCATTCTCATGCTCACGGGCTGGAATGTCGGGATGCCCCTCTTCGATCCCATGTGCGGCAGCGGAACGTTCCTGGTCGAGGCGGCGCAGATGTCGCTCCTGCGTGCGCCGGGCCTGAAGCGGACGTTCGGATTCCAGAAGCTGAGACCGTTCGACTTGAAGGCCTTCCAGCGCGCGAAAGCGGCGTTGCAGTCCCGGTCGCTCGAGGCGCGGCCGCTGCCGATCTTCGGCGGCGACCGCGACGCGCAGGTCCTGGAGCTTGCAAAGCGCAACCTCGTGGAGGCGGGTGTCGCGGAGGCGGTCGAGCTGCAGTGTCGGGACGTGCTCGATGCGACCCCGCCGGCGCCCACGGGGCTGATGCTCATCAATCCGCCCTACGGTGTCCGGCTCGGTGACGAGGCCCAGTCGCGCGCGCTCTACCCGAAGCTCGGCGACCGCCTGAAGCAACGCTTTGCCGGCTGGCGCGCGTGCATCGTCTCGGCCGATGCGGAATTGCCGAAGCTGATCCACCTGAAGGCGTCGCGACGCACGCCGCTTTATAACGGTGCGATCGAGTGCCGGCTGTACGAATACCGGTTGGTGGAAGGTTCGCTGCGCACGGCGCGCAGCGTGGCGAACGGATGATGTTCGAAGGTGACCCGAGCGCTCACACGATGGTGAGGTTGTCCAGCCCGCTCGTGAGGTCCCGGTCTTTCGACGACTGACTGTACAGCTTGATCCGCAGGCGCAGATCGTTCACCGAATCCGCGTTGCGCAGCGCGTCCTCGTAGCTGATCTTCCCCGCTTCGTAGAGATCGAAGAGATGCTGGTCGAAGGTCTGCATGCCGAGCTCGCGGGACTTCGCCATGATCTCCTTGATCTCGTGCACGTCGCCCTTGAAGATGAGATCGGAGATCAGCGGCGAGTTGATGAGGATTTCCACCGCTGCGGCGCGCCCCTTGCTGTCCTTCAACGGGATCAGCCGCTGCGACACGAACGCCCTCAGGTTGAGCGAAAGGTCCATCAGGAGCTGTGCGCGCCGCTCCTCGGGAAAGAAGTTGATGATGCGATCGAGCGCCTGGTTCGCACTGTTGGCGTGCAGGGTCGCCATGGCGAGGTGTCCGGTCTCGGCAAAGGCGATGGCGTAGTCCATGGTGTCCCGGTCGCGGATCTCGCCGATCAGGATCACGTCCGGCGCCTGGCGCAGCGTGTTCTTGAGCGCGGCGTGCCACGAATCCGTATCGACCCCGACCTCGCGCTGCGTGACGATGCAGTTCTTGTGCTCGTGCACGTATTCTATCGGGTCTTCGATCGTGACGATGTGACCTTGCGTGTTCTCGTTGCGGAAGCCGATCATCGCCGCGAGCGAGGTCGACTTGCCCGAGCCGGTGCCCCCGACGAAGACCACGAGACCGCGCTTGGTGAGCGCGATCTCCTTCAACTGGGGCGGCAGTCCGAGCTCTTCGATCTTCGGAATCGCGGAGTTGATGGTGCGCAGGACGAGCCCGACGCGGGCCTGCTGAACGAACGCGTTGACGCGGAAGCGGCCGACCCCGGGCGGGCTGATGGCGAAGTTGCATTCCTTGCTCGCCTCGAACTCCTCGGCCTGCTTGTCGTTCATGATCGACCGCGCGAGCTCCTGGGTGTGGGTCGGCGACAGCGTCTGGTTCGAGATCGGGGTCACCTTGCCGTCGACCTTGAAGGCCGGCGGAAAGCCGGCGGTGATGAAGAGATCCGACGCCTTCTTGCTCACCATGACCCGCAGCAGGTCGTTCATGAACTTGACTGCCTGGTCTCTTTCCATGCGGTACTCCCCGGTGTGATCGCGTGCCTTGCGATCAGCCCACGAACATGTCCTTGTTCATCGCGCGGTTGCGCGCCTCGGCGGCCGACACGACGTTGCGCCGCACGAGATCGTGGAGATTTTGATCGAGCGTCTGCATGCCGAGCTGCTGGCCGGTCTGGATCGCGGAGTACATCTGCGCGACCTTGTTCTCGCGAATGAGGTTCCGGATCGCCGGCGTGCCGATCATGATCTCGTGGGCGGCGACGCGACCGCTGCCGTCCTTGGTCTTGAGCAGGGTCTGCGAGATGACCGCGCGCAGCGACTCCGAGAGCATCGCGCGCACCATCTCCTTTTCGGCAGCCGGGAAAACGTCGATGATCCGGTCGATGGTCTTCGCCGCCGAGCTCGTGTGCAGCGTGCCGAAGACGAGGTGGCCGGTCTCCGCGGCAGTGAGCGCGAGGCGAATGGTCTCGAGGTCGCGCATCTCGCCCACGAGGATCACGTCCGGGTCCTCGCGCAGCGCCGAGCGCAGGGCGTTCGAGAAGGAGAGAGTATGCGGGCCGACCTCGCGCTGGTTGATGAGGCACTTCTTCGATTCGTGCACGAACTCGATCGGGTCCTCGACGGTGAGGATGTGACCGTGCTCGTTCTCGTTGATGAAGTTGATCATCGCAGCGAGCGTCGTGGACTTGCCGGAGCCGGTCGGGCCGGTGACGAGCACGATGCCGCGCGGCTGGTTCGAAATGTCCTTGAAGATCTCCGGTGCCTTGAGGTCCTCCAACGTCAGCACCTTCGAGGGAATAGTGCGGAAGACGGCGCCGGCGCCGCGGTGCTGGACGAAGGCGTTGACCCGGAAGCGTGCCAGGTTCGGGATCGAGAACGAGAAGTCGCACTCGAGGTTTTCCTCGTAGAACTTCCGCTGGCCGTCGTTCATGATGTCGTACACCATGCCATGAACATCCTTGTGCTCCATGGCAGGAAGATTGATGCGGCGCACGTCGCCATGCACGCGGATCATCGGCGGCAGCCCGGACGACAAGTGCAGGTCCGAGGCCTTGTTCTTGACGGCAAACGCCAGCAGTTCAGCAATGTCCATTAGAATCGGCTCCGAAGTCCGCTCCCGCCCCTCGGGAACGGCCAGAAATCCACTGGGATCAGCGTATTAGAGCTGCCCTCGAGAAGCGTCCGGCATTATGTCCACACTGGCTTCGGCCCTGCAATCGGTGCGGGCGCGGATCGATCGCGCGGCGTGCGCCGCGGGCCGCGACGGTTCTGAGATTCGATTGCTCGCCGTAACCAAGACGTGGCCGGCGCATCGTGTCAGGGAAGCCTGGCAGGCCGGCCAGCGCGCCTTCGGCGAGAATTACGCGCAGGAGGGAGTGCAAAAGATAGGCCAGCTGTCTGACTTGATTATCGAATGGCACTTTATCGGGCCGGTCCAGAGCAACAAGACCCGCGCCCTCGCAGAAAACTTCGCCTGGGTGCACAGCGTGGACCGCGAGAAGATCGCCGAGCGCCTGTCGGCGGCCCGCCCGCCGGATCTTCCACCGCTCGACGTCTGCCTGCAGGTGAACGTGAGCGGCGAGGCGACCAAAGGCGGCGTCGCACGGGCCGACGCGTGCGCGCTCGCGCACGCGGTGTCCAGTCTGCCGCGGCTGCGATTGCGCGGACTGATGGCGATCCCGCGCCCCGAACGCGATCAGGCGGCGCAGCAGAAATGGTTTCGGATGCTCCGCGAGCTCAAGGATCACATCGCTGCCGAAGGCATTGCGCTCGATACGCTCTCCATGGGCATGTCCGACGACCTCGAAGCGGCGGTGCTCGAAGGTGCGACGATCGTTCGTGTCGGTACGGCGATCTTCGGTGCACGCCGCTGAGCCAACCTCTCGCTGAATGTGAGCCGCCTTGGGCTCGGTTGCCGCAACTGCCCGTGCCGCCTATACTGCGGTCGGTCTGTCGGCGGGTTGAAGAGCATGATGGTTCGACAGCTCGATCCTGCTACGCAGTCCGATGTATCCACGCAGGCTCGCCCGAGCCTGCCAGCCGCGGAGTTTCCAATTGTCAGTCAGCATCGGTTTCGTCGGCGGAGGCCATATGGCCTCCGCTTTGATCGGCGGCCTGCTCGGGAAAGGCTTCGCCCCCGGACAGTTGCAGGTCGTGGAAGTGAGCGCCGAGGCGCGTGAGCGACTGCGTCAGCGGCTCGGTATCGACGCGCGGGTGTCGCTCGACCCGGGGTTCACCGCGTGCGACTGTATCGTGCTCGCGACCAAGCCCCAGCAGCTGCATGAAGTGGCTGCGAGCCTCGCGAGCTCGCTGCACAACCAGCTTCTCATCTCCATCGCTGCCGGCATCCGCACCGACGACTTGAGTCGCTGGCTGGGCGGCTACCGCCGGATCGTGCGCGCGATGCCCAACACACCGGCAGTCCTGGGCTGCGGCATGTCGGCCCTCTATGCCGCCCCCGCGGCGAACGCGAGCGAGCGCAACCTCGCCGAGAGCATACTCAGCGCCGTCGGCGAGACCCTGTGGCTCAACGACGAGAGCGCCATGGATGCAGTCACGGCGGTCTCGGGAAGCGGGCCGGGATACGTCTACTACTTCATCGAAGCGCTGGAGGAAGCCGCGCGACGCCTGGGTCTCGACACCGCCGCAGCGCGTCAGCTGACCTTGCAGACGGTGCTCGGTGCAGCACGGGTGGCCACCGAGTGCCCCGAAGATGCGGCCACGCTGCGCGCCCGCGTCACGTCGGCGGGCGGCACCACGGAGCGGGCCATTCAGGCGTTCGAAGCCGCAGGGCTGAAGGACATCGTCGCACGCGCGGTGGAAGCAGCAGCGCAACGCTCTCGCGAACTGGGCGTCGAGCTCGGGCGCCGGGATTAGCGAGGCACCTGCCGCCCGATGTTCGGCCAAGCTCTCGGCTTCCTGCTCGACACCGCATTCAGCCTGTTCGTGTTCGCCGCACTGCTGCGCTTCTTCATGCAGTGGAGCCGAACCGCGTATGCGCACCCTTTCTCGCGCTTCGTCGTGGCCATCACGGACTTCGCCGTCCGACCCCTGCGACGGATCGTACCGGGCCTGTGGGGATACGACCTCGCCAGCGTGGTCGCCGCCTGGCTCGCCGCGGCCCTGCTCCTCGGCGGACTCGACCTCCTCGGCGTGCGCCCGCTGCCGAGCGCGAGCTCACCCGCCCTGACGGGTCTCGGCATCGTCTTGCTGGCTGCGCTGCACGTGGTTCGCATGGCGCTCTATCTGATCATGGGACTCGTGTTGATTCAGGCCATCATGAGCTGGGTGAGCCCCGGCAGCCCCGCCATGTTTCTGCTCGAGAGCCTCACCCGGCCCTTCCTGCGGCCGATTCAGGGGCGCCTGCCGTTGCTGGGCGGTGTGGACCTCTCTCCCCTGGTGGTTTTCGTGGTCTGCCAGCTGCTGCTCATGCTCCCCGTCGCCGCGCTGGAGCGCTTGGCGTTTGGCATATTGATTGCATAAGCGATGCCCCCGACGGGCAGGAGCCGCGGTTCGGCGGCAGGTAAGCCGAACTGGTATCGACAGAGTGGCGAACGGCTCACACTGTCGCTCACCATTCAGCCGGGTGCACGACGCACCGAAGTGGTCGGCCCCCAGGGCGAGATGCTGAAGATCCGAATCGCCGCCCCCGCCGCGGATGACAAGGCGAACGCCGCGCTGATCGATTTTCTGAGCCGGACCTTTGAACTGCCGCCAGGCTGTATCCGCATCCGCTCGGGACGGCGCGCTCGACGCAAGCTCGTCGAACTGGACGCGCCGGGTCCCGCCGCCCAGTGCCTATTGACCGCGTGGGAACAGCGATGAACAGCAGCGCATTGGAGCAGCAGGTTGCCCGCTATTCGGAGTGGCGGCAGCGCCTCGTTCACGGCATCGAGGCATACCAGGCCTGGCTCGATGCAAACGGCCACGTCGACATCCAGAACGCCCTTCGCATCTACGACCTGATCGAGAGCCTGCGCCAGGATCGCGTCACCCTTGCCTTCGTCGCCGAATTCTCGCGCGGCAAGACCGAGCTCATCAACGCGCTTTTCTTCGCCAACTACAAGCGACGGCTGCTACCGTCGGACGTCGGGCGCACCACGATGTGTCCCACGGAGATCCTCTACGATCCGAACGAGCCGCCGCAGATCAAGCTCCTGCCGATCGAGACGCGCAAGCGCAACGAAAGCATCGCGACGCTGAAGCGCTCCCCGGTCGAGTGGGTGAAGATGAGGCTCAATCTCGATTCCCACGACGAGATGGCGCAGGCGATGCAGGAGCTGGCGCAGGCGAAGACGGTGAGCGTTCAGGAGGCACGGGATTTGGGGCTGCTCGACGAGGCGAGCCCCGAGACCTCCACGGTGATCCTGCGCGAAGCCGACCGCGTCGAGATCCCGGCTTGGCGCCACGCGCTGATCAACTATCCGCACCCCCTGCTCAAGAACGGGCTCGTCATCCTCGACACGCCCGGGCTTGAACGCGCTCGGCGCCGAGCCCGAGCTCACGCTCTCCATGATCCCGAATGCCCACGCCGCCGTGTTCGTGCTGGCGCTCGATACCGGCGTCACCAAGTCGGACCTGGAGGTCTGGCAGAAGTACGTGCAGACGTTCGTGCCGCGGCGGCTGGCGGTGCTGAACAAGATCGACCTCCTGTGGGACGATCTCAAGGGCGCTGCAGGCATTTCGGCCAGCATCGACCGGCAGGTCGACAGCACCGCGCAGATCCTCCATCTGCCGCGCCGGCACGTGTTCCCGCATCTCGGCCCAGAAGGCTCTGGTGGCGAAGGTCCGCGACGACGAAGAGCTGCTCTCGCGCAGCGGGATCAGGGCGCTCGAGCGTGTCCTCGCCGAGGAGATCGTTCCGGCGAAGCAGGAAATCCTGCGCGCAGCAGTCGAGCGGGAGATCGGCACCATGGTCGAGTCGTCGCTCCAGACGGTCGAGAACCAACTCGACTCGATCCGCACGGAACTGAAGGAACTCGCACAGCTTTCCGGGAAGAACCGGACCATCGCGAAAGCGATGCTCGCCAAGCTCGAGACCGACCGGACCACGTACGCGGAGCAGATCCAGGGCTTCCGACTCGCCTCCGCGGCAGTGATCAAGCAAGGGGGCATGCTGCTCACGAACCTGGACTCGACCTTCATCGAGCACATCCTCGAGCAGGGTCGGGAAAGCATCGAGGGCAGCTGGACCACGCCCGGCCTCATGCGCGCCATGCAGTCCCTGTTCGAGCACTACTCGGCGCAGAGCCAGAAGATCCTCAAGTTCTCGTCGGACGTCCAGAAGCTGGTGGAGGGCGTCTACGACCGCTTCCACGAGGGCTACGGGTTCGCGCGACTGGTGCCGCCGCCGCTCAATCTCGAGCGCCACACGGTCGCGATGTTCGCGCTGCAGAAGCAGGTCGAGGACTTCTGTCGCGACCCGGTCAACGTCATGACCGAGAAGCACTTCCTGGTGCGCCGCTTCTACAACGGGCTGGTCGTGCAGGCGCGCGACGTGTTCGACGGCGCGCGCGCGGAGGTCGACGCGTGGCTGAAATCCGTCCTCGGCCCGCTCTCGCTCCAGATCAGGGAACACGAGGCGCTCCTCACCCGTCGCGTCGCAGGTTTCCGCAAGGTGGCAGAGAACCTGAACAACGTGCAGGGACGCATGCGGGACCTGGACGCGCAGAAGAACGTGCTGCGCGAGCGACACGCGGATCTCGTGGGCGTGAAGCGGGTGATCACGAGCCACGAGGACACGGTCGCGGCGGTCCATGCGGCCTGAAGCCGCCCAGCCTGCCGCGCGACGCGCGTCCGATCAGATCAGGATAACGTCGTACTGCTCGGGAGAGTACTGACTCTCCACCTGCAGCGAGATGGGCTTGGCGACGAAATCGCCCAGCATCGCGAGACTCTGCGACTCCTCGTCGAGAAAGAGATCGATCACGGTCTGCGCCGCCACGATGCGGTATTCGCGGGCGTTGAACTGGCGGTCCTCGCGCACGATCTCGCGCAGGATCTCGTAACACACCGTTTGCGCGGTCTTCACCTCCCCGCGCCCCTGGCAGGTCGGACACGCCTCGCACAGCACGTGGGCGAGGCTCTCGCGGGTGCGCTTGCGCGTCATCTCCACCAGCCCGAGCGCGGTGAAGCCGTTCACCGACATGCGCGTGCGGTCCCGGGCCAGCGCCTTCCTGAACTCCGAGAGCACGGAGGCGCGGTGCTCCTCGTTGTCCATGTCGATGAAGTCGATGATGATGATGCCGCCGAGGTTGCGCAGTCGCAGCTGGCGCGCGATTACCTGCGCCGCCTCGAGGTTGGTCTTGAAGATGGTGTCGTCGAAGTTGCGCCCGCCCACGTAGCCGCCCGTGTTCACGTCGACGGTCGTCAGGGCTTCGGTCTGGTCGATGATGAGATAGCCGCCGGACTTGAGGTCGACCCGCCGCGCGAGCGCGCGCTCGATCTCGTCCTCCACCCCGTAGAGGTCGAAGAGCGGCCGCTCGCCGCTGTAATGCTCGATGCGCTCGCTGAACTTGCGGGTGTACGCCGCGGCGAACGCGAGCATCTTCTGATGGGTCTCGCGCGAGTCGACCAATACCCGCGCGGTCTCGTCGCTCACGAAATCCCG
The DNA here is from genome assembly GCA_963734295.1 of uncultured beta proteobacterium. GTDB lineage: Bacteria > Pseudomonadota > Gammaproteobacteria > Burkholderiales > JAEUMW01 > JAEUMW01. The sequence continues at coordinate 36,299 of CAVTGS010000034.1, read as the reverse complement.
CAACACGCGCAGACTCAGATTGAGGTCGTGGTAGAGCGGGGTCGGCGCGCTTGCCTGCACCGACTCCTCGCGGATGCCGTGCCACAGGCGGCGCAGGTAATCGATGTCGGAGGCGAGCTCCGGTATGCGAGGCGGCTTCGGCCATGGTGCGGATGATGAAGCCGCCGGTTTCGTCTCCCGGCAGCGCCTGCTGCAGCCTTTCCCGCAGCTGGGTGCGCTCGACCTCGTCCTCGATGCGCTGCGAGATGCCGATGTGCGACTCCTGCGGCAGGTAGACGAGAAAGCGCCCGGCGATGCTGACCTGGGTCGAAAGCCGCGCTCCCTTGGTGCCGATCGGATCCTTGATCACCTGCACCAGGATGTTCTGACCTTCCGCGAGCAGCCTCTCGATCGGCTTCGCTTCCTCTGCGCCATGCCGGTTGCTCCAGATGTCGGCGACGTGCAGGAAGGCGGCCCGGTCGAGGCCGATGTCGATGAAGGCCGACTGCATCCCGGGCAGGACGCGCGCGACGCGCCCGAGGTAGACGTTGCCCACCAGCCCGCGGCTGCTCGAACGCTCGACGTGCAGTTCCTGCACCACACCCTGCTGCATGACCGTGACGCGCGTTTCCTGGGGCGTGACGTTGACGAGGATCTCTTCCGTCACAGAACCTCGAAACCGAAGTGCTGCATCAACTCCACCATCTCGAACAGCGGCAGGCCCATGACGCCAGAATAGCTCCCGGAGATGCTGCGGACGAAGGCGGCGCCGCGGCCCTGGATGGCGTAGGCGCCAGCCTTGTCGAGCGGCTCGCCGGTGGCGACGTAGCGGCGGATCTCCTGCTCCGTCATCGCCCGGAACTCCACGGTCGTGGCAGAAAGCCGGAGCTCGACGAGCTCCCTGTAGCAGAGCGCGACGGCGGACAGGACCTGGTGCGAGCGGCCCGACAGCTTGGCGAGCATGCGCTCGGCGTCCTGGCGGCCCTCGGGCTTGCCGAGCACCTCGCCATCGATGACCACCGAAGTGTCGGCACCGAGCACGGGATTCGGCCGCAGCCGGCGCTGCAGAACGCGCACCCAGCCGAGCTCGGCCTTCGCCCGGGCTATGCGGGTCACGTAATCCTGCGGCGCTTCTCCCTCCATCACGCGCTCGTCGATGTCCTCGCCGCGGGCGGGATCCTCGCGCAGGAGCAGCACGTCGAATGCCACGCCGATCTGCTTCAGCAACTCGCGGCGCCGGGGACTGCGCGACGCCAGGTAAATGCGCTGTTCTCGAAATGACACCGGCCTGCTCCGTCTGCGCGACCCGGGCGAGGCCGCATTACTCTCGGTGATAGGGGTGATTGTGCATGATCGAAATCGCGCGGTACAACTGCTCGGCGAGGAGAACCCGCGCAAGACCGTGCGGCAGCGTCATTCGGGACAGCGCGAGCACGAGGTCGGCCGAGCGCCGGAACCGCTCGGTCAGGCCGTCGGCACCGCCGATGAAAAGCCCGACGTCCCGACCCGCCCCGAGCCAGGTTTCCAGTTTCCGGGCGAGCCCGGCGCTCGTCATCTCGACGCCGCGCTCATCGAGGACCACGCGGTGGCAGCCCGCCGGGGCGGCTGCCTCGATGCGCGATTCCTCCAGCGCCATCGCGCGCTCCGTGCTGACCGCCGACGACCGTCGTGCCGGCCTCACCTCGATCAAGTCGAGACGCGCTTCCCGGGGCAGGCGGCGTGCATACTCCTCGAATCCGGACTGCACCCAGGCGGGCATGCGGTGGCCGACCGCAATCACGATCATCCGCATGGCCGGCGATGCTCACGGTAGGCAATCAGCTCGATGCGGTCTGCCGGCGCGCCGCGGGCAGAAACAGCGGCCCCCAGAGCTCTTCGAGATTGTAGTAGGCGCGGGTGGCGGGGTGCATGATGTGAACGATCACGCTGCCCAAGTCGACCAGGACCCAGTCCCCGTCCTCGCCTTCCACCCCGAGCACCGCGGCACCGCGCGCCTTGATTCGTTCCTGCACCCGCTGCGCCATGGCCTTGGCCTGTCTCGTCGAATCGGCGCTCGCGATGATCATGCAATCGAAAAGCGACGACAAACGACTCGTATCCAGCACCACGATATCGCGCCCTTTCACGTCCTCGAGCGCTTCAATCGTCAACCGCTTCGTTTCTTCCGGTTTCATCCAGCTCCTTGTACAGGCCTCGAACCTCAATATAGTCGAGAACCGAGTCGGGGATCAAATAGCGCTGGGAACGACCCGCCTCCAGTCCGGCGCGGATGCGCGTGGCCGCGATGTCGAGCGCGGTGATCGCGACGGTTGCAATGCCGCCCGCCGGAGCCCAGTGGGTGGCAAGCGGCTGCATCAGCCGCCGCGCCTCGTATTCCCGCGCCAGCGGCTGCGGCATGCGCTGCCCCCACGAGTCGACGGGAAATCCCGGACGGTGGGCGACCACGAGATGCGCGAGGGCGAAGAGCTCGTGCCAGCGATGCCAGGTCGCGAGATCGAGGAACGCGTCGGCCCCCAGAACGAGACAGAGCGGACGCGTGGCGCCCACCTCCCGACGCAGCTCGGTCAGGGTGTCGAAGGTGTAGCTCAAGCCCGTGCGCTTGAGCTCGCGGTCGTCCACGGTGAAGCGCGGGTTGTCCGCGATGGCGAGCCGCGTCATCTCCAGGCGTGCTGCCGCCGTGACCCGCGGTGTTGCCCGGTGCGGCGGCAGCGCCGCTGGGACGAAGCGGACCACCGCGAGCTTGCAGACGTCGGCGACTTCTTCGGCGAGGCGCAGGTGCCCGATGTGAATCGGGTCGAAGGTGCCCCCGAGAACGCCGATCGGACCGGTGTTACGCGCCATCGGCAACCGGCGAAACCAAGCCCTCACACGGATCGTGATCACAGCGGACGCTACAGGCTCGCTCGCCGCAGATCGCTCAACAGCGCCGCCAGACAAGCCGTGAAACAGGCGGCCTCGGCGCTGTCGATGACCCGGTGATCATAAGACAAGGACAGCGGGAGCAGAAGCCGCGTGACCACCCGTCCCTGCCGCTCGGTTAGCCGCGGCTGGGAGCGCGTGACACCGAGGATCGCTGCCGCCGGCGCCTGGATGAGCGGCGTGAAGCCCGTGCCGCCGGCATCACCCAGACTGGCGACGGTGAAGGTCGCGCCCGCCTGGTCCGCCGCATGGAGCCGGCCACCGCGCGCACGTGCGGTGAGCGCATCGAGCTCGCGCGCGAGCTCGAGCACACCCTTTTGGTCCACGTCGCGGAGCACCGGCACCACGCGTCCGCCCGCCGTGTTTATGGTGAAACCGAAGTGATAGCCGGGTTGCGGCGCGAGCGTCTCGCCGTCGAGCCGCGCGTTGAAACGGGGGAAGCGCTGCAACGCCACGACCACGGCTTTCAGTAGGAAAGCAGACAGTGTCACCACGATGCCCTCTCCAGCCACCGACGCGGCAACCTCCTCGCGGAAGGCCTCGAGGTCAGTGACGTCGGCTTCGTCGAAGTGGGTGGCCTGGGTCAGCGTCGGCGGGCGCAACGCCTCCGGTGCTGCAGGGCGCGAGAGCGCGTCCCGGACGAACGACTGCACGTCTTCCTTCAGGATGCGGTGCGACGGACCGGTGCCCGCGACGAGACCGAGATCGACGCCCAGTTCGCGGGCAAAGCAGCGGATCGCGGGGCTCGCGTGCGGCAGGCTCGGCGGCAGCGCGGTGTCGGATGGTGTCGGCGCGTCCGCGACCGGAGCCGGCGCGGGGGCCGCCGCCTTCGCTTCGATCGCCGCAGGAGCGGCTGACTCGGTCTCCGCCTCTTCCGCCTCCAGCTCCAGAATCGCCGTTCCCTCGGAGACCCGGTCGCCGACCCGCACCTTGAGCTTCCTGACCGCGCCGCCGAAGGGCGCCGGCACGTCGAGGGTCGCCTTGTCGGACTCGAGGACGATGAGTGAATCCTCCGGCTGCACCCGATCGCCGGGCTTGACCATCACCTCGATCACCGGGATGTCGCTGAAGTCCCCGATGTCGGGAACCAGCACTTCCTTGATGGCACCCATGGCTTCCCTGCGTCTCGCCAATCGTCAGACCTTGACCGGGCTCGGCTTGGCCGGATCGATGCCGTACCTGGCGATCGCCTCGGCCGTCCGCGCGCACGGGATCTCGCCGTCCGCCGCCAAGGCTTGCAGGGCCGCGAGCACGACCCAGTGGCGGTTCACCTCGAAGAACGCGCGCAGCCGCTCGCGCGTGTCGGAGCGGCCGAAGCCGTCGGTGCCCAGCACCTCGAAACGCCTTGGGACGAACGCCCGAATCTGGTCGGCCACGATCTTCATGTAGTCGCTCGCCGCGATCACCGGTCCGCTGCGGTCCTGCAGACACTGCTCGACATACGACAGGCGCGGCGGCACCTCGGGATGCAGCAGGTTCCACCGGGTTGCTTCGAGCCCGTCGCGTCGCAGCTCCGAGAAGCTGGTCGCGCTCCAGACGTCGGCGCAGACCCCCCAATCCTGCTCGAGCAGGTCGGCGGCCGCCAGGACTTCGCGCAGGATCGTCCCGGCGCCCATGAGCTGCACCCGTGGACCCGAACCGTCGGGGTCGGAACGCAGCAGGTAGAGGCCCTTCAGGATGCCCGGCTCGGCTCCGGCCGGCATGCCGGGGTGAACGTAGTTCTCGTTCATCACCGTGATGTAGTAGAAGACGTCCTCCTGCTCGGCGTACATCCGCCGCAGCCCGTCCTGGATGATCACCGCGAGCTCGTAGGCATAGGCGGGATCGTACGAGACGCAGTTCGGGATGGTCGACGAAAGCACGTGGCTGTGCCCGTCCGCGTGCTGCAGGCCCTCGCCGTTCAGGGTGGTGCGGCCCGCCGTGCCGCCGACGAGAAACCCTCGGCAGCGCGAATCCCCCGCCGCCCACGCGAGATCACCCACGCGCTGGAAGCCGAACATCGAGTAGAAGATGTAGAACGGGATCATCGGCACGCCGTGCGTGCTGTACGAGGTCGCGGCGGCGATCCAGTCCGCCATCGCCCCGGCTTCGTTGATGCCCTCCTGCAGGATCTGGCCGTGCTTGTCCTCCTTGTAGTACATGAGCTGATCGGCATCCTGCGGGGTATAGAGCTGCCCTACGGAGGACCAGATGCCGAGCTGGCGGAACATGCCCTCCATGCCGAACGTGCGCGATTCATCGGCCACGATCGGCACCACGCGGCGGCCGACCTGCTTGTCCTTGACCAGCGTGTTCAGGATGCGCACGAAGGCCATCGTGGTGGAGAAGTCGCGGTCCTCGGAGCTCTTGAGCAACGATTGGAAGGCAGCAAGCGGCGGCACCTCGAGCGCTTCCGCTTTGCGCCGCCGCCGGGTCATGAAGCCGCCGAGGCTCTGGCGCCGCTCGCGCATGTACTCGATCTCGGGCGAGCCTTCCGCGAAGCGCAGGTAAGGCAGGTCATCGATCTGGTCATCGGGAATCGGCAGGCTGAAGCGGTCGCGGAACGCCTTGAGCGAGATCGTCCCCATCTTCTTCTGCTGGTGCGTGATGTTCTGCGCTTCGCCCGACTCGCCCATGCCGTAGCCCTTGATCGTCTTCGCGAGGATCACGGTCGGCTGGCCGGTGTGCTTCACCGCCGCGGCGTAGGCCGCATACACCTTGTGCGGATCGTGGCCGCCGCGATTCAGACGCCAGATGTCGTCGTCGGTCATGCTGGCCACCAGGTCGAGCAGCTCCGGGTACTTGCCGAAGAAGTGCTTCCGGACGTAAGCACCGTCCTTGGACTTGAAGGTCTGGTAATCGCCGTCGACGCACTCGTCCATGCGCTTCGAGCAGCAGGCCGTGCTTGTCCTTGGCAAAGAGCGGGTCCCAGTACGAGCCCCAGATCACCTTGATCACGTTCCAGCCGGCGCCGCGGAAATCCGCCTCGAGCTCCTGGATGATCCGGGCGTTGCCGCGCACCGGCCCGTCCAGACGCTGCAGGTTGCAGTTGACGACGAAGATCAGGTTGTCGAGACGCTCGCGCGCCGCGACGCCGATCGCCCCCATCGACTCGGGCTCGTCCATCTCGCCGTCGCCCATGAACGCCCACACCTTGCGCCCCTCGGTGTTCGCGAGCCCGCGGTCCTGAAGGTACCTCATGAACTTCGCCTGATAGATGGCCATGAGCGGACCGAGGCCCATGGACACGGTCGGGAAGTGCCAGAAATCGGGCATGAGCCAGGGATGGGGGTAGGACGACAAGCCCTTGCCGTCGACCTCCTGGCGGAAATTGTCGAGCTGTGCCTCGGTGAGCCGCCCGAGCAGAAAAGCGCGCGCGTAGATCCCGGGCGCCGAATGCCCCTGCGCGAAAAGCAGGTCGCCTTCACGGGTGTCGGTGCGCGCATGCCAGAAGTGGTTGTAGCCGACGTCGTAGAGGGTGGCGGCGGAAGCAAAGCTCGCGATGTGGCCGCCCACGTTGCTGTGCCGGTTTGCGCGCAGCACCATGGCGAGCGCGTTCCACCGAACGTAGGAGCGGATGCGGTGCTCGAGCTCGTAGTCCCCCGGGGAACGCTCTTCCCGATGCGGCGGGATGGTGTTGATGTACGCGGTATTGGCGCTGTAGGGCAGATAGGCGCCCGACCGGCGCGCCTTCTCGATCAGGCGCTCCAGGAGATAGTGCGCCCGCTCGGGACCTTCCACCTCCAGCACCGCCCCGAGCGCGTCGAGCCATTCCCGCGTCTCCTGCGGATCGTGGTCGTGCATCTCCATCGCTGTCTCCTTCGTGAGGCTCGCGCCGGGCCGACTCTAGCGGCAACCTTCGAATGTCGTTTCGACCGCGGGCGGGGCAGCGGGATTCCCGAGACCGGCTCAACGCCCCGTAAACCGCGGCTAACGCTTTTCGAGAAACGCCGCCATGCCCTCGCGCCGGTCGTCGGTCGCGAAAGCAAGGCCGAAGCCATCCGTCTCCCACAGCATAGCGCCAGAGAGATTCATGTCGAGGCCATGCTGCACCATGTGCTTCACCGCCTTGGAATGGGGGTCCCAACGTAGCGTGGTGGGTGGGCTCAGCCCGCCGCCTCGGGCGCGTCTATCCGCGCCTTCACGTAGGAGCCGGGGGCCTCCTCCAGCACCTTGAGCGCGCCGGAACCGGGGATCCGCGCTGGCACCTTGCCGCCCGCAAACGCCGCCACCCACTTCTGCCAGTCCGGCCACCACGAGCCCGGATGCTGGGTCGCCTCGCCGAGCCACGCGTCGGGATCGGCGACCAGCGTCGGGTTGGTCCAGTAGCCATACTTCTTCGCGGCCGGCGGGTTGATGACGCCGGCGATATGGCCGGAGCCGCCGAGCACGAACCTGACCGGCCCGGCGAAGAGCCGGGCCCCTTTGTAGGTCGATTTCCACGGCGCGATGTGGTCTTCGATCGCGGAGAGGAAATAGGACGGCGTCTGCACCCGTCCGAGATCGATCGGCACGCCGGCCATGACCACACCGCCCGGCTCTTTCAGCAGGTTCCGCTGATAGCAGTTGCGCAGGTAGAAGCTGTGCATGGCGGCGGGCAGGCGCGTCGAATCCGAGTTCCAGTGCAGCAGGTCGAACGGGAAGGGGTCCTTGCCCAGCAGGTAGTTGTTGATCACGAACGACCAGATGAGGTCGTTCGCGCGCATCATGTTGAAGGTGCCCGCCATCTCGTGCCCCTCGAGATAGCCCCGCTGCTTCATTTTCCGCTCGAGGGCGTGGATCGAGCGGTCGTCGAGGAACACCTCGAGCTCGCCTGGTTCCGAAAAGTCGATCATCGTCGTGAAGAATGTCGCGCTCGTGATGCGCTGCTCACCCGTTGCCGCAAGATAGCCGAGCGTGCTCGCGAGCAGCGTGCCGCCGAGACAGTAGCCGAGCGCGTTGACGTCGCGTTCCCCGGTTGCCTGGCGAATCTGTTCGAGCGCATCGATCGGCCCCTCGAGGAGGTAGTCCTCGAAGTTCTTGTGGGCCAGCTCGGCATCCGGATTCACCCAGGAGATCACGAACACCGTGTGCCCCTGATCGACCGCCCACTTGATGAAGGAGTTTTTCTCCCGCAGGTCGAGGATGTAGAACTTGTTGATCCAGGGCGGGACGATCAGGAGCGGCTTGCGCAATACGCGCTCCGTGGTCGGATCGTACTGCAGCAACTGCATGAGCTCGTTCTGGTAGACGACCTTGCCGCGGGTGTTGGCGATGTTCTCGCCGAGCCTGAAAGCGTCGGGGTCGGTCATGCGGATGCGGATCGACTGGCCGTTGCCGCGTTCGATGTCCTCCAGCAGGCGGGTGAGCCCCTTCACCAGATTCTTGCCGCCGGAGTCCATGGTCTCGCGCATCACCTCGGGATTGGTCAGCACGAAATTGGTGGGAGCGATCGCATCGATGTACTGGCGTGTGAAGAAGTCCACCTTCTTCTTCGTCTTTTCATCGAGCCCCTCGACGCTGCCGACGATGCCGTGGAGATGACGCGCCGCGATCAGGTACGACTGTTTCACGAAATCGAACAGGAAGTGCTCCTGCCAGTCGTCGTGCCGGAAGCGCTTGTCGGTCGGCGCCGGCACCACGACCGGCTCGGACGGCTGCCCGTACGCGCGCAGCATGGTCGTCTGCAGGAGCGCCATATAGTCGTACCAGAGCCTGATCTGCGCCTGCGCGAGCTTGCAGGGGTCCTGCATCATGTGCCGGCTGAGGTCCAGGAACGCTTTCGCCACGCCCAGCTCGTCCGCCATGAGCAGGCCGCCCGCGGGCAACTGGCGCTGCATGAACTCGCTCACCTCGGCACTGCTCTGCCGGGCGATCTCGGCGAATGCCGCGGCGGGATCCAGCGGCGCGAACGGCTTGTCTGCCGGCGACTCGGTTGCACTCATGAGGGGTTGCATCTTTTGTTGGTATGGAGGCGAACGCAAGGCTCCGAAGCCGACGTTCTCCACGGGATTCTAGCTGTCAAGGCAGGGCTGGCACAAACGCGATTTAGCACTGCTCTCTACGCCTCCAGGACCCACGTCAGGATGGTCTTGGCGATGAAGCCCAGCATGCCGAAGGCAAGCACGAAGAAGAGGATGAAAGTGCCGAGCTTGCCCGCCTTGGATTCCTTCGCCAGGTTCCAGATGATGAAGAGCATGTAGAGCATGAAGCCGCCGAGGCCGAACGTCAGTCCGAACTGGGCGATCTGCTCCTCGGTGAGACCGAACATGTAGGACGCGTGGCAGCGGGTAACTCAATACCGCAGGGGAACGGAAGACGTGTCGACCAGGTCCCGATAGGCATGCCAGGTGGCGTGGCCGAGCACCGGCACGGTGACGATGAAACCGAGCATTGCGGTCGCGATCGAGAGTGCCATGGCGATCATGATGATGGTCGCCCACAGCGCGAGGGCGAGCGGGTTTTCGCCGACCGCGCGCACGCTCGTCAGGATGGCGCTGCGCAGGCTCACGACGCGTCCGAGCAAAAGCGGCGGTGACACGGCCGTAGCGGCGAAGACGAGGGCTGCGCCCAGCCCCCCCGCGGCCAGCCACAGCATGAACAGGAAATCGCCCTGGGCACGCACCGCATAGCGCAGGAAGGCCCGTGCGTCTTCGATGGGCGCCTTTACGAAAAGCGCAAACAGCCCCGCCGAAACGAGCACCCAGAGCGTGCCGGCGACCGCCAGCAGCAAGCCGAGCCAGACCAGGGGACGGGTGCCGCGCTGCCAGGCATGCACGGCATCCGCGAATGTCGGCCGTTTGCCGCGGGAGAGGAGCCGGCTCTGCTCGTACAACCCGGTCGCCAGGATCGGCCCCACCAGCACGAAACCCGAAAAGGCACCGGGCAGCAGATACCAATGCTCGAGGCCGGCGACGAAGATGGCGGCGCCGCCAGCGGCGACCACGATGCCGTGCAGAATGCTCGCCCACGGGGTACGCATGAAATCGCGCCACCCGAGTCGCAGCCAGACGAAGGGCCGGTCCACGGCCACCCTCCGTACGGGCAGGACATCCGGGATGGGAGCGGGCGCAGTGGCGGCGGTCGTCATGTGTGGCGGTAACGAGGAAGCGAGGGCAACGGGACGATTCTGGCGCCGTGGGGGACGTGCTGTCCAGCGGAGTTGCGCGGGCAGTCGCAGGGGCCGGCAGGGCTATACTGGCGCACATGAGACTTCTCGAGCGCGCCCTCTTCCTCGTTTGCGTAACGGCCGCGCTCGCCGCGTGCGCGACCGACGTGAGTCGCAGCGTGTGCGAAGGCTTCCAGGCCCGCGTGCGCGTCGTCGATCCGTTGGCGGATCAGAAGATGGTGCGCGATCAAGTCTCCTGCGATGCATACGAGGCGGAACGGGCGCGCTTACTGAAACAGCCCCCGCAGTAGGGAGACATCGGCAAGCTGCTAAACTCGCGCGTGCAACGTCTCCGCGGGAAGACCCTTGGCCAGCCTCGGCACCCTGTACGTCGCGAGCGAATGGATCATCCGCGTCGCCATGCTCTTCTACGTGCCGCAACGGCGTCCCCCCGCCTCGGCACGCGCCTGGCTGCTGCTCATCTTCTTCCTGCCCTGGCTCGGACTCTTTCTTTACGGCCTGATCGGGCGCGTGTTTCTGCCGCAACGGCGGCTCGAGATGCAGGCGAAGGTGTTCGAAGCGCTGAAAGCGCTCGGCGCCCGCGAGCGGCCGGCCGCCCCCCCGCGCCCGCCGCTGCCGCCGGAATTCTCGCCGGCGCTCGATCTCGCCGAGAATCTGTCGGAGTTCTCGGTCGTGGGCGGCAACCGCTTCGAGCTCTTGCCGGATTACGACGCGGCGATCGACCGACTGGTGGCCGAGGTCGAGCACGCGCGCACCTCCGTGCACCTGCTCTACTACATCTTCGCCGCGGACGCCGTGGGGGAGCGCGTGGCCGCCGCCCTGGAGCGCGCTTCGCAGCGCAGCGTCAACGTGCGCGTGGTGATGGACGCGATCGGCTCGCGCGCCGGCCTGAAGCGTATCGCACCGCGGATGCGGGCGGCGGGCATCGAGGTCACGAGCGCGTTGCCGCTCAGACTGTGGGGGCCGAACAAGGCTCGCATCGACCTGCGCAATCACCGCAAGATCGCTGTCATCGACGGTCGGCTCGCCTTCTTCGGTTCGCAGAACATCGTGAGCGCGCATGCGAACCACGGTCTCACCAACGAGGAAATGATGGTGCGCGCGACCGGCCCGATCGTGCGCGAGCTCCATGCGGTGTTGCTCGCGGACCGCTATTTCGAAGTGGGCGACATTCCGCCCGAAGCGCGGGAAGTCGACGCGCAAGCGGTCGCGCACCCCGCGACCGGGCTCGCGCAGGTCCTGCCGAGCGGACCCGGCTACAACGCGGGGACGACCGAGGATCTCATGATCGCGCTCATGAGCGCGGCCCGCACGCGCGTCGTGCTCACCACTCCGTACTTCATTCCGAGCGAGTCGTTCCTGCTCGCGATGGAGCTCGCGGCGCGGCGCGGCGTGGCGGTGCACCTCATCGTCGACAAGGCGTCGAACAAGCCGCTGGTCCAGTTCGCCCAGCAATCCTATTACGAGGAGCTGCTGGACGCCGGCGTGCACGTGCACCGCTACTTCGGCAACTTCCTGCATGCCAAGCACATGAGTGTGGACGACGAGGTCGCGCTCATCGGTTCCAGCAACTTCGACATGCGTTCGTTCGCGCTCAACGCGGAGGTGAGCGTGCTGATCTACGATCGCACCGTGACGGCGGAGCTCGGCACCGTGCAAGCCCGCTACCTCGCGCGAAGCGAGCACCTGAACCAAGACGCGTGGGCCCGGCGCGGCGTCGCTCGCCGTGTTCTCGAGAATCTGGCCCGTCTCACCGACTCGCTGCTGTGAGTGCCATGAACGACACCGCCAAGGTTCGCGTCTCGAAGCTCATGTCCGAGCAGGGACTGTGTTCGCGCCGCGAGGCCGACGGCTACATCGAGCGCGGCTGGGTGTTCGTGGACGGCGAGCGGGTGACCGAGCTCGGCACCCGCGCTTACCCGACGCAGAAGATCACCTTGAGCCGTGAGGCGCAATCGCGCCAGCTCGCACTCGTGACGATCCTGCTCAACAAGCCGATCGGCTACGTGTCGGGCCAGGCCGAGGAGAGCTACCGCCCGGCGGTCACGCTGATCAGCGCCGCGTCACGGTTCGCCGCGGACCGCTCTCCGCAGCGTTTCAACCCCGCACAGCTCAAGGGACTCGCGCCCGCCGGCAGGCTCGACATCGACTCCACCGGCCTGCTCGTGCTGACCCAGGACGGCCGCATCGCGAAGCTCCTCATCGGGGACGATTCGAGGATCGAAAAGGAATACCTCGTGAGAGTGGAAGGATCGCTCTCGGAAGCGGAGCTCGCACGCCTCCGCCACGGGCTCGCGCTCGACGGCGTGCCGCTGCGACCCGCGAAAGTAAGCTGGCAGAACGAGGATCAGCTGCGCTTCGTGCTGCGCGAGGGCAGAAAGCGCCAGATTCGTCGCATGTGCGAGCTCGTCGGGCTCAAGGTAACCGGACTCAAACGCATCCGGATCGGGCGCGTGAAGCTCGGCAACCTGCCGATTGGCACCTGGCGCTATCTTGGCGACGACGAACGCTTTTAGGGCCTTGCCTCAGAGCTCCAGCTTGATGATGGAGAAATCATCTTCCAGCGGACCCGGCCCATGGACCCCGCGCACGAAATCCAGGAGTCGATCCAGCTCCGATTCTCCCGCCGCGACGGGTGCCCCCAGGACATCCACGAACTCGCCGAATTCGAGCATCGTGCCGTCCGGCCTCCCGATCTCGAAGGTACCGTCGCTGAATACGAAGAGACGGCTCGGCGAGGACAGCAGACACTCCTCGCCGCGGTAGAGCGCGGCTGGCGCGATCCCCAGGCTCGGGCCGCGCGCAGGCAGCGGTACGATGCGCCCGCGATGCGCCGGCTCCCCGGTAACCAGAATCGCCGGATGGTGTCCCGCCGCCGCGTACGTGAGCCGACGGTCCGAAGGACGATAGACGCCGTACCAGATGCTGAAGTACAGGTCGTTGTGGTTCTCCATCTGGTAGGCGCGATTCAGCGCCGTCAGTACTTCGTCCGGGGCACGGAAGTTCGTGTCGGCCAACGCCTCCGAACGCAGCATGTTGGCCACGACGATCGACACCATCGCCGCACCCACGCCATGTCCGCAAACGTCGAGCAGGTACAGCGCGAAATGGTCGGCATCGACCCAGTGATACCCGAACGAGTCGCCCCCGAGCTCGGACGACGGGACAAAGCGCCAGTCGGCAGTGAAGGGTTCCGAAAACGGCGCGGGCAGGATCGATCGCACGTAGTTCGCCGCGTCCTGCAGCTCTCGATCGAGCCTGCGATGCGTGCGCAGCAGATCCTCGCGCGATTCGGCGAGGGCGCGGTTGGCGGCTTCGAGCTGCGCGATGAGGCGCGCCTCCCGCTCGCTCAACAGGGTCATGTCATAGGCCTTCTGCTGCACGAGCCGCGCTTCGTCGTGTTCGGTCGTCACGTCGAGCAGCAGGATCCAGACGCCATCGGAGTCGGCGAAGAAGTGAACGTCGGCGATGCGCCCGGACGGCATCTCCATGGACCGGATCAGGAACGGAGTCTCGGCGAGCGGCAGCAGGCCTTCGAGAAAGTCCATCTGGCTGCAGGCCGGTTGACAGAGCTCGAGCTTCGTCAGGCCATAGTGTTCGAGGAAGCCTCCCGCCCGGACCAGGACCAGCGACTGGTCCACGAGAACGTAGGCTAGGGCCCGCTGCTGGTAGATCAACGATCGCAGCGATTCCGCGACGCTGGGCGGCAGAACCTCCATATGTCTACCGCACGACCCGCTCCGCGATTTCCTGAAACGCGGCCTCGACGCTCTCGCCAGTCTTGGCGCTGGTCGGGCGTATCGTCCACCCGCGTTCGGCCAATTCGTCGAGTCGGCTCTCCGGAATCGCCCACTCGCTGCGCAGATCGCACTTGTTCACGAGCAACAGGAAAGGAACCCGGCCGATCTCCGCCTCAGCGCGCGTGTGAATGGACTGCGGCGACGTCCAGCGTGCTCGCGCGCGTGCCGTCCGCCACCAGCAGATAGCCCGCCGAACCGCGCAGGTAAGTTGTCCGCACCGCACAGGCGTCGTCTTCGCCGGCGATGTCCCAGAGGATAAGGTTGACGGTCTCTCCTTCGACCGTGAGCGTCTTCTTGTCGAGCTTCACTCCGACCGTCGTGAGGTAGCTGTCCGAGAAAATGGTGTCGACGAAACGCCGCACGAGGCTCGTCTTGCCGACGCCGAACGCGCCCAGCATGCAGATCTTCTTCTGAAGCATTACGTGCTTTTCCTCGTATTCATTCCAGTATGCTGACGGTGAAGGACACTCGCCGGTTGAGCGAACGATCCTGCTCCGTGGCCCCCGGCGCCGAGAGGCTCCAGCGGCCCCGCACCGCGCACCGATAGCAGCTCGGGGTCCACGCCCTGCTTGCGCAAGAGCGAGCGTACCGCCTCGGCTCGGGCCAGGCTCAGACCGAGGTTTGGCGCATCCTTACCCGTCGAATCGGCATGGCCGATGACCGTCACCCGCACCGTCACACCCAGCTTCCGACTCACCTCCGCGAGCTCCCTCAGCTCCGCGGCCTGCGCCCGCGATGATCGTTTCCTGACCAGGCACCGGCAGCGCGTCGCCGTAACCGAAGAACACCGGTCGGGCCTGAATCACGTCACGCAGGCGCTGGAGCTCGCCCTGCTGTACATCCCCCAGCGCGCTCAGATCGAGCTGCGCCGAGCCCGGCGGCAGCACGCTCGCCAGGGTGCGCGCCTTCTCGATCCAGCGGCGCGGCGCGGTGCCGGTTGCCCGAATGGTGTCGCCCTCCAACGCGAAAGCCACCGTCGGCGGCGGATTGAGCGTGGCCTCGATGCGCTTTAGCGCGATCGCCGGATGCAGTGCCTGGTAAGGCTCCCAATTGCTGACGACATGCGCCGGATCGATATGCAACGCTCCGAGAAGGTCATTCGGATCGGCGGCGAGCGGATCGCGCAGGCCGGTGAGATACCACTTGCCGTCCCGTCGCTCGAAGCTGGTGACCGCGATTCCCGGCTCGGCCTGAAGCCTCTGGACGTAGTCCTCGAGTGCGCGGCCATCGAGATGCCGCTGCACCAGCCAGTAGGCACCGCCGCACAGCAGCGCCAGCGGGATCAGCCAGAGAAACGGGGTGGTGCTCCTGTCGCTCGGCTTCTCCTGCCTGTGCGAGACACCGCTCCAGACGCTCGCGAACGTCCACAAACGTGGCGACGTCGCCGTCGAAGTTCTCGAGCGCCGTGCGGTTCTCTGCGTGAATGCTGTCGAGCGTCTCACGCAGAACGCCATGAAGACCTTCGGGAGGATTGCCGCGGATGACGGCAACAAGAAACGCGAGCGGCCCCTCCTCGCACCAGAGGAGAAACTCGCCGAGGCGGAGGGTGTCGATGCCCCCCAACGCGGACTCGTCGAAGGAGTCGCGCACGAAATCCTGTATGGCGGACAGCATGCCCGACACGAGCTGGGGGTCCTTGGTCGTTGCCTCGTCCGCCGCCACGTGCTCCAGCATCAGACCGGTCTTGCGATGGATCAGAAACACGTGCTCGACACGGAAGACGAGCGTGTGCTTGAGCACCACCTCGGCGAAAGAACTGCCCGTGCGGTAGGCTTCCATGCGCCACTTCAGGCCCTGCCAGGACAGGCTGTGCTTGAGCGCCTGGTTGAGCGATTGCAGTGAGCTATCCAGCGTCTCCGCGACGGACTTCCGAATCGCGGGGCCCATGAGTGGAGCGAGGATATTGATCAGCGTGCGGGGATCCCGACGAATCGAAGACTGGGTGGCGGTCTCGACCACCGGCGCGAGCTCATGACCGAGCCGGTCGTCGTGCAGGATCGCCCGGGCAATCGCTGCCGGCAGCACCGCGCTCACGGCCGCAGCGAACTGCTCGGGGTCGTCGAACTTCTGTTGCAGGCTGGCGAGGGCGGCCTGCTCCGGCTCCAGGAGGATATGGCGCAACGCCTCGACGCGCGGATCGGCGGCGAGGGCGCTCGGCACGCTGGCAGCGACTTCCTGATCGACACATCGCGCCACCTCCAGCAGGAGGTTCGCGAGCAGCTTTCGGTTGGCGCCGGGGTCGGTCCGCCTCGGCATCCTGCCACCGGGGAACGGTTCTGGTCGTGGTCACCCGGGTTCAACCGAGGTCGGATGCACCCGCATCGAACGCTTCTCGCGCATCGAATCGACTCCGGCTCGCCTCGAACGCTACTCACCGTTCCCGATCTTGCCGATGCGCTTGGGGGCGATTTCCTGGTTCAGGCACTTGGCGATCTCGACGAACAGGCCGGCCAAGAGATTGCGATCGGTCTTCACGCTGCTCAACTCCGCGAACATCCGCTCGATCGTGTTGCGGGTATCGTCGTTGCGGCGCTTGATCTCCTCGCGCAGGGTCTGGGTCTCGTGACCCAGTCTCTCGGTAAAGTCCCGCTCCAGGTTGGCGAGCTGCTCCGATAGCTGCCCCATGCGCTTGTCCAGCGACTGCGAGTGTTCGCGCAGGTCGCGCTCCAGATCCTTGTCCGCATCCGCGCGCAGATCCTTTTCCTCGCGCAGCTGGTTGACGCAGGATTCCAACTGCTTCTTGATGGTCGACTCCAGGCCCGCGAGGTTGCGCGCCGCCTCCGATTCGAGATCCCTGATGTTCTGCTGGAAGCGATCCTCGAGCGTCGAGAAGCGGCGGTCGTAATCACTCATCTGATTCCCGAAGAGAAGCTCGCGGATCTTCTCCACGCCGGCGGCGGCATCGCCACCCCCCAGCCCCACGCCCGCCATCGCCGCTTGCGCCGCCGCACTCTCGGTGTCCGCAACCGTTGCGGATTTCGGTCCTGCTGCCATGCCTTTGACTCCTTCTGAGTTGCCGTTCCGTGATAAGAAATCAGCCTCCAACGCACCGCTTTGCTGCAAGACCGCCGGCTTCCGGGCGGGTTGCGATACAACAGACGACGGTCAGTGCGGCATCGAACCAGAATATCTGAAGATCACCGTGAGCCGATTCCTGGCATCGACACGGCGATAGCAAAGCTCATCCGCGAAGTGGCGAACGATGCGCAGGCCCCAACCGCCGATGCGCCCCTCCTCGAGGTTGGTGCGTGGCACCTGCGCTGGGTTTTCTACCGGATTGAAGGGCTTTCCTTCATCTTCGACTTCAAGTCTGATCAGGTCCTCGTGCATGCGCAGATTCAGGCCAATCGAATGCGCGGCGTTGTCGTCGTGGGCGTAACTGATGATATTCGTCACCACCTCTGCGGTGCACAGATCCAGAATCTGAGCCAGAGTGCTCGGAAGTCGGTGTTGCCGCGCCCACTCATCAACCCAGCTGCTCACGCGGGGCAACTCCGACAGCTCATTGCGGACCATCAAAGACGGGCGAGCCGCGATGCGCGGGGCACTCATCAAGCGCTCTACGCCGGCGCCTTCAGCGCGGCACTCGCCGCCTCGAGATCGTGGAAGATGGGAATAATCGATTCGATACCTGTGACCTTGAGCACTTCTTCCACAAGGGATTGCGGGTTAAGGAGCGCCATCCGCCCGCCGCGCTGCCTGAGCACCCGGGCATTGGTAAGCAGGGTGCGGATGCCGATCGATGCGAGGAACGGAACTTGGGACAGATCGACGAGAATGAAGGCCGGACTTGCTGCTGTAAGAGCACTCAAGCGATGATCGATTTCCTGAACGCCTGCGCTGTCGAGCCGACCGGCGAGCTTGATCCTGTCTATTCCACCTTCCAACTGCTGCACTTCCAGGTCCATGCGGGTCGACTCCCTTGCTCGTATTGAAGTTTTTCGCCGCGCCGCATCAAAGCGAAGCCTCAAAAGCCTCTACTCGGAGGGAACATACGCTGGCGAGTTTAGCGCAGTCGTCTGGCAGCGTCGACCAGACGTACCCCAAAGATCAACGGAAGTTCGAAACTCCCCGGGCCAAAGCGATGTCTTGGCACAATCTGTAAGGCTCACTCTTGAGACGCCCCCTCTCTCGACATGAAAACTTCCGTCATTCGTTATCGCGTCGCTGACTTTCTGAAGCAGTCAGCCCCTTTCGATGCGATCTCGGAGGAGGACCTCCTCGAGCTGGCCGCAACCGGACGGGTATCTTTTCATGAGGCCGGAGAGTTTGTATTCCGCAAGAACGAGCAACGCAAGCCGTGGCTGTGGGTGATTCAGCAGGGAACAGTCGAGATCGTCGATGAGGCGGAGGGGAATCGCCTGCGTGACCTGCTCAGTTCCGGTGACGCTCTCGGACTAGGCTACTTCCTAAGAAGCGAGTCTTACTTGCACTCGGCCCGGACCGCAACCGACGTGATCTTGTATTCGATAGACGCACGATCTTTTGCCGTGCACGTCACGAAGTATCCTCGCGTAGCCCGTTTTCTCGCAGCTCATTTCTCGGTTTCCGAGCTCTACAAGGACGCGCTTCAAACTGCTGTCGACGAAAAGCTTCAGGTTGCCGCGTCGCAATCCGCGTCGTGGCTCGATGCCGAGGGCCCATCCCCGGAATTCCTGCGAACGCGTCTGCGCGTTTGCGCACCGGGGCAGCCCCTGCGCGAAGCGGCACGAGAAATGGCCGAGACCCAAAGGGCTGCGGTTGCTGTGGTCGACAGGAGTGGCGTAGCCGTCGGGATCATCACACATCGAGAATTGCATGATCGCCTGGCTTCCGCTCCAGGCGGTGCGGGGGACACGTGCGAATCGATCATGACGACCCGATTTGAGACCGCGTCACCGAACCTCGCGGCGGAAGCCTACCTGCTTCAAATGATGCGCAGCCGATGTTCGATTCTTGCCGTGACTCAAGACGGAACCCGGGACAGTCGGCTGGAAGGGCTGCTCTCCGACAAGGACCTTTCTTGCTTTACCGGCCGACATCTGCCCCTCCTCGTCAGCGAGTTGCTCGACGTTCGGACGAGCGCAGAGTGGAAAGTCCTGGTCAAGCAGGCGCATGCGCTCGCAGCCGAAGCCCTGACCGGTCCCGCGACCTTGAACAGGGTAGCCGAGGTCGCCAGTCTCTTTGGCGCTGCTCTGGCTGAGTCGATCGTGCGAGCCGCTCAAGCGGAAATAGCCGGTGCACAGATCGCGGCCGTCGCCGCTGTCCCATGCTGCTGGCTACTTTTCGGCAGAGCGGGTCGCGCCGAACTTATCGAACCCCTGCAGCCCGAAATCGGAGTTGTCTACGAGGATCCACCGCATGACCAGAGGGCGCATGTGGCGCGGTACTTTCGGACGATCGCGGAAAGAGTTTCGCTTCACTTGACGGCTTGTGGTCTCGAAAAGTCCGCGGCATGGCAACGAGAGAGACATCCTGCGCTTCAGGTCGCTGTCCGATTGGAAGCAGTTTTTCCGGGGGATAATCACGAACCCGATCGAGAATGAAATCTACGCAACACGCCGGTTCCTCGATTTTCGGGTTCTGTTCGGGGAACGCAGACTTGAACGCGAACTGACCGCGACCATCATCGAAGATCTGAAGACAAATCGACAGTTCATTCCCATTCTGGCGAACGACACGATGGAACACCTCCCGCCGATGACCTTCTTTCGTGGGCTGGTGATCGAATTGGATGGGGCGCAGACGCAAACCCTCGACCTCGGCATCACCGCACTGTGCCCAATCATAGACGCCGCGCGCGTCTATTCGCTGGCTGCAGGCAGCCTCGATGCCAGGAACACCCTGGAGCGTCTAGATCTCGCGGCAACCACGGTGCCCGAAGCCGAGACCGTGTTTCATGAGGCGGCCGGGGCTTTCCGCGTCGCTTCCTACTATGCCGCAGTGGCCGCCATGAATAGCTCGTCCCGCAGCCCACTGATCGAGCCTAGCCACCTCACCAAGTATGATCAGCGCCTGCTGAAGACGACCTTCGAGTCGGTCCAGAAGCTGATCGAATTCACCTCGACGCCGTCACAGTGGAAACAGCGAATGTGAGTGCATCCGGGTCGTCGGCCCAGATCCACGCGTATCTGCGTGCTTTCGATGCTTCGTGGGGCGATGAGACACCTGTGGAACAGGTCCGGTTCGTCGCGTTGGATACCGAGACCACCGGGCTCGATCCAAAGCACGACCGGGTGATCACGATCGGTGCCGTCGGCATCAAGGATGGCCAAATCGATCTGGCGGACTCGTTCGAAGCGATGCTCAAGATTGACTACAACCAGTCGGCCGTCACCGTTCATGGTGTCACCAGAGACGAGGCACGGGACGGAATGGATGAGCGGGAAGCACTGGCGGAGTTGCTCGGGTACCTGGGCGATGGCGTCATCGTCGGGCATCACATCGGTTTCGATATCGAGATCCTGAATTGCGCCTGTCAGCGTCACTTTGAAATCACACTGTTGAACCGATGGCTCGACACCATGGATCTGACGCTCCACTTGAAGGACAGCGGGGTTTTTGGAACCACTCGCGCACCAAGCGGATTTTCACTGGATGCGCTATCCGATTGGTTCGGTGTCGCACCGCGCGATCGCCACACGGCCGGTGGCGATGCATTCATCACCGCGCTGATTTTTCTGAGGCTTGAGCGACTGGCCCGTAGATCCGGCCGCCACAGGTTGGCGGACTTGGCGGTGCCTTATCCGGCGAACAAGAAGATGGAGTAATGGCGAGAGATCGGGTGGCCGCTGACGGGATGGACTGCCTGTTATCAGCCTGGTCCTGACTCCGCTCGAATCGCTCGAGCGTCTGGCGGCCCCGATTCCGCCGCAGCGACGGGTTCGTCGCCGCTACTGCTGGGTGCTGGCGCCCAATGCGCGGCTGCAGCCGGTATGGGCACCGCGTCCTGCGGTCCGATGACGACGGTGACGACGCTGTTGGGAAAATGCGCGGCCACGGATTTTCGGATCACCTCGATCTCCCGCTCGACGTCACCGACCCGCTTGCCCGGATCGAAGCCGAGGAAGATGTCGATGAAGGTGTGATTGCCGGAACGCCGCGACCGGACGCCGTACAACATGTCGTAGCGTTCGAAGTTGTTTACCAGCTCGCGCGTGATCTTGAGCTGGTCGGCCTCCTCGAGCGTCCCGTCGAGGAGGTCGTAGCAGGAGCTCGACAACACGCCGAGCGCGGACATGAGGATGCTGCCCGCGATCACGAGCGAGGCAATCGGGTCGATATAGAGGGACCATTCGTAGTCCGCGAGCGTGAGGCTCGCAACGAGCGAACCGAAGATGAAGACGTTGCCGACAAGCTTGGTGAAGAAGAGCTTCGCCTGTGCCGCCATGATGGGCGAGTTCTCACCCGATGCGGCGCGCTGGGCGCGTTTCCAGAGTACGCCGTTGATGCCGCTGTAGACCACCTGCAGGACGACGCTGACGTAGACGCCGATCCCACCAATGTGCGAGGGCAAGATGAGGTTGCGAATGGCGTTGCCAATGATGACGAGAAAGACAAAGATCATCAAAGCGGCGACGGCAAGGCTCGAGAGGTTCTCCAGCTTGCCGATGCCGTAATCGTAAGTCGCCCCCGCCCCGCGCGTGATGCGGCGGATTGCAAGCCAGGCGAGCAGCACCGCGACAAACTCGAGCGCGGTCTTGAGGAAGTCGGCGAGCACCACCGCCGACTGGGAGGCGACCAGCGCACCGAGCGTGATGAGCGTATCCACCAGACCCGCTATCACCGCGGTCCGCGTCGAAGATTCCTTTGCGCTGTTAAGCACGCTTGCAACGCTGCTCGATTGCGCCCCTCGCCGGGTACTCTATGCGGCGAGTCGATCGATGAGGGCGCGGTGTCAGGATGGCCGGCGCATGCGCACCGACGCCCGACGAATGCCCCCTTTTGATCGGATTGCTGCGCCTCGCGTCAGGATTGGAGCATCCGGTGAACTGTCAGATCTACTCACCGTTCCCGATCTTGGCAATGCGCTTGGGGGCGATATCCTGGTTCAGGCACTTGGCGATCTCGACGAACAGGCCGGCCAAGAGATTGCGATCGGTCTTCACGCTGCTCAACTCCGCGAACATCCGCTCGATCGTGTTGCGGGTATCGTCGTTGCGGCGCTTGATCTCCTCGCGCAGGGTCTGGGTCTCGTGACCCAGTCTCTCGGTAAAGTCCCGCTCCAGGTTGGCGAGCTGCTCCGATAGCTGCCCCATGCGCTTGTCCAGCGACTGCGAGTGTTCGCGCAGGTCGCGCTCCAGATCCTTGTCCGCATCCGCGCGCAGATCCTTTTCCTCGCGCAGCTGGTTGACGCAGGATTCCAACTGCTTCTTGATGGTCGACTCCAGGCCCGCGAGGTTGCGCGCCGCCTCCGATTCGAGATCCCTGATGTTCTGCTGGAAGCGATCCTCGAGCGTCGAGAAGCGGCGGTCGTAATCACTCATCTGATTCCCGAAGAGAAGCTCGCGGATCTTCTCCACGCCGGCCGCAGCATCGCCCCCGCCCAGTCCCATGCCCGCTATCCCCGCCGCTGCCCCCGGTGCACCCTCGTGATCCGAATCCGCTGCTGATTTCGACACTGCTGCCATTGCCATGATCTCCTTGTTATGGGTTGTCAGGTGTTGTGGAACCGGATTGGAGGAGCCCGGCAAGCGAGGCCGGCATCAACCGCCGGCCGCTGGCGCCTTCAGCGCAGCGCTCGCTTCCTCGAGATCGTGAAAGATGGGGATCATCGATTCGATACCCGTTACCCTGAGCACCTCTTCCACCAGGGACTGGGGGCTCAAGAGCGCCATCCTCCCGCCGCGCTGCCTGAGCGCCCGGGCGTTGGTCAGCAAGGCACGGATACCGATGGAGGCGAGGAACGAGACCTGGGACAGATCGACGAGTACGCGTGCCGCCTGGGTGGCGGTCAGGGCACTCAAGCGATGATCGATGGCTTCCACCCCTGCGCTATCCAGCCGACCGGCAAGCTTGACTCTGTCTATTCCATCCGCCAACTGTTGTACTTGCAGGTCCATCGATCATCCCCCACGGGCGAACTGAAACATCCGGATCGTTTGCCGCATCGTCGCAAGACCGCGATCGCGCATGTTCCCACGAAATCAAACCAGGCTACGCACGAGTTCGGAGCCGTAGTTCGTGCATTCAAAGGCGTGCAGTCCGAACTCGTCCGCCAGCCTGCGAAAGACCTTGAGCCCGCGGACCGAGTTCCCCTTGGCGTCGAGGCGGGGCGAAAAGGTCCCGATTCCGAGCTGCCGATTGACCACACCCAGCACACCGCCCCCGACCCCGCTCTTGGCCGGTATGCCGACGTCGAGTGCCCAGCTCCCGGAATAGTCATACATGCCGCACGTGAACATGACCGACAGCGTGTCGCGCACCGCGGCAACGTCGAACACCGACTCGCCGGTGAAGGGATTCTCCCCGATGTTGGCGAGTGTCGCGCCCATGCGGGCCAGATCGGACGCAGTCACCAGAATCGAGCACTGCCGGAAATAGAGATCCAGGGCGGGCTCGATCGGCTGCTCCGCGGCGCCCACGTTGAGGAGAAGGTGGCCGATGGCACGATTTCGGTGTCCGGTCTCGGCCTCGGAGCGGTAGACCGATTCCGATATCCGCAACGGACGCCCCGCCGCCTTCGAGAACCGATCCAGCAGGAAATCGAGCGCCTCGCCTTTCCACACCCGGCGGATGAGTGCCGAGACGGTAATCGCGCCGGCATTGACCATGGGGTTGAAGGGGCGTTGCGTGTGGGGATCGAAGATGATCGCGTTGAACGCGTCACCGCTGGGCTCGACACCTACGTGCTTGAAGACCTCGTCCCGCCCCAGCAACTCGAGCGCCACGCAATAACTGAATGCCTTGGAGATCGACTGGATGGTGAACTCGAACTCCGCGTCGCCGCAAGACCACAGCCGGCCATCGATCGTGGCGAGGGAGATTCCGAACTTGTCCGGATCCACCGACGCCAACTCCGGGATGTAGCTGGCGACCTCCCCCGCCAAGTCGGGCAGGTACCGTTCGAATACGTTTCCCAAGCCGAGCTCGATCGCCGGCTGCGACGTGATGCGGCTCGCCGCGGGATCATTCATGCCGGTACTCCTTATCGTTGCTCGGACGACGGGAAGCCTTGCAAGGCCGGTTACGGAGGGTGGCCATCGATGGCCCCGCCTGAAACTGCATCCGACGTGCCAGAACCATCGAGCACGCCTAACTAACTGAATGTTAGCGGCAAATCTTGTCGGATCGAGTTCGGATAGCGGCCGAAGAACGAGTGCCCGCACCATCGATGTGCATCGAAGATCGACGTTGCACTGCCTTCGCACAGAAACGGGAAGGCAGGGTATTTCCTCGGCCGAGCGAATACGGCGTTTCATCGCGACCCAGCCCCGGCTCGGTGAGAAAGTTGGCGGTCGTCACATTTTGGTAACCTTCGAGCCATACCTTTCAAGGCTTTCGCGTTTCGTGCGATCGTGCGGATGCCGAGCTGCTGATCGGGGCGCCGACGAGAAAAGACAAGGAGAGAACGGGAATGGAACTTCAGATGATCGATCTCGGCATTGCATCCAAGATCGCCCTGCAAGGGCGCCTCGATACACCTGGTGTCGATCAGATCGAAACGCGGTTCACCGCGAGCGTCGTGCCGCCGGGCAAGCATGCCCTGATAGACCTGTCCGGCGTGATCTTCGTCTCCTCGATGGGCATCCGCATGCTGATCGGCACCGCGCGTTCCCTGAATCTCAGGAAAGCGAAGATGATTCTCTTCGGCGCTCAGCCGCTGGTGAAAGAATCCCTGGACCACGTCTCGCTCAGCGATATCATCCCTGTCGTCGCCACCGAAGCCCAGGCGCTCGAGTTGCTGAAGGCGTGACGGGATCCGGCGGCGGTTCCAAGCGCGGGTTGTCCTCCCCGTCGCAGCCGCCCGGTTCTGACCGGTGGCGAGACAATGGAGACTCATGCAACTGGAGGTCGCCCGCTGCGGACGCGAGTCGTCGATGGTCGCCTGCTGCTGGAATTGAAGAACGACACCGCTCAGGTCGAAGCCGGTCAGCAAGCGTTGCGTGAGTTCCTCGAAGCCGAAGGCACGAGCGCCCGCGCGCTCTATCACGCCGAGCTCGCGTTCGAGGAACTGGTGGTCAATGTGATTCGGCATGGGTACCGCGATCGCAGCGGGAGCTCGCTTCAGATCGACGTCAGCGCATGGATCCGCGGCGAGGAAATCGTCCTCACCGTCGAGGACACGGGTCCCCCTTTCGATCCGTCGCAAGCCGTCGATGCCCCGCTGGCCACCCGTATCGAGGATGCCAAGATCGGCGGCCTCGGCCTGCGGTTGGTCCGGATGGCTGCCAAGCGCATCGACTACGAGCGCGTGGGCGACAGGAATCGCGTGACCATCGTCATTCCGCGTATTTGACCGTCGCGCCACCGGCCGAGAGGTGTTGGTGCACCGGGCCTCGTCACATTTCTGTCACGGTGGTGCAATGAAACCCGATTAACCTGAGCGTCCTTTTCGCCGGGAGGCTCACCGCCATGAACTTGTTCCGTTTCTCGTCCTTCGTTCCCAAGCGTGCCGCCTTCGTCGCGCTCTCCGTGCTCGTCTGCGCGCCCGCCGTGGCGGCCGAGATCGTCGGCGCCGGCGCGACCTTTCCCGCCCCGCTCTACGCCAAGTGGGCGGAAGCCTACAACAAGGCGACCGGCACCAGGGTGAACTACCAGTCGGTCGGCTCCGGCGCCGGCATCAAGCAGATCCAGGCCAAGACCGTGGACTTCGGTGCGAGCGACATGCCGCTCAAGCCGGAAGATCTCGCCAAGGACGGACTCATCCAGTTTCCCACCGTCATCGGGGGCGTGGTGCCCGTGGTGAACGTTCCCGGCATCAAGCCCGGCGATCTCAAGCTGACCGGCCCGCTGCTCGCCGACATCTACCTCGGCAAGATCAAGAAGTGGAACGACCCCGCCATCGCGAACCTGAATCCGGGCCTCAAACTGCCCGACCAGGCCATCGCAACGGTCAACCGGGCGGACGGCTCCGGCACCACCTTCATCTTCACCAACTATCTCTCCAAGGTGAGCCCCGAGTGGAAGGCTCAGGTCGGTGAGGGCACCGCGGTGAAGTGGGTCGGCGGTCTGGGCGGCAAGGGCAACGAAGGTGTGTCGGCGTTCCTGCAGCGCGTGCCCGGCGCGATCGGCTACGTCGAGTACGCGTACGCGAAGCAGAACAAGCTCTCCCATGTGCTCATGAAGAACGCCGACGGACAGTTCGTGGCCCCTAGCGCCGAAGCGTTCAAGGCAGCGGCGGCCAGCGCGAAATGGGAAAACGGGTTCTACGAGATCCTGACCGACGAGCCGGGCAAGGACACCTGGCCGATCAGCGGCGCGACTTTCATCATCATGCACAAGGTGCAGGACAAGCCCGCGAACGCCGCCGAGACCATCAAGTTCTTCGACTGGGCACTCAAGAAGGGCGGCGACATGGCCGACCAACTCGATTACGTTCCGCTTCCGGCCCGCGGTGGTCGGGCTGATCGAAAAGCAGTTCGCCACGATCAAGGACGCGTCCGGCAAGGTCATCGCCGCCGCCGATTGATCACGGGGGCAGCGAAGCCGTCGCAGTCGCTGTAACGGTCAGAAAGAACCGCGGTGGCGCTCCCGCCTGGGAGTGCCACCGACAACTACCCCACCCGGATTCAGGAGTCTCCCATGGCATCAGATCCTACGGCAGAGGTCGCCCAATCGATGGGCGCGCGCGGCTCCCATAGCGCGTCGAACAGCCGCGCCCCCGAAACGGGTCGAACACTCGGCGACCGCCGACCTTCTGTTCGGCTGGCTGACCCGGAGCGTGGCCGCCTTCACGTTCATCCTGCTGGCAGCCATCATCGTTTCGTTGATGGTGGCGTCGTGGCCGTCCATCAGCAAGTTCGGCGCGAGCTTTCTTTGGAGCACGAACTGGGATCCCCCGGCGGAGCAGTTCGGGGCCCTGGTTTCGATCTGGGGCACGATTGCGACCTCGATCGTTGCCCTGGTGATCGCCGTGCCCCTCTCCTTCGGCATCGCGATGTTTCTCACCGAGCTGTCGCCGAAGTGGTTGAAGCGCCCCCTCGGCGTCGATGATCGAGCTGCTCGCCGCGGTGCCGAGCATCGTCTACGGCATGTGGGGTCTGCTCGTGTTCGCTCCGGTCTTCTCGCAGTATGTGCAGCCGCTCCTGAGCAACACCCTTGGCAACGTCCCCCTGCTGGGCGGTCTCTTCTCCGGCCCGCCGCTCGGGATCGGTCTGCTTGCCGCCGGCATCATCCTGGCGTTCATGATCATCCCGTTCATCGCGGCGGTGATGCGGGACGTCTTCGACACGACGCCGCCCGTCGCTGAAGGAGTCGGCGTACAGCGTCGGCGCCACCACGTGGGAAGTGGTGTGGAACGTGGTGCTGCCCTACACCAAGGGCGGTGTCGTCGGCGGCATCATGCTCGGCCTGGGGCGTGCACTGGGAGAGACGATGGCGGTGACCTTCGTCATCGGCAACACCAACGCCTTTCAGAGATTTCTCCCTCATGAATCCCGGCAACAGCATCACCTCGCTGATCGCGAACGAATTCGCCGAGGCCGGGCCGGGACTTCACACCTCCGCCCTCATGGAGCTCGGGTTGATTCTCTTCGTGATCACCTTCTTCGTGCTCGCCTTCGCCAAGGTCATGCTGGCGCGCATGGGCAGAGCGGAGGGCAAGAAATGAGCACAACGGCCCACACCTACGATACCGGCCTGCGGAACCGACGGGCCCTCATCAACAAGATCGCGCTGGCCCTGTCGCTGATCGCCATGGCCATCGGCATCGCCGCCCTCATCTGGATCCTGTTCGACGTCGTTCGACTGGGGGTGAGTGCGCTCTCACCGACGCTTTTCACCCTGGATACGCCGGCGCCGGGCTCGCCCGGGGGACTGAGAAACGCAATCGTGGGAAGCTTGCTGCTGGTTGTCCTGGCGACCCTGGTCGGCACGCCGATCGGCGTCCTCGCCGGGATCTATCTGGCGGAATACGGCGCGCGTTCCTGGCTCGCGGATGCGACCCGATTCGTGAACGATATTCTCCTGTCCGCCCCCTCCATCGTGCTCGGATTGTTCGTCTATGCGGTATACGTCGCACGGATGGGAGGATTTTCAGGCTGGGCGGGCGTGATCGTGCTGGCGCTGCTGATGATCCCCGTCATCGTGCGTACCACCGAGAACATGCTCCTGCTCATCCCCAACACGCTGCGGGAGGCAGCCTATGCGCTCGGGTGCGACAAGTGGAAAGTGATCATGTACATCACCATGCGCGCGGCGCGCTCCGGGATCATCACGGGGATACTGCTCGCCATCGCGCGCATCACGGGAGAGACCGCGCCGCTGCTCTTTACCGCGCTGTCGAACCAGTTCTTCAGCGTCGACATGAACGCGCCGATAGCCAACCTCCCCGTGACCATCTTCAAGTTCGCCATGAGCCCCTATCCGGATTGGGTCTCGCTCGCGTGGGCGGGGGTCTTCCTCATCACGATCGGCGTGCTGGCGCTCAACATTCTGGCGCGCGTTTTCTTCAGAGACGACCAAAAACGGTGACCCATGGAAACGACACCCACGATGGAACTCGAGCGGGTCGCGCAGACGCAACACGCGACCGAAGACCCGGAACTGCGCATCAAGAACTTCAATTTCTACTACGGCAAGTTCCACGCGATCAAGAATGTCAACATGGACGTTCACAAGCGCCGCGTGACCGCCTTCATCGGCCCGTCCGGCTGCGGCAAGTCCACGCTGCTGCGGGCGATCAACCGGATGTACGACCTCTATCCGGAGCAGCGCGTGGACGGCGAGATGGTGCTCGACGGCAAGAACATTCTGGACCGTGACGTCAATCTCACGGACCTCCGCGCGCGGGTCGGGATGGTGTTCCAGAAGCCGACGCCCTTTCCCATGTCCATCTACGACAACGTCGCGTTCGGCGTGAGCCTTCACGAGAAGCTGTCGAAGTCCGAGATGGACGACCGGGTGGAATGGGCCATCAACAAGGCGGCGCTGTGGGGCGAGGTCAAGGACAAGCTGCAGCAGAGCGGCATGAGCCTCTCGGGCGGCCAGCAGCAGCGGTTGTGCATCGCCCGGGGCATCGCGGTGAAGCCGCAGATCATCCTGCTCGACGAGCCGACCTCCGCACTCGACCCGCTCTCCACCGCGCGCATCGAGGAGCTGGTCAGCGACCTCAAGCAGGAGTTCACGATTGCGATCGTGACCCACAACATGCAGCAGGCGGCGCGGGTGTCCGACTACACCGCCTTCATGTATCTCGGCGAGCTGGTCGAGTTCGACAGCACCGACAACGTGTTCCTCAAGCCGAAGAAGAAGGAAACCGAAGACTACATCACGGGTCGCTTCGGATGAGCGGCCGCTGATGTAGCGGCGCAGGCTAACTTGTGAGCACAGCGAACCAGTTAAGGGCACCGTCCGGCCGGAGCCACTACATCACGGGTCGCTTCGGTTGAACGGGTCTGATGCGGCGACGGCTTCGCGAGGCGGAGTTACGTGCACGGCGCTGCCACGGTTGACCCCCACCCTTCGAGGAGAAGTCCATGGCCCACGAAACATCATCACGACACCACCGAAATCGAGCTCGAGAACCTCCGTTACCGGCTTCTCGAGATGGGAAATCTGGTGGAAAAGCAGGTGCGCGACGCCGTCCGCGCCTTCACGACGCGCGACCTGAATCTCGCGGAGGCGGTCATCCGCAAGGAGAGCGAGGTGAACGCGCTGGAGATGAAGCTCGACAACGAGTGCGCGGAGCTGATCGCACTGCGTCAGCCGGCGGCGATCGACCTGCGTCGCGTACTGACCGCTTCCAAGGTGGTGAGCAATCTGGAGCAGATCGGCGACCACGCCAAGAAGATCGCCAAGTTCACCATGGCGATCAGCGAGATCAACGTCGTCCATGCACGGAAGGTGACGGAAATCGAGACGCTCGCGACGAATCGCTGGCGGTGCTGCGGGAAGCACTGACCGCATACTCCCAGCTCGACGCCGCGGCGGCGCAGGCGGTGATCGACCGCGAGCAGGCCCTCGACGACCGCTACCAGGGGATCGCGCGCCAGGTGTTGAGCTTTGCCATGGAAGACCCCCGCCTCATGTCGTGGGCGCTGCTGGTCGCGGCTGCCGGCGAAAGCCGTCGAGCGGGTCGGCCAGCAGGCGACGAAGATCGCCCAGCACGCGATCTTCGCGGCGGAAGCGCGGGACGTGCGCCACAGAGTCTCGCCGGCGCAACCCGCCAGCGAGCTGACTCGCTGCGGCGCAGGGCTGAGCGCCGATTGGCGCGATCGGCCGGCTTGCCCGAGCAGGAGAGCGATCATGCTCACCAAGTCGAAATCGCGAACGGAGAAGGCCTGCGTCCCGGCGAATCCGCGCGAGGAACCCGCCGAGAACGTCCACGAAGCCGATCGATGCGCCCGGAGCGCAAAGGATCTGCTGAAACACGCCTGGCTCGACCGCGATGTGGGCTGGCTCGCGTTCAACAATCGCGTCCTGCACGAGGCCCTGGACGAGCGCAACCCGCTCCTGGAGCGCCTGAAGTTTCTCGCCATCGTCACCTCGAACCTCGACGAGTTCTTCATGAAGCGGGTCAGCGTCCTGCGCGGGAAGGCCCGCGTCGAGGATCTCGAGGACCCGGTCCCGCACGAGGGCGACGCGCGCGATCGCCTGGCGCGCATCCGCGGCATGGTGAACGAAATGCTCGTCGGAGCAGGCGCGCTGCTACACCGAGATCCTGCTGCCGGCGCTCGCCCGACACGGTATCGTCCTGGCAACCTGGGACCGCCTGACGACTGCGCCAGCGCGAGGAAGCCTCACGCTACTTCGACACCAACGTGTCGCCCGCCCTCACCCCGCTCGGCTTCGATCCGGCCCATCCGTTTCCCTTCATGTCGAACCTGTCGACCAACTGGGCCTTCGTGCTGCGCGCGCGAGGATTCCCAGGAAATGCGGGTGGTCCGGGTCAAGATTCCCGTCCGAGATCGCACCGTGGGTCGCCCTCAAGAGCGACGTGGCGCCGCGCGAGCGCGTGTTCGTCGGGCTCGAGGACTTGATCCGGCACAACGCCTTCAAGCTCTTTCCGGGCATGGAGATCGTATCGGCGACGCTGTTCCGCATCCTGCGCAATGCCGAGGTTGAGCTCGAAGACGACGACGGCGACAGCTTGCGTGACGTCGTGACCGACGCGCTGCGCCAGCGGCGCTTCGAGCCGGTGGTGCGCGTCGACTTCGCCCCCGGCGCGGATGAGCGCGTGCGCCAGGGACTGATGGAACGCTTCGAGCTGTCGGAAGGCGATGTCTTCGAGTCGAAGGGCCTGCTCGATTACCCCGACCTCTTCCAGATCGCGGGGCTCGACATGCCCGAGCTGCGCGATCCGCCCTGGACGCCGCGGTTGCCGCTGCGCCTCGCCGATTCCGACGTCCCGGTCGACCGCCGCCATCGATGCGGGCAACATTCTCGTGCACCATCCCTACGAGAGCTTCGACGCCAGCGTCGAGCGATTCATCGACGAAGCCGCGGACGACCCGAAGACGCTCGCGATCAAGATGACCGTCTACCGGGTCGGAGACGACACGCCGTTCGTGCGCTCCCTGATCCGCGCCGCGGAGGCCGGCAAGCAGGTCGCGTGCGTGATCGAGCTCACCGCCCGCTTCGACGAAGCGCGCAATCTGCACTGGGCCCAGGAGCTGGAGAAGGTCGGTGCCCACGTCACGTTCGGCGTCCTCGGTCTCAAGACCCACACCAAGGTCGCGCTGGTGGTGCAGAAGCAGGGCGCGGATCTGCGCTGCTACGCGCACATCGGCACCGGCAACTATCACGTCAAGACGGCAAGGCTCTACACCGACGTCGGGCTGCTCACCCGCGACCCGGCGCTCACCACCGATGTCGTCAACCTGTTTCATTACCTTACCGGCTTCTCCAAAGGCGCCTCAGTTCCAGAAGCTGCTCGTCGCCCCGATCAACATGCGGCAGCGGTTCGTCGCGATGATCGAACGCGAGATCGCACATCATCGGGCCGGGCGGCCGGCGCGGATCATCGCGAAGATCAATCAGCTGGACGACGTCGAGATCGCTCAGACGCTCTGCGCCGCGTCCCGGGCGGGCGTGCCGATCGACCTTCTCGTGCGCGGCTTCTGCTGCCTGCGCGGCGGCGTGCCCGAGTGGACCGAGAACATTCGCGTGCGCTCGATCATCGGCCGGTTCCTGGAGCACTCGCGCATCTTCCATTTCGCCAACGGCGAAGACGATCCGCTGGCCGGCGAGTTCTACATCGGGTCTGCGGACTGGATGCTCCGCAATCTGTCGCGTCGGGTCGAGGCCGCAACACCGGTGGAAGATCCCGCACTGCGCCAGCGCTTGTGGGACATCCTGCAGGCGAGTCTTGCCGACCAGCGCCAGGCGTGGGAGATGCAGCCCGATGGAACCTATCGTACAGGCGCAGCCCGATGAAGGCGCGACGGGCCCTGCGGCGCTCGGCACCCACGCCTGGCTGATGGAAATGGCGAGCCATCGGACGCCCGCCTGAGTCGCAGGCCGAAAGATCGCCGGCGGATACCGCGGCCGTCCTTGCCGGCCGGGTGTGGCTGAGAGCACGGTCTCGGGATGCACAGGGCCAAAGAACAGTAGAAGCTCGCGGCAAGGAAGGTTCCGGCAGGCGCCATGGGGTCCCTGCCGCTGCTCGTCACATCTGTTGCCAGCTTCCGACCAACGTGCCGTCGGGCTTCTGCGCCCAACACTGCCGCAGGTGCGAGGGACGATTGCGGCGATCTTCGGGCGGGCGCAAGACGGCTGCCTTGTGCTCAGTCGCGAGCCGCGAGGCAGGTGGCACGAAGTAAAAGTGAATCAGCGATGCGGCAAAGCGGGTCATCGTGCTGGTTTCCATATCCATTCTGGGTCTCCTCGTTCTTCATAGGGATTCGAAGTCGCGCCGGTGCGCGGCCTCCTGACTGGGCGCTTGCAGCGACCGTGCCCGTCGTCATTTCGTCCGTCCCAAAGGGTTGCGTCTGCGCGGCGGGGCAGACTGCGCCGCCGCTCGAAGCAGCCGCGTCGGTCCGCGCCTCCACGGTTTGAGATTATTGGCGGAAGGACTCCGCGGGGAAATCGGTCAGAAGTACTAGGCGAACTGCCATCGTCGCTTCCGCGGCAGGCCCGGGGGCGGACTCGGAGTGGGCCGACAGTTTCTGGAAGGTCGCCCCCGGGC
Source organism: uncultured beta proteobacterium (assembly GCA_963734295.1). Classification (GTDB taxonomy): domain Bacteria; phylum Pseudomonadota; class Gammaproteobacteria; order Burkholderiales; family JAEUMW01; genus JAEUMW01. Next base: position 3,247 of record CAVTGS010000034.1, on the reverse strand, counting down.
CGGCCGAGGCCACGTCACGGTCGCGAAACAGTGTCCTGCGATATTGGCGGCATTGGCGTGCGGAACTCGGGGCGCCACTCGTGCCACGGACCGCATGTAGGGAGACTCGATCATGTCCGCCAAAGCCGATCTTCAGCGTAACGATGGGTGGGCCCAGCCCCGCAGCGTCCAGAGCTATATCGACGAGACGCCCTTCTGGCCCGATGGAACCGCCACCCCCGGCGTGCCGATGACCCGGATGCAGTGGCGCATCTGGTTTCTGGCGACCGCGGGGAAGTTCTTCGAGGGGTTGGTCGTTTTCATGACTGGCGTCGCACTGCCGCTGATGGTCTCGGAGTTCGGGCTCACAGCCGCGCAGAAAGGCACCATCGGTGCGGCATCGCTGGCGGGAATCCTCGTCGGGGCGAGTGCTCTGGGCGGTCTTGCCGATACCTACGGCCGCAAACGGATGTTCATCGTCGAGATGGTGCTCTTCGTGATCTTCCTCGTCGGCTTGACGTTCGCCAGAGCTACCTGTGGGTCGTCGTGCTGCTGTTCGGGATCGGTCTCGCTGCTGGGCTGTGACTATCCGACGGCGCACCTCGTCATCTCCGAGAGCATCCCGAGCAAGGACCGCGGCAAGATGGTGTTGAGCGTATTCGCCTTCCAGGCGGTCGGCGCGCTCGTCGGGACCGCGGTCGGTTACGTGATCCTGGCCAACATTCCCGAGATCGGCGCGTGGCGCTGGATGTACGCGACCGCGATCATTCCAGCGCTCCTGGTCATCATCGGTCGGTTCTACATTACGGACAGCGGACATTGGCTCATGTCCCGCGGTCGCGTCAAGGAGGCCGAGCAAGAGCTCGGGCGGTTGCTCGCGCGCGAGCCGGCTTATCCCAAACAGGTGCGCTTGGCGGAACCGGCCAGAAGGGCCAGCCACGCGGGAACTGGTGGGTATGCAGAACTCTTCTCCGGGGAAAACCGGCGCGCGACGATGTTCCTGCCTCGGTCCCTTGGTTCCTGCAGGACCTCGGCACCTACGGCATCGGCATCTTCACACCAACCATTCTGGCGTTGACCCTCGGTCACGAGATCGTGCATCCGCACAACGTCGCAGCGCTCATCAGTCGCGACATCATGGCCGCGAAGGGCGCGGCCTTGCTCGACACCTTGCTGATCGTGGGCATCATCGCGGCCGTACTGCTCGCAGACCGGCTCGGACGGATTCGATTGCAGATTCTCGGCTTCATCGGCTGCGCCATCGGCCTCGGTCTCGCCGCGCTGTCGAACCACGTAGCGTCGCTGCACACCGTGCTGCTGTTCGGCGGCTTCATGCTGTTCAACTTCATGACCAACCTCGGCCCGAACGCCCAGACCTACCTGCTCGCGGGCGAGGTGTTCCCGACCCACATCCGCGGCAAGGGCGCGGGCTTCGCCGCTTCCTTCGCCAAGATCGGCGCAGTCACTACCGCGTTTCTCTTTCCTGTGCTGTCGAAAGACATAGGGATCGACGCGCTGCTCGCGATTTTGGTCTGCACCTCACTCATCGGCGCTCTCATTACCTGGATGTACAGGATAGAGACGACCGGTGTGAATCTGGAGCACATCGGTCGCGTCACGGCAAGCGCGTCGACCGGCGCGGTGACCGGGGCGAAGCCAGTGGGCGCAGGCTAAAGGCAGACGCTCTGGCGAGGGGCTGTTGCCCAGAGCTGGCGCGCGCCGGCTCGGGTACGCACGAGTGCGGTACCATGAAACCTTCGCTGCAAGCGATTGCCCATCGCTATCTCGGTGGTGCGTTGCTCCTTTCCTTGCTGGCCGCCGGCAACGTGGCGGTATTCGCGCAAGGCGTGTTGATGCGCGAAGTGCTCATCGCGTTGGCTGGGATGCTGCCGTGTTCGTGTTCGTCGCACTGGTCTTGGTCGCCGCCAGCCGCTACGACGAACAGGATATGCCCCTGAAAGCCCGCCACCCGAGCCCTGGCTTGCTCGCGCTGCTCGCTACGGCGGCCGCGGGCTTTGGCATCTATGCCATCTTCTTGCTGGTAAAGGCGGCCGCAATGCGCCACCGGACCGGTGATGCAGCATGTGCGAGCGTCAGACCATCCACGACGATCCTGTCGTGGACACTGTCGTACCTGCTGTTCGGTATCGAATACGCCGGCATGTTCTACACGGCTTCGGGGCCTGAGCCCGCTGCCCCTCCGGTCGGCGGACTTCTTTTCCCGGGCACCGATGTACCGAATTCCGACTTCTTCTACTTCTCCTTCATCATCGGCGTGGCCTGTCAGACTGCGGACGTCTTGATCACCTCGCGCGCGATCCGCGGGTCTCTCTCTACACAGCCTGGTGGCGTTTGCCTTCAACACGCTGATTCTCGCCGGTACGATCAACGTCGCGGCGAGCCTGGTCAGTCTGGACCCCGTGTAAGACCTGCGGGCGCACAGCGGCGCCTGTCGGGACGCGCGACGCGGCGCGCTGCTAACCTGCGGCTTTCTGGCCTTTTTCTTGCCCTATTCTTGTTCTCCTCGTCGTCTTCCGATTCCAGCACCACCACCTCGGACTCTTCGGCCTCTTCCTCGTCTTCCTCCTCCTCGTCGTCCTCGTCTTCCTCCTCCTCGTCCATCTCGAGGTCGGCTCGATCAGACTCGTCATCTTCCGATACAGGGCTGCGGCGAGTTGCTCCTGAAACTCGATCATCCAGACGATGTCTTCGGATTCTGTGCCGATTCCGCGGCGATCTCGGAGGCCAACTCGAGGATGGCGAGACGGTCATGCTTGGTCAGCCGCTCTGTCGGGGACTCCCTTCGATGTGGTGGACGCGGTACACGTGTTGGCGGCGCGCAAGCGGGGTCGGCGATCAGATCAGTCGCCACCCCGCCACGCAGTGGAGATTCGAGAAGACATGTTGCAGCCGTTTTGACACCTTCCTCGCCCTCGACAGTGGTGTCCGCAGTCGTGAGCTCCATCATCGGCCGCAACCCCAGGAGCCTGATTTGCCGCCGCCTGTCGCAGCAGTGGTGTCACGCAACTGAAAGACCGCGGGTATATGTTCCTCTATTCGCCTCAATACACGCCCCGCGGAGAATAACCATGAACGATCCCGCCACCGTTGCGTCCCGCCTCCAACCTTTGAACGCAGAGCAGCTCGCCCGGATCGACGCGTACTGGCGCGCCTGCGACTACCTCGCGGTCGGCATGATCTATCTGCTGGACAATCCGCTGCTGCGTAGCCGCTCAAGCCCGAGCACGTCAAGAATCGGCTGCTCGGC
>CAVTGS010000033.1:0-37969 GCA_963734295.1 uncultured beta proteobacterium | reverse complement strand
ATTGCAGCTTGCGCTTCAGCGTCACCTCGGTGAGAGGACCGTCTTCGTCCGGATTCCAAGGCTCGACCTTCATGGGCTACCGCTTCTTCAGCTCGTCGCGGATCTCGCGCAGGAGGACGATGTCCGCGGGGTCCTCCGGAGGCGGCGGCGGTGGCGTTTGCGCGCGCAGCCTGTTGATCCACTTCACCATCATGAAGATGATGAAGGCCAGGATCACGAAGTTGAGCGCGATCGTGACGAAGTTGCCGTAGGCGAAGACCGGCACACCCGCCTTCTTGAGCCCGTCGAGTGTTTGCGGGGCGTCCGGGCGGGATGTCCTTGAGCGCGATGTAGTAGTTGGAAAAGTCGAGGCCGCCGAAGATGCGGCCCACGATCGGCATGATGAGGTCGCTCACGATCGAATCGACGATCTTGCCGAACGCGCCGCCGATGATGACGCCCACCGCGAGGTCCATCACGTTGCCCTTGAGGGCGAATTCCTTGAACTCGCTCAGGATGCTCATTGTTTACACTCCGTTCCAGGTGTCGAGGGTTGGGTCGCAGCACTCGCCGGGCGCATCGGCCCGTGCGCAGCTTTGTCTGGCGATAACAGGGTGAATGTCGCATTCGGGCCATCGCGGCCCTTTGCAACGCAACCCGCGGCGGCGTGTGGTCACATACCGCCGAAAACCTTCTTGAGCAGGGCGCTGCCGGTCCCGATGGGATCCTTGCGGATGGCCTTTTCCTGCTGCGCCATCACGAGGAAGAGGCCGTCGAGCGTCTTCTGCGTGACGTAGCCCTCGACGTTGGCGCTCTTCGCGTCCAGCACGCCAAACTTCGAAGCCTGCCCGGCGACCGCGTTGTATTTCTCGGCCAGATCAACCTTTGCGGTGGCCTGCTTCACGATCGGAAGAAACTTCGCAGTGAGCTGCTCGGAAGTCGTACGCTTGAAGTATTGTGTCGCGGCGTCATCGCCGCCGGTGACGATGGCCTTCGCGTCCTGGAAGGACATGTTCTTGATGGCGTTCGTGAACAGCGGCTTGGCCTCGACCACGGCCGACTCGGCTGCGCGGTTCATGGCAACCACCAGCTCATCCGCCTGCTTGCCCATGCCCATCATGCGCAGTCCGCTCTCGGCCGTCTTCAGCGCCCCCGGCAGGGGAATCTTGACCTGCGGATTGCCGAGGAAGCCGTTCGCCGTTCCGAGCTGGGCGATGGCGGCTGCTGAACTCTTCTCGAGCGCCTCCTTCAAACCGGCGATCGATTCGGAGTTGGTGAGGTTTGCCACATCGGCCTGCGCGAGCGGGAGGGCGATGACAAATCCAAGCATGGCCAGAATGTTGCGCATTACGATCCTGTCGATATGAGTCTGTGCGAGCGAATATGCCCAAACTTCCCCGCGGCGGCAACCTGTCCACCCGGCGAGCAGGCGTTTCCCTGCTGCTTTTGCTGACCGTCGCGCTCACCGCGTGCGGCGGACCTCGGCCGGCGCCCGATGTCACCTTCACGAGCTTGAACGGCAACGAGCTCGCACTGCGGGATCTGCACGGAAAGGTCGTCGTAGTTAACTTCTGGGCCACGAGCTGCGCGATATGCATTCGGGAAATGCCCGATCTTGCGCACCTTCAGCGGCGCTTCGGCGATCGTGGGGTGACGCTGATCGCGGTCGCGATGCGCTACGACCCGCCGAACCGTGTGCTGGAGTATGTCGCGGGTGCGGCGCTGCCTTTCGCGGTTTCGCTCGATCCGCTGGGGAAGATCGAAGGCGCTTTTGGCGGCGTCAGCGGAACGCCGACCACCTTCGTCATCGACAAGCGCGGGCAGATCGTCCAGCGCATCAGGGGTGCGCCGGATTTTGCACGCCTGCACACCCTGCTCGAAGCGAAGCTGAAGGAGCCCGCCTAGCCTGCTAGACCACGCCGGCCTCGTGCGCCTGCTGGTCGGCGTGGTAGCTCGATCGCACCATCGGCCCGCAGGCCGCGTGACTGAAGCCCAGTGCCAGCGCCTCGCGCTCGAACCGCTCGAACACCGCGGGCTCGACATAGCGCAGCACCGGCAGATGGCCTTCGCTCGGCTGCAGGTACTGGCCGACCGTGAGCATGTCCACGTCGTGGGCGCGCAGGTCGCGGATCACGTCGACGATCTCGTCGTCGGTCTCGCCCAGCCCGACCATCAGCCCGGACTTGGTCGGAATGCCCGGCAGCCGCGCCTTGAAGTCCTGCAACAGCTTGAGCGAGTGCGCGTAGTCGGAGCCGGGGCGCGCTTGCATATAGAGCCGCGGCACCGTCTCGAGGTTGTGGTTCATCACGTCCGGCGGGCACTGCGCGAGGAGATCGAGCGCGCGGTCGAGCCGCCCGCGGAAGTCGGGGGTGAGGATCTCGATCTTCGTGGCAGGCGAATGCTCGCGCACCGCCCGGATGCAGTCGACGAAATGCTGCGCACCGCCGTCGCGCAGGTCGTCGCGGTCCACGCTGGTGATCACGACGTACTTGAGCCGCATTGCCGCGATCGTTCTGGCGAGATTCAGCGGCTCGTCCGGGTCGGGCGGCCGTGGCCGTCCGTGGGCCACGTCGCAGAACGGGCAGCGGCGTGTGCACAGATCGCCGAGAATCATGAACGTCGCGGTGCCCTTGCTGAAGCACTCGCCGATGTTGGGGCACGAGGCTTCCTCGCACACCGTGTGCAGGTTGCTCGCGCGGAGCGCGCGCTTCACCTCGCCGAAGGTCGCACTGCTCGGAGCCTTGGCGCGGATCCACTCCGGCTTCCGCAGGCGCTCGTGGGGCACGATCTTGATGGGGATGCGTGCGGTCTTCGCGGCGCCGGTCTGCTTGTCCAGGGGAGAGCTCATGCCAGGCTCCGAGTCAATCGAGGAGGTCCAACAGATGTCGACTCAGTCGCACGCCGGCGGCGTCCACGCCGAGGTCGAGACCGAGATCGCACGTGCGGGTCACCGGCATTCCCGCGTGCCCGCAGGGATTGATGTCGGCGAACGGCGCCAGATCCAGGTCGATGTTCAGGGCAACGCCATGGTAACAGCACCCGTTCTTCACGCGTAGGCCCAGCGCCGCGATTTTTGCATCGCCGACATACACGCCCGGCGCTTCCACGTTACCCGCGGCCGCGACCCCTTCTTCCGCGAGCAGCGCGATCACCGCGCGCTCCATGCGCCGGACCAGCTCGCGCACCCCGTAGCTGCGGCGGCGCAGATCGAGCAGCAGGTAGATCACGAGCTGCCCCGGACCGTGATAGGTGATCTGCCCGCCGCGGTCGACCCGGACCACCGGGATCTCCGAGCGTCGCAGCAAATGATCGGGTGTGCCGTTCAAGCCGACCGTAAAGACCGGGAAATGCTCGACGATCCAGAGCTCGTCGGAGGTCTCGGGCGCGCGGGTCTCCGTGAACGCCTGCATTGCGCGCCACGTGGGCTCGTATTCGACGCGGCCGAGGCTGCGGATCACCGGCACCGGGGGGAGCAGGACGCCAGAAGGGGGCAGGCGCCACGGGCGCCCCTTGACCATTGGTGACCATTTTTCCCTTCCCGCTTCTACAGCACCATCACCACCAGAGGGTGGTCGGACAGCTCCCGGTACAGCGCGTCGAGCTGTTCACGGGAAGTGGCGCGGATGGTCGCGGTCACGCTCAAGTATTTTTTTGCCCGGCTCACCCGCATCTCGAGCGTGCCGGGATCGAAGTCCGGGGCATGTCGCCGCACGATGTCGACCACCGTCTGGGCGAAGCCCGCTTGCGAGGTGCCCATGATCTTGATGGGAAAATCGCAGGGATACTCGATCAGACTCGTGACCTCGCCGGTGCTCACGCTCATGCTCCCGCGGCAGGCTGCAGGGTGCGGCCGGTCGCCGCGCTCGCCGCCTTGTACTCCTGAAAAAGCGCGTGCATGCGCCGGAACACGGGGCCGGGTGTGCCGGGCCCCACCGGCCGGCCGTTCAGCGTCGTGATCGCCAACACCTCCTTGGTGGACGACGTGAGCCAGAGCTCGTTCGCGGAGAGCGTCTCCTGCTCGGTAACCTCGCGCACCTGATGCGGCAGACCGCTCGCCGCCGCCAGCTCGAGCACGAGATCGTAGGTGATGCCGGGAAGCATGAGGTGGCTCTTCGGCGGGGCGAGAAGAAGACCGCCAGCGACGACGAAGACGTTGCTGGCAGCCCCCTCGGTGAGAAAGCCGTCGCGGAACAGCACCGTCTCCACCGCGCCGGCGTCGACAGCAAACTGCCGCAGCAGCACGTTGCCCAGCAGCGCGATCGACTTGATGTCGCACCGGCCCCAGCGGTAGTCGGTCGCGGTCACCGCTGCGACGCCGCGCTCGATCTCCTCGCGGGATGGGGTGGCGAGCGGGCTGCTCATCATGAACACGGTCGGCGTCGCATCCTGCGGGAAGGCGTGGTCGCGTTTGGCGACGCCGCGCGTCACCTGCAGGTAGACGCACTGGTCCGGCCACGATTGGCGCTCGACGAGGCCGCAAAGCAACGCCTCCCAGTCGTGCGCGGGGTACGGATTGGCGATGCGGATCGCGCCGAGACTGCTCTCGAGGCGAGCGAGGTGCTGGCGCAGGCGAAATGGCGTGCGCGCATATACCGGGATCACCTCGTAGACGCCGTCCGCGAAGATGAAGCCGCGGTCCTGCACCGGCACGCGGGCCTCAGCCAGGGGCAGCCACGTCCCGTTCAGATAGACAGTGGGATCGCTCACTGCGGCAGCCAGAGTCGGAGCGTATCGAGCCGCGACCGAAAAAGCCCGCCACCGGCACGCTCGCGAGCGCCACCAGCGGATACTCGCCGAGCGGCTTCTCCTCCAGAGAGAGCTTGAGCATGCCGACCTCCTGGCCGGCTGCGAGCGGTGCGAGGAGCGGCTGACGCGTCTCCATCGAGGCCTTGAGCTTCGCGGCGTCGCCCTTGGGCAGCGCCAGATAGAAATCCTGATCGAAGCCGATCCTCACGTCGTTCTCCGCGCCCTTCCATACCCGGAGCGTCGCCACGGTCTGATCCCTCGCGTACACCTTGACCGTATCGTAGAACTGAAAGCCGTAATTGAGAATCTTCTGACTCTCGGTCGCACGCGCCGCCTCGGAGGCGGTGCCGGTCACGACCGAAATGAGGCGCCGGCTGTCACGCTTCGCCGAGGCCACGAGACAGTAGCCGGCGGCCTCGTGATGCCCGGTCTTGACGCCGTCCACGTAAGGATCAGTCCAGAGCAGGCGGTTGCGGTTCGCCTGCGTGATGTTGTTGTAGCGAAACTCCCTTTGCGCGTTCAGCTTGTAGTGCTCCGGAAAACTGCGGATGAGCGCCGCGGCGAGGAGCGCCATGTCGTAGGCCGTCGTGTAGTGCTTGGGGTCCGGCAGGCCGGTCGAGTTCACGAAGTTCGTGTTCTTCATGCCGAGCTTCTGCGCCTGTTGGTTCATCATCTGCGCGAACACCTCCTCGCTGCCGGCGATGGCTTCGGCGAGCGCGATGCAGGCGTCGTTGCCGGACTGGATCACCATGCCGTGGATCAACTCTTCCACGGTCACCGGCTTTTGCGGCTCGATGAACATGCGCGAGCCCTGCGCCTTCCAAGCCCTCGGCGAAACCGGTACCACCTGATCCAGCGCGATGCGCTTCTGCCTGATGGCCTCGTAGGTCAGGTAGGCGGTCATCATCTTGGTGAGCGACGCCGGCTCGACGCGCTCGTTCGGGTTCTGCGCCGCGATCACCTGAGCCGCGAGGAAGTCGTACAGCACCCACGACTTGGCGGCCAACGTCGGCGGCGGTGGCAGCGGCAGCGGTGACTGCTGTGCGACGGCGGCGGACACGACGAGAAAAGAGAAGAGCGCGAGGAGGAATCTCATTGCGGGAAATCTCGTGAGAAGCGCGGGGAAGGCGCGATTATACTGGAGCGCGGAATACAGTTTCCGCATCGGGTGGGCGCGACGAGAGAGAGTGGTCACTACGGCTAGCCGCCACGCCGAAAGCGGATGCCGTGCCACCTTGCTGCATGTGGGGCGCGGCCGCCCCGCCTCGAGGCAGGCAAGCCGGGGCGCGGCGCCGAGTCGCAGGACGACGGGCAGATGAAACCTTCGTGGATGCAGAGCCGAAGCCTGACAGCCCCGCGTCGGCGCGCAGCCGCAGACGCCTTATCGACCTTGGCTGCGTCCGCTGCGCTTAACCCGCCCCGACGGGACGCGTTAGCCTGCGCCGAAAGACGGATAGGCGGGCCCTAAAGCCCTGCGTCTGCGCGGAGCGCAGACGCTTTATCCGTCTTTTCCCAAGTGAATTCGGGTTCGTCGCGCCCGAAATGGCCGTACGCCGCGGTCTTGCTGTAGATCGGCCGCAGCAGGTCGAGCGCCTGGATGATGCCCTTCGGACGCAGGTCGAAGTGCTTGCCGACGAGCTCCACGATCGTCTCGTCGCTGACTTTGCCGGTGCCGAAAGTGTTCACCATCAGCGAGACCGGGCGCGCGACGCCGATGGCGTAGGCCACCTGCACCTCGCAGCGGTCGGCAAGACCGGCGGCGACGACGTTCTTCGCGACGTAGCGTCCCGCGTACGCACCGGAGCGGTCGACCTTCGACGGGTCCTTGCCGGAGAACGCGCCCCCGCCATGCCGGGCGGCGCCGCCGTACGTATCGACGATGATCTTGCGGCCGGTGAGCCCGCAGTCGCCGTGCGGACCGCCCACCACGAAGCGTCCGGTCGGATTGATGAGGTAGCGGATGTCGCCGCGCAGCATCTCCTTCGGGATCACCGGCTTGATGATCTCTTCGATCACTGCCTCGGTGAGCTGGGCGTGCGAGACATCGGGGCCATGCTGGGTGGAGACGACGACGGTGTCGATCGCGACCGGCTTGCCGTCGAGGTAGCGCACCGTGAGCTGGGACTTGGCATCGGGGCGGAGCCATGGCAGGCGCCCGTCGCGCCGCACTTCGGCCTGGCGCTGCATGATGCGGTGGGCGTAATAGATGGGCAGCGGCATGAGCTGCGCCGTCTCGTTGCACGCATAGCCGAACATGAGACCTTGGTCGCCCGCACCCTGGTCGAGATCGAGCCCCTTGCCTTCGTCCACGCCCTGGGCGATGTCCGGAGACTGCCGGTTGATCGCGGTCAGGACCGCACACGACTTGTAGTCGAAGCCGATCTCCGAGGCGTCGTATCCGATCTGGCGCACGACGTCGCGCGCGATCTCCATGTAGTTGATGTGCGCCTTCGTGGTGATCTCGCCCGAAATCACCACGAGACCGGTGCTCACCAGGGTCTCGCAGGCCACGCGCCCGCGCGGGTCCTGGGCTAGAATCGCATCCAGAACACCGTCGGAGATCTGGTCGGCGACCTTGTCGGGATGGCCTTCGGAGACGGACTCGGAACTGAAAAGATATTCGCTCATCGGCTTTCGATTTCGGTGGCTGTCGAAAAAAATGGTTGCAGATCATAGCACAGGGGGTGCGGGGCGCGCCTGCCCCGGCGCAGTCGGCCGTCATCCACGGGCGACGTTGCCGTCCCGGCGCGACAGGCGGGGGCTGCGGTGAGCAAGGTCCCTGCGGCGGTTATCGGTGTAGGGTACCTGGGTGCTTTCCACGCGCAGAAATACGCGCTGCTCGACGACGCCGAGCTGGTCGGCGTGGTGGATACGAGTGCCGACCGCGCGCGGGAGGTCGCCGCGGCGCTCGGTACGAAACCGTACACGGACTATCGCGATCTCTTGGGAGCGATCGACGTGGCCTCGATCGTCGTCCCGACCGAGCACCACCATCGCGTGGCGAAGGACTGCCTCGAAGCGGGCGTGCACATCCTGCTCGAGAAGCCGGTGACGGAGACGCTCGCTCAGGCGGAGGAGTTGATCGCGCTGGCCGAGCGCCACCGGCTCGTCTTCCAGGTCGGGCATCTGGAGCGGTTCAATCCGGCGGTGGTGGAAGTGCAGAGCCTGCTCGACCGGCCGCTCTTCTTCGAATCGCACCGGCTCTCCGTGTTCAAACCGCGCGGCACCGACGTGAACGTGGTGCTGGATCTCATGATCCACGACATCGACATCATCCTGAGCCTTACCCAGCAGGACATCCGCGAGCTTCGCGCGAGCGGCTATCCGGTCCTGACGGACGAGGTGGATATCGCGAACGCGCGGCTCGAGTTCGCGGACGGCTGCGTCGCCAACGTCACCGCGAGCCGGGTCAGTCAGAAGGCGATGCGGAAGATGCGCATCTTCCAGCACGACGCGTACTTCTCGGTCGACTTTCCCACCAGCAGCATCGACATCGCGCGGCGCAACGGGGCGGAGCGCGACGAGCAGGGATTTCCGCGGATCTCGGTAGAGACGCGCAAGACGGCGGAGAAGTCGGATGCGATCCTGGCGGAGATCCGCGCCTTCCTCGATTGCGTGCGCACCGGCGCGACGCCCGCGGTAACTGGCCGCGACGGCCGCCGGGCCTTGGAGGTCGCCCTGGAAATCAGCCGCGCCATCGGCGGCAGGCGGCGCTCAGGGGCTTGACGGAGCACGGCCGCTCGCAAACACTTTCACGCTTTTCCATTCGATCGCTCCCGTCCATGTCCATTCCGATGCTCGATCTCAAGGCCGAGTACGCGCTCTTCCGCGACGAGCTCCTGCGGCGCCTCGCGGATATGCTCGACTCGACGCAGTACATACTCGGGCCCAATGTTCAGGCGCTGGAGAAGGAGGTGGCCGCGCACGTCGGCGTGGGCTGCGCGGTAGGGTGCGCGTCGGGGACGGACGCGTTGCATCTCGCTTTGCGCGTGCTCGGCATCGGCCCGGGTGACGAGGTGATCACGTCACCGTTCACCTTCATCGGTACCGCGGAGGCGATCTCGTACACGGGGGCGGCACCGGTGTTCGTGGACATCCAGGCCGACACGTTCAACATCGATCCGGCCCGGATCGAGCAGGCGATCACGACCCGGACCAAGGCGGTGATGCCGGTGCATCTCTATGGGCAGGCGGCCGACCTCGACCCGATCATCGACCTCTGCCGGCGCCACCGCCTGCGGCTGGTCGAAGACTGCGCGCAGTCCTACGGCGCGCGTTACGGCGGGCGCATGACCGGCGCGTTCGGTGACTTCGGGTGCTTCTCGTTCTACCCCAGCAAAAACCTCGGCGCATTCGGCGACGGCGGCATGGTGACGACCAACGACGAGGCGCTCGCCGCCGAGGTGCGTGTGTATCGGAACCACGGCAGCCGCCTGCGCTATCACCACCACGTGATCGGCTACAACAGCCGGCTGGACGAGATCCAGGCGGTGATCCTGCGGCTGAAGCTCGAGTATCTGGAGGCTTTCAATGCTCGCCGGCGGGCGATCGCGCACGCCTACAACGAGCGCCTTGCCGGCTGCGTGGTCACGCCGGCCGAGGCGCCGGACTGCGTGCACGTTTATCACCAGTACACGATCCGCACCCCGCGGCGGGATGCCATCCAGCAAGCGCTCGGCGATGCCGGCATCGGATCGATGATCTACTATCCGGTGCCGCTGCACCGTCAGGAGGTCTACGCGGATCGCTGCCGTGGCGTGAGCCTGCCGGTGTCGGAAGCGGTGGCGCAGGAGGTGGTTTCGCTCCCCATCTTTCCGCAGATGACCCTCGATCAGGTGGACCGCGTGTGCGAGGTCGTCCGCGGAGCGGCGAGCTGAGCGCTTTGACCGCGCTCATTCATCCGACGGCTCTGGTCGATCCGGGGGTGGTACTCGGCAGCGACGTTGCCATCGGACCGTTCGCGATCGTCGAGCCGGACGTCACGATCGGCGACGGCTGCCGCATCGGCGCCCACGCCGTTATCCGCCGGTACACGACACTCGGTCCCCGGTGTCGCGTCGCGGAGCACGTTACGCTGGGGGGCGAGCCGCAGGACGTGAGCTTCACCGACCAGGTGAGTTATCTCGAGATCGGGGCCGACAATCTGATCCGCGAAGGGGTCACGATCCACCGTGCCACCACCGCCGGCGGCAGCACGCGCATCGGCAACGGCAATTTTCTGATGGTGAACTGCCACATCGCCCACGATTGCCAGGTCGGCGACCGGGTGATCATCGCGAACGGCGCGCTCCTGGCCGGCCACGTCGCGGTGGCGGATCGTGCGTTCATTTCGGGCAACGTGGTCATCCACCAGTTCACGCGCGTGGGGACCTTGGCGATGGTCGGCGGCCTGGCGCGCATCAGCCAGGACTGCCTGCCGTACATGATCACCGAGGGCTCGCCAGCGCGCGCCCGCGGGCTCAACCTCGTCGGACTCCGGCGCGCGGGCTTCACGGCGGAAACGCTGGGTGCCCTCAAGCAGGCGTTTCGCACCCTCTTTCGCGCCGGCCTGTCGCTGCGGGAGGCCCTGGCCGCGCTCGAAGCCGCGCCGTGCGCCGAAGTCAAGACGCTGGCGGCGTTCGTGCGCTCGTCGAAGCGGGGCTTTACGCACGGGAGCGCGTGAACCCAAGCGCGCGTCCGGAGCCCGGTCCCGGCAGGGCCTCGATGAAGATGCCATGTTGACGCGACTCGCCTTTGGCCTCCTCTGGCTATTGCATTTCCTGCCCCTCGGCGCGCTCGCCGCGGTCGGAAACTTCGGCGGCACGGTGGGCTATTACCTCGCGAGGTCGCGGCGGCGCATCGGGCGCGTCAATCTCGCGCTCTGCTTTCCGGACCTGCCGGGGCGCGAACGGGAGCAGCTCCTGAAGCGCCATTTCCGCGCGTTCGGCCGATCGGTGTTCGAGCGCGGCCTGATGTTCTGGGGTTCGAAGGCGCGCATCCAGGCCACGGTTCGCGTCGAAGGCATCGAGCACTATCAGGCGCTGAAGGGCAAGCCCCTCATCGTCTTCGCCCCGCACTTCGTCGGCGTCGACATGGCGGCGGCGCGGCTCGCGACCGAGTACCGCGCGTGCGGCATGTACGCGCGCCAGAGCAACAGCATCGCCGACGAGATGCTCGCGCGCGGCCGCAGCCGCTTCGGCAACGCGGTACTGTTCGCGCGGCACGAAGGCCTGCTGCCGGTGCTGCAGGCGATGAAGGAGGGCTTGCCGTTCCTGTATTCTCCCGACATGGACTTCGGCGCGCCCCACTCCGTCTTCGTTCCGTTCTTCGGTGTCGCCGCCGCCACCACCACCGGGCTTTCGGTCATCGCCCGCGTCACGCGCGCGCAGGTGCTGCCCCTCATCGTGGAGCAGCGGCCGGGCAGCGCCGGCTACGTTGCGCGGATGCTGCCGCCGCTCGCGGATTTCCCGAGTGCGGATCCCGAGGCCGACGCGCGCCGCATGAACGCGTTCATCGAGGCGCGCATCCTCGAGATGCCGGAGCAATACCACTGGCTGCACAAGCGCTTCAAGACGCGCCCGCCCGGCGAGCCGGATCCGTATGCGCGAGCAACACCCGCCGGCACGGACGCATGATGGAGCGCGTTCCCGAACCCGAGCTGATGAGCGAGCCGGCGCAGGCGCTCGCCTACGCGTCGGCCGACTTCAGCGAGCCGCACGAGGCGTTCGTCGCGCGCTTTCGCCGCTGCTTTCCCGAGTTTCATGGCGGGGCGGTGCTCGATCTCGGCTGCGGATCCGCGGACGTGACGGTCCGCTTTGCGCGTTCTTACCCGGCGGCATCGATGGTCGGCGTGGACGGCGCGGCGGCGATGCTGGCGCTCGGTCGGCAGGCGGTTGCGGCGGCGGGGCTCGGCGGCCGCATACGATTGACGCAGGTGCGCTTGCCCGCGGTGCAGCTTCCCGGATCGCGCTACGATGCCGTGATCAGCAACAGCCTGCTGCATCATCTCGCCGACCCCGGCGTGCTCTGGGATGCGGTCCGGGCGGCAGCGCCGGAGGGAGCCGTGTTCGTGATGGATTTGTTGCGCCCACCGTCCCGGGAAGCAGCGGCGGAGCTGTTGGCGCTGCACGCTGGCGACGCGCCGGACGTGCTGCGCCGCGATTTCTTCAATTCCCTGCTGGCGGCCTTTCGCCCGGACGAAGTGAGGTCGCAGCTCGCGGCGGCGGGGTTGCCGCGCATCCGGGTGGAGGCGGCGAGCGACCGGCACCTGATCGCGTATGGCCGGCTCACCGGGTAGGGAGCGTCGCCGCGGACAGGCCATGAGACTCGAGTTCACGAAGATGGAAGGACTGGGCAACGACTTCGTGGTGATCGATGCCACGGCGCAGCCGGTCGCGCTCACCCGCGAGCAGTTGCGCCTGCTGGCAGACCGGCATTTCGGTATCGGCTGCGACCAGATCCTGCAGGTGGAAGCGCCGCGCCGCGCCGACACGGACTTCTACTACCGCATCTTCAACGCCGACGGCGGCGAAGTGGGGCAGTGCGGCAACGGCGCCCGCTGCTTCGCGCGTTTCGTGCGCGACAAGGGGCTCACCACGAAGCGCGAGATCCGCGTCGAGACCCGCGAGGGCATCATCACGCCCCGCCTCGAGGACGATGGGCAGGTGACCGTCGACCTGGGTGCACCCGTGTTCGAGCCCGCGCGCGTGCCGTTTCTCGCCTCGGAGCAGGCGCTCACGTACCGGATTGCCCTCCCGGATCGAGAGGTGGAGATGAGCGTGCTGTCCCTGGGCAACCCGCACGCGGTGCAAGTCGTGCCGGATGTCGATGCCGCGCCGGTCGGCATCGAAGGCCCGCTGCTGGAGTGTCATCCGCTTTTTCCGGAACGGGTGAACGCGGGCTTCATGCAGGTGGTGGACCGCCACCACGTCCGCTTGCGGGTGTTCGAGCGGGGCGCGGGGGAAACACTCGCCTGCGGCACCGGTGCGTGCGCCGCCGTGGTGGCAGGCATTTCGCGAGGATTGGTCGACTCGCCGGTGCGAGTCGGCACGCGGGGCGGCGAGCTCGTCGTCGAATGGGCGGGCGAGCGCGCGCCGGTGCGGATGACCGGCCCGGCGCGCACCGTGTTCGAGGGCACCATCGCGCTCTGAGAGACTTCAAGCAGCCTCTCAAGTTAAGGGTGTAATTTGCTGTTTTACGTCGCAGTTTGCCCTCCTGTGTTACATTTCCATCCAAACCGCAGTCAAACGCCAGAGAGCATCGAATGAAGTCAGAACAGGTCGCAGCGTATCTCCAGGAGCACCCCGAGTTCTTCGAGGAATATGCGGACATGCTGGCCAACATCTACCTTCCGCATCCGCACGGCGGTCGCGCCATCCCGATCTCCGAGCGCCAGATCCTCAGCCTGCGGGAGAAGAACCGGGCGCTCGAATCGAAGTTGAAGGAACTGATCGACTTCGGGGAGGAGAACGACGCCATCGGCGAACGCCTCCACCGTCTGACGATTGCGCTCATCGGTGCGCGGGACTTCGATACCGTGCTGCACGACCTCTACTTCAACCTGCGCGAGGATTTCGCGGTGCCTCACGTCGCGCTCAGGCTGTGGCCGGCGCAGCACGGCTCGGAGCGCGAGGAATTTCGCGAAGCCGGGGAGGAGGCGCGGCTATTCACCGAGAGCCTGTCGGGTCCGTACTGCATCGGCCATCCGATGTTCGACACCGCAGCGTGGTTCGGCGAGGACGGCGGCCGGCTGCGCTCGTTCGCCTACGTGCCCGTCAAGGGCAGCGAGGTCACGGGCTTGCTCGCGCTCGCGAGCGAAGAACCGCAGCGCTTCTATCCCGAGATGGGCACGCTGTACCTGAAGCGACTGGCGGAGATGGTGGTCGCGGCCGTGCAGCGGGTGCGCGCCGGGACGTGATCGGTGCGAGATGAAAACGGCCGCGGTCGACGGTGGCCTTGCCCCGATTGCTCCGGAAGTCGAGCGCTATCTCGCGGGCTTCGTATCCTACCTCGACCACGAGCGGCGCTTAAGTCCGCTCACCCGCGAGAACTACCTGCGCGACGTGCGCCGGCTGCTCCAGCGCATCGGTGCGACGCCCCTCGCCGACTTGCGCCCGCACCATGTGCGGCGGTTCGTGGCCGACCTCCACGGCAAGGGGCTGGGCGGCCGCAGCCTCGCCCGCGTGCTGTCTTCGTGGCGCGCCTTCTACCGCTACCTCGCCCGCGATCAGGGCTTCGAGGTAAATCCGTGCGCCGGCGTGCGCGCGCCGAAATCGCCGCGCAAGCTGCCCCACTCGCTGTCTCCCGATGAAGCGCGGCAGCTGCTCGAGGCACCCGCGTCGACGCCGCTCGAACTGCGCGACCGCGCGATGTTCGAGCTCTTCTATTCGTCCGGCTTGCGGCTGTCGGAACTGGTGGGGCTCGACCTCGTGCGACTGCGCTTTGCCGATGGCACGGTGGAAGTGATCGGCAAGGGACGCAAGACCCGCATCGTTCCCGTGGGCTCGGCCGCGCTCGCCGCGATTCGCGCGTGGCTTCCAGAGCGCGAGAGATGGGCGAGGAGCGAGATCCGCGCGCTCTTCATCAACCGCGCCGGAACCCCGCTCGCACCGCGCACCGTGCAATCCCGTTTGCGCCGCTGGGGCGTGAAGCAGGGCCTCGCGAGCCGCGTCCACCCGCACATGCTGCGGCACTCTTTCGCATCGCATCTGCTGCAGTCGAGCGGCGACCTGCGCGCGGTGCAGGAGCTGCTCGGTCATTCCAGCATCACGACCACGCAGGTGTACACGCATCTCGATTTTCAGCACCTGGCGCAGGCGTACGACGCAGCGCATCCCCGCGCCAAGCGGAAGGGCCCCTCCCACACATGACGAATGGCTTGCGCGTACAGCCGGCTGTCACGGGCACAGGGCTTGCTCTCGCTGGTGACGCCCTATGACAACGATGGAGGTTCAAGAAATGTCGCAGATCAGGAATCGCATTTTCACCGAGCGCGGCAGTTCGCGCGCATCCGCGCCGTTCGGCTGCAAGCCCGCGCCGGACGCGCCGGACCGCGCTGCCGCCCAGCCCACAGTGCAGCTCACCGATCGCAAGACCGCGGGTGAGCGCGACGAAGTCGCTTCTAGCGTGGTGCTCGGCTATAACTGAATTGGCCCGGCGCCTGGCCGGTCCGGTGGCGGGAGCGTAAGTACGCGACGTCCCGGACCGATGCGCGCAAACCTTCCGACCTCGTCCTCCCCGCTTCCGCCGGCCTGATCTCTCGCAGAATCGAAGGCGCCGCGCGACCCGTATCGCACGGTGATCGTTGCGCTGCCTCGGATCGGGTCCGCTCCCGGAGCGCGCTCGACAACACCTGGCTCGCCTCTCTGTCTTGCAACTTAGTTGCGCCGGCGCGGGCTTCGTGGTTCAATCGTCGATCCAACCAGCCGCCACGTCTTCATGCGCGCGCCTAGCCAGAATGCCAAGGATCTCATCGGCGCCACGGGTGAGCGGATTACCGCCGCTCGCGTGCAGGTTCTGGCGTTGCTGCTGGCGGCACCGCGGGCGCTCACGCACCACGAGATCGAGGAAGAGCTCGACCCCGTGCTCGACATCGATCGCGTGACGGTGTACCGCGTGCTCGAGTGGCTGACGCAGCAGCATCTTGCGCACAAGATCTCGTTCGCCGATCGCGTCTGGCGCTTCAATGCGGCGCCAGCCCAGCACGACCCGCGCCATGCCCACTTCATGTGCACGTGCTGCGGCGAGGTGATCTGCCTGCAGCAGATGCCGACCAATTCGCTGCCGCGACTGCCAAGGGGTTATCTGCCCGAAGCGATGGAGGTCACCGTGCGGGGTCTGTGCCGCGAATGCAGCCCGCGGCGGGGCGAGCGTGCCGCTGCGCCGGCGAAGAGCCGCGCACGCAAACCGTCGAGAACACCGTGAGCGACGCCGCCGCTTCTGCCGGGGCGAACGCTTATACCCGTCTCGCTCCTCACGGGATTCCTCGGCAGCGGCAAGACCACGCTGCTCAATCACCTCGTGCGGCAGCCGGCGCTCGCGGACAGCGCAGTTCTGATCAACGAGGTCGGGGACGTGGGCCTCGACCACCATCTCGTGCGCAGCGCGAAGCCGGACGTCGTGCTGCTGGAGGGCGGCTGCCTCTGCTGCACGGTGCGCGGGGAGCTCACGGACGCGCTGCGCGACCTGCTCTTCAACCGCGGCCGCGAAGGCATCCCGAAGTTCAACCGCGTGCTGATCGAAACCACGGGTCTCGCCGATCCCGCGCCGATCCTGCAGACGCTGATTGCGGATCCGATCGTGGCGCAGCACTTCCGCCTCGACGGGGTCATCGCCACGGTCGACGGCGCGCTCGGGATGGGTGAGCTCGACCGCCACTTCGAGTCCGTGAAGCAGGCGGCGGTGGCCGATCGCATCGTCATCACCAAGGCCGATGCGGCTGCGCCATCCGATCTCGATCAGCTGGAGGCGCGGCTGCGCGAGCTCAACCCCGCCGCGCCCATCTACCGATCGGAGCAGGGCCGCATCGATCCCGAAGTGCTGCTGAACGCGGGTCTCTTCGATGCCTCGAGCAAGATCCCGGATGTCGCACGCTGGCTGGCCGCGTCGGCCTACCGTCCGGTTGCGCGCGCGTCGATGCTGGGGGGGGCGATGCCAGCGCCATCGCCGAGCCACGACGCGCTGGTGCGTTCCTTCACCGTGAGCTTCGATGCGCCCGTGCCTTGGCCGGCACTCATCGCGGCGATGGAGATGCTGCTCTCGTTCCGCGGCGACGACATGCTGCGCGTGAAGGGGATACTGAACCTCGAAGGGCAGACGCAACCCGTCGTTCTGCACGCCGTGCAAACCGTGCTCTACCCGCTTTCGAAACTCGAAGCTTGGCCGGACGACGACCATCGCACGCGCCTGGTCTTCATCGTGCGCGACATCGACCCCGCGTTCGTCGAGGAGATCCTGACGCAGTTCATCGAGGCGGCGCGTGCGTCGGGAGGGCCGGCAACCGTCGAGTCCGCCGGATCGACCAACGGCGCGACGGCACCGCCTGCCGCGTGAAGCGCACGCGTGTGCTCGCCGGACAGGGGTTGATTCCCTGACACTAACCGACGACCGCGGCTTCAACCTGGATGCGATGCTCGAAATCGAACCGGATTTCCTCGCGGAAGTGAGCCACGAACACGACGACGTGAGCTCTTTCGTGTACCGTGACAGGCGACCGTTCGACCTGGGCAAGCTGGAGACCTTCCTTGGATTTTTCATCGAAACCTATGGCCAGGATATGCTCCGCTACAAGGGCATACTGCAAGTGGACGGCAACCCGCGCCGCGTCCTGTTTCAGGGCGTGCACATGATCATGGGCGCCGAAGAAGGCAGGCCCTGGGCCCCCGGCGAAGCCCGCGAAAGCAGGATGGTATTCATCGGACGCAAGCTCCCGCAGGACCTTTTCGGCACCGGCATGGCGCTGTGCGTTCGGGATGAAGCGCATCACCCCACGAACCCCATCGAGGCCTGAAAATTATGGCAACCCGTACCGCCCACGCCCACACTCCCGCCGTCGGACCACTCACTGACGAAGAGCTCCTCGGTATGGATGCGGCGGATTACATGAACGAGCGGCAGCTCGCCTTCTTTCGCCGCCGCCTGCTCGAGCTGAAGGCGGAGATTGCGGCCAACCAGTCCGAGACCGCCGAACACCTCAAGGAAACCGAGGTCGCGGCGGATCCGGCCGACCGTGCGACGCGCGAAGAGGAGCAGGCGATCGAGCTGCGCGCCCGCGATCGCGAGCGCAAGCTCTTGCGCAAGATCGACCAGGCGCTCGCGCGCATCGAGGACGGACGCTACGGCTTCTGTGACGAGACCGGCGAGCCGATCGGCCTGCCGCGGCTGCTCGCGCGTCCGACGGCGATGCTCTCCGTGGAAGCGCAGGAGCGTCGGGAGAGACGGGAACGCTCGTATGGCGGCTAGCCATGCCATCGCCGGGGCAGCAACGGCGCCCCATTGGCGCTCTGTCTGGACGCGGAGGACGCCTATCATGGCTGGCGCTCTCGCGCGCGTGAGCGGCGTGCGACGCGTCGTGTCACACGCAAGCGAAGGAAGCACACCATGATCATCGTCATGAACCTGAACGCGGGCGAAGCCGCCATCGAGGCCGTCGTGCGCAAGATCCGCGACCACGGGCTCGACGTGAACGTGTCGCGCGGCACCGAACGCGTCGTGATCGGCGCCATCGGCGACGAGCGCTCGCTGCCGGAAGAAGCGTTCTCCACCATGGCCGGCGTCGAGCAGGCGATCCATGTGCTGAAACCGTACAAGATCGTCGCCCGGGAATGGCACAAGGGCGACAGCACGATCCAGGTGCGCGGCGTTCCCATCGGGGGCCCGGCGGTGCAGGTGATCGCCGGTCCCTGTTCGGTGGAGACGCAGGCGCAGATGGATCTAGCGGCCACGGGTGTGGCGGACGCGGGTTGCCGTCTCATGCGCGGCGGCGCTTTCAAGCCGCGCACCAGTCCCTATGCCTTCCAGGGCCGGGGCGCCGAAGGGCTGCAGATGTTCCGCGCGGCCGCCGACAAGCAGGGCTTGCCGATTGTCACCGAGCTCATGGACGTGCGCATGCTCGACACCTTTCTCGAGCACGGGGTGGATCTGATCCAGATCGGCACCCGCAACATGCAGAACTTCGACCTCCTCAAGGCGGTGGGCGGGGTCAACAAGCCGGTCATCCTGAAGCGCGGTATGTCGGCCACGATCTCGGAATGGCTGATGGCCGCCGAGTACATCGCGGCCGGCGGCAACCACGACATCATCTTCTGCGAGCGCGGCATCCGCACCTTCGAGACCGCCTACCGCAACGTGCTCGACGTGACCGCGATCCCGGTGCTCAAGAAGGAGACCCACCTGCCGGTGATCGTCGATCCGTCGCACGCCGGCGGCAAGGCGTGGCTCGTCCCCGCGCTCGCGCGCGCGGCGATCGCGGCGGGCGCGGACGGCCTGCTCGTGGAGATGCATCCGAACCCATGCGAAGCGTGGTGCGATGCCGACCAGGCGCTGACCCCGCAGGAGCTCGTCTCGCTCATGGATTCGCTCGCCGCGGTCGCGGGTGCCATCGGCCGCCCGCTCGACCGCACCCGGACAGACGCAGTGAGAGCGGTAAGTTAGCAATCTCGGCAAAGGAGGCGTGTCGTGACCATGGCTGATTGGCTGATGTTCTTCGCGGTCCTTGCGGGACCCATGATTTCAGTGCAACTCGCACGCTTCCTTGATGAGCAGCGTGAGGTCCCTGACCGGAAGATGAGCGCCTTCAAACCATGGGGTGGTGAGGGCCGGTGAGTGCTATAGCGTTGGTACGCGAGAATGAGCGCTAACCACGCAATCGACCGGAGCGCCCAAGAGCATCGCTCTTGGGCACCCGTCCCGCTTCGCGCGCCGGCGCCCAGTCATTGCGAACGATAGATACCTCCGACGTCGGCGTCGTGGTGACGACATGAGGCGAGCGTATTCGCCCCGCTCGCAGGCGTTGCTGGCTCGCTTGGGGCTGGTGCTCGTGCTGCTCTTCGCGCAGCACGGCGCCCTGCTGCATGCCTACAGCCACTTCGGCATCGTTCCGGACCCCTACGCCACCCCTGGCAGCCATTCTCCGCCGGCCCAGGGCTGCGACATGGGTGTGGTCCATGCTGCGCTCGACGGCGACCCGCCGAGCTGGGCCGGCCTTCTGGTCGCGGAGTTCGCCCCACCGGTAGTGGGGCACCGCGCGTTCACCCCGTTCCATCCCCTTTCTCTCGTCCACTTCCACAGCCGGGCACCGCCAGCTCGGACCTGATCGCGTCTTCGCGGGTCGCCCAGCGGCCCGCGTTCCCAAACGCGTTCCCAAGCGGTGCGGCACACGGCCCGCCGTCGGAACCAGGATCAGGAGCCGGAACCATGTTTCGCAAGACCCTCATCGCGACCGCCCTCGCCGGGCTGGCCGCTCAATCCGTTTCCGCGGCAGAGCCCGCGAAGGAAGAAACCCTTGCACCGGTCGTCGTCACCTCGCAGCCATTCCAGGATCGGACCGAGCTCGAAATGACCCAGCCGGCGACCGTGCTGCGCGGTGCCAATCTGCGGCGCAATCAAAGCACCAACCTGGGCGATACCCTGGACACCGAGCTTGGCGTCCAGTCGAGCGGGTTCGCGGCCGGAGCCGGCCGTCCCATCATCCGCGGCCTCGATGGGGCTCGGGTGCAGGTGCTGAATAACGGGCTCGGGGTTAGCGACGTCTCCACGATCAGTCCGGATCACCAGGTGACCGCCGACCCCTACAACGCGCAGCAGATCGAAATCCTTCGCGGCCCGGCCACGATCCTCTACGGCGGCGCCGTGGGCGGCGTGGTGAACGTGGTATCGGATGCGATTCCTTCGCGCCGTGTGGAAGGTCTCAAGGGCCTTGCCGAGGTCGTGACGCAATCCGTGAACAACGAGATCGGCGGGCGCCTGCGCTTCGACGGCGGCAACGGTCCGTTCCAGTTCGGCGTGAACGGCTTCATCCGCAACACGAGCGACTACGACATCCCGGGGCCGGTGGTTCAAGGCAGCCCGTTCTCGCCGGTCGGCACCCTGCCCAACAGCGCCACACACAGCTCGTTCGGCTCGGGGGGCGTGTCCTACGTCGGCGATCGCGGCTTTCTCGGCGTGAACGCGAATGTTCTGAACAGCAACTATGGACTTCCCGGTCCGGAGTTCGCGACCATCGATCTCACCCAGAGTCGGTACGAGCTCGCCGGTGCAGTGGACGACCCGCTGCCGGGGCTGCGCAACGGACGCCTGAAGGTGCAGTACAACGACTACCGCCACAACGAGGTGGAGGCGACCGGCGAAGTGGCGACCACGTTCCGGAACAAGGCCTACGAGGGTCGCGTGGAAACACAGCATCAGCCGATCGCGGGCTTCGACGGCGTACTGGGGTTGCAGTACGTGTACCGCGATTTCTCGGCGACCGGGGAGGAAACGTTCATCCAGCCGGTGAATCAGCAGGGCACCGGCCTGTTCGTGGTCGAGCAGTACAACCTCAACGACCGCTGGCGCCTGGATCTCGGCACGCGGCTCGACATCGTCGAGTACAAACCGAACAGCGAGCCCACCAATATCCGGGGGCGTAGCTTTTCGCCGTTTAGCATCTCCGGAGGTGCGCTGTGGAGATTTGCCGATGGCTACAACGCAGGGATGACCCTTTCCCGCAACCAGCGCGCGCCCCAGATCGAGGAGCTTTACCCGGACGGCGCACATCCCGCCACCGCAACCTTCGATGTCGGGGACGAACGCTTGAAGACCGAGACCGCGAACAACATCGACGTAACGTTCCGGAAGATCTCCGACGCCTGGCAGTGGAGCGGTACCGCCTACTACACGTACTTCAACGATTACATCTTCGGGTCTTTCGTTCCGGGACCGGACGGACGGCCGATACGCGTCAACAGCGAAGGCGAGGTCGAACCGGACGGGGAATTCCTGCTCCAGAAGTTCGCTCAGGCAAACAGCGCGAAGTTCAAGGGGCTCGAAGGCCAGGTGAGCTACCGACCGATCACGCCGCTTACCGTGCGCGTGTTCGGCGACGTCACGCACGCCACCATCGGCAGCGTGGACGCGCCCCGCATCGGCCCGGGAAGGCTCGGGTTCGACACCAACTTCAAACAGGGGCCGTGGGGCGCCTACCTGCTCATGCTGGGCGTGTTCCGCCAGACCCGCGTTGCGCCGCTCGAGACCGAAACGCCGGGCTACGTGCGCCTGGACGCCGAGGTGAGCTACACCCTGACCGGCGAAACGTTCGGGCCGGTCACGCTGTACGTCGCGGGCCGGAATCTGCTGGATCAGGACATCCGTTTCGCGACCTCCTACACCAAGGCGTTCGCGCCGCAGCCGGGGCGCTCGTTCCTGGTCGGCCTGCGGGCGCAGTTCTGATGCCGCGTGCCGCGGCTGCCCGGCGATGCACGTCGCGACGACGCGACTGAACGGCCACGAAGCCTACCTGCATGCCCTCAACCGGGCGCTGCGGGTCGGCCTCGTGGTGAGCCTGGTCGTGCACGCTGCGCTGGCGGGATTGCTGCCGAGTCCCTTTCATCACGACCACCCGCTGCCTCGAGCGTTGCAGGTGGATCTGGTCGAAGCGCCCACGCCTCCACCGCCTGCCGAACCGGCGAAGCCGCCGTCGGTGGAGTCACCCGCACCCATGCCCACGGCGCCGGCTGCGCGGCCGAAACCGGAAGCCGCGCGCAGTCATAAGCAGGTCGCCCCGACTGTACGCGAGACGGAACCCCTTCTCACCCATGCGGAACCCGAGAGGGCCGTGACATCGGTGCCTGTGTCACCCGAGGCGCCTGCTCAGGAAAAATCCGCTGCGACCCCATCGGCGCTAGCGAAGGAAGCGGGCGCCGACGCGGGCCCGATCGCGCCGCCCTCGTTCCGGGCCGGTTACCTGCGCAATCCGGCGCCCCAATATCCGACCGCATCACGCAGGCTGGGGGAGCAGGGCACCGTTCAGTTGCGGGTACTGGTGAGTGCGGATGGGCACGCGGTCTACGTCGACGTCCATCGCTCCAGCGGCTTTCCGCGCCTCGACGATGCGGCGGCAGTGGCGGTCCGCGATTGGCGCTTCGTGCCCGCGCAGCGGGGCACGACCCCGGTCGAGGCACACGTGATCGTGCCGATCGTATTCAGGCTGGAGGGAGAGTAGCGGAGGCCGTCGCAGGGGAGTGCCCCGGGCGTTGTATAATTCGCCCCTCTTTTCGATCTTGCGCGCCGTATCGACGATCCCGGCTTCTTCCAGTCGACCCGATCATGGAACAGTTTCACGGCACCACCATTCTCTCGGTCCGGCGCGGTGCCCGGGTCGCCCTGGGCGGCGATGGTCAGGTCACGCTCGGCAACGTCGTGCTGAAGGCCTCCGCGCGCAAGGTGCGACGCCTGTATCACGACCGCATTCTCGCGGGTTTCGCCGGCGGCACTGCCGATGCCTTCACGCTCTTCGAGCGGTTCGAGTCGAAGCTGGAGAAGCACCAGGGGCACCTGCTCCGGTCCGCGGTCGAGCTTGCGAAAGACTGGCGCACCGATCGCATCCTGCGCCGCCTGGAGGCGATGCTGGCGGTGGCGGACCGGGACACCTCGCTCATCATCACCGGCAACGGCGACGTGGTGGAGCCCGAGCACGGCGTCATCGCGATCGGCAGCGGCGGGCCGTATGCGCAGTCCGCGGCGCGCGCTCTGCTCGACAACACCGAGTTCGGCGCCGAGGAGATCGTGCGGAAGTCGCTCGCCATTGCGGGCGACCTTTGCATCTACACGAACCAGCAGCACGTGGTGGAGGTGCTGGAGTAAGAGCGTGAAGAGGTGAATGAGTGAAGAGGTGAATCCCGCCTCTCGCCTCCCCCTCCCGCCTCCCGATCAGATCATGTCCGGAATGACCCCCCAGGAGATCGTCCACGAGCTGGACAAGAACATCGTCGGCCAGCACGCCGCCAAGCGCGCGGTCGCCATCGCGCTGCGCAACCGCTGGCGGCGCCAGCAGGTGCCGGAGCCGCTGCGGCGCGAGATCACGCCGAAGAACATCCTCATGATCGGCCCGACCGGCGTCGGCAAGACCGAGATCGCGCGCCGCCTGGCAAGGCTCGCCAACGCGCCCTTCGTGAAGGTGGAAGCGACCAAGTTCACCGAGGTGGGATACGTGGGGCGCGACGTGGACACCATCGTCCGCGACCTCGTCGAGAATGCGATCAAGGACGCCCGCGAACAGGCGAAGCACCACGTGCGGCATCGCGCCGAGGATCTGGCCGAGGAGCGTGTCCTCGACGCGCTGCTGCCCCCGGCGCGGCCGGTCGGCTTCGGCACCGAGCTCGAGCCGAAGGAGAGCACTGCACGCCAGGTCTTCCGCAAGAAGATCCGCGAGGGCGAACTCGACGACAAGGAGATCGAGATCGACGTGGCGGCGGTGCAGCCCTCCATGGAGATCCTGGCGCCGCCGGGGATGGAGGAGCTCACGGCGCAGATCCAGGGCATGTTCCAGAATCTCGGCGGCGCCAAGCGGCGCACGCGCAAGCTCAAGGTGCCGGAGGCGATGAGGCTCATCGCGGACGAGGAAGCAGCCAAACTCGTGAACGACGAAGAGATCAAGTTGAACGCGCTTGCCAACGTGGAGCAGAACGGCATCGTCTTCCTGGACGAGATCGACAAGATCACGAGTCGCACCGACACCCACGGACCGGACGTCTCGCGCGAAGGCGTGCAGCGCGACCTCTTGCCGCTGGTGGAGGGCACGACCGTCTCGACCAAGTACGGCATGATCCGCACCGACCACATTCTCTTCATCGCGAGCGGCGCCTTCCACCTCGCGAAGCCTTCGGATCTCATCCCCGAGATGCAGGGCCGCTTTCCGATCCGCGTCGAGCTCACGTCGCTCGGCGTCGCGGACTTCGAGCAGATCCTGACCAGCACGGATGCCTGCCTAACGCGCCAGTACGAGGCGTTGCTCACCACCGAGGGCACCACGCTCGAATTCCGGCCGGAGGCGATTCGTCGCATCGCGGAGATCGCCTGGCAGGTGAACGAGCGCATGGAGAACATCGGCGCCCGCCGGCTGCACACCGTGATGGAGAAGCTGCTGGAGGAGGTTTCGTTCGACGCCTCAAAGCACAGTGGGACGGTCGTGATCGACGCGGCCTACGTGGACGAGCGGCTCATCGATCTCGCGGGCAGCGAAGACCTCGCGCGCTACGTGCTGTGAACGTCCGACGCGATCGCTCGGCGCCGGGGCCGTTTGCGCGTACGGCAGCGCTCGCGATGCTGCTGCCGCTGGCCGCGTGCAGCTCGATCGGCAAGGACAATCCCCACATATCGGCTTGGCATGCGGTCTGGCCGACCGCGCCGGATCACGCTTACTGGGGCACCTGGAAGTCGGGGTCGGCAGATGTTTGGCTGCAGATCCAGTCGACCGGGGAGGGCGTGCTCTTCCGCGAGGCCGGCGAGCCGCCAGGCTGGGTGAAGACCCCGCTGCGGGTGGTGCCGTCGCAGTGGGGCAGCGGGTGGGATTTCGTGACCGAGTCCGGTGCCCGGTATCGGTTGCGGGGCGCGGGGGACGACTGGATCGCCGTGTCCGGTCGCGGCGGCGAACAGCGCTACGTGCGTGCCGCGCTGCCGGAGGAGGTGTGGGCTGCCACGCCTTTCCTACCCCCGTCCGCCCAGGACGCTGCGCCCGCATTCAGCACCGACGAGGACTCCGCCTGGTGGTGGCCGTTCTGAGTGCCGCCGACCTCGCCCGCTTTCCAATCAAATCAATCAACCCGCCAGCACCTCGCGGTAGACCTGCAGGGTGCCGGACCACATTTTCTCGAGCGAGAATTCGTTACAGGCGCGTTGGCGTCCGGCTTCTCCCATGCGCTCTGCCAAGGCGGGGTCTGCAAGCAGCGTGTTGAGCGCGCCCGCAAGCGCGACCGAGTCGCGCGGCGGTACCACCAGCCCCGTCACGCCGTGCTGGTTCACATAGGTTGCGCCGTTGTCGAGCTCGCAGCCCACCACCGGCCGCGCGCACGCCATCGCTTCGAGCTGCACCAGACCGAACGCTTCGCTCGGTTCCACCGACGGCATGCAGAACACGTCCGCCGCCCGGTAATGGGCGGGCAGCGCTGCGTCCGGAATGCGCCCCAGCAGCCGGACCCGGTCGTCGAGCCCCAACTCGGCGACGAGCTGCCGGTACCGTGCGGTGAGCGGTCCGGTGCCGCCCAGGAGCAGGAGCGCCGGCGGTGCTACGTCCTGCATCGCCCGGATCAGGTATTCGAATCCCTTGTAGTAGACGTGGCGACCCACCGCGAATACGAGTCTCCGGCCGCCGTGAACGGCACGGATCTCTCCAGCCTGTCGGTCGAGCTCGGGCGCGAGATACGGGCCGTAGTCGAGGCCGTAGGGCACCACCCGGAAGCGATCCGGGTGGCGCGAGCGCGTGAGCTGCGTCGACGAGGAGAAGTGACGTGGCGTGGCAGCGATAATGGCGGACGCGCGGTCGATGATGCGGTTCAGAAACGGCCGATAGAGTTGGAGCAGGGCCTTCTGGCGCACGATGTCGCTATGCCAGGAGATGACCACGCGGCGCTCCCCAGGCAGCGCCGCGAGCGCCAGGTGCGACATCGGATCGGGAAAGTGCAGGTGATAGAGGTCGAAGCGCCCGTCCCGCTCCAGCTCGCGAATCAGCGCCGGCATGGTCGGACAGACCGGCATGCTCGCGAGCATGCCGAGCGAGGGCGCCTTGTAGACACGGTAGCGCCGCAGCTCGATCACGTCGAGCCCGCAGCGCTCGTTCGCCACCACGTTGGCGACGTGAATGCTCCCGGCGAGGCCGTCGAGCAGGTTCGCGACGTGGCGCTCGAGACCGCCAAAGTTGTCGTTGTAGAAGCGCCCGAAATGCAGAACCCGCACGTCGCGCCCCGGAGGCGTCAAACGTTGGCCAGCGCGATGCGATACACGCGCTCGGTCTCGATCGCGCATCGCGCCCAGGTGAAGTGCCGTGCGCGCGCCACGCCGGCCGCACCGCGCGCGGCGCGCGTCGATCGGGTCTTCCGCGAGCAGGCGGATCGCCTCCGCGAAGCCCCTCTCATCGCCGGGTTCGACGGTAATGCCGACATCCCCCACCACTTCCGGGAGCGACGAGCGATTGGACGTGATCACCGGAATTCCGGACGCCATCGCTTCCAGCGCGGGCAGGCCGAAGCCTTCGTACACCGAGGGGTAGAGCAGCAGGGTGGCACCGGCGTAGAGCTGGAGCAGGTCCTCGGTGGGCAGGTAGCCGAGCGCGCGCACCTGCCCGCGGCTTGCGAGCGTGCCGATTTCCGCTTCGATCCCGTCGGTGAGCCAGCCTTTCATCCCCACGATCACGAATGGCATCCGCTCGCGCAGCGTCTCCGGCAGGCGGCGAAAGGCGCGCAGTCCCTGGACCAGATTCTTGCGCGGCTCCAGCGTGCCGACGGCGAGGATGTACTGCCCGTGGGCAAGTCCGTACTTCTCGAGCACCGGGGTGGTCTCGTCGGCGGTACGCGGGTGGTAGGCGGGCGATACGCCGAGATGAATCGGGTGAATCTTGGCCGGGTCGATGCCGAACACCGAGACCACCTCGTCGCGCACGAACGCAGAATCCGTGATGATGGCGTTGCAGCGCTCCAGCACCGGCGGCAGATGCTTTTCCAGGAAGCGGATCCGCAGCGCCGGGTGGGTCTCGGGAAAGCGGATGAAGGAGAGGTCGTGAACGGTGTTCACGATCGCGCCGGAGAAGTCGAACGGCAGGTAGTTCGGATCGTGGAAGAGATCGCACCGGAACTTGCGCACGCCGCGCCGGAACTGCATGCGCTGCACCGTGCGAAACACCTCGTGCGGATTCGGCACCACGCGCTTCACGAGCTCCTTCGCGCGCACGATGCCGGGCATCGGCGCAGCGCGCAGCTCCCGCCCCCAGCCGTGGCCGTAGAAGTAGTAGAGGTCGAAATGGCCGCGCCGGTGGATCGCCCGCATGAGATTCTGCGTGTATTGGCCGATGCCGGTGAGCGGAGACAGGAGCGAGGTGGCGTTCACCGCCACCCGTATCGGCTGGGCTCTCGGTTCCGGCGGGAATTCCATGCGCGAGTGGGGCAGGGAGCTCAAGGCCTTGAATCCGTTTCGCTCTGATCGAACCGGCAGCGTGACGGCTCAGCTCGCGCCGAGCGCGATGCGGTAGACGCGTTCGGTCTCTTCCGCGCAGCGCGCCCAGGTGAAGGCGCGCGCCCGCGCGAGGCCGCGTGCCGCCCGGTCGCTGCGCTCGGCGGGATCCTCCGCGAGCCTCCGCATCGCGTCCGCGAGGCCCGCGTCGTCCGCCGGATCGACGGTGATGCCCACGTCCCCCACCACTTCCGGCAGCGACGATCGGTTCGAGGTGATCACCGGAATGCCGGAGGCCATCGCCTCCAGCGCGGGTAGGCCGAAGCCCTCGTACACGGACGGATAGACCAGCATCGCGGCGCCCGCGTACAGCTCGATGAGCGCTTGGTCCGGCAGGTAGCCGAGCGGTCGCACCTGCCCCTCGGTCGCGAGCGCGCTGATCTCCGCCTCGATGCCCTCGGTGAGCCACCCCTTCATGCCTACGATCACGAACGGCATCGACACGCGCAGTGCTTCGGGCAGGCGGCGGAAAGCGCGCAGACCCTGGATCAGGTTCTTGCGTGGCTCGAGCGTCCCGACCGCCAGCACGTAGCGTCCATGGACGAGCCCGTGCGCCGCCAGGGTTGCCTTCGTTTCGCCGGCAGTGCGCGGGCGATAGGACGGCGATACCCCGAGGTAGATCGAATGGATCTTCGCACTCGGCGTGCCGAACACCGCCACCAGCTCGTCGCGCACGAACACGGAGTCGGTGATGATGCAGCGGGAGCGTTCGAGCGCCGCGGGGAAATACTTGTCCATGAGCTGCCGGCGCGGCTTCGGGTGCATCTCGGGGTGGCGGACGAACGAGAGGTCGTGCACGGTGGTTACGATCGGGCCGGGAAAATCGTAGGGCAGGAAATTCGGATCGTGATAGAGATCGCAGCGCAGCCTGCGCGCGCCCCGCGCGAACTCGACGCGCTGTATCCGCCGACTGAGCTCGTGCGGGTTCGGCAGCAGCCGCTTCGCGATGCGCTTCAGCCGGTTCAAGCGCAGCGACGCCGCGTCGGGAGGCTGCCGTCCCCAGCTATGGCCGGAAAAGTAATTGAGCTCGAATTTCCCTCGCGCGCTGATGGCCTGCGTGAGGTGCCGTGTGTACTGTCCGATCCCCGTAAGCGGCGACAGCAGGCACTGGGCGTTGACGGCGACCCGAGGGGTGGACGCTGACATGGAAGCCTGGTTCGTGGCCGCGGCAGATGGCATCACGCCGGCTTTATCGCTTCCAGCTCGAAGAAAATGCTGTACAAGGGATAGAGGAAGGCATAGCGGCTTTCATAGATGTCCTTGTTGCGGTTCGCCCACCTGAGCAGCCAGCCGTGAAGCCCCCGGCGGTACGGGAATCTGGTCGCGATCGTACTCCACCGAGACGAGCCGGAGCGTGGCCTTCGAGTAACCATAGTCGTGCGCCATGCTCCCCGGGATGAAGTAGTCGAAGCTGTGGGACGTGAAGGCGCGGCGGTGGGTCGGATCGGAAAAGTAGTTCACGCTGCTCATGAACGGGCCGTGGACTTCGATGCGCGCGCCGGGACGCGCGATGCGCCAGATCTCCTCGACGGTGCGGACGAAATCGCCGACATGCTCGAGCACGTCGTGGCACACGATGCGCTCGAACACGTCGTCGCCGAACGGGTACGGGAACACGTCGAGATCGTGGATGACATCGGCCGCCGAGCGCGGATTGATGTCGACGCCGATCGCCCCGGGCGTCTTCCGCCTGCCGCAGCCTAATTCGAGGATTTTCTGCGCCACGATCTCTGTACGATCCGCTGCACCAGCGCCCGGTCGTCCGCGTTGGTGAACCCGAGGGCCACCCACGCCGCGAAGAACGTGCTCCCGCCGAGCACCCCGACCGCGACCAGACTCGCCCAACCCGTTACCGAGCCGCGTGCGAGGAACAGCACCAGTGCCTGCGCGCCGAGACAGACGCCGACCTGGATTAGAAAGCGCCTGCGGCTGAGAAACCAGCCGAGCCCCAGCGACCGCTCCAGCAGGCCGGCATAGACGACGCCCTGCAGCATCCCGATCAGCACCCCCAGCGCGACGCCCAGAATCCCGAGCGGTCCGATCAACGCGAGACTGCCGACCGCGGTGAGGAGCACCGCGATGCCGCTGAAGAGGGCGCCGATGCGGGAGTTGCCCATGGCGTTGAAGACGAGCGACGGCACCACCGATACCGCGGCGATCGCGTAGGCGGCAAACAGCACCACGGCGGGCACTGCCATCTCGCGCGCGAACGCTTCGCCCATCCAGAGGCCGAGCGCGGGCGGTGCCAGCACGAGCAGGAGCACGGTGAGCGGGGCAAGCACCAGCGTGAGGTAACGCGACACCTTGACGTAGAGGTCCTGGATCGGTGTGTTCTCGTCCGCGATCGAGAGGTGCGAGGCGCGCGGATACACGAAGGATGCGAGCGCCGCCGCAACCATCGGCAGTTTGCCGGCGACGTTCGACACGAGACTGTAATGGGCCACGCTCACCGGTCCGAGCACGAAGGAAATCAGCAGCTTGTCCAAATTGTTGACGAGCGCCGCATTGATCTGGGCGGCGAAGGCGAAAGCATTGAAGGCGACCGCAGTGCGCAGATGCGCGAGTTTTCGCGTCGGCCTGAAGCTCGTGCCGGGGCAATGGTACAAACCCCAGGCGGCGAACGCGAGCGCCATGACCAAACTCGTGCCGACGAGCCAGACCAGGATCGCGATGAGCCCGAAGCCGTGCGCGACGAGGCCCCAGGCGCCGAGCCAGACGGCAGTGCTGTTCAACCCCTGCATGGTGGAGATGAAGGGCATCGCTTCCATGCCGCGCGGCAGCACCGAGACTCCGGCGCCGACAAAGCCGGCCGCGGCGAGGAAACCGCCGAGCTGAACCGCCTGCCGAATCTCCGCGGGGGGCAGCGAAGTGTCGCCAAAGAGCAGCGTCGAGACCGGGCCCGCCAGGAGCAACGCCGCGCCCCCAACCAGAACCGCAAGACCCGCAAATGCCGTGAAGACCTCCCGCACGAGCTCGGACACCGCGGCGAGATCGCGCTTGCCCGACGCGCGCGCGATGAGCCGGACGCCCCCGGCGCCGAGCCCGAGGTCCATGCTCGAGACGAGGGCGGTCATCGCGATTACTACCATCAGCACGCCGAAGCGCTCGCGGCCGAGTCCGTCCACGACGCGCGGTGCTGCGACCACAAACACCGCGATCGGCGCGACGAGCCCGGCGAGGCTTGCCGCCGCACTGGCCAGGGCAGTTGGCCGACGATGGGGAGGTGCGGAGGACGGCACCGCAGCTCAACGAGCCCGCGGCGTCGAGGGCCCGAGCATGACCGCGCGATCGGGGCGCAGCACTCGCATCGCTCCCAAGGGGCGGCGCATAGTCATCCGTGCGCGAGCTTCTTCTCCCACCACGCGAGCGCATCCTCGAGCGAGGTGCGGAGCTCGATCGCGGGGGTCCAGCCGGTGCAGCGATTGAGCTTCGCGTACGAGCCCAGCAACCGCTTCTGTTCCGCCGGGCGCATGCGGGACGGATCCGGCATCACCTGGGCATCGACGCCGGCGAGATTCAGCAGGGTCGGCAGCAGGTCGCGTATCCAGAACTCCCGGCCGGAGCAGATGTTGTAGATCTCTCCGGCCGCGCCGCGCTCGAGCAGGAGCAGATACGCCTCGACCACGTCTCGGGCATCCGTGAAATCACGGGTGACCTCGACGTCGCCGATCTCGATCAGAGGCGCGCGCAGTCCGAGCTTGATCTCGGCCACCTGGCGCGTGAAGCTCGCCACCACGAAGCGATCCGTCTGGGCGGGGCCGATGTGGTTGAAAGGGCGCGCGACGACGACATCGAGCCCCTCGGTCTCGCGCCATTGCGCGCACAGCGCTTCGGCCGCGACCTTGCTCACGCCGTAGGGGCTGCGCGGCCGGGTAGGACGATGCTCGTCGATCGGCATCTCGGCCGGGTCGACCTGTCCGTACACCTCCGCCGAGCTCACGTACAGGACGCGCCCCTTGAACCCGCCGTTCTTGAGCGTCTGAAAGAGGTTCAACGTACCGAAGAAATTCACCTCGTAGGTGCGCCGCGGATCGCGGAAGGATTCCGGTACGAACGATTGCGCGGCGAGGTGTATGACGCAGTCGAGCGCAGCGACGGGGATTGCCTGCGCGATCGATGCGGGGTCCCTGAGATCGTAGCGGGCACTCGGCAGAACGATTTCCACATCCCGTGCACGGCCGCCGGGGGTCGCGAGCCACGATCGCAGGGTCTGACCCACGAAGCCCTCGTGGCCGGTCAGGAACAGGCGCTTCATTGCGGAAATGGTCCGGGATTCGGAACGCTCGCACGCCGCGTGAAGGGAGCAGCCGCGGTCGGTGCTGGGTCTTGTTCTGCCGTGGATCGATCGCGGCTAGTCTAGCAGAAAGGCCGGTGTGCCTCCGCGATCGCCCGGCCACGGCGGCTCGATCGCCTGCCGCGATGCCACCACCGGCCCCGACCGGTCGCCCCATCTCCTGTAGAATCCGGGTCTTCGCGATGGGCGTAACGCTCGCGTCCCCGGATCATGCTCGTCGTCATTGCGCTTCCCGCCGCCGCCTTCGTGATTACTTCGGCATTGATCGCGTGGATGCTGAAGAGTCGCTTCGCGCGCCTCGTGCTGGATCATCCGAACGAACGTTCGCTGCACGTCGACCCGGTGCCGCGCACGGGCGGCCTCGCGATCATGGTCGCCGTCGCCTGCGCGGGTCTGGTTCTGCTGCCTGCGAGTCTCGTCTGGCTCCTGCCCGCGGCAGCGCTGGCGCTGCTTTCGTTCGTCGATGACCTGCGGGGCCTGCCGGTGACGGTCCGGTTCGCCTGCCAGCTCGTCGTGTCGGGCGGGTTCGCGGCGTGGGCGCTGCACGGTTTCCCGCTGCCTTGGATTGCCGCCGCGACACTGGCGGCCGCGTGGCTCGCCAACCTGTACAACTTCATGGACGGCTCGGACGGGCTTGCCGGTGGCATGGCGGCGATCGGCTTCGGCTGCAGCGGGCTCGCGGCGCTCGCGGCCGGCGACGTGCCCCTGGCGGCGGCGAGCTTCAGCATCACCGGCGCAGCGGCTGCGTTCCTGGTCTTCAACCTGCACCCGGCGCGCATCTTCATGGGGGATGTCGGCTCCGTCCCGCTCGGCTTCCTGGCTGCGGCGATCGGCCTGCTCGGCTGGCGGGGCGCTGCATGGCCGCTGTGGTTTCCGCTGCTCGTCTTCTCGCCGTTCGTCGCCGACGCGACCGTGACCCTCGCGCGGCGGCTCTGCCGCGGCGACAAGGTATGGCAGGCGCACA
Organism: uncultured beta proteobacterium; assembly: GCA_963734295.1. GTDB lineage: Bacteria > Pseudomonadota > Gammaproteobacteria > Burkholderiales > JAEUMW01 > JAEUMW01. Next base: position 5,312 of record CAVTGS010000033.1, on the reverse strand, counting down.
AGGAACACTACTACCAGCGCCTGGTGCAAATGGGCCTCGGTCACCGCCGCACCGCGTTCATCGAGTATCTCGTCATGGTCGCCGCCGGTGCCAGCGCGCTGTGGGCGGCGCACCGCGATCCGTCGGTCCAGATCCTGGTGCTTGCCGCGTGGTGCGTGCTCTACGCCTTCGGCATGACGGCGATCGACCGGCTCTGGAAAGCGCACGCTTCCGCCTGACCCGTGGCGCACCCGTCCCGCCTGAGTCTGCGCGCCCTGCTCGCGATGCTGCACGACATCGCGGCCTCCGCGTGCGCCTGGATGCTCGCCTACTGGCTGCGCTTCAACCTCGATGTCCCGCCCGAATACGCGCAGAACCTCGTCGCGACCCTGCCCTGGGTGGTTGCGCTGCAGGCGGCATGCTTCCACGCCTTTGGCCTCTACCGCGGCATGTGGCGGTACGCGAGCCTGCCCGATCTCAAGCGCATCGTGCTGGCGGTGGGGCTCGCGGCGCTCGCCGTACCGGTGCTCGTCTACATGCTGGAGCTCGCCCGCCCGGTGCCGCGATCGGTGCTGATCATGGACCCGGTGCTGCTGCTGCTCCTCATGGGCGGCAGCCGCATCCTCTATCGCGGCTGGAAGGAGCGGCGCCTCTACAACCTCGCTTCGATCTCCGGGCGTCCGGTGCTGGTGCTCGGCGCGGGCGACGCCGCCGTCACCCTGATCAAGGAGCTCACCCGCAGCAAGGAATGGCGCGTCGTGGGCCTGCTCGACGACGACACGCGGAAGGCCGGGCTGCTGCTGCAGGGACAACGCATCCTCGGTCCGCTCGCCGAGCTCGAGCGCTGGTCGCGCGAGCTCGACGTGGAGACCGCGATCGTCGCCATGCCGGGCGCGAGCCACTTGCAGCGCCGGCGGGCGGTCGATCTTTGTACCGCGGCCGGCGTCAAGGCCCTCACCGTACCGGCGATGGAGGACCTTGTCGGCGGCAAAGTCACCATCTCCCAGGTGCGCCGCGTCGAGCTCGACGACCTCCTCGGCCGCGATCCCGTCGAGCTCGATCTCGACGGCCTGCACGCTTGGCTCGACGGGCGCGTGGCGCTCGTGACGGGTGCGGGTGGCTCCATCGGTTCCGAGCTGTGCCGCCAGCTCGCGCGCTTTCGGCCGACGCGGCTGGTGCTGCTCGACCACAGCGAGTTCGCGCTGTACCGGATCCAGCAGGAATTTCACGATCGGCATCCCGATCTTCCTGTCGTGTGTGCGATTGGCGACGTGAAGAGCGCGGAGCGCATCGGCCAGGTCATGGCGGCGCAGCGGCCGTCGGTGGTGTTTCACGCCGCGGCATACAAGCACGTGCCGCTGATGGAGGAGGAAAACGCCTGGGAGGCGGTGCGCAACAACGCCCTCGGCACCCTCGTCATGGCCCGCGCGGCGCAGGCAGCAGGGGTCGAGAAGTTCGTGCTCGTGTCCACCGACAAGGCGGTGAATCCCACCAATGTCATGGGCGCGACGAAGCGCCTCGCGGAGATGATCTGCCAGGCCCTGCAGCGGACCGACGGGACGCGGTTCGTGATGGTGCGTTTCGGCAACGTGCTCGGCAGCGCCGGCAGCGTGATTCCGCGCTTCAAGGAGCAGATCGAGCACGGCGGCCCGATCACGGTCACCCATCCGGAGATCACGCGCTACTTCATGTCGATCCCGGAAGCGTCGCAGCTCGTGCTCCAGGCCGGTCTCATGGGCGAGGGCGGCGAGATCTTCGTACTCGACATGGGCGAGCCGGTCCGGATCGTCGATCTCGCGCGCGACATGATCCGGCTTTCCGGTTTCGGCGAGACCGACATCCGGGTCGTCTTCACGGGCTTGAGGCCGGGCGAGAAGCTTTACGAGGAGCTCCTCGCGGACGACGAGCACACGCTACCCACCCCGCACCCGAAGCTCAGCATCGCGAAGGCGCGCGCCGCCGATCCACAGTGGTTCGCGGACATGCTCGCGTGGCTGGGCCACGAAGGTGTGCGCGGCGACGACGAGGCGCGGGCGGGGCTCATGCGCTGGGTCGAGGAATTTCGCGCGACGGACAGCTCGACACCCGCCAGCCGGGCCACCGCGTGACGGCACCCCCACCGGGATTCGCGGGCCTGCCTACGCGCAGCGCTGCTGCCGCCCGCTGGCTGGCGGTCGCGCTCGGTTTCGCGATCCCGGTGTCGGTCGCCGCGGACGGCGTGCTGGTCGCGGCCTTCGTGCTGGCGTGGCTCGCGAGCGGGGACTTCGCCGGCAAATGGCGCACGGCGCGGGACAACCCGGCCGCCGTCGCAGCGCTCGCCCTGCTCGCGTTGCTCGCGCTCGGCACCCTGTACGGGCCCGCACCATCGGATCTCGCAGTGGCGCAGCTCGGCAAGTACCAAGACCTGCTGCTCGTGCCGATGCTCGCCTCGGTATGCACCGAAGCGCGCTTTCGCCGCCACGCGGTCTGGGCCTTCCTCGCGGGCATGCTCTTGACGCTCGCCCTGTCGTATCTGATCGGCCTGGGGCTCTTTCCCGACGGCGTATTCCGCGGGACGCGCGAGGACCCGACGGTGTTCCGGCTCCACGTCACGCAGAACTTCTTCATGGCCTACGCTGCATTCGCCTTTGCTTGCCTCGCGCGCGACGCATCGAACAAGGCGCGGCGCGGACTCCTCTATGCGGTCGCGTTTCTCGCGCTCTTCAACGCGATCTTCATGGTGCAGGGACGCACCGGCTATCTCGTCGCCGGGCTCCTGTTGGTCTTCTTTCTCTTCGAACGGACGGGATGGAAGAGCTTCGCGGTCGGCATCATCGCGCTTGCGCTGCTCGTCGGTAGCGCCTTCTTCGGCTCCACGTCCTTCCACGATGCGGTGAACCGGGGCATCACGGAGTACTCGCAGTGGCGGCCCGACCAGCCCGCGGACACGTCCATCGGCTGGCGCCTCGAGTTCTATGCCAACACGCTCCGGATGATTCGGGAGCGCCCCGTCGCCGGGGTCGGCACCGGCGGCTTCCCGATCGTCTACGCGCAGCGCGTCGAGGGTACTGGCCGCGTCGATCCCGGCCATCCGCACAGCGAATACCTGCTGATGGCGGCGCAGCTCGGCGTGGTCGGCCTCGCGGGCTTCATCGGGCTGCTCGTCACCCATTTTGCGGCGGCGCGCCGCGTTTCACCGCGCCTGGACCGCAGCCTCGCGACCGGACTGGTGCTCGCCATGGCGATGGGATGCCTGTTCAATACGCTGCTCCTGGATCATTCGGAAGGCCTGTTCTACTGCTGGCTCATCGGTGTGCTCTGCGCCGGGAGCGAGCCGCGAGGGACCAGCACTTGATGGACAAGCTACCGGACGCGCGCGAGAATCGGCGCTCCATCGCGAGTCGCCGCCCCACTCCCGCCCTCGCTCCGCCATTCCCGTCACGACCATGAAGACCATTTCCGCGTACGTCATCGCCTTCAACGAGGCCGACAAGATCGAGGCCGCCGTCTCGAGCGTGCTCTGGGCCGACGAGGTGATCCTCTGCGACTCCGGCAGCACCGACGGCACGGCGGAGATTGCCCAGAGGCTCGGTGCGCGCGTGGTGCAGATTCCCTTCAAGGGTTTCGGCGACCTGCGCAACCGTGCCATCACCGCGTGCACGGGCGACTGGATCTTCAGCCTCGATTCCGACGAGCGCTGCACCGGGGAGGCCCGCGACGAGATCCTCGCGCTCCTGCAGGGCGATCCGCCGCACGATCTCTACTTCGTGCCGCGCCGCAACTGGCTGATGGGCCGCTGGATCAAGTCCGGCGGCTGGTATCCCAACTACCGGCAGCCGCAGCTCTTCAAGCGCGGGGCCATGAGCTATACCCTCGAACCAGTCCACGAGGGCTACATGAGCCACAGCCAGCGCGGGCTCGGCTACCTGCGCCATCCCATCTGGCAGGTGCCGTTTCGCAACTTCGAGGAGATCATCCGCAAGATGAACCGCTACTCGACGCTCGGCGCGGTGAAGCTCGAGCGCGAGGGTGCCACCATGTGGCGCGCCCTGGGCCATGGCATGTGGGCGTTCATCAAGCATTACTTCATCAAGTTGGGCTGCCTGGACGGCTGGGCCGGCTTCGTGATCGCCTTCGGCAACCTGGAGGGAAGCTTCTGGCGCCACGCCAAGTGCCACGAGCTGACCCAGGACTGGAGCGCGCCCCGGCAGGAACCGCTCACGCGACCGCCGCAGCCTTGAGCCACGGCCAGCGGTCTGCATGAGCGACGGCCAGCCCCGGTCCACATCGTCGAACCGACGCTCGAGGGCGTGTCCGGTCATGCGCTCAACGTCGTGAAGAGCCTCTGCGTGGCGGGCGAGGGTCTGCCGTTTCACCTTTGGGTCGGGCGCGGTGCGCTGTTGCCCGATTTGCAAGGCATCGTGCGCGAAGTGCACCCGCACTTCCGCCGCCGGCTGCGCAAGCTCCAGGCATATCTGCTCTACCGCCGGCTGCTGCGGCAATCCGGGCGCATCATTGTGACCACGGCCGGCACGGTCGATCTCCATGCACTCGACTGGGCAGCGGGAAAGCCGATCCCCCCCGGCAAGGTGTTTCTCTATTTCCACCAGGTCCGTCGCCTGGGAGAAAAGAAGCTCGAGCGCTTTCGCAAGCTCGCGGCGAAGCAGCCACACCTCACGCTCATGGGCACGACCGCCGCGATCGAGCAGATTTTCCGCGACTGCGGATTCGCGAACACGGCGACCTTGAGTCTGCCGCCCGGGATCGACTCCGAGGCTTTTGCCGCCGTTCCGGCGCCGTTCCGGCACTTGTTATATGCCGGCGCCGCGCGCGCGGACAAAGGGTTCGGCGCGGTGGTCGATCTCGTGGCGCATCTCACCGCGATCGGCGAGACCGTCCCGATCGCGGTGCAGACCTGCGGCGATCACTACGGACGCCACGATCCCGCGACCCGCGCGCACCTCGACCGGCTGCACCGCCTCCGCTATCCGGCGCTGACGCTGCTGCCGGACCCGCTCATGCCCAGGGAATACGCGGCGCTGTTCCCCGGCGGCATCTCGCTGCAGCCATACCAGCGCGCCGAGTATGCCTCCAAGATGAGCGCGATCACCCTCGATTCGTTGAGCGCAGGCTGCCCGTCGTCACCGTTGCGGGCACGTCGATGGCGGCGCTGGTCGCGCGCTTCGATGCCGGGGCGGTCGTCGACGATCCGAATCCGTCTGCCCTGTGGAACGCGTGCCGGGCGCTTCTCGCCGACTACCCGCGGTATCGCGACAGTGCGCGTCGGGGCGGCGAGCAGATCCGCAGGGAGAACAGTTGGGCGCCTCTCATCTCGGCCCTGCGTGGGGCTTAAC
>CAVTGS010000032.1:0-47731 GCA_963734295.1 uncultured beta proteobacterium | reverse complement strand
CCAGCAGACCACGCCTCTATGGCGGCGGCCGCCGCCCCTCTCACCGGCCCTTCCTCGCCATGAACACCAGCCGCTCGAACAGGTGCACGTCCTGTTCGTTCTTGAGCAGCGCTCCGTGCAGCGGCGGGATGACGGTCTTCTGATCCTTGCTGCGCAGCGCCTCGGGCGGGATGTCCTCCGCCACCAGCAGCTTGATCCAGTCGAGCAGCTCCGACGTCGACGGCTTCTTCTTGAGGCCGGGGACCTCGCGCAGCTCGAAGAACACTTCGAGCGCTTCGCGGATCAGCGTCTTCTTCAGACCCGGGATAGTGCACGTCGACGATCTTCTGCATCGTCTCCTTGTCGGGGAAACGGATGTAGTGGAAGAAGCAGCGGCGCAGGAACGCGTCCGGCAGTTCCTTCTCGTTGTTGCTGGTGATGAAGACGATGGGGCGCTGCTTCGCCTGGACGAGCTCGCGCGTCTCGTAGACGTAGAACTCCATCCGGTCGAGCTCGCGCAGCAGGTCGTTCGGGAACTCGATGTCGGCCTTGTCGATCTCGTCGATCAGCAGCACCGACGGCGTGTCGGACGTGAACGCATGCCACAGCATGCCCTTCACGATGTAGTGGGAGATGTCGTGCACGCGCGGGTCGCCGAGCTGCGAGTCGCGCAGGCGCGAGACCGCGTCGTACTCGTAGAGACCCTGCTGCGCCTTGGTGGTCGACTTGATGTGCCACTCGAGCAGCGGCAGCCCGAGCGCTGCGGCGACTTCCTCGGCGAGTCGGGTCTTGCCGGTGCCGGGCTCGCCCTTGACCAGCAGCGGGCGCTGCAGGGTGATCGCGGCGTTCACCGCGATCGTGAGATCGTCGGTGGAGACGTAGGTGGCGGAGCCGTTGAATCGCATTGCTTGAACCTCGCTGCGGGATCGGAAAAGTATACTCGCGCGCGGCGGGGACTCGTCCGGGCCAAAAAGCGCGACCTGCGATTCGAACGCATTGGCCGGCGTGCGGTCTCGTTCGATCATGAAACAAGCGATCCCCCTGGAATTGAACGCCGGTCTTCCGCGGGAGCGGGAGGTCGCGTGCCGGCGCACAGAACCCAGCATCCATGCTCTCGATCCGAGGTCTGGCGAAACAGTTCGGCGCGCCGGCCGCGTCCTGCGCGACCTGAGCTTCGATCTCGCCCGGGGTGAGTACGTCGCCATCATGGGCGAGTCGGGGATCGGCAAGTCCACCCTCCTCAATCTGATCGCCGGGCTCGACCGGCCCGACGCCGGCGAGATCGTGCTCGACGGCATCGCGATCACGAGTCTCGGAGAACCGCGCTGACGCAGTTGCGCCGCGACCGCATGGGATTCGTGTTCCAGGCCTTTCACCTGCTGCCGCACCTCACCGTCGCGCAGAACGTCGCGTTGCCGCTCGCCCTGGCGCGAGCGGGCGCGACCACGAGCCAAACGCGTACTCGTTCCCTGCTCGACGCGGTCGGTCTCGGTGACCGCGCGGAGTCGTTCCCGCGCGAACTCTCCGGCGGCGAGATGCAGCGGGTCGCGATCGCCCGGGCGCTGGTCCACGAGCCGGCGCTGGTCCTCGCCGACGAGCCGACCGGCAACCTCGACCCCGACAGCGCGAGCCAGATCCTGGCGCTCCTGCGCGACCGGATCGGCAGCCAGACGGCGGGCATCCTGGTGACGCATTCCCAAGCCGCTGCCGCCACCGTGGACCGGGTGTACCTGCTCGGGCCGGATGGCCTGCGACCGAGGACCTGAGTCCCCGTGTCCGCCGCTCGCCTCGCCGTCGCGCCCCGGTTTCTCGTCCCCTACGCGGCGAGTCTCGGGGAACTCTTCCGGCATCCGGGCCGCGCGCTGCTCTCGGCGCTCGGCATCGCCGTCGGGGTCGCGATGGGCATGGCGGTGCATATCATAAACAACAGTGCAATCAGTGCATTCTCACTGTCAGTTAATGTGCTTTCTGGGGAGGCAGACCTGGTGGTGCGCGGCCCGCGCACGAGGCTTCGACGAGGCGGTCTTCCCCGTGGTCGCGCGACTGCCCGGCGTCGAGGTGGCAAGCCCGGCGGTCGAGGTCGACGCGAAGCTTGCCGGCCGCCGCGAGACGATCAAGGTGCTCGGGCTCGACCTGCTGCGCGCCGGGGCGGTGCAGCCGGCGCTGCTGGCGGATCTCGAGGTTTCGGTGCTCGACCTCTTCGACCCCGACACCGTCCTCATCAGCCCGCAGGCCGCGGAGCAGCTCGAGCTGAAGCGAGGCGACATCCTCGCGCTCCAGGTCGGCGCGCGCGACGGTCAATCTGCGGGTGGCGGGGCTGCTCGCGCCCGGGGCGTTCCCGCAACGCGCGGCGCTCATGGACATTGCCTCTGCCCAGTGGCGGCTGGACCGGATCGGCACGCTCAACCGGATCGACATCCGTGCCGCCTCCGGCTCCGATCTCGCGGCGCTGCGGAAGTCGATCGAAGCGGTGCTGCCCGCCGGGGTCCAGGTCGCCGCACCGGACGAGGAGGTGCGCCGCGGTGCGAGCCTGTCCCGCGCGTACCGGGTGAATCTCGAACATGCTCGCGCTGGTGGCGCTCTTCACCGGCGGCTTCCTCGTCTTCTCGACGCAGGCGCTGGCCGTGCTGCGGCGCCGGCAGCACCTGGCGCTGCTGCGCGTGCTCGGCGCCACGCCGTGGGAGCTGACCCGGACGCTGCTGCTCGAAGGGCTCGTGATCGGCATCGTTGGCGCCGTGGTCGGGGTCGCACTCGGCTACGGGCTCGCCTCGGTCGCCCTTGCCAAGCTGGGCGGCGACCTGGGCGCCGGCTACTTTCGCGGCGTCGCGACGCAGGCGGAGGTCGACCCGCTGTCGCTTGTGCTCTTCCTGGCTCTGGGCGTGGCGACCGCCGTCATCGGCGCTGCAGTGCCTGCTTTCGCCGCGGCCCGGAATTCCCCCTGCACCGGCGCTGAAGGCCGGCAGCCCCGAGCCCACGGCCGCCACGCCCCGCCACCGCTGGGGCGGTCTAGCTCTGATCGTGCTCGGCGCGGCGCTGGCGCCGCTGCCGGCGATCGGCCAACTGCCGGTGCCCGGTTACGCCGCGGTCGCGCTCGTCCTCCTCGGAGCGGTCTGGCTCACGCCGTCGCTCACCCGGCGCTTCCTCGCGTACCTGCCGCTGCCGCGCTCGCCCAGTGCGCAGCTCGCCGTAGCGCAGTTGCGCGGCGCGCCTAACCTCTCCGGCGCGAGCGTCGCGGCCATCGTCGTGAGCTTCAGCCTCATGGTGGCGATGGCGATCATGGTCTGGTCCTTCCGCGAGTCGCTGGAGGCGTGGCTGACGCGGGTGCTGCCGGCCGATGTCTACGTCCGGGCGAGCCTCTCGGGCGATACCGCCTTCTTCAGCCCCGAGGACCAGGCGGAGATGCTCGCGACCCCAGGTGTGGCGCGCGTCGAGTTCCAGCGGCAGCTCTCGGTGCTGCTCGACCCGCGCCATCCCGCGGTCGGCGTGATCGCGAAGACGGTGGACGCCGAGCGCGCGCCCAAGGTACTGCCGCTGCTCGCCGAACCGGTGCCGGTCCCGCCCGGCGCGCACCCCGCGTGGATCTCGGAGGCGGTCGCGGACCTATACGGCGTGGCGCCGGGCGGACACCTCACGCTGCCCCTCGCCGGCACCGCCCATGCGTTCTTCGTCGCCGGTATCTGGCGCGATTACGCGCGCACCTCCGGTGCGGTCGTGATCGATCGGGATCTCTACACGAAGCTCACCGGCGACCGGCGCGTGACCGACGCCGCGCTGTGGCTGGAGCCGACTGCGAGCGTGGACGCGGTGGCCGAGCATCTGCGCAACCGCGTCGGCCGCGGCATCGAGATCGCGGAGCCACGGGTCATCCGCCAGATCTCGCTCGCGGCGTTCGACCGCACGTTCGCCATCACCTATCTCCTCGAAGCGGTGGCGGTGCTGATCGGCCTCTTCGGCATCAGCATGAGCTTCTCCGCGCAGGCGATCGCACGACGGGCGGAGTTCGGAATGCTGCGGCACGTCGGCATGACCCGGCGCGGCATCGGCGAGATGCTCGCGACCGAGGGTGCGCTGCTGGGCGCGTTCGGCGTGGCCGTCGGTCTCGTGCTGGGGTTTGCGGTGAGCCTGATCCTGATCTACGTGGTCAATCGCCAGTCGTTCCACTGGAGCATGGACCTGCACGTACCCTGGACGCTGCTCGCGATCCTGGCGATGGTGCTGATCTCGGCGGCGGCGCTCACGGCGGTGCTGAGCGGCCGGCAGGCGCTCGGCGACAACGTGCTGCGCGCGGTGCGGGAGGACTGGTAGGCGATGGTGCGGCTGCTCGCACTCCTCATCGCCGTCGCGTTCGCGCTGCCGGGGCGGCCCGATACGCTCTTCGCCGAGGTGGTGCCGGGACGCCCGTTCAGTTTTCCCGCGGACCACGGCGCGCACCCCGACCATCGCACCGAGTGGTGGTACGTGACCGGCTGGCTGCAGCTCGACGGCAAACCGCTCGGCTTCCAGGTCACGTTCTTCCGCAGCCGCACCGCGGGACAGGACGAAAATCCGAGCCGCTTCGCGCCGAATCAGATCCTCGTCGCCCACGCCGCGCTGAGCGATCCCGCCCACGGCCGTCTCCTGCACGATCAGCGCGTCTCGCGGGCCGGATTCGGTCTCGCTGAAGCAGCGGTCGGCGAGGCGAAGGTGACGCTCGACGGCTGGCGCTTCGACCAGGTGGGCGATCGGTTCCGGATCGACATCGGGGCGCGGGATTTCCGGCTCGATCTCACGCTCGAGCCGACGCAGCCGCCGCTCTTGCAGGGGGAGGGTGGTTACAGCCGCAAGGGACCGAACGCGAAGTCGGCGAGCTACTACTACACCATGCCTCACCTCGAGGTGAGCGGCACGGTAACGCGCGACGGCAATGCGCGGCCCGTGACGGGTGAAGCGTGGCTCGATCGCGAGTGGTCGAGCCAGTACATGGAGACCGAGGCGGAAGGCTGGGACTGGACCGGCATCAACCTCGACGACGGAGCCGCGCTGATGGCGTTTCGCATGCGCAAGAAGGGCGGCGGCACGGTCTGGGCGGGCGGCACGATACGCAGCGCAGCGGGCGAGGTCACTTGGCTCAAACCCGAAGACATCGCGTTCGAGCCGAACCGGGTGTGGCGATCGCCGCGCTCCGGCGCGAGCTACCCGGTGGCGATGAAGGTGCGCGCGGGCACGCGCGTGTTCGAGCTCGAGCCCATGATGGACGATCAGGAAAACGACACCCGGCGCTCGACCGGCACCATCTACTGGGAAGGCGCCGTGCGGGCGAAGGAGGCGGGGCGCGAGGTGGGGCGCGGTTACCTGGAGCTCACCGGATACTGGAGCGCCATGCGGCTGTGATCAGTTAAGGCGCGGCGCGTTTCGCCTGAGCTCGACCAGCTGCTCGCGCACTTCCTGCGCTTCGGTCACGTCGGGCGCGAGCTCGAGGTAGCGCTCGAAGTCTGCGATCGCAGCCTGAAAGCACTCGAGCTGCAGGTAGAGACCCGCGCGCTCGCGCAGCTCGTCCACGTTGTCCGGCGCGATGAGGATGATGCGTTGGGAACAGGAGAGCGCACGCTCGAGGTCGCTGCGGTTGGCGTAGATCGCCTTCAGATTGCGCAGCATGCGCACCAGGACGTCGCTCTTGGCGGCGGGTCCGAGCATGCCGGCCACCTGTTCCTCGGGTGGCACGTCGTCTCCCTTCAGCAGCTTGAGCCGCTCGCGCAGTTCCTCCAGCGAAAGCGAAATGCCGCCCGAATAGGGATCGATGATGACCATGCCGCCGCTCACTGCACACCGCACCAGAAAATGGCCGGGAAAGGAGACGCCCGACAGCGGCAGCCCGAGGCGCCGTCCGACCTCGATGTACACGATCGACAGGGTGAGCGGAATGCCGAGCCGCCGATCGAGCACGTCGTTCAGGAAGCTGTTGCGCGGATCGTAATAGTCGGCGGGATTCGGTCGGAAGCCGAGCTCCTCGAAGAGATAGCGGTTCAGCGCCTCGATCTGCTGCTGCACGGGCAGGTCTGGGGCAAGGCGGCGCCGCAGGGTGTCGGCGAGGCCGTCGAGGTGCCCGAGGTAGGCGGATACGTCGAGCTCGGGATACTCCTCTGCGGCCACCAGCAGCGCCGCCTCCGCGAGATCGATGTGATCATCGGGCCGCCCCATCAGGTCCTGCAACCGCTTCGTCGCCGGCGACGTCATGCGCGTTCTGGCGGGCGCTAGCCGTCCTGGCGCAGCGGGCCGGGGGGCAGGAGCAGGGCAGGGATGGACTGCTGCGCGCGCTCCGCAGGCCTCGCCGACGCGCGTGCGGGCGAGACCTCTGCGGTGTCTTGCAGACCGTCCGCCGGCGTGTAGGGCTGCGTGAAGATCGGATCCGACGCTGCCGCCGAAGCCGGACGCGAAGCGCGCGCGTGCGGAGACTCGCTGCGACTGCGACTGCGGTGTGGGGCGGAACGGCTCTCGCGACCACTTTCGCGGGGCGGGCGTTCGCGTGCGAACTCCGGCAATGCGATCACCTCGAGTTTCATCTTGAGCAGCTTCTCGATCGCCGCGAGCTGCTCGCGTTCGTCGGGCGCGACGAGCGAGATCGCTTCGCCCGATGCTCCCGCGCGGCCGGTGCGGCCGATCCGGTGCACGTAGTTCTCGGCGCCGTCGGGCAGCTCGTAATTGACCACCAGCGGCAGCTCTTCGATGTCGAGCCCGCGCGCCGCGACGTCGGTGGCGACCAGCACCCGGATCGTCCCGTCCTTGAATCCGTCGAGCGCCACCAGCCGCTCCTGTTGCGTCTTGTCGCCGTGAATCGCCGTCGCCCCGACACCGGCTTTCTCGAGCCATCGCGAAAGCCGCGCGGCGCCGACCCGCGTCGACACGAACACCAGCACCTGCGAGAGATGCCGCGATTCGAGTAGATGCAGGAGCAGATCGCGCTTGAGCTCGGAGGCGACGAAGTGCACCACGTGGGTGACGTTGTCGGCGGCGGCGTTGCGCGGGGCCACCTCGATCATCAACGGCGCACGCATGAAGTGCGACGCGAGCCGGCGGATGTCTTCGGAAAAGGTCGCCGAGAAGAGCAGGTTCTGCCGCCCTGCCGGGAGCTGGGCCAGAATACGGCGGATGTCGGGCAGGAATCCCATGTCGAGCATGCGATCCGCTTCGTCGAGCACGAGAAACTGGACCTGCCCGAGATGCACGGTCTTGCTGTTCAAGTGATCCAGGAGCCGGCCCGGTGTGGCCACGACGATCTCCGCACCGGCGCGCAGCGCCGCGATCTGCGGATCGATGCTCACGCCTCCGTACACGCAAGCGGTGCGCAGCGCCAGATGACGGCTGTAGCCGCGCGCACTTTCCTCCACCTGCAACGCGAGCTCGCGGGTGGGCGTTAGCACCAGGGCGCGCACGGGATGGCGCGCAGGCGAGACGCTCGTGCTGACATGAGCACGCAGGCGCTCGAGGATGGGCAACACGAACGCAGCGGTCTTGCCGGTGCCGGTCTGGGCGGCCGCCATCACGTCCTGGCCGGCGAGCACGACCGGGATGCCCTTCTCCTGGATCGGCGTGGGGTCCGTATAACCTTGTTCGACCAGTGCGCGCAACAACTCAGGACACAGGCCGAGCGCTTCGAACGTCATTCAGCTACTCCACAAAAAGCTTCGCAGGGCGGGGCGAAAGTTGCCGGGGCGGGAGACGCGGGACGCATGTTCCCGACGAGGTGCTGCAGGGATCGGCCACCGTACTTAGGCTGCGATCATACCGCACTCTCTCGACGCTGCGGGTATGCGACGCGGCCAAGCCCCGGCGCGGTGCAGAGCGAAGCGGCTGTCTGAGGTAAAATGGCGACGAACAGCGCGTGGACCGCACACCCCGGCGTCCATCGCGCGTGTCCTCCTGCCGAGCCGAGACCCACCGCCACCGCCATGAAACCGATCCAGGACCGGGTCCCTCCACCCGGACCCGTCGAGCCTTTGGACATAGCGGTGTCCGAGGACATGATCACACCGCTCATGGACCTCTTCCACCGCTTCGGCGACCTGTACCGCTTCTACAACCCCAGCACCCAGGGTCATCTGTACGTGCTGAGCCATCCGGAGCACGCCAAGCGGGTCCTGATCACCAACTACAAGAATTACGTCAAGGGGTTCGGCATCGACCGGGTGAAGATCCTCCTGGGCCACGGCATCATGACGAGCGAGGGCGACTTCTGGCATCGGCAGCGGCGGATGATACAGCCTGCCTTCCACCGCACGATTCTCTCGCGCTTTCTGCCGATGGTGCGGGAAAAGAACCTCGAGCTGCGCGAACGCTGGCGCAGCGCCAGTGCCGCGGCCGCTGCCGTCAACCTGGACGAGGATATGAGCATCATGACCCTCGCCCTCGTGCTCGATTCCATCTTCAGCGAGGACTTGCCGCGCATCGTCGACGAGCACGGGTCCAACCCGTTTCTCCTGGTCACCGAGGAGTCGGCGCGCAACCTACTGTTCGCCGCGCGCTTCCGGGCGCTCGCCGGCATTATCCAGGACACCATCGACCGGCGCCGGCGCGAGGATCGCCGCCCCTTCGATCTCCTTTCGATGCTGATCGACGCGCGCGACCGCACCACTGGCGAAGCCATGAGCGACCGCGAGCTGCTCGACGAGATCATGACGCTCATCATCGCCGGCCACGAGACGACCGCCAGCGCGCTCACCTGGACCTGGTACCTGCTCTCGCAGCATCCCGCAGCCATGGCGTGCATGCGGGAGGAGATCCGCAGTCTACCCGCGGATCTGCCGATGACCGTGGAAAGCCTGCAGCAGCTCGTCTACACGCGGCAGGTCATCGACGAGTCGCTGCGCCTGTATCCGCCCGGCTGGGTGCTCACGCGCAAGGCGATCGCGGCGGACGAAATCGGCGGCCATGTGATCGACAGCGGATCTCACGTGTTCGTGTCGCCGTACATGGTGCACCGGAACCCGGCGTTCTGGCCCGATCCCGAGCGCTTCGATCCGGAGCGCTTTGCACCCGGCGCGGACGAAGGTCGCCACATGTGCGCCTACCTTCCTTTCGGCGCGGGTCCGCGTCGCTGCATCGGCGAGCAACTCGCAGTGCTCGAGATGCAGATCCACTTCTTCGTCATGGCGCGGGAATTCGAGCTCGGTTATCTCGGCGACAGACCGCCCGTGCTCGATGCCCAGGTCAACCTGCGCCCGCGCGATCCGATCCACATGCGGCCGGTGCACCATGGCTGAAGCATTCACATAGGACATCCTCTGCAGATGAGACACGAGACCCTGGTCAAGGCGATGGACGCGGCGCGCAAGACGAACCGCGGCGTCACCTACATCGAAGGTGAGCATAACGAAGTCGCCCTGACCTACGCCGCCATCCACGATCGCGCCTTGGCGCTGCTGCATCACTTCCAGGCGAAGGGCGCCCGGCCGGGCGCGAAGATGATCCTCCTGCTCGCGTCGAACGAGCAGTTCATCGACGCCTTTTGGGCCTGCCTGCTCGGCGGCATCACCGCCGTCCCGATCGCGGTCGGCAATACCGAGGAGCAGCGCCTGCGCCTGCTGCACGTGGCAGGTCGACTGCAGAATGCTTTCCTCTGCAGCGGCGAGAGGATTTTCGAGCGCTATCGCACGTTCGCTCAGGGGGCCGGATTCACTGCGGAGGCCGAGCGTCTGGATGCCCGCGCGATCTTTCTGGATCAGATCGAAGAAACCGGCAAGGACGGTCTGCGCCACGAGGCAAGCCCCGACGACGTGGCGCTCATACAGTTCTCGTCCGGTTCCACCAGCGCGCCGAAGGGCGTGCAGCTCACCCACCGCAACATCACCGCCAACCTCGACGGGGTGGTCGACAGCGTGGGTTTTTCACCCAGCGATGCCACCCTGTCGTGGATGCCCCTCACCCACGACATGGGCCTGATCGGATTCCACCTGACCGCGCTGTCGCTTGGGCTCGATCAATACCTGATGCCGACCGAGCTCTTCGTGCGGCGTCCCTTGCTGTGGATAAAAAAGGCGTCGGAAAAGCGGGCGACGGTGTTGGGCTCGCCCAACTTCGGCTATCGGCACTTCCTGCGTGCGTTCGATCATGCGAAATTCGAGGGCATCGAGCTCTCGATGGTGCGCATCGTCATGAACGGCGCCGAGCCCATTTCGCCGGACCTCTGCGACGAGTTCAACGCCGCGCTGGCCCCCTGCGGTCTCAAGGCATCGTCCATGTTCCCGGCCTACGGGCTGGCGGAGGCAACCGTCGCGGTGACCTTCCCCCCGCTCGGGAGAGGCATCGAGGTGGTGGCGGTCGAACGGGAATCGCTCGCCGTCGGTGCGCCGGCCCGCATCGTGGATGCCGCCGATCCGAAGGCGATGCGGCTCGTGAAAGTCGGCAGTGCCATCAAGCATGTCGAGCTGCAAATTCGCGACGACGGCGGGGCGGCGGTGCCCGAGGGTACCGTCGGGCACGTCCAGATCAGGGGAGAAAACGTGACCATCGGCTACTACGAGGGCACCGCGGACGACGGGGTGGTCTTCACCGCGGATGGCTGGCTCGACACGGGCGACGTGGGTTTCATGCACGAGGGCGAACTGGTGATCACCGGACGCGCGAAGGACATCATCTTCTCCGGCGGCCAGAACCACTTCCCTCAGGATCTCGAGGCCTTGCTCGAGTCGTTGCCCGAGATCGGGCTCGGCAAGGTCGCGGTGTGCGGCGCGCGGCCCCCCGACGCCATGGCGGACGAGGTGATCGCCTTCGTCGTGCATCGGAAGGGACTCGATGAGTTCGTGCCGATCGCGCGTGCCGTGCGCATCCGGATCACCGAAGGGGCCGGGCTTGCCGTGGCGAAGGTGATTCCGGTGCCGCAGATTCCGAAGACCACGAGCGGCAAGCTGCAGCGTTTCCTGCTGCGCGACCGCTATCTCGCCGGCGAATTCGACGCAGCTATCGCCGAGCTCGCGGCTCTGGCGCCTCCTCACGCCACCGCGGACGCGCATCCTGCCGGCGCGATCGAGCAGCAGCTCCTCGAGATCACCCGCAAGCTCATCCCCGGTCGGGAGATCGGCGTGGACGACAACATCTTCGAGCTCGGCACGAGCTCGCTGGTCCTCGCCCAGATCCACGAGCAGATCGAAGAGAAGTGGCCGAATCAGCTTGCGATCACCGATTTCTTCGACTATCCGACGATTGCGAAGCTCGCGGCCTATCTCGAGTCACGGACCGATCAGGCGGTCGTGGCTTGAGTCATCCATACAGCGGCTTTTTGTATTTCCACTTGTTGTAGACCCACAGCCAGTCCTCGGGGGACTCCATCACGAGCCCTTCGAGGGCGAGCACGTAGCGCTCGACCACCGGATAGCCGCCGCGCTCGAACGGCGGGCGCGCGAGCTCCGACACGTGCGCTTCGTAATGCCCGCGCGCAAGACGGCGCATCGCGACGAAGAAAACCGGCGCGCGCGTCATGCGGGCGATCTTGTCGGAACCGATGAAGAACGCCGTGTCGCGCCCCAGAAACTTCGCCCAGAGTTTCTCTTCCTCCTTGAGCGGGGTCTGGTCCGCGTTCATGACGAGTCCCACCGCCTCGCCGCGGCGCTGGATGATCGCGGCGATGAAGTTCTCGGGGGCGATCAGGTTGCCGCCGAAGCGCGCCCGCGCGCGGAGCATCAGACCCTCGAAAAGATCGTTTTCGAGCGGTTTGTAGACGACGTCCAGCGGAAACGGCAGACGCAGGCAGGCGGCGAGCAGCAGCCACTCCCAATTGCACTGGTGGGCGGTGAGGATGACCATCGGCTGCTTCTGCTTCGCATGTTCGATAAGGGGCTCGACGTTGTGCATGGCGACCCGGCGCAGAATCTCTTGGTCGCTCATGCTGATCCCCTTCAGCATCTCGATCAGCACATCGGAGAAGTTGCGAAAATTCCGCTTCGCGAGCGCAACGATCTCCTGCTCCGATTTTTCGGGGAAGCACTGGCGGAGGTTGTCGAAGAGGATGTGCTTGCGGTGCCCGAGCAAGTGATACGTCACGAAGTACACGAGCGGTGCGAACAGGTAGAGCACCGGCAATGGCAGGCGCGACAGGAGCTTGAGCAGGAACAAGCGTGTTCTCGTTGGGGAAGGACGGCGACGCCGGTGCGCGGGTCGGCCGCCATTATAATCGAGGCACCCTCAGGCTCCCGATCCATGACCGCCGCGTCGACGAACTCGCTGCCCGATTGCGAAGTGCACGTCTGGCTCTTCCCGCTCGTGGTCGACGCTGCGACCGGCGCAGCGCTCGGCGCCTTCTTGAGCCCGGACGAGCAGGAGCGGGGCGCGCGCTTTCGTCACGCCGACGACGTGCGGCGTTATCGGGTGGCGCGCGGGGCGTTGCGTGCACTGCTCGCGCGGTATCTCGACGCGGCGCCGGGTGCGCTCCGCTTTGCCTATGGCCCACATGGGAAACCGGGCCTCGCCCCGGACTGCCGCAAGGCGGATCTCGAGTTCAATCTTTCCCACAGCGGCGATGTCGCGCTCGCCGCGTTCGTGGTAGGCCGTCGCATCGGGGTGGATCTCGAACACGCAGAGCGCGTTGTCGACGCGCTGGCGCTCGCGGGTCGCTACGGCTCGGCGCAGGAGCAGGCGATGCTGGAGGCGCTCGACCCCGCCGCGCGCTCCCGTCGGTTCATCGAGCTCTGGACTTGCAAGGAAGCGTGGCTGAAGGCCGCCGGGCTCGGCATCACGGCCGGTCTTGCCGCGGTCGACATCGAGATCGGCGCCGGGCAGCCCCGCATCGTGCGCCTGCCGGAAGGAGGCGGCCATGCCGAGGACTGGTCGCTCGCGCGCTTCGAACCTGCGATCGGTCTTGTCGCAGCGGTAGCGCTGCACGACCCGAGCCGTGCGCTGGGTGACATCCGGGAGCGGGAAACGCGCCCCATCGCACCCGGCCTCGCCGGGGAGTGGATGACGGCCGCGCTGCGTCCCCGCCGCGGCGGCGCGGCTGCTCCGCCATGGTCCTCCGCTCTCCGTCCGCGGAGCCGTCATTGAAGCTCATCGTGCAGGGACTCGATGTCGCCACCCGCGACCTGAAGGAGATCGCGAAGCTCGCCGGCGCGTCAGGCATCGAGCGCATCGGCGACGAGGCCTTTCGGCTGCTCGACGCCAGCCCTGCAGCGGGCATCGCGCCCTATTGCGAAGCCGCCCGGCTCGACCATGCCTTCGTCCCGGAGTCGGCGCGGCTCGACCACTTCGGGCTGGTGGCGATGGACATGGACTCGACCCTCATCACCATCGAATGCATCGACGAGATCGCCGACTACGCGGGACGGAAATCGGAAGTCGCGGCCGTCACCGCGCTCGCCATGCGCGGTGAAGTCGATTTCGCGGCGAGCCTGAGGCAGCGGGTCGCGCTGCTGGCCGGGTTGGGCGAAGACGCCCTCGGCCGCGTCTACGCGGAGCGCCTGCAGCTCGCGCCGGGGGCCGAAGCTCTGCTCCAGGCGTTGCGGCGACGAGGCATCCGGACCCTGCTGGTGTCGGGCGGCTTCACGTTTTTCACCGAACGTCTGCGCGAGCGGCTCGCGCTCGACTACGCACGCGGCAACGTCCTGGAGATCGAGGGCGGCAAGCTCACGGGCAGGCTCGTCGGCGCGATCGTTGACGCGGAGGGCAAGGCGCATGCGCTGCGCGAAGTGCGGGACGAGCTCGAGCTGCGGCAGGAACAGGTGCTGGCGATCGGCGACGGTGCGAACGATCTCGCGTTCATGGCCGAGGCGGGCGTCAGCATCGCCTTCCGCGCCAAGCCGGTAGTCAAGGCGCAGGCTACCTACGCGCTCGACTTCGTGGGGCTCGACGGCTTGGTCAACCTGTTCGCTTGAGTGCGCCCGCCGCGCCGGCCGATCGGGCGGTTCTCGGTCCTGAAGCGAAATTCGTAGACCACGTCTTCCGCTTTCCCATCGCGGTCGTTGTCGATGTCGATTCGGTACACGACGTCGATCGAATGCCGCGCGTCGCCGTGGACACCCTGGCCGCGCATCCCTACACTCGACCCATGTGCTGCCATCCACCGGCTGATCCGTGAACCGGCACTTCGAGACCTACGCGCGCCCCGTCGCGGCGTTCCTGCTGGTGGTCGGCTGCTTCCTCGTGCTGCAGCCGTTCATCACGGCGCTGCTCTTCGCGGTGGTCATCGTCGTCTCGACGTGGCCCCTCTACCTGCGGCTGCGGGCAGCGCTCCGGCAGCGTCCGACGCTCGCCGCGCTCGTGATGTCGCTCCTTTTCGCGGCACTCGTGATCACGCCCGTCGTCCTGCTCGCGGCGAGCCTCGCGAAGAACGCACCGGAGCTGGTCGACACGGTCAAGGAATGGCTCGGCTCGGGCTCGTCCGGTCCGCCGGACTGGCTGAAGACGCTGCCGGTGGTGGGCAATCAGATCGACGCGTACTGGCACCGGCTCACCGAAAGCCGCGAGGAGATGGCGGCGTTCTTGAAGCAGTTTCTCGATCCGGCCCAGCGCCTGCTGCTCGCAGTGGCCAAGGGGCTCGGCCAGGGACTGCTGCAGTTGAGCCTGGCCGTTTTCGTCGCCTTCTTCCTCTACCGGGACGGCGACGCTCTGCGCGAGGCCGCGCGCGGCACGCTCGAACGTGTGGCCGGGCCGATGGGCGACGAGGTGCTCGAGACCATCACCGCCACGATCGTCGGCGTGGTCTACGGCATCCTCGGGACGGCGCTCGCGCAGGGGCTGGTGGCCACGGTGGGATTCTTCATCGCGGGCGTGCCCGGGGCGCTGCTCCTCGGCGCGGTCACGTTCCTGTTCTCGCTCGTCCCGGTCGGTCCGCCCCTGGTCTGGGGCGGCGCCACGCTATGGCTCGTCGATCAGGACGAGATCGGCTGGGCGCTCTTCATGGCGCTCTATGGGTTCTTCGGCATCAGCGGCATCGACAACATCGTGAAGCCGCTACTCATCAGCCGCGGCGCCAATCTCCCGTTCGCGCTGGTCCTGCTGGGGGTGTTCGGCGGCGTGCTCGCCTTCGGCTTCATCGGCGTATTCCTCGGGCCGATCTTCCTCGCCGTGGGATGGGGGGTCGGCCAGTGGTGGCTCGCCTCGTCGCGGCTCATCGTGGCGCAGACGCCGGGATCGCCCGTGCTGATCCACGGCGCCGGTGCCGACAAGCTGCCTGCGAAGTCAGGGCACGAGCAGCAGTGAGCCGGTCGTCCTGCGGCTTTCGAGATCCCGGTGCGCCTGCTGGGCGTCGGCGAGCGGGTAGGTGCGGCTCACCTCGATCTTGACCTGCCCGGAGAGAACGGCGTCGAAGAGGCTCGTGGCACTGAGGACGAGATCTTCGCGGCTCGCCGTGTACGTAAAGAGCGTGGGGCGCGTCAGAAAGAGCGAGCCCTTCTGCGCGAGGGTCTGTGAATCGAACGGCGGCACCGGACCGGACGACCCGCCGAAGAGCACCATCATGCCGCGTGGCCGTAGACAGTCGAGCGAACGCGCGAACGTGTCCTTGCCCACCGAGTCGTAGACCACCGGCACGCCCATGCCGCCCGTGATCTCCTTCACCCGCGCGACGAAATCCTCCCGCGTGTAGACCACCGGAAACTCGCAGCCGTGGGCCTTTGCGAGCACAGCCTTGTCGTCGCTGCCGACCGTACCGATCACGTGCGCGCCGAGCGCCTTGAGCCACTGGCACGCGATCAACCCGACGCCGCCCGCGGCCGCGTGAAATAGCACGGTGTCGCCGGCCTTCACGGCAAAGGCGCGCCGGGTCAGATACTCCGCGGTCATGCCTTTCAGCATCATCCCCGCTGCCTGCTGGTCGCTGATGCCGTCGGGCACCTTCACCAGCCGGTCCGCCGGCATGACCCGCTCGCTGGCGTACGCGCCCACGGGACCGCCCGCGTAGGCGACACGGTCGCCCGGCTTGACATCGCTCACGCCCGGTCCCACCGCCTCGACCACGCCCGCGCCTTCGAGACCGATGCCCGTTGGCATCGGCAGCGGATAGATTCCGGTGCGGTGGTAGGTGTCGATGTAGTTGATGCCGATCGCGGTCTGGCGAATGCGGGCTTCGCCGGCGCCGGGTGCCCCGACTTCGACGTCCTCGATCTGCAGGACTTCCGGCCCGCCGGGCTGTTGGATGCGGATTGCCTTGGCCATGGATGTCTCCTCGCGTCTCAGTAGTCTGGATTGAAACCCTTGATGACGACCCCGCCGGACTTCTCGTCGTGCTCGAGCTCGATGAGCTTGCGCGATTCGAGCTCGTCCAAGAGCTTGCCGAACGAGCTGAAGCCATAGTACGACTCGTTGAACCCGGGCTTACGCCGGCGCAGCGTCTGCTTCACCATCGAGCCCCAGATCTTCTCGTCCTCGGCGCGCTCCGAGAACATCGCCTCGATGGTCTCCATGACGAGGTCGAACAGGTCCTGTTTCTTCTCGTCCTCGGTCCTCACGGCCTCGGGCTTTGCCGCCTCGGCTGGTGCTTCCTCCGTCGCTGCTGCCGCTGCTTTGGGCGTCGCCGTCGCTTTCTTCCGCGTCGACGCCTTCTTCTTCGGCGCCACGCGCACGAGGTCGTCGTAATAGATGAACTCGTCGCAGTTGGAGATCAGAAGATCGGACGTCGAGTTCTTCACTCCGACACCGATCACTGTCTTCGCATTCTCGCGCAGCTTCGACACCAGCGGCGAGAAGTCCGAATCACCGGTGATGAGCACGAACGTGGTGACGTGCGACTTGGTGTAACAGAGATCGAGCGCGTCCACCACCATGCGGATGTCCGCCGAGTTCTTTCCGGATTGGCGCACATGCGGGATATCGATCAGCTCGAACGCCGCTTCGTGCATCGGTGCCTTGGCGTCCTTGTAACGCCCCCAGTCGCAGTAGGCCTTCTTCACGAGGATGCTGCCCTTCAAGAGCAGCCGCTCCAGTACTTTCTTGATGTCGAACTTTTCGTACTTCGCGTCGCGCACGCCGAGGGCGACGTTCTCGAAGTCGCAGAATACGGCCATGCTCTGAGTGTCGGTGGTCGAGGTCATTGGATTGTTCAGTTCTTGAAAAGCTTGGACACGGCGATCACAGAGAAAAGGGTGTACGGGCAGAGGGATGAAACACCGCTCTCGCTTGCCGTCTCCTCGATGTTCTCGCTCCCCCTCCGTGTTCTCCGTGCCCGAGGCTTCTGTGTGGATCAGGAAAAGTAAGCCACCGCAAAGATGGTCACCATCGCGATCGCCAGCACCACTTTCGCGAGACTGCCCGCGATGAAGCCGACCAGCGTGCCCCATCCCGCCTTGCCCGACTGGGCGACATCGCGCGTGGCGAGGTACTGGCCGAGGAACGCACCCGCGAAAGGACCGAGGATCAGCCCCGCCAAGCCGAAGAAGAGCCCGACCACCGCGCCGAGCGCCGCACCTGTGACTGCACCGCGGGTCGCACCCGCGCGCTTCGCTCCCAGGATCGAGGCCGCGAAGTCGACCAGCAGCGAGAGCCCGGTGAGCACGCCCAGCACCACGAGCGGGGCGGTGCCGACCCGGGTGAAATCGTCGATCCACGCCGCGAGCAGCAGGCCCGCGAACACGACGGGTGTGCCCGGCAGCATCGGGACGACGGTGCCGGCGACGCCGACGATCACGAGGACGGCGGCGAGAATCCAGAGGAGGACGGTGGTCACGGGGTGAAACCAGGGAGGAGCGACATCCGCATGGGGCGGAGGCGATCGAGTTCGGGCGCATGGTAGCATGACCCGCGGCTGCCCTCCCGTCCGACCCTCCTGGCCGCGCCATGCCTTTCGCCTACTTCGATCGCCTCTCTCCGCGCCGCCAGCGCATCTACCTGGCGAGCGCCGCCATCGTCGTGGTCGCGTTGCCGGCGGGCGGTTCCGCGGGTCCGACGGTGAGCGCGCTGCGGTCCGCGCTGGAGCGCGAGGACCGCAAGGGGACGGAGGTCGCGTGCCAGTCGCTGCTGGACGATCTGTGCGACCGGCTCGAGGTGCCACCCGTCAAGGTGAAGGTTTACGCCACGCGGCCGCAGTCAAGCGGGGCCGAGCTGCACGGGCTCTATGAGCCGAGCGACGACGACACGCCACCGAAGATCTCGGTCTGGATGCGCACCGCCCAGAGGAAGCAGGTAGTCGCGTTCAAGACCTTTCTGCGCACCGTGCTCCACGAGCTCTGCCATCACCTGGACTACGAGCTCTACCGCTTCGCGGAGACGTTCCACACCGAGGGGTTCTACAAGCGGGAGTCCGATCTCGTGCAAAAGGTGTTGGGAGAGGAGGCGGGGCAGGGGAGGTTGGGGTTGTGAGCCAGCGAGCAGACTTGGAAGCTCATGTCGCCCGGCGCCGGCCGCCAAGCGAGCAACCAGTCGCGCTCCGAAACGGCGCACGACATCTGCAAGCTGATGGTTCGCCTTCGGAGAGGACACCGACGCTTCCCTCTTGCCGACCTGCGGCCTCCGTCCGCCACCCATGTCGAACGTTCCAACGGACTCTCCGACGCAAAGGACGCGATTCGCCACCGGACGTTGGACATCGGTTCCACAAAGGATACAGCTCACATGTTCGGACGAAAGGGATTGGCCTGCTCTTTCTGCGGCAGCAGAGATCATGAAGCTGGTCGCCGGGCCAAAGATCTACATCTGCGATGAATGCGTGGCAGTGGCTACCCGGATCAGGACGGCGGCGAGTCGGCGCTCCTCTGCTCCGAGTGGTCTTCGATGGGCGTGCGATACTCTGCGTTGGCGATTTCGTCCTTCTGTTCAATACCGTCAAGGTCGAGTTTCTTTTGCGAGCCGCATAATTGCGCGCGCATTATGTTCGGCGAGAACCGTATCGCACGGCACCGCCACGCCGGCCCCGTGTACACACCCGGACAGATCATGTGCTATCAACACATCATGAACAACTGGAGAACTTCAGCGATGACGTCAAACTCTTTGGAAAGAGACAAGTAGTGAAGTCGAAACGCCGATCCAAAGAGTCCACCGAACCCAAGCTCTCCCGCACCCACGCGCCGTCCCATCTTGCGCCCGCGGACTGGCAACGCGGGCTGCGCCGCCAGTTCGGGCGCGATCAGCAGTTCGTGCTGGAGAACCGGGGCGACGAGCCGTTCTTCTCGGAATTCCGCGTCAGCAATCCGCAGTCGAAGACGAGCTATCGCGTAGCGATCCGCGGATTGCGACCGGGAGACAACTTCTGCGCCTGTCCCGACTACGCCACGAACGAGCTCGGCACCTGCAAACACATCGAATTCGTCTTGGCCCGGCTGGAGAAGAAGCGGGGCGCCAAAGCAGCCTTCGCGCGCGGCTGGCAGCCGGCATTCTCCGAGATCTACCTGCGCAACGACGGGATGCGCGCGGTGCATTTCCGCGCCGGATCGGACTGCCCCCCGGCAAGGCGGCCCGCCTGATCTTCGACGCCTCGGGCGGCGACCGACTGCCCGAGGACCGTTTCGGGGAGCTGGAGCGTTTACTCGCAGCCGTGGCCAAGAGCGGCCACGAATTGCGCGCCTACGATGACGCGCTCGATTTCGTCGCCGGCAGGCGCGACGCGTTGCGCCGTGCGACAGTGCTCGACGAGCAGTTTCCGGGCGGCGCAGCCGATTCGGGGTTCGCGAAGTTCCTGAAAGCGGCGCTCTATCCCTATCAGGTCGAAGGCGCGTTGTTCGCGGTGCGTGCCGGTCGGGCACTTATCGGCGACGAGATGGGGCTCGGCAAGACCATCCAGGCGATCGCCGCGATGGAGATACTGGCGCGGCACTTCGGCGTTTCCCGCGTGCTCGTGGTTTGTCCGACCTCGCTCAAGTACCAGTGGCAAAGCGAGATCGCGCGATTCTCCGGCCGGGAGGCACGGGTGATGGCTGGAGGCCGGACGCAGCGGCAGAAGGTCTTCTCTGAGGACGACTTCTGCAAGATCACCAACTACGAGAAGCTGCAGCCCGATCTCGACCTGATCGCTGCCTGGGCACCGGAGCTGGTGATCGTCGACGAGGCGCAGCGCATCAAGAACTGGAATACGATTGCCTCGCGGGCGCTCAAGCGCATCGACAGTCCTTATGCGCTGGTGCTCACCGGCACGCCGCTCGAGAACAAGCTGGAGGAGCTCATCTCCATCGTGCAGTTCGTCGATCAGCATCGGCTCGGGCCGACGTGGAAGCTGCTGCACGAGCATCAGTTGAGGGATGAGTTCGGCCGCGTCACGGGGTACACCGGGCTGGAGAAGATCGGCCAGACGCTGGCGCCGATCATGATTCGCCGGCGCAGATCCGAGGTGCTGCTGCAACTGCCCAGCCGCACCGACCAGAATCTGCTGGTGCCGATGACCGAGATGCAGATGGTCCACCACAAGGAGAACGCGGACATCGTGGCGCAGATCGTTAAGCGCTGGCGCAAGACGAAGTTCCTGTCGGACAAGGACCAGCGGCGGCTCACCTGCGCGCTCCAGAACATGCGCATGTCTTGCAACAGCACTTACCTGCTGGACCAGGAGACCGACCACGGCGTCAAGGCCGACGAGCTGGCGGCGCTGCTCGATGGTCTCTTCGTCGAGCCGGGAGCCAAGGCGGTGGTGTTCAGCCAGTGGACGCGCACCCACGATATCGTCATTCGAAGGCTGGAGGATCGCGACATCGGCTACGTCAGCTTCCACGGCGGCGTGCCCGCGGACAAGCGACCGGCGCTGGTCGAGCGCTTCCGCGATGACTCCGACTGCCGCGTGTTCCTGTCCACCGATGCCGGAGCGGCGGGTCTCAATCTGCAGCATGCTTCGACGCTGGTGAACATGGATCTGCCGTGGAACCCGGCCATCCTCGAGCAGCGCATCGGGCGCATCCACCGCATGGGACAGAAGCGGCCGGTGCAGATCGTCAACTTCGTCGCGAAGGGCACCATCGAGGAAGGCATGCTCTCGGTGCTCGCTTTCAAGCGCTCGCTCTCCGCCGGCATTCTGGATGGCGGTCAAAGCGAGATCTCGCTCGGCGGTTCGCGCCTCAGCCGCTTCATGAAGGAGGTGGAGAACGTCACCGGCCGCATGGGCGAGGGCGAGACGATGGCGCCCGCAGAAGAGGCGGTGAGCGTTGCTGCCGCGCCGCGCGATGTCCTCGTCGAGCCGAGCGTCCTCGACGAAGCGGTTATTACCGGAAGTGCACGGCAAGCCGCCGCCACGACGACGTCGGAGCCGAGCGCGGATCCTTGGGGTGCCCTGCTGCAAGTCGGAAAGCAGTTGGTTGCCGCATTGATTGCCGCCGACGATGCTTCTACCGCCTCGCATCCCTGGATCGAACGCGACCCTATCACCGGTGCGCGTAGCCTGAAGGTGCCGCTGCCGCCCCCTGAGACGGCGCAACGGCTGGCCGATGCTCTTTCGGCGATCGCAGTCTCGCTGCGCGGGAAGAGAGCGGACGAGTGACACCCATGAGGGCGGCACCACCCTTGCTGAGTTGCTCGGGAGCGCCCTCGGCTGGACGCGAGTCAGGGGATGCGGGTGCGCCATAGTTGGGCAGATCCCCAATGTGCTTGCGGGTTTGCAGGGCGAGCCAATCGGGGCGCGATTGCTGGCAAAGCGCTTCCAGTCAAAGGGGTCGAATACCATGCGATTTTGGTCCGTCAACACGGTTCCTGGCGCGATGACTCGCGCGAGGCTCGTCGCAGTAGTGTTTATGGCTTGCTTATGCATTAGCCAGTCCGCACAATTCCAACGACCTCGGCAGTCTTTTCAATGAACCTCCTGGAATCCGATCACTTCTTCATGCGCCAAGCCATCGCCATCGCGGCCGAAGGTGAGATGCGCGGCGAGGTGCCGGTGGGCGCAGTGGTCGTGAAGGACGGAGAGATCATCGCGCGCGGCTTCAACGCGCCGATCGGCACCGCCGATCCGACTGCCCACGCCGAGGTGCGGGCGCTGCGCGCGGCGGCGGCGCACGCGGGCAACTATCGGCTGACCGGCTGTACCTTGTACGTTACGCTCGAGCCTTGTGCGATGTGTGCCGGCGCGATTCTCCACGCGCGCCTCGCACGGCTCGTTTTCGGAGCGCGCGACCCGAAAACGGGTGCGTGCGGCAGCGTCGTCGATCTCTTCGCGGACGAGCGCCTGAATCATCACACCCTCGTTGCGGGAGGCGTTCTCGCAGACGAGTGCGGCGCGCAGCTCAAGCGGTTTTTCGCGGCGAGGCGCGCGCCCGAGGCGGAAAAATGCCGATGATCAGAATCCACGTGCCTTCGCAGACCCTCGAGCTGTTCGACGACGAGGGCAGACTGCTGCGCCGCTACGTCGTGTCCACGGGAGCACGCGGCGTCGGGGAGCGGAACGGCAGTTACTGCACGCCGCGCGGGCATCACGTGATCCGCGCCAGGATCGGCTCCGGGCAGCCGCCGGGTGCGGTGTTCGTCGAGCGGCGGCCCACCGGCGAGGTGTACGGTCCCGCGCTTTTCGCCCGCTTCCCCGGACGCGACTGGATCCTCACGCGTATCCTCTGGCTTTCGGGCTGCGAGCGCGGCTTCAACCGGCTCGGCGCTGTGGATACCATGCGCCGCTTCATCTATATTCATGGCACGCCGGACGACGTTCCCCTGGGTATACCTGGATCGAAGGGGTGCGTGCGGATGCGCAACGCCGACATCATCGACCTCTTCGACCGCGTGGCGGTCGGGACGAGGGTCGAGATCGACGCGCCGCGCGCGACGATGGTAGCTGCGTCCGGCGCCGCGGGCGCAGCCTGATCGCGCCGGTCCCGCGCAGTATCGGAAACGAAGCAACGGCGACAGTGGTGGTTCTACCGGGCGTTACCCGCGCGGCCCGTGGGAGGGTGGCTGCCGGCCTCTTCAACACTCAACCCAACCGGAGCGGAAAATGCGGCTTAAGGACAAGGTTTCCATCATCACGGGCGCGGCGAACGGCATCGGCAAGGCCACCGCGCTCAAGTTCGGGCAGGAAGGCGCCAAGGTCGTGGTGTGCGATCTCAAGCAGGACCAGGTGGACGCGGTGGTGAAAGAAGTCAAGGCGGCGGGCGGGCAGGCCATGGGTGCCGTGGTGAACGTCACCAGCGACGCCGACGTCAAGGCCGCGGTCGACGCGGTGATGAAGGCCTGGGGCCGCGTCGACGTGCTCGTGAACAACGCCGGCATCACCATGGACTCGACCATGAAGAAGATGACAGAGGAGCAGTGGGACCGGGTCATCGACATCAATCTGAAGGGCGTGTGGCGCTGCACCAAGGCAGTGGTGGACATCATGCTCGCGCAGAACTCGGGCGTGATCCTCACCACCTCGTCCGTGGTCGGCCTTTACGGCAACTTCGGCCAGACCAACTACGCCGCCACCAAGTTCGGCGTGATCGGCATGACGAAGACGTGGGCGAAGGAGCTCGGCAAGAACAACATACGCGCCGTCGCGGTGTGCCCCGGCTTCATCGGCACCGAGATGGTCCGCGCGATGCCCGAGGAAGTGATCAAGAAGATCGAGTCCGGCATTCCGATGCGCCGCCTGGGCAAACCCGAGGAGATTGCCAATACCTTCGCCTTCCTGGCGTCCGACGAAGCCGGCTACATCACCGGCGTGGCGATCGAGGCGTCGGGCGGGGTCGTGTTGTAAGCCGTCGCAGACGTCGACGTTGCGCCGAGATGGGCCGGACGCGATCCGGCCCATTTTCTTTCAGGCGATGAACGAGCGGATGCGCGCCGCGTCCGGTCGCTCGATCACGCCGCGCTCGGTGATGAGCGCGGTGACGAGATCGGCGGGGGTCACGTCGAACGCGGGATTGCGAACGTCGATCTGCGGCGGTGCCCAGCGCAGGTCACCGAAACCCGTCACTTCCGACGCGGGCCGCTCCTCGATCGGGATCTCGGCCCCGCTCGCGAGCTCGAGGTCGAGCGTCGACACCGGGCACGCGACGTAGAACGGAATGCCGTGACGACGCGCGAGCACCGCCAGCGGATAAGTACCGATCTTGTTCGCGACGTCGCCGTTGGCCGCGACCCGGTCGGTGCCGACGATCACCGCATCGATCTCGCCGCGGCTCATGAGGTATCCGGCCGCGACATCCGCGATCAGTGTCGCGGGGATGCCGTCCTCCATCAATTCCCACGCGGTGAGCCGCGCACCCTGCAGAAAGGGTCGGGTTTCGTCGACGAAGACGCGCAACCGCTTGCCGGATTCCACCGCTGACCGGATTACGCCTAGCGCGGTCCCGTGCCCCGCGGTGGCGAGCGCGCCGGCGTTGCAGTGGGTGAGCACGCGCGCCCCGTCGGCCAGGCGCGCGGCACCGTGGGCACCGAGCGCGCGATTGGCGGCGATGTCCTCGTCGCGGATGGCGTGCGCCTCGGCGAGCAGCGCGGCAGCTACCCCGCGCGGTGACACGGACGCTGCGGCATCGAGGCATCGGCGCATGCGCGCGATCGCCCAGAACAGGTTCACCGCGGTCGGGCGACTCGCGGCGAGCAGCGCCGCAGCGTGGTTCATCTCCGCGAGGAATTCCTGCGACGAGAGGTGTTGCAGGCGCTGCGCCTCCACGGCAAGTCCGTAAGCCGCAGCGCACCCGATCGCGGGCGCGCCCCGCACCACCATCGCTCGTATCGCCTCGGCCGTGGCGGCGGCAGAGGTGCAACGGACGTACTCGAAGCGCAGCGGCAGCGCGCGCTGATCGATGAGCTCGAGCGCGCCATCGAACCAGCGCAGGGTTTCGACTTTGAGCGCCATGCGTCGACTTCAGCCTGCAAACTGGTTCGGCGCGCCCACGCGTTCGACGCGACCTTCTGCCGGCGACAGCGCGAGCAGCGCGGCGCTCTGCTCGGCCATCCGCGCTTCGTCGCGGCCGGTGACGAGCAGATCGAGCCCTCCGAACGCGAGGACCGCGTCGTCCAGAAACGCGTCCCACGCGGCCGGCGTGTTGCCCGCGAGCGGCAACGTCCGCAGCGCGTCGCCGGCAGCGGCGCCCAGGGCTTCCCCAGCGATGGCGACGGCGCAGCCCTGCGCAAGCAGGCTCTCGATCCTGCGTGGCGACTGCCTCGCCGCGGTGTCCGTGAGTGCCGCCACCTGACCGAGGAGCGGCCGTTCCGAGCCGGCCAGGCGGCGCTCGCGTGCCTCGAATCCCCCATATTCAAGCTCCGCACGCGCCATGAGCGGCGCCGGTGCCGCCCGATAACGATCGTGCGTTTGTGCGCGGACCATGATCTCCATGTCGTGGCGGAAGATCTCGGCGGCAATGCGCGCGTGCGCCGCGCTCACCCCCAGGGCACAGACCCCGATATCGGGGAGAACGGCGATGCGCGGGCTGGGATCGACCCGTCCGGCTTCCGCTGGCGAGAGCGAAGCGGACAGATAGGCGCGATAGCGGTCGACGAAGCGCGCCACGTCGCGGTCGAGCAGGGGCACGCGGCGGCCGAAGACCGCGTGCTGGGGCGTGGCCGGACCTTGGGCGCAGAGCTCCGGGAGATCGGCACGACCCGCGAAGTGCGCCGCGAACGGGTCGCGCATGACCTGCATCACCAGCGGAAATCCGGCGGCGCGGGAGATCGACGCGCGCAGACTGGCGACGGCGAGGCGATCCGGCGTCGGCGCTGCGACTCGTGCTGCCGGCAGCGTCCACGCTCCGTGCGCATCGAGATACGCCTCCGCCATTGCTGCGAGGCGGATCATGTTCTCGTAGGATTCGCGCGCGCTATTCGCGAATGCCACGGCACCGTGAAACCGGAGGATGAGGCCGATGGTTCGATCGGTGGCGCGACTGCGGTAGGCCTCCGCGCATGCCTTCGCGAGCTCGAAACCGGAGTGCCGGTAGGGAACCGTCGGCGCGAGGTCGCCGTAGAGATCCGCGAGTATCCGTTCGCCGTGCTCGGTGTTCGCGACGGCGAGGACGGCGTCGGCGTGGGTGTGCTCGACGTAACGCGCCGGCAGCGCAGCGTGCAGCAACGTCTCGACCGAAGGTTTCGGCGCCGGGCGCCGCACGATGAGAGCATCGAGCCGGGCGAACATCGCCGCCGCGTCGAGATCATCGCCGTCGAGCATCGCCTGTACCTCGCGCAGGCGCAGCGGCGTGAAATCCGCCGGTCCGACTTTGCCGAGGTCGCTGCCGCTGCCCTTGACGAACAGGACGTCGTCACTTGCGAGCAGTGTGTCGCGAAGCTTCACGGACGTATTGCCGCCGCCGTGCAGAACGAGTGCCGGAACGCCCCCCAGGAGGCGCGAGGTATAGCAGCGAAGCGCGAGGACGTCGGTGCATCGGGCAGCATCTTCCGAGTTCCAGCGGCTCTTCACGCTTTGCTCCTCATGTTCGACCGGCGCGAATTATACTTCCGGCACGCGTGTCGCCTTGCCACATCCCTTGGACCCCACGTTCTCGATCCGGCTCCTGCGGTGGAGCGCGGCGCAGCCGCTGGTGGCGCCAGTGCGGGAAGATGTGTTCGTGCGCGAGCAGGGCGTGCCCGTGGAACTGGAATGGGACGGTCTCGACGCTGCGGCCCTGCACGCGGTTGCCGCGGACTCTTCGGGTCGTCCGATCGGCACCGCGCGACTCGTCGACGACGGGCATATCGGCCGCATGGCCGTGCTGCTCGCGTGGCGACGTCGCGGCGTCGGCTCGGCGCTGTTGCGGCGGCTCGTGGCGGCCGCGCGGGAGCGGGGGCTCGACACCGTGCATCTCGATGCCCAGACGCATGCGGTCGCGTTCTACGCGCGCCACGGATTCGAGCCCCAAGGCGGCGAGTTCATGGACGCAGGCATCCCGCACGTCGCCATGCGGCGCTACTTCGACCCGCTGCGGGGCGCATCTGTCGTCGGCGACAACGAGAAGTCGTAGACCGCGTCGGTGACGTGACCCGTCCCGTGGTCGAAACTGCGCTCGACGAAGGTCACGTCACCGTTCCGGCCGACCAGCAGCACGGTCGAGCAGCGGGTGCCGTAATCCGGCGAAGCGATGAAAACCGGGGCGAGACAGCGCTCCCATTGCAGGCTCACCCCGGTGCTCGGAAGCGCGTGATCAGCCGGTTGCGTCCGGTCGGCGAGCAGCGCGAGCACGCCCTCCACGAGCCCGTCACGGTCGCGGTCGAGCAGCATCGCCAAGGCGGATTTTGCACGCTCGACCTTCGGCCAGGGTGTGTCGAGCAGCGCGTTGCTAAGCCCGTGCACGCCGTGGGCGATGGGCTTTTTCTCGCCGCCCCGGTTCGAGACATGGAAAAGCCCGTGCTCATCGCCGGCGAGCAGGTTGAATCCGTCGTACGCGTTGCGCTCGGCTGCGACCGCCGCGAGATACGCCTCGGGGGAGTGATCGCCGGCCAGGAACGCGGTCACGAGCAGTCCACGAGAGCGCAGATCGCGGCGCGCGGCGGTTCCCTGCCGGTAGTTGGTGACCGCCGCGACCCGGCCGGACCGGGTGATGCCGAGCCAGGTGCCGCCGCTTCTCAAGTCCCGTCCGGCCAGCAGGTCCGGCGCATCGGGCCAGAATGCCGCCGCCTGCGTTGGCCGCTCGAGGAACTCGTCGCGGTTTGCGCCGAGAACCAGCGGAAACGCCGGGTGCGCGCGCCACGCAAAGACGATCAGGCACATTCCGGCACCACGAAGCATTCGACCTTGCGCGCGGCACCCGGACGTGCGAGCCGGTCGAGCTCATGGCGCGCGACCGACACCGCCAGGGCACGCTCGAAAGCCTCGCCGTCGGTCACGCCCTCGTACACCTCCATCCAGAGATCCGGTTCGTCGCGCTTCGCGAGCAGCCGCACCGAGATGCCGGTGGCGGCAGCGACTTCGGCCTGCGCCGCGTGCACCCGGTCGCGCGCGCTCGCGTCCACGGCGGGCGCGACGCGGTAGTAGACGTAGTAGGCGAGCTGCGCCACGCCGCGCCGCAAGCGGCGTTCTTCAGGCAACCGGATAGGGCAGCGGCTCGATCTCGAGCACCGGCCCGTCCGGCGCGCCCAGGTGGATCGGGTGCGCCTCCGTACTCGCCATCTGGATCACCGCCAACAGATCGAACCCGCCGCCGGGGGCAAGAGCGGCGTTCACCACCATGCCGCTCGCCTGACCGTCGAGATCGCGGCTGTAGAGCTCGGTCCCGGCAACCGGCGCGACGCTGCCGGCCAGGTGCGCGAGATACATCCTGCGCTTGAGCTTGCCAAGATACTGGGTCCGCGCGACGATTTCCTGGCCGGGGTAGCAGCCCTTCTGGAAGCTCACGCCGCCCAGGAGCTCGAGGTTCACCATCTGCGGAACGAACTTATCCTGGGTGGCGGCCGTGACGACGGGGATGCCCGCCCGGATCTCGAGCCAGTCCCAGACGGCCGCGCGCACCGGGCGAGCCTTAGCGGCGAGCGCCGGCCAGAGCTTGCGCGCCTGCTCGGGCTCGGCCACGATCTCGAAGCGGTCTCCGGGCAGCCGGATCGAGATCGCCTGCTCGGTCTGTGTCACATCCAGCGTGGCGGCGGGCGCGCCGCCAACCGTCGCGGCCACGAGCGCCTCCGCACCGGCGCCAGCGATACCCAGCCGGACGAACGTCTCGCTCGCGTCGACGAGCTCCACCTTCGACCGTAGGACGAACATGGCGAGGCGCTTGCGGACCGGTTCGACCAGTTCCCGGGGGAGCTGCAGATGGACCGCCGCCGCGGTCCGGTAGGCGAGGAAACTCGCCAGCATCCGTCCCTTCGGCGTGTTGTAGCTGCTGTATTGCGCATGCTCGGGCTCGAGCTGCCGGATGTCGCTCGAAAGCTGGCCCTGCAGAAAGGCGTCGGTGTCGGGTCCGGTGGCGGCAATCGTACCCAGATGCGCCAGATCGCAGAGGACGAGGCCGCCGCGGGCTGCGTCGAGCTCCTGGGCGGCCTCGAGATCGGAGGATTTCATGGGTAGGAATTCTATCGGCAAAAGCCGGGGCGGTCTGCGTGGATGCGGGCTCGCCCCCCGCGGTGGCTACCCTCTTGCTAGATTCGGAATCATGCAGCCTGCACCGACCTCGCAATCGAACCGCCTCGCACGGACCCGCCCGGCGTGAACCGGAGCGTTGCCTGGCTCCACATCCGGCTCGGCCCGTCGCGTCGCCTCGCCGCCCTCTTACTTGTCGCGCACCTCGCCGCAGCGTTGGGTGTGCTGGCGAGCCCGCTGCCCTGGACCGTCCGGACGCCCCTCCTGCTCATGCTCGGCGTGAGCCTCGCGTGGAACCTGCGCCGCCACGCCTGGGTCGCCACGCGCCGAGCCGTGGTGCGTCTCGATCTATCGGACACCCTCGAATTCGAAGCCGAGGACCGTTCGGGTACGCGTTTCACTGGCATCGTGCAGGGTACGACCTTCGTCGCGCCCTGGCTCATCGTCATGAACCTCGAGGTCGACGGGCACCGCTTCCCGCGCGCGCGTGGTCATCTTGCCCGATGCGACCGACCGCGAGAGTTTCCGCGCCGCACGGGTCTGGCTGCGTTGGCGGCCCGCGGCCGCGCGCGCCCGGTAGCGCGCCGCGGTCAGACCGCTTCCAGACCGAGCGCCGTCCGGGGCTCGTCCTGCCGCAGGACCGTGTTGGACGCGATCGGCGCCGACTGCGGATAGTCGAGGCTGTAGTGCAGGCCGCGGCTTTCCTTCCGCGCCAGCGCGCAGCGGACGATCAGATCCGCGGTCTGCACGAGGTTGCGCAGCTCGAGCAGGTCGTTGCTGACGCGGAAATTGGCGTAGTACTCGTGGATTTCCTCCTGCAGCAGACGGATGCGGTGCTGCGCCCGCTCGAGCCGCTTGTTGGTGCGCACGATGCCCACGTAGTCCCACATGAAACGCCGCAGCTCGTCCCAGTTGTGCGCGATGACCACCTCCTCGTCGGGATCGGTGACGCGGCTCTCGTCCCAGGTCGGAAGCTGCAGCCACGCGGGCTGCCCCTGCGTGAGGATGTAGTCCGCCGTCGAGCGCCCGAAGACGAGGCACTCCAGCAGGCTGTTGCTGGCCAGCCGGTTCGCGCCGTGCAGACCGGTGCAGGCCGTCTCGCCGACCGCGTACAGACCGGGCAGATCGGTGCGGCCGCAGGTGTCGGTCACGATGCCGCCGCACGTGTAGTGGGCCGCCGGGACCACCGGGATCGGCTCACGCGTGATGTCGATGCCGAGCTCGAGGCAGCGGGCGTAGATG
The DNA here is from genome assembly GCA_963734295.1 of uncultured beta proteobacterium. GTDB lineage: Bacteria > Pseudomonadota > Gammaproteobacteria > Burkholderiales > JAEUMW01 > JAEUMW01. The sequence goes on along the minus strand of CAVTGS010000032.1, from coordinate 17,724 downwards.
TTGGGGAAGTGGCTCTTGAGGAAGTCCGCGCTCTTGTGGCTGATGTCGAGGTACACGCAATCGAGGCCGCGCTTCTTCATTTCGAAATCGATGGCGCGTGCCACGATGTCGCGCGGCGCAAGCTCTGCGCGCGGGTCGTGCTCCGGCATGAAGCGCGTGCCGTCCGGCAGCATGAGCAGTCCCGCCTTCGCCGCGCACGGCCTCGGTGATGAGGAACGACTTGGCGTGCGGGTGATACAGGCACGTCGGGTGGAACTGGATGAACTCCATGTTCGCGACGCGGCAGCCGGCGCGCCAGCCCATCGCGATGCCGTCGCCGCTCGCGGTGTCCGGATTGGTGGTGTACAGATACACCTTGCCGGCGCCGCCGGTGGCGAGCACCGTGTGCCGGGCGCCGACCGTGACGACGCGGTCCGCCTTCCGGTCGAGCGCGTACAGCCCGAGGCAGCGCGGCTCGTCGAACCCGATCTTGCGCGACGTGACGAGATCGATGGCGGTGTGATGCTCGAGCACCGTGACGTTCGGATGCGCCTTGACCTTGCCTTCGAGGGTGGTTTGTACCGCCTCGCCGGTCGCATCCGCGGCGTGGATGACACGCCGGTGGCTATGGCCGCCTTCGCGCGTGAGATGAAAACCGCTGTCGCTGCCCTCGTCGCGCGTGAAAGGCACGCCCTGCGCAATGAGCCACTCGATCGACGCGCGGCTCTCGCAGGACGACGAAGCGCGTGACCGCCTCGTCGCACAGCCCGGCGCCGGCGATCAAGGTGTCGCGCACGTGGGCTTCCGGCGAGTCCTCCTTCGCGAGCACCGCTGCGATGCCGCCTTGCGCCCAGTTGCTGGCACCCTCCCGCAGCTGACCCTTGGTGACGATGCACACCGTCATGTGATCGGCAAGATGGAGCGCGACGGTGAGCCCGGCAAGGCCGCTGCCGACCACGACGGCGTCGAAGCGGTGGGGCTCCGGAAGGGGCGCGTCCATGCGCCCGGATCATACCCGAATTCTCCGGTCGGATTACCAAGCTTGATCTCGATCAAACCGGGCCGAATTTCGCACAACGGGCCGTGAACTCTTTTCGTTGCAGTGCAGTCTGTGCTCTTGTCACGCACGTTGGGTTTTTGATAATACGGTTCCGAAGGCTATACTTCAGGGCTTTGCGCGGCTCCGGCCGCAAATCACTGCAAGAAGAATCCTTCAGGAACGGAGTTGATGGGTGATCGCGAGATCGACCAGCAGCTGGTCGAACGCGCCCAGCGTGGTGACAAGAAAGCGTTCGAGCTGCTGGTGATCAAGTATCAGCGGAAGCTCGCACGGCTGCTTTCCCGGTTCATCCGCGACGCGGCCGAAATCGAGGACGTGACGCAGGAAGCCTTCATCAAGGCCTACCGTGCCTTGCCTTCGTTCCGGGGTGACAGCGCGTTTTACACATGGCTGTATCGGATCGGAATCAATACGGCCAAGAACTACCTGGTCGCGATGGGGCGGCGCGCCCCGACGTCGACCGAATTTGACAGTGAGGATGCGGAGACCTTCGAAGACGGTGATCAGCTGCGGGATGTAAACACTCCTGAAGCTGAACTTCTGAGCAAGGAAATCGCTCAGACGGTGAACGATACGATGCAGCAACTGCCAGAAGAACTGCGAACGGCGATCACGCTGCGGGAGATCGAGGGGCTCAGTTACGAAGACATCGCGGCGTTCATGAACTGCCCCATAGGCACCGTCCGATCCCGAATCTTCCGCGCGCGCGAGGCGATTGCCGAAAAACTCCGCCCCCTCCTGGGGACGACAAAAGACAAGAGGTGGTGATGGTGGAACGAGTCTCGGCATTGATGGACGGGGAAGTCGAAGGTGCGGACGCCGATCTCGTCATCGATCGAATGATGAAAGACCCGGAAGCGCGGGCGCGCTGGGAGACCTACCATCTGATCAGCGATGCATTCCGAAACGAGTACCTGCTGTCGCGCGATTTCGTGTTCCGCGTGGGCGTGCGGCTCGCGCAGGAGCCGACGATTCTTGCGCCTCGCGCGCGTCGCGATCTGGTTGCCCGCATCCGCACGCACGCGCTCTCGGCGGCGGCGTCCGTCGCGGCCGTAGCGGTCGTGGGGTGGCTAGCCTTCGGCAACAACCCTCTTGCGCCGCAGTCTTCGCCGTTGAGCGTCGCATGGCTGCCGCAGCAGGCGCCAAGCAGCGGGACCGGCGGTGCCCTGCAGCCGGTTGCGCTGGACGGGCACGTGCGCGCTTACCTCTTCGCTCATCAGGAGTATTCGCCGGCGACCCAGATTCAGGGCGTGGCGCCCTACGTCCGTACGGTGTCCGAGGTGTCGAACGACGGATCAAAATGAATTTCGCCGTAAGTCTGGCGTTGAGCCTGTTCGTTGGCTCGTCGCTCGCATGGGCCGAATCCGGTTCGCCGAATCCCGGAGTAATTTGGTTGCAGAAGGCTGCGAATGCGGCGCGCACGCTTGAACTACACCGGAACCTTCGTTTATCAATATGGAGATCAGGTCGAGACTTCGCGCATCTGGCATTTCGTGGATGGCTCGCGCGAGTTGGAGAAGCTCGAAGTGCTCGATGGTCCGGTCCGGGAAGTGATCCGCACCGACGACGAGGTGCTTTGTTACTACCCTGAAATCAAGACCGTAAAGATCGACAAACGGCGCACGAAGCCGTTTCCTGCACTTCTTCCCGATCAGCTCACCTCACTGAACGAATACTATAATGTTCGCATCGGTGACAAGGAACGCGTGGCGGGGCGCGAGGCTCAGCTACTCATCCTCGATCCGAAAGACGGTCTGCGCTATGGCCACAAGTTCTGGGTAGACGTCGACACGGGACTGTTGCTGAAAGCGCGCATGATCAATGAGCGCAAAGAAACGGTCGAGCAGTTCGCATTCACGCAGATTTCCCTCGGTGACAAGGTCGACAGGGAGGCGCTCAGGTCCAGCTACGATGCGCACGGACCGGGGTGGAAGCTCGACTCGTCCGGTCTCGCGGAGTCGGCGTCGTCCGACACGGGATGGATCGTCGGGAGCTTCCCGGCGGGTTTTCGCAAGATCATGGAGACGAAGCGTAAGCTGCCCGGCCGACCGACACCCGTCTCGCACATCGTTTACTCCGACGGCCTTGCCGCCATCTCCATTTTCATCGAGCCGCTCGCCTCGAACTCCCGTCCGGTGCACGGTGTGTCGCACCAAGGGGCCATCAACATATACAGCCGTCCCGTGTCCGACCACATGGTCACCGTTCTGGGCGAAGCGCCCAGCGCCACCGTGGTGCAGATGGGAAGGTCTGTCTCCGCCAAGTAATCCCGCGCCGGGTGGACCGCGCATCGGCCTCGCGGCCGCTTCCGAATGCACGCTTGCGCTTGGGCCTGCCGCATGATTCCATGCGCGCAGTCCTTGCAGGGATAGCAAGCACGCTTTTCCCCGCTCGCATCGAGGAAATTCAATGAGACGACTGTTTGCCCTCTGGTGGCTGCTGTTCCCGCTCCTCGCCGCGGCGCAGCTGCCCGACTTTACCGACCTCGTCGACAAGCACGGTGCGGCGGTCGTGAATGTCAGCACGACGCAGACGGCGAAGGGCATGCCGGGGATGCCGAACATCCCCGAGGACGACCCGATGTTCGAGTTCTTCAAGCGCTTCATGCCCCCGAACGCGCCGCCGCGCGAGCAGCAGACGCGCTCTCAAGGGTCGGGTTTTTTCATCAGCAGCGATGGCTTCATCCTCACCAACGCACATGTCGTCGACAGTGCGGAGGAGATCACGGTCAAGTTGAACGACAAGCGCGAGCTGAAGGCGAAGGTCATCGGTTTCGACAAGCGCACCGATGTCGCGCTCATCAAGGTCGATGCCCAGAACGTGCCCAGGGTCAACATGGGCGATCCGAACAAGCTGCGCGTAGGTGAATGGGTGGTCGCGATCGGTTCGCCGTTCGGTTTCGAGAATTCCGTCACGGCCGGGATCGTGAGTGCCAAGGGCCGCTCGCTGCCGCAGGAGAATTTCGTTCCCTTCATCCAGACCGATGTCGCCATCAATCCGGGTAACTCCGGCGGCCCACTCTTCAACCTCAAGGGTGAGGTGGTCGGCATCAATTCCCAAATCTACAGCCGCACCGGCGGCTACATGGGCGTTGCCTTCGCCATCCCGATCGACGTGGCGATGGACATTGCGAACCAGCTCAAGACCTCGGGCAAGGTGACGCGCGGGCGCATCGGCGTAGTGATCCAGGAGGTGACGAAAGAGCTCGCGGAGTCCTTCGGCTTGCAGAAACCTCAGGGCGCGCTCGTGAACTCGGTGGAAAAGGGCGGACCTGCCGACAAGGCGGGCATCGAGGCCTCCGACGTGATCATGAAGTTCGACGGCAAGCCCGTCACCGCGTCCGGCGACCTGCCGCGTCTGGTCGGCGGCACGCGTCCCGGCACGAAGGCCACCGTTCAGGTCTGGCGCAAGGGACAGATCAAGGACCTCACCGTGACCGTCGCCGAGCTGCAGGACGAAAAGGTGGCACAGAAGCCCGCGAAGAAGGCCATACCCGAGGCCTCGAAGCGGCATGGCATGAGCCTTTCGGACCTGACGGCGGAGCAGCGCAAGGAACTCGGCGCGGCAGGCGGCGTGTTCGTCGAGGACGCGCAGGGCCCGGCGGCCAAGGCGGGTGTGCGGCAGGGCGACGTCATCCTCTCGATCGGCAGTCAGGAGGTGAAGTCCGTCGAGCAGTTCAATCAGCTGATCGCCCAGGCGGAGAAAGGGAAAACCGTCGCCCTCCTCGTGCGCCGCGGTGAATCGCAGATCTTCATCACCCTGAAGCTGAATGGCGGATAGCACGCCTCGCCTTACGGTCCTGTCTCGCGGCTACTGTCATCTCTGCGACGAAATGATCGTCGCATTGCGGAGCTTGCAGCGCGAGGCCGGCTTTGCGTTCGAGGTGCGCGATGTCGACGACGATCCCACCCTCGAAGCCCGCTTCGGCGAGCGCGTTCCGGTGCTCCTGGCAGGCGAGGAAGAGCTTTGCCACTTCCGGCTGGACACTTCCGCACTTGATGCCTGGCTAGGGAAATTCCGCTAGAATCGCGGGCTTCGCAGCGACAGGGGGCAGCTTGAGCGCCCTTCCTGCCTCAGCCGGCGCCGGTCGCCCCATGCAGCGCATCCGCAATTTCTCCATCATTGCCCACATCGATCACGGCAAGTCGACCCTCGCGGACCGCATCATTCAGCTCTGCGGCGGCCTCTCCGACCGTGAGATGGAGGCGCAGGTGCTGGATTCGATGGATCTCGAGCGGGAGCGCGGGATCACCATCAAGGCCCAGACCGTGGCGCTCCGTTACACCGCCGAAGACGGTCAACCGTACCAGCTCAACCTGATCGACACGCCCGGCCACGTCGACTTTTCCTACGAGGTCTCGCGGTCGCTCGCAGCCTGCGAGGGCGCGCTCCTGGTGGTCGACGCGTCGCAGGGCGTGGAAGCGCAGACCGTGGCGAACTGCTACACGGCGATCGAGCAGGGGGTCGAGGTCGTGCCGGTCTTGAACAAGATCGATCTGCCTTCGGCAGAGCCCGCACGCGTGATCGCCGAAATCGAGGACATCATCGGCATCCCTGCCGCCGACGCCGTGCGCTGCAGCGCCAAGACCGGCGAGGGCGTGCCGGACATCCTCGAAGCGGTCATTGCTCGCATTCCTGCACCGCGCGGTCGGGCAGACGCGGCGTTGAAGGCGCTCATCATCGATTCGTGGTTCGACAACTACGTCGGCGTGGTGATGCTGGTGCGAGTGGTCGACGGCGTGCTGAAACCGCGAGACCGCATCCTGCTCATGTCGCACCGCTCGACCCACCAGTGCGAGCAGGTGGGCGTGTTCACGCCGAAGTCGCAGACGCGCGACCGTCTCGCTGCGGGCGAGGTGGGCTTCATCATCGCCGGCATCAAGGAGCTCAAGGCGGCGCAGGTGGGCGATACGGTGACCCTGGCCGAACGGCCCGCGGCGGAGGCGCTGCCCGGCTTCAAGGAGATCAAGCCGCAGGTCTTCGCCGGCCTCTACCCGGTGGAATCGAACCAGTACGAAGCGCTGCGCGACGCACTGGAGAAGCTGCATCTCAACGACGCGTCGCTGCACTACGAACCCGAGACGAGCCAGGCCCTGGGCTTCGGCTTCCGCTGCGGCTTCCTCGGCCTCTTGCACATGGAGATCGTGCAGGAGCGGCTCGAGCGCGAGTACGACATGGACCTCATCACCACCGCGCCGACCGTGGTGTACGAGGTGGTAATGCGCGACGGCATCGTGCAGGAGATCGAGAACCCGTCCAGGATGCCGGATCCCGCTCGGATCGAGGAGATCCGCGAGCCGATCATCACCGCCGCCATCATCGTGCCGCACGACTACGTGGGTGCGGTGATCACGCTCTGCAACCAGAAGCGCGGCGTGCAGAAGGATCTCCACTACATCGGGCGCCAGGTGGTGCTCACCTACGAGCTGCCGCTCAACGAAGTGGTGATGGACTTCTTCGACAAGCTGAAGTCGGTCTCGCGCGGCTACGCATCCCTCGATTACGACTTCAAGGAATACCGCGCGTCGGATCTGGTGAAGCTCGACATCCTCATCAACGCGGAGAAGGTGGACGCGCTCTCCCTGATCGTGCACCGCTCCAACTCGCAATACAGGGGACGCGAGCTCGCGGCCAAGATGCGCGAGCTGATTCCGCGCCAGATGTTCGACGTCGCCGTGCAGGCCGCGATCGGTTCGCACATCATCGCCCGCGAGAACGTGAAGGCGCTGCGCAAGAACGTCCTCGCCAAGTGCTATGGCGGCGACATCACGCGCAAGCGCAAGCTGCTCGAGAAGCAGAAGGCGGGCAAGAAGCGCATGAAGCAGGTGGGCAGCGTCGAGATTCCCCAGGAGGCGTTCCTCGCGATCCTGCGCGTCGAAGGCAAGTAGCGCGCGTACCCTCGAACAAGAAGAAGGACCGGTCGATGAATTTCGCGCTCGTCATGTTCCTGCTGCTCGTCCTGACGGGCGGCAGTCTGGCTGCTCGACGCGATGCTGCTGCGCAAGCGGCGCAGCCCGGACAGGAAAGAGCCCTGGTGGGTCGAGTACGCGAAGAGTTTTTTCCCGGTCATCCTGATCGTCTTTCTGCTGCGCTCGTTTCTGGTCGAACCGTTCAAGATTCCGTCGGGCTCCATGATTCCGACGCTGCTGGTCGGCGATTTCATCCTCGTCAACAAGTTCACCTACGGCATTCGTCTGCCGGTCATCAATCTGAAGGTGTTGGACGTGAACGAGCCCAAGCGCGGGGAGGTGATGGTGTTCCGCTATCCGGAAGACCCTTCGCTCGATTACATCAAGCGCGTGGTGGGCGTGCCCGGCGACGTCGTCGAGTACCGGAACAAGCGCCTCTCCATCAACGGCCAGCCGGTGCCGATCAAACCCGACGGGGTCTACTCTTACGTCGAGGGCAGCCTCTCTCTCGTGACGGCGGACCGCTACCTGGAAGACCTCGGCGGTCACGACCACAGCGTCATCGTGAATCCGCAGGCGCCGCCGGTGCAGCTCGGCGGGGTGCGGCAGTTCGCCTATCGCGAAAGTTGTGTCTACAATGACGACGGTTTTCGCTGCAAGGTGCCGGCGGGTCACTTCTTCATGATGGGCGATAATCGCGATTCGAGCAGCGACAGTCGCTACTGGGGTTTCGTGCCGGAGCGCAACATCGTCGGCAAGGCCTTCCTGATCTGGTGGAACTTCGACGACCTGTCGCGCATCGGCCGCAGCATCAACTAGGGAGGCAGCATGCGCAATCGGAAGCGGCAGCAGGGCATCGGATTTATCGGTCTCGTGTTCGTGGTGATCGTCGTGGGCGCGCTGCTCCTGCTGGGCTTCCGACTGTTGCCGGCCTATCTCCAGTTCTTCACGGTGAAGGGGGCGCTCAAGGAGATCACGCGCAATCCCGAGCTCAAGAGCGCAAGTCTGCAGGAGATCCGGAGCGCCTTCGACAAGCGTGCCATGGTTAACGACATCAAGATCGTCACTGGAAAAGAGCTCGAGATCGAGAAAGGCGGCGACGGCGGCTTCACCGTCTCCGCCAACTATTCGCAGCAGATTCCCCTGTTCCAGAACGTGAGCGCGTGCATCGATTTCTCGACCTCGAGCTCCACGGACGGGAAGTAGGGCCGCCCTGGCAACGCCGACCATGGGCGCGACGGCGCGCACGGCCGATGGACCTCTCAGCCGCAGAACGCAGTATCGGCTATCGCTTTCGTGAGCCGGCGCTACTGCGGCAGGCGCTGACCCATCGCAGCCATGGTCCGTGTCACAACGAGCGCCTGGAATTCCTCGGCGACGGCGTCTTGAACTGCATCGTCGCGGCGCTTCTTTTCGAGCGGTTTCCGCGGCTCTCCGAAGGCGATCTCTCCCGTATGCGCGCGAGCCTCGTCAATCAGCAGAGCCTCTGCGACGTGGCGCGGGCGCTCGACCTGGGCGAGGCCCTGCTCCTGGGCGAGGGCGAGTTGAAGAGCGGCGGCTTTCGCCGGCCTTCGATCCTCGCCGATGCGCTCGAAGCGGTGATCGGCGCGGTCTTTCTCGACGGCGGCTTCGACGCCGCGCGCGCCGTGATCGTCGCATGCTTCGAGGCGATCATCGCCGGCATCGATCCGCATACCCAGGGCAAGGACCCGAAGACGCTGCTGCAGGAGTATCTTCAGGGGCGGCGCCTGCCGTTGCCGAGATACGTGGTGATCGGAATCACCGGCGAGGCCCACGACCAGCGCTTCGAGGTCGAGTGCGTGATCGACGGCCTCGACATCCGCTGCCGCGGTGAAGGCACGAGCCGGCGGGCGGCCGAGCAAGGCGCGGCACGCGCGGCCTACGGGCTCGCGACCCGGCGCTCATGACGACACCAGCGCATCGCGCCGGGCTGGTGGCGATCGTCGGCCGCCCGAACGTGGGCAAGTCGACGCTGATGAACACCGTCGTCGGTGCGAAGATCAGCATCACGTCGAAGAAGGCGCAGACGACGCGCCACCGCATCACGGGCATTCTCACCCGTACGAACGACCAGATCGTGTTCGTCGACACGCCGGGCTTCCAGACCCGCCACGCGAACGCGCTCAACCGCGCCATGAACCGCGCGGTCACGGACAGCCTGGCGGACGTAGACCTCGTCCTCTTCGTGATCGCGGCGGGTCGCTTCGACGAACGCGACCAGGCGGTGCTGAAACTGATCCCCGGCGGGCGTCCGGTGCTGCTGGTGATCAACAAGATCGACCGGCTAGCCGACAAGCGCGTCCTGCTGCCCTTCATCGAGCAGATGGCACGCGCTCACCCCTTCGTCGAGATCCTGCCGGTGAGCGCGGAACGCGGGACGCAGCTCGAGCATCTCACCGACGCGGTGGCGCGACATCTGCCTGCGGCACCACCGCTCTTCGCGCCCGACGAGATCACCGATCGCAGCGAGCGGTTTCTGGCCGCGGAGCTGATCCGTGAGAAGGCGTTCCGGCTGCTGGGCGAGGAGGTACCCTACGGCGTCGGCGTGCTGATCGACAGCTTCGAGGAGGAGGGGCGGCTGCGGCGCATCCACGCCTCGATCATCGTCGACCGGCCGGGGCACAAGGCGATCCTGATCGGAGCGGGGGGCGAGAAGCTGAAGGCGATCGCGACCGGCGCGCGCAAGGACATGGAACGGCTCTTCGACGCGCGCGTCTATCTCGAGGTCTGGGTCAAGGTGAAGGGCGGCTGGCCCGACGACGAGCGCGAACTCGGTCTCATGGGTTACGCGTGAGCGCTCCGCACGACCGTCCGAAGGAGCGCGAAGGTGCCCAGATGACTGAGCGCGAGGGCGGGCGGCACGACGGCGAGGCCGCATTCATCCTGCATCAGTATCCCTGGAAGGAAACGAGCCTCGTGCTGGAGGCGTTCTCGCGGCAGTGGGGCCGCATCGCGCTGGTGGCGCGGGGGGCACGGCGACCGGCGAGCGCGCTGCGCGGGGTGCTGCGGGCTTTCGAGCCGCTCGAGCTCGCCTGGTTCGGCCGCGCGGAATTGCGCACCCTGCACGGTGCCGAACGGGTGGGCGGCTTCCCCTTCCTGCGCGGCACCGCGCTGATGTGCGGCTTCTATCTGAACGAGCTGATCATGCGTCTCGTGCCGCGGGACGATCCCCACGAGCGGCTCTATCTCGCGTACGAAGCGACGCTGCGTCGACTGGGGGAATGCGGGGATGCGGAGCCGGCCCTGCGCGGCTTCGAGAAGTATCTCCTGCAGGAGCTGGGCTACGCCCTGCCGCTCGCGGTGGAGGCCGACACCGGGGCGCCGGTGGAGGCGGGCGCCTGGTATCACTACGCGATCGAGCGTGGCCCGATTCAGGCAACGGGGGTCGAGCCGGCCGAAAACCGGCTAGAATTGCGCGGCAAGACCCTTCTCGACCTGGTGGCGGACGATTACTCGGACCCCCTCACGCTGCAGCAGAGCAAGCTTCTGATGCGCATGCTCGTCACCCACTATCTCGGCGACCGCCCGCTCCACAGCCGCCAGCTCCTGCGCGACCTCCATCAGCTATGATCGAGCTCGGCGTCAACATCGATCACGTGGCCACACTGCGCGAGGCGCGACAGACCTACGAGCCGGACCCCGTCTGGGCTGCGGTCGAGGCGCATCTGGGCGGTGCCGACGGCATCACCGTGCATCTGCGCGAGGACCGTCGCCACATCCAGGACGAGGACGTGCGCAGGCTGCGCGAGCTCACGCACATCAAGCTCAACCTCGAGATGGCGGCGACCGAGGAGATGGTCGGTATCGCCTGCCGGGTGCGTCCGGAGATGGCCATGCTGGTGCCGGAGGGGCGGCACGAGATCACCACCGAGGGCGGGCTCGACATCGTCGCCCAGGAGAACCGCCTCGCGGCCGCGGTGGCGAAGCTCAAGGATGCCGGCATCGTGGTGAGCGTGTTCATCGATGCGGATCTCGCGCAGGTCGAAGCCGCGCAACGCATCGGGGCCGCGGTATGCGAAGTCCACACCGGGCCGTACGCGCACGTGTTCCACTCCCAGGGGCGCGACGCGGAGAGCCCCGGTGTCGTGACCGAGCTCGCCACCCTGCGCACGGCAGGCGAGGCGATCCGCGCGCTCGGAATGCGCTTCAACGCGGGCCATGCGCTCACGTATTTCAATGTCGAGCCGGTTGCGCAGTTGCCGGGTGTGCGCGAGCTGCACATCGGCCATGCGATCGTGAGCCGCGCGGTGTTCATCGGCATGCGCGAGGCGGTGCGCGAGATGAAGGCGCTGATGCGGGCGGCGCGTCGTGGCTGAACGCTCTGTGAAACACCTGTTCCTGGCGTAAGGTCATGTCCCAACCCCGCCTGCAACACCTCGGACCGATCATGCTCGACGTCGGGGGCGTCGGGCTCACCGACGCCGATCGCGCGCGGCTCGACCATCCGCTGTGTGGTGGAGTCATCCTTTTCGCGCGGAACTATCAATCGCCGGAGCAGATCGCCGTGCTCACCGCCGAGATCCACGCCCTGCGCACACCCCCGTTGCTGATCGCGGTCGACCACGAAGGCGGACGCGTGCAGCGCTTTCGCGACGGCTTCACGCCGATTCCGCCGATGCGCGCGCTCGGTCGACTGCACGATGCGCATCCGCATCAGGCGACGCGTCTCGCGGAAGAGATCGGGCGCGTGATCGGAGAGGAACTGCGCTCGTGCGGCGTCGACTTCAGTTTCACGCCGGTGCTGGACGTGGACCACGGACCGAGCACCGTCATCGGCAACCGCGCCTTTCACGCCGACCCGGTCGTAATCACGGTGCTCGCGCGCGCGCTCATACGCGGCTTGAGGCGTGCCGGAGTGGCCGCGGTCGGCAAGCATTTTCCCGGTCATGGCTTCATCGCGGCCGACTCGCACAGCGAAGTTCCGGTGGACGAGCGCAGCTTCGAGGAGATCGAGGCCTGCGATCTGCAGCCGTTCGCGCGTCTTGCGGCCGCCGGACTCGCCGCGATCATGCCTTCCCACGTCGTCTATCCGCAGGTGGATCCCCGTCCCGCGGGGTTCTCGCCGGTCTGGATCAAGGACGTTCTGCGCGAGCGGCTGCGGTTCGACGGCGCCGTCTTCAGCGACGATCTCAGCATGGCGGGGGCGGCAGCGGCCGGCGGCGTGGTGGAGCGCGTCCAGCAGGCGCTCGCGGCCGGCTGCGACATGGTGCTCGTCTGCAACAGCCCGGAAGCCGCGGACGAGGTGCTCGCGAGCCTGCGCTGGGAGCCTTCCCCCGTGTCGCTGGCGAGGCTCGCGCGCATGCATGGCCACGGCACTGCGCGCACTTCTGTTCAGTTGCGGGAAGACCCGGACTACGTGCGCGCGGTGCACGACATCGGGGGCATCGCCGTCGAAGCGGGCGAGCTTGCGCTGACGGGTGCCTGCGCCCAGAGCGGTGGACAAGCACCGGCATAGCCACGCTCATGGGAGTGGGGTGAGCCCGCGCCTGGGATGGGCACTCCTCCTCACCTTCGGCTTCGCGCTGGTCGAGCTCGCGGGCGGACTCTGGTCCGGGTCGCTCGCCCTCATGAGCGACGCGGGGCACATGTTCCTCGATTCCTTCGCGCTCGCGCTCGCGTTGTTCGCGAGCTGGATCGCGCGACGGCCGGCGAGCCTCCGGCACTCCTACGGTCTCAAGCGGGCCGAAGTCATCGCCGCGGTCCTGAACGGGCTCGCGATGCTGGCGGTGATCGTGCTGATCGCAGTCGAGGCGATCGGGCGTCTGCAGCACCCAACGCCGGTAGCTGGAGGGAGCGTGATGGTGATCGCGTTTCTCGGGCTCGTCGTGAACGTTGTCGTCGCCACCATGATCAGCCGCGGGGAGCGGACGCTGAACGCGCGCGCTGCTCTCGTCCACGTGCTCGGCGACCTGCTCGGGTCGATCGCCGCGCTGATCGCGGGTGCGGTGATCCATTTTACGGGCTGGCTGCCGATCGATCCGATTCTCTCGCTCGTGATCGCGGTTCTGATCCTCGGGTCCACATTGAGCCTGCTGCGCGAGGCCCTGCACCTCCTGATGGAAGGGGTCCCCGCGGAGATCGAGCTCGACGCCGTGGCGCGCGCGCTCGTCACGTTGCCGGGCGTGCGGGGTGTGCACGATCTGCATGTCTGGACCATCGCCTCGGGGCAAGTGGCGCTCACCGCGCATCTCGACGTGACCGATCTTGCCGCATGGCCGCATCTGCTCGAGCGCGCCCGACGGCTGCTGCACGACCAGTTCGACATCGATCACATCACGCTGCAGCCGGAGTCGGTGGGCGGCATTCGCCAACCTTACCGACCCGCCGTCAACATCATTCCAAGGCAGTAAGCGAGTGCAAGCGCGGCGGGAGGGAGCTAAACGCGCTCGACGTATTCGCCCGAGTCGGTGTTGACCTTGATCTTCTCGCCTTCTCCGACGAAGGGCGGGACCATCACGGTGAGACCGGTCTCGGTCTTGGCGGGCTTGTAGCTGCCGGTCGCCGTGGCGCCTTTCAGCGTGGGTTCGGTCTCGACGATCGTCAGCACGACGTTGCCCGGAAGCTGTACGCCGATCGGGCGTTCGTTGTGGAAGTTCACCTGCACGTCGGTGTTGGGCAGCAGGTACTCCTTCTGACCTTCGAGAAATTCCGCCGAGAGCTGCAGTTGCTCGAAGCTCTCCTTGTCCATGAAGATGTAATGGTCGCCGTCGTGGTAGAGAAACTCCATGTCCCGCGCCTCGACAAAGGCACGCTCGATCTTCTCGTCGGTGCGGAAGCGCTGGTTCACCTTGGTGCCGGCCTCGATGTCCTTCATCTCGACCTGCATGTAGGCGCCGCCGCGGCCGCCCACGTGCACGTGGTAGCTCTTGAGCACGCGCCAGACGCGCTTGTCCCATTCGAGCAGATTGCCGGCGCGGATTTCGGTTGCGTTGACTTTGGACATGACCGGGTGCCGTCGAAAAAACGGCTATTCTACCCGAATGACCCATACCGGCGGCAGGGCGAGCGCGCTCCTTCCGTTCGACCCGCACTGCAATCTGTGCCCGCGCCTCGCGCGGGCGCTGGAAGAGGTTCGGTGCGCCCATCCCGACTATCACGCGCGGCCGGTGGCGCCGTTCGGTGATGTGCGGGCGCGGCTTCTCATCGTCGGCCTCGCGCCCGGGTTGCACGGCGCCAATCGGACGGGTCGACCCTTCACGGGCGACCACGCGGGGCTGCTGCTCTACCGGACGCTCCACCGTTTCGGCTTTGCCTCCGGCCCGGCATCCATCTCTGCGGAGGATGCGCTGCGGCTCGTCGGCTGCCGCATCACGAACGCCGTGAAGTGCTGGCCGCCGCAAAACAAACCGTTGCCCGACGAGGTGAGGCGCTGCAATGGCTTCCTGCGCGCGGAGCTGGCGACGCTCGGCGCCGGGTCGGTCGTGCTCGCGCTCGGGGTTGTCGCCCACGGCGCGGTGCTGCGAGCCGTCGACCTGCCGCCCAGGGCCGCCTTCGCCCACGGCGCCCGCCACGCGTTGCCCGGGGGCCGGTCGCTCCACGATAGCTACCATTGCAGTCGCTATAATACGCAGACCAAGAGGCTCACCGACGCCATGTTCGAGAGCGTGGTGGGCCGCATCGCCGCCGAACTGGGAGGGTGAACCCGTGCCATACGTCCATGTCCGCGTCGCAGGAGAGCTCACCCGCGACCAGAAGGCGAAGATCGCCGAGGAAATCACCCAGACGCTCGCGCGCGTCGCGAACAAGCCGCCGTCCCTCACCTACGTGACCATCGAGGAAGTGCAGCACGAGAACTGGGCAGTGGCCGGCACGCTCCTCGATGAGACGGGATAGCGACTCGAGTCACGCGCAAGGCGCGGGACCGCCCGCGTTCGTTCCAGCCGAAGTCGTCGCGCGGCTCCCGCATCTTCCCGGCGTCTACCGCATGCTGAACGCCGCTGGCGAGGTCATCTACGTCGGCAAGGCTCTGGACCTCCGGAAGCGCGTCGCCTCGTACTTCACCAAGCAAACGGGCGCGTCACCCCGCATCGAGCGTATGGCATCGCAGATCGTCGCCCTCGAGACGACGGTCACGCGGTCGGAAGCGGAAGCGTTGCTGCTCGAGAACAACCTGATCAAGGCGCTGAATCCACGGTACAACATCCTCTTTCGCGACGACAAGTCCTATCCCTATCTGATGGTGACTGGCGGCCCCTTCCCCCGGCTTGCGTTCCATCGCGGCAGCCTCGACAAACGACACCGCTACTTCGGTCCCTTTCCCAACGCGTGGGCCGTGCGCGCGAGCATCCAGTTGCTGCAGAAGGTTTTCCGCCTGCGCACGTGCGAGGACACGGTGTTCGCAAACCGCTCCCGTCCCTGCCTGCTGCATCAGATCCAGCGCTGTACCGCACCCTGTGTCGGGCTGGTGAGCGAGGAAGCCTATCGCGAGGACGTGCGCAATGCCGAGCTCTTCCTCTTCGGCAAGGAGGACGAGGTAATCTCCCGCCTCATCGAACGGATGGAAGCGGCTGCGTCACGGCAACATTACGAGCAGGCGGCGGTGTCACGGGACCAGGTTCAGGCATTGCGCCGCGTGCGCGAGAAGCAGTTCGTCTCGAGCGACCCCCGGCGGGACGTCGACGTCATCGCCTGCGCGGAAGGCGGCGGGGTGCTGTGCGTGAATCTCGTCATGATCCGGGGCGGCATGCACTTGGGAGACAAGACCTTCTTTCCCAGCAATGCCGAAGCGTACGATGCCGCGGGGGCGCTGGAGGCGTTCGTCGCGCAGCACTACCTCGAGCGGGTCGCGCCGCCGCTGGTGCTCGTGAGCGCCGCAATCGACGCGAGCCCCCTCGAGCGGCTGCTCACCGACCAGGCCGGGCGCAGGGTGGAGATTCTTTCGAACACGATCGGTGAGCGCCGCGTGTGGCTCGAGATGGCGCAGGAGAATGCACGGCTGGCGCTGGCGCAGCGACAGGGCGCGCAGGCGACCCAGGAAAGCCGGCTCGCTGCGCTCCAGCAGGCGCTGGCACTCGCCGAAACCGTGAGCCGCATCGAGTGCTTCGACGTGAGTCACACCATGGGCGAGGCCACGGTCGCCTCATGTGTGGTGTACGGCGGAAACGGCTTGGCGAAGAGCGATTACCGTCGCTACAACATCGTCGGGGTGCCGTCTGGCGACGATTGCGGCGCGATGCGCCAGGTTCTGGAGCGGCGGTATCGCAAGGTCGTCGCAGGCGAGGGGAAGATCCCGGACCTCATTCTCGTCGACGGCGGCAAGGGACAGGTTGCGGTCGCGCGGCACGTGATGGAAGAGCTCGGTCTCGGCGATGTTCCGCTCATCGGTGTCGCGAAAGGCGAGGCGCGCAAGGCCGGGATGGAAACGCTGGTCCCCGCGGACGGCCGTGAACCGATCCACCTGCGCAAGGACCATCCAGGATTGCACCTGATCCAGCAGATCCGGGACGAGGCCCATCGGTTTGCGATCGAGGGACATCGGGCGCGCCGGAGCAAGGCACGCACGCGCTCCAGCCTGGAGGGGATCAGCGGCGTCGGCGCTGCGCGGCGCCAGCGGCTTTTGGCACGTTTCGGGGGGGTGCGGGGACTGGTGGCGGCAAGTATCGATGAGATCAGTCAGGTAAAGGGCATCAGCCGGCAACTCGCCGAGCGCATCCATCGCGAGTTGCATTAGGGCCTGTCCATCCACACTACATTCGTACCATGCGTTGCGAGCGAGAACGGTCCTGCGCGAGGCGCAAAACGAAGGCGGGCCGGCTGTCCGGCGAGGCTTTGCAACGAAGTGCATGGCCCTTTTCGCCGCAAGCCGAAGGAAGCAGACTCCCTGAGCCGCCACTCTGCGTTGCCCTCCTTGCCCGGACGCCCGGTCCAAGCTTCGTCGTGCGCCTTGATTGGCAGCTCATGCCACCCGCTCGCACGCACGAATGTAGTGTGAACAGGCCCTAAAGGCGGTGCACGTGCCCATCAACATCCCCAATCTGCTGACGTGGTTTCGTATCCTCCTCATCCCGCTCGTGGTCGCCGTATTTTATCTCCCGGGGGACTGGCTCACGCATCAGGACAGGAATCTCGCCGCGGCCCTCATGTTCGCGGTGGCGGCGATCACGGACTGGCTCGACGGCTATCTCGCGCGCGCCCTGAATCAATCCTCGGCTTTCGGCGCATTCCTGGACCCGGTCGCGGACAAGCTCATGGTGGCGGTGCTCTCGACGACGCGGCCGTCGCGCGAGCGGCAGGACTGGAGGTCGCCCTGGTCCAGGGCGACGAGGAGAACTTCAAGATCACCACCGTCGCCGATCTCGAGCGCGCGCGCCCGCATGGGAGACATCATGGACATCCGCACCGGCAACGGCTTCGACGTGCACGCCTTCGGGCCTGGCGACAGCGTCACGCTCTGCGGTGTGGCCATCCCTTTCGAGCGCGGCCTCGTCGGCCATTCCGACGCCGACGTCGGTATGCACGCCGTGACCGACGCGATCTTCGGGGCGCTGGCCGAGGGTGATATCGGCCAATGGTTCCCACCTTCCGACCCGGCGTGGAAGGGCGTGGCATCGGAAATCTCCCTGCGCAAGGCGGTGGAGCGGGCGACCGACCGGGGGTTTGCGGTCAACCATCTCGACTGCACGCTGATCTGCGAGGCGCCGAAGATCGGCCCGCACGCCGCGGCGATGCGCCGGACCCTCGGCCAGGTGACCGGTCTTGGCGAGGATCGCATCAGCGTGAAGGCCACGACCTCCGAACGCCTCGGTTTCACCGGCC
>CAVTGS010000031.1:0-37132 GCA_963734295.1 uncultured beta proteobacterium | reverse complement strand
CGTTGACGGACTTCATCGCTTATGTTCCTTCATGGTATAGGAACCCATTCTGGGGCTCTTCTCGGACCACATCAAGGTCACGCTGCGCCCGAAGCTTCGGGCCATATCGCGAATGGGAAAGGTAACGTGCCGACGTCGGGGTGGCTTGAATTCACAACTCCCGCAACAGTTCAACGACGAGACACCGCACGGCCGCTCGCTCGGTCTGCTGTTCGAACAGCGGCGCGCGCTGCCGGCACTGGGCTGCCAGTATCTGCAAGAAATCATCACCGCCTCGCCGGGAGCGACTTTCGTGGCAGCGCAGGATCAGCGCGGCCAGTGCGTCGGCGTCGCCCCACGGGAAGTAGCCGGCGTAATCTGCGCCCAGCATGCCGACATTGCCGTCGATGTGCGACGCGAGTACCGGCGTGCCGCTCGCGACGGCTTCCATGACGACGTGCGCACCGCCCTCCATGCGGCTCGCGTGCATTAGCAGGTGCGCACGCTGGATGCGCCGCCGCACCGCTTCGTGCGGCAAGCCGCCCAGCCAGCGGTAATTTGGCACGGTCGCCATCGTGGCGCGCGCGGCCTCTCCCAGCGCGGGATCGAGCGGCTCGCCGATGTGATCGATATGGATGTCTCGCTGCGTTGCCAGCAAGCGCGCAGCGGCGAACAGCGTCTCCGGAGACTTCTCTTCGCGCAGGTGGCCGATCATGACGGCACGCAGGCGCCGCGGCGATTTCGACATCACCTGCCGGGCCGTCGTGGATTGGAAGATCACGTGGGCCTTGGCGCGCACCTCGACCGGCAACGTTTGCGGCCCGCGTTCCTGCAGGACCACTAGCGCCTGGGCAAGCGACAACGAACGTTGAGCGGCGGCGACGGTCTGGATGTCTCGATACAAGTCGGTGCCGGTGAGGACCACGACCAGACCGCGCCCCGGGTGCGCACTGCTCCACGCCGCGATGGCGTCGGCCGAGCGCCGGGCATGCAGCGCGACCATGACGGCATCGCGATCTGCTTGGGCGTCCGGCCACTTCGTGACGATGCGCGTAGAGAACGCACCGGCCAAGTGCTGCTGCCAGCGTCGTGCCGTTTGCCAGTTGCCATTGTTGGCGTCGCGAAGCGCCGGGCTGACGATGACCACCTGAGGCATACTTCCAGTCTTACGCACGCGCCTGAGTCTGCCAATGATCATCGACCGAGCGATCGCCGCCCGCAGCGGGGGGCGTGAGATTCTCGCCACCGCCCTGCGCGACGCGCAGACGCGCACCTTGTCGCTGCTCGACGCCTACGTGGACGCGCTCGGTCCGACCCTGCCGGTGCCTTATTCCGAGCAGATCAATCCGCCGATGTGGGAAGCCGGGCATGTCGGCTGGTTTCAGGACTACTGGATCGCACGCAATCGAGAACGAGCGCTCGGCATCCACTGCGACCCCGACCACGAGCGACCGGTCGGCCGCCTGCCGCAGGCCGACGCCCTCTACAACTCCAGCCGCGTGGCCCACACGACGCGCTGGCAGTTGCCGCTGCCGGATCTGGCGGCCACCCGCGCCTACCTGTACGAAGGGCTGGCCGAGACGCTCGCGTTGCTCGCCACCACTGCCGAGACCGACGACGAGCTGTACTTCTTCCGCCTCGTGCTGTTCCACGAGGACATGCACACGGAGGCCGCGATCTACATGGCACAGGCGCTCGGCATTCCTCTGCCCGAGATGCTGCCTGGCTCGCTCCAAGCGCCGCCGAAGAGCGGCACGCTGACTATGGCCGCGCAAACCTGGATGCTGGGCTATGCCGGCAACGGCTTTGCGTTCGACAACGAGTTGCCGGCCCACGGCGTCGACGTTGCGTCCTTCGAAATCGATGCGACCGTCGTGACCTGGGATCGCTACTTGCCTTTCATCGAAGCGACCGGCGCACAGCCACCACGTTACCTGCTCAAGCACGGCGACACCTGGCAGCAATGGCTCTTCGGGGAGTGGCAGAAACTCCCGCTCGATGCCCCGGCTACCCACCTGACCTGGTTCGAGGCCGACACCTGGTGTCGCTGGGCCGGGCGACGCCTGCCGACCGAAGTCGAGTGGGAAGTCGCCGCGGTGACACGAGCCGGTTTTCATTGGGGCGAAGTGTGGGAATGGACCGCGAGCCCCTTTTCGCCGTTCGCGGGATTCGTCGCCCATCCCTACCGCGACTACTCGGCACCCTGGTTCGGCGATCGTTACGTGCTGCGTGGCGCGAGTCTGGCGACCTCGCCGCGCATGGTGCATCCACGCTACCGCAACTTCTTCACGCCGGAACGCAACGACGTGCATAACGGGTTCCGCAGCTGCGCCCTGTGAGCGCCATGCCGCGGCTAGGAGAACGCCGCGAAGACCGCAAACCATTCGCGCGAGTCGGTCCAGTGTCGTAGCCGCGAAAAGCCGGCACGCTCGAGCAACGCCGAAAAGTCGCCCACGCGCCACTTGTAGGAGTTCTCGGTATGCATGCGCGCACCGCGCGGGAATCGCCGCTCGCCCGCCGACCAATGCACCACCGTCTCGCGCAAGGCTTCCAGATGCATCTCGATGCGAGACTTGGCCGCATTGAAGAAGGCGACGTGGTGCCAGTCGGCGATGTGGAAGTCGGTACCGACCAGACGATTCAGATGCAGCAGCATGTTGCGGTTGAACGCTGCAGTCACGCCCAGCGGATCGTCGTAAGCGGGTTCGAGCACGGCGACCGGTTTGATCAGATCGACACCGATCAGGAGCGCGCCACCCCGGCACTCCGCACGCGCCTGCCGCAGGAACGCGAGCGCCTCGTCCGGCGTGAAATTGCCGATGCTGGAGCCCGGGTAGAACAGCGTTCGCGGCCCGTCGCCGACTTCGGCCGGCAGCTCTAAGTGCTGCGAAAAATCGAGACCGATGCCGAGCATGTCTACCGCCGGATGCTTCTGCTGCAGGAACTCCAGGGACTCGCGCAGATAGCTCGCCGATATGTCGACCGCAACGTAGCGCTGCACCCGAAACGCGGAGAAAAGACGCGCAGCCTTCTCGCAGTTTCCGGCACCCAGATCCACGAGGGTGCTCACGGGTCCGAGCACCTCGGCCATGTCCGGCAGCTCCGTCGCGAAAATCGCCGCCTCGGTGCGGGTCGGGTAATACTCGGGCAGCTCGGTGATGGCGGAGAACAACCGCGAACCGAGCGCGTCGTAGAGGTACTTGGGTGCTATCGTCGCCGTCGGGGCCGTCAAGCCCGCGAGCAATTCGGCGCGAATCGCCGCCGGATCGTCGTGCGCGATCTGCAGCAGGCGCGGCGTACGAGCGAACACTAGAAAGTCTCCAGGGCGAACGCGGGCGCGGGTCGTGGCGCCGTGACCGTGCCTTCCGCGTCGAAGCGCGCACAAGGCGTCGGCCAGCCCAGGAGTTGGCTCGCGGCCTCGCAGCGCGCACGCAGATCGAGCAGGTCGCGGCCGGAGAGATGCAGGATGCCATAGCGGTAGCTGCCCAGCCATTTGAAGTCACGCGCAATCTGGCTGGGCGTCTTGGGGAAGGGGAAAAGCATCGCATCGGGAAACTCCCGCGCGAGTGCGCGCTGTTGCGCGGCCGTGGGCATCGGCGGAGATATCCCGGGTTCGAAGGTGCGATAGACGAAGCTCCCCGCCGCGCCGGCCGTTGGTTTCGCACGCGACAACATGCCGGGATCGCGGCCATGCGCCAGTTCCAGCGCCACGCGATGCAGATCGATGCCATCGACCCGCAGATAGAGATCGGAGAACTGTGCCGCCATGCGCGGATTGAATTCGATGACCGTCAGGCGATCTCGCGGCGCATCGTAGAAGAACTCCATGTTGAAGAACCCATGCGTGAAACCGACGGCCGACAGGAATCGTCGTGCGACATCCAGCGCCCGGGCACGCACCCCCGCCGGCAATGCGCACGGATAGAGCCAGCGCATGAAAGCCTGCGTGCCCGGATACATCACCGGTTCGACGACACCCACCGCACGCACGTCGCCATCGAACACGTAGCCATCGAGGTTGTATTGCGGCGCTGCGATGGCCTCCTCCAGCAGCATGCGATGAGCGCTGCCGGCATGCGGCAGGCGCGCGCGGACGATCCGTTCGAACGGCTCGACCAGGTGGCGGACCACCCACAGCTCCCAGGGGCTGAACCGCATCAGGGCCGCCAGCTCGTCGCGATTGTTCACGGTACGAGCCAGCACCGAGAAAGCCGCCTTCACCGGTTTGACGAACACCGGGTAGTCGATGCCATCGGGCACCGACTCGCCGTAGCGACACGCGAGCACTCCGAAATCCGTATTCGCTTCCGGCGCCACCCTCTCGAGCACCTGCCGCGCGAGCAGCTTGTGCTGACAGGCAATGACCGCCGCCACCGACGTTCCGGGCCAGTCCATGCGCTCGGCCAGCATCGCGGCGGCCAGCGCGCCGAACTGCTCGTGGTTCGACGTTACCGCCTGCCAGCGACGCTGCTTTGCCTTGGTCGCCAGACGATCGACGAATTTCTGCAGATCGAAATTGGCGAGGCGCACATTGCTCGGAAAAGTGAAGAGATCGAAGCCGGCGCTGTGGGTCTGGAACTGGCGGTCCCAGCGAGCGAATCCCAACTGATCCCAGTCGAAGTTGAAGAGCACGAGAGTGCGCGAGGACGGCATGCTCATCTTCGCTCAGCGCGTGAGACGCTGCCGGGTCCAGTAGCTCAGTCCGTCGACCAGGCCGACCAAGAGCAGCATCGCGCCCAGGACCGTCGCCACCTGCTGGAAGTGGAACAGGCTCAGGTGGAAGTAGAGCAGTTGCCCGAGACCTCCGGCACCGACCACGCCGAGCACGGCCGCCGCGCGAATGTTGTTTTCCCACCGGTACAGCGAGTAGCTCAGGAACTGCGGCAGCGCCTGCGGCAGCTTGGCATACAGGAAGACCATCGCGGCCGTCGCGCCATTGTCCCGCAGTGCCTGCGACGGGGCCGGCGGCAGATTCTCCAGCGCATCTGCATACAGGCGGCCGAGCACGCCCGTAGTGTGCGCGGCGAGCGCGAGCGTGCCCGGAAATGGGCCGAGGCCTGCCGCGATGACGAGCATGGCGGCCCAGACGAGCTCCGGGATCGAGCGCAGCACGTTCAACACCAGGCGTGCCGCCTCGCGCAGCAGCGTGACGCGGCCCGCTGCGGTTCGGTGGCTGGCAGGCAGCGCGAGCAGCAGTCCGAAAGCCGCGGCCAGCACGGTGCCGATCAGCGACATCGCCAGCGTCTCGAATGCCCCGGCGCCCACCTTGCGCAGGAACGCTCCCGACAGGTCGGGCGGAAAGAAGCCGCTCAGGAACTCGGCCATCTTGGCAGCGGAGTCGTGCTCGAAGAGCGCAGCCCACTGGATGTCGAGCGTCGCGAAGCTGGCGACGACGAGGCCCGCGAGGGCGACGAGCAGCAGGCGGGTGCCGACCGGCGCACGCGGAGGCGAGGGCAGCGGATGCGCGCTCATGTCCGCGTCAATCCAGCCGGCGGCGCAGGTAGTTCGACACGAGGTCGGCGGCGGCGACGAGCAGCACGAACACGATCAGCATCGTCGCCGTCTCGCCACCGTTGAACATCTTCATCGACTCGTCCATCCGTTGCCCGAGACCGCCGGCACCGACGAACCCCATGATCACCGAGGCGCGAATCGCGCACTCCCAGCGATAGACGAGGTAGGACGTGAGCTCCGAGGCGGCCTGCGGCAGGACACCGTAGAGGAAGGCCTGAAGGCGCCCGGCACCATTCGCGAGCAGCGCTTGCGAGGGACCGCGGTCGATCGACTCGAGGATCTCGGCGAAGACCTTGGCCAGCATGCCGCCGTAGGCGAGCCCGATCGCCAGGACGCCGGCCGTGGGACCGAGTCCGACCACCCGCACGAACAGGAGCGCAAACACGAGCTCGGGCACACTGCGCAGGACAATCGACACGCCGCGCACGCTCTGACGCACCGCGAGGGCGACATTCGACATGCGCGCGCGGCCGAGCCGCGATATCGACAGCGTGCTGGCGGCGAGCAGGGTCATCGGCACCGCGAGAAGCACGGCCAAAGTGAGGCCGGTGGTCGCGATCGCCACCGTAATCCACGTCTCGCGTGCCACGAGCCGCAGGAACTCGGCATTCAACTGCGGCGGCAGGAAACTCGCGACGAACTGCCCCGCGGCAGTCGTGCTGTCGGAGCCGATGAGGGTCCACGGCTTGAACTCGCTCACCACGAGCAACGGCCAACTGACGACGAGCGCCGCAAGCGTCCAGCCGATGCGCGAGCGCCAGGCCGGATCGTGCAGCTCGGGGCGCGCCACGGCGCTCACAAACACCTCCATCGCGGCGCCACGCTGACCGCGCCGGGCGCATCCGTCGCGACCATCTCCGTCTCCGCACCCGCGTAGAGGTCGCGCAAAAGCTCGGCGGTGACCTGTTCGCGTGGCAGATCGAACTGCACGCGACCGTCCCGCAGCCCGACCACGCGCGGAAACTGCGCATACGCCAGTTCGACCTGGTGCAGGCTCGCTATGAGCGTGGCACCGCGCCGCCCGGCTTCGTCCTGAATGCGTTGCAGCGTGTGAGCGGCGAGCCTCGGGTCGAGCGCCGAGAGCGGCTCGTCGACGAGCATCACTTCGGTGTCGGCCACCAGCATGCGCGCCATCGACACCCGCTGCCGCTCGCCGCCGGAGAGGCGATCGACGCGCGTCCAGAGCTTGTCGCCCAAGTCGAACCGCTCGAGCGCCTCGAACGCGACCTCGGCGCCGCGTGGTCTGACCAGCGACGCGACCGCTGTGCCGAGCGTCCAGCGCGGCAGCCGGCCGGCGAGCACGGCCGTCACCACGCGCTGACGCGGCGGCAATGGCGGCGTCTGGGGCGCGAGGAACAGGCGCTTGCGCAGCGCGTGTCGCTCGCTCGACGCCAGCGCCCAGACGTTCTGACCGAAGAGCTCGACCGTACCCTCGGCGGGCTCGCGCGCGAGGGCCAGCACCGAGAGCAGAGTCGTCTTGCCCGCGCCGGACGGCCCGATCAGGGCCAGCTGCTCACCCCGGCTCACCGTGAGGGAAAGGTCTTTCACGACGTACGGCGCGAGCGGCCCGCTGCCGGGGTAACGCACCGAAAGCCCGGTCAGGCGATAGACGCGCTCGCTCATCGTTCGGCGTGCGGGAACCGGGTGCTCGCCCGAAGGGCGCTTCATGCCTACAGGGCGGGGCTACTTGATGAGGTCCGCGCTCTTGGCGGCCTGCTCGATCGAGTCGTAGTTCGCGCTCTTCGTCGGGATGAATTTGCTGGCCCGCTGCAGGTCGAGGACGGCCTTGTCTTCCGGTTTCGCCGCGTCGAGCGAGAGGAAGGCGTCGGCGATCTTCTGGCGCATGGCGGCCGGCATGTCGGCGCGCACCGTCCAGTTGTAGTCGTAGTAGGGCGGCGTCGTGTAGATGACCTTGACCTTGTCGGGGTCGACGCGCTTCTCGCTCACGAACTTTTCCCACACCGAGATGTTGAGCGCGCCGGCCTGGACCTTGCCGCCGGCCACGGCCGCGATCGTTGCGTCATGCGCGCCGGAGAAGGCGACCTGCTTGAAATCCTTGTCGGGATCGATCTTGTTTTGCAGCAGGTAATAGCGCGGCATCAAGTGGCCCGATGTCGACGACGGCGAGCCGAACGTGACGCTCTTGCCCTTGAGGTCGGCGAGCTCGTTGATGCCGGAGTCGGTGCGAGCGATGAACACCGAGCGGAACTTCTCGTCCTCGGCGCGCTGCACGAGCGGGATGACCTGGTTCTTGGACCGGCTGCGGGCCTGGACGAACGTGAAGCCGCCATACCAGACCATGTCGATCTTGCCTCCGACCAGCGCTTCCACGGCGGCGGCGTAGTCCGTGACCGGGATGTACTCGACCTTGGTCCCGGTCCTGGCTTCGAGATAGGTGGCGAGTTGGCCGAACTTGCGCTGGAGCTCGGTGGGAGATTCGTCCGGGATCGACGAAATGCGAAGGACCTGCTGCGCGAGCGCGGCCGGCGGGGCCACCGACGCGAAAGGGAAACGGCCGCCGCCAGGGCGATCATGCCGAGCACACTCCGGGTACGGGCGCGCGAAAACGAGATCATGGTGATTCCTCCCTCGGATTGTCCAGGTGGCGGCCTGGCCGCCGAAAGTTGACAGAAATCGATCAGCCGCGGACGATGATGCCGCTGCCCTCACCCAGCTCGCCGATGACGGCCGCGCGGTCGAAGCCTTCTGCGCGGAACGTCGCCATCACCGCCTCGACAGCGGCCGGTGCGCAGGCGACGAGCAGCCCGCCGGAAGTCTGCGGATCGGTGAGCAGGGCCTTCTGCAGGTCCGTCACATTTTGCAGTGTGACGTCGTTGCCATAGCCCGCCCAGTTGCGCCCCGACGCACCGGTGACATGGCCCTCTGCCGCAAGCAACTCAACCCCTGGCAGCAGCGGCAGCCGCGCGAACTCGACGGTCGCAGCGCAGACCGCTCCCGCGGCAGATTTCTCTCAGGTGCCCGAGCAGACCGAAGCCGGTCACGTCGGTCAGCGCGTGCACTGCGTCCATCTCCGACAGGCGACGCCCCGGCGTGTTCAACTTGGTCGTGCTGGCGATCATCTCCGCATAGCCGGCCGCATCGAGTGCCTCCTTCTTCAGCGCCGCCGAATAGAATGCCCACGCCGAGCGGCTTGCCCAGGATCAGCACGTCGCCGGCGCGGGCGCCGAATTCGTCTTGACCCGGGCCGGGTGCACGAGGCCGAGCGCGACCAGGCCGTAGATCGGCTCGACCGAGTCGATCGTGTGTCCGCCTGCCACCGGAATTCCAGCCGCGGTGCAGACCGACTCGCCGCCCTCGACGATGCGGCGGATGACTTCCACCGGCAGCTGATTGATCGGCATGCCGACGAGCGCCAGCGCCATGATCGGCGTGCCGCCCATCGCATACACGTCGGAGATCGCGTTGGTGGCGGCGATGCGGCCGAAGTCGAACGGATCGTCCACGATCGGCATGAAGAAGTCGGTGGTCGCGATCAGCGCCTGCTCGTCGTTGAGCCGGTAGACGGCAGCGTCGTCGCGACGTCTCGATGCCGACCATGAGTTGCGGCGGGATCAGCCCGCGCGAGCCCTTCAGGATCTCGCCCAGCACCCCCGGCGCGATCTTGCAGCCGCAGCCGCCGCCGTGCGCGAGCGAGGTGAGCCGGATGTTCTCCGTTCCTTTCACTTCCGCAGGGGAATTCATCGCGTCCTCCATAGGGGTACGGCCAGCGCAGCATCTTGAATGCGTCCGACCGGCTCGTGGCGTCGGCGTTCTGGTAAGTAAAGCGAGGCAATGGAACGGGAACACGGAGAGTATCCGGAGCCATAGGAGACGCGTCAACTTGCCTTGCGCGACACAATGACAACGGCAGTAGGGAGGCCGTTCCTTTTCGGCGCCAGCGGCCGCCAGGATCGTGTTCGGTCGATCAAGAGCGGCAGGTGAGTACTGGAGAGACCTGCTTAAAGGCAAGAAGCAAGACTCGACCATATGCCCCACTTACGGTCTTGTTGAGTTGCTACCGCACAAGCCTTGCAAGAGGCGAGCGCCGAGGTTCGGCCGTTCTTGTGCGCTCACTTGCCCGAAAACTGAAGCAGGGAGAAATCTAGCAGATTCATCTGGCGCATTGGGTCGACCATCTCCCGAAGGGCAAAGTAGTCTCGATATGCCTTGACCCGATTGCGAAGGTACAGCTGCAGGTATGGCGCCGCCTCCGCGGGCAGCTCGGTTTCGCCCTCACGCCGATACTTCAGAAAAAGCGTCACAGCCGAATAGGAGTCTCGGTTGTGCTGCCGGAACCCGACGACCTGATATGCGACTTCGGGGCCGAGCTTCGCTGCCTCCGAATCTGCGATAAGGGTTACGTATGTCCTGAGGTCGAGCTTGTCTTCTTCGAATCCACTAATCAACGCATCGAGAAAAATAGGCGTTTGCTTCGCGATACCTGTTCCTTCAAAGAATCCGTGTGTCGCACGCGACGCGAGGTCATCTAGCTTCCGGTGAAAATCCTCGTCCACGGATCGCGCAGCTTTACTGCGTGAGCCTGGCGCCGCTCGGCGCAACGCGTCCGACCGTGCATCGTGCCATTGCCTCCCCAAGTCCGCGGCCTCTCCCAACGCGGGAAACTCATCAAATTTCTCGCCAAAGACCCTCAGCTGTGCATCTAGCTGGGCCGCAACGGTCCGTGCAGCGATTGCCTGTTTGGCAATCTCAGTCGTGTAGATTGTGAGGACGGCAACGATAACGCCGAGCAAGAACTTCCAGGTTCCGATCATCGGTCCCTGCTTCTTCCCCTCGAAATCGTTAGGCTTGGCCATAGCGGCAACTCACTCAGCACTTGATTGGAGCCTCGCTGCGACCCCTTCGCGCTAAAGTCTCTATAGCTCGCCGATCCACGCTGGAATGTCTCTCTGGCCGTGCAACACTCTCCAGACGTCGATGTGGTCGCTACGCTCGACATAGAAAACCAGATGCGGGTAGCGCGTCAGAGGCCAAGAGCGCAGTCCCGGCAGATTCAACTCGTGGCCATAGCGTGGCGAGCCGGTCGCAGGATGGCGACCGATGTGCCCGTAGGCTCGCTCGAGTGCATCGATGAAGCCGAATGCCGCCGCCTCGGCACCTTCGTGCAGGTAGTGCTCGATGGCTTGCTCGACGTCGAGAGTGGCTAGCGCACGCGGGACGACGGGCTTGGCCCTCACCCCCGAACGCCGGGCTTAGGCCGTTTGCGAACGCCGGCACGCAGACCCTCGAAGTAATTGGCATCGACAGGCGCATCAGGCGCAGACGCTGCACCTGCCAGCAACAAATCGCGCAACTGCACGCGATCCTGGTCCCTGCGGATCAGTTCGCGCAAGTACTCACTGCTGGTCCCGTATCCCCGCTGGGTAACCTGCTCATCGACGAAGGCCTTGAGCGCGTCGGGTAGGGAAATGTTCATTGTGCTCATCACCAAAGGCTAGCCGGTTTGGCAAAATTTGGCAACAGCGCCGCGTGCGCTGCATGGCCCTTTGGGCGGTCGGCTCGCGTCCTTCCGCGCGATGTCCGGCAAGCGCACCGCGAAATCAGCCTCAAGGACGGCGCGCCAGCGCCGTCGGCGTACCCTGCTCTGCCTGCATGCCCGGTCGCGCCTCGAACGCCTTCAGCAGCAGCGCGGTAAGTTCGTGCAGGCCGCCGAGGCTCGGGCGCTGCGGATCGAGGCCGGGACGGAAGCCGAGCGCGATGAAGCGCTCGAGCAGCGCCGGGTCGCGCGTAATCAGGTGCACCGGGACGTCCCAACTGGCGCCCTCACCGGTCACGCTGCTCGCCGGCTGATGATCGCCGACCCAGAGCATGATCGACTCGCGCGCCTCGGGCCGCTGCAAATAGCCGCCCAGCCAGCGATAGGTGTACTCGAAGATGTCGATGTAGCCCGGCACCTTGTCGAGCCAGTCGACGTGGGCGTTCTGCAGCCGCAGCGATTCTTCCGCGCCGAAGGGGTCGGGCGTGAGTAGCCGCTCCCAATCGCTCTGGTACGGCGGCACCGGACCGAACGGCCAGTGGGTGGTGATGGTCGGGAAGAACAGGAAGCGCGGCGGCGAGTCCGGTCGCAGCGGATACAACTGCTCGAAGCGCGCGAGGCTGAACTGGTCCGGGATCTTCCAGTGGCCCAGCTGAGGTCCCCGGTAGTCGAGGTCGCGGCCCTCGAGGAAAAGATCGAAGCCGTAAAAGGCGCGCTCGGGCCATTCCCAGGAGAGCGCCGGATACAGGCCGACGCTCTGGTACCCGGCACGCCGGAAGAGGCTGATCAGCGTCGGCCGATCGGTGGTGAGCAACAGGTGGTGGCGCATCGGATCGGCGAGGTCGATGCCCGACAAGAGGCTCATGTGGGCGAGGTCGGAACCGCCGGCGAACGTCGGTGAACGCACGAACGCCGAGGCGACCAGCCGACCGCTTGCTGCAATCTCCGCCGCCAGCTGCTCGCGCGAGGGGGCGAGCTTCTGCGCGACCACTCCATTGTCGTAGACGATCGCACCGTACGACTCGAGGAAGAGCAACTTGAAGTCGCGCCCCCGCAGCCCAGCGAGCGCAACCTCGGGTGGCTCGGTCATCGCCGCCGCGAGCGCCGACGAGGGCGGCAGGACCTCGGCCAGTCGCTTCGGCGTGAAGGCGGTGGCGAGCAGCTCGGCCTGTCGCCAGTAGCTGGGCGTAATCGGATTCGCGACGAGGTACCAGGTCACGCTCGGGACGACGCCCGCCAGATGCGCGACGACTGCTGCTGCCGCCGCCACGGTCGGCACCCACGTCCAGCGCTCTTGCAGCGCGTACGGCACGGCATCGCGTGCGACGGTGCCCACGGCCCAGCGCAGGAGGACGTACAGCGCACCGAGCAACGCGACCGCCGCGGCGAAAACGCCGGCGGTCAACCACCACGGCTGCTCGCGCGCCGACACCCACAAGAAGCGCGGGAGCTGCTGTCCGTCCCAGTACAGATTGATCTCGCGACCGAACAGGCCGGGGATGGTGACATCGGCATAGCGGCCGAACACGAGTACGACGCACGCGACGCTGATGACCGCCAAGGCCCGCGGCGAGAGCGCCCCCCGCCACCCAACCGCGACCAGCAGCCCGAGCCACAACGCGACGAACTCCGGTGCCAGCCGGTAGTCCGGCAGGATTCCGGGCGTGGGCCACCAGTTCGTGAAGCTCAGGGACGTATTGAGCACGACCAGCGCCAGCACTGCGAGGGCGCCGCGCCGGAGGTCAGGCCTGCCCGGGACGGCGTTCATCGCGCGGTCGCGGCGAGCCGTCCGGTCGCGATGTAGCCCATGCCGAACTGGGTCGGCGTGATGCGCCAATCCGCGAGGCGCGGCGCGATCCGATCCCACGGCGCCCGCAGCCCGCCGGGCGCGCCGTTGTAGGCATGGTTCTTCAGGTAGACCCACGCATTCAGTGGGGCGAGCCAGCGCGGGAAATACTTCACTCCGGCAATCGCCACCGTCGCATCGGGCTTTGCACAAGCAAGGACCCGATCCAGTGCGGGGGTCGAGCGCAGGATGTCGTGCGTGTAGTGAAACAACAGCGCATCGACTGGCTCAGGCAGTGCGAGCGCCTGCGCTGCGGAGTGAAACAGGGTGACGTTGCACCAGCCTGCGGCAGCGACTCGTGCGCGGGCCAGCGCGAGCATTTCGGCGCTGTGGTCGAAGCCGTAGACGTGCCCGCTGTCGCCGACCCGGTCGCGCAGCAGCGCGAGGCTCAGGCCGGTGCCGCACGCGACGTCGAGCACACGCTGTCCTGGCCGTAGGCCGAGGGCGGCAACCGTGCGTTCGCGGATCGGCCACGTCGGTCCGCACGTGCCGTCGTAACCGGCGGCGCGCTTGCGGTACTTCGCGAGCGAACGACTGCGCGTCGCTTCGTCGGGCGCTCGCCCCGCGTGGTGAATCGTCATCTCCCGTCCCGGCTGCGTGCGGCCTCGCGCTGCAGGGCCCCCGTCACGCCAACGCCTTGGTCACCACCTCCAGCACGTCCTTCGACAGACCGTCGGTGTCGCGCACGTGCTCGAGCGCGCGGCGGGCGTGCGCCTGTCGTGTCTCGTCGAATTTCCTCCAGCGGTCGAAGCCGCGCGCGAGCCGCGCGGCCACCTGTGGATTCAGCGGGTCGAGCGCGACGATCTGGTTGGCGAGGAAAGCGTAGCCGCCCCCGTCCGCCGCGTTGAAGCGCACGTAATTCGCGGCGAATCCACGGACCAGCGCGTAGACCTTGTTCGGGTTGCGCGGGTCGAACGCCTCGTGCCGGGTAAGCCGCTCGACCTCGGCCAAGGTGTTCGGCAGGCGGGAGGTCGCCTGCACCGCCAGCCACTTGTCGACCACCAGCGGCTCGTCCTTCCATTTTGCATGGAACCGCTCCAGCACCGCGGCGCGCTCGGGGCAATCGGTGTTCGCCAAAGCGGAGAGCGCGGCGATCGCATCGGTCATGTTGTCCGCGGTGTCGAACTGGCGCAGCGCCAGCTCGCGCGTCGTCGGCTCGTCCAGCTCCATGAGATAGCCGAGGCAGGTGTTGCGCAGTGTCCGCTTGCCGGCCGACCGGGCATCCGGGCTGTACGGACCGGCCGTGACCTGCTCCTGATAGGTGCGCAGCAGCGCCTCACGCAGCGACGCGGCAATGCGGCGGCGGAGCGCGAGCCTCACCGCATGCAGGACTTCGGGGTCGGCCTTGCCGAGCTGCTCCGCCAGGTAGGCTTCGCTCGGCAGCGCGAGCGCCTCGCCCGCGAACGCAGGATCCCTTTCGCCGTCGCCGAGCACCCGTGCGAACGCGGCGATGAAGGGCTCGGGCACGTCGAGCGGCGCGCCGCCTGCGACGGCCTCGATCCCGCGCAGGAGGATGTGGGTCGCGAGCCGCTGGCCGGCCTCCCAGCGGTTGAAGGCGTCGGTGTCGTGCGCCATCAGGTGCGCGAGCTGTGTGTCGCTGTAATCGTGCTCGAGCACGACCGGCGCCGAGAAGTTGCGCAGCAGCGACGGCACGGGATGCGCGCCGACGTTGACGAACACGAAGCGCTGCTCCGGCTGCGTGAGCGAGAGCACGCGCTCGGTGCCTACCGGTGCTGCCTCGCCTTCCAGTTGGAGCGGCAGGTCGCGCCCGTCCGGTCCGACGAGGCCGACCGCGAAGGGGATATGGAGCGGAAGCTTGTCCGCCTGACCCGGCGTCGGCGGCATATGCTGCCTGAGCGTGAGCGTGTACGCGCGCGCGGCCGGGTCGAAGTGGCCCTGCGATTGGACGACGGGGGTCCCGGCCTGGTCGTACCAGCGCCCGAACTGCGCGAGGTCGACGCCCGAGGCATCGGCCATGGCCGCCACGAAATCGTCCGTGGTGACCGCCTGCCCGTCGTGGCGCGCGAAGTACAGGTCCATGCCGCGCCGGAACGCATCCGCGCCGATGAGCGTGTGGATCATGCGCACCACTTCGGCGCCTTTCTCGTACACGGTGGCGGTGTAGAAGTTGGAGATCTCCATGTACGACTGCGGCCGCACCGGGTGCGCCATCGGCCCGGCGTCCTCGGGGAACTGGGCGGCGCGCAGGCTGCGCACCTCCTGGATGCGCTGCACCGCGCGCGAATACATGTCGGCGCCGAATTCCTGGTCGCGGAAGACCGTGAGGCCTTCTTTCAGCGAGAGCTGAAACCAGTCGCGGCACGTGACGCGGTTGCCGGTCCAGTTGTGGAAATATTCGTGGGCCACGACGCGGTCGATGTTGTGGAAATCGGCGTCGGTCGCGGTGTCGGCGCGGGCCAGCACGTACTTCGTGTTGAAGATGTTGAGGCCCTTGTTCTCCATCGCGCCCATGTTGAAGTCGCCGACCGCGACGATCATGTAGTGGTCGAGGTCCATCTCCAGGCCGAACACGTCCTCGTCCCACTTCATGCTCTTCTTGAGCGCCTGCATGGCGAAGGCGCACTGGTCGAGCTTGCCGGGCTCGACGAAGATGGAGAGTGCCACCGTGCGTCCCGACCTCGTGACGAAGCTGTCTTCGAGCTGGTCGAGCTTCGCGGCAACGAGCGCGAAGAGGTACGAAGGCTTCGGGAAAGGGTCTTCCCACCTCGCCCAATGCCGTCTGCCATGCGCGGCGCGCAGCAGGTTGACGCCGGCCCTGCCGTCTTCCGCCGCGGCGGCCTCCACGCGCGTGGACGTGTGCACCTCGTCGCCGCTCCCGACTCGATTGCCGTTCGACAGCAGGACCGGAAAGCGGTCGTAGTCGGCGCGGACCGTCGTCGTGTAGCGCGCCATCACGTCGGGCCGGTCGATCATGTACGTGATGCGCCGGAAGCCTTCCGCCTCGCACTGGGTGAAGAGTCCGTCCCTCGAAGCGAAAAGGCCCATCAGCGTCGTGTTGTCCCGCGGGCGGATGCGCACAGCGGTGTCGAGCGTGAACGCGTCGGGCACGTGGGCGATGGTCAGATGCGCATCGTCGAGCGTGTACTCGCCAGGGTCGAGAGGCCGGCCATCGAGGGCCACCGACTGCAGCGCCAGCCCTTCGCCGTCGAGCATGAGCGGCGCGGCTCGAGCGGCGGCGGCGCGATTGCGGCGAATCGCCAGTCGCGCGCGCACGTCCGTGTGATCGTCGCGAATGTCGAAGTCGAGCTCGACCGCGTCCACCAGAAACGCCGGCGGCTGGTAGTCCTCGAGGTAGATGGTCTGGGGGGTGGGTTCGCGCATGGGTCGGTGCCGGTCACGCGGGCAGCGGAATGAACTCGGTCTCGCCGGGCACCGGCGCAAACCGCTGCTCCGACCATCTGAGCTTCGCCGCCTCGATCCGTTCCCGCGAGCTCGCGACGAAGTTCCACCAGACGATGCGGTCGCCGTCCATCTTCGCGCCCCCCAGCAGCATGAGCCGGGCTGAGGTGGCGGCGGCGAGCTCCACGGTCTCGCCGGGCGCAAGCACCGCGAGGTGGTAAGGCGCGACCGCTTGCCCCGCCACGCTCACGTCGCCGTCGACGACGTATACCGCCCGCTCCTCGTGCTCGGGGGGCAGTTCGAGGCGCGCTTCCGGCGCCATCTCCGCGGCGAGATACAACATTTCCGAATACGTCTTCACCGGCGCGCGCGCGCCGAACGCGCGACCCGCGATGAGACGCATCGCGACGCCGGGCCGCTCGATCGAGGGCAGCGTCGCCTTCGGGTGATGGCTGAACTCGGGTTCGGCGCCTTCGTGCGCTTGCGGCAGCGCGACCCAGGTCTGGATGCCGTGCAGGCGAGGGCCCGCCGGTCGTTCGTCTGCGGGCGAGCGCTCCGAGTGCACGATGCCGCTGCCGGCCGTCATCCAGTTCACGTCGCCCGGCGCGATGCGCTGGACGCTGCCGAGGCTGTCGCGGTGCAGGATCGCGCCTTCGAAGAGATAGGTCACCGTCGCAAGCCCGATGTGCGGGTGCGGTCGCACGTCGACGCCGCTGCCGGGCGCGAAGGTCGCCGGACCCATGTGGTCGAAAAAGATGAACGGCCCGACCATCCGGACCGAATGGCTCGGCAACAATCGGCGCACCTCGAATCCGCCGAGGTCTTTGGTGTGGGGTTTCAGCAAAGCGAGAGGGACACTTGTCATGCGCAAACCTCGATCGATCATTCCGGCGACGATCGAATGTTCTCACGAACCGCGCGTGCGTGACCGGCTCTGTCGGGTGCGACACGGCGCGACGGCAGGGTCGCCGCGCCGCGCTGTCGTCCCCCGACGACGCTTTGCCGCACTGCAAGACGCCGCAGCGGCGCTTCGCCGAATGCCGCCACCGGGACGTAACTCATGACCCGGCGGCGTTTTCTCGGCTGCTGGTATGCCATCCGCAACTTCGATGACGCGCGTGGCACGGGCGTTGCGCATCAGAGGCACGCACGGTCGAAGGCCTCGTGACCGCGTTGCGAAACCTGCGGGAACTTCGCCGTGACCGTGCACCACGATCCAGAAAACCACCCGAGAGAGGAGGCACGATGAGTCCCGTGAAACTTCGCAAGACCTTCGACCGCCGCCATTTCGCGACGCAGGCCGTGAGCAACATCCTGGCGCTGCAGATCAGCCTCGCCTGCGCCGTGCCGTCCGCGATCCGGCAGGATCCTTTCGCGCTCGGTTACGTCTACGGCTACCACGACCGCGTGCTGCAAATGCTCGGCGTGAACGATCGCAAGGAGGGTCTCGCCATGATGGCGGCCGGCTACCGCAACCTCTTCGGCGAGCGGGCCGCCTCGACCGTGCTCGGCGACAGCGTCGACATGCAGGGTCATCCCCGCTTCGTGAAGGGCGCGTTTCAGGGCGAGGAAGACGCCGGGCAATACCTGCAGGCGCGGAAGCTCTCGATGGGTCTGGCGGCCTACTTGAAGATCGTCGGCTAAACGGCGAGACGACGAGCGCGGGATCGCGTAGCGAGAAACTCCGCCAGCACCCGCGCCGTGTGCGAACGCGCCGGCGCGTCTGCGAGATCTTCCGGCGTGCCCGCTGCGACGACCTCGCCGCCGGCGTCGCCGCCCTCCGGACCCAGGTCGACGATCCAGTCCGCCTCCGCCATGAGATCGAGGTTGTGCTCGATCACGACCACGCTGTTGCCGGCGTCGACGAGGCGATGCAGCACGCGCACGAGCTTCTCGACATCCGCCATGTGCAGGCCGACAGTGGGCTCGTCCAGCACGTAGAGCGTGTGCTGCGACGCGCCCGCACGGCCCGGCCGGCCGGCTGCGTCGGCGCCATCCGTTCGCACCTTCGTGAGCTCGGTCACGAGCTTGATGCGCTGGGCCTCCCCGCCCGAGAGCGTCGGGCTCTGCTGGCCCAGGGTCAGATAACCGAGGCCGACGTCCTGCAGCAGCCGCAGCGCGTGGTGCACGGAGCGGTGGGCCGCGAAGAACGCCACCGCTTCGTCCACGCTCATTGCGAGCACCTCGCCGACGCTGCGCTCCTTGAACCGGACCATCAGCGTTTCCGGATTGAAGCGCGCGCCGCCGCACGCCTCGCACGTCACCTTCACGTCCGGCAGAAAGCTCATCTCGATGGTCTTGATGCCCTGCCCCTCGCACGCCTCGCAGCGCCCTCCCGCGGTATTGAAGGAGAAGCGGCTCGCCGTGTAGCCGCGGATGCGCGCCTCGCGGGTGTCGGCGAAGAGGCGCCGGACCGTGTCCCAGAAGCCGACG
Organism: uncultured beta proteobacterium; assembly: GCA_963734295.1. GTDB lineage: Bacteria > Pseudomonadota > Gammaproteobacteria > Burkholderiales > JAEUMW01 > JAEUMW01. The sequence goes on along the minus strand of CAVTGS010000031.1, from coordinate 18,506 downwards.
TAGGTGGCGGGACACGACCGGGGCGTCTTGCCGATGGGCGTCTGATCGACTTCCAGCACCCGGCCCACCGCTTCCCAGCCTTCGAGCGCGCGGCAGCCGGCGAGCGGCGCGTCCTGCTTCCTCCTCTCGCCCGCAACGAGCCGCCGCAGGTTGGCGTAGAGCACGTCGCGCGCGAGCGTCGACTTGCCCGATCCCGACACGCCGGTGACGACGGTGAGCCGACCGAGCGGGATTGCGCACCGTAACGTCCTTCAGGTTGTGCAGACTCGCCCCGACCACCTCGATCCGGGGACCCTTCGCGTCGACCGCGCGGCGCGGTGCCAGGGGATGCCGCAGCGGCTCACCGAGGAAGCGGCCCGTGACCGAATCGGGATTGCGCATCAGCTCGGCGGCGGAGCCCGCGGCGATCACGTGCCCCCCCAGCTTGCCGGCGCCGGGGCCGAGATCGATGACGTGCTCCGCGCGGCGGATGGTGTCCTCGTCGTGCTCGACCACGACGAGCGTGTTGCCCTTCGCTTCGCAGCTTCGCGAGCGTATCGAGCAGGATGCGGTTGTCGCGCGGGTGGAGGCCGATGGTGGGCTCGTCGAGGATGTAGCAGACGCCCCGCAGGTTCGAGCCGAGCTGCGCGGCCAGCCGGATCCGCTGCGCTTCGCCGCCGGAGAGCGTGGGGGCGGATCGGTCGAGAGCGAGATACCCGAGGCCGACCTCCCCCAGAAAGCCCAGCCGCGAGCGGAGCTCGGCCAAGAGGTCGCGCGCGATCTCCGCTTCACGGACACCGAGGTCGAGGCTCTGGCAGAACGCCGCGACCCGGTCGACCGGCAGCGCGGTCAAGTCGGCTATGGAGCGATCGCGAAACCGAACGTGCAGCGCCGTCGGGTTGAGCCGCCGGCCCTCGCAGCTCGGGCACGTCTCGTCGACCTCCAGCCATTCCAGCCACGAATCGAGCACGTGATCCTCCGCGCCGGTCTTCGCGCGCTCGTCGTTCCAGTCGATGCCGGAAAGCTTGAGCCCGGTGCCGTAGCACGTGGGACACCAGCCGTGCTTCGAGTTGAACGAGAAGAGCCGCGGGTCGAGCTCCGGGAAGCTCGTGCCGCACGAAGGGCAGGCGCGCCGGGTGGAGAACACCGCTTCGCGCACGCGGGCAGCGCCCTCCATGAGGCCGTCGAGGGGCGCGATCACCTGCACCACGCCCTTGCCGAAATCGAGCGCACGCGCGAGCGCCTCGCGCAGCGCGGGCTCGGTCTCCGGCGACGACGTGAAGGTCGGCCACCGGCAGCTCGATCGTGTGCTCCTGGAAGCGCGACAGACGGGGCCACGGGTCGGTCGGCAGAAACGCGCCGTCGACGCGCAGGTGCGTGTAACCCTTGCCCGCGGCCCACTTCGCGAGATCGGTGTAGTAGCCCTTGCGGTTCACCACCAGCGGGGCGAGCAGGCCGACATGCTGGCCGCGGTAGTCGCGCGCGAGCCGTGCCGCGATCGACTCGAAGCTCTGCGGCTCGATCGCCACGTCGCACGTCGGGCAGAACTGGGTGCCGAGCTTTACGTACAGCAACCGGAGGAAGTGATAGAGCTCGGTCAGCGTCGCGACCGTGCTCTTGCGGCCACCGCGACTCACGCGCTGCTCGATCGCCACCGTGGGCGGGATGCCGAGGATCGCATCGACATCCGGCTTGGACGCGGGCTGCACGAACTGCCGCGCGTAGGCGTTCAAGGATTCGAGGTAGCGCCGCTGGCCTTCGGCGAAGAGGATGTCGAACGCGAGCGTGGACTTGCCCGATCCCGAGACGCCGGTGATCACCGTGAACTTGCCGCGCGGGATCTCCACGTCGATGGATTTCAGGTTGTGCTCGCGGGCGTTGTGCACGTGGATCGAGGGCGGGGGAAGGAGGGAGGAGGGAGGCGAGAGGCAAGGCTCGGCAGCGATCAGGCGCATTGCCGCGCGTGGCTCGCCCAGTGCGAGCTCGTACTCCCGCAGCGCGCGCCCGGTATGCGAGCGCTCGTTCGCCATGATGTCCGCGGGCAGGCCGACGGCCACGATCTCGCCGCCCGCGTCGCCACCTTCGGGTCCCAGATCCACGATCCAGTCGGCGGCGCGGATCACGTCGAGGTTGTGCTCGATCACCACCAGCGAGTGACCGGCGTCGAGGAGACGGCGAAACGCCTGGAGGAGCTTGGCGATGTCGTCGAAGTGGAGGCCGGTGGTGGGCTCGTCGAACAAGAACAGGGAGGCGGGAGGGGGAGGAGGGAGGAACCCCTGAGGCGTGAGGCGCGAGGCGTGAGGCGCGAGGCGCGGGCGAGATGGCCGGCGAGCTTGAGCCGCTGCGCCTCGCCACCCGAGAGCGTCGGCACGGGTTGCCCCAGCCGCAGATACTCGAGGCCCACCTCCACCAGCGGCCGCAGCGCGGACGCGACCTCCGGCCGGTCGCCGAAAAATGCGACGGCCTCCGACACCGTCATCTCGAGCACGTCGGCGATCGACTTCGACTGGCGGCGACGTTCGCCCGTCCACCGTCACCTCCAGCACCTCGGGCCGGAATCGCTTGCCGTCGCAGTCCGGGCAGCGCAGATACACGTCCGAAAGAAACTGCATCTCGACGTGCTCGAACCCATTGCCACCGCACGTGGGGCAGCGGCCGTTGCCGGAATTGAAGCTGAAGGTGCCGGGCGTGTAGCCGCGATCCTTGGCGAGCGGGGCAGCGGCGAACCGCTGCCGGATGGCGTCGAACGCGCCGACGTAGCTCGCCGGATTCGAACGGGTGGTCCGCCCGATCGGGGTCTGATCCACGAGCACCACTTCGTCGATGTGCTCGTGGCCGCGCAGTTCGCGGAACGCCCCGGGCGTCTCGGTCGGTTTGCCCTTGGCCTTGAGCAGGGCAGCGTACAGAACGTCCTGCACGAGCGTGGACTTCCCGGAACCGGAGACGCCGGTCAAGCACACCAGCCGCCTGAGCGGTATCGCGACATCGATCTCCTTCAGGTTGTGCTCGGTGGCGCCCGAGAGCTCGAGCCGCGGGCCGTCGGGGTCGGGCGGAGTAGGCGCTAACCCCGCGTCTGCGCGCCGCCGGCCGGCGAGGTACTCCGCCGTGAGCGTGTTCGATCGCGCCAGTGCGTCCGGCGCGCCGCAGAAAACGATCTCGCCTCCGCGTTCGCCGGGACCGGGCCCCATGTCGATCACGCGGTCGGCCGCGAGCATGATCTGCGGGTCGTGCTCGACCACGACCAGCGAGTTGCCCGCGTCGCGCAGACGTTCCATGACCTGGATCACGCGCCCCATGTCGCGAGGGTGCAGGCCGATCGAGGGCTCGTCGAGGACGAAGAGCGTGTTGACGAGCGACGTGCCGAGCGCGGTGGTGAGGTTGATGCGCTGCACCTCGCCGCCCGACAGGGTGCGCGACTGGCGATCGAGGGTCAGGTAGCCCAAGCCGACTTCCTTCAGGTAGCCGAGCCGCGCGCGGATCTCGCCGAGCAGCAGATCGGTTGCCTCGTCCACCGGCGCGGGCAGGTGCAGCCGGGCGAAGAGCGCTGCGGTGCGCTCGATCGGCAGCAGCATGAGGTCGTGCACGGTGAGCCCCGGCAGGACAGTGTGCTGCTCGTCCGTCCATTGGGCGCTTGCTGGCCGGAATCGCCTGGCGGGATCGAGCACGCCATCGGCATCGTCCTTCGTCCCCAACCGCCAGAGCAGCGCGTCGGGCTTGAGGCGCGCGCCGCCGCACGCGGCGCAAGGGGTGTAGGCGCGATACTTCGAGAGCAGCACGCGGATGTGCATCTTGTAGCTCTTGGTCTCGAGCCACGCGAAGAAGCGGCGCACGCCGTACCACAGGCCGGGCCAGGATTTCTCCCAGCTCACCCATCCGTTCTCGCCTTCGAGCACCCAGTGGCGCTGATCGTCCGTGAGGTCACGCCACGGCACATCGAGCGGGATGCCGGCGCGGCGCGCGTGCTTTTCCAGATCGTCCTGACTCTCGCGGAAGCTCGGCGACTGCCAGGGTTTGATCGCGCCATCGCGGAGCGACTTCGACGCGTCGGGGATGACGAGCCCGAAATCGATGCCGATCACGCGGCCGAAACCGCGGCAGGTCTCGCACGCGCCGAGCGGTGAGTTGAACGAGAAGAGGCTGGGCGTCGGATCCCGATAGTGGATGTCGCAGTCGGCGCAGTGCAAGTCCGTGGAGTACCTCCACGGAGCGGGAAGACGGAAGGGGGAAGGGGGAAGCGCGGAGTCGGCTTCGCCGCTGGGTAAATCGGGCTGGGGATGGACGTTCACGCGCCCCTGTCCGACGCGGAGCGCCGCTTCGAGCGCCTCGACCACTCGCGATCGCTCGACGTTACCCAACCGGAATCGGTCTTGCACCGCTTCGACGATGTCATCGGCCTGCGCATGGATGCGCGTGTACCCCTGCGCTTGGAGGAGCTTCAGAACCTCGTCGCGGCTGAAGTTCTTCGGCACCTCGACCGGAAAGGTGACGGTGAGCCGCGGATCTCCGGCCGCGGCGGCCCGCGCGGCGAGGTCGTCATGGATCGAATCCGGCGTGTCGCGCCGTACCGGCCGCCCGCAGCCGCGGCAGAAGAGCTGACCCGCGCGGGCGTAGAGGAGCTTCACGTGGTCGTTCAGCTCCGTCATCGTCCCGACGGTGGAGCGCGAAGTCCGCACCGGGTTGGTCTGGTCGATGGCGATGGCAGGGGGAATGCCGTCGATGCGGTCCACCTGCGGCCGGTCCTGGCGGTCGAGGAACTGGCGCGCGTAGGGGCTGAAGGTCTCGACGTAGCGGCGCTGGCCTTCGGCGTACAGCGTGTCGAACACGAGCGACGACTTCCCCGATCCCGATACGCCGGTCACGACGATGAGCTCGTTCAGCGGAAGGTCGAGGTCGAGGTTCTTGAGGTTGTTCTGGCGCGCGCCGCGGATGGCGATCGAGTCGGACGGAGGCTTGGACATCGGCAGGACAGGTGGCAGCGGAGAGTGGCGTATCGGGACCGCATTCTGACCGTGATTCGGGGAAAAAGTCGCGGGGACGTGTCTTGTACCCGCACGGCTGCACCTCTCCGGCAATGTCTGAAAGGGTCGGTATCACTCCGTCGCACATGCGTGGTGCGCGCGGTGGAATGTCACTTGAGTCTTGCGCCTCGCTGATCGCGATCTCGATGATCGTGCTTTCCATCCACTGGGCCTGCCCGCGCAGCGCTTCGAACTCGCCGCCGAGGCGCTCGCGTGTGTCGGGATCGGCGGCAGCGGCCAGCTCCAGCTCCTTGCGCGCGATGAGCGCCTGAAGCTGCGTGATCTTCGCCTTCCTCCGCGGCTCGATGCGCTGGAACATCCGCGCGCAGGTGATCTTGTCGATGCACACCAGCATCGACTTGCCGGTTTCCCAGCGTGTCGAGCAATGCTCCACGAAATCGGCGGCCAGCTTGTCCAGCCGATCGTCGGCGGTGATGCCCTCGTAGTCCTTGCCGAGCAGGCGGGTCGCCCGCGACGAGATTGCCGTGCCAGTCGAGCTTCGACAGCCGCGCCGGATCGAGCCGGCCGAGGCACGCATTGGTGGGCGTGAGCAGCCAACCGTGGTCCAGGCGCACGCTGATGTTGCCGCTGCTGCCCGCGGTGAGCCCGCGCTCGAAGATCGAGCGGCCGAACTCCGCGATGTCGTCCCGCAGTCGATTCTCGAGGTTCATGGGAGATAGCTCCACGCCTTGACGAAAAAGTCGGGTGTACCGAAGTTGCCGGACTTGAGCGCCAAGGCCAGCGGTTCCCCGCGGCCTTCTTCGTGCAATGCCATTGTCCAGGGCACGCCCGGATCGATCTCCGGGCCGATGCGAAGCCCACTGATCTTGATCGACCCTGAAGGCAGGATTCCGCGCCCGCATAGCCATGACCTGGCCTTGCGTCGCCGCCGAGCAGCTCCCGGCGATCACCGCGCGATAGCCTCGAGCGGGGGGAAGCGCATCCGCGACGACTTGCGTCGCGAGCAGGCCGCTGCGCCGAAAGTTCTCGGGCAATCCCATGGCGACGCCCGATCCACCGCTGACCAACGGAAGATCGGCGCAGGCCGCGGCGATCTCTTCGAGGTCGCGCTCGAACACCGCGTCGACGATCGCGATCGCGGTCTCCTCGCGACGCAGCGCCGCGAAGCGCTCGGCGATCACTGCGGCGCCGCGTACGACCGTCTCGTAGTCGACCAGCCCGACTTTGCCCTCGACCTGACTTTGCAGAACGCGCACGAGGTTGGCATCGGTCATCGGTGTCAGCGGATGGTGCTCCATGCCGCTTTCATCGAGCGGAACATCGCCGACGAAGAGATGCCCGTTGAAGACCGTGCTCCGAGTGCAACGCTCTGGGACAACCACTGCCCTGATGAAGAAGCGGCACATCGCTGAAGCCCTGGGGCCAGGACGACCCACTTCGCGCCTTGTTTGACCAAGCCCAGTGACGAGATGCGCTAAACTCACTGCGTCGCATGATGGAGACGTCGAGGCGTGAAGGAGCGAACGAGTGAATGTGTGAAGGCGTGAAGATCCTGCATCTGATGGTTTCTGGTAAACCGGAGAAAGGGCATGCGTACGTGCATCGGCGTTTCACCCCTTCACTCCTTCACTCCTTCGCGTTTGCACCCCCTTCCCCCTTTCCCCTTGCCCGATGGTAAGTCCCGGTACCCTGTTGATCGTCGCGGCACCCTCGGGTGCCGGCAAGACCAGCCTCGTCGCCGCGCTCCTCGAAGCCGACTGCGCGGTGCGGCTGTCGGTTTCGTTCACCACCCGCGCACCGCGGGCGGGAGAGGTGGACGGGCGCGACTACCACTTCGTCTCGGTGCGCGACTTCGAGGCGATGCGCAACCGCGGTGAGTTTCTCGAAAGCGCGGAGGTGCATGGCAACCTCTACGGCACGTCGCGTTCCTGGGTAGGCGAACGGCTCGCCGCCGGCGAAGATATCTTGCTCGAGATCGACTGGCAGGGCGCGGCGCAGGTGCGGCGCGCGATGCCCGCGGCGATCGGTATCTTCCTGCTGCCCCCTGCGTTGACGGTGTTGGAGCAGCGGCTGCGCGCCCGCGCTTCGGACAGCGAGGAGGTGATCGCGCGCAGGCTCGCGGCGGCACGCGAGGAGATCGCCCATGTCGCTGAATTTGATTATGTTATTATTAATGACCGATTCGACGACGCCGTGCGTGACTTGGTCGCGATCGTGCAGGCAGAGCGCCTGCGCGCCGCCAACCAGCTCCGCCGTCACGCGGATCTTCTCGATCAATTCAACTAGAGTTCCACCCATGGCGCGCATCACCATTGACGACGTTTTGAAGTACATTCCCAACCGTTTCGAACTGACACTCGCGGCAACCTATCGCGCCCGGCAGCTCGCGAACGGCGCGACGCCGATGGTCGAGGGAAACAAGGACAAGCCGACAGTGATCGCCCTGCGCGAAATGGCTTTGGGCAAGGTGGGAAGGGAGATTCTCAATCGGGGCCAGACCTGAGGCGTGACCCTCGCGCGGCCCCGCACCGATTCCGATTGGCCGTAAGGCAGGAGACGGTAGGAACGCTGGCGAGAGGAAGGTCGGGGCCCGCCTGAACAGGGCTTGCGCGAGCGAGGATTGTTCAGCCAGGCGCTCATGATCATCGCTGCCATGTCCGAACCGCAGACCCTCCTCAAAAGCCTGACCGGCCACCTGAAGGCAGAGGACGTTGCGCAGCTCGAATCCGCCTACCATTTCTCCGAAGCCGCGCACGAAGGCCAGTTCCGCAAGACGGGCGATCCCTACATCGTCCACCCGCTGGCGGTCGCCAACATCCTGGCCGAGCTCCATCTCGATCCGCAGGCACTGACGGCTGCGCTGCTGCACGACGTGATGGAAGACACGTCGGTCACCAAGGGCGAGATTTCGAGGAAGTTCGGCAAGAACGTGGCCGAGCTCGTCGACGGCGTGTCGAAGCTCGATCGCATCGAATTCGCCACCCACGAGGAGCATCAGGCGGAGAGCTTCCGCAAGATGCTGCTCGCCATGGCGCGCGATGTCCGCGTCATTCTCATCAAGCTCGCCGACCGGCTGCACAACATGCGCACTCTGGGGGGGCTGCCCCCGGAAAAGCGCCGGCGCATCGCGCGCGAGACTCTCGAGATCTATGCCCCGATCGCAAACCGCCTCGGTCTGAACGGCATCTATCACGAGCTCGAGGATCTGTCGTTCAAGCATCTCTACCCGAAGCGCCATCGGGTGCTGTCGAAGGCGGTCAGATCGGCGCGCGGCAATCGGCGCGAGGTGGTGCAGAAGATCCTCGAGAACATCCGCTCGCGGCTCAAGGAATCGAAGATCGAGGCGACCGTGACCGGCCGCGAGAAGCACATCTACAGCATCTATCGGAAGATGAAGGAGAAGCAGCTTGCCTTCTCGAAGGTGCTCGACATCTTCGGCTTCCGCCTGCTGGTGCGGGACGTGCCGTCGTGCTATCTCGCGCTCGGCGCGCTGCACGGGCTGTACAAGCCGATCCCCGGGAAGTTCAAGGACTACATCGCGATCGGCAAGACGAACGGCTACCAGTCACTGCACACGACGCTCTTCGGACCTTTCGGCATGCCGCTCGAGGTGCAGATACGCACCGCCGACATGCACAAGATCGCGGAGGCGGGTGTGGCTTCGCACTGGCTCTACAAGAGCTCGGACGCGACGCTGAACGACCTGCAGCACAAGACCCACCAGTGGCTGCAGAGCCTGCTCGAGATCCAGTCGGAAAGCGGTGACTCGATCGAGTTTCTCGAACATCTCAAGATCGATCTCTTTCCGGACGAAGCCTACGTCTTCACGCCTAAGGGGAAGATCATGTCGCTGCCGCGCGGCGCGACCGCAGTGGACTTCGCCTACGCCGTGCACACCGACATCGGCAACCGCTGCGTCGCGGTCAAGATCAACGACGAGCTGATGCCGCTCAGAACCGAGCTCAGAAGCGGGGACCGGGTCGAGATCATTACGGCCGTGCACGCGAAACCCAACCCGGCGTGGCTCGGGTACGTGATCACCGGCAAGGCACGCGCGCACATCCGCCACTTCCTCAAGACGATGCAGTACGACGAGTCGCGCCAGCTCGGCGAGCGGCTGCTTGCACAGGCGCTGAGCGGCTTCGGCTCGCATCTGGCCGAGGTCGACCGGGCGACGTGGGAGCGGCTCGTGAAGGATGCGGGCGTGCGCAGCAAGGACGAGATCCTGGCCGACATCGGGCTCGGCAAACGGCTCTCGGTGGTCGTCGCGCGCGAGCTTTTGTCCATGACCGACCCGGCACCCCTGGACATGAAGCACCCCGGCACGGTCGTGATCCGCGGCACCGAGGGCATGACGGTTCAGTTCGCGCAGTGCTGCCGGCCGATCCCGGGGGACCCCATCATCGGCTGGATCAAGAAGGGTCAGGGCATGGTGATCCACACCCACGACTGTCCGGTCATGGCGAAGACGCGCGCCGATCCCGACAAATACTTCGACGTGGAATGGGATCCGGAGACGAAGAAGCTCTTCGACGTGAACATCAAGCTCATCGCCCTCAACCGGCGCGGGGTGCTGGCGCGCATCGCAGCGGAGATCGCGGACGCGGAATCGAACATCGACAACGTCAGCATGGACGCGCAGGACGGCAGCCAATACAGCACCGTAGACTTCACCCTGCAGGTGGGAGACCGTCTGCATCTCGCGCAGGTGATGCGCAGCGCTGCGCCGCATACCCGAGGTGGTGCGAATCACGCGCGTCAAAAGCGGGGGCTGATCGCTCACCCCAGCACGATTCTTCAGTTCACTTCTTCGCGCAGACGCTCAGGCCATCTTCCCAGCCAAGCCGGTAGTCCGTGTCGGACCGATGGCGCTCGGCGTCCTTGGTCGGATTGCCGCGCGCGGTCTTGCAACCGGCGGCAAACCCGTCCTTGAAAGGCTGGGAGTATCCCGAGAGATTCACGGTCGGGCCGACCGGCTGCGGTTGACTGCAGCCGCCTGCGACTAGGAGCAGGAGCACCAGTGGAGCAGCGGCAAGTCTATCCACCACGCACATCTCGAGGCGCGTTCCAAGCAGGCTCAACGACCGTAGGACCGGTACGCAGCCGCGGCGTTGCGTGTCGGAAGATCGGACTCGACCTCTGCGCAATCGCTCAGCGCTGGCTCTGCGAATGGTGCAGAGCTGATCGAGGGTGCCAGTGCGGTCACTTTCACGCGCGCTCGAGGCGGACAGGCAACGTCAACGACGTGCCCCGTCGGCATCTTCTCCGTCATGCGATCGAGAGCCGGCCGGGCCTCGACGGCGGGATGCTGTATCGCTTTACCACCCCCGCCGCTTTGTGAGAGCGGCAGATAGCCGAGCAGGGTCGCGATCCCGAACAGGCTGTAGAGGATGACAACGATCGCGACGACCAGGAGAAGCAGGTAGAGACCTCGCTCCCACGGCTCGTCCGTCCTGCTGTCCCTGGCACGAACAGGTTCGGCCATAGGCATCAACCCACGATGGGGCGAAGGGCCATCGCGCGCGCCTCTCGCAGCTTGCGTTCGCGCCGCTGCAGTCTCAGCCAGCGCGGCTTGAAGCCGCGCTTCTGGGCGGGCACGGCATTCTCCGGTCCGGCGGCGGCCGCGGTCGAATCCGCTGCGGCCGGCGTGACTTCAAGAGCGATCAGATTCAAGTTCCTTTTCATGTTCATGGACTCCCGAGGTGACGTCCATGCCTCTGCAACCCCCGTACCAAAAAAATAAAATAATAAAAACCAAATACTTGGGTGATTTCTTGGAGACAAAATGGAAACTATTCGTCGCTGCCAAACGACATGTCCGCGCACCATAATCAGCGCCTCCATATGGCGCGACACTGTTGCCTGTCGCCTGCCAGCGACGGGCTGTTACTCGGCAGCGCTCTTGAAGAGCCGCGGATCGAGATGATGCCGCTGGAGCAGCTTGTAGAACTCGGTGCGGTTGCGCTTGGCCAGCCGGGCCGCCTGCGAGACGTTACCGTTGGTGATCTTCAGCACCTGGGCCAGGTACTCCCGCTCGAAGCGTCGGCGCGCCTCCTCGAACGACGACAGGGCCTCGGTCTGCGTCTTGAGCGCACCCTGCACGAGCGTCGCCGGAACCACGGGCGATGTCGAGAGCGCGACCGTCTGCTCCACCAGGTTGTAGAGCTGTCGGATATTCCCGGGCCACGGCGAGGCGACCAGAAGCTCCAGGGCTTCAGGTGCGAAGCCGTTCACCGTCTTCTTGTAGCGGGTGCCGAGCTGACGCAGGAAGTGATGCGCGAGGAGCGGAATGTCCTCGCGCCGCTCGGCCAGGGACGGCAACGACAGATGCACCACGTTCAGGCGGTAGTACAGATCTTCCCGAAAGCGTCCGGCGACGATTTCCTCGTCCAGGTTGCGATGGGTCGCCGACACGATCCGGACGTTGATGTCGAGGGTGGCGGTCGTGCCCACCGGCCGCACCTGCCCCTCCTGCAGCACGCGCAAGAGCTTGACCTGCAGCGAGAGCGGCATGTCACCGACCTCGTCGAGCAGCAGTGTGCCGCCGTCGGCCGCCTGGAACAGGCCGCGGTAATCGCGAATGGCGCCGGTGAACGCGCCCTTGGTGTGGCCAAAGAGCTCCGACTCGAGCAGCGGCTCGGGGATCGCACCGCAGTTCACCGCGTGGAACTGCCGCTTCGACCGGGCGCTCGCACGGTGGATGGCTTGCGCGAGGAGCTCCTTGCCGGTACCGCTCTCGCCGGTGATGAGCACGCTCGCGTCGCTCTCCGCCACGAGACGCGCCTTGGCGAGCAGGTCCTCCATCTGCGGGCTGCGCGTGATGATGTCCGCGCGCCACGCGTCGCCGCGCACGGACTCATCGCCGATTTCCTTCGCGGCCGTATCGGCCACGCCGCTCACCGTCACGGCGCGTTCGAGCTCGTCCAGCAGCGCTTTCGGATCGAAGGGCTTGGTCAGATAGCCGAAGATGCCGCGGCGGGTCGCGGTCACCGCGTCGGGAATGGTGCCATGGGCGGTCAGCATCAGGACGGGCAGCGCCGGGTTGTCGCGGTGGATCGCGTCGAAGAGCGACATCCCGTCCATCCCACCCATGCGTAGATCCGTTACCACGGCCTGCGGGCGCGACAGTGAAAGGTGGGCCAGGGCCGCCTCACCGCTCTCGGCCGCCTTGACATCGTAGCCGGCGGCCTTGAGCCGGATCGACAGCAGCTTCAGCAGATCGGGGTCGTCGTCGACCACGAGCACCCGGGGTCGCACGGTGTTCATCATTTCTTCCGCGGCGCTGGTTGCTCGCGGTCGATGAGACTTTTCTCGACCTCCTTCAGCGCATCGAGCTTCTCCTGCAGCGAGTCCGCCCGTTTCTGCTCTTCCCGCATCCGCTCTTCCATTTTTCGGTTCTCCGCGATCTGGAAATAAAGAAAGGCCGCGAACGCGCGCAGCCCGTTGCTCGGGCTGCTCTTGTCCTTCAGCAGCGGCTCCAGGAGGGCCGCTGCCTTCGCGTCGTCGGGGCCCCCGGCGCTCGGCAGCAGCGACAACATCGCATACTGCAAGCGGTTGTACTCCGTCTTGGAACGATTGAAGGCTTGCCGCGCCTGCTCGAGCTCCTTCGCCGCCTCGGCCCCCGGCATTCTGCGGACGGCCTCGCTCTGCGCCAACAGACGATTGAGCTCGGTCTGCGGCGGCTCGGGCGGCGGTGGCGGCGGCTCGGGCTTCACCTCGGGTCGCGGCGGCTCCACCAGCACCGGCGCGGGCTCGGGCGGCACGACGTCGGGCGCCGGGACGGTGGGCTTGGTCGGCGCGCAAGCGACCACGAGCACGAACGACGCACCCGAAATTAAGAGAGTGTAACGCCTAACCGGGCTCCTCATGCAACAGGCACCGAGCTCGATCCCAGATCAGGGAGTCGCCGCGCGACCCGGGGCAGATTCACGCGGAAACACGCACCGCCTGATTCGGCGTTGCGCGCCTCGACGCTGCCGCCGTGAGCCGACACGTATTCCTTCACGATCGAAAGACCGAGCCCCGATCCCTTGATGCGCTGATGCGGCGCACGACGGCCCCGGAAAAAGGCGTCGAAAACCTTCTCCCGCTCCTCCTCCGCTAGCCCGGGACCCGCGTCCCGTACCTCGATCACCACGCGGTCGCCGGACTGGGTGGCGACCATGCGGATGGTCTGACCATCCGGTGAATACTTGATCGCGTTGGACAGCAGATTGTCGAAAATCGTGGCGATTCTTCTTTCATCTCCCTCGATCATGATATCAGGGCACGCGAGATCGAGCTCGAGATTGCGGCCGCGCCGCGCGAGCTGGTGTTTCCAGGCAACGCCCTCGAGCACCGGGCGCAGCGCGAAACGGGTGACGTTGAGGGTCGACCGACCGGCCTGCAGCGCCTGATACGCGAGCAGATCCTCGATCAGCCGCTGCAGCTCCACGCCGTTGGCCCGCAGGATCTCGACCACTTCGCGCTGCTCGTCGGAGAGCGGCCCGACGGCACCTTCGGCCAGCAACTCGGCCCCCTCCTTGAGCGCGGTGAGCGGGGTCTTGAGCTCGTGCGACACATGGCGCAACAAGCGCGCCTTTTGTTCTTCGAGCTCGAGCAGGCGCTCGCGCATCCAGTCGAGGCGACGTCCGAGGTACTCCAGGTCCGCGGGTCCATCGACGCGGATCTCGGTGCTGAAGTCCGCCTCGCCCAACTGCCGGATCGCCCCCTCGATCTGGCGGATGGGCTTCGCGATCAGCATCGTGAATCCGACCACCAGGAAGATCACCACCGGCACCAGACCCAGCAACTGCCAGATGACGAGCTGGCGCACCTCCTCCGCCTTGTCCTGCAGCGAGCGCACCTCGCGGTCGACGACTTCGCTGCCCTGCAGCTCGATGGTGCGCGCCAGCTCCGCGAGCGGCGTGAACTCGCCGACCACGTCCCGGATCTCCTCCGGATTGCCGCGCGCGGCCACGACGCGATCCCGCAGCGCCTGTTCCGCACCGGCCAGCTCCCCCACCAGGCTGCGCCGCGCCGCATCCGGAACCAGCGCCTCCAGCGCCCGGGCTTCGGTCCGAAACTTCTCGTGCGCGACCTCGAAACCATCGAGGAGCGACGCGTCGCCCAGGATCATGAACTGGCGAAACCGCCGCTCCATGGCGGTGAGCTGCTCGATCAGGATCCGGCTCGACTGCGTCGCCTGCACCGCCTGATGCACGGCCTTCCGGCTCTGGTTCGCGACCTGCCCGACCGACAGCGCGCTGTTGGCGAGCCCCAGCAGCAGCGGCAGCGCGACGAGCATGAAGCCGACCAGGGTCAGCATCAGGAAGGAGCGGGGATAGTATCGCTGCATGAGGTGGCCGACTGCGTCCGGGAGATCGAGCGACCGGCGCGGCAAGAACAGGCACCGTGTCCCGTGAAATATCCGACTGGGTAGAGCATAATCATTCGCTGACGCAAGCGAAAGTCGGGACTCGTGCCCCCATGTCCACCTACCAGCGCATCCTCGTGCCCGTCGACGGCAGCGACAGCGCGCTCCTCGGCGTTGGCGAGGCGATCCGGCTCGCACGCGATCAGGCAGCGAAGCTGCGCTTCGTATTCGTGGTGGATGAACTGCAGTGGGCCTCACGCTGGACGAGTTTCGTCGCGTTCAACGACATCATCGACGCGCTGAAGCGATCCGGACGCGATGCGCTCGAGGCCGCGAGTCGCCGCGCCCGCGACGCGGGTCTCGAGCCGGAGACGGCGCTCATCGAACAATACTCGGGGCGGGTTGCCGACGCGATCGTGGGTGAGACGCGGCGGTGGTCGGCGGACCTGATCGTGATGGGCACGCACGGCCGGCGCGGCCTGCAGCACGCGCTCGTGGGCAGCGAAGCCGAGGGCGTTATGCACAAGGCACCGGTCCCGCCGCTGCTGGTGCGGGGAAAGGCCAGCAGGAGCGCGATGTGGCGGAGCTCACGCCGGGGTTGCCGGACGACGGGCGAGCACTGGCCACCCACCCGGGCGCCGTAATCGTCATCGAGCTACCGGAGAATCCCACGACCGGCTTTCGCTGGTCGTTGCGTTCGCAGGTCGAACCGGTCCTACTGCCAAGTCCGACACGTTCGAACGTCCGGGGAAGGCGCGGCCCGGCGCGGGCGGCAGTCGCCGGTTCGCCTTCACCGCTCGGCCCGGGGCGAGGCCTCGATCCTGCTCGGAACTCGCGCACGTGGGAAGGCGAGGGCTCGGTCGAGAAGCGCTACCGAGTTACCGTCACGGTGCAGTAAGGCGCCCCTGTCGGTCTGCTCGCCCGACCGCGCACGGTCACGCCGCAGCAGCCGCCTCCCGGGCGCGCGCCCGTTCGAGCGCCGGGCGCGCGAGCAGCCGATCGGGCATAAGCCTGCAGTACGGGGAGTCCATCGGGATCCCCGTCGAGTTCGCCCAGGCGATGATGTGAGCGAGCATGATGTCTGCGGCGGTGAAGTGATCGCAGACGATGAACGCGCTGTCACCGAGACTCTTTTCGAGCACACGGCAGGCGCGCCCGAACTCCGACTTCGCCGCTTCCTCGACCGAGGGTCGCAACTCCTTCGGCAGGGCGAATCGATGCTTGTGGATGGTCCACAGCGGTTGCTCGAATTCGGCGATCGCGAACGCCATCCACTGGTTGTACCGCCCGCGGTCCGCGCTGCCCCAGGCCGGCGTGAGGCGCGACGCCGGGAAGAGATCGCCCACGTAGGTACAGATCGCCGCCGACTCGCTCAGGACGAGATCGCCATCCACGAGGACCGGCACCTTCCCGGAAGGGTTCACGCGCAGAAAAGACGGGCGTCGGCCTTCCCCCTTGCGCAGTACCACGGGCTCGTAGTCGTAATCGGCGCCCGCTTCCTCCAGCGCCCACGCGACGCGCATGGAGCGCGTGTTCGGGCAACCGTAGAGCTTCAGCATGGCGGTTTCCTGGCGTCCGGTCGTTCGGGCTGGATGGGGACGCTGATGAACGGCTGCGTGGCGTCGCCGGTTGACCCGACGCCCGCACCACACCGCGCGTCCGAACCGCGTCGTTGCGAGTCAATCCAGGGCTTTCGCGCCGCTGACGAAGTACGAGGTATCGCCGAAGCACGTCGTCGGACGAAGCGATGCTCCTCGGACGTGAGGCTCACTCGCTTGCCTGCGAGGCGGTTGATTGCGTCCGCGACAGCATCGTCCCGTACCGTGAAGAAGAACTTCTCGGGAATCGCGCCCGGGAGCACGACCATGTTGAGCTCGCCTTCCCAGGTCTTGCATATCCAGCCTTTATTGGAGAGTTTCTGCACGATACCCACGCGCTCCCCCGTGGAGTAGCTCCAGGTGAGGGACAGCCAAGTCCACGCGGCTGCCGCGGCGATGACGACGAGAATCAGAATTACAACCGCGGCGTAGCCGCCTGGTCTTTTATGGGTGACGGGCGAAGTTGGGCGGGCCTGGTCCCGGGAACCGGCATGATAGCGGAATCCGGTCACGGGTCCACTGGCGCGAAGCTTCGCTCCAGCAGCCACGGGTCGTCGAAATGCGCCGGCCGACGAAGGCGGTCGCGTGGTGACCGCGCTGGCGCATCGCGCCGGGTTCCGGCACCCCCATCGGCCAGAACAGGAAGCGCTCGCCGCGCTCGGTGCCGGGGACGATGCCGTCCGGGCCGAGGCTCGCGCGACCCTCTTCGCCTACGGCGAGGGAACGCAGGGCGTCGTAGCGCTTCAATTGGTACCTCCGGCCGGTGCCCGCCGCCTCGACCGACGCCGCCGTGACCCGTGGCAGGTAATGGGTGCGGGAGGCGATGCGCAGCGTTAACCGCTCGCCGGGACGCAGTGCGGCAGCGGTTGCGGCACGAATGGTTGCTCTTCCGTCGACCCACCGAAGGCGACCGGCCGCACCGCCGCGGACGGGGGAAAAAGAGGTGGTAGCAGCCGCAGTTGTGGATCGTGTCGGCGACGAGCACGGTACCGTCGGGCGCCAGGGTCAGTCGCCAAGTGATCCCGTCGAGATGCCCGCTCAGGAGGTCGAAGGCGCCATCGTCCGGCCGCGATGGGAACCAGAAGACGTAGTTGAGCTGCAGCAGGATCGCCCCGCGCCAGCGCGCATACGAGGCGTAGACGTAGACCACGGCGTCCCTGTGGCAACCCGCGACGTCCTCCCGGGTCGCGCTCGATCGCGCCGATGCGGGTCGATCCGACGCGGTATCGACTTCCAGCACGGGGCATGTCCGAGCAGGAGTCCTTCGAGCTCCTCGGGCGGGGGGTGAGGAATGCGCAGCGCATTGTCGCGCCACCGCTCGATCCTGGCGGCGGTGGCCGACGGTGTGGGGGGCGGCTGCGGCAGAGACGGCACATAGCGCGCGAGCTCGCCCTCCCGTAGCAGTGTGTCGAGCGGTTGTGCGAACGCGCGCTCCGTCCGGGTCTGCCAACCGCGCACGCCGATGGCGAAGGGGATTTGGGTGAGTGGATACAGGCCAATTACCCGCTGCCAGCCCTGGTAATCGTCCGGCAGCGTCGCGCCGGTTGCGAGGTCGGCGCGCAGGTCGGGCGAATCGACCATCGTCCGGCGCAGGACGCCGGCGCAGCGTTCCGCGCGGTCCGCCAGGGCGCGCGGATCGGCGCCCGCCAGGTCGAAGCGGACCGCGAGGTCGTGGCGAGCGGCGCGCGGGAGGTTCGCGATCTCGATGCGCCTGCCGTCGAGGTCGAGCGCGTAGGCGGTCCAGCCATGCGTCGAAGGCAGCGGGATTCAGCGTACCGGGAGGGAAGCTCGCGAGGAACCGGTTCGACCGCAGAAACGGGTAGCCGGGCACACGAGCGGCGTCCGCGTCGATCACCCCGTGCTCGGCCGACTGGCGATCGAGCGCCTGCAGGTACTCTCTGCACTCGCTAGCCGCGAGGGCCGTAGCATCCGAAGCGGGGGTCGAGGGCGTCGAGGCGCAGCCGCTGGCGAGGCCCGCCCATGCGGCGAAGACGAATATCCAGACCGGGATTCCACCTCGCGGCCGGACCACCTTCGCCGCGCGGGCAACGGGTGTGTTGCGATCAGGCAAGCCGCTTGTCGAGCATGCCGAGGAGCCGTCCGACGGGTGTCTCGACCGCAAAGCGCCCGAGGAGGGCACCGACCGTGTCGGCGGCCATGTCGAAGACATCGAGCACACGGTAGCCGGTGGCCCGCTGGGCGAACTCCAGGCCGACGCCCATCAGGATGAAGAACAGGCAAGCCAGCGCTGCGCACGCTCCGGGTAGAGCATGCCCCACCAGTAAGTGAGCGAGCCGTAGGCGATCATGTTGACCTTGTCGCCGTGAAGCCCGGGCGGCGGCGGCATCGTCGGCGACAGCGACGCGACGCAGACGACCAATACCATCAGCACGCCGATCGCCTGCCACAGCCGAAAGTACCGGGGGTCCTGCATGGTCAACTCGAGGTCAGACGATCAGCCACGCGACCCACGTCAGCAGGAAGCCGGCGACACCGCAGATAGTGGTCAGGGTGGTCCACGTCTTCAGGCCGTCGGCCACGGACAGCCCCAGGTACTTTGTCACGATCCAGAAGCCGGAATCGTTGATGTGGGAC
>CAVTGS010000030.1:0-24759 GCA_963734295.1 uncultured beta proteobacterium | reverse complement strand
GCGCACGGGGTCGTCGCGGGCATCCACAACGCTTCGCCGGAGTCGGCGCGCAGGCGCATCGAGAAGGGCTTCCAGTTCGTCACCATCGGTTCGGACGCAGCGTTTATGGCGGAAGGTGCGCAGCGGGCGGTGAGCGTCGTGCGCACCGGTGCGGCCCAACCTGCGCACGGTGGCGGGTACTGAGGGCCCTCGGCGGTGAGCTGTGCTCGGGGGCTCAGTCGCGAAAGCGCACGATCACGGCTGCACCGCCCAGAGCGCTGCGCTCGATGGCGATGCGGCCTGCGTATGCGGTCACAATGTCCCGCACCATGGCGAGCCCGATGCCGTGTCCCGGCACCGTTTCGTCGGCGCGTGCGCCGCGCTCCAGCAGGCGCTCGACGAGCGTGGGATCCATTCCCGGACCGTCGTCCTCGACGGTTAGCTCGAGGTCCGGATTCCGGCCGCCGCGCGGTGAGGCGAACCTTCTGCCGGCACCACTTGCAGGCGTTGTCGAGGAGGTTGCCCAGCACCTCCATGAGGTCGCACTCCGCGCCGCGGAAGATGAGGTCCGGCGCGATAGCGAGCTCGATCGTCATCGCCTTTTCGCGATACAGCTTCGCGAGCGACACCTTCATTTTCTCCGCGACATCGAGCACTGGAACGCGCGCGCCGATACCCGCTGCGCCCCGGGCGATGGCCCGCTGTAGCTGATGCTGGACGATGCGGTCCATCTGTCCGATCTGCGCTTCGAGCGTGGCGGCAACCGACGGCGCTACAGCCGCCTCGCCGATTGTGCCGCGCATCACCGCGAGCGGCGTTTTCAGGCTATGGGCGAGATCGCCGAGCGCGTTGCGGAGACGCTTCTGTTGCGCGCGTTCGTGACCGAGCAGTGCGTTCACGCTGCCGTCACCCCTGCAGTTCGGCAGGGTAGGTGCCGACGATGCGCTCGCGGTCCCCTGCCTGCACACGCTCGATCTCGCGCCTGACCTGGCGCAGCGGCCGCAACCCCCAGCGCAGTGTGACAGCTAGCACCGCCATGAGCAGCAGCGCCATGCCGCCGAGCCACGCGGCGAGGCTCGCGCGAAATGGTTGATCTCGCGCATGAACTCCGCGAGGTCCTCGGCGACGCTGAACGTGTACGTCCGCGGTGACCCATCGACGACCCAGCTCACGCCGTGACTCTGGATGAAGTAGGGATTTCCCTCGGCATCCTCGCGCCGTTCGAAGCGCTTCTCGCCCGGCCGCAGTCCCTTCGCAAACGGCGGCGACACGCCGACGGTGGAGGCAGAGCGCCAGACGGTCTTGCCCTGTTCGTCACGGATCTCGCCATACAGGCCCGACTCGGCGAGGTTGAAGCGCGCCTCGGGCAACGCCTCGGGCACCAGGAGCTGCTGGCCTTCCTCGTCCGGATCGGCCGCGGTCAGCAGGAGGATGATCTGCCCCAGCAGGCGTTCCTCGTGGGCGGCGCGCACGCTGTCGTGGAAGGCGCGGTCGAGGGCGAAGCCGGTCAGCAGCACGAACACCGCGAGCACGAGCCCCGCCGACAGGGCCACGCGCCCGTGCAGCGACGTCATGAAGCGTCGTCCGGAATCGCGAAGCGGTAGCCGCGTCCGCGCAGGGTCTCGATGGGGGAGAGCGCGCCGTCCGGGTCGAGCTTCTTCCGCAGCCGCCCGACCAGCACTTCGAGCACGTTGCTGTCGCGCTCCTCGTCGTGGGGATAGAGGTGGTCGGCGAGCTCGCCCTTGGAAACCACTTTGGGCCGATGCCGGACCAGGTATTCGAGGAGACGGTACTCGTAGCCCGTGAGCTCGACCTCGTTTCCCTGCACCGTGACGCGCTGCGCAGCGACGTCGATGGACACCGGCCCGCAGCGCAGCGCGCTGGCCGCCGCGCCCGCCGCACGCCGCAGCAGTGCCCTCACGCGCGCGACCAGCTCCTGCATCTCGAACGGTTTGGCGAGATAGTCGTCGGCGCCCGCTTCGAGCCCCTCGACCTTGTCCTGCCACCGGCCGCGCGCGGTCAGCACCAGAATTGGCAACGCGCTGCCGCGAGCCCGCACTGCGCGGATCAAATCGAGCCCGGGCAGCCCCGGCAGACCCAGGTCCACGACCGCCGCATCGACCGGGTACTCGGTGGCGAAGTACAGCCCTTCCTTGCCGTCGCCGCTGGCATCGACCTGGAAGCCTTCGCGCACGAGGCGCTCGGCGACCTGCCGCCGCAACTGCGGCTCGTCCTCGATCACCAGCACGCGCATGGTCGACCGCTACCGTTTGCCCTTAAGTTCCTGCCGCGGGTCGACGTTCAGGTAGCGAACCTCGCCCTGCGGCGTGAGGATCTTCACCCGATAGTCACCTTCATCCTGCTGTGGCGGCGGTCGGACCGACAGCACACGTCCGCCGGTATCGCGCCGGGCGTGCTCCGCGGCGGCATCGGCGCCGGAACGCTCGCCCTTGTCCTTCGCGTGGCCGTGGACGGCGGTCGCAAGAGACAGCGCAAGGATGCTGGCAAGAAAAGCTCGCTTCATGAGGGATCAGGGTTCCGCACCGGTGGCGCGACTCTACCACGCTGACCGCGTGCGGAATCCGTCGGCGCGTCACCAGCCCGCGCGCCAGATGATGGTGAAGTCGTTGCCGGAAGGCGGGTAATAGACCGGGGGCGGCGGGGCATGAGCCGGCACCGGCACGAAGCGGGGGTAGGGGACCGCGAACACCGGCGCGGGAAAGAACACGCGGGGCGGTTGGGCATAGTACCCGCGCGTCCAGGGCCTGTTGTGGCCGTACCCGTGGCCGGGTTTGCCGTATCCGTAACCGTAGCCCTGCGGCGGGCCGTAGTGACCGCGGTCGTGCGCCGAAGCGGTCGCGGGTAGCAAGGCGGCCGAGAGTGCAAGCGCCGCGCCCGCGGCAATGATCAGACGTTTCGCATTCATGACAGATCTCCTTTCGTTTGGTTGACTTCGCGCTTCTCACGCGATGCCATCCTAAAGCGGGATTGCTGAACGCTTGCTGAACGGAGACAGGCTCGATAAAGAAACCGGTCCAGCGGCCCTTTCAGTGCACTCGCCGGTTCTCCGATGATGGACACACACCTTGCGACGCTATATCCAAAGCAGTATGTTTAACCCATGAAGCCGCTGCGATTCGTTGGTAACTCGCTCAAGTGCCTGCGCGAGTTTCCGGACGACGCCAAACGGGATGCGGGCTGTCGGGCGACGGCCAAGCGCGATACGGAGCTTGCCAAATCCCGTTACGCGGAACTGACGAGGGGCGAGAGATGAAGAAGCCAAAGGTGGAGACCTATGCCAGTGCTTGGGACGCGATCGCCGACACTCCGGAGGAAGCGGCGAACCTTCGCGTACGTTCCGATTTGATGCGCGAGATCACCGCGATCATAAGTGAGAGCGGTTGGACTCAGGCAGAGGCCGCCAAGCAATGCGGGGTAACCCAACCACGCATCAACGACTTGCTGCGTGGTCGCATATCACGCTTCTCGGTGGACGCCCTTGTGAACATCGCGACAGCTCTCGGTCGGCGTGTGCGTGTCGAGCTAGAAGCAGCCTGACTGGCCACACGCGTAGATTGCCCCAATACAAGTTCGCCTGCAGCGCTGTTGCGCGAATCCGGTAATCTGCTCGGAATGGAACTCTGACCGCCGCATGACCATCCGGGACGAAGCGAACCGCTCCGGCCGGGGGCCCTCACCCCGCCAACATCACACCGATGACTTCCCACTACACGACGGCCGCCGCCGATCGCGTTCCCGTCTCACAAAAGGTCGCCTACGGCATGGGCGCCGTGGTGACGATCGTCGCCGTGAACTCGGTCGTGCAGCTAACGAATCTCGTCTACGTCGTCGGCCTCGGCGTGAGCGCGATCTGGATCGGTTACGCGCAGGCTTTCCCGCGGCTGTGGGACGCGATCATCGATCCGATCCTCGGCAACATGTCCGACAACTGCCGCTCGCGCTGGGGGCGGCGCATTCCGTTCCTCGTCGTCGGCGGTATCCTGATCGGCGTCGCGTTCTGGCTGTTGTGGACGGTGCCGCGCGATTGGAGCAAGGAGTGGATGTTCGGCTACTTTCTCGTGACGTCTCTGTTCTTCTACACCGTGGTGCCGATCTACGCGATCCCGTACGGCGCGCTCGGCCTGGAGATGACCGACGACTACCACGAGAAGACCAGCATCTTTGCCTACGCAAGCATGTCACGGAGGGTCAGCATGTCACGGAGGGTCAGGTCTCAATACTGTTCGTTTAGTGGTTTTTCTGCCAAGATCTGCTCCTCGTCACTTCGGAGCGGGTATGGCACGTACCAAGGCAGAATTGGGGCCGGGTGCTCGGCTGAGCGACTACCTCAGTGCCAGCCTTCTGGCGCGCGTGTACCCGCCGGAGTTAGTGCATCAGATCCTGGACGAGCATGGCGTCAACAGCCAGCGCGTTCGAAGCTTCCCGGCGGTGGCGGGCTGCTACTACTGCATGGCGCTGAGCCTTTACCCCGAAGCCGCGTATGAGGATGTGTTCGCCGTTGTCGCCCAGGGGCTGGCCTGGATGCAGGGAAGCAAGTCCGTGCAGACGGTAGCCAAGTCCTCGATCAGCGCGGCGCGCAGCAAGATCGGCTGCGCGCCCTTGCAAGCGCTGCACGGGCGTGCCTGCGTACCCTTGGCCGAGGCGGGTGCGCAGCCGCACGCGTTCTACGCGGGATTGCGGCTCGTTGCCATCGACGGCAGCAACTTCGAAGTTCCCGACGAAGCGGCCAACGCCGCCGAATTCGGCTACCCCGGCAGCCGCACCGGCCACGCGGCCTATCCGCAAGCCCAGTGCGCGGTGCTGGTGGAGTGCGCCACCCACGCCATCATCGGCGCCAACCTGGGCCCTTACAGGGCCGCTGAGTGGGATATCTGCGAGCCACTGCTGGCGCTGCTCAGGCCGGACATGCTGTGCCTGGCCGACCGAGGCTTCAGCGGCTACGCGCATTGGAAGGCCGCCAGCGACACCGGGGCGCAGCTGCTGTGGCGCTGTGTGGCCAACCGACAGTTGCCGGTAGTCAAGCTGCTGGACGATGGCTCGTACTTGAGCGTCATCTATCCCGACCCGAAGTCGCGGCGCACCCGCAACGGCGAGATCGCGCTGCGCGTGATCGAGTACGCCTTGCCCGGCGTTGCCGATGCGCAGGCGCGCTACCGCCTGGTCACCACCTTGCTCGATCCGGCGCAAGCACCGGCGCTGGAGTTGGCGACGCTCTACCACGAGCGTTGGGAGGTTGAGGCTGTGTTTGACGAGCTCAAGACGCACCTGGCGCAGCGTCGGCGCACGCTGCGCAGCAAGACCCCGGACGGCGTGCGCCAGGAGTTCCACGGCTGGGTGCTGGCGCACTACGCGGTATGCTGGCTGATGCACCAGGCGGCAAGTGCGTACCGGCTGCACCAACGAAGTCTGTCCTTCACTGGACATGTGCACCTGCTGCGCCGCGCCCAGCCCCGTTCCGGGGCCTTTCCCCCCAGGGCACCCGAAGCTGCGCCGACGCTGGTTCAACGAGGTCGTGCGTGAGGCGGCCACACTGCGCATCTCCAGCAGCCGCGGCCGCGCGAACCCCCGCATGGTCAAGCGCCGCAATTCGCCGTATGTCAGTCATGACCCCACAAGGCTGCCCGGCACGCGCCCGGACATGTCGCCTGACCTGTTGGGGCCGAAGCCTCTATCGGTTCCTCTAAAGCAATTCGCTATCTTTTACTAAACGAACAGTATTGGGTCAGGTCTTGCCTTTTGCCTCGGCGAAGTCTAGCCTTCCGGACCATGGCCAGACCGCTACGCATCGAGTTCCCGGGCGCTCTCTACCACGTGACTTCCCGAGGGACCGTCGCGAGGCGATCTTCGACGACGACGCGGACCGCGAGGTCTGGCTGGACGTGCTGGGTCGGACGGTCACGCGATACGATGGCGCCGTGCTCGCCTACTGCCTCATGGACAATTACTACCATCTGGTCCTGCACACGCGGCGGGCCAACCTGTCGCGAGTCATGCGCGACGTCAACGGCATCTACACTCAGGCATACAACCGCCGGCACGGAACGGTCGGTCATCTGTTCCAGGGACGTTTCAAGGCGATTCTGGTCGACCGTGACGCTTATTTGCTGGAAGTCTGCCGTTATGTGGACCTCAACCCGGTTCGAGCGGGCCTCGTGGACGACCCGGCCGACTGGCCGTGGAGCAGCTACCGCGCGCTGACCGGTGTCGTGGCGGCACCGCCGTGGCTGGACGCGAGGGCGGTGCATAGCTCGCTGCTGGGGCAGGAGGCCACCACGCCCAACGGTCCCCGAGCCCAAGGACGCGGATGTCGATGCGCACCAGCCCAAGGCCGGCGACAGCCCAGCGGTCGCCGAATGGCGCCAGCGGATGGCCACCGATCAGGCCAAGCAACGCTACAAGGAGCGGGCGGCCACCGCCGAATGCGTCAATGCCCAGGCGCGCAATCGTGGCTTGATCCGCTTGAGCGTGCGCGGGCTGGCCAAGGTCAAGGGCGTGGCGGTGCTGTTTGCGCTGGCGCACAACCTGATGCGCATGGCCAATCTCGCGCCGGACTTGATCGGCATAGGGACAGGATCGTCCGCAGTTCCCGCAATGGTAGTTTGAGGGCGGTAAATGCGGGAAATCATTCGAAAGAACGGCGATTGCGGGAGTAGAACATGTCACGTGTATACCGGACTCGTCACGACGGTACCAGCGTCAGCGGTTTGACCATTCCGATTTAAGACGGAAAAACTCACAGCCTCTGAGCACGGTCGCGGGGCTCTGCCCTCATCCCCCGCCGCTCGGGGGGGAGAAAGAACCAGTCACCCTAGAAACCGCAGTTGGTGGTCGCGTCATTGTGTAACCTTCTGAGTGAGTTGAGGGAAGGCTGCTTTGGGGGAGCCACCAAATGGGTGAAGCGAGAAAGCGCGGTGCTGCTGCGGTGCAGGAGGCGCTGACGGTGCTGGGGGTGGAGGCGCTCGGAGGCCCAGTGCAGGTGCGCTGGAACCAACGTGAAGCGGCTACCCCGTTCGGTCAGATGGCGTACTTTGCGGAGTTTCTGAATCTCACGGGGTTGTACCGGCGCTGGGTGGAGAGTTGTCCGTT
This sequence comes from uncultured beta proteobacterium, assembly GCA_963734295.1. Lineage (GTDB taxonomy): Bacteria > Pseudomonadota > Gammaproteobacteria > Burkholderiales > JAEUMW01 > JAEUMW01. The sequence goes on along the minus strand of CAVTGS010000030.1, from coordinate 17,673 downwards.
GCGTTATGCGAGCCCGAACGGATCGCAGATCGGCGACGTGCTGGGGACGCTGTTCTTGTCGGTGCTCTCGGGGCACTGGCGCTATGCGCACATCGCGGCGCTGCGCGCTGACGCAGTCAGTGCGGGGCTCTTGGGGATGGATGGAATCGTCTCCGAAGACACGGTGCGCCGGGCACTGAAGGCGCTCGATGAGGACGCAGGGGTGGGCTGGTTGCAGTCTCATCTGGATGCCAGTGTGCTGCCGTTGCTCTCGGCGCCGTGGGTGCTCGACACCGATGTGACGGTCAAGCCGCTGTACGGCAAGCAGGAAGGGGCGCTGATCGGCTACAACCCGCACAAGCCGGGACGCCCCTCGCACGCCTACCATACCTACCAGATGGCGGGGCTGCGACTGATGCTGTCGGTCACGGTGGCCGCGGGCAATCAAAGCCACGCCAACACCACCCTGCCTGGACTGATCGAGTTGATCGAACGCTTGCCAAGCGAGAAGCGTCCGGCGCTGGTGCGCGGCGACTGCGGCCAGGGCGGCGAGCCGACGATGGCGGCCCTGGAAGCACGCGCGGTGCACTACTTGTTCAAGCTGCGTCTCACGAAGAACGTCAAGCGCTATATCGAGCGCAGCTTCGCCAACGGGCAGTGGCGCGACGCGGGGCAAGGTTGGCAAGCTCAGGAGGGAATGATCCAGCTCATGGGTTGGAGCCGAGCGCGGCGCATCGTGATTCTGCGTCGCCCGCTGCAGGGCGACGTGCTGCTTCGCGATGAACAGCAACTGCGCCTGGCCTTCGTCGAGAAGGACGTCCCGGCCAAGGGCTACGAGTACGCCGTGCTGGTGACCGATCTTGCCTACGACACGCACGCCATCGCGCAGCTGTACCGCGACCGCGGCGATGCGGAGAACGCCTTCGATGAGTTGAAGAACCAGTGGGGTTGGGGTGGCTTCACCACGCACGATCTGAAGCGCTGCCGCCTCACCGCCATGACCGTGGCGCTCGCCTACAACTGGTGGAGCCTGTTCGTGCGACTGGCTCACCCCCAAGCGCGGCTGGAGGCAATCACCAGCCGCCCGTTCCTGCTCTCGGGCATCGGGCGCATGACCTCCCATGCCGGCAAGACTCACCTGTCGATCACGCCGATGCACGCAAAGGCAACCTACGCCCGAGCGCTGCTCACTGCGGTGAGCCAGCGGTTGCAGGGCTGGAAAAGATCTGCGGAGCAGTTGCCCGTCATATCGGTGTGGCAGCGCGTGTGCGAGTTCATCGCCACTCACGTGACTGGATTCAACTGGCTCGCCACGCGAACAGAGCCCCGCTTGATGCACTGCACATAGAGGCAACTGCGGTTTTTAGGGTCACCTAGAGCTGTGGCAGGCGCTGCAGCTCGATGAGCTGCTTGCGACCCTGTTGCCTCGTGGACGTGAAGCGGTGCAGTGGTCCGATGTCATTGCGATTCTGGTGATTGGTCGACTGTGCGAACCATCCAGCGAACTGCACGTGGCAGAGCGCTGGTACCGCACCACGGCGCTGGAGGATCTGCTCGGGGTAGGCTCTGAGGCGATCTACGACGAGCGGCTCTACCGCAGCCTGGATCGATTGCTGCCGCACAAGCAGGCAATCGAAGCCCACCTGGTGCAGCGCTTCGGGGAGTTGTTCGATCTCGACTACGACCTGCTGCTCTATGATGTGACGAGCACCTACTTCGAGGGTGTAGCCGATCCGAGCCTGTGCAAACGCGGCTACTCGCGCGATCACCGTCCCGACTGCGTGCAGGTGAACATCGCCTTGGTGGTCACACGCGAGGGGATGCCGCTGGGCTACGAGATCTTTCCTGGCAACACGGTCGATGTCACCACGGTCGAGCAGATCGTCGGTTCGATGGAGGCGCGTTTCGGCAAGGCGAACCGGGTGTGGGTCATGGACCGGGGAATGGCGAGCGAGGATAACCTCGCGTGGCTCAATGAGAGCGGCCGGCGTTACGTGATCGGCACCCCGAAGGCGCAGTTGAAGCGCTGGCTCAAGCAGATTGAAGAGACGACCGACTGGCGGCACCTGCGCGACGATGTGGAGGTGAAGATCTGCCGCGGTCCGGACACGACCGAGACCTTCCTGCTGTGCCGCTCGGCCTCGCGCATCGACAAGGAGCGCGCCATGCACGAGCGGTTCAAGGCGCGCATTGAGGCGAGTCTGGACAGCCTCGAGCGGCGGATCGCGAAGAGCACCAAGGTGCTCGACCGGGGTGCGATCGAGCGCCAGATCGGGCGGCTGCTGGAGCGAAACAGCCGCACTGCCGGCGCCTTCTCGATCTCGGTCATCGATGACGATTCACATCCATCGGGGATTCGGCTGCGCCGCACTTACCGTCCCGACTGGGTCGACTGGGCGCGCCTTACCGAAGGCGTGTACATCCTTCGCAGCAACATCGCAGAATGGACCGACGAAGCGCTGTGGCGAACCTATATCCAACTCACTGAGGCCGAAGCCGCCTTCCGCGTGCACAAGTCCGACCTGGCGATGCGCCCGATCTGGCACCACAAGGCCGAACGCATCAAAGCGCACATCCTGATCTGCTTTATCGGCTACGCGCTGTGGAAAGACGCTCCAGCAGTGGCAAGCGCGTGCGGGTCTCGGTCATTCGCCGCGAACGATCCTCACCGAACTCTCGCGCATTCACGCCGCCGATGTCGTGTTGCCACTCGCGGATACATCCAGCCGCGAGCTGCGCATCCGCTGTGTCGTTCGGCCTGAGCGCGAGCAGCAAATCCTGCTGCCAGCACCTCGGCCTGGAATTACCCCAGCGACTGAAGCCGCCCGCAACACCACAAATGTAGTGCCGACCTCGGACCTTAACTTATTGATTTGGAGAGATCCACACCCTTGAACTGTGGAAGTTGGGCTAGTGCGATCCTCGCGCAGGTGATCTTGTCGATGCACACCAGCATCGACTTGCCGGTTTCCCAGCGTGTCGAGCAATGCTCCACGAAATCGGCGGCCAGCTTGTCCAGCCGGTCGTCGGCGGTGATGACCTCGTAGTCCTTGCCGAGCAGGCGGGTCGGCCGCGACGAGATTGCCGTGCCAGTCGAGCTTCGACAGCCGCGCCGGATCGAGCCGGCCGAGGCACGCATTGGTGGGCGTGAGCAGCCAACCGTGATCCAGGCGCACGCTGATGTTGCCGCTGCTGCCCGCGGTGAGCCCGCGCTCGAAGATCGAGCGGCCGAACTCCGCGGTCCCGTCGCGCAGTCGATTCTCGAGGTTCATGGGAGATAGCTCCACGCCTTGACGAAAAAGTCGGGTGTACCGAAGTTGCCGGACTTGAGCGCCAAGGCCAGCGGTTCCCCGCGGCCTTCTTCGTGCAATGCCATTGTCCAGGGCACGCCCGGATCGATCTCCGGGCCGATGCGAAGCCCACTGATCTTGAGCGCCCTCACCACCGCGCCGGAGGTCTCGCCGCCGGCCACGATGAGCCGCCCGACCCCTATCCGGACCAGCCCCTGCGCGATCGATGCGAGGGCCTCTTCCACCAGCGCACTCGCCCGCTCCGCGCCGAGCGCCGACTGCGCGGCCTGGACCTCCTCGGGCGCGGCGGTCGCGTAGATCAGCACCGGTTCGATCGCGAGATGCGGCGCGGCCCATTCGAGAGCGGCACCTACGACGTCGTGACCGCGAGCGAGCGCCATCGGATCGACCCTGAAGGCAGGATGCCGCGCCCGCATGGCCGTGACCTGGCCTTGCGTCGCCGCCGAGCAGCTCCCGGCGATCACCGCGCGATAGCCTCGAGCGGGGGAAGCGCATCCGCGACGACTTGCATCGCGAGGAGGCCGCGGCGCCGAAAGTTCTCGGGCAATACCATGGCGACGCCCGATCCGCCGCTGACCAACGGAAGCTCGGCGCAGGCCGCGGCGATCTCTTCGAGGTCGCGCTCGAACACCGCGTCGACGATCGCGATCGCAGTCTCCTCGCGACGCAGCGCCGCGAAGCGCTCGGCGATCACTGCGGCGCCGCGTACGACCGTCTCGTAGTCGACCAGCCCGACTTTGCCCTCGACCTGACTTTGCAGAACGCGCACGAGGTTGGCATCGGTCATCGGTGTCAGCGGATGGTGCTCCATGCCGCTTTCATCGAGCGGAACATCGCCGACGAAGAGATGCCCCTTGAAGACCGTGCTCCGAGTGCAACGCTCTGGGACAACCACTGCCCTGATGAAGAAGGGATTAAGACCGAATCGAATTCCCTTCGTCGAATCGCCCGTTGGAACCAACCACTGCCCTAATGAAGAAGCGGCCCATCGCTGAATCCTTGGGGCCAGGACGACCCACTTCGCGCCATGTTTGACCAAGCCCTGTGACGAGATGCGCTACACTCTTCGCGTCGCATGATGGAAACGTCAAGGCGTGAAGGAGCGAACGAGTAAATGTGTGAAGGCGTGAAGATCCCGCATCCGATGGTTTCTCGTAAACCGGAGCAAGGGCATGCGTATGTGCATCGGCGTTTCACTCCTTCACTCCTTCACTTCTTCGCGATTTCACCCCCTTCCCCCTTTCCCCTTGCCCGATGGCAAGTCCCGGTACTCTGTTGATCGTCGCCGCGCCCTCGGGTGCCGGCAAGACCAGCCTCGTCGCCGGGCTCCTCAAAGCCGACCGCGCGGTGCGGCTGTCGGTTTCGTTCACCACCCGCGCACCGCGGGCGGGAGAGGTGGACGGGCGCGACTACCACTTCGTCTCGGTGCGCGACTTCGAGGCGATGCGCAACGGCGGTGAGTTTCTCGAAAGCGCGGAGGTGCATGGCAACCTTTACGGCACGTCGCGTTCCTGGGTGGGCGAACGGCTCGCCGCCGGCGAAGATATCTTGCTCGAGATCGACTGGCAGGGCGCGGCGCAGGTGCGGCGCGCGATGCCCGCGGCGATCGGTATCTTCCTGCTGCCCCCTGCATTGACGGTGTTGGAGCAGCGGCTGCGCGCCCGCGCTTCGGACAGCGAGGAGGTGATCGCGCGCAGGCTTGCGGCGGCAAGCGAGGAGATCTCCCATGTCGCTGAATTTGATTATGTTATTATTAATGACCGATTCGACGACGCCGTGCGTGACTTGGTCGCGATCGTGCAGGCAGAGCGCCTGCGCGCCGTCAACCAGCTTCGCCGTCACGCGGATCTTCTCGATCAATTCAACTAGAGTTCCACCCATGGCGCGCATCACCATTGACGACGTTTTGAAGTACATTCCCAACCGTTTCGAACTGACACTCGCGGCAACCTATCGCGCCCGGCAGCTCGCGAACGGCGCGACGCCGATGGTCGAGGGAAACAAGGACAAGCCGACAGTGATCGCCCTGCGCGAAATGGCTTTGGGCAAGGTGGGAAGGGAGATTCTCAATCGGGGCCAGACCTGAGGCGTGACCCTCGCGCGGCCCCGCACCGATTCCGATTGGCCGTAAGGCAGGAGACGGTAGGAACGCCGGCGAGAGGAAGGTCGGGGCCCGCCTGAACAGGGCTTGCGCGAGCGAGGATTGTTCAGCCAGGGGCTCATGATCATCGCTGCCATGTCCGAACCGCAGACCCTCCTCAAAAGCCTGACCGGCCACCTGAAGGCAGAGGACGTTGCGCAGCTCGAATCCGCCTACCATTTCTCCGAAGCCGCGCACGAAGGTCAGTTCCGCAAGACGGGCGATCCCTACATCGTCCACCCGCTGGCGGTCGCCAACATCCTGGCCGAGCTCCATCTCGATCCGCAGGCACTGACGGCTGCGCTGCTGCACGACGTGATGGAAGACACGTCGGTCACCAAGGGCGAGATTTCGAGAAAGTTCGGCAAGAACGTGGCCGAGCTCGTCGACGGCGTGTCGAAGCTCGATCGCATCGAATTCGCCACCCACGAGGAGCATCAGGCGGAGAGCTTCCGCAAGATGCTGCTCGCCATGGCGCGCGATGTCCGCGTCATTCTCATCAAGCTCGCCGACCGGCTGCACAACATGCGCACTCTGGGGGGGCTGCCCCCGGAAAAGCGCCGGCGCATCGCGCGCGAGACTCTCGAGATCTATGCTCCGATCGCAAACCGGCTCGGCCTGAACGGCATCTATCACGAGCTCGAGGATCTGTCGTTCAAGCATCTCTACCCGAAGCGCCATCGGGTGCTGTCGAAGGCGGTCAGATCGGCGCGCGGCAATCGGCGCGAGGTGGTGCAGAAGATCCTCGAGAACATCCGCTCGCGGCTCAAGGAATCGAAGATCGAGGCGACCGTGACCGGCCGCGAGAAGCACATCTACAGCATCTATCGGAAGATGAAGGAGAAGCAGCTTGCCTTCTCGAAGGTGCTCGACATCTTCGGCTTCCGCCTGCTGGTGCGGGACGTGCCGTCTTGCTATCTCGCGCTCGGCGCGCTGCACGGGCTGTACAAGCCGATCCCCGGGAAGTTCAAGGACTACATCGCGATCGGCAAGACGAACGGCTACCAGTCACTGCACACGACGCTCTTCGGACCTTTCGGCATGCCGCTCGAGGTGCAGATACGCACCGCCGACATGCACAAGATCGCGGAGGCGGGTGTGGCTTCGCACTGGCTCTACAAGAGCTCGGACGCGACGCTGAACGACCTGCAGCACAAGACCCACCAGTGGCTGCAGAGCCTGCTCGAGATCCAGTCGGAAAGCGGTGACTCGATCGAGTTTCTCGAACATCTCAAGATCGATCTCTTTCCGGACGAAGCCTACGTCTTCACGCCGAAGGGGAAGATCATGTCGCTGCCGCGCGGCGCGACCGCAGTGGACTTCGCCTACGCCGTGCACACCGACATCGGCAACCGCTGCGTCGCGGTCAAGATCAACGACGAGCTGATGCCGCTCCGAACCGAGCTCAGAAGCGGGGACCGGGTCGAGATCATTACGGCCGTGCACGCGAAACCCAACCCGGCGTGGCTCGGGTACGTGATCACCGGCAAGGCACGCGCGCACATCCGCCACTTCCTCAAGACGATGCAGTACGACGAGTCGCGCCAGCTCGGCGAGCGGCTGCTTGCACAGGCGCTGAGCGGCTTCGGCTCGCATCTGGCCGAGGTCGATCGGGCGACGTGGGAGCGGCTCGTGAAGGATGCGGGCGTGCGCAGCAAGGACGAGATCCTGGCCGACATCGGGCTCGGCAAACGGCTCTCGGTGGTCGTCGCGCGCGAGCTTTTGTCCATGACCGACCCGGCACCCCTGGACATGAAGCACCCCGGCACGGTCGTGATCCGCGGCACCGAGGGCATGACGGTTCAGTTCGCGCAGTGCTGCCGGCCGATCCCGGGGGACCCCATCATCGGCTGGATCAAGAAGGGTCAGGGCATGGTGATCCACACCCACGACTGTCCGGTCATGGCGAAGACGCGCGCCGATCCCGACAAATACTTCGACGTGGAATGGGATCCGGAGACGAAGAAGCTCTTCGACGTGAACATCAAGCTCATCGCCCTCAACCGGCGCGGGGTGCTGGCGCGCATCGCAGCGGAGATCGCGGACGCGGAATCGAACATCGACAACGTCAGCATGGACGCGCAGGACGGCAGCCAATACAGCACCGTAGACTTCACCCTGCAGGTGGGAGACCGTCTGCATCTCGCGCAGGTGATGCGCGCGCTGCGCCGCATACCCGAGGTGGTGCGGATCACGCGCGTGAAGAGCGGGGGCTGATCGCTCACCCCAGCACGATTCTTCAGTTCACTTCTTCGCGCAGACGCTCAGGCCATCTTCCCAGCCAAGCCGGTAGTCCGTGTCGGACCGATGGCGCTCGGCGTCCTTGGTCGGATTGCCGCGCGCGGTCTTGCAACCGGCGGCAAACCCGTCCTTGAAAGGCTGGGAGTATCCCGAGAGATTCACGGTCGGACCGACCGGCTGCGGTTGACTGCAGCCGCCTGCGACCAGGAGCAGGAGCACCAGTGGGGCGGCAAGTCTGTCCACCACGCACATATCGAGGTGCGTTCGAAGCAGGATCAACGATCGTAGGACCGGTACGCGGCCGCGGCGTTGCGTGCCCGAAGACGATCCGACTCGACCTCTGCGCAATCGCTCAGCGCTGGCTCTGCGAATGGTGCAGAGCTGATCGAGGGTGCGAGTGCGGTCACTTTCACGCTCGCTCGAGGCGGACAGGGAACGTCAACGACGTGCCCCGTCGGCATCTTCTCCCTCATGCGATCGAGAGCCGGCCGAGCCTCGACGGCGGGATGCTGTATCGCTTTACCACCCCCGCCGCTTTGTGAGAGCGGCAGATAGCCGAGCAGGGTCGCGATCCCGAACAGGCTGTAGAGGATCACCACGATCGCGACGACCAGGAGAAGCAGGTAGAGACCTCGCTCCCACGGCTCGTCCGTCCTGCTGTCCCTGGCACGAACAGGTTCGGCCATAGGCATCAACCCACGATGGGGCGAAGGGCCATCGCGCGCGCCTCTCGCAGCTTGCGTTCGCGCCGCTGCAGTCTCAGCCAGCGCGGCTTGAAGCCGCGCTTCTGGGCGGGCACGGCATTCTCCGGTCCGGTGGCGGCCGCGGTCGAATCCGTTGCGGCCGGCGTGACTTCAAGAGCGATCAGATTCAAGTTCCTTTTCATGTTCATGGACTCCCCAGGTTGAGGTGACGTCCATGCCTCTGCAACCCCCGTACCAAAAAAATAAAATAATAAAAACCAGATACTTGGGCGATTTCTTGGAGACAAAATGGAAGCTATTCGTCGCTGCCAAACGACATGTCCGCGCACCATAATCAACGGCTCCATATAGCGCGACACTGTTGCCTGTCGCCTGCCAGCGACGGGTGTTACTCGGCAGCGCTCTTGAAGAGCCGCGGATCGAGATGATGCCGCTGGAGCAGCTTGTAGAACTCGGTGCGGTTGCGCTTGGCCAGCCGGGCCGCCTGCGAGACGTTACCGTTGGTGATCTTCAGCACCTGGGCCAGGTATTCCCGCTCGAAGCGTCGGCGCGCCTCCTCGAACGACGACAGGGCCTCGGTCTGCGTCTTGAGCGCACCCTGCACGAGCGTCGCCGGAACCACGGGCGATGTCGAGAGCGCGACCGTCTGCTCCACCAGGTTGTAGAGCTGTCGGATATTCCCGGGCCACGGCGAGGCGACCAGAAGCTCCAGGGCTTCCGGTGCGAAGCCGTTCACCGTCTTCTTGTAGCGGGTGCCGAGCTGACGCAGGAAGTGATGCGCGAGGAGCGGAATGTCCTCGCGCCGCTCGGCCAGGGACGGCAACGACAGATGCACCACATTCAGGCGGTAGTACAGATCTTCCCGAAAGCGTCCGGCGACGATTTCCTCGTCCAGATTGCGATGGGTCGCCGACACGATCCGGACGTTGATGTCGAGGGTGGCGGTCGTGCCCACCGGCCGCACCTGGCCCTCCTGCAGCACGCGCAAGAGCTTGACCTGCAGCGAGAGCGGCATGTCACCGACCTCGTCGAGCAGTAGTGTGCCGCCGTCGGCCGCCTGGAACAGGCCGCGGTAATCGCGAATGGCGCCGGTGAACGCGCCCTTGGTGTGGCCAAAGAGCTCCGACTCGAGCAGCGGCTCGGGGATCGCACCGCAGTTCACCGCGTGGAATTGCCGCTTCGACCGGGCGCTCGCACGGTGGATCGCTTGCGCGAGGAGCTCCTTGCCGGTACCGCTCTCGCCGGTGATGAGCACGCTCGCGTCGCTCTCCGCCACGAGACGCGCCTTGGCGAGCAGGTCCTCCATCTGCGGGCTGCGCGTGATGATGTCCGCGCGCCACGCGTCGCCGCGCACGGACTCATCGCCGATTTCCTTCGCGGCCGTATCGGCCACGCCGCTCACCGTCACGGCGCGTTCGAGCTCGTCCAGCAGCGCTTTCGGATCGAACGGCTTGGTCAGATAGCCGAAGATGCCGCGGCGGGTCGCGGTCACCGCGTCGGGAATGGTGCCATGGGCGGTCAGCATCAGGACGGGCAGCGCCGGGTTGTCGCGGTGGATCGCGTCGAAGAGCGACATCCCGTCCATCCCACCCATGCGCAGATCCGTTACCACGGCCTGCGGGCGCGACAGTGAAAGGTGGGCCAGGGCCGCCTCACCGCTCTCGGCCGCCTTGACATCGTAGCCGGCGGCCTTGAGCCGGATCGACAGCAGCTTCAGCAGATCGGGGTCGTCGTCGACCACGAGCACCCGGGGTCTCACGGTGTTCATCATTTCTTGCGCGGCGCTGGTTGCTCGCGGTCGATGAGACTTTTCTCGACCTCCTTCAGCGCATCGAGCTTCTCCTGCAGCGAGTCCGCCCGTTTCTGCTCTTCCCGCATCCGCTCTTCCATTTTTCGGTTCTCCGCGATCTGGAAATAAAGAAAGGCCGCGAACGCGCGCAGCCCGTTGCTCGGGCTGCTCTTGTCCTTCAGCAGCGGCTCCAGGAGGGCCGCTGCCTTCGCGTCGTCGGGGCCCCCGGCGCTCGGCAGCAGCGACAACATCGCATACTGCAAGCGGTTGTACTCCGTCTTGGAACGATTGAAGGCTTGCCGCGCCTGCTCGAGCTCCTTCGCCGCCTCGGCCCCCGGCATTCTGCGGACGGCCTCGCTCTGCGCCAACAGACGATTGAGCTCGGTCTGCGGCGGCTCGGGCGGCGGCGGTGGCGGCGGCTCGGGCTTCACCTCGGGTCGCGGCGGCTCCACCAGCACCGGCGCGGGCTCGGGCGGCACGACGTCGGGCGCCGGGACGGTGGGCTTGGTCGGCGCGCAAGCGACCACGAGCACGAACGACGCACCCGAAATTAAGAGAGTGTAACGCCTAACCGGGCTCCTCATGCAACAGGCACCGAGCTCGATCCCAGATCAGGGAGTCGCCGCGCGACCCGGGGCAGATTCACGCGGAAACACGCACCGCCTGATTCGGCGTTGCGCGCCTCGACGCTGCCGCCGTGAGCCGACACGTATTCCTTCACGATCGAAAGACCGAGCCCCGATCCCTTGATGCGCTGATGCGGCGCACGACGGCCCCGGAAAAAGGCGTCGAAAACCTTCTCCCGCTCCTCCTCCGCGAGCCCGGGACCCGCGTCCCTTACCTCGATCACCACGCGGTCGCCGGACTGGGTGGCGACCATGCGGATGGTCTGACCATCCGGTGAATACTTGATCGCGTTGGACAGCAGATTGTCGAAAATCGTGGCGATTCTTCTTTCATCTCCCTCGATCATGATATCAGGGCACGCGAGATCGAGCTCGAGATTGCGGCCGCGCCGCGCGAGCTGGTGTTTCCAGGCAACGCCCTCGAGCACCGGACGCAGCGCGAAACGGGTGACGTTGAGGGTCGCCCGACCGGCCTGCAGCGCCTGATACGCGAGCAGATCCTCGATCAGCCGCTGCAGCTCCACGCCGTTGGCCCGCAGGATCTCGACCACTTCGCGCTGCTCGTCGGAGAGCGGCCCGACGGCACCTTCGGCCAGCAACTCGGCCCCCTCCTTGAGCGCGGTGAGCGGGGTCTTGAGCTCGTGCGACACATGGCGCAACAAGCGCGCCTTTTGTTCTTCGAGTTCGAGCAGGCGCTCGCGCATCCAGTCGAGGCGACGTCCGAGGTACTCCAGGTCCGCAGGTCCATCGACGCGGATCTCGGTGCTGAAGTCCGCCTCGCCCAACTGCCGGATCGCCCCCTCGATCTGGCGGATGGGCTTCGCGATCAGCATCGTGAATCCGACCACCAGGAAGATCACCACCGGCACCAGACCCAGCAACTGCCAGATGACAAGCTGGCGCACCTCCTCCGCCTTGTCCTGCAGCGAGCGCACCTCGCGGTCGACGACTTCGCTGCCCTGCAGCTCGATGGTGCGCGCCAGCTCCGCGAGCGGCGTGAAATCGCCGACCACGTCCCGGATCTCCTCCGGATTGCCGCGCGCGGCCACGACGCGATCGCGCAGCGCCTGTTCCGCACCGGCCAGCTCCCCCACCAGGCTGCGCCGCGCCGCATCCGGAACCAGCGCCTCCAGCGCCCGGGCTTCGGTCCGAAACTTCTCGTGTGCGACCTCGAAACCATCGAGGAGCGACGCGTCGCCCAGGATCATGAACTGGCGAAACCGCCGCTCCATGGCGGTGAGCTGCTCGATCAGGATCCGGCTCGACTGCGTCGCCTGCACCGCCTGATGCACGGCCTTCCGGCTCTGGTTCGCGACCTGCCCGACCGACAGCGCGCTGTTGGCGAGCCCCAGCAGCAGCGGCAGCGCGACGAGCATGAAGCCGACCAGGGTCAGCATCAGGAAGGAGCGGGGATAGTATCGCTGCATGAGGTGGCCGACTGCGTCCGGGAGATCGAGCGACCGGCGCGGCAAGAACAGGCACCGTGTCCCGTGAAATATCCGACTGGGTAGAGCATAATCATTCGCTGACGCAAGCGAAAGTCGGGACTCGTGCCCCCATGTCCACCTACCAGCGCATCCTCGTGCCCGTCGACGGCAGCGACAGCGCGCTCCTCGGCGTTGGCGAGGCGATCCGGCTCGCACGCGATCAGGCAGCGAAGCTGCGCTTCGTATTCGTGGTGGATGAACTGCAGTGGGCCTCACGCTGGAAGGTTTCGTCGCGTTCAACGACATCATCGACGCGCTGAAGCGATCCGGACGCGATGCGCTCGAGGCCGCGAGTCGCCGCGCCCGCGACGCGGGTCTCGAGCCGGAGACGGCGCTCATCGAACAATACTCGGGGCGGGTTGCCGACGCGATCGTGGGTGAGACGCGGCGGTGGTCGGCGGACCTGATCGTGATGGGCACGCACGGCCGGCGCGGCCTGCAGCACGCGCTGGTGGGCAGCGAAGCCGAGGGCGTTATGCACAAGGCACCGGTCCCGCTGCTGCTGGTGCGGGGAAAGGCCTAGCAGGAGCGCGATGTGGCGGAGCTCACGCTGGGGTTGCCGGACGACGGGCGAGCACTGGCCACCCACCCGGGCGCCGTAATCGTCATCGAGCTACCGGAGAATCCCACGACCGGCTTTCGCTGGTCGTTGCGTTCGCAGGTCGAACCGGTCCTGACTGCCAAGTCCGACACGTTCGAACGTCCGGGGAAGGCGCGGCCCGGCGCGGGCGGCAGTCGCCGGTTCGCCTTCACCGCGTCGGCCCGGGGCGAGGCCTCGATCCTGCTCTGGAACTGGCGCACGTGGGAAGGCGAGGGCTCGGTCGAGAAGCGCTACCGAGTTACCGTCACGGTGCAGTAAGGCGCCCCTGTCGGTCTGCTCGCCCGACCGCGCACGGTCACGCCGCAGCAGCCGCCTCCCGGGCGCGCGCCCGTTCGAGCGCCGGGCGCGCGAGCAGCCGATCGGCATAGCTCTGCAGTACGGGGGAGTCCATCTGGATCCCCGTGGAGTTCGCCCAGGCGATGATGTGAGCGAGCATGATGTCTGCGGCGGTGAAGTGATCGCAGACGATGAACGCGCTGTCACCGAGACCTTTTTCGAGCACACGGCAGGCGCGCCCGAACTCCCACTTCGCCGCTTCCTCGACCGCAGGCAGTCGCAACTCCTTCGGCAGGGCGAATCGATGCTTGTGGATGGTCCACAGCGGTTGCTCGAATTCGGCGATCGCGAACGCCATCCACTGGTTGTACCGCCCGCGGTCCGCGCTGCCCCAGGCCGGCGTGAGGCGCGACGCCGGGAAGAGATCGCCCACGTAGGTACAGATCGCCGCCGACTCGCTCAGGACGAGATCGCCATCCACGAGGACCGGCACCTTCCCGGAAGGGTTCACGCGCAGAAAAGACGGGCGTCGGCCTTCCCCCTTGCGCAGTACCACGGGCTCGTAGTCGTAATCGGCGCCCGCTTCCTCCAGCGCCCACGCGACGCGCATGGAGCGCGTGTTCGGGCAACCGTAGAGCTTCAGCATGGCGGTTTCCTGGCGTCCGGTCGTTCGGGCTGGATGGGGGACGCTCGATGAACGGCTGCGTGGCGTCGCCGGTTGACCCGACGCCCGCACCACACCGCGCGTCCGAACCGCGTCGTTGCAGTCAATCCAGGGCTTTCGCGCCGCTGACGAAGTACGAGGTATCGCCGAAGCACGTCGTCGGGATGAAGCGATGCTCCTCGTACGTGAGGCTCACTCGCTTGCCTGCGAGGCGGTTGATTGCGTCCGCGACAGCATCGTCCCGTACCGTGAAGAAGAACTTCTCGGGAATCGCGCCCGGGAGCACGACCATGTTGAGCTCGCCTTCCCAGGTCTTGCATATCCAGCCTTTATTGGAGAGTTTCTGCACGATACCCACGCGCTCCCCCGTGGAGTAGCTCCAGGTGAGGGACAGCCAAGTCCACGCGGCTGCCGCGGCGATGACGACGAGAATCAGAATTACAACCGCGGCGTAGCCGCCTTGTCTTTTCATGGTGTGACGGGCGAAGTTGGGCGGGCCTGGGCCCGGGAACCGGCATGATAGCGGAATCCGGTCACGGGTCCACTGGCGCGAAGCTTCGCTCCAGCAGCCACGGGTCGTCGAAATGGCGCCGGCCGACGAAGGCGGTCGCGTGGTGACCGCGCTGGCGCATCGCGCCGGGTTCCGGCACCCCCATCGGCCAGAACAGGAAGCGCTCGCCGCGCTCGGTGCCGGGGACGATGCCGTCCGGGCCGAAGAGGCTCGCGCGACCCTCTTCGCCTACGGCGAGGGAACGCAGGGCGTCGTAGTGCTTCAATTGGTACCTCCGGCCGGTGCCCGCCGCCTCGACCGACGCCGCCGTGACCCGCTGCAGGTAATGGGTGCGGGAGGCGATGCGCAGCGTTAACCGCTCGCCGGGACGCAGTGCGGGCAGCGGTTGCGGCACGAATGGTTGCTCTTCCGTCGACCCACCGAAGGCGACCGGCCGCACCGCCGCGGACGGGAAGAGGTGGTAGCAGCCGCAGTTGTGGATCGTGTCGGCGACGAGCACGGTACCGTCGGGCGCCAGGGTCAGTCGCCAAGTGATCCCGTCGAGATGCCCGCTCAGGAGGTCGAAGGCGCCATCGTCCGGCCGCGATGGGAACCAGAATACGTAGTTGAGCTGCAGCAGGATCGCCCCGCGCCAGCGCGCATACGAGGCGTAGACGTAGACCACGGGCGTCCCCTGGCGGCAACCCGCGAGCGTCCTCCCGGGTCGCGCTCGATCGCGCCGATGCGGTCTTGATCCGACGCGGTATCGACTTCCAGCACGGGGGCATGTCCGAGCAGGAGCTCCTTCGAGCTCCTCGGGCGGGGGGTGAGGAATGCGCAGCGCATTGTCGCGCCACCGCTCGATCCTGGCGGCGGTGGCCGACGGTGTGGGGGCGGCTGCGGGAGACGGCACATAGCGCGCGAGCTCGCCCTCCCGTAGCAGTGTGTCGAGCGGTTGTGCGAACGCGCGCTCCGTCCGGGTCTGCCAACCGCGCACGCCGATGGCGAAGGGGATTTGGGTGAGTGGATACAGGCCAATTACCCGCTGCCAGCCCTGGTAATCGTCCGGCAGCGTCGCGCCGGTTGCGAGGTCGGCGCGCAGGTCGGGCGAATCGACCATCGTCCGGCGCAGGACGCCGGCGCAGCGTTCCGCGCGGTCCGCCAGGGCGCGCGGATCGGCGCCCGCCAGGTCGAAGCGGACCGCGAGGTCGTGGCGAGCGGCGCGCGGGAGGTTCGCGATCTCGATGCGCCTGCCGTCGAGGTCGAGCGCCTGCAGGCGGTCCAGCCATGCGTCGAAGGCAGCGGGATTCAGCGTACCGGGAGGGAAGCTCGCGAGGAACCGGTTCGACCGCAGAAACGGGTAGCCGGGCACACGAGCGGCGTCCGCGTCGATCACCCCGTGCTCGGCCGACTTGCGATCGAGCGCCTGCAGGTACTCTCTGCACTCGCTAGCCGCGAGGGCCGTAGCATCCGTAGTGGGGGTCGAGGGTGTCGAGGCGCAGCCGCTGGCGAGGCCCGCCCATGCGGCGAAGACGAATATCCAGACCGGGATCTCCACCTCGCGGCCGGACCACCTTCGCCGCGCGGGCAACGGGTGTGTTGCGATCAGGCAAGCCGCTTGTCGAGCATGCCGAGGAGCCGTCCGAACGGCGTCTCGACCGCAAAGCGCCCGAGGAGGGCACCGACCGTGTTGGCGGCCATGTCGAAGACATCGAGCACACGGTAGCCGGTGGCCCGCTGGGCTGAACTCCAGGCCGACGCCCATCAGGATGAAGAGCAGACAGGCAAGCCAGCGCTGCGCACGCTCCGGGTAGAGCATGCCCCACCAGTAAGTGAGCGAGCCGTAGGCGATCAGATGCTCGACCTTGTCGCCGTGAAGCCCGGGCGGCGGCGGCATCGTCGGCGACAGCGACGCGACGCAGACGACCAATACCATCAGCACGCCGATCGCCTGCCACAGCCGAAAGTACCGGGGGTCCTGCATGGTCAACTCGAGGTCAGACGATCAGCCACGCGACCCACGTCAGCAGGAAGCCGGCGACACCGCAGATAGTGGTCAGGGTGGTCCACGTCTTCAGGCCGTCGGCCACGGACAGCCCCAGGTACTTTGTCACGATCCAGAAGCCGGAATCGTTGATGTGGGACAGCCCAAGGCCGCCAAAGCCTATTGCCAAAGTAATCAGAGCCATCTGGAGCGGATTGTACCCGCCGAGCAGCCACGGCTTGTGACAACAGGCCTGCGGTGGTCAAGATCGCCACAGTGGCCGACCCTTGAGCCGCGCGGAGAGCCAGGGCGATGACAAACGCGGCGACGATGAGGGGCATTCCCATCGCTGTCAACGACTGCGACAGCGCATTACCGATCTTGGACTCGACCAACACGTTGCCAAATACGCCGCCGGCGCCGGTCACAAAAATGATGATGGCGACGATGGGCAATGCGGAGTCGGCAATAACGCTCGCGCTCGGTCTTGTTCCACTGCGCCTTGTTTCCAACCAGCCAATACGCAACTAGAAGACCGACCATCAGCGCGGTGGCGGGAGCGCCCAGGAATGAGGCGAACGGCAGCAAGCCATGGCCCTTGGGGAGGACCGTCGCAGCTACCGATCCAACCATTATCAGCAAGATCGGCAGCACGATGAGCACCACCACGCTCGCCGCACTCGGCACCGTTTGCTTAGCCTCGTGCGAGCCGGTCTGTGGCACCTCATCCGCGATAGCTTCCGTAGCGGGTGAAGGCCCCAGTATCATCTTGTCCACTTTGAACAGCTTCGCCGCAAAGAACCCGACTACGCCGACGACGGCGCAGATGACCAAGCCGACCAGCGTCACCAGCCCCACGTCCGCATTCAGCAGCGCGGCTGCCGCGACCGGACCGGGATGCGGGGGGTAGCGCTACGTGGACGGTCAGGAGGACTGCCCCAACGGGCAGCGCGATCTTCATCGGATGGATCTTGGCGACCTGGCGAAGCCGAGCAATCGGAGCCAGGTCACGAATGCGACGTCGAAGAACACTGGGATGCCCAGAATGAAGGACGCGGCGGTCAGCGCGGCGATGACGTGCTTGGGTCCCATACCTCCGTGAACCGGCGGGCTAGATTGTCCGCCCCGCCGGATACCTCAATCAGCCGTCCCAGCATGGACCCGAGGCCCACGACGATGGCCACCGAGCCAAGTACCTTGCCCATGCCCGCAACCATCACCGGCACGACATTCGCAAGCGGAATGCCGGTCATCAGTGCCGTCCCCATGCTGACTAGCAACAGGGCCACGAAGGCCGGCACTTCGACCTTGATCACCAGGACCAATAAGACGGCGACCGCTACGACGGCGGTAATCAACAATGCCGCAGTTCCCATGACTC
>CAVTGS010000029.1:0-35261 GCA_963734295.1 uncultured beta proteobacterium | reverse complement strand
TAGCCTCGAGCGGGGGAAGCGCATCCGCGACGACTTGCGTCGCGAGCAGGCCGCTGCGCCGAAAGTTCTCGGGCAATCCCATGGCGACGCCCGATCCACCGCTGACCAACGGAAGCTCGGCGCAGGCCGCGGCGATCTCTTCGAGGTCGCGCTCGAACACCGCGTCGACGATCGCGATCGCGGTCTCCTCGCGACGCAGCGCCGCGTAAGACCGTCTCGTAGTCGACCAGCCCGACTTTGCCCTCGACCTGACTTTGCAGAACGCGCACGAGGTTGGCATCGGTCATCGGTGTCAGCGGATGGTGCTCCATGCCGCTTTCATCGAGCGGAACATCGCCGACGAAGAGATGCCCGTTGAAGACCGTGCTCCGAGTGCAACGCTCTGGGACAACCACTGGCCCTGATGAAGAAGCGGCACATCGCTGAAGCCCTGGGGCCAGCGACTGCACCCACTCGCGCCTTGTTTGACCAAGCCCGGTGACGAGATGCGCTACACTCACCGCGTCGCATGATGGAACGTCGAGGCGTGACGGAGCGAGCGAGTAAATGTGTGAAGGTGTGAAGATCCCGCAGCTGACGGTTTCTCGTAAACCGGAGAAAGGGCACGCATTCGCGCATCGGCGTTTCACCCCTTCACTCCTTCACTTCTTCGCGTTTTCGCCCCCTTCCCCCTTTCCCCTTGCCCGATGGTAAGTCCCGGTACCCTGTTGATCGTCGCGGCGCCCTCGGGTGCCGGCAAGACCAGCCTCGTCGCCGCGCTGCTCGAAGCCGACCGCGCGGTGCGGCTGTCGGTTTCGTTCACCACCCGCGCACCGCGGGCGGGAGAGGTGGACGGCCGCGACTACCACTTCGTCTCGGTGCGCGACTTCGAGGCGATGCGCGAGCGCGGCGAGTTTCTCGAAAGCGCGGAGGTGCACGGCAACCTCTACGGCACGTCGCGCTCCTGGGTGGCCGAACGGCTCGCCGCCGGCGAGGACATCCTGCTCGAGATCGACTGGCAGGGCGCGGCGCAGGTGCGGCGCGCGATGCCCGCGGCGATCGGCATCTTCATCCTGCCCCCTTCGATGACGGTGCTGGAGCAGCGGCTGCGCGCCCGCGCCTCGGACAGCGAGGAGGTGATCGCGCGCCGGCTCGCGGCGGCCCGCGAGGAGATCGCCCATGTCGCTGAATTTGATTATGTTATTATTAACGACCGATTCGACGACGCGGTGCGTGACTTGGTCGCGATCGTGCAGGCGGAGCGCCTGCGCGCCGCCAACCAGCTCCGCCGTCACGCGGATCTTCTCGATCAATTCAACTAAGTTCCACCCATGGCACGCATCACCGTTGACGACGTTTTGAAGTACATTCCCAACCGTTTCGAGCTGACGCTCGCGGCGACCTATCGCGCGCGGCAGCTCGCGAACGGCGCGACGCCGATGGTCGAGGGCAACAAGGACAAGCCGACCGTGATCGCCCTGCGCGAGATGGCGCTGGGCAAGGTGGGACGGGAGATACTCAACCGGGCCAGACCTGAGGCGTGACCCCGCGCGGCCCCGAACCGATTCCGATTGGCCGTGAGGCAGAGACGGTAGGAACGCTGGCAAGAGGAAGGTCAGGGCCCGCCTGAACAGGGCTCGCGCAAGCGAGGATTGTTCAGCCAGGGCTCATGATCATCGCTGCCATGTCCGAACCGCAGACGCTCCTCAAAAGCCTGACCGGCCACCTGAAGGCGGAGGACGTTGCGCAGCTCGAATCCGCCTACCAGTTCTCCGAAGCCGCGCACGAAGGCCAGTTCCGCAAGACGGGCGATCCCTACATCGTCCACCCGCTGGCGGTCGCCAACATCCTGGCCGAGCTCCATCTCGACCCGCAGGCACTGACCGCTGCGCTGCTGCACGACGTGATGGAAGACACGTCGGTCACCAAGGGCGAGATCTCGCGGAAGTTCGGCAAGAACGTCGCCGAGCTCGTCGACGGCGTCTCGAAGCTCGACCGCATCGAGTTCGCCACCCACGAGGAGCACCAGGCGGAGAGCTTCCGCAAGATGCTGCTCGCGATGGCGCGCGACGTCCGCGTCATCCTCATCAAGCTCGCCGACCGGCTGCACAACATGCGCACGCTGGCGGGGCTGCCCCCGGAAAAGCGCCGGCGCATCGCGCGCGAGACGCTCGAGATCTATGCGCCGATCGCGAACCGGCTCGGCCTGAACAGCATCTATCACGAGCTCGAGGATCTGTCCTTCAAGCATCTGTACCCGAGCGCTATCGGGTGCTGTCGAAGGCGGTCAAGTCGGCGCGCGGCAACCGGCGCGAGGTGGTGCAGAAGATCCTCGAGAGCATCCGCTCGCGGCTCAAGGAATCGAAGATCGAGGCGACCGTCACCGGCCGCGAGAAGCACATCTACAGCATCTACCGGAAGATGAAGGAGAAGCAGCTTCCCTTCTCCAAGGTGCTCGACATCTTCGGCTTCCGCCTGCTGGTGAAGGACGTGCCGTCGTGCTATCTCGCGCTCGGCGCGCTGCACGGGCTGTACAAGCCGATCCCCGGCAAGTTCAAGGACTACATCGCGATCGGCAAGACGAACGGCTACCAGTCACTGCACACGACGCTCTTCGGACCCTACGGCATGCCGCTCGAAGTGCAGATCCGCACCGCCGACATGCACAAGATCGCGGAGGCGGGTGTGGCGTCGCACTGGCTGTACAAGAGCTCGGACGCGACGCTGAACGACCTGCAGCACAAGACCCACCAGTGGCTGCAGAGCCTGCTCGAGATCCAGTCGGAGAGCGGCGACTCGATCGAGTTTCTCGAACACCTCAAGATCGATCTCTTCCCGGACGAAGCCTACGTCTTCACGCCGAAGGGGAAGATCATGTCGCTGCCGCGCGGCGCGACCGCGGTGGACTTCGCCTACGCCGTGCACACCGACATCGGCAACCGCTGCGTCGCGGTCAAGATCAACGACGAGCTGATGCCGCTGCGCACCGAGCTGCAGAAGCGGGGACCGCGTCGAGATCATCACCGCCGTGCACGCGAAACCCAACCCGGCGTGGCTCGGGCTACGTGATCACCGGCAAGGCGCGCGCGCACATCCGCCACTTCCTCAAGACGATGCAGTACGACGAGTCGCGTCAGCTCGGCGAGCGGCTGCTTGCACAGGCGCTGAGCGGCTTCGGCTCGCATCTGGCCGAGATCGACCGAGGCGACGTGGGAGCGGCTCGTGAAGGACGCGGGCGTGCGCAGCAAGGACGAGATCCTGGCCGACATCGGGCTCGGCAAGCGGCTCTCGGTGGTCGTCGCGCGCGAGCTTCTGTCCCTGACCGACCCGGCACCCCTGGACATGAAGCACCCCGGCACGGTCGTCATCCGCGGCACCGAGGGCATGACGGTTCAGTTCGCGCAGTGCTGCCGGCCGATCCCGGGCGACCCCATCATCGGCTGGATCAAGAAGGGTCAGGGCATGGTGATCCACACCCACGACTGTCCGGTCATGGCGAAGACGCGCGCCGATCCCGACAAATACTTCGACGTGGAATGGGATCCGGAGACGAAGAAGCTCTTCGACGTGAACATCAAGCTCATCGCCGCTCAACCAGCGCGGGGTGCTGGCGCGGATCGCAGCGGAGATCGCGGACGCGGAATCGAACATCGACAACGTCAGCATGGACGCGCAGGACGGCAGCCAATACAGCACCGTAGACTTCACCCTGCAGGTGGGAGACCGTCTGCATCTCGCGCAGGTGATGCGCGCGCTGCGCCGCATACCCGAGGTGGTGCGGATCACGCGCGTCAAAAGCGGGGGCTGATCGCTCACCCCAGCACGATTCTTCAGTTCACTTCTTCGCGCAGACGCTCAGGCCATCTTCCCAGCCAAGCCGGTAGTCCGTGTCGGACCGATGGCGCTCGGCGTCCTTGGTCGGATTGCCGCGCGCGGTCTTGCAACCGGCGGCAAACCCGTCCTTGAAAGGCTGGGAGTATCCCGAGAGATTCACGGTCGGACCGACCGGCTGCGGTTGACTGCAGCCGCCTGCGACCAGGAGCAGGAGCACCAGTGGAGCAGCGGCAAGTCTATCCACCACGCACATCTCGAGGCGCGTTCGAAGCAGGATCAACGACCGTAGGACCGGTACGCGGCCGCGGCGTTGCGTGCCGGAAGACGATCCGACTCGACCTCTGCGCAATCGCTCAGCGCTGGCTCTGCGAATGGTGCAGAGCTGATCGAGGGTGCGAGTGCGGTCGCTTTCACGCGCGCTCGAGGCGGACAGGGAACGTCAACGACGTGCCCCGTCGGCATCTTCTCCGTCATGCGATCGAGAGCCGGCCGGGCCTCGACGGCGGGATGCTGTATCGGTTTCCCACCCCCGCCGCTTTGTGAGAGCGGCAGATAGCCGAGCAGGGTAGCGATCCCGAACAGGCTGTAGAGGATGACCACGATCGCGACGACCAGGAGAAGCAGGTAGAGACCTCGCTCCCACGGCTCGTCCGTCCTGCTGCCCCTGGCACGAACAGGTTCGGCCATAGGCATCAACCCACGATGGGGCGAAGGGCCATCGCGCGCGCCTCTCGCAGCTTGCGTTCGCGCCGCTGCAGTCTCAGCCAGCGCGGCTTGAAGCCGCGCTTCTGGGCGGGCACGGCATTCTCCGATCCGGCGGCGGCCGCGGTCGAATCCGCTGCGGCCGGCGTGACTTCAAGAGCGATCAGATTCAAGTTCTTTTTCATGTTCATGGACTCCCCAGGTTGAGGTGACGTCCATGCCTCTGCAACCCCCGTACCAAAAAAATAAAATAATAAAAACCAGATACTTGGGAGATTTCTTGGAGACAAAATGGAAGCTATTCGTCGCTGCCAAACGACATGTCCGCGCACCATAATCAACGCCTCCATATGGCGCGACACTGTTGCCTGTCGCCTGCCAGCGACGGGCTGTTACTCGGCAGCGCTCTTGAAGAGCCGCGGATCGAGATGATGCCGCTGGAGCAGCTTGTAGAACTCGGTGCGGTTGCGCTTGGCCAGCCGGGCCGCCTGCGAGACGTTACCGTTGGTGATCTTCAGCACCTGGGCCAGGTACTCCCGCTCGAAGCGTCGGCGCGCCTCCTCGAACGACGACAGGGCCTCGGTCTGCGTCTTGAGCGCACCCTGCACGAGCGTCGCCGGAACCACGGGCGATGTCGAGAGCGCGACCGTCTGCTCCACCAGGTTGTAGAGCTGTCGGACATTCCCGGGCCACGGCGAGGCGACCAGAAGCTCCAGGGCTTCCGGTGCGAAGCCGTTCACCGTCTTCTTGTAGCGGGTGCCGAGCTGTCGCAGGAAGTGATGCGCGAGCAGCGGAATGTCCTCGCGCCGCTCGGCCAGGGACGGCAACGACAGATGCACCACGTTCAGGCGGTAGTACAGATCTTCCCGAAAGCGTCCGGCGACGATTTCCTCGTCCAGGTTGCGATGGGTCGCCGACACGATCCGGACGTCGACGTCGAGGGTGGCGGTCGAGCCCACCGGCCGCACCTGGCCCTCCTGCAGCACGCGCAGCAGCTTGACCTGCAGCGAGAGCGGCATGTCGCCGACCTCGTCGAGCAGCAGTGTGCCGCCGTCGGCCGCCTGGAACAGGCCGCGGTAATCGCGAATGGCGCCGGTGAACGCGCCCTTGGTGTGGCCGAAGAGCTCCGACTCGAGCAGCGGCTCGGGGATCGCGCCGCAGTTCACCGCGACGGAACTGCCGCTTCGACCGCGGCGCTCGCACGGTGGATGGCTTGCGCGAGCAGCTCCTTGCCGGTACCGCTCTCGCCGGTGATGAGCACGCTCGCGTCGCTCTCCGCCACGAGACGCGCCTTGGCGAGCAGGTCCTCCATCTGCGGGCTGCGCGTGATGATGTCCGCGCGCCACGCGTCGCCGCGCACGGACTCATCGCCGATTTCCTTCGCGGCCGTATCGGCCACGCCGCTCACCGTCACGGCGCGTTCGAGCTCGTCCAGCAGCGCCTTCGGATCGAAGGGCTTGGTCAGATAGCCGAAGATGCCGCGGCGGGTCGCGGTCACCGCGTCGGGAATGGTGCCATGGGCGGTCAGCATGAGGACCGGCAGCGCCGGGTTGTCGCGGTGGATCGCGTCGAAGAGCGACATCCCGTCCATCCCACCCATGCGCAGATCCGTTACCACGGCCTGCGGGCGCGACAGGGAAAGGTGGGCCAGGGCCGCCTCACCGCTCTCGGCCGCCTTGACATCGTAGCCGGCGGCCTTGAGCCGGATCGACAGCAGCTTCAGCAGATCGGGGTCGTCGTCGACCACGAGCACCCGGGGTCGCACGGTGTTCATCATTTCTTGCGCGGCGCTGATTGCTCGCGGTCGATCAGACTCTTCTCGACCTCCTTCAGCGCATCGAGCTTCTCCTGCAGCGAGTCCGCCCGTTTCTGCTCTTCCCGCATCCGCTCTTCCATTTTTCGGTTCTCCGCGATCTGGAAATAAAGAAAGGCCGCGAACGCGCGCAGCCCGTTGCTCGGGCTGCTCTTGTCCTTCAGCAGCGGCTCCAGGAGGGCCGCTGCCTTCGCGTCGTCGGGGCCCCCGGCGCTCGGCAGCAGCGACAACATCGCATACTGCAAGCGGTTGTACTCCGTCTTGGAACGATTGAAGGCTTGCCGCGCCTGCTCGAGCTCCTTCGCCGCCTCGGCCCCCGGCATTCTGCGGACGGCCTCGCTCTGCGCCAACAGACGATTGAGCTCGGTCTGCGGCGGCTCGGGCGGCGGCGGTGGCGGCGGCTCGGGCTTCACCTCGGGTCGCGGCGGCTCCACCAGCACCGGCGCGGGCTCGGGCGGCACGACGTCGGGCGCCGGGACGGTGGGCTTGGTCGGCGCGCAAGCGACCACGAGCACGAACGACGCACCCGAAATTAAGAGAGTGTAACGCCTAACCGGGCTCCTCATGCAACAGGCACCGAGCTCGATCCCAGATCAGGGAGTCGCCGCGCAACCCGGGGCAGATTCACGCGGAAACACGCACCGCCTGATTCGGCGTTGCGCGCCTCGACGCTGCCGCCGTGAGCCGACACGTATTCCTTCACGATCGAAAGACCGAGCCCCGATCCCTTGATGCGCTGATGCGGCGCACGACGGCCCCGGAAAAAGGCGTCGAAAACCTTCTCCCGCTCCTCCTCCGCGAGCCCGGGACCCGCGTCCCGTACCTCGATCACCACGCGGTCGCCGGACTGGGTGGCGACCATGCGGATGGTCTGACCATCCGGTGAATACTTGATCGCGTTGGACAGCAGATTGTCGAAAATCGTGGCGATTCTTCTTTCATCTCCCTCGATCATGATATCAGGGCACGCGAGATCGAGCTCGAGATTGCGGCCGCGCCGCGCGAGCTGGTGTTTCCAGGCAACGCCCTCGAGCACCGGACGCAGCGCGAAACGGGTGACGTTGAGGGTCGACCGACCGGCCTGCAGCGCCTGGTACGCGAGCAGATCCTCGATCAGCCGCTGCAGCTCCACGCCGTTGGCCCGCAGGATCTCGACCACCTCGCGCTGCTCGTCGGAGAGCGGCCCGACGGCACCTTCGGCCAGCAACTCGGCCCCCTCCTTGAGCGCGGTGAGCGGGGTCTTGAGCTCGTGCGACACATGGCGCAACAAGCGCGCCTTTTGTTCTTCGAGCTCGAGCAGGCGCTCGCGCATCCAGTCGAGGCGACGTCCGAGGTACTCCAGGTCCGCGGGTCCATCGACGCGGATCTCGGTGCTGAAGTCCGCCTCG
This sequence comes from uncultured beta proteobacterium, assembly GCA_963734295.1. Classification (GTDB taxonomy): domain Bacteria; phylum Pseudomonadota; class Gammaproteobacteria; order Burkholderiales; family JAEUMW01; genus JAEUMW01. The sequence continues at coordinate 27,545 of CAVTGS010000029.1, read as the reverse complement.
CCCAACTGCCGGATCGCCCCCTCGATCTGGCGGATGGGCTTCGCGATCAGCATCGTGAATCCGACCACCAGGAAGATCACCACCGGCACCAGACCCAGCAACTGCCAGATGACGAGCTGGCGCACCTCCTCCGCCTTGTCCTGCAGCGAGCGCACCTCGCGGTCGACGACTTCGCTGCCCTGCTGCTCGATGGTGCGCGCCAGCTCCGCGAGCGGCGTGAACTCGCCGACCACGTCCCGGATCTCCTCCGGATTGCCGCGCGCGGCCACGACGCGATCGCGCAGCGCCTGTTCCGCACCGGCCAGCTTCCCCACCAGGCTGCGCCGCGCCGCATCCGGAACCAGCGCCTCCAGCGCCTGGGCTTCGGTCCGAAACTTCTCGTGCGCGACCTCGAAACCATCGAGGAGCGACGCGTCGCCCAGGATCATGAACTGGCGAAACCGCCGCTCCATGGCGGTGAGCTGCTCGATCAGGATCCGGCTCGACTGCGTCGCCTGCACCGCCTGATGCACGGCCTTCCGGCTCTGGTTCGCGACCTGCCCGACCGACAGCGCGCTGTTGGCGAGCCCGAGCAGCAGCGGCAGCGCGACGAGCATGAAGCCGACCAGGGTCAGCATCAGGAAGGAGCGGGGATAGTATCGCTGCATGAGGTGGCCGACTGCGTCCGGGAGATCGAGCGACCGGCGCGGCAAGAGACAGGCACCGTGTCCCGTGAAATATCCGAGTGGCTAGAGCATAATCATTCGCTGACGCAAGCGAAAGTCGGGACTCGTGCCCCCATGTCCACCTACCAGCGCATCCTCGTGCCCGTCGACGGCAGCGACAGCGCGCTCCTCGGCGTTGGCGAGGCGATCCGGCTCGCACGCGATCAGGCAGCGAAGCTGCGCTTCGTATTCGTGGTGGACGAATCTGCAGTGGGCCTCACGCTGGAAGGTTTCGTCGCGTTCAACGACATCATCGACGCGCTGAAGCGATCCGGCCGCGATGCGCTCGAGGCCGCGAGTCGCCTCGCCCGCGACGCGGGTCTCGAGCCGGAGACGGCGCTCATCGAGCAATACTCGGGGCGGGTTGCCGACGCGATCGTGGGTGAGACGCGGCGGTGGTCGGCGGACCTGATCGTGATGGGCACGCACGGCCGGCGCGGCCTGCAGCACGCGCTGGTGGGCAGCGAAGCCGAGGGCGTTATGCACAAGGCACCGGTCCCGCTGCTGCTGGTGCGGGGAAAAGCCTAGCAGGAGCGCGATGTGGCGGAGCTCACGCTGGGGTTGCCGGACGACGGGCGAGCACTGGCCACCCGCCCGGGCGCCGTAATCGTCATCGAGCTACCGGAGAATCCCACGACCGGCTTTCGCTGGTCGTTGCGTTCGCAGGTGGAACCGGTCCTGACTCCCAAGTCCGACACGTTCGAACGTCCGGGGAAGGCGCGGCCCGGCGCGGGCGGCAGTCGCCGGTTCGCCTTCACCGCGTCGGCCCGGGGCGAGGCCTCGATCCTGCTCTGGAACTGGCGCACGTGGGAAGGCGAGGGCTCGGTCGAGAAGCGCTACCGAGTTACCGTCACGGTGCAGTAAGGCGCCCCTGTCGGTCTGCTCGCCCGACCGCGCACGGTCACGCCGCAGCAGCCGCCTCCCGGGCGCGCGCCCGTTCGAGCGCCGGGCGCGCGAGCAGCCGATCGGCATAGCTCTGCAGTACGGGGGCGTCCATCTGGATCCCCGTGGAGTTCGCCCAGGCGATGATGTGAGCGAGCATGATGTCTGCGGCGGTGAAGTGATCGCAGACGATGAACGCGCTGTCACCGAGACCTTTTTCGAGCACACGGCAGGCGCGCCCGAACTCCCACTTCGCCGCTTCCTCGACCGCAGGCAGTCGCAACTCCTTCGGCAGGGCGAATCGATGCTTGTGGATGGTCCACAGCGGTTGCTCGAATTCGGCGATCGCGAACGCCATCCACTGGTTGTACCGCCCGCGGTCCGCGCTGCCCCAGGCCGGCGTGAGGCGCGACGCCGGGAAGAGATCGCCCACGTAGGTACAGATCGCCGCCGACTCGCTCAGGACGAGATCGCCATCCACGAGGACCGGCACCTTCCCGGAAGGGTTCACGCGCAGAAAAGACGGGCGTCGGCCTTCCCCCTTGCGCAGTACCACGGGCTCGTAGTCGTAATCGGCGCCCGCTTCCTCCAGCGCCCACGCGACGCGCATGGAGCGCGTGTTCGGGCACCCGTAGAGCTTCAGCATGGCGGTTTCCTGGCGTCCGGTCGTTCGGGCTGGATGGGGGACGCTCGATGAACGGCTGCGTGGCGTCGCCGGTTGACCCGACGCCCGCACCACACCGCGCGTCCGAACCGCGTCGTTGCAGTCAATCCAGGGCTTTCGCGCCGCTGACGAAGTACGAGGTATCGCCGAAGCACGTCGTCGGGATGAAGCGATGCTCCTCGTACGTGAGGCTCACTCGCTTGCCTGCGAGGCGGTTGATTGCGTCCGCGACAGCATCGTCCCGTACCGTGAAGAAGAACTTCTCGGGAATCGCGCCCGGGAGCACGACCATGTTGAGCTCGCCTTCCCAGGTCTTGCATATCCAGCCTTTATTGGAGAGTTTCTGCACGATACCCACGCGCTCCCCCGTGGAGTAGCTCCAGGTGAGGGACAGCCAAGTCCACGCGGCTGCCGCGGCGATGACGACGAGAATCAGAATTACAACCGCGGCGTAGCCGCCTTGTCTTTTCATGGTGTGACGGGCGAAGTTGGGCGGGCCTGGGCCCGGGAACCGGCATGATAGCGGAATCCGGTCACGGGTCCACTGGCGCGAAGCTTCGCTCCAGCAGCCACGGGTCGTCGAAATGGCGCCGGCCGACGAAGGCGGTCGCGTGGTGACCGCGCTGGCGCATCGCGCCGGGTTCCGGCACCCCCATCGGCCAGAACAGGAAGCGCTCGCCGCGCTCGGTGCCGGGGACGATGCCGTCCGGGCCGAAGAGGCTCGCGCGACCCTCTTCGCCTACGGCGAGGGAACGCAGGGCGTCGTAGTGCTTCAATTGGTACCTCCGGCCGGTGCCCGCCGCCTCGACCGACGCCGCCGTGACCCGCTGCAGGTAATGGGTGCGGGAGGCGATGCGCAGCGTTAACCGCTCGCCGGGACGCAGTGCGGGCAGCGGTTGCGGCACGAATGGCTGCTCTTCCGTCGACCCACCGAAGGCGACCGGCCGCACCGCCGCGGACGGGAAAAAGAGGTGGTAGCAGCCGCAGTTGTGGATCGTGTCGGCGACGAGCACGGTACCGTCGGGCGCCAGGGTCAGTCGCCAAGTGATCCCGTCGAGATGCCCGCTCAGGAGGTCGAAGGCGCCATCGTCCGGCCGCGATGGGAACCAGAATACGTAGTTGAGCTGCAGCAGGATCGCCCCGCGCCAGCGCGCATACGAGGCGTAGACGTAGACCACGGGCGTCCCTGTGGCAACCCGCGAGCGTCCTCCCGGGTCGCGCTCGATCGCGCCGATGCGGTCTTGATCCGACGCGGTATCGACTTCCAGCACGGGCGCATGTCCGAGCAGGAGTCCTTCGAGCTCCTCGGGCGGGGGGTGGGGAATGCGCAGCGCATTGTCGCGCCACCGCTCGATCCTGGCGGCGGTGGCCGACGGTGTGGGGGCGGCTGCGGGAGACGGCACATAGCGCGCGAGCTCGCCCTCCCGTGGCAGTGTGTCGAGCGGCTGTGCGAACGCGCGCTCCGTCCGGGTCTGCCAACCGCGCACGCCGATGGCGAAGGGGATTTGGGTGAGTGGATACAGGCCAATTACCCGCTGCCAGCCCTGGTAATCGTCCGGCAGCGTCGCGCCGGTTGCGAGGTCGGCGCGCAGGTCGGGCGAGTCGACCATCGTCCGGCGCAGGACGCCGGCGCAGCGTTCCGCGCGGTCCGCCAGGGCGCGCGGATCGGCGCCCGCCAGGTCGAAGCGGACCGCGAGGTCGTGGCGAGCGGCGCGCGGGAGGTTCGCGATCTCGATGCGCCTGCCGTCGAGGTCGAGCGCCTGCAGGCGGTCCAGCCATGCGTCGAAGGCAGCGGGATTCAGCGTACCGGGAGGGAAGCTCGCGAGGAACCGGTTCGACCGCAGAAACGGGTAGCCGGGCACACGAGCGGCGTCCGCGTCGATCACCCCGTGCTCGGCCGACTTGCGATCGAGCGCCTGCAGGTACTCTCTGCACTCGCTAGCCGCGAGGGCCGTAGCATCCGAAGCGGGGGTCGAGGGCGTCGAGGCGCAGCCGCTGGCGAGGCCCGCCCATGCGGCGAAGACGAATATCCAGACCGGGATTCCACCTCGCGGCCGGACCACCTTCGCCGCGCGGGCAACGGGTGTGTTGCGATCAGGCAAGCCGCTTGTCGAGCATGCCGAGGAGCCGTCCGAACGGCGTCTCGACCGCAAAGCGCCCGAGGAGGGCACCGACCGTGTTGGCGGCCATGTCGAAGACATCGAGCACACGGTAGCCGGTGGCCCGCTGAGCGAACTCCAGGCCGACGCCCATCAGGATGAAGAGCAGACAGGCAAGCCAGCGCTGCGCACGCTCCGGGTAGAGCATGCCCCACCAGTAAGTGAGCGAGCCGTAGGCGATCAGATGCTCGACCTTGTCGCCGTGAAGCCCGGGCGGCGGCGGCATCGTCGGCGACAGCGACGCGACGCAGACGACCAATACCATCAGCACGCCGATCGCCTGCCACAGCCGAAAGTATCGGGGGTCCTGCATGGTCAACTCGAGGTCAGACGATCAGCCACGCGACCCACGTCAGCAGGAAGCCGGCGACACCGCAGATAGTGGTCAGGGTGGTCCACGTCTTCAGGCCGTCGGCCACGGACAGCCCCAGGTACTTTGTCACGATCCAGAAGCCGGAATCGTTGATGTGGGACAGCCCGAGGCCGCCAAAGCCGATTGCCAAAGTAATCAGAGCCATCTGGAGCGGATTGTACCCGCCAGCGGCCACGGCTTGTGACAACAGGCCTGCGGTGGTCAAGATCGCCACAGTGGCCGACCCTTGAGCCGCGCGGAGAGCCAGGGCGATGACAAACGCGGCGACGATGAGGGGCATTCCCATCGCTGTCAACGACTGCGACAGCGCATTACCGATCTTGGACTCGACCAACACGTTGCCAAATACGCCGCCGGCGCCGGTCACAAAAATGATGATGGCGACGATGGGCAATGCGGAGTCGGCAATAGAGCTGCGCTCGGTCTTGTTCCACTGCGCCTTGTTTCCAACCAGCCAATACGCAACGAGAAGACCGACCATCAGCGCGGTGGCGGGAGCGCCCAGGAATGAGGCGAACGGCAGCAAGCCATGGCCCTTGGGGAGGACCGTCGCAGCTACCGATCCAACCATTATCAGCAAGATCGGCAGCACGATGAGCACCACCACGCTCGCCGCACTCGGCACCGTTTGCTTAGCCTCGTGCGAGCCGGTCTGTGGCACCTCATCCGCGATAGCTTCCGTAGCGGGTGAAGGCCCCAGTATCATCTTGTCCACTTTGAACAGCTTCGCCGCAAAGAACCCGACTACGCCGACGACGGCGCAGATGACCAAGCCGACCAGCGTCACCAGCCCCACGTCCGCATTCAGCAGCGCGGCTGCCGCGACCGGACCGGGATGCGGGGGTAGCGCTACGTGGACGGTCAGGAGGACTGCCCCAACGGGCAGCGCGATCTTCATCGGATGGATCTTGGCGACCTTGGCGAAGCCGAAGACAATCGGAGCCAGGATGATGAATGCGACGTCGAAGAACACTGGGATGCCCAGAATGAAGGACGCGGCGGTCAGCGCGGCGATGACGTGCTTGGGTCCCAGCACCTCCGTGAACCGGCGGGCTAGATTGTCCGCCCCGCCGGATACCTCAATCAGCCGTCCCAGCATGGACCCGAGGCCCACGACGATGGCCACCGAGCCAAGTACCTTGCCCATGCCCGCAACCATCACCGGCACGACATTCGCAAGCGGAATGCCGGTCATCAGTGCCGTCCCCATGCTGACTAGCAACAGGGCCACGAAGGCCGGCACTTCGACCTTGATCACCAGGACCAATAAGACGGCGACCGCTACGACGGCGGTAATCAACAATGCCGCAGTTCCCATGACTCATGTCTCCTGGCGATTCATGATTTCTTGCGACGGCTCGGAGCCACCACGCGTATGACCGAGGAGTCATCGGCTGCCGCCTGCCCGTTGGCCTGCCCGATGAGGTAAAGCGCCTCGGCGGCGGCGGCGATCGGGGTCGCCAGACCGATGGCTCGCGCCGCGCTGTTCACGATCCCCATATCCTTGACGAAAATGTCGAGGCGGCTCTTCACTTCGGCTCCTCCCTCGTCGTAGGCCTGCAACATGCGCGGTCCGCGGTCGCCGAGCATGAAGGACGCGGCCGCGCCGGCGCTCAGGGTTTTCAGGGCGATGGCCGGGTCCAGGCCAAGAGCGTCGGCGAGGGCCAAGGCTTCAGCCCCGGCGGCAATGTGGACGCCGCACAGCAGCTGGTTGACGGTCTTCATGGCCTGACCGTCCCCGGCCTTCGGGCCGATCCGCACCAGCGTGGAGGCCAACTGCTCCAACACCGGCAGGGTGGCTGCGTAGGCGGCATCGTCGGCACCTACCGTCACCAGTAAATCTCCCTTACCCGCCCTGACCGGACCGCCGGAGATCGGCGCGTCGACGAGGTGCAGATTCGCTGCCGTCAGTTGAGCGGCCACCTCACGGACGGCATCGATGCCCACGGTAGAGGTGAGGACGATGGCCGCCCCCGGCTTCAGCACCTTGACCACGCCGTCAGCCCCATAGAGGGCATCGGCGAGCTGGGCGCGGTTGCGCACTGCAAGAAGAATGACGCTCGCTCCGGTGGCGGCCTCTCGGGCGCTTCCGATGGCGGTGATGCCGGCTTTCTCGGCCAGCACCAGTCGCTCGGCGCTGATGTCGTAACCGCGCACACTAAACTTCTCGGCCAGGCGCGTCGCCATGGGCAGGCCCATAGCTCCCAGTCCCAGTACCGCAATGGTGGGATTGCTCATGTTTGCTCTCCTTCGAACAGGAACCGGCTTGAGGTAATCAGTTGGATAGTTTGTCGGCGACGTCAGCGAGGGATTGCTCGGTGCCGACGTTCCCGGCAAAGACGATGTAGGGAATCCCGCGGGCGGGGCCGTCAATCGGTTCCCACAGCGACACGATGCCGGGCAGCATCGGGCCGCGCACCATGGCGCGGCCAATCTCCAGGCCGCGGCTGGCAACATCGGAGGAGGTGATACCGCCCTTGGCGATAACGAAGCGGGGCGGGGCGACTTCGAGAACTCGGCGCACCACCTGCACGACAGCGTCCGAGACGGCACGGGCGATTCGCAGAGAGTCGGTTCCGTCCGTGCCGCGGACCAGGGTGCGTGAGGTGCGGACCACCACGTTGCCCTGGGCCAATGCCTTGGCGACCTCGGCAACGATGCTGGCCAAGTGCTCGTCCCGGCCGTCGCCAAGCACCTTGGCGACGTCGATCTCGAACTCGACCGGCTTCCGACGCTCCCGCAGGGTATTGAGCTGCCGGGTGGTCAGGTCGACGTGCGAACCGACGACGATCAATCCGCCGAAGGCAGATTCTGCACTGCGAATAGTAGCCACGTCTTTCGCTGTCAGTGGCGGGTGGACATCCTGCCCGATCATACCGCGGACGAAGGGCGGTCCGACCCGGAACACGTAGCGCTTCCCGGCGCCTTGGGCCTTCAGCAGCCCGAGCGCGAGGGAGCGCAAGTCTGATTCCTCGATGATGTCGACGACAACGCAGCGCCCGCCGGTGAGCGGCATCAGCTTGGCGGCCACAGCATCGGGGCCGGTGCGGATTTCGTCCAGAGTAATCGCCGCCACATCGCCAGCGGGGATACGACCGCCCGACTTCTCCTCGACCCATTCGCGCAGATCGGAACAGCGGTACCCGAAGGTGGCATCGCGGGCAAACTCGGTTTCCCCCACCGGAACGTAGCCGGTAGCGGCATTGCCGGCGTAATGGATGGAGTTGAGGGTTATGCGTCCGGCATCTCCAAAGGCTGGAACGATCACGGTCGCGTCGATCGGATGCCCCGCCGCCAGTAGCTCCGCAACGATGACATCCGGCTCCAAGGGGAAGTGGCCGCGCAGCGTGGAATCGGACCGGGACACGAAGTCGACCTCAACGCCGAGAGACTCCGACGCCGTCAGGGCAGCCCGGACGACTTCACGGTTGCGTTCGGCGGCTGCCCGGGGGTCGAGGGAACGGGAGTTCGTCATGACATAGACGGCGGCCGCACCCGTGGCCAGCGCCCACTCCAAATCGGCTGCGGCCCACGAATTCAGGACCGGGAGTTCGGCGACCGATTGGGTACCCGTCGGATCGTCGTCCAATACAATGAGGTGGCGGGCCTGGCGGCCCCGGGCTTCGCGCACATCGGCAGGCGTAAGGGTGACAGGAGGAGGAGTGCCTCTGAGCAGGTCTTCTCGGGTGATCATCTGAACTCCTTTGATTCCGTGATTAGGCCTTGATCATAGTTCCGGCCAAACCCTTTGATCTCGTCGGTCATCGGGGTTGCAGCGCGTCGTCAGACGTTGCGCCATCCCTCGGAAGTGCAAAGCAACCGAGGGGCGAATCGATCAACGAAGCGTCTACCATGTTTACTGTAGCCGAGTCATCGGCGCGGTACCACCGCCGAAGTCGGTGCGATGAGGCGCCGCTCGCGCCTGCATCGGGTCGAACCGCGCACGGCGGCCGAGGCATCTACGCGTCGCGGCTTGATACCCCGCTCGATATAGCGTGCAAGTTGTCGGCGAAGAACCAGGTTCTCGGCGCGTATCGCGGTGGACGCGCGCACGCATAGGACTCCCAGCGTCAAGACGTCCGAGAGCAAACCAGCGATCATCCGCACCCACTGCAGCATGTGTTCATCGTCCCAGACCCGGCCGCAGGCTGCAGCCGTTCGCCCCCCGAATGACCACGGCGCCAATTTTTGCGGAGCACACTTTTTGAACCCGGGCGTGCGGCCTGACTAGCAATTCGCCACCCAAAGTCCACCCACAGGTGTCCCAGTTGCGACTAGAGTTGACTATCATAAGACTATGAACGGGGTACGCATCGCTGACTTGAAAAGCCGCCTGAGCGAACATCTGCGCAAGGTACGGGGCGGCAGTTCGTTGACGATTCTGGACCGAGATACGCCGATCGCGCGCATTGTTCCGTGGAAGGCGGGCAATGGTTCTCTCAAGGTTCGGGCACCGCTTCCCGGAGCGCCGAAACTCCAGCACGTTCCTCTTCCGCCACCCATCCCGCTCCGCGGAGACATCGTGAAGCTGCTCATGGAAGAACGGCAAGGCGATCGGTGATCGCCTACCTCGATTCGTCAGTGTTGCTGCGGGTCGTCCTTGGCCAGTGCGACGCGTTGAGGGAGTGGGGCCGAGTCACGCAAGGCATCGCCTCGGCGCTTGCGAGGTGGAGTGTCTGCGCACGCTGGACCGGTTGCGCTTGGTTCAAGGATTCGCCGACGAAATGATCGCCGCACAGAGGGAGGCGGTATACAGGCTGTTGGAATCGAATGGAGATCGTAGAGATTACACACTCGGTTCTGTCACGCGCTGCCCAACCGCTTCCGACAGCACTAGGAACGTTAGACGCGATTCATCTCGCGACGGCGTTGCTGTGGAAAGAACAGGCGGGGAAAGACTTGTCGATGGCGACTCACGACGTGGCATTGGCCGTTGCCGCGAAGGCAAGTGGGCTGCGCGTTATCGGAGCGTAACGGGTGATCCGCAATTATGCGATCGGCAGTTTTAGGTTGCCTTTGCTGCAGTTGCTTCAGCGCGCTGCCGTGGCTTCATTGAGCCTGGCATGGAGTTTTGCATCGGCCGATCCGGCGCAAGTGGGTTGTCGCTTTAAGCTCGAGGCGGAGTCGGGACGACAGGTGGCGGTTGCTGTACGAATGCGCACTGTCGTTCGAGCGGATTGCGCGGGCGCTGAAGATTTCCAAGGGAGTTGTCGCCAAGTACGTCAAGGCGGCGGAAGTGGCCGGGTTCGACTGGCCGCAGTGGAATGAACTCGACGACGAGACAATTGAGCGTCGCCTGAACCTTCGCCACGGACGCGGCCCGGCACACGGGCATGTCGCGCCGGACGATGTCGCCCGCGAAGTCAGCAAACAGCTTCTCGCCGGCGCGGTGAATCTGCCGCATCGAGCGACGGCGACGAAGATGTGCGCGCGCCGGATCTCGCCGCTGCCGGCATCGACGATCGGCTCCTCGGTGCCTCGAACTACACCTACGCCTGCGCGACGGGCGCCGAAACGCAGGCCGACTGGCTCGGGTCCATCGATCGGGCACTGAGCGGTGGAAGAAGCGAAGGTCAATATCGACAACCACGTCGAGGTCGATGAACACTACTACAGCGTGCCCACCGCACTGGTGCGGCAGGAGATCGATGTCCGGGTAACGAGCGGATCAGTCGAGTGCTTCGTCAGGGGCAAGCGCGTGGCGGCGCATGAGCGCAGCCACCGCCGCGGTTGCCACACCACCTTGCCCGAGCACATGCCAGCCTCGCACCGGGCGCACGCCGAGTGGTCGCCGGGCCGAATGCCTTGGAGAAGGCAGGTCTTGTGGACTTTCCCTTTCATGACCTGCGGCACACATGGGCATCATGGCATCGACAGGCTGGTACGAACTGCGATGAGCTGAAAGACCTGGGCGGGTGGAAGTCCCGCGTCATGTTGGACCGGTACGCGAAGTACGCCACGGAACATTTGGCTGTTGCGGCGACGCGGATCGAGTTCGATCGCGGCGGAAACGTGATTTCGTTGTCACGTTTTGGTCACGGTCACAAAGATAAGGGGCTGGCCACTGGGCAGCCTAAAGCGAAGTGATGCGTTGGTAGGCCGTGTAGGGATCGAACCTACGACCAATGGATTAAGAGTCCACTGCTCTACCAGCTGAGCTAACGGCCCGTAGTAACTACTAACTTACGTTGCTGCAGGAAGGGACGGAATCTCGGGTCGAAACTGGTAGGTCGTGGCGGATTCGAACCGCCGACCAACGGATTAAAAGTCCGCTGCTCTACCAGCTGAGCTAACGACCCGGAAAAAAAGCGAGTTGGGGATTCTACCAATGGCGTCCGGCTCCGGCAACCGAGCCCATGGCTTGCGCGTCAGTCCGCCCCCACCGGTCACGCGTCCACCTCGCGCGTGATGCGCCCGTACTGGACTTTCATGGTCACCGCCGCACCGGCGACGATGGCGAGGAACGTGACGATCGAGCCCAGCGCCAGTGTCGAGACACCCGTGATGCCCTGGCCGAAAGTACACCCCATCGCCACCACCCCACCGAATCCCATCAGCGCCGCGCCGACGAGGTGGTTGGCCGTGTCTTCCGCCGTGTGAAAGCCCTCGATGCGAAAGCGGCCGGTGATGGTCGAGTGCGCGGCCGAGCCCAGCACGATGCCGAACACCACCGCGACCGCGAAGGTGACCGTGCGCGACGCGTCGGTCCACAGCATGAAAAGCTCGAGTGTGTAGGCGAAGGGCACGACGTTGGTGACGGACTCCGGGCCGCGGGAATTGGTGCCGAAGTGCGTCATCTCGAGGGTTTCGGGACTCTCGCCGTAGCCGACATGCCCCGTCAGATACCACCCGGCAACGATGGCAAGTCCCACCGCGACGCCGCCCAGCAGATGGTCCGCGGTCCAGAAATCCCGGCGGGCGAGCGCGAACAGGATGAGCCCGCCACCGAGCACCCCGGTGACCGCGAGCTGGAGCGTTCTCCGGTCGGTGCCGGTGGCGCGGCTCAGGAGCGCGGGCAGATCCTGACCGCCCGAAAGGCGGAACGCGACCGGTTCGAGCGCCCCGACGCGCACGACCCCGAGTACGCCGCGCAGGCTCATGTAGGCGACCACGCCCAGGACGATGAAGACCACGACCGACTTGAGATTGCCGTTGCCGATGCGGATCAGGGTCTTGGTGCCGCAGCCGGAGGCGAGCGTCATGCCGGCGCCGAACAGGAACCCGCCCACGAGGTACGAGAGCCAGGTGAAGTTCGGCGTGCGGTAGATGGACTGGTCGAGGTCGACCAGGCCCGAGAGCTCGAGGCCGTTGGCGCCGAGGATGGCGATGCCGATGGCGAGCAGCCACATTCGCATGCGGCCCCAGTCTCCCATGTTGACGACATCCGAGACGGCGCCCAGGGTGCAGAAATGGGTCCTGTCGCCGACGAAGCCGATGACGAGACCGATCGCGAAGCCGCCCCACGCGACGACGTGTGCGAGATTCGCCGTGCCTCCCATGATCGCTGACGACTGGCGGTGTGAGACGCGCTCTGCCGCGTCGCGGGGTCAGGCGGCGTAACGCGTGGGATCGGGCAGCCGGGCCGCCTCGAAGCCGGCGCGGCGCAGGCGACAGGCATCGCAGCGTCCGCAGGCGCGGCCGTCCGCACTCGCCTGATAGCACGACACGGTCGCGCTGAAATCGACTCCGAGATCGGTGCCGCGCCGAATGATCTCCGCCTTGGTGAGGTAGACGAGCGGGCGGTGCAGCGTGAACGCCCGGCCCTCGATCGGCGGCCTGGGTGGCGAGGTTCGCCATCTCCTCGTAGGCGTGGAGATACTCCGGCCGGCAGTCCGGATAGCCGGAGTAGTCGACCGCATTCGCACCGATGAAAAGATCGGCCGCGCCCAGCACCTCGGCCCACGCGAGCGCGATGGAAAGCAGGATGGTATTGCGGGCGGGCACGTAGGTGACGGGAATGCCGTCCGTGGGGCGCTCCGGGACGGGAATGCCGGGATCGGTCAAGGCCGAGCCGCCGATGGCCGAAAGGTCGACCTTCAGCACCTTGTGCTCGACGGCACCGAGGGCGCGCGCGACCCGGCCTGCCGCGTCGAGCTCCGCCCGGTGCCGCTGGCCGTAATCCACCGACAGGCAACGGCAACCGAAACCTTCGGCGCGGGCGATGGCGAGCAGCACCGAAGAATCGAGACCACCCGAGAGCAGGACAACGGCAGCCGGGTCAGCCATGTGGGGAATCTCTGATTAACTCCTCCGTGGAGCGCGGGACTAATCAGAGGTTCCTCAGGCCGCGAACGCACCAGCCTTGGTCGCGCAGAAAATCGAGGGTGGGCTTGACGGCGTGCTCGACCTGACGCCGGCGCACCGGATTCGCCTTGGCGCGCTCCCACCACATGCGCGGTCGCTCGAGCCCGGCGGCCTCGTACACCACCGGCGGCGGAAAAAAGAGATAGCGTGCCAGGGTGCGCAGGAACCAGGACAGCAACGGCGACTGGATGAGCCGCTGCCAGCTCGACACCCGCTGCGATACTTCCTCGCAGTTTGCGCGTGCGAGCGCGATGTGGCGGGTCTCGTCCATCACCTGCAGCGTCGCGAAGTGATAGACGACTGCGCAGACAGGGACGTTGTCCGACATCTGGCGCACCGTGCGATTGAGCTTGTCCGGCAGCTCCTCGCCGATCACGGCGAGCGCCCAGAAGAGCGCCGAGTCGACGGTCACCCGGCGCGATAGCGATGCCGAGAAGCGGGGTCGGTGCTCGTGCGAATGCGGAATGCGGATGCCGCTGCGGTCCACGAGCTCGAGAAACATGAGGCTGTGCCCCGCCTTCTCGCGGATCTCGTGCAGGTATCGGCTCTGCAACGCGGCAGTGGAGCCCTCGAGCGCCCCGGCCATCTGCCGCATGAAGTGCGACTTGAGCCAGAGCCCAGCCTCCAGCAGGTGCAGGTATTCGCAGTGGGACAGACGGCGGCGGAGCGCGGGCGCCAGGCTCTCGAACTCTTCCACGCCCGCGAGCGACAGCGCGTGCGGCGGCAGCCACCAGTGGTCGAGATCGAGCCCCTCCCAGTTCAGCCGCCCGAGCGGATCCCGATATGGCGAGCTGGCGTCGTTTAGGAGTCGAAGGAGCCCTGGCTGTTTGGTCATGGCGGACGTTGCGAGTGAGCTTGAAATATACCGCTATATTCGGCCCGTGATAAGGCAGCGCCCGCACTCGACTGCGCGCTTCGCCGCAGCGATCGACCGTGCGGATCAGCGGCCCGACGCCTCGCCCCAGAGCACCTTGTGCAACTGAATCTGGCAGCGCACCGGCAAGCGGTCGCGCAGGACCCACTCGGCCAGCCGCACCGCCGGCAGCTCGTGGTAAGAAGGCGAGAAGAGAACCGGGCACAGCCGGTCGAGCCGGCGTTCGATGAGCTGCCGCCTCGCCCACTCGTAGTCCGCTTCATTGCAGATGACGAACTTGAGCTCGTCCGCGCTGCGCAGACGGTCGAGGTTGGCCCAGCGATTTCTCCCCATCTCGCCCGAACCCGGCGTCTTGATGTCGAGAATCCTGGAAACGCGCCGATCGACCCCCGCGATGTCGAGCGCCCCGCTCGTCTCGAGCGATACCGCATGGCCCGCGTCGCAGAGCAGCCTAAGCAGCGGCAGACAGTTCCTCTGGGCGAGCGGCTCGCCGCCGGTCACGGTGACATGGCGGGTGGAATACCCTGCGACCGCGGCGATCACGTCACCGAGGCGCCAGACTTCGCCGCCGTGAAAAGCGTACGCCGTATCGCAATAACGGCAGCGCAGCGGGCAACCCGTGAGGCGCACGAAGACGGTCGGCAGGCCGACCCGGCTCGTTTCCCCCTGCAGCGAATGAAAGATCTCGGTAAGGCGCAGCGTCTCGTCCTGCACCGCGGCATCGCCGCGAGTCCGGTGGGCGGCCAGTGGTTCGCCCATGTCGATGCGCCGCGGCGGTCTACTTCAAGCTGACGAGGCGCTTCCTCGCCTTTTCCGCGGCATCGCTCGTCGGGTATTTGCCCACGAGCAGTTCGAGCTGCCTGCGGGCCGATGCGGCGTCACCGATCTCGACCTGAGCGCTCGCGAGGTTCAGGAGCGCATCGGGTACCGACGAGCTGTCGGGATACTGCGCCAGCAGTTTCTGCTGGCTCGCCGCAGCGAGCTTGTAGTCCTTCAGGTTGAAGTACGAATCGCCGATCCAGTACTGGGCGCGCGGCGCGAGGCTGCTCGCCGGGTACTTGGCGAGGAAGTTCTGGAAGGCCACGATCGCGCCCGTGTAGTTGCCCGAGCGTCGGACCGTCTGCGCGGCCTCATAGGCGTTGGTCTCTGCCGCCTCCGGCGGTGCGCCGGACAGCGCGACCCGCTGCGGCGGGGGCTCGGTTGCCGCGGCGACCGGCCCCGTTCCCGGTGCTGCGCCCGCGCCCTCCTCCATGCGCCGCAGCCGGGTGTCCAGGTCCACGTACATGTCCTTCTGGCGCTTGGCGGCGTTATCGAGCCCGTTGGTGGACACCTCCAACTGGCCGCGCAGCTTCGAGAGCTCGATCGTCATCTGCTCGTTCTGATTGAGCAGCGTGAGCAAGGACGACTCGAGCTTGGCGATTCGCTCTTCCAGCGCCCGGCGGCCGGCCGCCAGATCGTCGATCTGCTGCTGATGCCTGGCAATCGCTTCGCGCGCCTCCTTGTCGTCGAAGAGGCCCGCCTGCGCGGGCAACGCAGCGAGCCACGACGATGCGAGAAGGAAGAGAAAAAGCCGGCGCATCTATTCCCCCAGATACACGATGTCCGTGCGGCGGTTCCGCGCCCAGCAATCTTCGCTCGGGTCGGTACAGTTGGGCTTCTCTTCGCCGAAGCTCACCGACTCGATCTGAACCTCCTGCACACCGAGCACCTGCATGGCCTTCTTCACCGATTCCGCCCGCTTCTGACCCAGCGCGAGGTTGTACTCGCGGCTGCCCCGCTCGTCGGCATTGCCCTGCAGCGTCACGCGTGCATCCTTGTTCTCGTTCAGATACTTGGCATGGGCCTGTACCAGCGGCTTGAACTCTTCCTTGATCACGAAGCTGTCGTAGTCGAAGTAGACGGTCCGCTTGGACAGGATGTTGTTGGGATCCCGCAGGCGCGGATCGAGCGGCCGGCCTGCGGTCTCCGCGCCTTCGAGCGGCTTGGTGACGGGGCCCGAGGCGAGATCGGTGCTCTTGTCCTCGACCCCGGCCTTGGGCTCGTCTTTGGTCCCCTTGCCCGCGCAGGCCGTGAGCAGCACCACCATCCCGATTACGAAAATCCGCTTCATTGCATAACCTCCCTTATTGACTGCGCTTCATGAACGGGCCCCAGGCGGGCTCCCGCACATCACCCTGCGGCGTCGATAGCCGCTGCTTCACCCGACCGTCGCTCGACACGGCGGCCAATACTCCGCGCCCCTTCACTTCCGTGGCATAAAGGATCAGTTTTCCGTTGGGGGCGAAGCTCGGCGATTCATCCAGGCCCGTGTCCGTCAGGATGGTGGCCTGCCGTGAGGCCGTATCCTGGACTGCGACATTGAACTGCCCACCGTTGCGCTGGATGAATGTGAAGCTCTTCCCGTCCGGGCTGTATCGAGGGGACACATTATAGCTCCCATCGAAAGTCAGGCGCTCGGGCTGCCCCCCGCCCACGGCGACGCGATAGATCTGCGGGCTGCCGCCGCGGTCCGACGTGAAGAGCACGTACTGGCCGTCGGGAGAAAAGAACGGTTCGGTGTCGATGGATGGGCTCGATGTAAGGCGGGTCGGATTCGACCCATCCGCGTTGATGAGGTAGACCTGCGACAGGCCGTCCTTGGTGAGCACCACCGCGAGACGCCTGCCGTCCGGCGACCATGCCGGTGCGCTGTTCGATCCCTTGTAGTTCGACACCACCTGGCGCGTGCCCGTGGCGAGGTTCTGCACGTAGACGATGGGCTTGCGCTTCTCGAACGACACGTACGCGAGCCGGCTGCCGTCGGGCGACCATGCCGGCGAGATGATGGGCTCGTTCGATGCCAGCACCGTCTGCGCGCCAAAGCCGTCGGCATCGGCGACCTGCAGCTCGTAGCGCTTGCCCTGCTTGACGACGTAGGCGATCTTGGTGCTGAACACACCGCGATCCCCCGTCAGTCTTTCGTAGATCACGTCGGCGATCTTGTGTGCGGTTGCGCGGAGCTGGTTCGCGCCCACGGTGTAGGTATAGCCCGCAAGCAGCGACTGCTTGACGACGTCGAGCAGCCGGAAGCGGATCTCGAAGCGCCCGTCGGCGAGTGCCGCGACCGAACCGATCGCGAGCGCCTCCGCGCCCCGGCCGCGCCAGTCGCCGAAGTTCACTTCCGCCAGTTCGGTCGGCAGGGGCGTCACGTTCGCGCCGACCAGCTTGAAAAGGCCGCTGCGCTGGAGGTCGGCCGCGACCACCTCGGTCACCTTCTGCGGCAGACGGTCTTCGCCCGCGAAGGGCGCGATCGCGATCGGGATCTGATTGGTGCCGGCACCGACGATCTCGATCGTGAGTGCGCCCGCAGCCGGCCGCAGCGCTAGCGCCATGAACGCGCCGATGAGCAGCAGCTGGCACGCGCGAAGGATTGGGTTTCCGAAGAAAAATGAACGCATATCGTCAAGACCGCACCGGGTCACTCGTTTGGACGGAACTTCAAATGGAGGTTGCGGAAGCGCGCAAAGGAAGCGGGTTCCGAGGGAACCGGCAGCGGCTGCGCCTTCAGGATCGCCCGTTCCACGGCACTGTCGTATGCCGCCACGCCACTGCTCTTTACCAATCTTACACTAAGCACGTCGCCGCCCGGCAGCACCACGACATCGAACTCCGCTTCCGGGTTGCCCTGCACTTCCTGCGGCATGACGACGAAGCTGCGGATGCGGGAGCGGATCCGTGCGATCGCTTCGGCATCGGATTTGCCTTGTGCCGCGGCCGCGGCCGTTGCCTGCTCGCGCCGTGCCTGGGCGGCGGCGAGCTCGCGCGCCTCGCGTGCGCGGATCTCCTCGAACTGTCGCTGCTCATCGAGCTTCGCCTGCTTCTCGAGCTTTTTCTGCTCTTCCGCACGCTTGGCCTCTTCCAGCTTCTGTTTCTCGAGCTTCTTCTGCTCTTCGAGTTGCCGCTGTTCCTCGATTCGCTTCTGCTTATCGACCTTTTCCTTCTCGCGCTTTTCACGGTCGAACTTCTCCCGCTCCTGCCGCTCCTTTTCGAGCTTTTCCTTCTCGATCTTCTCCTTGAGAGCGATGTCGGGCTTCGGCGGCTCGACGGGCTTGGGCTCCGGTTTCGGCGGCGGCGGGGGCGGCTTTACTTCTTCGCGCGGTGGCGGCGGGGGCCGCACTTCCTCCCGGGGGGGCGGCGGCAGCGCCTTGGGACCGGGCGCCGCGGGCAGGTCCTGCCAGAGATCGACGCTCACGGGCTCGGGCGGCTTGCGCTGCCAGGTCACCGTGAAGAGAAGCATGGCGAGAAAGACGAGGTGGACAGCAATCGACAGGGCGCCGGACAGGGCCCGCTCCGGTTCCCGCTGGCCATTGAGCGCGCTCACTTTGGTTGCACGAGCAGGCCGATGCGCTTCACCTGGCTTCGCTGCAGCAGGTCCATCACGTCCATGACGACCTCATAGCGAACGCTCTTGTCCGCCGAGATGACCACCGGCTGCTCGGAATTCTTCGCCTGCCGGTCGCGCAGCAGGCGGACGAGCTCGTCGCGCGAGACCTTGCGTTCATCGCCGCCGCGCTCGCGGTCGCGCAGCAGGAGGGTCTTGTCGGCGCGGATGATGACTTCGAGCGGTGCTACCGGGGGCTGCGCGCTCTTGCCCACCGACGGCAGCTCGACCTGCCCGGGGTTCATGAGCGGTGCGGTAACCATGAAGATGACGAGCAGCACGAGCATCACGTCGATGTACGGCACGACGTTGATCTGGTTCATGAGCCGGCGGCCTGCTCGGCGCTCGATCATCATCGCCCGGCCTGCCTCTGCAGGATGTTCGAAAACTCCTCCATGAAGCTCTCGAAGCGGGTGGCGATGCGATTGATGTCGTACGCGTAGCTGTTGTAGGCGATCACCGCGGGGATCGCCGCGAAGAGGCCCATGGCGGTCGCCACCAGCGCCTCCGCTATCCCCGGTGCCACCGATGCGAGGGTCGCCTGCACCACGTTGGCGAGACCGCGGAAGGCATGCATGATGCCCCACACGGTGCCGAAGAGGCCGATGTAGGGGCTCACCGAGCCGACCGAGGCGAGAAACGAGAGGTGCGATTCGAGAAAATCCATCTCCCGCTGATAGGTGGCTCGCATCGCCCGCCGCACGCCGTCCATTGCGACCGAGAGCTCCATGCTCGGCTGCTGCTTGAGCTTGACGAACTCGCGGAATCCGGCCTCGAAGATCTTCTCCATGCTGCCCGAGGGCTGCGCCGCGCCGCGGTAGAGCTCGCTCAGGTCGGAACCGCTCCAGAAGGTGCGCTCGAAGTCGTCGGTCTGCTTGAGCGCGCGGCGGATCGTGAACATCTTCATGAAGATGTACCACCAGCTTTGCAGCGAAACGATGAGCAGGATCGCCATCACGATCTGCACGAGCAGGCTGGCGTTGGCTACGAGGCCCCAAAGCGAAAGATCTGTGGCGATACCGGTCTTCACGTTGCTAATCCGATTTTCCTGAAATGAGTCGATCGAGGACGGTGGGGGGGATGCGCGTCGGCCGAATGGTCTGCGTGTCGACGCACACGGCGCGAACGCGCGCTTCGGTGAGCACATCGTGCCCGCGGAGCACCTGCTGTAAAACCGTGATCTGACTTCTGCCGTGGTCGGTCAGTTCCAGCGTCACGTCGAGCGCGTCGTTGAAGCGCGCGGGCCGGAGATACTCGATCGCGACCGCGCGCACCACGAACAGGATGCCATGGTCGTCGGCCAGCGCGGGCAGCTCGAAACCCAGGGCGCGCAGCCATTCGGTGCGGGCGCGCTCCATGAACTTGAGGTAGTTCGCGTAGAAGACCACGCCGCCCGCATCGGTGTCCTCGTAGTAAACGCGCACCGGCCAGCGGAACGCTCCGACCTGGTCGCGGGGACGCGCGGCGTGCTCCATCATACCGATGCCGCACCGGCGCACCGCGAACGGGCGCAGCGATTCCGCCTCACTCGCCGCTCTCCCACAACTCGCGGTTCGCTGCGCGCACCGGCGTCGTGATGCCGAAGTGATGAAACGCCGCGAGCGTCGCCATGCGTCCACGTGGCGTACGCATCAGGTAGCCTTGCTGGATGAGGTAGGGTTCGAGCACGTCTTCGATCGTATCCCGCTCCTCGCCGATCGCGGCGGCGAGATTTTCGATGCCGACCGGCCCGCCGCCGAACTTCTCCAGCACCGCGAGCAGGAGCTTGCGATCCATCACATCGAGGCCGAGGGCGTCGACATCCAGCATGACGAGCGCCGCATCCGCCACCGCGCGCGTGATCGTGCCGTCCGCGCGTACCTGGGCGTAGTCGCGTACGCGCCGCAGGAGCCGGTTGGCGACGCGCGGCGTACCGCGCGAGCGACGCGCGATCTCGAACGCGCCCTCGGCCGACACCTGCACGTCGAGCAGCGCCGCGGAGCGATCGACGATGCGCTGCACCTCTTCGGGCGTGTAGAACTCGAGCCGCGCAACGATGCCGAAACGGTCGCGCAGCGGATTGGTGAGCATGCCGGCGCGGGTGGTCGCGCCGACCAGGGTGAACGGCGGCAGGTCGAGCTTGACGGAGCGCGCGGCCGGCCCTTCGCCGATCATGATGTCGATCTGGAAATCCTCGAGCGCGGGATAGAGGATCTCCTCCACCACCGGCGAGAGGCGGTGAATTTCGTCGATGAAGAGCACGTCGTTCGGCTCTAGGTTCGTGAGGAGTGCGGCGAGATCGCCCGGGCGCTCCAGCACCGGCCCGGAGGTCTGACGCAGATTCACGCCCATCTCGCGGGCCACGATATGCGCGAGGGTGGTCTTGCCGAGCCCCGGCGGGCCGAAGAGAAGCACGTGGTCGAGTGGCTCGCGGCGATTGCGCGCGGCCTCGATGAAGATGGAGAGCTGGCCGCGGATTTTTTCCTGTCCCACGTATTCGGCGAGCTGCCGCGGCCGCAGCGCGCGCTCGATCGCTTCTTCCTGCGGGTTCTCGCGCGCGGGGGCGATCAGCCGGTCCGTTTCGATCATCGCGACATTATGCCTTCGACAGCGTCTTCAAGGCCTGCTTGATACCGTCTGCGACACTCGCGTCGGCCGCGACCGTCTTCATTGCCGCGAGCGCCTCGCGCTCGTTGTAGCCGAGCGCGACGAGCGCATGCAGCACATCGCTCGACACCGGCATCGCTCTGGGTCCGGCGAGACCCACCGTGACGTCGGCGCCCAGCTTGTCCTTGAGCTCCAGCAACAGCCGTTCCGCCGTCTTCTTGCCGATGCCGGGGATCCGCGTGAGGCGGCCCGTGTCCTGTCGCGTGACCGCCTCCACCAGCTCCGCTACCGAAAGGCCCGAGAGCACGGCAAGCGCGGTACGCGCGCCTACGCCCGCCACCTTGAGCAGTTGGCGGAAGGTGCCGCGCTCGGCTTCGGTGAGAAATCCGTAGAGCTGGTGCGCATCCTCGCGCACGACGAGCTGCGTGTGGAGCGTGACCCGCTCGCCGACGGCGGGCAGCTGATAGAAGGTGCTCATCGGCACGTCCAGCTCGTAGCCCACGCCCTGCACGTCGACGAGCACCAGCGGCGGCTGCTTCTGAGCGAGGATACCGACGAGGCGCCCGATCACGCGCGCGCCTTCAGCCGATCAGCCGCCCGCGCCGCACGCGGAATCCGGCGGTCGGCAGCGTGCCGAGTCCGAGCCCGCCGTGGGCGTGGCAGATCGCGCAGGCAAGTGCGTCCGCGGCATCGGCGCCGGGCTGGCCGGGCAGGGCGAGCAGTCGCCGCACCATCTCCTGCACCTGATCCTTGTGCGCATGGCCGTTGCCGACGACCGCCTGCTTCACCTGCAGCGCGGTGTACTCGGCGACCGGCAACGCACGCGACACCGCCGCGCAGATCGCCGCACCGCGCGCCTGGCCGAGGAGCAGGGTGCTCTGGGGATTCACGTTCACGAACACCTTCTCGACGGCGACTTCCTGCGGCAGGTTGTCCTCGATCACACGCGACAGACTGTCCAGTATGGTCTTGAGCCGGGAAGGCAGGTCGACGCCCTCGCCGGTCTTGACGCAGCCGCTGGTGACATAGGTGAGACGCTGTCCGGTCTTGTCGACGATGCCGAATCCAGTGACCCGCAGTCCAGGATCGATGCCGAGTATGCGCATCGGCGTGCTATCGAAATCCCTCAAACGCAACGGAGGCGACTTCGGGTCGAAGGTGTCCCGGCTTCACTCGTCCACGACCGCGGTGGTGTAGACGTTCTGGACATCGTCGAGATCCTCCAGCGCATCGAGCAGCCTGCGCATGCGGGCGCCGTCTTCGCCGGCGAGCACGACCTCCGTGGCGGGCTTCATGGTGACTTCGGCGAGCTCGGGTTTGAGCCCCGCTTTCGTCAGCCCCGCGTTCACGTTGGCGAAGCTGCCGGGCTCGCAAATGACCTCGATGCTGCCGTCGTCGTTGGTCAGGACGTCCTCCGCGCCGGCATCGAGCGCTGTCTCCATCACTTTCTCTTCGCTAATGCCAGGCGCGAAGAGGAATTGGCCGCAGTGCTTGAAGAGAAATGCCACCGAACCGTCGGTGCCGAGATTGCCGCCGTGTTTGGTGAACGCGTGGCGAACGTCGGCGACCGTACGCGTGCGGTGGTCGGTCAGGCAGTCCACCATCACGGCCGCACCGCCGATGCCGTAGCCCTCGTAGCGGATTTCCTCGTACTCGACGCCTTCCAGGGCGCCGCTGCCGCGCTTGATCGCGCGCTCGATGTTGTCGCCGGGCATGTTCTCCGCCTTGGCCTTGTCGATCGCGAGCCGCAGCCGCGGATTCATGTCGGGATCGCCGCCGCCCAACCGGGCTGCGACCGTGATCTCCTTGATCAGCTTGGTGAAGATCTTGCCGCGTTTCGCATCCTGACGGCCTTTTCGATGCTGGATGTTAGCCCACTTGCTGTGACCGGCCATGTCGTGTCGTAAGTTGCTGACTTATGTGCAAGAAAACGCGTAATGGTACCATTCCAACGGCGCCCGATGAACCCGCTGCGAGGTATTCCATGGCCGAACCCCTGCTGATCGCGAAAGCGAAAGAAGAAATTCATCTCCTGCCGGCGCTCGGCAATCGCCATGGTCTCATCACCGGCGCGACCGGCACCGGCAAGACCGTCACGCTGCAGCGGGTCGCCGAGGCCTTCAGCCGCGCTGGAGTGCCCGTGTTCATGGCGGACGTCAAGGGCGACCTCTCGGGTCTCGCCAAGGCGGGCGAGCTCAAGGGCAAGATCAAGGAGCGTGTGGAGCAGCTCGCGATCGAGCTCCCGCTCGCAGCCTGCCCGGTCGCGTTCTGGGACGTCTACGGCAAGGCCGGTCACCCCGTGCGCGCGACGGTGTCCGACCTGGGCCCGCTGCTCTTCGGCCGGCTGCTCGATCTCAACGACACGCAGCAGGGTGTCCTCACGCTCGTCTTCAAGATCGCGGACGACAACAACCTGCTGCTGCTCGATCTCAAGGATCTGCGCGCGATGCTGCAGCACGTCGGCGAGAACGCCAAGCAGTTCCAGACCGAATACGGCAATGTCTCCGCCGCATCGATCGGCGCGATCCAGCGCGGCCTGCTCGAGCTCGAGCATCAGGGCGCGGAGCAGCTCTTCGGCGAGCCGGCGCTCGACATCAACGACCTGATCCAGACCGATCACGGTCGCGGCGTCATCAACATACTCGCCGCCGACCAGCTCATGAATTCGCCCAAGCTCTACTCGACGTTCCTGCTCTGGATGCTGTCGGAGCTCTTCGAGCACTTGCCCGAGATCGGCGACCCCGACAAGCCCAAGCTCGTGTTCTTCTTCGACGAGGCACACCTGCTCTTCAGCGATGCGCCCAAGGCGCTGCTCGAAAAGATCGAGCAGGTGGTGCGGCTCATCCGCTCCAAGGGCGTGGGCGTGTACTTCGTGACCCAGAATCCCCTCGACGTGCCGGAGAGCGTGCTCGGTCAGCTCGGCAATCGCGTGCAGCACGCGCTGCGCGCGTTCACACCGCGCGATCAGAAGGCGGTCAAGACCGCTGCGACGACCATGCGGCCCAACCCGGGTCTCGACATCGAGGCGGCGATCACCGAGCTCGGGGTGGGCGAGGCGCTGGTCTCGCTGCTCGACGAGAAGGGCCGTCCGGGCGTGACCGAGCGCGCCTACATCGTGCCGCCGGGCAGCCAGATCGGGCCGATCACGGCGGAAGAGCGCCAGAAGATCATCGAAGGCTCGGCGATCTTCGGGCACTACGAGAAAGGCGTGGACCGAGAGTCGGCCTACGAGATTCTCACCGCACAGAAGAGCGCCGCGCCGAACGCCCAGGCCGGGACGAAGACAGCGGAGGCCCCGGCGGCGGGCGAGCAGGACCTCGGCTCGATGGTCCTGGGCAGTCTCAAGGACTTCCTGCTGGGCAGCACCGGCCCGCGCGGCGGACGTCGCGAAGGCATACTCGAATCGGTGGCGAAGAGCGAAACGAAGAAGATCCTGCGCGGGGCGCTCGGCGGCATCCTCGGCGGGCGGCGACGGTAGATAGGCCGCCGCGGCGCGCGTGGGTGTACCGACATGCACGCAGGCCGAA
The DNA here is from genome assembly GCA_963734295.1 of uncultured beta proteobacterium. GTDB lineage: Bacteria > Pseudomonadota > Gammaproteobacteria > Burkholderiales > JAEUMW01 > JAEUMW01. The sequence continues at coordinate 3,052 of CAVTGS010000029.1, read as the reverse complement.
ACCGATCTGCCTCGGCGCACAGATTCCGCGGCCCGCCCCCGCCGTTGCACTGGCTCGGTTCCCGGCGGGGTCAACGTCACTGAGGAGGCAAGCACATGGGGCCGTACGCTTCGTCGGCGATCAATCTCACTGTCCCATCTTCACTGTCTCGTGATCGCGTACACCATGTCGGCCACGAACCGCTTGAACGACTCGTTCTCGACGAACTGCTTGTAGACCTCCGTGTCGTCCTTCAGCAGGTGCTGCATCACCTTGGCCAGCGCCTTGTCGTGCTCGATGCGCGCGGTGTTCGGCGTGTTCTGCTTCGCGTTCTGGTAGGCCTGGTCCGCGGCGACCTTCGGGCGCGATGTCGTCGTTGATGCGCTTCGCGACCCGGTCGGCGTCGGTGAACAGCGTGCCGAACTGGTCGTTGAACGTCTTGAGGATGTTGCTGAGCCGATCCAGCTCCGGTTCGGGCTTGTGCCCGCCGCCGTCCGTCGGCACGGGCTCGATCTCGGCATCCTCGTCCGGCAGCGCGATCTTCATCGCCGCCTTCTTCTCGACGCGGTAGCTGTCCATGTCGATGGCTTCGAGGATGCCCTTGGACGAGGTCCTCTTCCTTCGGGGCAGGCAGCTTCGGGATCAGGAAGTTCAGGAAGATCGAGAGCTTCTCCCACTCCGCGTTGCTGTACGGCAGGATCGACGCCAGGAAGTCGTAGGTGCGGGTGAACGCCTTGGCCTTGCCCTTGAAATCCACCTGCCCGTCTTCGTCGAGTTCGCTCACGTAGACGGCCACGCAGGCATCGAGAATCGGGTCGAGCTTGTCGCGGTCGGCACCGCCCAGATACAGCTCCACCAGCTGCTCGACCTGCTCCGGCGAGTAGACCTGTGCGCCGTCCAGCGCGGCCTTGAGGTCGTGCAGCTTGTTCGGGTCGGTCTCCTCGCTCAGGATCGTCGTGCGGTAGTAGTCGGCGAACGCCTCGGTGATCGTCTCGCGTGTTGTTCATGAAAGTCGAGCACGAAGACGTCGTGCTTCTGCGGGTGCGCGCGGTTCAGGCGCGAGAGCGTCTGCACCGCCTTGATGCCCGACGAGCGGCTTGTCCACGTACATCGTGTGCAGCAGCGGCTCGTCGTAGCCGGTCTGGAACTTGTCGGCGCAGATCAGGAAGCGATACGGGTCTTCCTGAATCTTGTCGGCGATGTCGTTGCTCGGGAATCCGTTGAGCGACGCCTCGGTGACCTTCGCGCCGCCGTACTCGTGCTCGCCGGAGAAGGCGACGATGGCCTGGTACGGGCTCTTGCGCTCCGCGAGGTACGCCTTGAAGGCGTGGAAATACTGGATCGCCCGCTCGATGCCGCTGCGTCACCACCATCGCCCGCGCCTGGCCGCCGATCTTGTTCAGGGCCATCACCTGCTCGTGGAAGTGGTCCACCATGATCTCGGCCTTCAGCCGGATGGCGTGGTCGTGGCTCTCCACGTAGCGGCGCAGCTTCTTCTTCGCCTTCTTGGTGTCGAACTCCGGGTCGCCTTCGACCGTCTTGACCAGCTTGTAGTAGCTGTCCACCGGCGTGTAGCTCTTGAGCACGTCGAGGATGAAGCCTTCCTGGATCGCCTGCTTCATCGTGTAGCTGTGGAAGGGCCGGTGCTTCACCTTGCCCTCGGCGTCCGGCGGCAGCGGCTCGCCGAACATCTCCAGCGTCTTGTTCTTCGGCGTGGCGGTGAAGGCGAAGTAGCTGGCGTTGGTCAGCATCTTGCGCGCGCCATGCGCATCGAGCGCGTTCATCGTGTCCTCAGGGCGTCGTTCGATCGTCGTCCTCCGCCGGTCGCGACAGCGCCTCGCTCATCGCCGCCGAGGTCTTGCCGCCCTGGCTGGAATGCGCCTCGTCGATGATGATGGCGAAGTTCTTGCCGCGGTGCTCGTCGCCGATCTCGTCGAGGATGAACGGGAACTTCTGCACCGTGGAGATGATGATCTTCTTGCCCTTCTCGATGAACTTGCGCAGGTCGCCCGAGTGCTCGGCGTGGCCCACCGTCGCGCCCACCTGCGCGAACTGCTTGATCGTCGTCTGGATCTGCTGGTCGAGGATGCGCCGGTCGGTGATGACGATGATCGAGTCGAAGACGTCGCTTGTCGTCCTTGCGTCAGCCCGATGAGCTGATGCGCGAGCCAGGCGATGGAGTTCGACTTGCCGCTGCCGGCCGAGTGCTGGATCAGGTAGCGCTTGCCGGCGCCCGTCGCTCGCGACGTCGGCCAGCAGCTTGCCGCACCACATCGAGCTGGTGGTAGCGCGGGAAGATCTGCACTGCGCTTCTTCTTGCCCGGTCTTCGGGTCCTTCTCCTCGACGATCTGCGCGTAGTTCTCGAGGATGTCGGTCAGGCCCGCGCGGCGTGAGCATCTCTTTCCACAGGTAGTCGGTCTTGAGGCCGTCCGGGTTGGGCGGATTGCCCGCGCCGTCGTTCCAGCCCTGGTTGAACGGCAGGAACCACGAGCCCTTGCCCTTGCAGCTCGGTGCACATCCGCACCTCGCTGTCGTCCACCGCGAAATGCACCACGCAGCGGCCGAACTCGAACAGCGGCTCCCGCGGATCGCGGTCGCGCTGGTACTGCTCGACGGCGTCCTCGACCGTCTGCTTGGTCAGGCTGTTCTTCAGCTCGAAGGTCGCGATCGGCAGGCCGTTGATGAACAGGCACAGGTCGAGCGCGCGGCGCGTCTCGTCCCGGCTGTAGCGAGCTGGCGCGTGACGCTGAACCGGTTCTGCGCGTGCAGCGCCGCGGCCTTGGCGTTGCCCGGCGAGGGCGTGCCGTAGAACAGGTCGAAGTGCAGCGGCCCGTGCTTGATGCCGTTGCGCAGCACGTCGATCACGCCGCGCTTGCCGATCTCGCCGAAGGCGAGCCAGGAACTTGAGGCGGTTGATGTCCTTGGCGTCGTTCGCATCGACCATCGCCAGCTTCTTAAACTCCTCCGGCTGGGTGGCGTGCAGGAAGGCGAAGAGCTGCCGCACGTCGAGTGCGTGGGCGCGGTCGTAGTCTGCGGGGCAACCCGCGAGGTAACCGATGCCACCGTAAGGCA
>CAVTGS010000028.1:0-57213 GCA_963734295.1 uncultured beta proteobacterium | reverse complement strand
CCGCCAGGAGCAGCGCTCCCACAACGCCTGCAAGAAAGTCGTCGATGTTCTGTGGCTCATACCAGGCAGAAAAATAGCCTGCGTTCGCACTGGACTACAGATGCGAACGGATGTCCGATTCTATGCTCTTGCTACATCGGCGGCGAGCCGTGCGCCAGACGCCGATTCCCGCCAACGCCAGGGCCGGCGCCGAGCGCCGCACTCTGGGCGATCCGGGCGAGCCCATCGTTGCATCCGGAACACGCTCCGTCAAGCGAATCCTCACAGGACCGCACGCCGCTACTTCACGCCGGTCGTGTCGGTTGCCGTCGGCAACCGCCAGAATGGACGCTCGATCTCTTCCAGCGGCCGGCCCGGTTCGTTGGGCCGGAGTCCGAACCGCAGCAGCGCGACGAGGTCGGCGCTCGCCCTGGGATTCGACGTGAAGTAGCCGTGGCCGAAGAGATCGGTCGTACCTCGGACCTGGATCACATCGATGGTGCCCACCATGCGAACCTGCTCGATCTGCTCCGGGGTCAGCGTCGCCGTGTCGAAGCGCCCGATCCGGGCGAGGCTGCCAAACATCCAGCCCGACGCGGCGAGCGCCTTGTCGTCGGGCGACACGTAAATGGTCATGCGGAAACCGGGCGTGCGCTCGATCACCATGCGTGGGTTGGGCGCCGACCCGTAGGGCGTGTCGGGATCGGAGAGGGCCTTGAACAGCTTGGCGGCGAACACATCGAGGTCGATGTCGGGAGCTATCAGCACGATGTTGCCGACCTTGTAGCGCTTGGCGAGGGTGGTTTGCTGCATGTACGCCTCGTAATTCAAATCGGACAGCGCGGTGGCGAGCACGTCGGTCCCGCGGCTGTGGGCGAGCAGGTGGATCCTCTCGAGCCCCGGGGTCTGGGCAATCGTGCGGATCGTCTTCCGCAGGTGCTCGGTGGCGTACACGCTCGATTCGTAGTCGACGTTATAGCCGAAGAGGATGCCGCGCCTCCCGCCCGCGGGCCAGGTGAAGATGCCGCACACGAACTCCCGGCCCAGGAAGTGGCACAGCTCGCCCATGGTCAACGCGGCATCCTGGAACGTGTTGTGGTAGCCGTGCACGTACAGCACGACCTCCTTGCGGGGGCTCGCGGCCAGGCGACGCGCGACCTCGGCCTGCAGGGCCCGCGCGGCCGTTTCGTGTGCATCGACGACGGCAGGCGTACGCGTCAGATTGCCCGCAGTCTCGGTGACTGCGTACGGGATGCGCGGGAAGCGGCCGAGCTCCTGTGTCGGCCCCAGCGTGAGGTCCAGCGAGGTCGTCCGCTCGGCTGCCAGACTCTGCTTGACCAGGGTGTCCCATGTCACGCCTTCGCCGAACAGAATCGTCGTCGAGCCGAAGGCCACCGAGCGCGACCGGTCGGCCGTATAGGGCTCGGGCGCGTCGGCAGTCTGCGCCGGAGCGCGGTTGGTGACGAACAGCAGATCGAGCGGGGGCGTCTGGGCGTCCGCCTTCGCGTGGGTGAAAGTGAACAGCGGCTTGGCCTGCGGGCCGGTGTAGAGAGCCGGCGCCGGCATCATGGGGTGCGTGGTCGCGCACCCGGCCAGCGTGAACGCGGCAAGAACGAGAATCAGCGCCGCCGAGGAGCGTCTTACTTGACGGTGTAACCGCGTCCTTCGAGACAGGCCGCGCGAGCCTTGGCGAAGGCCGCCTGCTGTTGCTGGTTGGCGGATTGGGCCTGCTGTCCGGCGGCCATGTTCTGGCGACGGCTCTGTCCCCGCGCGGCAGCGGCACCGGCCGCCGCACCCGCTCCCGCGTCGCCGACGATTCCGCCGACGACCGCGCCGCGCGCGGCGCCCCGAGCCCCGGCGCCCGGCGTCGTCCCCGTAGCCGTGGTCGGTGCCGCAGCCGACGGCGGTGGCTTCGCCGGATCGAAGCCGGTTTGCTGAACCGCCCATGAATAGCAGGCCGCCTCGTCGTTCTTCTGCTGTTGCGGCGACTGGCCCTTGGCCGGGTATATGTACTGTTGCGCGCTCACTTCGCCAGTGAGCGCAACGGTCAATGCAAGCATCCACATCCATACTGTTCGTTTATTCATTTGCCTGACTTCTCTTCATTAATCGACGATCCCCGATCGCGCACGAGTGCCTGCCCGATCATTTCGCCGTGAAAACGCCAAGGCCCCGCATAGCAGGGCTACTTGACGAGCGGAATTCCGGCAGCCAGCTCATAGTTGACCACTGCCCGGATCTTGTTCTCGATCTGGTAGTAGCGCGCGACCTTGGTCGGGGGCAGCACCTTCTTGAATTTCGGGAGGTAGGACTGTGCGAGCTTCGTCCGGTCGGATTCTATCGCTACCGCCTCGTCGACGAGCTTGTTCGCGGCCGCATCCGTCATCGTTTGATAGCTCGCGGCATAGTCATCGATGAGCTTGATCAGGCGATCGTTGATCTTGCCGAGATCGCGTTGGTAGCTTTCGTACACAGGCCAGAAGGCCTTCGCCTCGCTTTCCGTGAGCTGCATGTTCTCCGCGACGAGGAGCTTCTTGTCCGCCTTGACTTTTTCGAGCACAAGCTGGTTGTTGTCGGCCGGTTTGTCCTGCGCGAGCAACGGCGTTGCGACTGCAGCGCAGAGGGCGATGAGGATGACTGCAAGTGACTTCATGGTCTTCTCCCTTAAGGATTGGATTGCAATGATGCGGAAAGATGCTGGATCGCTCGGCTTGGTATGCCTGCGGTCCATGCGTGCTTACTCTCTGAAACGATCTGAATCACCGAGCCTTGCCGGCACGTTGCCTGGGCGGCTCGCCGGCGTCGAACAGCTCTTCTATCTGCGCCAGCCGCTCGGCGCGTTCGCCGGTGGGTTCGCCGGTCGCCGTAACGATCTCTCGAACGATCGAGAGCATTTGCGCCCGTGCCTCGGCATCGGCCGGCAGCATCTTCGGAATTGCGGCAAGCGCTGCGTCCCGATCAAGCAGCAACGCGAAGAACTGTTCGCGCAGCAATCCCTTGAATTCCTCCAGCGTCAGGTGCTCGTGCTGGGCGCGGATCTGGCGTAATTCGTTGAAGGCGCGTTCGTCCACACCTGGCCCCGCCAAACCGATGTAGACCAGGCCCCGGATCCCGGCTTCGCGCAGCCCTCCTTCGGCCAATCGCGCCTTGATTTCGGCGATGCGCTGCTGGATGAAAGCGAGCCGCTCCGGTTCCATGCCGGGATGCCGGCGCGGGGGTTCGTCGGAGGCGCGCAGGCCGACCAGCGCCTGCAGCAGCGGCGAGCTGTAGAGGGAGAGGAACATCTGCTCCATGGTCCGGTCGCGCAGGTCGCGCCAGCCGTCGAGCGCGGCGATGATCCCGTCCGAGACCATGGCCTGCCACTGCATAAGCGGGTTGTCGGAAGAAACCGGACGGCGCGCGGCGCGCACCTGCTCGGCGAGCTGGGCGATTTGCTGCATCAGCGGATTGCGCTCCGAGAACATTTCGTAGGTCAGCTCGTTCGGATTCGCCGCGTGCAGCGACTCAGCCGTCTTCTCGTTGGCGAACGCCCGGACGAAGGGTTGGAACATCGCGCGGTACAAACCGAGATTGATTTCGGAAACACGCCGCGCGGTGGCGAAACGGCGTTCGTTCTCAGGATCAGGTTGGACGATGGTTCGCAGATCATCCATCGTGCGCGGCTCGAAGCGCACGATCCAGTCGCCGCCCACCAGATCCGGATTGACCGCATCGTCGGTCCTGGGAGTCATCACGGCCTCGTACAGACCGGGCGGCAGCACGTCGATGAGATCGATGTTGGAAGCGAATTCGTCGTGTTCCTTGCGGGCCACACCGCCGGAAACAAAGATGCCGAGATGGCCGATCTTGTCGTGAATGGCATAGACGATGGTCTGGCCGCAGGCGCGTATGTCGTCGACCTTGCCGTACAGGTCCACGATCCAGCCCAGCGCCTGTTGCGGCGGCGTGATGTTGTCGCCCTTGGAGCAAAAGCAGAGGATCGGCGAGCGAATGTTGCGCAAGTCGATGCGCACCCCGTCGCTGGTGACGATTTCGGCCGTGGCGAGCCGATTGCCGATGAACAGTTGATCGACGATCCACTGTATTTCCTCGGCGTTGAGATCGACGTGACCGCCCCACCATTTCTCGAATTCGAGGAAGCGCTGTCCCTCGGTATCCACATGCGACCAGAGATCGTAGTTCTTAGTCCACAGCGTGTTGGCGGGATTGAGATTCTCGAAGTTTTCGACGAGACTCGCGCCGCTGAACTTGCCAGCACCGAGGTCGCTGGTCAACGCCGTGAGCCAGCTGCCGCCCATTAACCCGCCGGTGTAGCGCATGGGATTCTGGCCTTCCACGCCGGCCCAGTACGACAGCGGCGAGCCGGGCACGATGATCGGTCCAAACAGCTCCGGGCGGGTCGCGGCCAACATCATCACCGCCCAGCCCGCCTGGCAGTTGCCGATCACGCTAGGCTTGCCATCGGCATCGGGGTGGAGCGCGATCACCTTTTCAAGGAACACCGCTTCGGCGCGCATGATGTCTTCGATGGTCTGGCCCGGCATCGGCTGGGGCGTGAATCCAACGAAATAGGCCGGATGACCAGCACGCATCGCGACGCCAAGCTCGCTGTCGGCCTTGAAGCCGCCGATCCCCGGCCCGTGCCCGGCGCGGGGATCGACCACCACGAACGGGCGTTTCTTCGGGTCGATGGTGACGCCTGCGGGCGGCTTGATCCGCACGAGCAGGTAATTGACGGGTCGTTCGAAGGTGCGGCCATCCAGTACCAGCTCGGCGTCGAAGCTCAGCACATTGGGCACCGGCTTGGCCCGTTGCTGGTCGTATTCCGCACTGCGCTGGCGCAAAACGTCCCAGAACAGGATGGCGCGCTGCCAGCCGTCGACCCAGTAATCGGTCACCTGTTGGGGAGTCGCCGGCAGAGTCGGTGCGGTGCTCGGGAAGGGAAAGGATGGCTCGGTCATCGCAAAGCCTCCGCAGAGATTTTGTCTCTCATCGCTCGAGAGTCCTGTATTCGGGTGAATGTTCTCACTTGTCGATCCGGGTGATCTTGTTGCCTTGTATGCCGAGCCCAGCCATCGCGCCCTGCTGGTCGAAGATGAAAGCGTAGATGTCGTGCGTCATCGTCTTCGACGTCATCTGCTTGGCAAAGGCCTCGTCCACTACTACGAGCGACGGCCCCACGCCGAGCTCGAACCCCCCACTTCGATCGAGGGACTTGACGGCTGCTTCGTTCTGGAAGAACAGCGCATAGCCGTACCTCTGCGCGCCCGCCTGCAGACCGTACGATGCCCCGGTGGTGTTGTAGTAGGCGACTGCCTTGCCGCCCCGGTACAGTACGCCCTCGCCGAACTGACCGCCGATACCGAGACCGGCCTTGAGGATCGAGGGAAACACGAGAATGGCGACGGCTTGTTTCTGCAAAGCCCTCGCGCTGGCGTTTTTCGCATAGAGCTTGTTGAGGGCGGCTTGGGCATCCCGCTGGAGTTCTCCCCCGCTGGCTGCGGTGGCGGAATGCGGTAGGAACGAAACCGCCGCGACGATCAGGGCGGTCGCGATGGCATATTTGCGCGCGATGAGGTTCATAGCTCTTCTCCTTTGAGATGTGATGAAGGTGACACACGCTGCCGGGCGCGCGATCAATCTCCAACTAAAGTTGTCGTTTCACTGCACTCGTGGCGGCAACAGGTACAGCGTCATCGCGAAGACCGCATAGACCAGCAGCAGCAGAACGCCGACGAACCAGGCCGAACGCCCGCCGCTCGTGATGAATGCCGCGGTCACGGTGGAGATCAGCACCATCACCACCGCACCGGGCCAGAAGTGGAGGTCCATCGGCGTCGGGCCGATCACGTAACTGAGCAGCACCAGCACCGGTGCCACGAATAGCGCGATCTGAGAAGCGCTTCCCAGCGCGATGCCCACGCTGAGATCGAGCCGGTTCTTGCGCGCGCCGGAAAACGCCGAGGCCATCTCCGCCGCACCACCCACCAGCGCCACGACGATGAAACCGACGAACGCAGGGCTCATGCCGAATGCCTCGGCAGCCTTCTGCACCGACTCGACAAAGACCTCGCTCACCAGTGCCACGAGCACCGTGACACCGGCCAGGGTGGCCAACGCCAGTCCGATCGGCCAAGGGGCTTCGCCTTCCTCGGCGTGTTCGGCACTGGCAAAGAACTCGCGGTGAGTCCCAAGGGTGAACAGCAGCCCCAATCCGTATCCCAGGATGAGCAGCACCGCCAAGCCGACGCTCAACTTCTGGGCGACGGCCGCGCCCGAGGCCGAGTCCGCTTCGGCGATCGCCGAGGGCATCAGCAGCGCGATCGTGGCGAGGAGCAGCAGAGCTGCCTGCAGTCGGGCGCCGGCCCGGTTGAATTCCTGCACGTGGTGCTTGAGCCCGCCGAGGAAGAACGACGCCCCCAGCATGAACAGCGTGTTGGCGACGATCGCGCCGGCGAGGGACGCCTTCACCAGCATGTATTCTCCCGCGCGCAAGGCGGCCAGCGCGATGACCAGCTCGGTCAGGTTTCCCAGCGTGGCGTTGAGCAGGCCGCCCACCGCGTCACCTGTCTTTGCGGCGACCGATTCAGTGGCGTGACTCAGCAGTGTGGCGAGCGGCACGATCGCGAGTACCGACAGCACGAAGAGCAGCGTGTGCGCCTCGGGCTCGAGCCTCGCGGCGGCCAATACAATGGGCACGAAGGTCAGCAGCCACAGCACCGGGTTGCGGCGGATCTCGCCCAGCAGGGGGCTCATACGCTCAACTGGCCCCTGCTGAAGAAGAGCGTCCATATCTTCCTCTCTCCCAGCACCCGCCCCAGTTCCTTGACGGCGAAGAAGGGGATGAAAGCCACGAAGATGATCAAACATCCGGCAAGCAGTTCATGGAACCCTTTTCCGAAGAAGTCAGCGACACCTTCCATGAGCCCCTTCCCCTGCAAAAGGCCCTTGATCCCATGCTCGATGACGGTAAAGACGCCGACGAAGACACTGAAGACGACCGTTTTATACAGGGTGGGAATGATCAAGGGCTTGTCCTCGAGGCCGCGACCGAGGTGGAATACGCTACCGATCATGATGACCTTGCCGAGAATCAATGCTTCGATTACGGCCACCCCGTAGTTTGTGTAGGTGATGTCATGAGCGGCCAGCAGGAGCCTTCGATACACCGTGAAGGCGGCGAACACGACCGCCAGGTAGATGACATTGATTACATACTCGATCAACTCGTGAGTGATCTTCGCTTTCCACCCGCCGGCACTGTTTGCAGTGTTGCCCATCGCATTCGCCTTGGAAGACAGCACGTTCAGTTCTCCAACACCTGGGAGTGAAACCGCGACAGCATGCCCCCGGCGAGAGTTCTGGCTTTGAACCCTTCCTGCAACAGCATCCGCGTCGCGTAGTAGGCACGCTGGCCGGAGCGGCAGATGACGAGGATCTCGCGATCGCGAGGAAGCTCGCGGAGGCGCCCCCGGAGCTGACCGAGAGGGATGTTGACCGCACCCGGCGCACTCTCCACGGCGAGCTCCACGGGCTCGCGCACGTCGAGGAGGAACGCCTTCTCGGCACCCTCCCAGTGACTGATCGGCATGTCGCCACGCAGGACGTCCGCGGCAACCATACCCGCGAAGTTGACTGGATCCTTCGCGCTGCCGAACTGGGGCGCGTAGCACAGCTCGGCTTCCTCGAGGTCGTAGACGGTCGCGCCCATCTGGAGCGCCATGGCGAGCGCGCTGATCCGCTTGTCCACGTTGTCCTCGCCGAGCGCCTGCGCGCCGAGGAGCCGTCCGTCCGATTTGCGGAAAATCACTTTCATGGCGATCGGTCTCGCGCCCGGGTAGTAGCCGGCGTGGGAGTTGGGATACAGGTAGATCTTTTCGTAGTCCGCGTCCCCGATGCGCTTCAGTGCCTTCTCGCTGACGCCGGTCCAGGCCGCGGCGCCGTTGAAGAAACCGATGATCGAGGTGCCCTGGGTGCCGCGGAAGCGCGAGTCGCGCCCGGCGATCACGTCGGCCGCGATGCGGCCCTGCCGGTTCGCCGGGCCGGCGAGGGCGACGAGGCTCCACTCGCCGGTCACGAAGTCCTTGACCTCGACCGCGTCGCCGACGGCGAAGATGTCCGGGTTGTTCGTGCGCATGTGCTCGTCGACACGAATGCCGCCGCGCTGGCCGATCTCCAGGCCAGCCATCTTCGCCAGCGTGGTGTCCGGACGCACGCCGAGCGCGAGGATCACGATGTCGGCGGGATGCGCTTTCCCGGACTTCGTGAGCACCTTCAGGGTGGCGTTCTCGCCCTGCTCGAATCCGGCTACGCCATCGTTGAGCGCCAGGCGAAGACCGTGGCGCTCCAGGTAGCCCTCCGCGATGCGCGCCATCTCCGGGTCCAGCGGTGCCAGGATCTGGCCGCCCATCTCGACGAGCGTCACGTCGAACCCACGATGGAGGAGGTTCTCCGCCGTCTCGATGCCGATGAAGCCGCCGCCGACCACCACGGCGCGCGTTGTCGGTCGCACCGTCTGAAAGCCTGAATACCGGTGCATCCCCGCGAGGAACAACGACCCCTTCTCGATCCATTCGCGGATGGCACGCGCGTCCGGCACCGTCCGCACCTCGAAGATGCCGGGCAGGTCAATGCCCGGCAGCGGCGGGCGGATCGACGGCGCTCCGGGAGACAGCACGAGCTTGTCGTAGGACTCGGCCGTCACCTCGCCGGTCGCGACATTGCGCAGTTCGACGGCTTTCTTGTCCGGTGAGATCTTGATCGCCTCGCACCCCGTTCTCACGTCGATGGCGAACTGCGAGCGGAACGTGTTCTCGTCGGCCACCAGCAGGCTCGATTCCTTCTCGATCACGCCGCCGACGTGATACGGCAGCCCGCAGTTCGCGTACGAGACGTACGGACCACGCTCCACCATGATGATCTCGGCCTTCTCGTCCAGCCGGCGCAGGCGCGCCGCGCACGAGGCGCCGCCCGCCACGCCACCAACGATGACGACCTTCATGAGTCCTCCCCCACGGTTAACCATATCCGCTGGGAAGCTTACTCATGCGGATGGCGGCTGCCTGGATGTATCTGGACAATAACTAGGCATTTTCGGACAGGTCGCCCTATCCTTCTTTGCGTGAGATCAAACAAACGCGATTTGGGCGACGCTCGGCGACGGAGGACGCAGCCGTGCCCCGATGAACCCACAGTCCGCATCGGCGTGGTGGTAGCGATTCCGGCGGTCCTGAGGAGCCTGGGTGCCGATCCGGACGAGGTCCTGACCCGGGCTGGCTTCGATCCGGCCCTATGCGTCGACCCCGACAATCGCATCTCCTACGCAGGCCGTGGGCGTCTGATCCGTCACTGCTTGGAAATCACCGGCTGCAGGCACTTCGGGCTGCTGCTCGGACAGAGCGCCCGCCTGTCCACGCTCGGCCTCCTGGGCTTCCTGGTGCAGAGCTCACCGGACGTGCGAACGGCGCTGCGAAGCCTCGTGCGTTACTTCCACCTGCATGCCCGCGGCGGCGCGACCTCTTTGGTCGTGCACGGCAAGACCGCAACGTGGAGCTACGACGTCTATCAGCCCCAAATCGAGGCCGCCGACCAGATCGGGGACGGTGCTCTCGCTGCGATGTTCAACATGATGTGCCAGCTGTGCGGTCCGATCTGGAAGCCCAGCGAAGTGCTATTCGCCCACCGCAAGCCGGACGATATCGGACCGTTCCGCGATTTCTTCCGGGCTCCGCTGCGCTTCGACACCGAGCAAAACGCGATCGTGTTCTCGGCGGAGTGGCTCGACCGAAAGCCGCCCGGTGCCGATCCCGAGTTGCGGCTGCTGCTGCAGAAGCAGATCGACGCGCTCGATGCCCAACACCGCGACGACTTCCCCTCGCAGGTTCGCGCCGCGCTTCGAACAGCACTGCTGTCCGGCCATGCCAGGGCGGACCAGGTCGCTGCGCTCTTCTCGATACATAGCCGCACCCTTAATCGCCGCCTGAATGCCTTCGGCATCAGCTTTCAGGAACTCGTGGACGAGGGCCGCTTCGAGATCGCCCGGCAGATGCTGGAAGATACCGCGATGCAGGTAAGGGAGATCGCCGTGTCGCTCGACTACGCGGACGCGAGTGCGTTTACCCGCGCGTTTCGTCGCTGGACGGGAACCTCGCCTGGCGCCTGGCGGCAATCGCTGCGCTGATCGCGCTTCAATGGAGCTCTATTGAGCTGGTACCGTGGTTTGCGCGGCGGAGCGGTCGGACGGCAGCGCCGGCGCGAACCAACCGCTGCCCGCCACCGGCGGCGGCGTGAGCTTGTCGGCTTCGTTCACCCAGCCTCCGCCGGTCGCGCGGTAGATGGCGACCGCGGAACCGAGAAGTGCTGCGCGGGTGGCGGTCAGGTTGAGCTCTTGCGGGAACAGTTGCTCCTGGGCCTGGAGCACGGTGGAGTAGGGCGCGTAACCGCCATCCCAGAGCAGTCCGGCGAGCTCTTCGTACTCCTTTAGCGCCGCGACGAGCCGTTCCTGGGCAGCGAGCTGCTCGACCCGCTGCTCGCGCGATACGAGCGCGTCGTCCACGTCGGCAAACGCATTCTGAATCGTCTGCTGGTATTGCAGAAGAGCAGCCTTCTGCACCGCTTCGGCCTGCGCGACTTGCCCCGAGATCGCACCCGCCGTGAAGATGGGCCCGACGAGCGACCCGGCGAAGTTCCACGTGCGCGACGGACCGTCGAAGAGATTGTCGAGGTCCGTGCTCGCCCGCCCAAATGCGCCCGTGAGCGAGATGGTCGGAAAATAAAGAGCCTTGGCCGCGCCGATCTGTGCGTTCGCGGCGATGAGCTGCTGCTCGGCTCGCAGGATGTCCGGCCGCTGTTCGAGCACCTGCGAGGGCAGCCCAGCGGGCACGGTCAGCAGACACCAGCTCGTAGATGTTCTTGCCGCGCGGGATCGGACCAGGATTGCGGCCGAGCAGGATCGATAACGCGTTCTCCGTGATCGCGATCTGCCTGCGGACATTCGGGATCTCGGCGGCGGCGGTCTCGTAGCGGGACTGGGCCTGTGCAACGTTCATCTGCGATACCTGGCCGAACTCGAACTTGTCCTTGATGAGGTTCAGCGACTCCTCGTAGGACTTGAGTGTGCGCTGCGAGATCTCGAGCTGCTGATCCAGTGCCCGCAGCTCGATGTACGTCGAGGCGACCTGCGCCACAAGGGACAGGATCACACCGCGGCGCGCCTCGTCGGTAGCGAGCAGATTGGCCTGCGCCGATTCCGCCTGCCGGCGGATGCGGCCCCACAGGTCGATCTCCCAGCTTGCCCCGGCGGCTATGCTGAAGGCGTTCGTGGGGTTGCTCACGCCGCTCGGCAGGGCAGTGGTGGAGCCCTCGGAGAAGCGGTAGCGTCCAGCGCTGCCCTGGTAGTTGAGCTGCGGGAAAAGCGGCGCGCGGACCTGCGTCAGGATGCCCGCCGCCTGCTCTACGTTCGCGGCGGCGATCTGGACGTTGCGGTTGTTCGCGAGCGCTTCGACGATCAATTGTTCGAGCACGGGATCGTCGAACTGCCTCCACCATTCCGTGTTGGCGGTGTCCGCCACTTCCTTCGGCTCGTAGAGGAAAGCCGCTGGCGTGTCGACCTTCGGCTTCACATAGTCCGGCCCGACGAGACAGCCCGACAGCAGTCCGCACACCACCACGGCAACCGCGGATCGGCGCACGTCAGTCCTCCTTGCGGGGCGCATGCGGTGCAGCGGCGGGTGCGGCGCCGCCCGCGGCGGGGTCGGAGGCGGTGCCTCGCCTCTTCTTGCCGCCGAAGAACTTGTGACTCATGGTCTCCAGCAGCCAGAAGAACATCGGGATGAAGAAGATCGCGATGACGGTGGCGCCGAGCATGCCGCCGATGACGCCGGTGCCGATCGAATGGCGGCTGTTGGACGACGCGCCGGTCGCGATGGCGAGCGGCACCACGCCGAGGATGAAGGCGAAGGACGTCATGACGATGGGCCGCAGCCGCAGGCGCGCGGCTTCCACGGCGGCGTCGAAAAAGGACTTGCCCTCCTTCCGGTTCAATTCCACGGCGAACTCGACGATCAGGATCGCGTTCTTCGCGGCGAGGCCGATCAGCGTGAGCAGGCCGATCTGGAAGTAGATGTCGTTGGGAATGCCGCGCAGCGCGATGGCGACCAGTGCTCCCAGCATCGCGAACGGCACGGCCATCATGACGCCGAACGGGAGCGACCAGCTTTCGTACTGGGCGGCGAGGATCAGGAAGACGAAGATCAAGCCGAAGGCGAAGGCAATCGCGGAGGTGCTGCCCGAGGAGATCTCTTCGCGTGCTTCACCCGCCCAGTCGTAGCCATAGCCCGGCGGCAGGACTTCCTCGGCGACCTCGCGGATCGCCGCGAGCGCCTGACCGGAGCTCATGCCGGGGGCGGGCGCACCGTTGATGGCGATGGCCGGGTAGTTGTTGAAGCGCGTCACCAGATCGGGACCGACCACGTAACGGGTGGTAACCAGTGCGGAGAGCGGTATCATCTGCCCGTCGCGGTTTCTCACGTAGAACTGACCGAGGTCTTCCGGCGTCATCCGGTACTTGGGCTGCGCCTGCAGGATCACCTGATAGAGTCGCGAATCCTTCGGGAACTGGCTCACGTACAGTGAACCGAACATGGTCTGCAGCGTGTTGTAAGCTTCTTCGACCGGCACGCCCAGCACTTCCGCCTTTTCGCGGTCGACGTCCGCGAGCAGTTGCTGGCCACTGGCACGGATGGTCGTGTTCACGCCCGCAAGCTCGGGTCGCGTCTTCGCCTTCGCGATGATCCGATCGACTACGTCGGCGAGCTGCGCGAAGTTGCCAGCGCCCTTCTGCTCGATCCACATCTGGAACCCGGCCGTGACGCCGAGCCCAGGGATGGCAGGGGGGTTGATCGGCACGATCAGACCCTCCTGGACGTTGTAGAACGCACGCTTCGCCTCCGCGATCAATGCCTCCGCCGACAGCTCGGGCGACTTGCGCTCCTCGTAGTCCTTGAGCGCCACGAAGAGCAGGCCGAAGTTGGTCTTGTTCTGGGAGTCGATCAGGCTGTAGCCGTCGACCTGGGTCACGTTCGCAACGGCCGCGTGTTGCATCATGAAATCACCTGCCACCTTACCAACGGCCTGCGTGCGGTCCAGGCTCGCCGCGTCCGGCAGGAAGTAGGGCACGAAGATGTAACCCTGATCCTCCTGCGGCACGAAGGCCGTCGGGATGGCCTTGAAGAGCCACACGGCGCCTGCGACGACGACTGCGAAGGCGATGAGACCCACGACCCAACTGCGGGTGATCCATTTCACGCCAGCGACGTAGCCGTTCGTGATCCGGTCGAACGTGGTGTCGAACCACTTGAAGAAACCCTTCTTTTCGCCGTGCTTCGCCTTGATGAGAATCGCGGCCAGCGCAGGCGACAGGGTAAGCGCCACGATCCCGGAGAAGACCACGGAGATCGCGACGGTGACGGCGAACTGCTTGTACAGGGAGCCCGTGATGCCGCCGAGGAAGGCAACGGGGATGAACACCGCGTTCAGCACCAGGACGATAGCGATGACCGGGCCGCTGACTTCTTCCATCGCGCGCTTGGCCGCATCCTTCGGCGAAAGACCGAACTGCACCATGTTGCGCTCGGTGTTCTCGACCACGACGATCGCGTCGTCGACCACGATGCCGATGGCGAGGATCATGCCGAAGAGCGTCAGCATGTTGATCGAGAAGCCCAGGACGAGCATCCCGATCAGTGCACCGAGGATCGAGACCGGCACCGCAAGCGTCGGAATGATGGTAAGGCGCAGGCTGTGGAGGAAGATGAACACGACCAGCACGACCAGCACGACCGCCTCGAAGAACGTGTGGATCACCTCGTCGATCGACGCCTGCACGAACTTCGTCGTGTCCAGCGCCACCTCGTACTCGAGACCGTCGGGAAAGCTCTTCGGCAAGCTCAGCGAGGGTCGCGCGGATGTCCTTCGCCACCTGAATCGCATTTGCGCCGGGCTGCTGGTAGACAGCGATCAGGGTTGCAGGCTTGCCCTGGTAGCTTGTCCGCAATGCATAGCTCTTCAGGCCAAGATCGGTGTAGCCGATATCCTTCACGCGCACGAGCGCCGCGTCCTGGTTGCTCGCGCGCAGGATCATGTTGTCGAACTGTGCGGGCTCGGTGATGGTTGTGGTCGTGACAGGAAAGGTCTGCTTCACCGGGTAAGGCGTCGGCGAGTCGCCGATGCGCCCGACGGCGAACTGCTGATTCTGCTCCTTCACCACGTTCGCGACGTCGGTGGTCGTGATGCCGAGCTGCGCCATGCGGTCGGGCTTGAGCCAGACGCGCATCGCATAGTCCGGCACGCCGAAGATGGAGGCCTGGTTGGCGCCGTTGATCCGGTTGATCGTGCCGAGGACTTGTACGTTCGTGTAGTTCGAGATGAACTCCGAGTCGTAGCGCCCGTCCGGCGAGAAGAACGCCAGCACCATGAGGAAGGTGTTGGTCTTCTGCTGGACGGTGACCCCCTGCGCCTGAACCGACTGCGGCAGCAACGGCATCGCCTGGTTCAACCGGTTCTGCACGTCCACCTGCGCCAGCATCGGGTCGGTGTCGATGGTGAAGTAGACGGTCAGCGTGTAGTTGCCGGTCGACGAGCTGGTCGACTGCATGTAGATCATGTTGTTCGCGCCGTTCACCTTCTGCTCGATCGGCGCCCCGACGTTCTGCGCAACCAGCGTGCCGTTCGCGCCGGGATAGGTCGCGGTCACCTGGATCTGGATCGGCGTGATCTGCGGGAACTGCGCGATCGGCAGACTGACCATCGCCACGATGCCGGCGATCGAAATGATGAGCGCAACCACGACCGAAAAGATCGGTCGGTCGATGAAGAAATGGGAGAACATCGGTGTGGGGGCTCCCCGCTATTTCTGCATCGGAGCCGTGCCGCCGGCCCCCGCTGCGCCCGCCGACGCAATCTTGATCTCCACCCGACGCGCCTCGCGGTCGTCCGGGCCCCCCGTGACGTCTGCGGGCGGCTTCATGGCAACCTGGCCATCCTTGACGCCCTGATCGAAGAGCGCGTTGCGAACGGTCTTGGCGCGTTCCTTGGCGAGCACCACGTTCTTCGAATGGTTGCCGGTCTTGTCCGCGTAGCCCGTGATCTCGACGACGGCGTCAGGATGTCCGGCGAGGTAGACCGCCGCGTTGGCCACCGCGGCGGTCGCATCGGCGTCGAGGCGAGCGCTGTCCACGGTGAAATAGATCCTGGCAGGCAGCGGCGATGCATCGGGCGATGCACTCGCCGCGGCGGCGGTTGCCTCGCTGCCACCGGCCGTCGGGCCCGCGGTGCTGCCGGCTGGTGCAGGGGCAGCGCCTGTCTTCGGGCTCGCAGTCTCGGCTGCGGTCTTGGTTGCGACGATCTTCACCGGCGCGCCGGGCGAGAGCTTCACCATGCCGTCCACGACGACCGTGTCGCCGGGTGCGAGGCCGCGCGTGATGAACCAGTCGTTGCCGTACCACGGACCCACTTCGACGGGGCGTATCTCCGCCTTGTTCTCCTTGTCGACGACGACCACGAAGTGTCCCTGCGCTCCCTGCAGTACCGCCTGCTGTGGCACGAGGATGGCATTCGGCCGGATGGCACCCAGAATGCGAACGCGGACGAACTGCCCGGGGCGCAGGGCTGAACCGGGGTTCGGGATCGTGGCGCGCAGGAGAAAGGTGCCGGTCTGCGAGTTGTAATCGGCGTTGGCGAAGGTGATCCGTCCCCGCTTCGGAAACACCGAGCCGTCGGAGAGCAGAATCTCCACCTCGAAGTCGTCGTTCGCGGGCATGCGCAGCAAGCCCGCGCCTCGCTCAGTGCGAGTCTTCAACATGTCGTTTTCCGAGATGCTGAAGTTCACCCAGACCGGATCGATCTGCGCGACATAAGTGAGCACGCTGCTTTCCCCGCTGCCGCTCAGGTACTGGCCGTCCTGCACCTTGGCAAAGCTCGAGAGCCCGCTCACCGGCGTGGTGATCGTCGTGTATCCGAGATTGAGCCGTGCCTCCTCGACGTTCGCCTTGGCCGTTTCCACGGCGGCCGACGCGGCGAGAAACTGCCCGGTGGCATCGTCGAGCTCGCGCTGGCTCAACGCCTTCCGCTCGGCCAGCGGCTTGACCCGGGCGAGGTTGTCGCGCGCGACCTGCAGGCGCGCCTGCTGTTCGGCGAGCTCACCCTTTGCCGCATCGAGCTGGGCCTTGAAGGGCTTGGGGTCCTGCAGGAACATGACCTGCCCGGCCTTGACGAAGCTGCCTTCGGTATAGACGCGCTTATCGAGGAAGCCGTTGACGCGTGCCACGATCTGCACCTGGCGCGTGCTCTGCGTCTGGCCGACGAACTCGAAGCTGACCGGCGTGTCGCGCGGCGCCATCTTCATCACCGTCACTTCGACGGGGGGACGTTCCTCGGCTTTCTTTTCCTCCTTCTTACAACCTGCCAACACGGCAACGGCGAATAGCAGGACTATCCCCAAGTGGAGCCACTGAGCTTGGCGCGCAAATAACGTTGAGATCACGAAGTCCTCTGGGTGATGTTATGACGCCGGGAGCAACTGCGACGCGCGATTATAGTCGAAATGTACGCCTGCGACGGGAGCGGGCTCGCGCCGGCAGGCGCTGAGGCAGGCCGCCTCCACGGATCAGAACCGCTCTTCGATGAACTTGAACGGATAGTCGATGGCCTTGTAGCGGCCGATCTTGCGCCTGGGCAGCTTGACCTGCTCGGACTTGATGGCCTTGTAGGGGACGTGCTCGAGCAGGTGGCTGATCACGTTGAGGCGCACGCGCTTCTTGTCCTCCGAACGCGCGACGTACCAGGGCGCCCACGACGTGTCCGTCGCGGCGAACATCTCGTCGCGCGCCTTCGTGTAGTCGTCCCAGCGGTCGTACGACTTGAGGTCCATCGGCGAGAGCTTCCATGTCTTGCGGCCGTCGCCGATCCGGGACTCGAGCCGCCGCGTCTGCTCCTCGGGGCTCACCTCCAGCCAGTACTTGAGCAGGATGATCCCCGACTTGACCATCAGCTGCTCGAACAAGGGAATGATCTTCAGGAAACCCGTGGCCTGCTCCTCGGTGCAGAACTCCATGACGCGCTCGACGCCGGCGCGGTTGTACCAGCTGCGGTCCCAGATGACGATCTCCCCCGCGGCCGGAAAGTGCGGGATGTAGCGCTGCCCGTACATCTGGGTCTTCTCGCGATCGGTCGGCGCCGGGAGCGCGATCACGCGAAACACGCGGGGGCTGACACGGTCGGTAATGGCCTTGATCGTGCCCCCCTTGCCGGCGCCGTCGCGGCCCTCGAAGACGACGCAGACCTTGAGGCCCTTGTGGATCACCCACTCCTGAAGCTTGACGAGCTCGACGTGCAGGCGAGCGAGCTCCTTGTCGTAGTCCTTCCGCTTCATCTTGTCTCTTGCCGCCCCGTCGCGCGCCTTTGCCTCCGGCTTGTTTCCCGACCTGGTCTTCCCGTTCGCTCTCACGTTTCACTCTCCTTCTCGTTCTTCGCATCCGCGTCCGCAGTCATGAGTAACTCCTACCCGCCACTGCGACCTCGACGTTGAAATATACTCGGCCTTCACGGCGCAGCGTCGCGCCGAGCTTCAAGTACGACCATCCGGAGACTGACGCCAGTGATTCCGCAAGGACTGCACCACTCCGGCCGGCGGTCCGGGAGCCGTTCAACTCGCATCCAGAATCAACCAGTTAGGAGAATCGGGCGAGGCGCCTCAAGCGCGCAGCTCCCAACAATGCCTCCGTAATGTCGGAGCCGCTACGAACTGTCGGAGTCGCGCCGCCGAATCCCGAGCCTCTTGACGCGCGAATCGAGCGTGGTCGGCTTGATGCCGAGCCGTTCTGCCGCTCCGCCGGAACCGCGGACGCGCCAAAAGTGGGGGCAGATCTTGTCTTTTGCCTGTCGAGGGCGACGTCGACATCGGAACCCATTCAACGACGAGCGCGAGCAAACCGCGGCGAGCAATGGGGGATGGATCAACGAGCCCTCCTGGAACCCGACCCTACCTTTGCCCTCCTTGTGATTGGGGGCCGCAAGACGTCTGTACGGTGGCGTGATTTGTCGCAAAACGATGTGGCTCCCGCGCTGGCGGTCCTCTGCGTTAACCGATTTTTTCCAAGGCTTTCACGACTGCGCGGCCCGAGACTCGCGACAGTACGATCACGTTTACCTCAACCAGCTCTTCAGTAATTGGGGCGGAAGGGCTTCGTCGTGCGCCTCCAAACTCTCCAGACAAGCTGCGATGGCCTCTGTGATGTTTTCGATAGCCAAGTCTCTTGTCCGACCCTGGCGAAATGGAAGCAGGTAGGGTTGGCACCTCTGCGGTGCCCACGGCACCCCGATCCGGCAGCGGTTCACAGACGATACCTTCCCGGGCGGCCCGCACCGCAAGGAGCGGCGCTGGGTCGCTCCGTTCGCCCCCGCGGACCGCGGGCGGACTATCGGATCGCTTGGGCATTCTTCGCCGCGCGGGACACGAAGCAATAGTCGCACAGTGGCCGAAAAAAGAGTAATGCAACGGGAAAAACAAGAGTAACCTTGCGAGCGGATACTAGAGTAAACGGCCGGCCCCTATACCCCGCGAATGGCCGCAGCCAACCTGAAGCTCGCGAGCGCGCTGAAGACGCTCAAGCGCCTGCAGGACAAGCACGACGGTGTGGTCGAGTCGGCCGATCTGTCCGAGGCGCAGCGCAAGCTCCTCGTCGACCAAGGATTCCTGCGCCCGGTGATCAAAGGCTGGTACGTCTGTGCCGATCCAGCCGGCGCGCCCGGCGATACCACGGTGTGGTACGCAACCTTCTGGGTGTTTCTCGCGGGGTATCTCCGCAAGCGCTTCGGCAAACGCTACTGCCTGAACCCCGAGGCCTCGCTCCTGCTGCAGACCGGGAACACTGTCGTGCCACGGCAGGTGGTGGTCGCGACCAAGCTGGGCGGGAGCAACACGCTCGAGCTTCCTCACGACACCTCGCTCCTTATGTACCAGGACGAGGCTCGGGTGCCCAGGACGCGCACGGAGGTGGGCGGGCTCCAGGTTTGGCCGCTCGCCGAGGCGCTGTGCCGAGTCGGGCCGCGCTGGTTCGCGGCCTACCCGCAGGACGCGCAGATTGCGCTCGCGCAGGTGCGCGATGTGACCGAGTTGCTCGCGGTCCTGCTCGAAGGGGAGGGGCTGCTCGCCTCTGCCGGCCGCCTCGCCGGGACGCTGCGCTTCTGCGGGCGGGCGGAAGAAGCCGATCGGCTGCTCGGCACGATGCGAACTGCGGGCTTCGACATTCGCGAGGCGAATCCGCTGGAGCTCGAAGCGCCGACTCTCGCACGCTCGGGCGAGCGCTCCCCATATGTTCTGCGAATTGCGGAGATGTGGGCGCGCTGGCGTAAGCCGGTGATCGCCGCGTTCCCGCCGCCCGGACACGTGCCGACCGCAGCGCGGGCGGTATTGAAAGCAGTAGATGAGCGCTACGCCGCCGATGCCTACAACTCACTGTCGATCGAGGGCTACCAGGTCACCGATGCGCTGATCGAGCGCGTGGCGCACCGGGGTTGGAATCCAGACGCCCGCGACGAGGACCGACGCGACCGCGACGTGCTGGCGGCGCGCGGTTACTACGATGCTTTCCAGGCGGTTCGCGCAACGGTGACCGGCATCGTTGGCGCGGCGCGCCGCGACGGGCCCGAGCTCGCCGCCGCGGCCGCACGAGCGGTCCGCCGCGACCATCATCACTGGTACGGCGCCCTGTTCGGGCCTGCGGTGAAGGCGGGGATCCTCAAGGCGCACCACCTCGCTGGCTACCGAAACGGGCCCGTCTACATCCGCCAGTCGAAACACGTCCCACCGCCGCGCGAGGCGGTACTCGACGCGATGGAAATGCTCTTCGAGCTGATCGCGTCCGAGTCGCACGCAGCAGCGCGGGCGGTACTCGCCCATCACGTGTTTGCATTCATTCACCCGTATTTCGACGGCAACGGCCGCATTGCGCGCTTCCTCATGAACGTGCTGCTGGTGACCGCGGGCTATCCGTGGACCGTAGTGCGGGTGAAGCGGCGCGCGAGGTACCTGGAGACACTCGAAACGGCGAGCACGGGCGCACGCATCGAGTCGTTCGCTGCGTTTCTCGCCGAGGAGATGCGCGCACGGCCTGACGACGCTCCGTGACGCGTCCAGTATCCTGAGTGGCCATGCTATGAACGAGCGTGCCGAGAAGCATCCGCTCATCCAGGAGTGGGCTTCAATTACCGCCGCCTACATGGGCAGGGCTCGACAGCCTCCCCCGCCCACCTCCAGATACCCGCCCCGCTCATACCAATCCGTCAACACCAACCGCTCGCACGATCTCCCGTCGACCTCGTGCACATGGCGGGCCGGTCGATGAGTGTGTCCGTGGATCATCCGCGAACAGCCGGATCGCCGAAACGCCTCGGCCACGGCGTCGAGGTTCACGTCCATGATTTCGGGCGGTTTCTCCTTCACTTCCCGTGCGCTCTGCTCACGCACGTTTTCGATCATCGCCTTCCGCACCGCGAGCGGCTTCGCGAGGAAGTCCTTCTGCCATGCGGGGTCGCGCACCTGGGTGCGAAACGTTTGGTACTTCACGTCGTCGGTGCAGAGCGTGTCGCCGTGCATGAGAAGCGTCGGTGTGCCGTACAAATCGACGATCGTCGGATCCTGCAGAAGCCTGGCTCCCGTGACTCGCGCGAACTCGGGTCCGACCAGGAAATCCCGGTTGCCGTGCATGAAGTGGAGCGGCACACCCGAGTCGCTCACCTGTCTCAACGCTTCTGCGATCTCGGCGTGCAGCGGTTCCGCGAGATCGTCGTCACCCGCCCAGTATTCGAAGAGATCGCCGAGGATGTAGAGCGCGTCCGACCCCAGCACGCGCTCGCTTAGGAAGCGGAAGAAGAGCGCGTTGATTTCCGGTCGTTCGTGGCAGAGGTGGAGGTCGGAGATGAAGAGGGTGGACATCTAAAGGCGGGCAGGGGAAGAGGGAGGGAAAACCGAAAGGCGTGAGGCGAGAGGCGTGAAGCGAAAATTCCTCGCGGGCCAGCGCGGGTTGTCGCTCTTCTCCTCCCGCCTCCTCCTCCCCCTCCCGCCTCACAGTTCTTCCGCTTTCTCGATCACCACGTCCTCCGCCGGCACGTCCTGGTGGGAGCCTTTGCTGCCGGTCTTCACGCCCTTGATCTTGTCGATGATATCCGTGCCCTCGGTCACCTTGCCGAAGACGCAGTAGCCCCAGCCCTGTGCGTTCGGTGCGCTGTGGTTCAGGAAATCGTTGTCCTTCACGTTGATGAAGAACTGCGCGGTTGCCGAATGCGGATCGTTGGTGCGCGCCATCGCGATGGTGTAGCGGTCGTTCCTGAGTCCGTTCTGCGCCTCGTTCTTGATCGGCGCCTGAACGGGTTTCTGGCGCATGCCGGGCTCGAAGCCACCGCCCTGGATCATGAAGCCGTCGATCACGCGGTGAAAAACCGTGTTCGCGTAGAAGCCGCTACGCACGTACGAGAGGAAGTTCTCGACCGTGGCAGGTGCCTTGGCGGCGTCGAGCTCGATGGTGATCGCGCCGTGATTCGTGGTGAGTCTTACCTTGGACATGTCGTTTCGCTCGCTATTTGGTTGCGGTCAGGACTTTCGTTTCTTCGACGATCACGGTCTGCTGCGGTACCTCGGCCGGAAAGGGGCCGCCGCCGCCGGTAGGGATGGCGGCGATCTTCTGCACCACGTCCAAGCCCTTCACGACGCGGCCGAACACCGTGTAGCCGTACTCGCGCGGATTGGGTGCGCGATGGTCGAGGAAATCGTTGTCCTTGAGGTTGATGAAGAACTGCGCGGTGGCGGAGTGCGGATCGTTGGTGCGCGCCATGGCAAGCGTCGCGGTCACGTTCTTGAGTCCGTTGGCCGCTTCGTTCTTGACCGGCTCGCGGGTGGGCTTCTGTTGGTAGTCCTTGGTGAAGCCGCCGCCCTGCACGACAAAGCCGGGGATCACGCGGTGGAAGATCGTGCCCTGATAGAAGCCGTCGTTCACGTAGCGCAGGAAGTTTTCGACGGTGGCGGGCGCCTTGTCGCGCATAGAGCTCGACCACGAAGGTGCCGACATTCGTCTTGAACTCGACCTGCGGATTCGCGGCTGCCGCGAATCCGGACAAGAAGCAGCAGAGCAGGAGGGCGGCAGCCAGAAAACGGGAGAGTCGCACTTCGTTTGCCTCTATGCAGGAAAGATGTTGGGAGGGGGCGTACGAGTCGTCGGAGGAGAGCTCATTTTCCAGGCACGGCACCGGCCCCGCGTCTCTTGACGCCGCCGCCGACAGGCTTTGGTGCGGGCGGGGCTCTGAACACCGGAGTGGGCGCCGTGTCCGGCAGCAGTTTCGTCACGGTCGCGATCTTGGTTTCGATCGCAGTGTTGCCGGGGTCGTACCGCGCGGCCTGGCGATAGGACGTCTGCGCGAACTTCGCGTACACGTCGCCGAGGTTTTCCAGCGCGACCGCATACTCGGGAAACGCCTGCACCGCCTGTTCGAGATAGTTGCGTGCAAGCTCGTAGCGGCCCTGCTGCGCGTAGATCACGGCAAGGTTGTTATACGGCTCGGCGAGCTCGGGGTACTCTTCGATGATGACGGTGTACAGCGCGATGGCCTCGTCCGTCTTCCCCTGGCTCGCGAGCAGCTGTGCCTTGAGGAATCGGCCGCGCGCATCCGTCGGGTGATCGACGAGATAGCGATCGATGCGCTCGAGGGCCGCGGTCTCGTTGCCGTCCTGATACAGCCTCGCCGCATCGTCCACCACGTCGGCGCGGGCCGACAAAGCCGCGAACAGGGCGAGGCAGAGAAGGGGCGCGGCGAGGCGGGGGAGGGTCACTGTGCTACACTTCGGCGCGTTGCGAGGGCTTCGCGAAGCCCGGATTCTAGCAGTATCCCCCGAACACTGTCACAGCCGCTGCGCCCCCTCCCGTGACCGTCAAGACGCGATTTGCGCCCAGCCCCACCGGCCTCCTCCACTTCGGCAACGTCCGCACGGCCCTCTTCAATGCCCTGTTCGCGAAGCGCGCGGGGGGATCGTTTCTGCTGCGGGTGGAAGACACCGATGTGGCCCGCAGTCGGGAGGAGTACGTCCGCGCGCTGCAGGACGATCTGCACTGGCTGAGTCTCGATTGGCAGGAAGGGGAGGGTGCAGGCGGCGATGCCGGACCCTACCGGCAATCGCAGCGCACCGATGTCTACGCGACCTATCTTGGACAGTTGCAGGCGCAGAGTCTCGTCTATCCGTGCTTCTGCACGTCGCTCGAGCTGGAGGTGTCGCGCAAGGTGCAGGCCGCAGCCAGCCAGCCACCACGGTACAACGGCAAATGCTCGCATCTCAAACCGGAGGAAGCCAGCGCGAAGGAGGCGCAGGGACTGCCCTTCACCCTGCGCTTTCGCATGCCGAAGGCGACGGTGATCGAGTTCGACGACCTCGTCCGCGGGCTGCAGAAGTTTCCGTCCGATGACATCGGCGACTTCATCGTCCGCCGCTCCGATGGCAGCTTTGCCTTCTTCTTCGTGAACGCCGTGGACGACGCGCTGATGGGTGTGACCCACGTCATGCGCGGCGAGGACCACCTCACGAACACGCCGCGGCAGATCGCGCTCTTGCAGGCACTCGGCCTGCCGGTCCCGACCTACGCCCACATCTCCCTCATCGTGGACAAGCAGGGCGCGCCGCTCTCCAAGCGTACCGGCAGCCTGTCCGTGCAGGAGCTGAAGGAGCTCGGCTACTTTTCCGGCGCGGTGAACAACTACCTCGCGCGGCTCGGGCATCACTTCGCGGACAGCCGCTTCCTCACGATGGACGAGCTCGCGGCGCAGTTCTCGCCCGAGCACCTGGGACGCGCACCGGCCCGTTACGACCGGACCCAGCTCGACCACTGGCAGGCGCAGGCCGTGGCCCACGCCGATGCGGGCACCATCACCGCGTGGCTGCTGCCGTACGTACTGGGCATGGTGCCGACCGAGGATTTCGCGACTTTCGCCGAAGCGGTGCGCGACAACGTGCTGTTTCCGCACGACGCGAAGCTGTGGGCCGAGGCCGTGTATGCGGACGCCTTGCCGCTTTCCGACCGCGCGCGGGAAGTACTGGAGGCGACCCCGTCCGGGTTCTTCCGTCATGCACTCCACGCGCTGCAGCCAGACATGGATTTCGACGCCTTCGTGAGCCGCGTGAAGGCAGCAAGCGGCGCGACCGGTAAACAGCTCTTCCAGCCATTGCGCGCCGCGCTGACGGGTCACCTGCACGGCCCGGAGATGCCGCGGCTCTTCAAGCTGATCCGCTTCGGGCGGGCGAAGCGCCGGCTTTCCGAGCACGTGCTGAACACCGAGGTCGACTGACGACGGCCCTGGGGCGCTGCGCGTCCGCGCCGATCCTGCCTTTCCTTGCGTCCATGCTGAAGATTTACAACACCCTCGCCCGCGACAAGCAGGCCTTCGTGCCGATCGTTCCCGGCAAGGTGCGCATGTACGTCTGCGGCATGACGGTGTACGACTACTGCCACCTCGGCCACGCGCGGGTGATGGTGGTGTTCGACGCGGTGGTGCGCTGGCTGCGCGCGTCGGGATACGACGTGACGTACGTGCGCAACATCACCGACATCGACGACAAGATCATCAAGCGTGCTGCCGAGAACGGCGAAACCATCGACGCGCTCACCGGCGCGTTTCATCGAGGCGATGCACGAGGATGCAGCGCGCCTCGGCGTGCTCGCTCCTGATCACGAGCCGCGTGCGACCGATCACGTGCCGCGGCATGATGCGGATGATCCAGTACGCTGGTCGACAAGGGGCTCGCCTACGCCGCGCCGAATGGCGACGTGTACTACTCGGTTCACCGCTTCCCCGGCTACGGCAAGCTCTCCGGCAAGTCCCTCGACGATCTGCGCGCCGGTGCACGCGTCGAAGTCGGCGAGGCGAAACAGGAGCCGCTCGACTTCGTGCTGTGGAAAGCCGCGAAGCCCGGCGAGCCGCAGTGGGAGTCACCGTGGGGTCCGGGTCGGCCTGGCTGGCACATCGAGTGTTCCGCGATGAGCGAGAAGCTCCTGGGCGAGCACTTCGACATCCACGGCGGCGGGCAGGACCTGCAGTTTCCGCATCACGAGAACGAGATCGCCCAGTCCGAGGGTGCGCACGACCATGCATTCGTGAACTACTGGATGCACAACGGGTTCGTGCGCGTGGACGACGAGAAGATGTCGAAGTCGCTCGGCAACTTCTTCACCGTAAGGGAGATCCTGGAGAAGTTCGCGCCGGAGGTGGTCCGCTTCTTCATCCTGCGCGCCCACTACCGCAGTCCGCTCAACTACTCCGACCAGCATCTTCTCGATGCGCGGCAGGCACTGACACGACTCTACACCGCGCTGAAGGGCGTCGATGCGTCCCGCCATCGACATCGACTGGAACGAGCCGCGTGCGCAGCGCTTCAAGGAAGCGATGGACGACGACTTCAACACGCCGGAAGCAGTCGCCGTGCTGTTCGAGATCGCGAACGAGCTGAATCGGTCACGGTCGCCGGACGGATGCGGCGCTGCTGAAGGCGCTGGGCGGTGTGCTGGGGCTGCTGCAGCAGGACCCGCGATGACTTCCTGCAAGGGCCGGCAGGACGCGACCGTCCGGTGAAGGGTTGTCGATCAGGACCGATACAGGGACGCTCCAGGTCGGACTCTCAGCATGATCAGATCGACGGCTTATCGCAGCCCGCGCCGCTGCGAAAAGTCGAAGAACTTCGCCGAGGCCGACCGCATCCGCAAGGAACTGCTCGACGCCGGCATCGTGCTGGAGGACAAACCCGGCGGCGTCACGGAGTGGCGGCGCGCCTGAGCGCTGTCGCTCGCGTAACACAGTCGCATGCCCCTTTCCATCCAGAGCGCGCTTGGCTTTGCGGCGCTGCTCGCTCTTGCCTGGCTCATCAGCGAGAATCGGCGCGGCGTGCCCTGGCGCACCGTCGCGGGCGGTGCCGCGCTGCAGATCGTTCTTGCGCTGCTGCTGCTGAAGCTCCCCGTGTTTCGCGAGGCGTTCGTCGCGCTCAACGACGTGCTTCTCTACCTCCAACGCGCGACGCAGCAGGGGACGGCGTTCGTATTCGGTTACCTCGGCGGTGCGCCGAGCCCATTCCTGGAGAGCGGCCCCGGAACCAGCTTCGTCCTCGCCTTCCGCGCACTGCCGCTGGTGTTGGTCGTCAGCGCCCTGTCCGCGCTGCTGTTCCACTGGCGGGTGCTGCCGATCGTCGTGCGCGGATTCTCGTGGCTGCTGGAGCGGACCCTCGGCGTCGGCGGTGCGGTCGGCGTGTCGGCGGCAGCGAATGTCTTCGTCGGCATGGTCGAGTCGCCGCTGCTCGTACGCCCTTATCTCAACGCCATGTCGCGCGGCGAGCTCTTCATGGTGATGGCGTGCGGCATGGCGACCATCGCAGGCACCGTGATGGCGCTCTACGCGAGCATCCTCGGCAACACCGTGCCCGACGCGCTCGCGCAGCTGCTAGTCGCGTCCCTCGTGAGCGTGCCGGGCGCGCTCGTCGTCGCCGCGCTCATGGTCCCGCCGACGGGCACGCCCACCGGCGGCACGCTTGCCTCGCCAATCCAGGCAAGCGGTGCGATGGACGCGATTACGCAGGGCACGCTGAAGGGGCTGGAGCTGCTGCTCGCCATCGTCGCGATGCTCGTCGTGCTGGTCGCGCTGGTGAGTCTCGCCAACCTGCTGCTCGCACTGCTTCCCGAAGCGTGGGGATCCGCGCTCACGCTACAGCGGATGTTCGGCTGGGTGCTCTCGCCCGTGGCGTGGCTCATGGGCATTCCGTGGAACGAAGCGACCACGGCCGGCGCCCTGCTCGGGACCAAGACCGTGCTGAACGAGCTGATCGCCTACGCCGACCTTGCGCGCCTCGGTGACAGCGACCTCTCCCCGCGCAGCCGGCTCATCATGACCTACGCGCTCTGCGGCTTCGCGAACTTCGGCAGCCTGGGCATCATGATCGGAGGCATGGGGGCGATGGCCCCCGAGCGCCGCAGCGAGATCGTATCGCTCGGCATGAAGTCGATCGTCGCGGGCACGCTCGCCACGTGCCTCACGGGAGCGATCGTCGGCGTGATCGAGGGGTGAGGCGTGGGAGTCGTGGGCTCATCGCCTGCGACGCCAATAACCTGGGTGCTTGCTCTGGTGTGCCACCGCAATGATCCGAATTTGCTCCCCGTGGATGGTATAGATGACGGCGAAGGGGAAGCGTCGTGTAACGAGACGACGATTGCCGCGACGCCAAACCGGGCCAAGGCGTGGGTACTGCAGGAGAAGTTCGACGGCGTGCTCGAACTCCGCGAGAAAAGACTGGGACAGTGCGTTGCCGGCTTGCTCTCGGTAGAACTCAGCTGCTTCCCGGAGATCTTCCTGCGCCTCAGGGTGCAGCCAGTAGTTCATCGAAACTCAGTGCTCACCGGAACTCGGCCTTCAAACTGGCTAGTGCTTCCGGGCCCGGAATTAACGAGACGGCGCCGCTCTCGATCTCAGCGCTGCGCCGCTCGACTTCCGCCGCCCAGGCCTCCTCAACCTCGGGGTCGGTGTCGAGACTTGCGATCAGGCGCTCGACCAGTCGTGCTCGCTCCGCCGCGGAAAGTTGCAGCGCTTCGGCTTCAATGGCTTCTACAGTCGACGACATGCTTTCTCCGATTGCGTGCCAAGAACTCTGATTACTGTAGGTTGCCACAACGGGCGCCCGATGCCAACGAGAGCAATCTGCGCCGCGGGCTGAGCATGGGAGCAACTGCGCGGAGTGACCGCTGTTCGTGCCCCTCACTTCCGCAGTTCCAGCTTTCCCGCCGGAATCTCCCCCGCGGCGACGCCCTTGAAGTACCCGTAAATCGCATCGATCTCGTCGGCGACCCGGCGCGCGCCCTGGTACCCCGGCATGCCCTGCGCCGGAATGCCCTCCAGCACGATGCGCACGAAGCTCTCCTTCGACTGGCTTCTCACGTAGGCGAGGATCGAAGGCCCGACGCTCCCGTTCCAATCGGAGCCATGGCAGCGCGCGCAGTCCATCTGTCGCAGCGTCTGCCACGCAGCGAAGGTGCGCGCGTCGACCTGGTTGGCGTTCTCGACGTCGTAGGACGCATCGGCTCACCCGCGGCGGCGGGGCTAAGCGCGCCGGCGAGCAACAGCGAGGCGAGACACGGTCGTGTTTTCATGGCGAACGCGCATTCCAGAATACTCCGCCCGCATGTCCCCGTGGCGTTTTTCGCCCGATCTATCCTTCCGCATCCTCGCCCTCCACCTCCAGTGGCCACAGGAGGTGCGCGTCGAGCAGCAGCCGGTACCGCGACTCCTGCGCCTGGAGCTGCGCGTTGCGGGACGCAAGGCCCGACTCCAGCGCGAGGCGTCGTGCCACCAGCACGTCGTTCAGGCTGCTTTCGCCGAGCTGGTACGCGCGCGCGGTGAGCTCCGCGTTGCGCGTCATGGCGTCGGCGGCGGCCCTTGCCTTCTGCGACGCTTCGTAGGCGCCGACCGCACCGAGGTAGGCGCCTGACACCTCCGTGCTCACCATGCGCAACGCCGCTGACTCGTTCTGGACCGCGGCCCCGACCTGCGCCACGGCCGCCTGGCTGGATGCCGCCCGAGCGTCCCCGGGGATCGGCACGCTCACGAACATGCCGGCGATCTTTTCTCCGCCGCCGAATTCGTTCATGTAACGAATGCCTACGGTTGGGTCGGGCGTCTGATCCGCGCGTGCCCGCGACACGAGGAGCTCGCGACGCTTCACCTCTTCGCGGGCCCGCGCGACCTCGTGGTTGTGCTCGATGATGCGATCGCGCCAGTACTCGAAGCCTTGCGTCACCGGCTGCGGCTCGACGAACGCAATCGTCTGCGGTGGATGCAGGCCCGGGAACGTCTGCTCCAGCTCGCCGCGGGCCATCGACTCCCGCGTCTGTGCTTGCAGCGCGCTTGCGTCGGCCTGGCTGGCGGCGGCTTCGGCGAGGTTCAGCTCCAGTCGCGGCGCGTCCCCCGCGCGCACGCGCTTCGCCGTGATGTCGACCTGCTGCCGCAACACCGCCACCTGCTGCGACCATTGCTGCACGGCCGCGTATTCGCGTAGCCACGCGAACCAAAGCAGGAGCAGCCGCCGCGACGTGTCGTGCAGCGCCGCGCCCCGGGTGAACTGCGCCACCTGCACACCTTCTGTGCCGATCTTCTCATCGAGGGCGGCCTTGCCCGGCAGGCGCACGGGGCGCTCCATGGCGACACCGTACTCGCCATAGTTGATCGACCCTTGGTTGACCGTCACGTGCCGGTTCTGCGCGTCGGCTCGCACCGTGAACTCGTAGACACCTGCCTTGAGCCGGGCGCGATTCGCTTCTTCGAATTGCACGCCCGCCTGCGCCGCCAGCACCGCCGGATGCTGCCCCAGCACAGCGACCACTTGGGACTCGGGCGGCAGATCCGGGAAATCTGCCGGTCCCGCCCCGACCGCTGCCGTCATGCAGGACATGATCAGCGCAACGGCGACGTGTCCGCGCCTCATGCGAACCTCCCGAATTCGAGCACGGGGGTCAGCCAGTAGGCGACCTCCGGGTTGGTGAGTGTCGCGCGCAGGTCCGCGATCAGCGCGGCCGCATCCTCGCGATTCATGACGATCTGCACCCTCACCCTCCGCGACGCGCCGCGCACCAGTTCGCCTGCGCTGTGGGCGATGCCGGCCGCGCCGTGGCCCGATACGTCGGCCGTGGTGAAGCCGAGTACCCATTCGGGATGATCCAGCAGATGACCCACGATCGTCTCCTCGAGTGACTTCGGCAGCATCAGGGTCAGGCAGCAATCGCGTGTCTTCATGGGGGCCTCAGGGCTGTTCGGCGGCGACGGAGGTCATGGGACGTTCGACGCCGTAGCGCTGGTAGAGGATGGGGAGGATCACGAGCGTGAGCAGCGTCGAAGTGACCAGGCCGCCGATCACGACGACCGCGAGGGGTTTCTGAATTTCTGAGCCCGGACCGGTGGCGAAAAGCAGCGGCACGAGCCCGACCGCGGCGATGCTCGCGGTCATGAGCACCGGCCGCAATCGGCGCTTTGCTCCCTCCATGACCACCTTTTCGACCGTCATGCCGAGCGCGTGCAGCTGGTTGAAGTAGCTCATCATCACCACGCCGTTCAGCACCGCAATGCCGAGCAGGGCGATGAAACCGACCGACGCCGGCACGCTCATGTACTGCCCGGAGGCCCAGAGCGCGACGATGCCGCCCACGAGCGCGAAGGGAATGTTCGCGAAGACGAGCGCGGCCTGCCGCACCGATCGGAACGTCGCGAAGAGCAGCAGGAAGATCAAGCCGAGCGCCACCGGCACCACCAGGGCGAGGCGCGCGGCGGCCCGCTGCTGGTTCTCGAACTGGCCGCCCCACGTCAGCGAATAGCCCTCGGGCAACTTTACTTTCGCCGCCACTGCGGCTTTCGCCTCGTCGACGAAACCCACGAGATCGCGGCCGGCGACGTTCGCCTGCACCACGGCGTAGCGGGCCGCATTCTCGCGATCCACCTTCACCGGGCCGTCCACTCGCGCGAGGCGCGCCACCGTGGAAAGCGGAATCCACTCGCCCGGCGCGAGCGGGATGGAGAGACCCTGGAACACCGCCGGCGCGTCGCGCATACCCTCGGGACCGCGCAGCAGCACCGGTGTGCGTCGCGCGCCCTCGATCACGATCCCGACCGGGCGCCCCTCGACCTCGCTGCGCAGGTGGTTCTGGATGTCCTCGACCGACAGTCCGCGGTGACCCGCCTGGAAGCGGTCCACCTCCACCTTGAGGTACTGCACACCCTCGTTCTTGATGGTGACCACGTCCTCGGCGCCGCGTACCGCCTTCAGCGTCGCCTCGATCTCGCGCGCGAGGCGGTTCAGCGTTGCGAGGTCGGGGCCGAAGATCTTCACGGCGAGGTCGCCGCGCACACCGGTCAGCATCTCCGCCACCCGCATCTCGATCGGTTGCGTGAACGTGTAGGCGATTCCCGGAAACTCGCCCATCACCTTGCGCAACTCGCCCACCAGCCACTCCTTGTCCGATACGCGCCACTCCGATCTCGGCTTCAGCACCATGAACGTATCGGTCTGATTGAGCCCCATCGGATCGAGCCCGAGCTCGTCGGCGCCGGCGCGGGCGACGATGCCGCGAACCTCCGGCACCTTCTCGAGGATTGCTTGCTGAATCCTGAGATCCGTCGTGGCGCTCTGATCGAGGCTCACCGACGGCAGCTTCTCGAGCTGCATGATGACGTCGCCTTCGTCCATGGTGGGCATGAAGGTTTTTCCGGTCAGGAGATAGGCGCCCGCGGCGAGCAACGAGGGACACGAGCGCGACCACGATGACCTTGTTCGCGTGGCGCAGCGACCAATCGAGCGCGGGCAGTAAAGCGCCGTCGCCTTGCGCACCAGCCAGGGATCGTCGTGCGCAGGCTTGGCCGATGAGAAACGACGCGAGCACCGGGATCACCGTGAGCGAGAGCACGAGCGAGCCCGACAGCGCGAAGACGATCGTGAGCGCCACCGGTTTGAAGAGCTTGCCCTCCAGCCCTTGCAGCGTAAGCAGTGGCAGGAACACGATCACGATGATCGCGATGCCGGAGGCGACCGGAAGCGTCACCTCGCGCACGGCCCGATAGATGACGTGCAGGCGCGGCAGGTTGGTTCGATCGCGTGCGAGATGGCTCACGATGTTTTCCACCACCACGACCGCCGCGTCCACCAGCATGCCGATGGCAATCGCGAGGCCACCGAGGCTCATCAGGTTGGCGCTCATGCCGATGAGGTCCATGAGGATGAACGTGAAAAGAGCCGCGAGCGGAAGAGTGGCTGCCACCACGACGGCCGCGCGCACGTTGCCGAGAAAGAGAAGGAGCAGCACCACGACCAGGACGATCGCCTCGGCGAGGGCTTTCGACACGGTGCCGACTGCGCGCTGCACCAGATTGCCGCGGTCGTAGAAGACCTCCACCTTCACGCCCGGGGGCAGCCGCGGCGCCAGCTCGGCAAGTTTCGCTCGTACGCCTTCCACGACCTGCTGTGCGTTC
This sequence comes from uncultured beta proteobacterium, assembly GCA_963734295.1. Classification (GTDB taxonomy): domain Bacteria; phylum Pseudomonadota; class Gammaproteobacteria; order Burkholderiales; family JAEUMW01; genus JAEUMW01. Next base: position 25,152 of record CAVTGS010000028.1, on the reverse strand, counting down.
GCGCCGCGTAAGCCCAGCACCAGCCCTTGCACCGCCTCGCCCTCGCCGTTGCGGGTGACGGCGCCGTAGCGGGTGAGGCCGCCGATGCGCACGGTCGCGACGTCGCCGACGCGCACGGGAATGCCCTGCCGCTCCGCGACGACGATGGCCTTGATGTCGTCGATCGTGCGCACGCTGCCCTCGACCCGGACCAGCAGCGTCTCCTCGCCGTCCTTGAGCCGCCCCGCGCCGTCGTTGCGGTTGTTGGCCTCCAGCGCCTGCTGCAGGTCCGAGACGCGGATGCCGCGGCCCTGCAACGCGGCGTTGTCCGGCACGATCTCGAAGGCGCGCACGACGCCGCCCAGCGAGTTCACGTCCGCCACGCCGGGCAGCGTGCGCAGCGCGGGGCGGATTACCCAGTCGAGCAGGCTCCGGCGCTCGGCCGCGGTGAGATCGCCGCCCTCGATGGTGAACATGAACATCTCGCCGAGCGGCGTGGTGATGGGGGCGAGACCGCCGCTCACGGTCGCCGGCAGGTCCTTGATCACGTTGTTCAAGCGCTCGGTCACCTGCTGCCGTGCCCAGTAGATGTCGGTGCCGTCGTCGAAGTCGATAGTGATGTCGGCGATTGCGTACTTCGAGGCCGACCGCAGGATGCGCTTGTGTGGAATGCCCAGCATCTCCAGTTCGATCGGGGTGACGACACGCGTTTCCACTTCTTCCGGCGTCATGCCCGGTGCCTTCATGATGATCTTCACCTGGGTGGTGGAGACGTCCGGAAACGCGTCGATGGGAAGCTGCCGGAAAGCGTTTACGCCGGCGCCGACGAGCAGCAGCGTGAGCACGATGACCAGCAGGCGCTGGGTGAGGGCGAGCTCCACCAAGCCGGCGAGCATCACTGCGCTCCCAGGCCCACGAGCATGCCTTTCAGCGCGGCGATGCCGCGCACCGCGATCTCGTCGCTCTCCGCGAGTTCGGCGGTGATCGCGCTCTCCTTCGCGCCTTCGTAGATCAGGGTCGCGGTCTGCGCGCGGAAGCCGGCCGGCGCTTTCACGAAAAGCAGAAGCTTGCCTTCCTGGCGCGAGAGCGCGGAGTTCGGCACCCGCCAGCCGCCGCCCCCGCCCGGAGGGGCGGCCGCGACGACGGTCGCCTCGACGTTTTGGCCAGGCTTCAGGTTCTGGGCGTTGTCGTCGATCAGGGCGCGCACCATCACGGTCTGGCTGTCCGGATCCACGCTGCCGCCGATGGCGATCACGCTGCCGCGCGCGCGGAACTGGGGCACCGCCACGGGATCGCCGTCTCGCACGTTGGCAGCGCGGGCGACCGGCACCTGGATCTCGAGCCAGAGCGGATTCACCCGCGCGATCTTGTAGATCGCAGCGTAAGCGTCGAGGCGCTGGCCAACGGTCGCCATCTGCTCCAGCACCACGCCGTCCGCGGGTGCGACGATGTCGAGCGCGCTCGCAATGGTGCGGGCGCTGCGCAGGCGAGCGATGGCGGACTCGGACATCCCGGCGAGCCGCAGCGCCTGCGTGCGCTCCGCGAGGAGCGCTGCGGCCTCGGCGTGGTTGCCCTTCGCCGCGAGATAGCGGCTCTCCGCGATGATGCCCTCCTGCCACAGCGACGCGTCGCGTTTCAGCGTCGCTTCCGCGAGGCTTGCCTGGTTCGTCGCCTGCACGAAGAGCCGCTGCGCTTCGGCGAGCGCCGGGCTCTGAATGCGCGCGAGCACCTGCCCCTTCGTCACGGTCTGGCTGATCGACACGGTGAGCGTTTCCAGGAGACCGGGCAGCGGCGTGCTGACCACGTTCATCTGCGAATTGGGCACGACGACGTGGGCGCTCAATCCCTGCAGCGGGCTGCGGTCGTCCCGCGTCGGTCGTGCCGTGGTGATCCCCATGGACTGCGCCTGCTCTGCCGTCACCGCGAGCTCGACGCCGGCAGCGCGAACGGGAAGTGCGAGTGCGGCGGCGAGCAATGCGCCGACTGCGATCGAAACCCTATCCATCATGAGGTGACTCCTGTGCGGCCGCAGGGAGCAGCCGGGCCACGCTGTACGACGACGGCAAGTCTGCCGGCGCTTGCGCGGGCGGTCAGGCTTGCGCGATGGGAACGATCAGACCGACGCGGGAGGCGCCAGCGGCAGGGGTTTGGGAAAGCGGTGCGCCGCCGTCGTCGGCACGGAAACGAATCGCGCGGGGGCGTCTGCTCGTCCCTCATCGCGAGTCGAGAAATCCGCGCCCCCGACCGCGGGCAGGTCGAGCACGTGCAGCGGTTCGTCTTTGAAGTAGGCATCGGGCGCGGTCAGGATGCGCGCCTCGAAGTCGCGGATGTCGCTCGTCGGGGCGTGATCACCCGCCGGCAACGGCATGGACATCCCGAGGTGGATGTGAACGCCCGAGTCGCCCGCGCCGCCGTCGGAGAAATGCGCGTGCAGCAACGGCGCCGCCGTCTGCGCGAGGGCGAAGAAGAGAAGGAGCGTCTGCAGGCCGCGCCGCAGAACGCGCTGCAGTCGCGCCGCAGCCACTCTGGTTTCGCGGTGTTCCGATCGGACGGACATCGGAAAAGTAGATCACATACTGTCGTGACAGGGCTTGCGCTGGATCAATCTTGCGCGAGATCGCCCGGCAATCTGCAAGCGAGCGGCGCCCAAAAAACCTGATCCGGCTGTGGTCATTCGCGCAATCGCCCGTCTGACAAGGGGAAGTCGTGGGTCGCCGATCACCCACCAACTCTGCGATATAACACGTTTTTTTCTCGCATATCCCGTGTTCCCCTTGCTACTATTGGCGGCGGCGCTCGCATGGAGCGAAGATGGCGTAGCGCGGGGCACTGCAGAGGATGTTCCCGCGGCCGGCGAGCAGCGCTTGTTGGCCCCCAAGGCCGCAGAGCCGAGGACACAACACTTATCCCGCTCGAGAGAGCTTGGACCTATCCCACATGCACAGAGAGGTCGTTAAATGAACAAAAGCGAACTGGTCGATGCCATTGCAAAGAAGACGGGAGGCACGAAGGCTTCCGTGGAGGCCACACTGGAAGCGTTCGTCGATACCGTCACCGCAACGCTCGCCAAGGGCGGCACGATCGCGCTGATCGGCTTCGGGACTTTCTCGACGTCGAAGCGCGCCGCGCGCACGGGCCGCAATCCGGCGACGGGAGAGGCGATCAAGATCGCGGCATCGAAGGTCGCGAAGTTCTCCGCCGGGGCGGGTCTCAAGAAGGCGGTGAACAAGAAGTAGACTTGCTGCTCGCCTCCCGGGCGGGCCCTGATTGATTGTGAGGGGCGGGCGCCCTGCGCGGGCGCCTTAGCTTTTTTCCATTTGTATCGTCGGCGATCCGGGCACGTCGCCGATCTCTCCTCGCCGTGACGCGGTTCGTCGCCTGCGCGTTCGGCGTTCGGCATTTCACCCTCATGGTTGCACGCAGGCCGCGGGGTCCGCTAACCTCACGCCATCGCTGATCATGCGCGAAGTCTCGCCGAAGCATTGGCCATGGCCGCCCACCCACCCACCTCCCCCGCGACGCCGGCGTTGCCGCCTTCGAATCGCGCCGCAACCCGCTTCGACCTGCGCGGCCGCACGGTTGCGGCCGGTAACGGCTGGCGCTGGATCGTCGACGGCTGGGATCTGTTCCGCAGGCAGGTCGGCATGTGGATCCTGCTCGTGGTGCTGTTCGTTCTGGTCCTCGTAGTGCTCGGGGTCGTACCTGTCGTCGGCGGCGCCGCGGCCGCGCTCATCGCTCCCGTGCTCAGCGGCGGCCTCATGATTGCCTGCAAGACAGTCGACGAGGGCGGCAGCCTTCAGCTCGAGCATCTCTTCGCAGGCTTCCGCCAGAACACCCAGCCGCTGGTTATCGTCGGGGTCTTTCATCTCGTCGCCTCCATCCTGATCATCCTGCTGATGATGATTTTCGTAGGCGCGAACGTGGGCTTTGGCGCGCTCATGGGCGGCATGGTCGGCCACCCGGGCATGGGCGCGATGACCGCGGGACTCGCCTCGATGTTCGTGGCCGCGCTGATCGGCGCCGCCCTTGCCATGCCCGTGTACGCCGCGATCTGGTTCGCGCCCGCGCTCATCGTGCTGCACGATGTCGAAGCTGTCGCAGCATTGAAGGCGAGCTTCTTCGCGATCCTGAAAAACATACCGGCTACACTCTGGTACAGCATCATTCTCGTGGGGCTCGCGATCGCGGCCGGCATTCCGTTCGGTCTCGGATATCTCGTTCTGGCGCCGGTTGGAGTCGCGTCGATCTACGCGTCGTACCGCGACATCTTTTTCGTTCCCTGACCGACGTGCCGGGACCAACGAGAAGGGGCATCGCGTCGAAAACGTTCGAATTCGATTCACGCTGGGCGCCTGATGCTTTACGATCCGGTTGGAGGCCAGAGAGCAGGGCCTCGAGACAAGATCCTGAAGCCAAGGGATTCCCGAAAGGGCTCACCGTCAGGGAGCGGTAACAATGGAAACTGTGAAAACCGATGTGGCCATCATCGGTGCGGGCGGCGCGGGTCTGCGCGCTGCGATCGCCCTCGCCGAGAGTGACCCAAAGTTACGCATCGCGCTGATCTCGAAGGTCTATCCCATGCGCAGTCACACCTGCGCAGCCGAAGGCGGGGCGGCCGGTGTGATCAAGCCCGACGACAGCATGGATCTGCACTTCGGCGACACCGTCGGCGGCGGCGACTGGCTGTGCGACCAGGACGCCGTCGAGTACTTCATCAACGAAGCGCCCAAAGAGCTGATCCAGCTCGAGCATTGGGGCTGTCCCTGGAGCCGCGAACCGGATGGCTCGGTGGCGGTGCGCCCCTTCGGCGGCATGAAAATCAAGCGCACGTGGTTCGCGGCCGACAAGTCGGGCTTCCACATCCTGCACACGTTGTTTCAGACCTCCCTTCAGTTTCCATCGATCCAGCGCTTCGACGAGTACCTCGCCACCGATCTTCTGGTCGAGGATGGGCGCTGCCAGGGACTTACCGCCATCGAGATGCGCAGTGGCCAGATGCGGCAGTTCCACGCCAAGGCGGTGATCATCGCCGCCGGGGGCGCAGGACGCATGTTTCCGTTCACCACCAACGGTGCGATCAAGACCGGCGACGGCATGGCGCTCGCGTACCGCGCCGGCGTTCCGCTCAAGGACATGGAGTTCGTTCAGTACCATCCTACCGGTTTGCCGAACACGGGCATTCTCCTCACCGAGGGGTGTCGCGGCGAAGGCGGCATCCTCGTCAACAAGAACGGCTACCGCTACCTGCAGGACTACGGCATGGGTCCGGAGACGCCGGTGGGCAAGCCGGTGCTGAAGACCATGGAGCTCGGTCCGCGCGATCGCCTGAGCCAGGCGTTCTGGCACGAGCAGCAGAAAGGCAATACGGTGTCGACGACATGGGGCGACTGCGTGCTGCTCGACATGCGCCATCTGGGTGAGAAGAAGATCAATGAACGGCTGCCGTTCGTGCGCGATCTCTCGATCAGCTATCTCAGCGTGGATCCGGTCAAGGATCCGGTGCCGATCCGCCCGGTCGTGCACTACATGATGGGCGGCATTCACACCGACATCTCGGCGGCGACGACGCTCCCGGGTCTCTTCGCGGCGGGCGAGTGCGCCTGTGTCAGCATCAACGGGGCGAACCGGCTCGGATCGAACTCGCTGACGGAATTGCTGGTCTTCGGTCGCCGCGCGGCGCTCAGCGCGATGGCCTACATCCAGTCGGGACCGCCTGCCGCCAAGGAGGCCGCGCTCGCGGCGAAGGCGGACGCGGCCCAGGGGCGCATTCGCGCGCTCTTCCTGAAGACCAACGGCACCGAATCCATTTCCGGACTGCGCAAGGAAATGATGACGACCATGGAAGCGAACGTCGGCATCTATCGCACCAGCGAAGCACTAGCCGAAGCCTGCGACAAGATCTCGGAGCTGCGCGGGCGCTACGCCGGGATCGAACTGCACGACAAGACCAACGTCTACAACACGGATCTGCTGCAGGCGCTGGAGCTCGGATCGATGCTCGACTGCGCCGAAGCGGTCACCGTGGGCGCGCTCGCGCGGACGGAGTCGCGCGGTGCGCATCAGCGCCTCGACTTCACGGAGCGCGACGACGACAAGTTTCTGCGCCACACGCTCACTTACTTCCATCCGAAGGAGCCGCCTCGCATCGATTATCTCGACGTCGTGATCACCAAGTCGAAACCTGGTGTGCGAGATTACTCTGGAGCCAAGAAATGAGCGAACGCCAGATTCAGTTGGAGGTGCTGCGCTACAACCCGGAGACGGATAGCGAGCCGCACTTCCAGACGTACTCCGTGCCGTGCCTGAACGAATGGGTGGTGCTCGATGCGTTGAACTACGTGAAGGACAACCTCGACCCGACGTTGAGCTATCGCTGGTCCTGCCACATGGCCGTGTGCGGCAGCTGCGGCATGATGGTCAACGGCGAACCCAAGCTCTCGTGCAAGGCGTTCATCCGCGACTATTCCGATGCGATCCGGGTCGAGCCCCTCATGCATTTCCCGATCGAGCGCGACCTTGTCACGGTGATCGACGATTTCATGGACAAGCTGACCCGCGTCAAGCCGTTTCTGATCCCGAAGGAGCAGAAGCCCGTCAGCGCCGGGGAATACAAGCAGACCCCCGCGGAGCTCCTGACCTATAAGCAGTACACGCTCTGCATCAACTGCATGCTGTGCTACGCCGCGTGTCCGGAGTACGGCCTGGTGCCGGAGTTCATCGGGCCGGCGGCGATCGCGCTGGCGCATCGATACAACCAGGATTCGCGTGACGGCGGGCGGGACCAGCGGCAGGAGGTGATCGCCGCCCATGAAGGCGTGTGGGAATGCTCCTTCGTGGGCGCCTGCTCCGAGGTCTGTCCCAAGCACGTCGATCCGGCGAGCGCGATCCAGCAGGTGAAGATCGCGAGCACCGTCGACTGGTACAAGGAACATCTGATGCCGTGGGTGAAAAAATGAGCCGCAAACCCTATGTCCGCGAAATCTCCAAGACGAGCTGGTTTCTTCGGCAGCCGCGCTACATGCGCTACATGGCGCGCGAAGTCACCTGCATCCTGATCGGCGCCTACACACTCCTCCTGGTAGTGGCGGTGAAACGTCTCTCCGAAGGGCAGGCGGCGTACGAGGCGTTTCTCGAAGCGCTGCGCAGCCCCTTGAGCATCCTGTTTCAACTCGTGGCGCTCGGCTTCGCGCTGTACCACACCACCTCCTGGTTCAATGTCACGCCGCAGGCCATGCCGATACAGCGTGGCGAGGAGTTCCTGCCGGGCAGCATCGTCGTCGGCGCGCACTATGGCGGATGGGTGGTGGTTTCGCTGGTGGTGCTGTTTCTCGCGGGAGTCTTCTGACCATGGCCAAGTCGAACAAACCGATCGTATGGGGACTATTCGCCGGCGGCGGCACGCTGACCGCCTTCGTGACGCCGGTGCTGATCCTGCTCACGCTGCTCGCCGCGTTCGGCCACGTGCCGCAGATTCTGACCTACGACAAGCTGCACGCTTTTGCGGCGCACTGGTTCGGCAAGCTCTGCATCTTCGGCGTGATCATGCTGTCGCTCTGGCATGCGGCGCACCGTCTGCGCGTCACCATGCACGACTTCGGCGTGCGCGCCGATACGCTCGTGGCGATCGTGGTGTACCTCATCGCCGCGGTGGGCACCATCGCGACCATCATCTATCTGCTTCGAATCTGACGTTCCAGAACTGAGCCCTGCTCGCAGCGACGAATCCGCGGAATGAGACTCTGGGCGGAGGGACAGGGCGGGCTGCAAAACACGATTGATTCTTTTTTGGGGGCGGTCGGCGCTCGGGGGGGACGCGCCGATCTCTGAAGTTGCCACGCATCGACATGCCGTATCCGGTTCGGATTGGGCGCGCGATCGATCTGTTGATGGGATCCGTTCAAGTGAAAACAATGCCGGGAAAGAGACGAGCCATCCAGCCACCGGTCGAGCTGGTGGAGGACGCAACCGCCATCGGGCAACGCTACGCACCAGACGTGCGATCAGCCCCCGTCCCGATCTCCGCCGGCGACCGCGCCGACTTGCGTGAGGTGTCGAGCGACCGCGATGCAGCGGCGCATTCGGCGCCGTCCGGAGAGCCATTCCAGCCGTCTCCCACCGTCCTGCTGCCCGCATATCTGGCCGACACGTACTGGTGGGCCTACCTGCACCCTGCGGGCGTGCGCATCTTCGAGCGGCAGTGGCTCGTCAACCTGATCCTGTGGGGCAATTTCGCGCGCCTGCGCGACGCCGCGTTGCACGAGATGGGCTCGCGCATCGATGGTCGGGTGCTGCAGGTGGCCTGCGTCTACGGCAATTTCACCGAACGCATGGCGCAGCGCCTCGGCCCGGTCGGCCGCATCGACGTGGTCGACGTGGCGCCGGTCCAGTTGCAGAACCTGAGCGCCAAGCTGCGGGGCCACGGGCAGGTCGACCTGCATCACCAGGACTCGACCGATCTTGGCTTCGCCGACGAAAGTTACGACCACGTCGTCGTTTTTTTTCTGCTCCACGAGCAACCGGAGCGTGCGCGCGCCCGCACCATCGCGCAGGCGCTCAGGGTGGTGAGACCGGGCGGCAAGGTGATCTTCGTGGACTACCACCGGCCGACCCGGGTCAATCCGTTTCGCTACGTGATGGTGCCCATCCTGAAGACGCTGGAGCCGTTCGCCATGGACCTCTGGCGCAAGGAACTCGTCGACTGGATTCCCGACGGCGTGTGTCCGGCGGCGGTCGAGAAGCAGACGTACTTCGGCGGGCTCTATCAGAAGGTCGTCGTCACGCTCTAACAGCCTGCCAACGCAACTAACGCAGATTGCCTGTGTGTCCCAGCGAGTAGCGCCCCGGCTGCGGCCACACCGTCAGTCCGTGGGGTTCCTTGCCTACCCGAATGGTCTTGACGTCGCCGCTTAGCGTGTCGAAGGCGTAGACCGCCCCGTCGAATCGCCCCGAGAGCCAGAGATACCTGCCGTCGGCGCTGACGTTCCCCATGTCGGGGCTGCCGCCGCCTGGAATGGGCCACGTCGCTTCGATCCGGCGCGTCGCGAAATCCATGACCGAAACGCTTCCCTCGCCATGCGGTGGCCCGTTGACCTTGTTCGAGCCACGGTTGGCGATGTAGAGCTTGGTGCCGTCGCGCGATGGATAGAGTCCATGTGCGCCCACGCCGGTCGGGATGAAGTCGATCTGCCGGAATTCATCGCCGTCGACCACGTGGACGCCGCCCGCCATCATGTCCGCGACGAAGAAAAGCTTCCCGTCCGGTGAGACGCGAATGTCCTGCGGCATGCCTTTCCACGAGGTGCAGATCGTCTGGTCCTTGCCGTCCGGTCCCTTCACCACCTCGGTCGGCGCGCCCGGCTTGATCACCTGCAGGTAGCCCAGTACCTGACGCTCGATCAGGTCGATCTTGACCAGCCGCCCGTCGTACTCGCAGGTGAAGAGCGCGTAACGTCCATCGATCGAGAAGTCGCCATGGTTGATGCCGGGGCAACCCGGCGTATCGAGGGACCACTGCAACGACATCGAGCGCGGGTCGCGGAAGTCGAGGCGCTTCTCGGCCTCCGCCACCACGATCGCCGAGCGGCCGTCGGGCGTGAAGTAGAGGTTGTACGGATCGTCGACCACGACCGGTCGGCCCGGCTTGCCGGTGAGGGGGTCGATCGGCGTGAGGCTGCCATGGGGACGCCCTTCGGCATTGTTCGCCACCCACAGCGTCCTGAGATCCCAGGAAGGGACGACATGCTGGGGATTGATCCCGACGCGGTACCGGTCGACCACCTCGAAGGTGGCCGGATCGATGACGAACACATTGCCCGTGATGCGATCCGGCACGTACACGCGAGAAAGCGCGTCCGCCACCGCCGGGCTCAGCTTGTGCGCCGCCGTTTCGCTGTAGAGATTGGTTGGATCCGGCACCGGCGGCATGCCGGGAACCGTTGCCACCGCTGCCGTTGCTGCGGGTGCGGCGGTGACCACCGGCGGTGCGGGCGGGTGGTGGCGCGGGTGCGCGGTCGCAGCCGGGCAGGGCGAGAACGGCGGCGAGCCCGGCCGCAACGATGCACGAACGATAGCTTCGTTGTTTCAAGAGGGTGTCGTAAACAGAGACGCGCGAAACACCCCACCCGAGGCGGCCCCGGGTGGGGTTCCGACCGGCGAGACCGGACGCTGTCGTCGCCCGCCCGGTCAGAGCGTCTTGAGCGCTTCGATCGCCTTGGTGGCATCCTGCAGTGTGTCGACCGCCGCGTAGGCGACGAACTGTGTACCGACGGCAGCAGCGGAGAAACCGCGGAGGTTGATGCCTGCCTCCGCGAGTGTCTGCGTCAACCGCGCCGCCGTTCCCGGCTCATCGCGGCCCATGACCCGCACCGAGTGCAGCGTATGGGTGACGTTGAAACCGACCTGCGCCGCGGCGGCGATTTCCCTGTCGCCCTGCAACGGGGTCACGAACACGACCCCCTTGCCGGGCTCGTCCGGGGCACGTCGTGAAATGATCGACTGCAGATTCGCACCCGCATCCCGCAGGATACCAAGCACATCCGCGAGACCGCCGGCCCGGTCCGGAATGGTCGCTGCCCAGACGTCTACGTGCTCTACCAGGAGATCCATGGCAGTTCCTCCTTCTTCTGTTGACCCTTTTGAAGTGTAGGTCATCGGTCTCCGGCAAACAAGGCGAGATCAGGTGGCCTATACTGGAGAGGATGGATGAGATGGGTTTCAGCGCGTCTACGCGCGCCAGGTTCGGATCCGCCCAGCTCGATCGCGGTCGGGCACGGCGCGAGCCCACGGCGGCGCGTACACGACGGAACAGCAGCGTCAGTCCTGCCCTGAATCGCTCACGACAGCGCAAGCAGGGGGAAAGTCGCGGCCTTGAAGGCGGTAGCGAATACCGCTCCGGCATTTCCAATCGGGAGAATCTAGCATGTCCAGTTCAACCCAACCCAATCGCGTGCAGCCTGACGCCGACCAAGCCGACACCGCTGGGTCACAAGCCATCAGCGACACGGCAGCGCGCATCGCCGCCGTGATGACCGAGGCGAACGAGCGCCTTTTCCAACTGCAGACCGACGCCGCGTATGCGGCCTTCGCCGAGAATTCGAAACACATCCAGACCCTGCTCGAAAACTCGACGCACGTGCGGTCCCTGCTCGACAACAAGGAGTCGGCAGCCACACTCATGCAGTGGCCTTCGCTGTACCAGGAGAACGCGAAGAGAATGGTGCAGGTGACGCGCAGCTGGTTCGACATCGTGTCGCAGACCCAGGCCGAGATGGCCAAGTTGCTCGGCGAGCCCTTCGCGCGCGGGAACCCGGAAGCACAGCAGTATTTCGACCACTTCACGAAGGCCATCACCGAATGGCATGAAACCGCTGCGGGACAGGTGAAAGGTGTGCTCGGCATGACGGGCACGAGTCCCGGCGACGATCCGGCGGCGAAGAAGGAATAGCACCTCGTCGAGGCGGCGCGCCGCCGCTCGAGGCGGGGGTGGCTAGCGCGCCCAGCACGTCCGCGAGTGAGATCGAGCGCTTGGCCGAGCAAGGCGCAGGCGCGATCCTCACCGCACACAGGAGCGCATGAAAAAGAAGATCGTCTCTCTCGCGCTGCAGGGCGGCGGCTCGCACGGCGCGTTCACCTGGGGCGTGCTCGACCGCCTGCTGGAAGATCGCCGCATCGAGATCGATGGCATCAGCGGTGCGAGCGCCGGCGCGATGAACGCGGTCGTGCTGGCGCATGGCTACACGGTCGGCGGCCGGAAAGGCGCGCGGGAAGCACTCAAGACGTTCTGGGAGAGTGTCGCCAGCGCCGCGTTCTTTACGGTCGTGCCCGGCGCAAACGCCACGGCCGAGACGATCGATGCCGAGGCCCGGCCCACGCCCGCGTTCAAGGCGTTGCTCGCGATGGCGCGCTTCGTCTCGCCCTATCAGTTCAATCCTTTCGAGCTCGATCCCCTGCGCGACTTGCTGGAGAAGCAGATCGACTTCGAGCGGTTGCGGGCAAAGTGCCCGATCCGCCTCTTCATCGCTACCACGCGCGTCATCACCGGCACGTTGAGGCTCTTCCGCAACAAGCAGCTCACCATCGACGTGCTGCTGGCATCGGCCTGCCTGCCGTCGATTCAACGTGCTGTCGAGATCGACGGCGAGCCCTACTGGGACGGCGGGCTCGCCGCGAATCCGCCGATCTTTCCGCTCGTGCACCGCTGTCCCGCACGCGACATCGTGGTGGTGACCCTGAATGCGAGCCGGCGCCCGGACATCCCCACGACCTCCGACGAGATCTGGCACCGGCTGAACGAGATTAGCTTCAGCTCGACGTTTTTCACCGAGCTGCAGGCGCTCGCGCTCGCGACCCGCGAAGCCGAGCAGTCGGTGTTTCCGGTCGGGCGATTGGAGCGACGGCTGCGGCACCTCAAGCTGCATCTCATCGACGCCGAGGAGCTCATGAGCCGGTTGAGCACGATGAGCCGACTGAACACCCACCCGGCATTCCTCGAGGCGCTGCGCGACGAGGGGCGCGAGCGGGCCGGAGCGTGGCTCGAGGAAAACTTCCGTTTCCTGGGCGAGCAGTCGTCGCTCCGTCTCGACGGCTTTCTGCGCTGAGGACCGCGCGACGGGTGCGGCGCGAACAGGGGTTCGTTATCCCGCCTGCGCGGTGCGCGCCAGGAGCCCGAGCGCCACGAGCACGAGCAGCGCCGCGAACCCGCGCTGGACCTGAACGGCGGTGAGCTGCCGTGCGAACTGACGCCCGATCAGCATGCCCGCTATCGCAGCCGCCGAAAAGAGCGCCGTGATCGTGGGCGGCAGGGTGGCGCCGTGGAGCAGTGCGGTTACCACCCCGCCCGTGCCGACCAGCGCGATCACCAGTAACGAGGTCGCGACAGTGCCCTCGATCGAGAGGCTGGTGAATCGGTGCAGCATCGGCACGATGATGAAGCCGCCGCCCACGCCGAGCAGACCCGAAACGAATCCGGCGAGCCCCCCGATGGCGCCCAGCAGAACGCCCGTGGGCCACGTCCAGGCGAAGCGCCCGGTCTCGGGGTTGAGCCGTCCCAACGGCGACCGCGAGTCGCCCGGGATGCGATGCGCCGCGGTCCTGCTTTGGTGGATCAAGCGGGCTGCGACCCCCAGCAGCAGCACCGCGAAGGTGCTCATCAGTCCCTGCGCGGGAAGACTGTGGGCGAGACGCAGGCCGGGAGACGTGCACGCGATGCCCACCACCGCCATCAAGATGGCGGCGCGATAGCGCACCTGCCTGCGCCTGAGCCCGTCGAGAGCGCCGATCGACGCGCCGCTTGCCACCGCGATCAACGCCACCGGTGCCGCCTGCTGCACGGTCCACCCCAATCCGCCCACCAGAACCGGTACCGCCAGGATGCCGCCCCCCGCGCCGGTGACGCCCATGACGCCGCCGACCAGGATGCCGAGAATCAGGGAGAGCACCACGGTTGCCTCCGGATGGGTCGAGCGAGCCGTTCGGACGCGAGCGGCGTCTCGAAAGCTCGAAGCGGGGCGCAGAGCAGACCGGAGCACACGTCGCCAACGAACGCGAGTATTGCCAGAAACGAGCGCCCCGACAACAGAGGCGGCGCCTCGTTGACGGGCGCTGGGGTCTGTGTTCTCGGTTGAGGAACCCGTCGCGCCAGCGCGCTAACCCATCATGCGGGCGTAGGTCGCCTTGTCGGCCTCGTAACATCCGCAGGAAACGGCCTTGAGGCCGCCGCGATCGAGAATCGTGATATCCCCGCGGCGGTAGCTGATCAGTTTTCGATTCTGCAGCGAAGTGGCGGCCTTGGTCACGCCGACGCGGCGCACGCCCAGCATGTAGGCGAGGAACTCGTGCGTGACATGAAACTCGTCGGAGTGCGCCCGGTCCCGCGTCATCAGCAGCCAACGGGCGAGGCGCGCCTCCACCACGTGGAAGCGGGTGCAGGCCGCTGTTTGCGCGAGTTGGCCGATCACCACATAGAGGTAGCGCTGCAGCACGCGTTGCAGCGCGGGGCTCAGTCCGAGCTCGCGGCGAAACGCTGCCGCGTCCATGCGGAGCGCTGGGCCCGCGCCCTGCACCACGCCGCGCAGCGGCGAAACATCCACCCCGAGTACGAGGGCGGTCCCGAGCATGCCTTCGTTGCCGACCAGCCCTACCTCCAGGTTGGCGCAGCCATCGATTGGCGCTACCAGGGAGATGAAACTATCCGTGGGAAAGTAGACGTGGCGAATGCGCTCTCCAGGTTCGGCCAGGACCACGGCGAACCCCAGCTCGACCGCTTCGCAGCCCCCGCGCACACGCTGCCGGTCTTTCCGCGGCAAGGCCGCAAGCAGAAGATTGGCAGCAGCGAGAGGCTCGGTGGGCGGCACGTGCACGCTCCAGGTGTTGGTGAAAACCGCAAGCGCCACATGGAGAGGGGCCATGCAATCCCGATCTCGGATGGGGAGCCGGGGCGGACGGCCCCAGGGCGGACCCTTCGCAGACTCTACTGAAACCAAGGGATTGTCTGGGCGGTAGCGCACAGAGCGCCGTGCCAAGCGGGGCGGTGCGCAACCGCGGGTTCGAGTGCGCCAGCACCCGACGACCGGATCACGGAATCGGGAGCAGGCGATCGAACTCCTTCTTGACCACGCCGTAGCACTCGCAGGAGCGGGCCTCCAGGCCCGGCCGGTCGAGCACGCGGATGCGGCCACGGTGGTACTCGATCAAGCCGGCCGTCTGCACGTGGCCAGCGGCCTCCGTGACGCCCTCGCGGCGCACCCCGAGCATATTGGCGATCAATTCCTGCGTCATGATGAGCTCGTTCGAGGCCAAGCGGTCGAGGGAGAGCAGCAGCCAGCGGCAGAACTGCTGGTCCAGCGAATGATGGCGGTTGCACACCGCCGTCTGCGCCATCTGTGTAAGCAGCGCCTGGGTATAGCGCAGCAACAGACGCTGCATCGGGCCGGCGCGATAGAACTCGTCCTTCAGCAGTTGCCCCTTCAGCCGGTAGGCGTGTCCGGCGCTTTGCACGACGGCCCGGCTGGGCGTGGTTTCGCCGCCCATGAAGAGGGAAACCCCGACGACTCCCTCGTAGCCGACCACGGCGATTTCGGCCGATGCCCCGTCTTCCATGACGCAGAGCAGCGACACGATCGCGGTGGTGGGGAAATAGACGTGTCGCATCTGAATGCCGGACTCGTAGAGCACGTCCCCGAGCGGCATCGGGACCAGTTCCAGATGCGGCAAGAGGCGCTCGTATTCGTCCGCCGGCAGGGCGGCGAGAAGTTGATTCTGGCGGGGGTCATGAGCGGAAGACATGAGCGATCTCCCAGTGAGCAGCCACGAGCGAAAGACCTTACCGACGCGGCTGCAACGGATGCGCGGGACGGGTCATTATAGACGCGCCCCGCTACCTGTGTGCGACAGCGCACAGACGCAGCAGGGGGGCTCAGCAGAGACTCGACACCGTCTCGTGGCGTTCCTCGAGGCCTGACGCCGACGGTTGCGCGCACTACGCAAGCCCATCCTTTCACGGAGAGATTAATGAGCGAAACACTGAACATCACCAGACCGGACGGCGCCGTTCCCGCGTACGTGGCCCGGCCAGCCGTCGCCCCCGCTCCCGCTGTCGTGGTCATCCAGGAGATCTTCGACGTCAACGCCGACGCGCCCGAGGTCTGCGACACCCTTGCAGCGCAAGGCTATCTCGCCATCTGCCCGGACCTGTTCTGGCGGATGGACTTGGGCGTCGACCGCTCCGATCTGAGCGAGGCGGAATGGAAACGGGGATTGTCCCTGTATCACGACTTCGACGTGGAGGCTGCCGTTTCCGACATCGCCGCAACCATGGCGGTGGCGCGCACCCTCTCCGGCGCATCCGGCAAGGTTGGCGCGGTCGGCTATTGCCGGGGCAGGCTCATGGCCTTTCTCGCCGCAGCCAGCAGGGGCGCCGACGCCGCGGTCGCCTATTACGGTGGCGGCGCCGACAACGATGTCGGCGGTACGGGCAAGATCCCACCTCCCCTGCTGATGCACCTCGCCGAAGACGACGAGTTCATTCCCGCAGAGGCCCAGCGGGCCATTCTCGCCGCCCTCAAAGGCCATCCGCAGATTGAAATCCACACCTATCCCGGCTGCTGCCACGCCTTCGCGCGAAGCGGCGGCAAGCACTATGACGCGGCTGCCGCGAAAAAAGCCAACGCCCGCACCGTGGCCTTCTTTCAGGCGACTCTGCGCTGATGTACGCTACCGCGACTGCGCTTCGGGGATCAGAATGTCGCGATGAAGACCTTTCACATCGACTGCGAGCTCGACTACGACGTCCATCAGCAGTCCCTGTTCGTATTCAATCTCGGCGTGCCGTCCACGCCGACTCAGCGAGTCATTGCCGAGTCCTTCTCCACCACGCCTGCCAACCCGCTGGACGAGTTCCGCGACGGGAGCGGTTACAACCGTTTCCTCCGGATCGATGTTCCTCCGGGGCGATTCAATATCCGCTATCTGGCGACCGTCGAGGTGCAGGCGCCAGACTTCGACACGTTCGCGCCGGAAACGCCGCTCGCAAAGGTGCCGGGGGAAGTGCTCTCCTTTGTTCAGGGAAGTCGCTACTGCGAAGTCGAAGCGCTCTACGGCTTTGCCGTTCGCAAGTTCGGCAACCTGCCGCAGGGATACCAGCGCGTGCAATCGATCTGCCGCTGGGTCAAGGAAAACGTGGACTACCAGGTGGGCTCGTCGACGACGACCTACAGCGCGCGCGACGTGTTGGCCATCCGCGCCGGGGTCTGTCGCGACTTCGCCCATCTCGTCATCGCGCTGTGCCGTGCACTGAACATCCCGGCAAGGTTCGTCACTGCTTATACCAAGTACGAGGATCCGCCCCCGGACTTTCACGCGGTGGTCGAAGCATTCCTCGGGGACCGATGGTACCTCTTCGACCCGACTGAACTGTCCCCGATCTCGGATCTGATAAGGCTCGGAACCGGGCGGGATGCTTCGGACGTGCCCTTTGCCACTTTCTTCGGTGCGGCCCGCTTGAGGCGCCTCAGCCCTTTGGTGGAACCGGCGAACGCAGGCGAGACGCTCGTCTCTCTCCAGACGGCGGATGCGGGAATCATGCTGGGACCGGAAGAACCGCGAAGCGGAGGCGGGTTCTAGGCAACCGCCGCAAGAGCCCACGATGGAGGTGACGGCCGCAGGATCAGCTAGTACCGAGATTGCCGTTGCGTGAGTTTCGCCGGACCGCCACGAGTTAGGCGCGCTTCCCAGGGCGGCGTAACCTTGGATTTCGCCTACTGCTGGCGTCTTTGTTACCCATCCCGATGCTGAACTTTGTGTGGAGCCTGCCGCTTGGCCTTCTAGTGGGCATCTGCGCACAGACTGCAGATGCTGCCGAGGGTAAAGAGGGTTTCGGCAAACCCGCTTTGATCGCCACGACGGACCTGGCGGACTTCGATGCGTTGCCCGAGGACCGGCGGAAGTTGATCGAGGGTGCAATAGCGGTGGCCAGGGACTCGCCATGGTTGCCGTACACGCCTGGTGGTGCGGATCCCTCGCAAGGCGGCTTCGATTGCTCGGGCGCAATGTATTTCGTGTTGCGTAAAGCGGGGCTCGATCCGCCGCGATCGGCCGCGGAGCAGCTTCGATGGCTCAAGTCGAACGAACGTTTGCATGAGGTGCCGCGTGATGCGATGAATCTGGAGCATCCAAGCTTGAAGAAACTCCGCCCCGGCGATCTGCTGTTTTGGGGTACACCCGGTTCCGCGGACGAACGGCGCCAAGGTCAACATCACGCACGTGGCGATGTATTTGGGTGCCGAGAAAAAAGACGGGCGTGCGGTGATGATCAATTCCACCGATGGCCGCTCGTATCGAGGGACCAGGGCCAATGGATACGGCGTTTACGACTTCCGCCTACCGCAGTCCGGGGCCGAGGTCGCCTTCATGGGATATGGCACTCCGCCCGGCATCGCGGAAATGTCGGATCCGTAGCGCGCTGTAAACAGCGGCAGACGAGAAAATGAACGGGCTGATCCGCGAGTTCTTCCCCAAGAAGATGCGCTCGGAACCGGGGGGCTTCCTGATGGGTGCGCTGGCGCACAGAGCCGGTGGAACTGGAAGGGGAGAATTGCATGCATGGCACCCTTCATCACTGCGAACTGAGCATTTCAATGGCCCACCGCAACCGTCTTGCCCAACTCTCGCGAGTTGTTCTGATTAGCGCCTTTGCGCTGACCGGATGTACCTCGAGAGATTCGGTCGAGCACGACAAACGGAGCGCGGCGCCTGCCAAACCGAGCCACCAGGAGGCAGGCAAAGCGTCTTGGTACGGCCCCGGATTTCAAGGCAACGAAACCGCTAATGGCGAGATCTTCGATCAGAAGAAAATGACCGCTGCCCATCCAACGCTGCCGATGGGAACCGAGGCTGAAGTTACCAACCTCGAGAATGGCAAGAAGGTGGAGGTGAGGATCAACGACCGGGGGCCTTATGTGGGTGATCGGGTCATCGATCTTTCCCGCGCAGCCGCTAGAAAGCTGGGTATGGAAGACGACGGTACCACCCAGGTCAAGATTGAGGCTAGTCCACAATCGAAGACGGACTCCGACAACAAGTCTCGCAAGACAGTCCCATAATTCTTCTGGACTTGCTACACACGCTTCGCCGATAACCCACCTGACAACTTGTTCGTTTGCAAACAGAGTGCGCAATGCGTCTGGTTGCCAAATGCAAGAGCAGACCCCGATTGCGCATACGTGGTGCGGATCACGTCAACCAAGGATGTCAAAATGAAAGCTCTTGTTTATCTGGGTCCGGCGAAGAAAGCCCTGGAAGATTGTCCAAAGCCGGAAATCACGGCGCCCTCGGATGCAATCGTCAAGATAACGAAAACGACCATCTGCGGCACCGACCTCCACATCCTCAAGGGAGATGTCCCAAGTTGTCAGCCTGGCCGCATTCTCGGTCACGAGGGCGTAGGAATCGTCGACAGCGCCGGGCCGGCCGTCACGGCGTTCAAGCCGGGAGACCGAGTCCTGATCTCCTGCATCAGCGCTTGTGGCAAGTGCGTTTATTGTCGGAAGCTCATGTACTCGCACTGCAGCACCGGCGGCTGGATCCTCGGCAACAGCATCGACGGCACCCAGGCCGAGTTCGTCCGTATTCCCCACGCGGAAACGAGCCTCTATCGTATTCCCGATGGTGCGGACGAAGAGGCGCTGGTGATGCTAAGCGACATCCTGCCGACCGGCTTCGAATGCGGGGTGCTCAACGGCAAGGTTCAGCCGGGGAGCACCGTGGCGATCGTCGGCGCGGGGCCGATCGGACTCGCCGCCCTGCTTACCGCCCAGTTCTACTCGCCGGCCGAGATCATCATGATCGATCTCGACGACAATCGCCTTGAAGTGGCGAAGCGTTTCGGCGCCACGGCAGTCGTCAACAGCGCCGACGGCAAGGCCGTGGAGGCGGTCATGAAGATGACCGGTGCGCAAGGTGTGGACACCGCCATCGAGGCCGTGGGCATCCCGGCCACCTTCGAAGTGTGCGAAAAAATCGTCGCGCCGGGCGGCACGATCGCCAACATCGGGGTGCATGGAACGAAGGTGGATCTTCATCTGGAGAATCTGTGGGACCGCAATATAACGATCACCACGCGGTTGGTCGACACGGTCAGCACGCCGATGTTGATCAACATTCTGCAGGCTCACAAGATGGACCCCAAGCTACTGATCACACATCGCTTCAAGCTCGACTGCATTCTCGATGCCTATGAGACCTTCGCGCGCGCCGCCGACACGCGAGCGCTCAAGGTGATCATCGAGGCCTAGCGACAACCGGGCTGCTGACATTTTCCGTCTCGCCGCACTTCGAGAGCCGGCGGCACACGATATTCATCGAGCGAGCGCCCGTCGAGGCAGGAGGCGTTACCATCGTCCATGCGCGAATCGTCTACCGGCAGCGCGCTGCGGATTCGATCTGTGTCAAGGAAATGCGATCTCCCGCGTCAAATTCTTGTCTATAGTGAAAGTGGGGTATCCGATGGGATTGAACGCGATGGTCCTCACCTCATCGGCCCCGACACTTCGATATTCAAGGGCGGTATGTTGTCGTTTTCTTAATCGCACAGTAAAGGAGTAATCATGGCAACGAAAGAGGCATACCAGAAGAAGCTGGAGGCGCAGCTCCAGGAATGGGATGCAAAGCTTGATCAGTTGAGCGCGAAAGCCCAGAACGCGACTGCAGATGCTCGAATCACCTACGAGAACGAGCTGGAAAGCCTGAAGAGTAAGCGGGCAGCGGCGCATACGACGCTCGAGGAGCTGGGCAAGCGCGGCGAGAGCGCTTGGGAAGACATGAAGGACGGGGCGGAAAAAGTTTGGGACGAGTTGAGTAAAGCGATGGAGAAAGTAGCGGCTCGCTTCAAATAAACAATCCATCGGCGCCGGCGGGTGACTGTCACTAATGATGGCCCGGACATAGCGTTTCAGCTCTGATTTCGCAACACGCGTTGCGCGGCGCAACTTCTTGCCCGTGCTCGTTTATCGAGAGGAATGTGTCCCTTTATCATCGATCGGGAGGGGGTCATCATGTTGAAGTGGGCTGCAATCTTTCTTGTCATTGCCGTCGTAGCGGCGATTCTGGGTTTTGGTGGCATTGCCGCAGGTGCCGTCGAGATAGCCAAGGTTCTGTTCTTCGTATTTCTGATCCTTTTCGTCGTCACCTTGATCATGGGGATGCGCAAGTAAAGCCGACTGCGCGCGCCCGCCCGCTCCATCATTCGCACCAGGAGGCCTGATGAGTACCGAACCGAACGCACGCCAGGACCATGTCGAAGGCATGCCGGACAAGCGCCTGAAGGATCTCAAAGCCGTCGGCGATCTGGTGCGGGAAGTGGCCCATTTCACCACCGAAGAATTCGCCGCGGCCAAACCGAAAATCGAAGGCAAGCTGGCCCACGCGAGATCCGTACTTGACGGTGCGCGCCGCGCGGTGACGGAAAAGGCCGCGGGCGCCGCAGATGCCACCCATGTGTACGTGAGGGAGAATCTCTGGACCGTGCTCGGGGTCGCGGCGGTGACCGGTCTTATCATCGGCTTCCTTTTAAGCCGCCGCTGATTCACGCGAAGCGGTGACGAGCATTCAGTTTTTGGTGGCGGTCGACGTGATGTATCCGCCGTGGGCGTGGAGGCGGTTGCGCCCTCTGTGCGCCTGCGCACAGAGCGCCGCGTGCGTATGAGGATAATGTTGCCGTTCGACGGTGCGCCACTGTCCGCGCTCCGCGACTGGACGTAGCGGGCGAACCCAAGGAAGTCAAACAGCCGGGCGCTCGAACCCGAATATCCGGGCACGGCCCAAAGCAAATCTTAGTCAAGAGGAAACTGCGTCATGAACACACTCATTCGTGCGGGCGCCCTGGCGGCGCTCGGTTTCGCGGCATTCCGAGCCATTCGCTTCCTGCTCGACAGCGGTCGCGCGCGCAGCGTCGCGGATGCGAAGGCTGTGTCTGCTTGGGAAGGGGAAGGCGGCAACCTTGCGCCGACGGGTTCAGCCTCGCGGACCGAGGGTTCGCTCAGCGAAACGAGCGAGGCAGTGACGACCATGAGTCCGCTCGAGGACGCCCGATGACTGTACTCGTGTCAGTCAAGATCAACGACGGCGTCGTGATGGCCGCCGACAGCGCCAGCTCCTTCGCGAGCGGCCTGATCTACCATCATGCGCAAAAGATCGTAAACCTTCAGAAAGGCCTGCCCATCGGCGCGATGGTGACGGGTGCGGGCGGCATCGGCAACGAGTCGATCGACACCCTGCTAAAGGACTTGCGACGCCGGTTCAGCGGCAAGGACCTCGCATACTCGGACTGGAAGCTCGACCCGGCGGTCTGCACGGTCGAAGAAGTCTCGGTCAGAGTGAGGGAGTTCCTGTTCGAGGAGAAGTCACGGCCGCACGGCGCCGACGTCTGGACCAAGGTGCGCATTTGCGGCTACTCCGCCGGCCGTCCGCTCGCCGAGGTATGGGAAATCCAGCTCATGGGACCCGATTGCGCTGCGCCAAAGCAGATTCAAGGCGAGCAGGATTTCGGACCGCTATGGGATGGCGAGTACGAGGCACTGGACCGCTTGATTTTCGGGCTCGGAACAAAGTTCAACGAGGCGTCCATGAAGCACGGCCTCACGGTGGCGCAAGCCGTCGAGGCGCGGGCCAAGCTGGCACCCGAGCTGTACGAGCTCCTGTTTCTCGAAGCGATGCCGATCCAGGATGCGGTCGATCTGGCACGTTTTCTCGTGCAGACGACCATCGGGTTCGTGAAGTTCTCGGTGGGACGCGCGAAAACCGTGGGGGGTCCCATCGAGATCGCGGCGATCACGAAGCACGAAGGCTTCAAGTGGATCGAGCGGCGGCACTTCTATCCGCCCGAGCTCAATGCGTCGGATTAGGTTTAAGACGCAGGGCGCCGTCCATGCTGCGACGAGAACTCGCGCATGAGCGCTGGCATCAGGTCCTCGTCGAACGAAGGCGAGAGCCGTCGGTACGGTGACGCACAGACGCCATGCTCGCCGAGGAGCAGGATGCTTACTTAAGGGAGATCGTGCCCCGCCGATCAACCCCAGACCACCGGGGACGGAGGTCGACATGTACGGATGGGTAGCAGCGTTCTTCGTCATTGTTATTCTCGCGGTGTTTCTCGGCGTTGGCGGCCTTGCCTTCAGCGCCTTGGAGATCGCCAAGATTCTGTTTTTTGTGTTTGTCCTCCTTCTCGTAGCCGAGGTGATCATGGGTTCCCAACCTGCTGAATGAGGACTAAGGAGCGAACGGCGATCGATCGTCGACTGATCGACGTCGATCGTAAACACGGACCGGAGGCGACTCCGGATTCTTCAACTAACCTAAGAGAGAAACGAAATGGAATTCTTATGGTTCATATTGATCGGTCTGGCTGCTGGATGGCTGGCAGGGCAGCTCATGAAGGGCGGCGGCTTCGGCATCGTCGGCGATATCGTCGTGGGGGTCATCGGTGCGCTGCTTGGTGGTTTCCTGTTCAGCACGTTCGGCGTATCTGCAGGCGGCGGATTGATCGGCAGCCTGATCGTCGCGACCATCGGTGCCTGCGTCTTGCTGTTCTTGCTCCGCCTCATCAAGCGCCCAGCCGCAGCTTAGGCGCGTGAGCCGCAGTTATTAGGCGCTCATGGAAAAGCAGTTGAACGAGTGGAAGGCGCAAACCGAGCGGTTCCAAGCCGCCGCCGAACGGATGACTACGCAGTTCAAAGTCTAGTCCGGCATCACGTCGCGGATGGCTGGTGGCTGCCGTCCGCATTCTCCCCTGCGGTGGGATGTCGCTCAGGCTCATGCCTAGGATTGATCGGCAGGCTGATCGTCGCGACCATCGGTGCCTGTGTCTTGCTGTTCATGCTCCGCCTCATCAAGCGCACTGGCCGTTTAGGTGCTCAGTAACAGGTCGTTCCTGATCCGGCAGGACGCGAGTACGCATTAGCCAAAAGGCGAGCTGAACTGATCACGCCCCAAAGCACCGCGATGGAAGGGGTGACAGTAAACCGATGAAGGAGAAGACAATGGGAACGCGGGAAGATTATCAGGCTGTCATGGAAACGCAGTTGAACCAGTGGAAGGCGCAAACCGAACGGGTCCAAGCCGGGGTCGCGCAGATGGGGGCGCAGGCCAAGGCCCAGTACGAGAAAAGTCTCGCGTTGCTACAGGCCAAGCAGGAGGAAGCTTGGGAGAATTTCCACAAGCTGACCAATGCCAGTGACGGTGGCCCTTGGGAGCAGTTCAGGGCCAACATGGATAAAGCCTCGGGAGAACTGAAGGCCGCCGGCGAGCGTATCACCAAGCAGTTCAGGGTATAGGCCGCACAACGCCGCGGTGTATTCGCCGTGGGGAACTCCCCCGCCTTTTGGTGGGGGTTCTTCATGTGTCACCCTGAAGCGAACCGATCCAGGGCTGCCTTGCCCGCCGTGGCGGACACCGAACTGACCACTGTGCCCCAGGCCATGTCGAGCAGCGAGACGCCGATCGGCCAGTTCCTCAGCGTGGCGAGGTTGGTCAGGTCGTAGGTTGCATAGGCGAAGAAACCAAACAGCGCTCCCGCCACGAGCGTCTTGCTCCATCCGGCAGACCCACCGTGGGGCATCACCGCGAAGATCATCAGACCCAATGCGAAGAGGGCATAGAACACCACTGCAACCGGGACGTTCGGCCGCTCCGCCATCAGGTGTCCGATGCCCTGCTGGTAGAGCGGCTTGGCGATGACGCCGAGCCACAGCAGGTCGAGCGCCACCATCACGATGACGGTGGCCGCGTAGGCGGCGAGGTATGGGCTCATGGGTCGAGCTGCCTTATCGACAGGGAACTGAGGGCCGGCCTGGGCGACGCGGCGGTGCGATTCATGGGGCTATTGTCTCAGGCCAGAGCGCTCGCGCGCCAGATCACCTCTGGCTTCGAGCCGAGTGGATCGACCGATAAGCCAGACGTACCAGTGGGCGGCCGCCGCAGGCACTCCCATGTTGCGTGCAGAGTTAGTTGGCCAGCACGAGGAGAGGATCCTGTGAATCGAGCCGCGGTCTCATCGAGTGCATTCCCGCTCACGGCGAAGTACGACCCTGAATGCGCAAGCACGCGAATTGTTGCTGGCCCTCGGTGAGCATGTTCTGCAATCTTTTTGGCATTTGCTGGGAACTGCTCACGCCGAAGAGCAAGGCCGATCCGGGGGCGTCAGAATGGCGCGGTTCATCACAACATCATCCCACGAACGGGCCGAGACGCCACTTCGCTGTCCACGGCACGCCCCGACGCGAATCCGCGATCGAACCCGTGCGCGTCGCTGGGCGCAAGATCTGATTCAGAATCATCGCGCGCTGCAGGGGCCGTTTGACTTGACCTCGAATACCCGCTACTTTCGAACCGTGTCGGGGTGCAGGCTCCCGGCCTTCCCAAGACGGTGTCCCGTCCAAGTCCTGAAGCGTTTGCTGGAGGCAGCGGTGGACACCGTTTCTATATCCGTTTCCGCTCTTCTCGCGCGTCTCTGTACGCGCCACTGGCCGAGCGTTGTCGATGTTGACAGACCTCTCGCGTTCGACGCACCGTCGGGGCGCCCATCTCGCGGAGGGCAGGGTGCTCCATGACCCGCTCCATGCATGGTGCCGGCACGGCCAAGCAAAGACACACGGCCGGCATCCGGAATCCATGCGATGAAGCGCA
>CAVTGS010000027.1:0-258259 GCA_963734295.1 uncultured beta proteobacterium | reverse complement strand
TGAACGCCCGTTCTCGGGTCGAGAGTTGTCGATAGCGATCGGCAGCCTGCGGCGTTGCGGGAAATAGAAGTGAAGCGGTCGGAAGTGATAGCATTGGCGGAGGGAGATTCGGGCGCCACGGAGCCGATCATGATGTGCAATCTCTTACGCAGCGTTGGCGTGTTGGTGTTTCTGCTCCTCGCCGTCATGCCCGCACACGCACAGAGATCGTCTTCCGCGGCAGAATCACCCGCAACGCCCGCGGTCGGCGAAAAGGCGCGCGAGCTCAAGATTCAGTCGGCGAACAAGCCTTGGAAGGGCGACTTCGACCAGATGCTCGAGCGCCGGAAGATTCGGGTCTATGTTCCGTACAGCCGGTCGTTGTACTTCGTCGACAAGGGACGCGAGCGCGGGATTGCCGCTGAATTGATCCGCGACTTCGAGCGCTGGGTGAACAAGAAGTACGCAAAGCAGCTCGGCAAACGGCCTGTCACTGTCTTCATCGTCGCCGCCACCCGCGACAAACTGCTCACGGACCTCAACGACGGACTCGCCGATATCGCGGTCGGCAACCTGACGGTGACCGAGGAGCGCCTGAAGGTCGTGGACTTCGTCGTGCACGACGACCAGCAGCTTCTCAACGTCGAGATTCTCGTGACCGGCCCAGCCTCGCCGGTCATTGCCTCAGTGGACGATCTTGCCGGCAAGACTGTCCATGTGCGGAAGGCGTCGAGCTACTACGAGAGCCTGACGGCGCTGAACAACCGCTTCCGCCAAGCCCGCAGGCCCGAGATGAAGCTCGTCTTCGTGCCCGATGCGCTCGAGGACGAGGACATGCTGGAAATGCTCAACGCCGGGCTTCTCGAGGCGATCATCGTCGATGACTGGAAGGCGAAGATGTGGGCACAGGCGCTGCCTAAGATCCAGCTCCACGAGGACATCGTGTTGCGTCCCCGCACGAAGAGGGGCTGGGCGATCCGCAAGGACAGTCCGAAACTCGCCGCCGAGCTCAATGATTTCTACACGAGCTGGGCGAAAAAGCAGGGCGTGATTCCTTACCGCGTACAGCAGTACATGAAGACGATCAAGGCACTCCACAACGCATCGGCAGGCGCGGACCAGAAGCGCTTCGAGTCCATGATCGCCCTGTTCGAGAAGTACGGGCAGCAATACAGGTTCGATCCGCTGATGCTGGCCGCGCAGGGGTACCAGGAGTCGACGCTCGATCAGAACAAGAGGAGCCACGTCGGTGCGATCGGCGTGATGCAGGTCATGCCCGCGACCGGAAAGAGCCTGAAAGTCGGGGACGTCAAGGTTACCGAGTCGAACATCCACGCCGGCGCAAAGTACATGGATCAGTTGATGACGCAGTACTTCAAGGACGCAAATTTCGACGAGCAGAACCGGACGCTGTTCGCGTTCGCGAGCTACAACGCCGGTCCCGGAAACATCGCGAAGATGCGTACAGAGGCGGAAAAGCGCGGCCTCGACCCGAACAAGTGGTTCAACAACGTCGAGGCAGTGACCGCCGACAAGATCGGCATCGAGACGACAACCTACGTGCGGAACATCTACAAGTACTACGTCTCGTACAAGCTCACGCAGGACGCTATGGCGAGCACGGAAAAACTGAAACAGCAGGTGGCCCCCGGCGAGCAGCCGAAGCACTGAAGTTCGATTCGCAAGGGGTGGTCAGTTCGTGTGCAATGCGAACCCGCTGATCCTGCCGAGACTTGGATGATCACCTGCAGCCGAGCGCGATCTGGGGTCACACCGCGCCAGCGCCACGACACGATCACGGCCGCGATGTAGGGCGTCGCGATGATCGCGAACGTCAGCGGGCTGCATGCCAGATGCAATGCAGGTCGCGCAGTGATGGGCCGACCCGCAGGCTTCCATCACAACCAAGCCGACCGCGCGGTTGGCGAACCAGCGCTCGAACTGCGGACGGGTAAGGCGATGCTGTTCGACGACCTTCCACGCGCGTCATCGGCGACAGCGATTTGGAATACGCTCTTGGCCAAATCAACGGCAACGGTAGTAGCATGCATTTCGGACTCCTCTCGTCAAACACCGATCCCCATCCCCATGAGCACCGGTTGCGTCCTAGACTCTGGGTATGGGTTCCGTGTGGGATGCTCAACTACTACTACCGTGCGGCCGCGTGAGTGCCTCGATCGAGTTCTTGGATACTACGACGGTCGCGCCTATCGCTATGCGCACGACGAACCCGAAGCGTACGCCGCGGGAGAACGCTACTTTCCGGACGGCATGGCAGCACCGACGTTCTACGTGCCCACTGACCGCGGGCTCGAGGCGAAGATCCGGGACAAGTTCGCGCACCTCACAGGCGCTCGACACGGAGGTCGACCCAGGCAGCGGTAGAGGGGTAAGGGAATTGCGGAAGGCAGAATGCCGCGGCGCAACCGCGGCATTCTTTTCTCGTGGGAGAGCCGGAGCGTCTCTCCCAGCGCGGAAAGTCTACTTCTTGTTGAGATCGCTCTTCCAGAATTTCTTCCCTGCTACCGTGGCTTCCGCGATGAGCCCGGTGGGGGTGAGCTGATACATGCTTACGGTGTCGGCATTCACGAACGATTTGTCCGCGGCTACGGCGCCGCCCTTGTCGGACGCCGTCGCTGCGGCTCCCGCCTGCCCCGAGGCTTCCCAGCCCTTGGTCACGAACTGCTCGAGTGCCTGCCCAGTCTTGAAGACGAAGACGGTGCGCACATCCTTCACGCCCGCGCCGATGCCGACACTGGCTTGCGCGACGTTCATATACGTCCTGTGCTTATGAGGCACTGCCTTGACGTTGACCGCAACACCGCTGCCCCCGGAGCCACCGGCAAAGAGCACCATCACGCCGGCCTCGCTGAAGACCGCATAGCCAGCAGACTCGGCGATCTCGGTCTTGACCTCCGGTTTGGTCTTGAACAGCTCGGCGAGCGTGTCCTTTGCCATCTTGTCGATGGCCGCACGCTTCTGGGCGGGTGTCGCCGCGCGCTTGCCGGGTTGGGCCATCTTCTGGCCGGCTTCGTTGCCAAACGCCTGGGCCTGCACACTGCCGCTGAAGGGAACTGTCAGGACCAGCGCGGCGATGATGAGACGGATCTGCATGTCGAATCCTTTCGTCTTTGGGTTGGGGTCGGCGCAGTAGGCCCCGCAGGGCTGTTTGCCGCGTTTGACGGCATTATATGCCAGACAGCCCGGTCGGCGTGTAGATCGATCTGGCGCGCTGACCTGATCGGCGCTGACCGGCCACAACCGGTCGGTCGGCGGTGCCGCCAGAATCGCCAGGAAGCGGAAATTTCTAAAGACTCTGGACTGGGAGACCGCGCGGAAATGCCGCGCTTCCCGATGTCGGCGTTGGAATGTAGCGTTCATCGTCGGTACGTTTCCATAGTGATGACCACGTGACCATCGGCATGGACGAGCCCGAGCACGCGAGCGACGACGGCGTGCAAGGAGCAGAATGCGAGCGTAAGTCCCTATCATTCCGCCGATGGCCGAACTCCGAGGCAACAGCAGATCGTGACAGCCGACTACCAGCCCGCCTACACCGCGGAAGAGGCACTCAGGCGCCTGAAGGAAGGTAATGCGCGCTTCGTGAGCGGCCAGGCGCGTTTCCCTACGGTCCAAAAGGAAGTTCTGGCGGACCTCGCCCAGGGCCAGCAACCCTACGCCACCGTTCTCGGGTGCAGCGACAGCCGGGTGCCGCCGGAACTCGTGTTCGACGCCGGATTCGGCGAGTTGTTCGTAGTAAGAGTGGCAGGAAACGTCCTCGGTCCCTCGATCGTGGGGACACTGCAGTACGCCGGCATGCACCTTCACACGCCGCTGTTCGTCATTCTGGGGCACGAGGGTTGCGGGGCGGTGAAGGCCGCGATCGCCTCCAAGTTCCACGGGGCCCAGCAGAAGAGCCGCATCGCAGTGCTGCTGGAGAACATCCTCCCCGCCTTGGAAAGTCTCGACCCGACATTGCCTCCCGAGGAACTACTCAGCGCGGCGGTGGAAGCCAACGTGCGCTGGACCATGCGGAAACTGCTCGAATCGCCGGAAGGGAAGGCCCGCACGGCGCAGGGCGAGATTAAGCTGGTGGGAGCGTTGTATGACCTCGACACAGGCCGCGTTCGGTTCCTGGAGTAGTAGCGCAGCCGACACCTATTGCCGCCTTGGCCGTTGCGGGTATGAACGACGTTTCGAACTCGCAGGGATACACCCAGGCAGCGTGGTGGAACCCCAACTGCGGCATGGGGGCTGATGGCAGCGATCGCCATCTGTTGCAACTTGTTGGTCGGCTATGGTTCGCTAAGCACTAAAGCGGGAGCGAAATTGCTTCTGGAGGCTGGCGTTAAGATGAGCATGAAACTGGAGGTATGCCCTGAATCAGGTTTCCTAAAAGTGGATGCCGTGGGTGAGTTTTCGTTAGCGGAGGCTAAGAGGACCTTTCTGGAGATGCTTGAGGCCATTGCGCGGCACAAGGTTGGAAAGGTGCTCTTCGATGGCCGCAGACTTGCGGGCCAGGCCCAAGACCATGGAACGGTTCTTCTATGGCAATCGGTCGGGCAGTTGGTGCAGCCAATCGCCCGGCTCCTCCCGGACTGGTTTCCCGCCGAGCAGGCCCTGTCCCTTCTTCTCGTGCTCGTGATCTGCTTCCTGATCGGGGTTGCCGTCCGCACTCGGTCAGGACGGGTGACCCGGGAGCGGATCGAGAGAGGTTTCTTCGAAAGAATCCCGGGCTACGCACTATTCCGCAGCCTGACCCAGCAGGTGGCGGGGGACAAGCGCGAAAACGTCTGGAAGCCTGCGTTGGTCGAGATCGAAGAAGCCCTCGTCCCTGGGTTCATCATTGAGGAATTCGAGGACGGGCGCTACACGGTTTTTGTCCCATCGATCCCCACCCCGCTTGCGGGCGCCGTCTACGTTCTCGACCGGAAACGGGTGCATCCCTTGGACGTGCCTTTCACCGAGGCCCTCAAAACCGTCTCCCGGTGGGGAACGGGTGCTAAGGACCTTGTTGCGGCTATGGAAAGAGACGGCACCGCATCGAAGTGACGCAGGAGCCGTGGTGGACGATGATGGGTAGAGAAACCGAGCCGGAACCGGAGCCAGCTGCGCTTCCCGCCCGTTACTGCTGGTCGTCGTCGCCCGCAGCTTGCGAATCGCCGCGGTACTGCAGTTTGACCAACTGCTGGAGGATGACCATCAAGCGCTGCAGCGCTCATGCCCAGCATGAGCACGCCGTTGATGGCTTCCAGCGGGCCGAGCAGCTTCCAGTCCTTGCTCATCACGATGTCACCATAGCCGAGCGAGGCGAAGTTGACCGCCGAGTGGTAGACCGCCTCGTACAGGTCGGAGAATTCCCCGAGAACGACGAACAGTGCCCCCCATAAGCCGACTTGAACGAAAGTGCCGAGCATCATCGCGACCATCGCGACCAGCAACGGTCGGATCCCGGCTCGCGAATAGCCCTCAGGTTTCACCCGGCGAATCTGGCGCATGTAGTGGCGCACGCACCAGAAGGCGACAAAGGCCTGGATGGCGAGGCAGACCAGCATGGCCGGCAGGCCGACGAGAAAATTCTTGAGAATCATGCAGGTCTCTCCTCCGATGCGGGTTTGGGCCGGGCCGCCGACAGCCGTGCGGGACGCCAGCGCTCTAGGAGCAGGATGGTGGCCCAAGCATAGAGTGCGACGCCGACGAACAGGCTGGTGCGCATCGCGGCGCCTTCGAGCACGCTCTTGCCGCTGGCGCTGTCCTCGATGGCGGGGCCGAGCAGGATCAGCGACGTGATCAGCGCGTTGCTCCAGAACGATGGCCGGAAACGCGTGCGCCGCGCGCCGAACAGCGCCGATCCGGCCCACAGCGCGGCGGCCATCAGCCATAGCATCAACATCCACAGGCTAGGCCACAGCGACAGGCCGCACCAGACGGCGAGCGCGATCAGCGCCCCCATCAGCGTCGAGCCGACGAGTTCGCGCCCGGCATGGCGGGCATCGGTCTCGCCGGCCTGTTGGCCCAGCGCCACCGTCTTCATGATCGCCGCCAGGTAGAACGACGGATCGGTCAGCGCGAGCACGAACACCGGCATCACGATCAGCGTGCCGCGCCAGGCGATCCAGTGCGCAGCCTCGCGGTCGGGCAGCGCAGCACCCACCCTGGCGCCGCCAGGCGCCGGCGGATCGGGGAAGACAGCGCTCGACGCCGCGCTGACCGCAGCGCCGACGAGCACGCCGACCGCCAGCGTCAGGGCGAGCGCGCCGATCAGCGCCTGCTCTTGCACGCCGGCCACCGGGATCAAGGTGAACGCCAGCACCAGCACCATCGTCAACGGGTTGGCGCGCAGCCGCCCGCGGTAGAACAGCACGAACAGCACCACCGCCGTCAGCAGCACGCCGGCGGCGGCATAGTTTTCGAGCAGCGGCACCATCAGCACGCCGGCGGCCACCAGCGCGGCGAAAACGCCCGCGATCACGGCCGCCTTGACCATCGGCAGCGGTGGGCCCGGCTTACACAGCACCAGCACCGCCATGATGCAGACGACATAGGGCGCCTGCAGCGCCAGGCCGTAGGCGACGAACACGGCCAGCCCCAGGCCGATCGTCAGCCGCAATGCCGCCTTGTCGCCGCGCGTCATGTCGTTGCTCAGTACAGGTAGGTGAACCAGGAGATGACGCGCATGTACAGCGCGGCCGAGCGGGTTCAT
The DNA here is from genome assembly GCA_963734295.1 of uncultured beta proteobacterium. Lineage (GTDB taxonomy): Bacteria > Pseudomonadota > Gammaproteobacteria > Burkholderiales > JAEUMW01 > JAEUMW01. Next base: position 251,577 of record CAVTGS010000027.1, on the reverse strand, counting down.
CAGCGGGTGGTCGCCGGTGTAGACCAGCACGTCGGCCTGGCCGCCGATCGCGCACCGTCTTCAGGCGCGGCAGCACGTCGGCGTCGAACTCGACGGCGACCGGGATGCGCTGCGCCTGGCGCAGCCAGTCGCGGCTGTTCTGCACCACCGGCAGCGTGCCCGGCGGCGTGGACTGGCCGCTGCCGACACCGCCGCCGATGCTGCGCACGCGGCCCTTCAGCACCTCGCCCGGCATCGCATCGAGCACGATCGCCACCGGGTCGCCGGGGTTGACATGGCCGATGTTGTTCTCGGTCAGGTCGGCGCTGATCCACAGGTCGTGCATCGCGATCAGCGTCATCACCGGCGCACCGGGCTGCGCGAAGTGGCCGACGTCGGTGCGCAGGTCGGTGACCACGCCGCGCGCCGGCGCAACGACGCGCGTGCGCGCCAGGTCGAGCTCGGCCTTCTCCACCGCCGCCACCGCGCTGCGCAGCTGCGCGTTGTCGTCGCCGGATGCGCCGGCGGCCTCCTGCGCCTTGCGCAGGTCGGCCTGGGCGCGGCGCACCTTGCTGCGCGCCTCGTCGCGCGTGGCCTGTGCGATCTCCAGGCGGCGCACCGAGATCGCGCCGGGATCCTCGTCGTGGAGCTTTTCCAGCCGGCCGGCGTCGCGTTCGGCCATGTCGCGGCTGGCTTCGGACACCGCCAGCGAGGCCCGCGCCGCCTCGACCGCGGCCACCGACCCCTTGACCGAGCTGCGTACCGATTCGAGATCGGCGCGCGCGCGCTCCAGCGCGATGCGATAGGGCTGCGGGTCGATGTCGAACAGCGGCTGGCCGGGCTGCACCTCGTCGTTGTTGCGGATGTGCACGGCCAACACCTTGCCGGCTACTTCGGCTGCCACGGGCACGACGAAGGCCTGGACGCGCGCCTGCGAGGTGCTCGGCGTAAGTCGGTCGCCGACGAAGTACAGCACCAGGCTGGCGATGATCAGCACGGCGATGACGAGCGCGCCGGCGCGCGCGCCGCAGCCCGCCGGTACAGGTGGTGCGGGTGCAGCCGCCGGCACGGCTGCCGCCTGCGGCGGTGGCGAAGCGGGACCTGCGTCCGGCGCGGCGGGGTCAGGTGGAACGGCAGGATCCTGGCTCATGGCGAGTCGCTCGTGCTGGACGGCGGAAACTCCGCCGAAGGCGGCGGCAGCGGGGCCTGCAGCAGCGCCTTCCAGTCGCTGCGCTCGCCCATCGTGGTTTGCGTGGCGGGGTCGAGCACCGGCCGCATGCGTGCTGCCTGCCAGCCGCCGCCCATCGCCTTGTACACCGCGATCAGGTACTGCACGACGCCGCCCTGGCTGGCGACCAGGCGTTCCTGCGAGCTGAACAGCGCGCGCTGCGAATCGAGCACGCGCTGGAAGTCGACCAGTCCTTCGCGATACTGCACCGTCGCGATATCGAGCGAGCGCCTTGCGGCCTGCACCGCATCGCGCAGGATGCCGACCTGCGCCCGCGTGTAGGCGAAGCTGCTCGCCGCGTCGTCCAGTTCACGCGCGGCGCGCAGCACCACGTCCTGGTACTGCTCGTACAGCTGCTGGAAGCGCGCATCCTGCACCAGCACCTGATTCGTCAGCCGGCCATAGTCGAACACGTTCCACACCAGCGCCGGGCCGAGGGCCCAGTTCAGCGTGCCTTCGGACGCGCCGAAGGTGGTGGCCGCGAGCCCCACCGAGCCGACGAGCGCGATCGACGGGTACAGCGCCGCCTCGCTAATGCCGATCTGTGCCGACTGCGCGGCCACCTGCATCTCGGCTGCGCGCACGTCGGGCCGGCGCCGCAGCAGATCGGCCGGCACGTCGACTATTACCTCGAGCGGCGCGTCGGGGATCTTCGCGCGCCCCTGCTGCAGCTCGGGCAGCGCATCGGGCGGCCGCGCGAGCAGCACGCACAGCGCATTCCGCGTCTGGCGCAGGCTGCTCTCGATCTCAGGGATCGTCGCCAGCGTGCTCAGGTACTGCGAACGCGCCTGCTGCACGTCGAGTTCCGCATCGTTGCCGCTGCGGAACAGCCTTTCGGTGATCTCCAGGCTTCGCTGCTGGATCGCGGCGTTCTCGTTGGCGATGCGCAGCCGCAGCTCGGTGGCGCGGATCGTTGCGTACAGGCTCGCCGCCTGCGCCGCGACCAGCACCTGCACGTCGTCGTACTGCGCGATGCTGCTGAAGTAGGCGGCATCGGCCGACTCGATGCCGCGCTTGAACTTGCCCCAGAAGTCCAGCTCCCAGGCCAGGTCGAAGGCCAGGCCAGCCGACCAGAACGCCGTGCCACGGCCGTCGCTGCCGCGGTTGCCGACGCGCAGGGCCTCGGCATTGAGCTGCTGCAGCTGCGGGTACAGCCCGCTGGCGGCGATGCCGAGCTGGGCCCGCGCCTCCATGATGCGCATGCCGGCGGTGCGCACGCCCGGGTTCAGCCGCTGCGCCTCGGCCACCAACTGGTCGAGCACCGGGTCGTCGAAATAGCGCCACCACTCGTCGTCGCGCGGATCTGCGCGGCGTGGCGCTTCGTCGGCCAGCGTGCGCCACGCGCCGCCGGACCAGTTCTGCAGCCATGGCACCGGCGGCTGGCTGAAATCCGGCCCCAGCGTCGTACAGGCGCTCATCAGCAGCGCGGCCACCGGCACTGCCAGACGTACCAGTCCACGCGTGGCTGCCATTGGCCGCCGCGGCCTCAGTCCGCCGCGGTCTGGCTGCCCTCGCTCGGCGGGTGTTTCGCCTCGGGGTTGGCCGCCACCCAGCCCATGAAGATCTGGTAGCCGAGCGCCAGCAGGGTCGCGCCGACGAATAGGCCAAGGATTCCGCCGGTGGCCATGCCGCCGAGCGCGCCGAGCAGGATCACCGGCATCGGCGCATCGACGCCGCGGCCGAGCATCAGCGGCTTGAGCACGTTGTCGGCCATGCCGGCGACGAACAGCAGCACCGAGTAGAGCGCGGCCTCGCCGGTGCCGTAGCCGCCGCTCATCCAGAGGTAGGCGATCGCCGGTAGCGTGACGATCAGTGCCGGCACCTGCGCGATACCGAGCACGAGCACGATGACCGCGAGCACGCCGGCCAGCGGCACGCCGGCGACGAGCAGGCACAGGCCGACGAGGATGGCCTGGATGAAGGCGATGCCGATCACGCCCTGGGCGACCGCGCGGACCGTCGCCACCGACAGCACGGTGAACTCGTCACCGCGCTCGGCGCCGACCACGCGCGCGAAGATCGCCCGGCTGGCGCGATCGCCGGCCTCGCCGAAGGCCATGATGATGCCGGCGATGATGAACGCGGCGACGAACGCGAGGATGCCGCCGCCGATGCTGGCCACCATCCCCAACGCCGACTTGGCCAGATCACCGATCTTCGGCTGCAGGCTCGTGACCAGCGCGGGCAGGTCGTCGTGCGCCAGCCGCCAGGTGGCGTGGAGCTTGGGCCCGACCACCGGCCATTCGGCAACGCCCGGCGCGGGCGGCGGAATCTGCAGCGTGTTCTGCTGCACCTTGTCGATCAGCTGCTGCACCGAGTCGCCCAGTGAACCGAACAACACGGCCGTCGGCGCGACGATCAGCGCGACGCCGAGCACGGTGATCAGCGTCGCCGCCCAGCCCGTGCGCCCGCCCATCCTGGCGGCCAGCCACTGGTGCAGCGGATACAGCGTGACCGCCAGGATCAGCGACCAGACCATCAGGGTCACGAAGGGCGAGAAGATCCGGTAGCAGAGTATGGCCAGCGCCAGGATAAGCCCAGCGCGGATCAGGACGTCCAGCAGGCGGGAAGCGAGGCGGCGTTCGAGTTCGATGTCTGGCGATTTCATGTGACCTTCCTGCAAAGTATGCGAAAGATTATAGGCAGGGTCAGCGTGTCCGCTTAACTTTCGAACAGATTCAGTTGGTTGGGTGAATTTGCCGAAAGCGCATCGCGGGATACCCCGCCGTGGAGTAGAACACGGTGAGTACCCGGTAGCAGAGCATCGCCATGGCGAGGATCAGCCCGGCGCGGATCAGGACATCCAGTAAGGTGGGGGCCAGCCGCTGTTCGAGTTCTTCACCGGGCAGGGAGAGTGGATTCATAAGGTCGTCTCCAGTAAATATCGTCGGTATCGGAAATATCGGAGTGTAGCGGGAGGGTGGCGACGCAGGGCGATGCGGTCCGGCCCGACGGCCAAACGTGGCGGTACTGGCGGCTTGATCTAGCCTGGATTTCTCAGGCCAGGTCAGGCTGACGCAACTCGATGCGCCAGTTGCATTTCCTGTCCATCATCTGCTTCAAGCCACGGGGGCACCGAACGTACGCGACATCCTCGCCTGCCTCGGCGAACTGAGAGATGGTGGGTTGCCTTGTGCGCCATCAGACTGATCCTCTGCGGCCGCTGGTGTGGCCCCAGGTAGTGCTCGGAGGGCGATTCCTGCCGTTTCGCAGGCGCTCAACACAAAATTCCCCATTTGACTAATGGCTGACGGCGAAAGAAACTCTCCGAGGTGCTGTTGGATTTCCATTCCAAGAGCGAAAACAAGATGGATCAGAACGCGCGGGGAGGCAGCACGCGGGTGATCGCCGCGATGGATTTCGTCGAAGTTGCGCCGCTCGACGATCCGGGTGCATAGGTCGACGCTGCCGCGCAAGCGGCCGGCGGGCACTTGCGGCTGCTCTCGCGCACGATTCGGGAAGACATGACGACAGAGGGCCAGACGGTAACCTCGTCCAGCACGCCACGGCCGCAGGCCGCGAACCGACCGGACCGACGCGTGGCGAAATTCATCAGCACCCGGCTCACCTGGGGCCGGATATTCCGGACCGCCAGCTACCTGCGCTCTGCGCTCTGGGTGACGCCGATCGTGGCGATCGTGCTGATCTACCTGCTCGCACCGCTGCTGCGCACGCTCGACAGCTATCTCGACTGGAACCTGACCGGACTGTCAGTGACGGGCGCGGCCACCATGTACCAGGCGGTCATCACGCTGTCACTGTCCTTCCTCGTCTTCACCTTCGGCTCGCTGCTCGTCGCTATCCAGATCGCTGGTGGCCAGTTGACGCCGCGTGTGATCGCCACCACGCTGCTGCGCGACGCACTGGTTCGATTCAGCGTCGGCCTGTTCGTGTTCACGCTGCTGCTGGCCGTCGCCGGGCTCAATCGGCTGGGCACGACGGTGCCGAAACTGGTGACCACGTTGACCGGCATACTAGGCGTCGCCTGCCTGATGGTGTTCCTTTTCCTGATCGACTACGCGGCGCGCCTGCTGCGCCCCGTGAGCATCCTGGGCCGTGTGGGCAACCAGGGAATCGAGGTGCTACAGGCGGTGTATCCGAACCTCGCCAGTGTCGATCACGACGAACGCACGCGCACCCATGTGCAACTGCCTGCGGCGGACCGCGAGGTCACGCACACCGGGCGGTCGAAAGTCCTGTTGGCGGTCGACCTGGCCTCGCTGATCGAGGAGGCACGCCGTCACGATGGCGTGATCGAACTGGTGCCGCAGATCGGCGACTTCATCGCTCTGGACGAGCCGCTGTTCCGCCTGTACGCCGGCGCAGCGGCGATCGATGACGATCGGCTGCGCGCCGCGCTGGCTTTCGGCGACGAGCGCACCATGGAGCAGGACCCGGTGTTCGCGTTCCGCATCGTGGTCGACATCGCTCTAAAGGCGCTGTCGCCGGCGATCAACGATCCGACTACCGCCGTGCTCGCCATCGACCAGGTCCACCGCCTGTTGCGGGTGACGGGCAAGCGCCGCCTGCACTCGGACGAAGTCCCCGATGCCAGTGGCTGCGTGCGGTTCATCCAGCGCACGCCCGACTGGGACGACTTCGTGCTGGTGGCCTGCGCCGAGATCCGCGCCTATGGTGCCAACTCGCTGCAGATCGCGCGCCGTTTGCGCGCAATGATCGACAACCTCCTCGCGCTGCTGCCGGCGTACCGCCACGCGCCGCTGCTGCAGGAAAAGCAGCGGCTTGACGCGGCGCTCGAGGCGGTCTTCACGCGGCCCGACGAGCTGGCACTGGCGCGCAGGTCGGACGTGCAGGGCCTGGGTGGCTCGGCCGCGCGGAGCGACAGTTAAGACGGGCGCGATGCAGAGCCAACGGGGCAGCTACGCGCCTGCGAGAGTGCCCGGGTGATCGTCGACGGCCCGGTCCCCGAGCGCCTGCTCACGCTGGCTGCGGCGGCGACGATCTTCTGCGTGATGCTGACCCTCGGCCTGGGCATCATGCTGCGAGAGGTCCGCTGGGCGGAGCGCAATCCGGGTCTGGTGGCACGCGCGGTGTTCGCAGTGCTGGTGGCGGTCCCCGTGCTGGCACTGCTCGTGGTGCGCAGCCTCGACCTGCCGCGCACTGCGCAGCTCGGCATCGTGCTGATGGCCATTGCACCCGGTGCGCCGGTTGCGCTGCGCCGCTCATTGGGCGCCGGCGGCCACCGCGCGTTCGCGCCCGCGCTGCAGATCCTGGTGGCATTGCTGGCGGCTGTTTCGATGCCCCTGTCCATCGCCGCACTGGTGGCCATGTATGCCGGCGAGGCGAGCTTGGCGCCGCAGGACGTGGCACTGCAGGTGTTCAAGGCGCAGCTGCTGCCGCTCGGAGTCGGTATGCTGATCCGGCACTTCGCGCCCGCAATGGCGGCGCGCGCGGAGCCGACGCTTGGGAAGATCGCGGGTGCGCTGCTGACCCTGCTGGTGGTGCTGGTGGTGATCGATGTGGCGCCTGTCCTGGTCGTTGCCAACGGGCGGGTTGTGCTGGCGATCGTCCTCGTTACCCTGCTGGCGGTGGCGAGCGGCCACCTGCTCGGCGGGCCCGAACGGGCCACGCGCACCGCGGTAGCAGTGTGCAGCGCCGCGCGCAACCCCGGCTTAGCCCTGCTGGTGGCGACCCAGAACGCGGCGCCGCCGGCTGTCGTTGCAACGATCTTCGTCTATCTGATCGTCTCGACGCTGACGCTCATTCCCTACGTCATCTACAGCCGCCGCTCAGCGGCGGCTTTGGCCGCGGGTAGCGACCTGCCGTCGGGCTAGAACACGACCTTCAGGGTGTAGTAGGCGAAATGCAATATAAGCTACAGTCCGCCGGTCGCATTCAAGACTGCCCGAGGACGGTCATGCGTGCCAGAATTGCAATTCGCCTATTTCACCGTCATCGGCTACCGGAAGGAGGCACCCCAAATTCTCTAGGTGATCCTCGCCTATCCCGAAAATACGCAGCCGCGTCTGCACTTGTGACCGCCGCAGGGATGGGGGGCGGCTCCCGCCCTCGCAGACGGCGCCGAGCAAGATCAGCCAATCTGACTCAGCCGATCGTTTTGCTCACCGGCCGCGGGCCATTCGCATTGCGCCCACGCGCCGATGCCATGCGAGAAACGCTAGGGGCGCAGCAAATCTGGTGAACCAGACTGTGCTGCACCCCTGGCACGTAACTTAGAGCAACCGGCGTCTATACCACGCCCTGCTACCTACTCAAATCCCGCAAACATTCCTATCTTCCTAACCCAATCACTTCAATCTCGACGCGGCGGTTCTTCGCCCGACCTTCCTTCGTACCATTGTCAGCGATTGGGTTAGCCTCGGCCGCTCCGATGGCTTCCATCTTCTTCGGGTCGGTTCCAATACTGACCAGGTAATCGCGAACCGCTTCTGAACGCTGCTGCGACAGCTTCGAGTTGTACTCCGCAGTACCGGTGTTGTCGGTGTAGCCGACGACTCTTACCTTCTCAGCACTGCTCAAATCGGCCCGCGCCTTTTCGCGGTATGCGCTAAGTTGCTCTTTTCCTTCGGGCTTCAGATCTGCCTTATCGAAGTCAAAGAGGGCCGCTTCTTCAAATCTGATGACGGTAGGGGCCTTGGGCGCAGCGGCTTTAGGCGGCGGCTCTTGCGAACACCTCGTGCAGCTTGACAAGGACAACCCAAGGAACGCGATGACAAACAGAGAGCGCAATCCTCTTAGTTTCATTTGTAGTTTCTCCCATGGTAGCGTTGGGATCGTATATGAGATTACTTCGCGGGCTCGACGCTGATGGCGAGTGCCTCGCTGAAGGTGACCTCCACTTCGTCGCCTTTCTTCAGGCCACGGATAAACGCGATTCCCTGCGGATCCTTGACTTTGAGACGGCGGTTGTAGCCGCGCGGTCCGGTGACCTCGATGGTGTTCGCATACGGGTCAACCTCGTACACCTTGACGGTCGTCCTGACCTGCTCGCCAATGGTGGCCCCCGGCTGTTCGCCCGGTGCTGCACGCACCATGCTGCTCTCGGTTTGCACACCCGTCACCCCCGTGCCGGGTTTCACCAATTGCGCCGCAAAACCCTCAGTGAAGCGCACGACGACGCGATCGCCCTTCTTGACCTGGGCAAGGTTCCGGACTTCGGGACCCGCCTTGACGAGGGTCTGGCGTCCTGCCGCATCGCGCAGCACGACCTCCCGGGTCGAATAGTCGATCGCTTCGACGATCGCCGACGCTTCGATCGTCTCCGACCGGGCGACCGATTTCGGTGGCTGCGGTGCGCACGCGGCGAGGAGCACGGCGGTACTCAGAATCGCTAGAGCCGAGCGAATGTTGGGAAAAGCCATTTTCCTCATGGCAAGTGTCCTCCCAAGGTGAAAGGAAGCGGGTGCGGACGTGGGACCGAACGTTGGCGGTTCGCCTAGTTCAGATCCTTGTCCTTCCAGAACTTGGTGCCTGCAATCGCACCGCCGACCTGCAAACCCGTCTTCGTCAGGGTGTACACCTTGCCGCCGGTAAACGCGCCGGCACCAGCGCCTGCTTCGACTGACTTGTCGCCCGCTCCGGCACCGGCCGATGCAGACGCACCCGCTTCCCAGCCAGAGTCGATGAACTTCTGCATCGAGGCGGCGTCGTTGAAGACGAAAAGATAGCTCGTCTCGGACGCGCCGATTTGCAGGCCGGCACTGGCCTGCGCCATGCTCATGAACGTCTCTTTCTTGGTCTTGTTGTCGTGGACGATACCCGTGCCGCCGGCACCCCCCACGATGAACGACAGGCCGTACGTTCCGAAGACGGCGTAGCCGGCCGCCTTCTCGACTTCGGCCTTGAGCTTCGGATCGGCCTTGTAGAAGGCCTGCAGCGTGGTGGTCACTTTGCCGCGAATCTCGGTCTGCTTCTTGGCTTTGTCGGCACTATCGGCAAATGCGGATGTGGCGGTGAACGAAAGGGCCAGAAGTCCGACGGTGAAGAGTCTTTGGAGTCGCATGACGTCCTCCTCTTGTGGCCGGCGAACCGGGTCTCACTCTCGCCGCCGGCGTCGAGAGTGGCCAGGCTCCCGCTCGAAGCAGAACTTCCGCTGGAGAGCGGCAACCGAATTCAATATAGCACCGATCCTCACTACCCGTTCAAGCCTTTCCCGTTCAAGCCTTGGCTGTTCACCCGCGGTGAACATCACGGTTTCGCGAACCGGTCTGAGTTGTGCAGACCACAAGGCCGGCATCATGTTTCTCTCGACATTCGTTGCGCAAGTGGCTTCGATCATCGCGTTCGCGGTGCCAACTGGTGCTGTGGCGTTTGCAGGTCCTCTTCTACGAAGCGCAGAATGGCTTCCGCGAGCGCTTCGCGTGGATAGGCGTTCTGTGTTGCGAACAACGCCGCAATGGTGGTGTGCGTGCGTGCGATTGGCACGGCGACCGCCCAATGATCGGCATTGAGGTAGGCGGCCAGCGTGCCCCCGGGTACCACCTGATCGTAGAAGATCGCCTGACTGTCGTTGCGCGCGTCGACAAGGCTCAACTTGTCGTAGGGCTGCTTCAGGATCGACGAGATCCGGTCTGGATGCGGAAAGGTCACGACCGAGTAGTACCGAAGCTCCTTTGGCAGCGGATTGGCCGCGAGCCATGCCATGCGCGTAGCGGGCTGCAGACTCGCCACTGCGCCGCGGTCGCCGGCGGTGCACTTGGCACCGGGAAAACGGGTCAGCAGCTCGGCCATGTCCTGCTCGGCATCGTTGGCGAGCGGCGAACCTCCGATCGAGCCCGCGATGCTCACGAATGCAGCCACGCGCGGGCGCAGCTCCGGGTAGGCCACGAGCGCTTCGAGGATGTCGTTCGAACCCTTCGAATAACCGATGAGTACGATGCGAGGCGGGCCGGGCTCGGCGGGCATGCTCATGAGCGCATCGCGGATCAACTTCGCGTTGCGGGTCGTGCTGGACAGACCCTCGACTGGGATCAGCGAGAGATCATAGCCTTGTCCGCGCAGGTGCGTGGAGACAGCGCCGGGAGCTTCCAGCCAGGACTCGAAACAGTCGTAGCCGAATCCCGGCACCAGGAGAGCGACGAGACGCCGGCGCGACGGCTCCAGGGTGACTAGCCTGCCGGTACCATCCGGCTCGACCCCCACGCGAGTGAGCGCTTCGCCGCAAGAACGGTAATCGGGAAGCTCGTGCTTCCGTGCTTCGAGCACCGCGCAGAAGATCTCGCGAAACCGCGCCCGCTTGTCCTGCACGCCCGCCTGCGCGGCAGGGACGACGACCAGGGGCGGCGTGTCGGCGGAATAAGGCATCAACGGCTGCGAGGCACAGCCGCCGAGCAGCGACGCCGCGAGCGCTGCAGCAGGCAGGTTTGCGCGCATCACCAGTAGTACCTCCAGTCAAAGAGCATGCGCAGCCCGATGGAGTAGACGTTCTGCAGATCCGCGGGCGTTCCGCCGATCGGCCTTTCGACCGAAGAGTCATAAGGGATGTCGATCCCCGCGAAGAGCTGAAACGTCACCTCCGAGCTCTGGTTGGAAGAAAAGGCCCGATACGGACGGTACTCGACGATCGGCAGCTCGAAATAGATCGACTTGTAGTTAATTATCCGTCCGAGGCCGTCGGCGCGATCGCTCGGTACCACCAATTGATCGGTGTTGAAGAGTCCATATGCCACGATGCCAAGCTCACGCCCGAGGACGAACTGAAAGCGGCCAAAGCGCGTGGCCCAGCCGGCTTGCAAACCCAGTACACCGCCGTTGCTGGCGGTGACCGCCATCTGCGTGTAGCGCTCGCGGTCGAAGAAATACATCGGCGCCAGGAACAAGAGGTCGCCGGGAATGGCGTAGTACGGCATCCGGATGCGGCCGGACAGGCCGGTGCGCGCCGGGATCGCCGCACCCAGGCTCCCGCTCAATGCCGACCCGAATCCGCTTTCCGCGAACTTGTTGGTCGAGGGTGCGTCGGAGGTGAGTCCGATCTGAAGAAACGCCAGGCCGTCTCCCGCTTCCCCTAGTGCCCCCTCCAACCCCAAGCCGGCGCGAACCCCCACATCGAGACCGTAGACGAAGCCGTTCTTCGTTTGGGATGCCTCGAATCCCCCGCTCACCCCGCGGCCGTCGATAGAACCTACCAGTCCGACAAACGCCCCCACCTCGCTGCGCGAGCGCGGCTGCGATCCCAAGCCTGGACCCAGGCCGGGCACTGGAGTATCCCGGAGCGTCTCGCCAAACACGGCCGCATACTGCCCCTTCTCCCTCATGCCTTCGCTACGCTGGGGGAAGGCGGCACTCTTGCAGATGTCCAGGGCGTCGGGCGAAGAAGGGGCCATCGGAACATACGGAATGTCGTAACCGCGTGACCGGCCGGTCGCGGTATCGAGCACCTGCTCGAGGCTCGTTCGCACCGCCTTGGCGGCAAGCTCGGCATCCTCGGGTCGCATGTGCGCATCGCCCATTAGTACGATCGTCCGGTCGCGACCCTTCCAGGTGAACACTTCGAGACCGTTCTGGTTATAGAAGTCGTGCGTGCCCTTGCGTTGCGATACATCGCCCCAACTACCCGCGACGTGGCCGGACGCGTACATGTCTTCGAGGAAGTGCAGTGCGAAGGCCTCGTCGAAGAGCATGGCCCGCGTAAGCGAGCGGCGCTCTTCGGGCGACAACTGTGGCTCCGTGGCGAGTCGGCTCGCCTTCTGCAGCGCGCTCAGGTGAAACCAGACATAGACGCCTGGTGCGTTGAGCTCCGACCCCGGTCGTAGGGCCAGTTCCTTGTAGGCGTTCGTGTCCAGGCTCGTGTCAGGACGGGCGAGCAGAAAGTGGGCGAGATTGGAATCCGCCCGGCTCGCATACTTGGGATCGGCGCGCTGCATTCGGGTGTCGGCCGCGCGCAGGGCATTTACACGCCTGGCGCGACTCGCTTCATCCGCCAAGCGTCGTCGTGCGTCGACCAAGACATCTGAAGTGCCAGCAGTCTGGTCTTGGGTCGCGGTGACCGGGATAGCGGAGAGATCGACCTTGAGCTGTGCCGCGACATCGGCGACCTGGAGAAGCCACTCCGCTGTGCGAACATTGTCCAGCATCTCCTGGCTCGAACACGAATGATCGCCGGCGATCCCTGACAGCGCCGACCAGTCGATGCACGCGGGGGTGACGCCCTGCCCGGTGTCGGCGCCCTGGACGCAGAGACGACCCTCGTCACCGACTCGTGTCTCCTGCCACAGGCGATCGAACTCCGCCTTGCGTTCGGGATCGAGCCCCTCGACGGCCAACACCGCGATGTCGCGGTGCTCCGGGTAGATCCATCCAGACGCCGTATTTGACATGCTCCAGGCAGCAACCGCGAACAACAGGTGCGCCCAGCGCGACAGGCTTGCTTCCCGCATCTTGGCCATTGTTATCCCCCCGTGAAGGGCAACGCTCGCGTTTCAGTGCGTCTGGGCTCCATCTTATCGACTTCGCGCGTCCTTGGCTCCCCCGCCCACGGACCTTCAGTGCTGGGAGGAACCGAGGAGCGTCCGACGCGCGCGTGCCAGTGCGAGCAACGGACACAGCACGACAGCACGGCGGTACCGCGCACGATCGCGCCGGCGGCGCATGAACGCGATGAAGGCCACAACGAACAAAGACTGAAGGCCTGCGGTGTTCTGCCGCTAGTGTCCTGAGTCTGCTCTTCGCAGGCAGAAGCATTCCGTGCTGTTGAGAATGGGCGTCGGCCGATTTGGTCCAGACGAAAGGCGCTGCGTTGTAGTTGTGCAGGTAATCGCGGATGGCGCTCGAGTTCGCGGATCGATCGACGTGTGCCGCGACGGATCTGCTTTTCGGTCAGGGTCGCGAACCAGCGTTCGACTTGGTTGAGCCACGAGGCCGAGGTCGGCGTGAAATGGGCGTGGAAGCACGAATGGCGACCAAACCGAAGGGGCGTGTTAGTACCGTAGTTGTCCATGACCAGATGGACGTCGAGCTCTGCTGGAACGGACGCTTCGATGGTGCGCAGAAACTTCAGGAACTCGGAAGAAAACCCAACGGGCGGCCCAGTTTGAGATCACCGAACAAACGCGCGAGGCGGTCGCCGCCTGGATCGCAACGGCGCATCTAAGACCGGAGCAGTTCGTAATGGAAGATCCGTGGACGGAAGCATAGCGGGCGCGCAGGGCAGCCGATTCGCTGCGCGGATCGGCTATACTTGCTTCTCCGCCCCGTCGTGCCCGAGGAACGCGCCAGTGAAAAAGGGGGCATGGCTTAGACTTCTTCTGGGGTCCGCTGCAGTGGTAATCGGGCTCGCGACGCTCGGCCATTCTTTCGCGGCGCCATTGGGGCTTCGCGGCGTCGATGAGTTCATCGCGTCCGCCTTTTCCCTGTCGGATTCCTGGCGGGCTCCGGCATGACCTTCACGGCGTTTCCCGACCTGGTCGCAATGCTCAAGCGTCGGTCGAGTCAGGGCATGAACCCAGGATGGCGGGGGCCATGGGTTGCTTCCAGATACTGTGGAATCTGGAACGGCGACCTGATCGGCTCCGATCCGGTGATCGTCTGGAACATTATCGCCGTCGTCATCGACCGTCTCGCGTTGTCTGTTCCTATCTCTGTTTCTCCCGGCTGGAGGCTAAGGCGATCGAGCCGGTGCCTTGCTTCGCATCGGCCCTCGATGACGATCTTTGGTTTGCAAAGGGCGGTTCCCTAACACTCGGGCCCGCAACACTGTGATTGCTTGGCAGGAGGCAACCGATATGGCCGCTACTCCCGAACACGCGCGACTCAACGAAGCCCGCGAGCAGGCCGTCCCCTGGAAGAAATGGGGGCCCTACCTCAGTGAGCGCCAATGGGGAACGGTGCGTGAAGACTACAGCCCGAACGGCGACGCGTGGAATTTCTTCACCCACGATCAGGCGCGATCGCGGGCGTATCGCTGGGGCGAGGACGGCATCGCCGGCATTTCCGATGACAAGCAGGGGCTCTGCTTCAGCCTGGCCCTGTGGAACGGCAAGGACCCGATCCTCAAGGAACGGCTCTTCGGCCTCACCAATAGCGAAGGCAACCATGGCGAGGACGTCAAGGAGTACTACTTCTACCTCGACTCGACGCCGACCCACTCGTACATGAAGTATCTCTACAAGTACCCCCAGGCGGCCTATCCATATGCTGACCTGGTAGAGACAAACCGTCGTCGCACCCGCAACGACATGGAGTACGAGCTCCTCGACACCGGCGTCTTTGATGACGACCGCTACTTCGACGTCTTCGTGGAGTACGCCAAGGACGGGCCGGAAGACATCCTGGTGAAGATCACGGCCGCCAACCGAGGGCCGGAAGCGGCGGAACTGCATCTCCTGCCGACGCTCTGGTTCCGCAACGACTGGGCGTCGTGGATTGCCGAATCCAACAGAGCAGCCAAGAAACCAAATCTCAAGCAGATCAAGGCGACGGCGGGAACGAGCGCGGTCGCGGCAACGCATTCGCAGCTGGGTGAATTCATCCTTGCCTGCGAAGGCGAGGTGCCGCTGCTCTTCACCGAGAACGAAACCAACAACGAACGGCTCTTTCCCGGCCAGCCCAATGACAGCCCGTACGTCAAGGACGGCATCAACGACTGCGTGGTACAGGGCAATCAGCGTGCAGTGAACCCCGAAAAACAGGGCACCAAGGTTGCGGCGCACTACGGTCACCGTCGGTGCCGGCCAGACGCAACGTGATTCGCCTGCGGCTTTCGAGCGACTCCTGCGAGTGCAGAAGAGCAATCCCTTCGGTAAGCAGTTCGACGAGACGTCTTCGCCGACAGGCTTCGTGAAGCCGACGAGTTCTACAAGTCGGTCACGCCGCCGTCCGTGAGTGCGGACGCGGCCAACGTGATGCGCCAGGCCATCGCCGGCATGCTGTGGAGCAAGCAGTTCTTCTTCTTCGACGGGGACAACTGGCTGGACGAGCACAACTCCAACCCCCTCCATACCGGATATCGACAGCGCCCGGAACTCGGAGTGGTTCCACATGCTGAACGAGGACATCATCTCCATGCCCGACAAGTGGGAGTACCCCTGGTATGCGGCCTGGGACCTGGCCTTCCACACGCTGCCGCTCTCGATCGTCGATCCCGACTTCGCCAAGGAGCAGATGGAGCTGATGCTGCGCGGGCGTCTACCTGCACCCCAGCGGTCAGATGCCGGCCTACGAGTGGAACTTCAGCGACGTGAATCCCCCGGTCCACGCCTTTGCGACGCTCTTCCTGCACCGCACCGAGCAGGCCCTGCGCGGCGAAACGGACCTCGATTTCCTCAAGTCGGCATTCAATAAGTTGGTGCTGAACTTCACCTGGTGGGTGAACCGCAAGGATAGATTTGGCAAGAACGTGTTCGAAGGGGGCTTCCTCGGGCTCGACAACATCGGCGTCTTCGACCGCAGCGCCCCGCTGCCCACCGGCGGCCATCTGGAACAGGCCGACGGTACGGCCTGGATGGCCCTCTTCAGCCAGAACATGACCGAGCTCGCGGCGGAGATCGCTGCCCACGACCACACCTACGATGACATGGTCGTCAAGTTCGCGGAGCATTTCCTCTTTATTGCCGTGGGCATGAACCGGCCGGGACAGGACGGTATGTGGGACGAGGAGGACGGCTTCTACTACGACCTGCTGCGGCTCCCGGACGGCAGCACCACGCGGCTCAAGGTGCGCTCGATGGTGGGGCTCCTCCCCCTGTGCGCCACGACGGTCATCGAAAAACGGCAGCGGGAGAGCCTCCCGAAGTTGACCGCTACAATCACTGAACGCTGGCGCCGGATGCCCGAGCTGCTGAAAACCATCCATCCTACTGGGCCGGGTCATTTCGGTGTGGCCGAGCGCGGGATTCTGGCCCTGGTCAACCCGGAGCGGCTGCGCCGGATTCTCTCCAAGATGCTCGACGAGAACGAGTTCCTGAGCCCCTACGGCATCCGCTCGCTCTCAAAATTCCATGAGCAGCATCCGTTCGTATTCCATGTGCAAGGCCAGGAGTTCCGGGTGGACTACCTGCCGGCCGAGTCCAACACCGGCATGTTCGGCGGCAACTCCAACTGGCGGGGGCCGATCTGGATGCCGGTGAATGCGATGATCATCCGGGCGCTCCTGAACTTCTACCTGTACTACGGCGACAACTTCAAGATCGAATGCCCGACCGGTTCACGGAAGATGATGAACCTCTTCGAGGTGAGCAAGGAGATCGCCGACCGGCTCACCCGGATCTTCACCCGTGACGAGCACGGTCGGCGACCCGTCTACGGCGGTGCCGAGAAGTTCCAGACCGATCCTCACTGGCGCGACCACATCCTCTTCTACGAATACTTCCACGCCGACAACGGTGCGGGGCTGGGCGCGAGCCACCAGACCGGCTGGACCGGGCTCGTGGCCAAGCTAATCCAGCTCTACGGCCTCCTGGATTCCAAGCGGGCCTTGGAAGGGGGCAAGGGGACCGCATTCGTGAAGGACAGCCCTAAGCCGGCGTAGCAAGAACCAAACAAGATGAAGTAGGCGGGACACATCCAGGCAAGCGGAGGCGGCGATGGCACAGATGCTTACGGAGCGGTATCGCGAGCGCTTGTTCGGGGTGTTGTCCCGGCCTTGGCAGCGCCCTCAGGCCGCCGATCGGAAGGTGTAAGAGTTCGGCGAGTCCCAATCAATGCTGCCCTTGACCTGCGTCAATGCCGATTTCTCATGTGAGGCATAGCGTTTCCTTATCGAGGGAGTGAGGCAGCAGAAAAGCGGAGTGCACGGTTTAACTAGCCGAGAAGGGGCGACTCCATGACGAAAACCAAGAAGTCTCCCAAGAAAACGTCGAAAGGCAAAACGGCGAGGGTTCCGCTCTTTGGTACTTTGCTCGCGGGATTGGCCGCCGGGAAGGTGCCCCGTCCGCGACACGCCGACTGACCTGCCAGCATGAATGACCATCCCGAAAAGAGAAGTCCCATGACGACAACGAAGAAAACTCGCAAGAAAGCGGCGTCCGAAGGCAGATCGGCCAAAGCTCAGCTTCCGGAGTTTCGCTCCCGGGAAGAGTGTCTCACCGCCGGTAAGGCGCTGCGCGAGACCTTGCCGCGCGAGCACCACGCCGAGTGGAAGCCGTCGCCCAAGCGACGCGATCCCATCGACGTCCTGGACGACTCCAATCGGGATCGACTTCCCGAAGTGGTCCCCATCCGCTATGGGCGAATGCTGCGCAGTCCGTTTACCTTTCTGCGCGGCTCCGCGGGGCTCATGGCCTACGATCTCGCGACCACCCCAGCCAACGGCCTTCGGGTACAGGCCTGTGGGGATTGTCATCTCCTGAATTTCGGCCTGTTTGCCACTCCCGAGCGCAATCTGGTCTTCGACCTCAACGACTTCGACGAAACCCTGCCCGCACCCTGGGAGTGGGATGTCAAACGCTTAGGCGTCAGCTTTGTCGTGGCCGCCCGCGACAACGGCCACTCCGATGAGGACGCCCGAGACGCCGCTGTCGAGTGCGTACGCGCGTACCGGGAGAACTTGCGCGACTATTCGAGAAAGAGCCCGCTGGAAGTCTGGTACGATCGTTTGGATATTCAAACCCTCACTAAGAAAGCGCCCAACGCCGGGGTAAGAAAGCTCCGTGAGGAAATGGCTGAGAAGGCGCGCCAGCGTATCGGTGAATATCTGTTTCCAAAGATCAGCGCCGAGGTCGGGGGGCGGCGCCGTCTGGTTGATCAGCCACCGGTTCTCTTCCATGCGGATGAGAAGAGCATGATGAGGTAGTTCGCGAGGCACTCGAAGAATATCGCCTATCGCTGCCCGACGATCGCCGGGTTCTGTTTGATCGCTACCGCATGGAAGACTGGGCGGTGAAAGTGGTGGGTATCGGCAGCGTGGGTACCCGCTGCTTGGTCGGACTGTTCTTCTCCCCGGAGAATCATCCCCTCCTCCTGCAATTCAAGGAGGCCGGGCCCTCAGTCCTGGAGCCCTATGCGGGCAAGGGCGCCTATGAGAATCAAGGACAACGGGTGGTCGTGGGGCAACGGCTGATGCAGTCCTCCAGCGACATCTTTTTGGGTTGGACGCGGAGCCGACGGATGCGCGATTTCTTCGTGCGCCAGCTGCGGGACATGAAGTTTTCCATGCCGGTCGAGGGAGCGTCGCCCGTGGGCTTGAAGCGCTACGCAGAAAACTGCGGTTGGACCCTGGCCCGGGCCCACGCCAAGTCCGGGGATGCGGCGACGATCTCCGGCTATCTGGGCAAGACGGATGAGTTTGACCAAGCCATAGGCGAGTTCGCTTTAGCCTACGCCGATCAGACCAAACGCGATCATGCGACCCTCGTGAAGGCGATGAAAGCCGGACGCATCCAAGCGCTGGTGGAGGAAGATTTATGAGTCGGACGAAGATTTGGCCTATGGCGGCGCAATGAACCATCAAATTCGACGGCGCGCGAGAGCGATGACCATGAACGCTGGGACACCCGCGGCGTTTGCCTGCGCGAAGTCATTGCTCCTGTTGTCGCCATTCAGGTAGCCCGCGCCTAGTCCGCGGACAGGGATTCCGAGCTGGCGTTTCGCCTGGGTAGGCCGACCTTACTCGCCTGACGGCATGAGCTTCGCCACCGCGCGAAGACACCGCAAATGCAAACCCGCACATCGGACCCCTCTGACGGTCTGAATCTGCTCCGGAACCCGCCGGATTTTTCGCTCGTCCTGGGCGGGCCGCTTTTCCAGCTTCTGCGCCGGGCGCACCTGTCCGACGATGCGCTGATGATGGTGCGCCAACGCGTAATTGTCCTGTCGCTGCTCGCCTGGCTGCCTCTCCTGATGCTCTCGGCTCTCGAAGGAAATGTGCTGGGCGGGAATGCGGCCGTACCGTTCCTGCTGGACGTGGAAGTTCACATCCGCTTCCTGGTGGCCTTGCCCCTTTTGATCATTGCCGAGCTTGTGGTGCACCGGCGCATGCGTCCCCTGCTGCAGCAATTCCTGGAACGACGTTTAATTCCAGAAGACGCGATGACGCGGTTCGGAGCCGCTGTCGCGTCGGCATTCCGGCTGCGCAACTCGGTGCTCGCCGAGGTACTGCTGATCGCCTTCGTGTATGGGGTCGGTATCCTGATCGTCTGGCGCCAGTACGTGGCACTCGACGCGGCCACCTGGTACGCGACACCATCCGCCGAGGGCTCGAAGCTCTCGCTCGCCGGAATGTGGTATGGCTACGTGAGCCTGCCGATCTTCCAGTTCCTTTTGGTGCGCTGGTATTTCCGATTGTTCATCTGGACGCGCTTTCTCTGGCAAGTGTCGCGCATCGAGTTGAGCGTGGTTCCCACGCATCCGGATCGCGTCGGCGGTCTGAATTTTCTTTCCGAGACGGTCTATGCCTTCACGGTGCTCGCCGTCGCGCACGGCGCCATGCTGGCCGCACAGCTCGCCAACCGCATCTTCTTCGTCGGGGCCGCGCTGACTCAGTTCAAGGCTGAAATCGCCGTCTTGGTCATCTTTCTGCTGTGCGCAGTCCTCGGCCCACTCCTGGTGTTCGCGCCTCAGCTTGCACAGGCGAAGCGGAAGGGCCTGCGCGAATACGGAACGCTGGCCGAGCGTTACGTGCGCGAGTTCGATGCCAAGTGGCTGCGCGGCGGTGCGCCTGCCGACGAGCCGTTCGTGGGCAGCGCCGATGTCCAGTCCCTCGCGGATCTGGCAAACAGTTACGAGGTGGTGCGGACCATGCGCATCGCGCCAATAACGAGAGATGCCGTCGTCCGACTCGCGGCCGCGACGCTGGTGCCGATTGTGCCGCTGTTGCTCACCATGATGCCGCTGGAAGAACTGCTGAAAACACTGTTCGCCATATTGTTCTAGGGAACCTCTAATGGCGAAGCCATGATGACAGGAGTGGCTCGCCGCGGTCCGCCTTTTCGCACGAAGTCCTGACCACCGCATGGCCACCATGCTGATGATTCTCTTCCTCGGTTTTTCGACCATGATTGCGTGTTTGCTCCTGCAGTCGCTGTTGGTTATCGCAGCGATCCGGTATTACCGGCGACATGATTTCTGGGTAAGGAGTCCGTCGCTTTGGTCGAGCGTCGCGATAATTACAGGCGTGATGCTGCTCCTGGTTATTGGCAACATGGCACAAGTTGCCCTGTGGGCGCTCTTGTTTGTGCTTCTCGAAGAGTTTCAGCAGTTCAGCGAAGCCTTCTACCATTCGGCCGTGAACTTCGCCACGCTCGGATACGGTGACGTTGTGATGTCGTCCAAATACAAGCTGCTCGGCCCGCTGGAAGCCATCAATGGAGCACTGATGATTGGCGTGTCCACCGCCACGTTGATGTCCGCTTTTCAGGACGCCATTGCGGCTACAACCGAGGCGCGACGCCGGTGAGTGTGAGGGGGGCGTCTGCCGCCATCCAGGCCGTGGCTGTCGGCCGGTCGGAACTGAAGGGCGGCACGTCAGACTCAACCGGGATCGCTCTCCTTTGCTGTCCGACCGATAACTTCAGGTCGCGCAGCATCGGCCGTGACGAGGCCGCCCACTATTTGTTGAAGGACCTGCGTGAATGCTTCTGATCAAGACGCCGCCGGCTCCCCCTTGCGGCCTGCCGTCGCCTCCAGCGCCTGGTAGTGTTCGATCACCCCGTGTGCGCTGAACAGCATCCGCTCACGGCCGAGCCGCTCGTCCAGCCCGGCATGCCGTACGACCTCGAGCACGCCGGGGTTCAATCCCACCAACCACACGACGATGCCGCGGTCCGCAATGCGTTTTTCGCCCTCCATCAGCGCCTGCAGCGCCGAATACTCGATGTCGGGTACGCGGCTCATGTCGAGCGCCAGCACGCGCGGCTGGTACTTGTCGATCAACGCGTGGATCTGATCGGAGACGTTCTGTGCGTTAATAAAGAACAGTCGCCCCTCGGGCCGCAGAATCAGCAGGCCCTCGAACGTCTCGTCGTCGGGGTGTTCGGGTGACAGTGGTCGCAACACGTCGGCGCCGCGCTTGCGGCCGATGACAGACACGCGCGGGTGGGCGGTCTGGCTCGCCAGGCCGATCATCGACACGATGATGGCCACCACGATCCCCTTGAGCGTGCCGAACACCAGCACGCCGGCACAGGCGATCAGCGCCCAGCGGAACTCCATCGAGCGCACCTTGAGGATAGCCCGGAACTCTGCCGGCTGGATCAACCCGACCGAGTAGACGATGACGATCGCGGCCAGCGTGGCGTTCGGTAACAACCCGAGGATCGGCGCGAGCAGTAGCATGGTGGCGACCGCGGCGGCCGCGGTCACCAGCGATGCCTTTTGCGACTGCCCACCCACGGAACGCACGACCGCGGTCTGCGAGGTGCCGCCGCCGGCCGGCATGGCACCCAGCAGCGCGCCGCCCAGGTTGGCGGCGCCGGTGGCAATCAATTCGCGGTTGGCATCGATCGGCGGGTCGGCCGGGCGCGCAAAGGCGCGACCCGCCGCAATCGTTTCGGTGAAGCTCATCAGCGCGATCCCGAGCGCTCCCGGCGCCAGATCCGCGATCAGCGCCAAGTCCGGCAGGGTGAGGGCGGGGAATCCTTGCGGAATCAGGCCGACCGTCGAAACCCCCAGCCCATGCAGACCGAAGAACCACGACGCCGCGATGGCGCCTCCCACGGCGATCAGGGGAGCCGGAGAATGCGGCCATAGCCGCTCCATGCCGATCAGTACGGCAAACGTTGCCAGGGCCACCGCCAACGTGATCAGGGAGGTCTCGGGCAGGTGCTGCCCAAGGCTCAAGAGGTCGCGGAAGAAACCGTGTTTGTCGATGTGGACTCCGAGGAGCTTCGGCACTTGGTCCAGCACGATCACGAGCCCGATCCCCGCCTTGAACCCTGTCAACACCGGTGTGGAAATGAAGTTGGCGACGAATCCCAAACGCATCAGCCTCGCCAGCACCAGCATCGCCCCGACCAGCGCGGTCAGCGTGGCCGTCGCCGTGATGAGCTTCGCGGGGTCGCCGTCCGGCACCACAATGCCGAGCTCCGTCCCGACCAGGATCGCCAGGGTTGCAGTGGAGCTGACGCTGAGCACGCGCGACGAGCCGAGCAGCGCGTAGACCGCCATCGGGATGAAGGCGGTGTAGAGACCGACGGCGACGGGCAGTCCGGCTACCGTCGCGTAGGCCATTGCCTTGGGCAGAACGACTGCCGCGGCCGTGAGACCGGCGATGACGTCGAAACGTAGCACCAGGGAAGGGGACTGGCTTGCCTCCGAGGCTGTTGGATCGTGGGTCATGCGGCTCGTCCCCTTTTGCTGCACAGATTCAATTGGCGGTCACTGTTCTAAGCCCCTTCGGAACATCGCGAGTACGCAACCAGCGTATCGCCCGATTATCGGCTACTAATAATTTGATGCTCGACGAGCCCGCGTCGAATCCCACGATCGCGCCGGCTCGCTTCAGAGGTCGATGAGCTGACTTCGCGGGTTGGCGTTCGATTTGGTATCTCCTCGAACCGGTGCGTGGGTCACCCCACTCCCCCAGATGGTGATGGCGACCTGTACGCAGATGATCTTTGGTATCGTCGCGAATGGGAAGATGATGGCACAGGCGACGTCGATACGGCCGCCCGCCACCGCCCGGTTCTCATAGACCACGATTAGCGTATTGCCAGTCGTGCCCCGACACGACCTCGAAGAGATGAGATCGTGAGCGTCGGTCGGCGTGCACTCGGCGATTTTTCATATCGTGTCTACACCAGACCCACTGACCGTCGTGCCGCCTCGATGACCGCGAGGCCCGCGCGCTGTCACCGGTGTCCAAGTAGGTCCGAGCATCCGCTTTACGTCGCTTGGATGCTCGCTATGGACCGGGCGCTATGTCTCGTGTGGGTCGTACTGCTACCGTCGACGATCAAGCGATCAAGCCGCTCGCGTTCGGACTCGATGGTCGCTGGACGGCCAGCTGCAGGCGATCGGTGTCGCCGCCCAATGCCCGGAACCGGCCATTCGCCACGGTCTTATTTGCCCTACCTGACGTCGCCGGCAACGACGACGAACGCTCCGAGCGACAGCCGATGCGGGATCAGGCGCTCGATGGCGCGCGCAATCGGACTGCCGCCGGCAAGGAAGACCCCACTTCTTACTTTTAGATTGGCAGCCGGCAGTCCGTCGAAGAGCGCACGGATTTCTCGCGTTGTATGCCAATGCGCACCACGGTAGGCGCCGGAGCCACCGGCACGACCTTTCTGAAGATAGAGCAGGCTGTGTCGATTCAGCAGACCGATGCCAAAGCGCCTGCGAGTGACACGGAGGATCTCCACGACGGCGCGTCGGGCATCTTCGACGAAGCAAAGAGCTGTGACCGAAATCGAGAGGTCGAAACTGCAGTCAGCAAACGGCAGGAATTCCGCCGTGCCAACGCAATATTGCTCATTGCCCGTGCCACGCGCCCGGGCAAAGTCCAGCCACGACGAATTCAGGTCGAGCCCGATGACGTGCAAATCCAATTCGCTGCCAAAGCGTATGGTGAAGTAGCCGGTACCGCAGCCTACATCGAGCAGGCTCTCGCCGAGTTTGGGTTGCAACAACTGCCGCAGCAACCCAAACTCGATGTCTCCAATCCAGGCGCCGCGTGGCGTGTGGTACCAAGCGTCGTATGCGCTGGCTTCCACCCTGGAATCAATGCAAGCGATAGTTGGCGTGGCACGCCACGCACTGTTGCATGACCATGCCGAGCGCCGCCAGCGCCGGGCGGAGATCGTCGCTCACGCCGGCGTTTTGCGCTTCGATCGCGAACTGACTGGCTGCACGGTGCATCCGGGTTCCGATGTCCTGCATGGCGGCTGGCATAAACGGCGCAATGTGCGCTGCACCGTGGGTTTCGAGAGAGCTCATTCCGAGGCGCTGTTCGGCGATGTCGGCCGCTTGAGCGAACGCGTTCTTGGAGAGCGCCACTTCGATTTCCTGAAGGGCCAGCAGATGGTCGCGCATGCTGGTGATGGTGTGCAGGCGCATCGGCTCGGGGAACTTGACCAGTTCCCGGCCGTCCGCTTGGACAGCGGCAGGTGCCGCCGTGTCGTGCTGATGTGTCTGTGCACCAGCAACGGGCACGTACCCGCAAGCCGCGGCAGCCGCAAGCGCCACCGCAGCCTTCAGCGCAGACTGCATGCCCGCTCCCCTTCGAGCCGCCATCGGCGTATTCATCGTGCGCTCAGCTTTTCCCGCTTGGGCACGTGTTGATGCCCAGCAGAGAATATGCGGGGCACACGCGCATGAATCCCGTGAAAAGCGGGACGATGCCGATGTATCCCCAAGGGCCGATTGTGCCAGCGATGGCCAAGCCGATCAGTGCAAGCCCTACAGCGATTCGTACGATGCGATCAACGTTTCCGACATTCACCTTCATGGCTGTACTCCTCTCGTGGTTGATGAATCGATCCTTGCGGATCGGACCAGGTTCGACCTTGTCAACGCCTCAATCCCGGCGCTCAGAATCTCGCAACCAGCGTGGACGCGCACCCCCGCTTTGGCGGTCCGAGCGAAGTCGCTGGCGGCGTCGTGCATGCTCAAGCCGATGTTGCGCATCGATGCGGGCATGAAGCGGCGGTCCCATACCGTTCGCGCGTGCCGCATGCTTGGCCATGCTGCTTTGGGCGGGCCGAGCAGATATCGCTTCACGAAGCTATCCATTGCGTCCTGTTACGATGATAGTCTGATGGGTAGGGCTATGCGGCTCTAACCGAGTTCCAATGTATCGCCGTTACCAAGGTAGAGATCTGTCTTTGAGCCATTCCGGGCGGTCCCGCGTACGACCGGCAAGCCGATGTCGATCATTCTCTGGACAGCGTTAGGGCCAGTGCAATGATTGCATCCGAGCTTTTCTATCGGGTAGCGACCCAGCGCTGCAACGAGTTGCTCCCGATCTTGGTCCCATTCGCCGAACGGCGAGATGTGCAGACCGCCATACACGGCATGTATCCGTTCGCCATCCTTGAAGGTCCGGGCGGCATATTCGAGCAACTGGATGACGCCACCATGTCCACATCCGGTCAGCATCGCGATGCCTTTATCGTTGATGCCGCAGTAGAGAACGTTCTCCCCTTGCACCTGTAGCAGAGTGGTCATCTCAAAATTGACCAAGGCAAACCCGGGGAAGACCAACAGCGGCTCACCGGGCTGGGCGATGATGAGCCTGCCGGTGTGACCGTTGCTCTTGATAAATGCCAGTCCTTCTTCGTGAAAGCCCGCCGGCACATAAATCGTAATATCGGGCCGATGCCTGAGCGTTGAGCGGATCCCCCAGAAGTGGTCGAAGTGCTCGTGGCTGATTATCAGGCACTCGATCTCGCCGCCTGCCAGCATCTTGTCGATGCCCTCCTCGGCGAATCGCTTGTTCATCCAATCCGGTCCCCAGCCGGTGTCGAAAAGCAGCCTATGGATGGTGCCGTCCATTTCCTCGGCTTCGATCAGGGCCGAAGCACCGGCAGCATTGTCGGGATGTAGGTCGCCAAATGGCGGCCAGCGAAGCTGATACTGGCTCACGCTCATGCCACCGGCCGCCTTGACGTCCCCAAGCAGCGTGGCGTCGTCAAACCAGCCGGTCTCGGAGATGCACCGTACTTTCAAGCGCCTGAGGACGCCGATATCAACGTTCTGATTGCTTGACATAGCTTGCCTCCTTGACAGGGGAGCTTCATTAAACTACTCGCACTCAAATAGCGTCGCGATGACTTGCGTCAAAGCAGTGCGCTTTATATTTCGCGGGGTCTATGTGGGTCGGCGGGTGGGGGCTTGGCGGAGGCGATGAAGGGAAACTTTTTCCTCCTGCTCTGGGCACGCGAGTGGGGTTGCGGAAGTCCAGTTCCGGTGCTCTGGGCGCTGGTCTCCCTCGTCGCTATGCTGGGCTCGACGCTGCTGGCCGCGCCGTCGGACCGGGTCCAGCGGCTGCGCCTGATCCGGGCCGTCGCCCAGTCGATCGGCGGGGCTTACGAGCGGCCGAGATGAGTCGTTTCCGGACCTAGCCGGAGCTTGTTTGCTCAATGCGTCGAAACCTTGACGGACTCTCCCTCACAGTGGCGTCCCCCCGCGTTAGCGCATAGCGGCCTTCGTATCTGCTCCCCGCGCCACCAACGTTGATCGCGATCTGCGCGTTCTTGTCCGCTCTGGCGAACCACGCATCGTAACCGCTCGGCATGCTGCAGCTTTGCCGTAGTCCCGCGTAGTCCGCAATCGCCGCGCGTTTGCACCGACGAGCCCGACGACCGGACGCCTTCGCTTCGGTTAATGGTCGGTTAATTTCCGGTCACTAACATCTGCGGCCATGATGAGCCTAGCCCACTTCGTTCACTCCGAGCTTCGCGCGGCACCGCCTCGCACCGTAAGGTCCTTTTTGGAGCCGGTGCACCGCACGCACCCCTCGCGCGCAGCGTTCGAGGACTTCATCGCCGCACGTTACCGCCGGGCCTACGGCGCGCGCGTGACGCACTTCCTGCCGCACCTGCTCGGTGTGCGGGACGGCCTCGCCTGCTGGCAGGCAGCGGCGGGCTACGCCGCGGCCGACACGCAGGAGCTCTTCCTCGAGCAATATCTCGCGACCCCGATCGAGCAGGCGCTCGCCGCCGCTCTCGGTCGGCCGGTATCGCGCGGTGGCATCGTCGAAGTGGGCAATCTTGCCGCGGTCTCCGCGGGCATGGGACGCACGCTGATTCCGCAGCTTGCGCGCCACCTGCACCGATTGGGCTACCGCTGGGTAGCGTTTACGGCGACACGCGCGCTGCGCAATTCCTTCAACAAGCTGGGCCTGAAGCCACTGCCGATCGCCGCGGCCGATCCGGCGCACCTTCCCGACGGCGGCGCGAGCTGGGGCAGCTACTACCACCAGGACCCGCTCGTGATGGTCGGCAAGGTCTCGCTCGGCCTTTGCGCCGGGGCGCGTGCATGACATCCGGGTCGCCGCTCGTCACCGTCAACGCGCTCCAAGAACGCGTCCAGCGGCTGGCGCAGGCGCTCGCCCGCGCGCGGCCGCGCGTCGTCGGCCTGCTCGCAGACAACGGTCCGGAGTGGCTCGTCGCCGATCTTGCCGCCGAGCGTGCGAACATCCCGCTGGTGCCACTGCCCGCGTTCTTCACGCGCGCGCAGCTAGAAAGCGCAGCCGCGGCGAGCGGCATGGACGCCCTGCTCGGCGATTCGCCCGAGGCGGCCCGCACGCTCGGTTTCGGCGCACCCGCCTCGATCGAGGGCAGCACGCTTGGCTGGTTCCGGCGCGACGCGGCCCCGGTAGCGCTGCCGGAGGCGACCACCAAGATTACCTTCACCTCCGGTACCACGGGCGCGCCAAAGGGCGTTTGCCTCGGCGCCGCGCAGCAGCATGCGCTTGCGTGTGCGCTGGAGCGGGCAACCCGTTCGCTGGGCGTTGCGCGGCACCTGTGCGTGCTTCCGCTGCCGGTGCTGCTGGAGAACGTCGCCGGCGCACGCACCGCCCTGCTGGGCGGCGCCGAATGCGTCGTGCCGCCGCTCGCAGTGGTCGGCATGAGCGGCGCGACCGGATTCGATCCCCTCGCCTGCCTCGCGGCGATCGAGCGCTGGCAGGCCGAGAGCGTGATCCTGCTGCCGCAGATGATGCTGGCACTCGCCGCCGCGCTCGAGGCCGGCGCGCCGCGCCCGGCGCGGCTACGCTTCGCCGCAGTGGGCGGCGCGAGGGTGGGATCGGCACTGCTCGAACGCGCGCGTGCCGCGGGCCTGCCCGCGTACGAAGGCTACGGCCTGACGGAATGCGCCTCGGTGGTGGCGCTGAATCTCCCGGGCGCGGATCGCCCTGGAAGCGTTGGCCGGCCCCTCGCGCACGCCGAAGTGCGCATCTCGCCGGACGGCGAGATCCTCGTCTCGGGCAACCGCTGCCTCGGCTTTCTCGGCAGCGATGAACGCGCTCCGGCAAGCGCCTGGCTGCCCACCGGCGACCTCGGGCATCTGGACACCGACGGCTTCCTGCACGTGTCGGGGCGGCGCAAGCACGTTCTCATTACCTCATTCGGCCGCAACGTGGCGCCCGAGTGGCCGGAAGCCGAGCTCTCCGCCGGCGGCGCCATCGTCCAGTCCGCGGTTTTCGGCGAGGCGCGGCCGCGCCTGTGCGCGGTGGTCGTGCCCCGGTTAGCGCACGCGACCGATGCCGTGATCGACGCTGAAGTACGCCGCGCCAACGCGCACCTGCCCGACTACGCGCAGGTCACGTTCTGGATCCGCGCGGAAGAACCGTTCAGCGCCGCGAACGGCCTCGCGACCGCCAACGGCCGCGTCCGCCGCGACGTCGTGTGGTCGCGCTACGGCGCGCGACTCTCGGCCCTCTACCCCCTCGATCCATCCCGACCCGGAGTACGACCCGATGCCGTTTTTTGAAGAGCTGCAGCACCGCACCGCGGCCGAGCGCAACGCGTTCCTGGCGATCCCAGTGATCCAGGATTGCCTCGCCGGTCGCGTCACTCACGAGCAGTACCTCGCGTTCCTGCGTGAGGCCTACCACCACGTCAAGCACACCGTGCCGCTGCTCATGGCCTGCGGCGCGCGGCTGCCGGAGACGCACGGGTGGCTGCGCAGCGCTATCGCACATTACATCGCGGAAGAGACCGGCCACGAGGAGTGGATCCTGAGCGACATCGCGGCTGCGGGTGGCGACGCGGACGCGGTGCGCGCTTCCGCACCGGGACCGGCTGCGGAAATCCTCGTCGCCTACGTCTACGACTACGTTGCGCGGCACAACCCCGTCGGCTTCTTCGGCATGGTGCACGTGCTCGAAGGCACGAGCCAGGCGCTTGCCACCCGCGCGGCGCAGATGATCCGCGGACGCCTCAACCTGCCGCCGGAGGCGTTCACTTACCTCACGTCGCACGGCACGCTCGACCAGGAGCACGTGCGCTTCTTCGCCGCGCTGATGGACCGGCTCGACGCACCTGCCGACCGCAACGCCGTGACGCACGTGGCACGCATGGTATTCGGCCTGTACGGCGACGTGTTCCGTGGCCTGCCACGCCCACGCACGCCGGCGCTCGAGCGGGAGGTTGCGTGAGCGTGGCGCGCTACCGCGCCGTGCTCACGGGGGCCTCCGGGGGCATCGGACGCGCGATGGCGTTGCGGCTCGCACCGCTATGCGAGTCGTTGCTCCTGGTGGGCCGCGACTGGGCAACGCTCGCCGCGCTCGCGCGGGTTGTCGAAGCCGCCGGCGGTCGCGCGCGCGCAGTGCCCGCGGACCTGACCACGGCCGCCGGGCGGGACGCCGTGCTGCACGCCGCTGCTGAGGAATCGGGCGGCGTCGACCTCCTCGTCAACAACGCCGGCGCCAGCGAGTTCACGTGGCTCGCCGACCAGACCGACGCGGCCCTGGAGCGCATCGTGAGCCTGAACGTGCTCGCGCCCATGCAACTCACGCGGCGGCTGCTGCCGCTCATGCTGTCCCAGCGTGCAGCGCGCATCGTCAACGTCGGCTCGATCCTTGGCTATCTCGGCTACCCGGGCCACGCGGCCTACAGTGCGACCAAGTTCGCGCTGCGCGGCTTCAGCGAGGCGCTGCGCCGCGAACTCGCCGACGGACCCGTGCGCGTCACCTACTTCGCGCCGCGCGCGACGCACACCGCAATGAACGGCGCGGCGCTCTGCGCGCTCAACGCCGAGCTGGGTGTGGCGATGGACACGCCCGATGCCGTCGCCGCGGCGCTCGTCGCGCTGCTGGCGAACCCCGCGCCCGAGCGTTCCCTCGGCATGCCCGAGCGCCTCTTCGCCCGCCTCAACCAGATCGTCCCGGGACTGGTGGACCGCGCGCTGCGGCGCCAGCTCCCCGTCATCCGGCGCCACGCGCGCCGCGCCTCTCTCGCGCATTCTTCCCAAGGAGCAACTCCGTGAGCATTCGAATCACCACCATTTTGGCTCTCACCTGCACCCTGCTCGGTACGACCCCGCTGGCGTATGCCGGCGTCGACGACGACGTGCGCGCGCTGCAGCGGGAATGGGAGCAGATCAAGTACCGCAAGACCGGCCCCGAGCAGGAAAAGGCCTACCAGACCCTCGCCGCGACAGCCGCCGGCGTGCGCGCCAAGCACGTCGATCGCGCGGAGCCCGAGATCTGGTACGGCATCATCGTCGCGAGCTACGCTGGCGCGAAGGGCGGGCTGGGTGCGTTGTCGCTGGCCAAGGACGCAAAGGCCGCCCTGGAGCACGCGATGGAGCTCGACCCGAAGGCACTCGGAGGCTCCGCCTACACCAGTCTGGGGTCGCTCTACTACCAGGTGCCTGGCTGGCCGATCGGCTTCGGCGACGATGCCAAGGCCCGGGAGCTCCTGGACAAGGCGCTCGCAGTGAACCCCGACGGCATCGATCCGAACTACTTCCTCGGCGACTACCTGTACCGACAGCGTGACTATGACGGCGCACGCAAGGCGCTGGAGCGCGCGCTGAAGGCGCCGCCGCGCCCGGACCGACCCCTCGCCGACGAAGGCCGGCGCGCGGAGGTCAAAGACCTGCTGGCGAAGCTGCCCCCGCGCTAGCCAGCCGGGGCTTCACCATCGAATAGGAGTATTCTCGCGGCTCACGTGCGAATTCTCCTGGTCGAGGACGACGAGCTCCTGGGAGCTGGCGTGCGCGACGCGCTCGAGCGCGCCGCGCATGCGGTCGAATGGGTGGCGGATGGAGGCGACGCCCTCTCGGCGCTGCGCGCGGGGGCGTTCGACCTCGTCATCCTCGACCTCGGTCTGCCCGGCATGGACGGCCTCGAAGTGCTGCGCTGCCTGCGCACGGGCGGCGACACGACCGCGGTACTCGTGCTCACGGCGCGGGATACCGCGCCGCAGCGCGTGGCAGGGCTGGACGCCGGTGCCGACGACTACCTGGTGAAACCCTTCGACGTCGAGGAGTTGCTCGCTCGCGTGCGCGCGCTGCAGCGTCGCGGCCGCGGCGCGGCGGTCAACGTGATCGAGCATGGCCCGCTGCGCCTCGACCCGGCCGCGCTCGCGGTGACCTGCGATGGCCGGTCCGTCCCGCTGCAGCGCCGCGAATTCATGTTGCTGCACAAGATGCTGGAGAACGCAGGACAGGTGCTGTCCCGGGCGCAGCTCGAGGAGTCCCTATATGGTTGGGACAGCAACGTGGAGAGCAACTCGGTCGACGTACACATCCATTGGCTGCGCAGGAAGCTCTATCCGGAGCTCATTCGCACCGTGCGCGGGGTCGGCTACGTCATCGATCCCGCGCCGCAGGTGCGGACCGACTGATCGCCGGCCGCGTCCGCCCCGTTGCCATGAAGGACCACCGCGGGTCGCGCTCGATACTTGCGCTGCTGCTCGCCGGTACCAGCGCCGCTCTGGTCTTGGTGCTCGGCACCGCCGCATGGCTGAGCTTCGCCGGCAGCGAGGAAGAGGCTCAGGAACTCTTCGATGCGCGACTCGCCACTTCCGCGCGCGTGCTCGAGGCGCTGGTCGCGCGGCAGGTGGATAAGGCAACGGTAGCCGCGCCCATCGTCATCGCGCTGCCAGGGCCGCTCGAGCACGAGGCCCACGATAGGCCGGGCCCGCTCGGCCACTACTACGAGACCAAGATCGCCTTCCAGGTGCGCGACGCCGCCGGGCGCCTGCTCGTGCGCTCGGCGGCGTCGCCAGAGGCACCCTTCGCGGCCCTGGCCGCCGGCTTCGCCACGGGTCCCTTCGCGGGGCAGGACTGGCGCGTGTTCACGCTCCGCTCCGGCGACGTGTGGATCCAGGTCGCGGAGCGGGACGACGTGCGCGACGAACTCGCGAAGAAGCTCGCCTTCGCCGCCGCAGCCCCGCTCCTCGCCGGCATCCCGCTGCTGCTCCTGCTGACGGGTCTCCTCCTCCGCTCCGGCCTCGCCCCGCTGTCGGCGCTCGCGCGGCAGGTCGCGGGCCGCCAGCCCGACTCGGTCGCACCGCTCGTGCTCGCGCGCATCCCGGCCGAGATCGCACCGCTGGTCGAGGCTCTGAACGGATTGCTCACGCGCATGCGCGATGCGCTCGCCCGCGAGCGGCGCTTCACTGCCGACGCGGCGCACGAGCTGCGGACGCCGCTCGCGGCGCTGAAGGTGCATGCGCAAAACGCCGCGCGCGCAGACTCGGGCGCGGAACGCGACGCTTCCCTCAAGCACATGTTGCAGGGACTCGAACGCACCGTGCACCTCGTCGAGCAGATGCTTGCCTACAGTCGTGCCGCGGCACCGGGTGGCACCTCGCGCGAGGAGCGCGTGGCGCTCGGAACGCTGCTGCGCGAGGCGACGGACGCGGTCCAGCCGCGCGCGCGGGAACGCCACTGCACCGTGGACATCGCCGTGGATCCTGCTGCGGCGGACGCCGCGGTGCGCGGCGACCGCCAGAAGCTGCTCAGCCTCGTCACGAACCTGCTCGATAATGCCGTGCGCTACGGCCCCGTGGGCGCGCGGGTGAGGGCCGAACTGGGCTTGGACGACGGGGCTGCGGTGCTCGCAGTGGCCGACGAGGGACCTGGCATCCCCCTCGAGCTGCGCGAGCGCGTCTTCGAGAGCTACTATCGGATTCCCGGGTCGGCGGGATCCGGAAGCGGCCTGGGGCTCGCGATCGTCAGGGAAGTCGCGGAAGCGCACGGCGCGCACGTGACGATCGAGGACGGGCGCGGGGGACGGGGCGCGCGCGTGGTGGTACGGTTTCCGCCGCTCTAGCTAGCGCGCAGCAGCCGCCATCTGCGCCTCCAGCACCGCCAGCTTCGCGTCCCGCTCCGCCTTCGGCAGCTTGGCAAGCGCCTTCGCAGCCGCGTAGAACCCCTTCAGGTCGCCCCGCTCCTGCGCGAGCAGCGCCTGGAACGCTGGCACCTGCTGCGTGTAGCTAGCCACCGAAAGCGATCTGCGCGTTGTTGAGCGGCCCCGCGAACCACGCGTCGTACCCGCTCGGCATGCCCCAGCCGCGCCTTAGCTCGGTGTAGTCGGCACGCATCGCCGCGAAGGTCTGCGCCTTCAGCACCCGCTTCTCTTCGTCGCTCCTGGACGAGTCATAGATCGCCGCGAGCTTGCCCTGATACTCGAGCACGAGCGCGACGAACTGCCGCTTGCGCGCCTGCGATTGCTCGAACTGCGCGAGCTTCTGCGGCGCGTTCTGCGCTTTCACCCAGCGCTTAACACCCTCCTGCTCCACCGTCGTGGCAAAGGACTCGTTGAACGTCGTGTCGTCCTGCACGTAAACGACCTGGTGGGCCAGCTCGTGGAAGATCAGGCGCGCGACCTCGGTATCCGGATAACCGATGATCGTGCTCGGCACCGGGTCGTCGAACCATCCCAGCGTCGAATAGGCCGGCACGCCGCCGACGTAGGTGTCGTAGCCCTCGCTCTCGAGACCGTGGGCGAAGCTGCGGGCGCCCTGCTCCGCGAAGTAGCCGCGATAAGTCACGCAGCCTGCCACCGGGAAACACCATTCCTTCGGCTGCAGTGAGAGGTCCGGCGCGGCGAACACGTTCCACACCACGTAGGGCCGTCCGAGATCGGCGTAACTGCGATAGCTGCCGTTGTCGGGCAGCGCGAGGTCGCCGCTCGCGAAGGCGCGGATCTCCTGAACCTGCTTGAGGCGAGCCTTGAGCTGGGCGTCGGTTTGCGGGTCGGCGAGCCAGTCGTCGATCGGGCGCGACTTCTGCCAAAGTTCCAACTGACCGCTCGCCGCCTGCCAGTAGTAAGGCGCAGCGCTGCAACCGGTGAGCGCAAACGCCATCAGAGAGGCGGCGAGTGCGATGCGCACGATCAGACACCCTCCGCCGATTCGTCCGGCCGGTGGGATTGCCCGCACTGCAGGAGCACGCGGATCCGTGCCTTTGGGATTACTCTCCGGACCTGAGGCAAGGGCGGTAGGCGCAGGCGGAGCGGACAGGCTGCGGGGCAGCGTATTCGTGGATCGCGGCGGTCGCGACAGCATCGAGACCACATGGTGTTGCCAACGTTTCCGCCCGTCAACACCGAGCGCTCCGAGGGGTCCCGCTTCCTTGACCAGTCTTCTGACCATGGTCAGAATGGTGGTCGACTGCCGAAAGGAGACAATCATGCGAACCATCCAGGCCTCGGAATTCAAGGCGAAATGCCTCGCCCTGATGGATGAGGTGGCGCGCACCGGCGAGCACATCGTGATCACCAAGAACGGCAAGCCGGTCGCCGAACTGCAGCCGCACCGCAGGCCGCGCGCCAAGTCGTTGATCGGTGTGGACAAGGGGCGAATCCGTATTCGTGGCGACATCATCGCGCCGGCCGCCGAGGGCGACTGGGAAGCGCTCAAGTGATCGTGCTCGACACCCACGCGCTCGTTTGGGCGGCCGGAGACGACCGCAGCCTTGGACGCCGGAGTCGCAGCCTGATCGACCGGATGTGGGCGCGCGGTGCGGTCGCCGTAGCGCGCTGACGTTCTGGGAGGTCGCGGCGCTCCAGAACAAGCAGCGTCTCGATCTCCACCTGCCTGCTGCCGAATGGCGCGCCCAACGGCTCGCCGACGGCCTGGTCGAGATCCCGGTGGACGGCTGGATCGGTGTTCGCGCCGCGGACCTGCAAGGCCTGCCGGAGGACCCCGCCGACCGCATGATCGTCGCCACGGCGCTCCAGCAACGGGCGGCGCTGGTGACGGCCGACGAGCGTCTGCTCGCGTGGAAGCACACGCTGGAGCGGCACGACGCGAGGCTGTAGGCCACGCGCTGAAGGCGGCGCGCTTGGCGATGCGCACGTTCACACCGATCCGACCGGCTGCTGAAATCGCCCGTCCCGGAGAAACGCACAAATCTGTTCGGCAACCGAGGGTGCCAGCAGCATACCGAAGTGACTCACGTCCAGGCAGATGTGATCGCGGGCGCCCGGAACACGGGTTTCCTCCACCATCACCACGCCGTCGTGCGGTGTCGCCAGAACTCCGAGCAACGCACCCGCGCCCACCGGCAGCGTCCCCGCGATGACGCCCACTTCTGTGTCACGCGGAGGCGGCACCATCTCCTGACGTGACCACAGGCCGAAGCTCCAGCCCAATATCCAGCGACCGGGCCGAACGCGGCCCACCGTGCGACCGACACAGCTACCCTCGAATGGCGGGCCGAGGAGCACGGCGCGGCCGATGCGCGGGTCGCGACGTTCCGCGAGCATCTTCAGGATCACGAGCGCGCCCATGCTGTGGCCGACGAGATGCACGCAGGGTGCGTCGAGCTGCTCGAGATGCGCCGCGAGGCGCCGCGCGTGAATAGTGAGAATGCTCGTGACCGAGGCATACGAGAACGAGCAGTCGGTCCGAAACCCCTGCCGCTCGATGCGTCGGGCCTGCAACCGAAACGTGAGTCCGCGCATCCACAGACCGTGAACGAACACGACGGTAGGCGCGGACCGCTCTTGCAGGGTGTCGTGGAGGCTCACCGATGTCTCCACGCGAGAGTCTGGCGCGTCTCGGCTCTTACGGCTTCGCCCCCCAAACTTCCGCCACGCGCGCATCGCGCCCGCAACCCGTTCGGTAGTATCGATAGCGGACGGGATTCTTCTTGTAGTAGTCCTGATGGTATTCCTCGGCGAGATAGAAGGTGCCGGCCGGGACGATCTCGGTGTAGATGCGGGGCAGGCGACCGCTTTTCTCCAGCGCGGCCTTGCTCGCCTTCCGCCGCCGCCCGCTGGGCGTCGTTCTCGTAGAAGATCGCCGAGCGGTATTGCGAGCCCACGTCGCAGAACTGCCGGTCCTTCACGGTGGGGTCGATATGGCGCCAGAAGAAATCCAGCAACTGCTCGTAGGTGACCTGCTGCGGGTCGTACCACACGCGTACCGCTTCGGCGTGGCCGGTGCTGCCAGCGCTCACCTGCTTCATAGGTCGGATTCGGCACCTTGCCGCCGATGTAGCCGGACTCGGCCTTGACCACACCGGGCAGCTTCTCGAAATCGGCTTCGACGCACCAGAAGCACCCCCCCGCGAAGATCGCGGTGGCCGACCCTTCCGCCGCCGCGCCCCGTGTCAGCAGGAGCGCGGCGAGGGTGAAGAGCAACGCCAGCGTGCGCTTCATGTTCTGAGCGCGGGCAAGGTCTCCCCCGCCGGGACGAACTCGAGCGCGAGACCGTTGTTGCAGTAGCGCAGGCCCGTGGGTTTCGGGCCATCGGTGAACACGTGACCCTGGTGCCCGCCGCATCGCGCGCAGTGGTATTCGGTGCGCGGCCAAACGAGCTTGAAGTCCTTCCTGGTTGCGACGGCGCCGGGGCGCACGTCGAAGAAGCTCGGCCAGCCCGTGCCGCTGTCGTACTTCTGCGCGGAGTCGAAGAGCGGCAGGAAGCAGGCGGCGCAGACGAAAGTCCCTGCGCGCTTCTCGCCGTTTAGCGCACTCGTGAAGGGGCGCTCTGTATCTTCTTCGAACAGCACGGCAAACCGATCCGACGGCAGCAGGGTTTTCCAGTCCGACTTCGACTTGTTCAAGGGGGTCACGGACGAGCTCTCCTTGCCGCCCGCGGGCAGCGCGGCGGCGACAAACAACCCGGACAGGCCGGTGAAAAAAAGGCGGCGGTTCATGTTGGATTCCAGTGCTGCAGTGGTCAGCGATAGGACAGGTTGCTCTCGATACGGGTTCCGCGGAGGGTCGACGATGCGGCACGAACCCCCCGAACCGCGCCGCCACACCGCCGGCGCGGCGGCGTCACGTGCGGGCGCCTCAGAGACCCTTGCCGAGAAACTCCTTGGGTCCGACCATGCCGCTGTGTCCCGGGATCCATCATCTCGAACACCTTGACCTGGTAGGCGATGTATTCGTCATGGGACACCTTGCCGTCCTTGTTGGCGTCGATCTTGTGCATCATCTCCTTGCTCTGCAGTCCGCGCGCGTAGCCGCCGGTCGCAAAGGACGCCATCTCGCTCGACGGCGCGAGGAACTCCTTCTCGTCGATGATCATGGTCTTGTCCTTGTCCAGCATGACGAACACCTTCTCCTGGTAGGCGACCCACTCGTCCTTCGACACCATGCCGTCCTTGTTGGTGTCGATCTTCTTCATCATGTCGCCGGTTCTGAGCCCGCTCGCGTAACCTCCAGTGGCGAACGAGACCATGTCATCGGCGGCCGCGAACGGCGCGCAGGTGAGCATGGCGGCAACGGCGGTGGCGACGCGCATTCGGCGTGCGGTATCGGATGTGAGCATCGTGATCCTCCAGGATGGTTGACGGTAAGGGCCTATACCCGACTCGTTTTCGACGGGCATAATGCCGAGCGACAGTGTAGCAGTGTGGTGGGAGAGGGTCACGCCGCCGTCACGCAAGTCTCACATTTCGATCACGGAGCGGCGCGCTTGGCGCCGGGCCGTCTAGCCCGAGACGCGGGCCTGCATGGTCTCCAGCCGTCGCTCGAGTGCCCGCCGCTCCATCTCGACCCCGGCGCGCACCGCGAAGAGCGAGAAGATCGATTGCACCGGCAGGTCCTCCTGCATGGGTTCCGTGTGGTAGCAGGCGAGGTGCCCGATCACGCTGCCCGCGCTGTCGAAGATCGGGATGCCGAGGTAGCTTTCGAATCCTACTTCGCGCGGATAGATGATGCCCACGTCCCGCGTGTACACGCACACCCGCCCGAGGCTCACGGTCTCGTGGCACGGCGTGCCTGCGAGGTCGAACTCGTTCGCTTCGGCCCAGCCATCGTTTTTCCACGAAGCGAGCTTCCGCACGCGCGTGGTGGGAAAGTTGGCGCACTCGGCGATGAACGCGTACCTCACCCCCAACACGCGCGCAAAGTTCCGGACCAGACTGCGAAAGAACTCGTCACCACGCGCGAGCGCGAGCCCTTCGGCGAGCGACACCAGCACCTCCTCGGCGCGCTTGCGCGCCGTGATGTCCGTGTTGAGACCCACCAGCCGATACGGCTTGCCGGCCGCCGTCCGCAGCGTGGCGCCACGCGCGAGCACCCAACGGTAGCGGCCGTTCTTGTGGCGCAGCCGATGGTCGTTTTCGAACCGCGCCGTCGCCCCGTCGAGATGCGCCTGCAGGGTGG
Source organism: uncultured beta proteobacterium (assembly GCA_963734295.1). GTDB lineage: Bacteria > Pseudomonadota > Gammaproteobacteria > Burkholderiales > JAEUMW01 > JAEUMW01. The sequence goes on along the minus strand of CAVTGS010000027.1, from coordinate 213,502 downwards.
CGAGCGTCGGCTCGCGGTCGTCGGGGTGGATGCGGCCACGCCACTCCTCGACGCTGTCGCCGATCTCGTCCTCCGTGAACCCGAGCATCGATTTCCAGCGCGGGGAGTAGTAGACGCGATCGCTGCCGAGATCCCATTCCCAGAGCCCGTCGTCGGCCCCGCGCACCGCCAGCGTGTAACGCTCCTCGCTTTCGCGCAGTCGCTCCTCGGCCGCCTGGCGCCGTTCCTGTTCGCGCTCGATGGCGCGCTCGCGCTCACCGAGTGCTGCGCCCAGACGCGTCACGTTCGCGGAGAGACGCCCAAGAGCGTCGTGCCGGGCGGCCTCGGGCAGGCACGCCGTGCCGCCTTCGGCGATCATGCCGGCAGCGTTCGCGATGCGCTCGAGCGGACGCGTCACGAACCATCGGACCGCCATACCGGTGGCGGCGAGTGCCGCCGCAAGGCCCGCGAGCAGCAGGACGGTGACCTGGTGCTGCCCTGCGCGGATGGCGCCGAATCCCGGACCGAGGTCCACGCGCGCCGTGAGCCAGCCCTGCACCACCGCGCCGTCGATGACCGGCTGCTCGAATTCGCGCTCGGTCGGCGTCGCGGGAGGACGACCTGCAGGCGCCTCGGTGCGCCGCACGGAACGCCCCGTGCGGTCCCGGAGCTCGAGCGCGGTCCAGTTTGGATTCGCCCGCAACGCTTCGTCGAAAAGCTGCCCCACTGCCGGCTCGCGACCGTCCTTCACGAGGGGCACGAGGTCCCGCGTCAACCGTTCGAGCGAACCCGAGACGTGGTCGCGGTATTGCATCTCCTCCTGTGCGATCACCCGGGGAACCCAGAACCAGTGGACGCAGCCGGCGACGACGAGCCATACCACCGCGACCGGCGCCATGACCTTCCAATTGAGACCCATGTCATCCTCCCCGGGCTACGCGGCGCTGCTGCCGGCGAGCGGCAGCGAAAACGAAAACGCGGTGCCGCGACCGGGCTCGCTCTCCACCGTGATGCGCCCGCCATGCAGCTCGACCACCTGCCGCGCGATGGCGAGGCCGAGGCCGGCGCCGCCGGAGCGACTGTCGCGGCTCTTGTCCACGCGATAGAGGCGATCGAAGATGTGCGGCAGATGATCCTTGGGGATACCGCTGCCCGTGTCGGCCACCGTGATCAGGACATCGCGCTCACGCGCCCGCGCGGTGACGGTGACGCTGCCGCCCGCCGGCGTGTGGCGCAGCGCGTTGTCGATCAGGTTCTGCAGCACCCGTTCCACGAGGGCGAGGTCGGCCTTCACGAACGGCAGCTCGGCGCTGCCGTCGGCGCTTATCCCGAGCTGCCGGCGCTCGGCGTCGAGCTCGAACTTTTGCACCACGTCCTGGATGAGTTCCGCCACCTGGAACGCCTCGGCCTGAACGCTCACCTCCTTGGCTTCGAGCTTCGCCAGTTCGAAGAGCTCGGCCACCAGCTGCGCGAGGCGCTCGGTCTGCTGGGCCGCGATCGAGAGATAGGTCCGCTGCTCCTCGGCCGAGAGACTGTCGCCCTTGATGATAAGCGTCTCGAGATAGCCCCGCACCGACGCGAGCGGCGTGCGCAGATCGTGCGAAACGTTCGCCACCAGGTCCCGGCGCACGGTCTCCTGCCGCTGCAGTTCGCGGATCATCGCCGTCATGCGCTCCGCCATCTCGTTGTAGGTCGCCGCCACGCGGTCGATCTCGTCCGCCCGGGACGGCGGCGGCAGCGGCGAGAACAGAATCTTCTCGCGAAAGGCACCGTCCTTGAAGGTCTCCATCGCCTCGGCGAGGCGCTTCAGCTTGCGCGTGACCACCGCGAAGATGGTGAACCCCGAAACCAGGCCGAGCACGAGGCCGGCGAGCATGATCGAGATGCTCTGGTTCAGGATGTACCGCGTTTCCCGATGGCCCGTGACGGCATCGTAGAGCTCGCCCCCCAGGATCGCGTAGACATAGCCCTTGCCCGCCCCCGCCGCATCGATCGGCGCGGCGGTGAAGATCTTGCGGCGTCGTTCGTCGCGCGGGTCGTCGCCGCGGATCGGAAAGCGGCCGCCGGCGAGGAACGCATGGACCGGCGCGAGATCCACGCTGCGGCGGACCACCTTCCCCGGCGCCGCGGAAAAGGCGAGGATCGCGCCCGACATGTCGAGCACGTACACCTCGAGTCCGGGATTCAAGTGCATGAGCGAGTCGATCCGCCGCTTGAGCGCGAGGGGATCGCCCGCACCATCGCGAATCTCCGCCGCCACCTCGGTCGCGATGTCGCGATTGAGCTCCTGGCTCACCGCGTCGCGGTACTCGGCGAGCGAGTAGCGCATCAGCGCAAAGAAGAGGATGCCCAGGACGGTGAAAAGCGCGACGAGTGCGAGGGCGAGCTTCCCGTACAGCGAGTTGAGTCGCATCGGGGGCGGTGTCATCCACCCGGGTTTTCGTTGAACTTGTAGCCGACGCTCCACACCGTCAAGATGTAGCGCGGCTTCGCGGGGTCGGCCTCGATCTTGGTGCGCAAGCGGTTGATGTGCGAATTGACCGTGTGCTCGTAACCGCTGTGGCTGTAACCCCAGACCGCGTCGAGCAGCTGGCCGCGGCTGTAGACGCGTCCGGGATTGCGCGCAAAATGCACGAGCAGGTCGAACTCCTTCGCCGTGAGCTCGACCGCTCGGCCGGCGAGCGTCGCGACGCGCCGATCCGGATCGATCTCGAGCTCGCCGGCGCGGATCGTTTTCGCAGCCTCGTCACCGCCCCTCGGCGCCAGCGCGTCGCCACGCCGGAAGATAGCCTTCACCCGCGCCACGAGCTCCATCACGCTGAAAGGCTTGGTGAGGTAGTCGTCCGCGCCGAGTTCCAGCCCGAGCACGCGGTCGAGCTCGGACGACTTCGAGGTGAGCATCAGGATCGGCGTGTAACGCGACTTGGCGCGCACGCGCTTGCAGACCTCGAGCCCATCCATGCCCGGCAGCATGAGATCGAGGATGATGAGGTCGTACTGTCCCGACTCCGCCTCGGCCAACCCCGCGATGCCGTCGAAGGCGAGCTTGGCGTTGCAGTTGAGATCCTTGAGATGGAGCTTGACCAGCTCGGCGATGTCCTGCTGGTCCTCGATCACGAGAACGTTGCGCTGCATGATCCCTCCCGCGCGTGGCGGATCCCGCAAGGATAGCTGCTGCAGTCGAACTCGGCCACGGCTTGTGCCCGTTACGGGAGGACCCGCCGCGCCCGCCACCAGACGAGCGCCGGGAGCAGCAGGAAGGAACCGGGCAGGAGCAGGAGCGCGAGCCAGAGCGCCCCGCCCGTGACCCATCGCGGCGCCCGGGTTGCGGCGCGCGCGCGCTCCGGCCCGTCCGACCGCACGGCCGGCGGCGTCGACAGGGTCGCCAGATCCATGAGCCGCTGCAGGAGCACTTGCACGTTGCGATCGCCTCGAGGTTCGGGGTCCAGCGACATGCCGGCCCGGTTTCGAGGAGAGTCTGGCCGCTGCGGATCACGGTCCGCTCACGGAAGTTTCAAGAATTCATCACGGGCAGCCGCGTTGCTGCGCGGTGGCCAGAGAGAGAGAGGCAGGGGGGAGGAAGAGAGAGACTAATACGGCAAACGACGCGTCAGGCGGCGTTCGGGATCGTCTCACGGACGGCGGCGGCCGCTTCGTCGCGCGTGTAGAACCGCCCGGCGCGCACGAAGCCGGAAACGAGAGAACCTTTTACCGCCGTGACCTGCCCCGACTCGGTCCGCCTTAGGACCACGTCGTCCGGGAGGCCGTCCAAGAGGTGGATGGGCGCCGGCCTGCCGTCGATAAAGCACGACGAATAGACACTGCCGGTATCGGCATCGCGGAAAGCGGGACGGAAGCCGAGACCCGCGTTCTCTTCGCTGCAGCCGCCGCTGCCGCGATGCCGATCAGATTCCGAACAGAGGTCCCCGCAGCTCAAGGGGCGCGGCAGATCGTCCGCCGTGCGGGGACCACGGCGGATCATGTCTACGCTGTTTCCGATGGCCAAAGCGTTCATGGCTGCCTCCTCTTGCCTTACACCCCCCAGTCAGCAAGCGGCGTGCCCAGGCGCAGTGCCGCGGCGGCCATCCATTCGGCATGGGTCGGCGATCACCCGGGGTCGAGGTGGCGGCACCACACCCGCCCACATGTCCTTCCGAGTGCCACGGTTACGAGTCCAACCGCGCGTAGCGCCGAGACTCGGACCGTCCCGGGAAAACCCCGACATTTGTCACGGTCGGATCGATCGTGCAGCCGGGGCGGCCCGAACCGACTCAGAACGAGCCGAAAATGGAAGCGAGCGCGATGCTCATCACGCGGCGTACCCTGCGCGGGATAATGCAAGACCCTCATCGGGAAAAGCCATCCGCGTCCGCGTCAGGCGAGCGCCTTGGCCTTGAGCCGCGCGAATTCGTCCTGATTGATGGTACCGGCGTCGAGCAGCGCTTTTGCGTCCGCAATGTGCTCGGCCGGAGACTTGCCGGCCACTTCCCGGATGTACGATTCGGTGTCGGACTTCGCGCGATGCATGGCCGCGCGCTGGCGCTCCGCCATCCCTCTGCCGCGAGCGATGATGTAGACGAGCGCCGTCATCACCGGGAGGAAGATGAGGCCGATGATCCAGATCGCCTTCGCGAACCCGCCGAGCTCCGGATCCCGAAAGAGGTCGACGACGATCTGGAAGAGCACCAGCAGGTACGCGATGAAAACGAACGTCGAAACAATCAGCCACATCAAGTCCCAGAAATTACTCACTGCACCTCTCCTTGTGTCGAGATATCACCTGTGGCGGGGGCCGGCACGCTTGACCCACGTGCGCAGCACCGCGAGCAGTGAGCCTCCGGTAGCATTCCCCAAACATAGACGAAAACGACCAGCTCCTCGAACTCGATAGCCGGAAGCGCCACAAAAAACGCGCCGCATTATAACCCACCGGAAGATCACCCAGGCGAGCGACGCCCGCATCGAATTTGGCTATGATGTCGGGCGCACACAACAACGGATCGAGGCAATGGCGAAGCTTATGCAAATGTGGAGGCGATATTGCTCGCCGCGAGCATCGCCGCGCTGCGCGAGGTCCATCGTCTCTGCCTAGACCATGCAGTTCAGCATCGACATCTTCACCACGCTTGCCCTCGCATCGGCGGCGTTGGTGGTCGGCCGCGCGCTCACCCAACGCGTTGCGTTTCTCTCGAAGTACAGCATTCCCGACGCCGTGGTCGGCGGCATGCTGTTCGCGGCGATCATCACGGTCGCACGCGGCGTGGCCAGCGTGCAGGTCGTGTTCGATCCGTCGCTGCTAACGCCGCTCAACGTGATGTTCTTCACGACGGTCGGACTGTCCGCCGACGCGCGCTCGCTCGCGAAGGGCGGGAAGCTTCTGCTAGTTTTCTTCGTCATTGTGGCCGGCGGGCTCGCGATGCAGAACGCGATCGGCGTCGGCCTGGCGAAGGTGTTCGACCTGCATCCGGCAAACGGCCTCCTCGCGGGCTCGATCACACTGTCGGGGGGACACGGCACCGCAGCCGCCTGGGGCCAGAAGTTCACCGAGGAACGCAACCTGCAAGGCGCAATCGAACTGGGCATCGCGGCCGCGACCTATGGCCTGGTCGTCGGCGGTCTGCTCGGCGGACCGTTCGCCGCCTGGTTGATGCGTCGCTACGGCGTGCGTGGTTCCGGTGTCAGCGCGTCCGCACCGCAACGGGATGCCATGAACGACGCGGCGCCGACGCCCCCGCTCACCGCATTCGAGCTGATCGAGACCCTGCTTTTCGTGTTCGTCTCGATGGCCGTTGGTTTCGCGCTCTTCGGCTGGATCGGGCAAGGCGCGTTCACGCTGCCGTCGTTCATCTGGGCGTTGCTGGTCGGCGTCGTGCTGCGCAATGCGCTCTCGCTAACGGGTCTCTATCACCTCAACGATCGCGCGCTCGAGCTGATTGGGGCCCTCGCGCTATCGCTTTTTCTCGCGATGATCATCATGACGCTGAAGCTCTGGGAGCTCGTCGACCTCGCCGGCCCGATCCTCGCGATCCTGCTCGTGCAGACTGCCGCGCTGCTCGTCTATATCACCGTCTTTACGTTTCGCTTCATGGGCCGCAATTACGACGCGGTGCTTCTCGCCACCGGCCACCTGGGCTTCGCGATGGGGTCGACCGCGACGGCAATGGTCAACGTCCAAGCGGTGGCGGAGCGCCACGGCCATTCGGCGCTCGCGTTCCTGCTGATTCCGATCATGGGGGCATTCCTGATCGACGTCGCGAACGCGCTGATGATCCAGGGCTACCTGTCGCTGCCGTGGTTTACCTGGTGAACCGACTCGCTTGCTTGCTCCGATTGCTCCTGCTGGTGGCAGCGGCGCTTGCGGCGGCCGGCTGCGCCCGCGGGCCCGACGAAGCGCAGGTGCGCGACGCGGTCCAGAGCCAGCTCGACGCCGCGCTGGGCGGACGCGTGCTCACGGTGAAGTCGCTCGTGCCGGCCGGTAGTGCGCCGCTGAGTGGCCGCGACGGACGTCTCAAGTACTTCAACGCCGAGCTCGAGTTCGCGCGTGACTACGACTTCACGAACTGGAATGCGCACAGTGTTTCGTCGCTCGCGGCGCTGTTGGGGGCGGGACCGAAGGGTGTGCTCGGGCTCAAGGAGGGGGGCAACCGCGCGGGCGATACGCTCGGCGTCTACGGCACCGCCGCGTTCGAGAGGGAGGGCGACCGGTGGGCGCTCGTGCCCTTGGCGCAGCAGCCCGCTGCCGCCGCCGAAGTGCCTCCCGCCGCGCTCACCGCAGCGGTGCAACCGCTGCCCCACGAGGTCTCGCCGCCCTCGCCTGCGCAGGCCGAGTATGCGAAGTTGGGCGAGTTGCTGACGTTGCCCCGGTCGCCGGGCATCACCGAGGGCGAGCGCGACGCGATCCTGGTCGAGGAATTCCAGCGCACCCAGCGCGAAGCGCGCGTCCGCCTGGAACAGAAGGCGGACGAAATCGCGGTCGCCGGCGGCCCGAGCGGCGGGGCATACCAGGAAACGCTTGCAGCGCTGGATGCGCGCGCGGCGGCGGCCGGCATTGCGCTCACCACGCTCCCGAGCGAGGGCAGCGTCGGGAACATCCGCCTCCTCACCGATCGCCGCGCGCAGTTCGCCCTGGTGCAGAACGATATCGCGCGCAGTGCGTATGCCGGTGGCGGCCGCTTCGCCGGTGCGCCGCAGCGTGACTTGCGCGTGGTGGCGAGCCTCTTCCCCGAAACGATCCAGCTCGTAGCCAAGGCGAAAGCCGGCATCTCGAGCGTGGCGGATCTCAAGGGCAAGCGCGTCGGCCTCGGGCCGGCCGGCTCGGGCACGCGCGCGAACGCGCTCGCGATCCTGGCCGCAAACGGACTCCCCGAGGATGCGCTCGGTGCGACGTTCCCCGGTGCGCTCACCGAGGCGACACGGGCGCTGGCGGAGGATCGTATCGACGCCTTCTTCATCACCGTGCACGCACCGGCGCCGGAGCTCCAGCGTCTCGCCGCCGCGACACCGCTCGCCTGGGTGCCGATCGGACCGTCGCGCGAGCTTCTCGCCTCGGGTCTGGTTCCCATCACGATGCCGCCTAAGACTTACGCCGGACAGACCACTCCGATTCCGACCCTCGCGGCAACAGCGCTGCTCGTCACACGCGAGGATGTGCCGGCCGTGCAGGTGGAGCGCATGTTGTTGCTCTTGTTCGAGGGCAAGCATCAGGTCCAGAGTGCAGCGGTGTCACGCATCGCGGTGCGTACCGCGCGCGAGGGCGTGAATCTGCCGTGGTCTCCGGTCGCCGATGCGTGGCTCGCGGCGCGGGCCACGCCCGCAGCGGCGCAATGAGGGTGTCGGGTCTACCATAGTCACGTTTGACGTTAATCACGCGTGGCACTACTATGGCTCGTGGCGATCAAAGCGTTCAAGTGTGCCGACACCGAAGCTTTGTTCGGGCTCCGTCGCGTGGCGCGATTCTCGAACATCGAGCGCCCGGCGCTGCGCAAGCTCAAGCAACTCGACTTGGCACGACGCATCGACGACCTGCGCGCGCCGCCCGCGAACCGGCTCGAGCAGCTCGAGGGTGATCGCGCGGGCCAGTGGAGCATCCGCGTGAACGATCAGTTCCGCATCTGCTTTCGCTGGACGGGTACGCACGCCGAAGATGTGGAGATCGTGGACTACCACTGACGGGAACAGACATGAGCAGGAAACTGAAACCTGTTTCGCCCGGCGAGATGCTGGCGGAGGAATTCCTGAAGCCGCTGGGTATGAGCAACTACCGGCTGGCCAAGGAGATCGGCGTGCCCGCGCAGCGCATTGGCGACATCCTGGCCGGCAAGCGCGCCATCACCGCCGACACTGACTTGCGGCTATGCCGGTTCTTCGGCCTTTCGGATGGCTGGTGGCTGCGGCTCCAGGCAGATTGCGACATCGAGATCGCGAAGGCGGCGCTCGCGCGGAGCTTGGCAAAGATCAAGCCTTGGGCAGAGACCTCCGAGCACAAGGCGCCTGCACGATGAAGCGGCGATGGATGGGTGAGGGTCGCTTCCGCGCAGGAGTTGTCGGCTGGGCCGGAAAGTGCCGCTCATGATGGACTTGCGAATCAAGAGGATCCTGAAGTGGCTGTTGATCGCGGTCATCCTGGTCGGCGTGGCCCTGCTCGCGCTGCGGTCATACCGGGCATTGAGCGGGCCTCCGCTGCAGCCCTGGCACACGTTCGTGCCAACCGAGCTGCGCGAGGGCGAGCTCGACGCGGCCGACTGGTCGCGTTACCTCGAGCAGGAAGCATCGATCTTCGACAGCGTGCGCGCGGAGGTGACCCAGAAGCTCGAGCCGGACGCGCGCGTGCCGATCAACCGCTACTTCGAGCAGAGCCCGGTCTACCCGGCGCACTTCGCACAGGACTGGAACCGCTCTTATGTCCTGGAACCCGACGGCAAGCCGATCGGGGCGGTGGTTTTGCTGCACGGGCTCACGGATTCACCATACAGTCTGCGGCATGTCGCAAAGCTTTATCGCGATCGCGGCTTTGTCGCCATCGGTCTGCGCTTGCCGGGTCACGGCACGGTGCCAGCCGGGCTGACCGACGTGCGCTGGGAAGACTGGATGGCCGCCACCCGCCTCGCCATCCGCGAGGCACGCACCCGCGTCCCCGCGCCGGCACCTCTGCACCTGGTCGGCTTCTCGAACGGCGGCGCGCTCGCGATGAAGTATGCGCTGGACGCAATCGAGGACCCGAAGCTGCCCCGCGCGGACCGGATCATCCTGTTCACGCCGATGATCGGCATCACGCGTTTCGCACGCTTCGCCGGACTGGCCGGCCTGCCCGCCGTGCTGCCGCCGTTCGCGAACGCCGCGTGGCTGAGCGTGCTGCCCGAGTTCAATCCATTCAAGTACAACTCGTTCCCGGTCAATGGTGCGCGCCAGTCGTATCGGTTGACCGATGCGCTGCAGGCACAGATCCAGCGCCTCGCGCGCGCCGGCCTGCTCGGCAACCTGCCGCCGGTGCTGACGTTCCAGTCGGTGATCGATTTCACGGTCAGCACGCCGGCGATCCTCACGGCGTTGTATGCGAACCTGCCGGACAACGGCAGCGAGATCGTGCTCTTCGACGTGAACCGCACCGTCAAGTTCGGGCCGCTGCTGCGCCCGTCCTCGTACGTCGCACTCGATCAGCTGACGCCGACATCGCCGCAGCCGTACCGCTTCACGTCGATCGTCAACGCGAGCGAAGACAGTGACGCGACGGTCGAACGCAGTATCGCGCCCGGCCAGTTGGAGGGTGTCGACCGCCCGCTCGAGTCTTCCCTATCCGCCCGGCATTTTCTCGCTGTCGCACCTGTCGATCCCGATTCCGATGGACGATCCGCTCTACGGGATGCAACCCGACCCGAAGTCCCGGTACGAATTCGGCTTCAGTCTCGGTGCGATGGACGCCCGCGGCGAGCGCGGTGCGCTGGTCGTCGACCAGGATTTCCTGACCCGCCTGTCGTCCAATCCGTTCTTCCCCTATCTGCTCGAACGGGTAGCGGAAGGCATCGAGCGACCGTCTGGCCCGACCGGACGCAACCTCGCCGTCACCCCGTCGCCAGGCCTGCCCGTGCGCCTCGAAGCGCTGCTCTCCACCTTCCTTACCGACGACGCGGAATCGCAGCGATTCGCCGGGCCGTGAGCCTCACTCCCGCAGCGGATCGGTGCACACGTCCGCCCCGTCGCGCGGCAGCGGACCCAGGGTGAGGCGCTCGAGCGGGATCAGGATCGGCGACCCGGCGAGCCGGAGTATCGATTCGACCCAGTCGAGCTGCGTGACACCGAAGCGATAGTCGGTGAGCGTGCCGGTGACCCGCAGCGGGGTCTGCAGGCGGAACAGGGGAAAGCCCTTCGCCCGCGGGCGAAAGACGAAGGCGAGCTGTTCGGTCCGCAGGTTCGCGCTGCCGGCGCCGCGCACGCGCACGCGCGTCGTATCGATCATGAGTCTTGTCGTCACTCAGAACTCCATCCTTCAAGTCGAACCTGCCGACGATGCAGTTCACGTGCGATTGCCCGCCGGGATCGATCAGGGGCAGCACCGCCAGCAGAAGGTTCACCGACCACAAGTTGAAGATGCCGGCGGGAGCGTCCACGGGCCACACCGCGAAATCCATTTTGCCGTCGGCGTGAAGCATGATCGTATCGAGCGAGGGCGCCTTGCCGGCAAGCTCGAGGTTGAGACTGAAGAGGCCGCGCGCTCCCTCCGCTCGATTCAGCCGACGGGCGAGAATGCCGTAGTCGAAGTGGTCGATGTACGCACCGGCCTTGAAGTCGACCTGGGGCGCGGTGGGGTCATACGCGAGCGCAAGCCTGAGCGTTCCGCCAGGCAGATTGACCTGGGCCGGACCCAGGTAGAGTTGCCCGTCGATGACCTGAATGCGCAACAGCCCGTCGGCCAGGTGGTCGTTGCCCGAGAGCACCTCTGCCACTGCCACGTCGAGGTGGGCATCGATGCGCCTTAGGAAACCCGCGTTCAGCAGGCGATCGGTGCGCCGTGCGGCGCTGCTCGCCGTCGCACGCACGCGTGTCCGCAGTGAGCGCAGGCAGCGGATCGTCCGTCAGCCGCTGCGGCAAGGGAAAATCGTCGAGCTGAATGCTCGGTGCGGTCACGTGCAGGTCGATGCGGGGTCGCGGACCGGTCACGTCGAGCCGACCATCGCCGCTCAGCCTGTTATCGCCCACGCGCGCCACGAATCCCGGCATCTCATATCCCGTCGCCGTCATTCTGATCGGCCCGCGAATCGACCAAGGGCCCCACGGCGGGAGTTCCACCTGCGCCAGCGCGTTCAAGCGTGTCGAGTCGCTCGCCGCCGAACTCGAACGTGAGCTCTGCCGCCGCGCCCGAGCGGCAGCAGTGCGTCGCCCTCGAGGGTGAAGCGCGCACCGGCTGCATTACCCGTCGCGAAGATCGGCACACGGCGCGCATCGGAGACGAAATCCCCGAGCGTGCCGGTCGCGATCTGGATCTCCACCGGTTCGTCGTCGAGCGTGCCGGCGAGCCGAAGCTGCATGGGGCCGCCGGCGGGCACGTCGACGCCGGCCTGCGCAGCACGGATCTCGGCCACCGGGCGTGTCGCCGTACCGGGGACCGTGATGCTGCCGCCGGTGAGCGCGCTGTCGAACGACGAGCGCGCCGCGAGCTCGCGCAGCGTGGCGCCGCGCGCGCGGACTTCGACCTGCAGCGCGTCCGCACGGCCATCGATGTCCTTCGCCACCCCGAGGCCGCGCAGCAGCGCCGCGATATCGAACGCACCCGCAGCGACGTCGAGCGTCGCTTCCGGCGACGCGGCGTCGAGGTCGACCGCGATGCGCCCTTCGAGCGGCGTGCCGGCGAGCCTGGCGGAGAACGGGGAAGGCAGCAGGCGCCCGCCGCGGAGGCGGGCCGCGAGATCCAGCTTCACGAGATCGGCGCCGCCGAGTGCCACGCGGTCGAAAGCGAGCCCGATGTCGGCGTCGGCGAGGACGAAGCCATCCGGGAGCAGCGGGACGTCGAGGCGCGAGGCCGGCTCGCGCGTCCCGCTGCGCGCAGCGAGCGTCGCCAGCTCAGGGATGTCGACGAGGGGGCTGCGCACGGCCACGACGGTGATCGGTCGTTCGCCCTGGGTCGTGCGATGAGCATCGATCGTAAGCGTGCTGCGACCGAGCCTGACCGTCGTCGCGTCGAGATACCACGCGTCGGCCGTGCGCCGCACGCGGCCGTCGAGCGCGAGCGGCAGATTCGTGCTCGGGGCGACCCCGAGCCATCTCGCGAGATCCCCAGCGCGGCGGGCTGTCAGACCGAAGGTGAGGTCGAGCGCACGCGTCTTGTCGCGCAGCGCGAGCGTGCCGTCGACGCGAAGCCTCGCTCCGGCCGCCGCAAGGTCGAGCTCGATCGGGGTGGTGGGGCTTCGCAGCAGGTCCGCCAGGGTGCCGCCGCGAAACGAGAGGGTGGCGCGCTCGCCTTGCAGCGTGCCGCGCGCGCTTCCGCGCAGACGCTCGCCGCTGCGGATGGCGACATTGAGCTCATCGAGGCTAACCGCGATCGGGCGTCCGCGTAGGGCGTTGCCGTAGCGCAGCCGCGCGGCGCCGACGGCGAGCGCGAGCTCCAGATCCGCGGCCAGGGCGCCGAGCGTTTCACCGCGGCCGCCGGCCCGCAAGCTCAAGCGCCCGAGCGTGCCTTCACCGCCGCTCACTTCGCTCACGACCGATGCGAGATCGTGCAAAGCCGCGTCCTCGGCGTCGAGCCGGACCGCGAGCAGCGGCGTCGGCGCCGCGGTGTCGAGGTCGAGGCGACCGGAGAACGGGATGCCCGCCAGCGTCGCCCCGATCGGAGCGCGCACGCCGCGGCGGTCGGCGCGCAGCGCGAGCGTCGCGTCGCGCACGTCGGCGGACAGCCCGAGCAACTGCGCCGCGCGCAGGTCGAGCTCGACGTCGAGCGGCACGAGATCGCGCAGCCGCATGTTCGCACCCTCCCGTCCATCATGACCGAGGGCGGGGTCGGCAGCGGGGAGGAACGGAGTGAGGTCCAGCGTCGCGAAGGTCAGGGCGCCGCTCACCTGCGGCCGCGCACTACCCCAGCCGAGAAAGAGATGTCCGGCGAACTCAGACTTGCCCAGCAGGCCGCGCAGCTCGGCGAGCTCGATCGCATGCGCCGTGGCAACGGCGGTTCCCTGCAGCGACGCGGCGCCGAAACGCGGCAGCTCCTGGTCCAGCAGCGGCTCCCACTGCGCGAGCGCTGCGGCTGCGGCAGCGAAGTCGAACCGCGCCTCGCCGCGCGTGGCATCCACCGCGCCGCGCGCGTGCAGCTGCGTGTCGAGGAGTTCGAAGTCGAGGGTGAACGGCCACGGCGCGGTCGCTGTCTCGAGCAGGCGCACGGGCCCAGCCGCGACCGTCAGAGTGTACGGGGATTCGTTCGCCGTGCGACCGGCGAGCGCGAGCCGCAGCGGTTCGTCGCGCCTCCCGCTCGCGGTGAGCGCGTCGAAGGCGAAGACATAACGCCTTGTCGTGCGCAGATCCTGGTATGCGACGGCAAGTTTGCGCAGCCTGATCTCGCCGACCTCGCTCGCCATCGCGGACGGATCGGACGGGGGCGTTGCCAGGTTCCAGCTGGCGTGCCCGTCGGCGGTGCGCTCGAGCTCGAGCCGCACGTCGGTCGCTTCGATGCTGCTGATGTGAAGCCGACCGCGCAGCGCGTCCAGGAGATCGAACCGCGCCTGCGCGTCGCCCAGCACGGCCAATTCCGATGTCGTGAACCCGGGCGGATTCAGAATGCGCACGCCGCCCGCGCGCAGCACCGCTTCGCGGCCCAGCGTGAGCTCGAAGGGACCGTCCACGCGGACCGGGCGTCCGAGTGCGGCGCTGGCACGCTCGGCAGCCGTATCGCGCCACCGCGAGACATCGATAGTGACGCCGAACAGGACAACCGCGACGGCCGCGACGAGAAGCGCTGCGAGCGCGAGGCCGACGATGCCCGCGAGCCGGCGGACACGAGTCATCGGGGCCTGCGCAACGCCAGAACGGTTGCGCACGCGCAACCGGCACGCCCACGGCGAGCGTGTCGGAAGATCAACTGCAGGCCGCGACCTCCGCGAAATGAGCGCGGTCGCGGGGGAGCTTGCTCATCCGCGGCCCGCTTCGTTCAGAGATCGAGCCTGTTGACCCGCGTGCCGTTCAGACTGAGATCGGCCATGAACCCGGCATTGGTGAGGACGAAGCCGATGACGGGCTGCTGCACGACCTGCGTGTCGACCCGAGCGTTGGCGCCGACGGAAATGAGCGCGACCGAGCTGTCCACGCCGGCAGTCCAACCGCTGCTTGCCTCGAATCGCTTCAGGGCATCGGGCGTCATGAACAGGATGAAGAGCGCCCGCGATTGCCCGCCAGCCGTCAGCCCGACCGATGCCGCGCTGATGCTGTAGAAGCCGGTGGTCTTGCCGCCTTTGCGGAGCGCGCCCTGACCGTGCGAGCCAGCGACGATGAAGCCACCCGATACCACCGCGGGGAACACCAGCACGCCCGCCGAGCGCGCCACCAGCTCCTGCGAGCCTGCGGCCTCCCGGTACAGCCGGGCCAGGGCGTTGTCGACATCGGCATTGATGCCCCTGCGCCGGGCCTCCGGATCGCCGGAGGCGCCGCCCGTGGTGGTGCAGCCGGTCGAGATTACCGAGAGCGCGGCAATCGATGCGCCGGCGGCGAGAAACATGCGCTTGTCCATTAGGAGACCTTTTAGTTGGGATTGCAGTGAGTCTACGATGCCGGGAACGGTGTCGAGCGATCCGTCGTCGGGAAATTATCCGTTCGGGCTCACCGAGTCAAGCCGCGCACAGCCGCGCACGAGCCCTTGCGGGTCGCGCCGTCATGCCTGCGCGAGGTCTCTTGATGGTGTACACAGACGACGCGCTCATCCCCGCGCTCGAAACGGTGAAGCGCGAGGTGAAGGCACAGCACGACATCGTCAAGTTCCTCCATCGTGTGGAGAAGAATAGGACCGACTTTTTTCGTGGATTGTCGTAACCGAGACTGCATCTGACGGGCGATGTCTGACGAGGTCAGCTCACGTTCGTGGGCGACTGGCAAAAAACGGCCAGGTGCTGTCATTGCGGGCACTGCAAGACCGCTTCCGAGCGGCAGGTTCAGACTCCGCAGCAGCCATCTGCCGCGATGTGGCGCCGAAATGCGCATCATCGCTTTCATCAACGACGCCGGCCGTGTGCGAGATCCTCGCGCATCTGGGCGAGGCGACATCGCCAGCGCCTCTGATCATGGGCAGTACTTGCGATGTAATTCTGGCGCGGTCTTCACGCGTCGGCGGCATGCAGTTCCCGAATCGCGACTGCTCACGCTGCTGTCAGGGTGCGGAATACCTGCGGCAGGACCGTGTCACCCATCACCTGGCCTTCAGGGCCAAGCCAATCCTTTGACTGACCTTGCCCTGAAGGCGCGCCATCCTCCTGCCCCCGGCAGAAGAGACCCGCCATAGGTAACGACCCTTCGCGTCGCGCACGGGACAGTCATCTATAATGGATATTCCAGCGGACGGTGCGCCGCCCCATCCTACCCGCCACACTGATCCACGGGCAACTCGTGAGCATCCTCGCATTCAGGAACCCGCACGGCATCCACGCGCGTGGGGCGGCACCGTCGCGGGACGCCCCACCCGCCTCCGCGCCCGGACACCATCCAGTCGCCGGGCATGCGCGCCGCGTCTCTTCGAATCCTTGAAGGGACACCTTGCAAGGATTCGTCGTCGGCGGTACTCCGTTGACAAGGATTAATTTCAGCCAAGCAGGGAGCATCCCTTGACCCTATCCCGCCGCGCCCTCCTGAAGATCGCAGTCTCAGCCATTCCGGCCGCCATGCTGGGGGTTGCCTCGACGGACGCGGCGGAGGACGGGCTGGAGTACGGTCCGTCCGAAGCGTTCTCGTTCGACCGGCTGACCGACATGGCTCGCGAGCTGTCCCTCGCTCCCCATGGCGCCGCTGCCGATCCGGCACCTTCCGTCCTCGACCGGATAGACTATTCCGAGCACGTGGAGGTCTACCAGCGGGCCGACAGCGGCCTGTACCCGGACCCGTCCGGCAATGGCGCGATCACGTTCTTCCACCTCGGCAACTACTTCCGCAGGCCCGTCCGCGTCTTCCGCATCGACGGGGACACCGCCCGCGAGGTCCTTTACCGGAAGCGCTACTTCACCATCCCCGAGGGCAATCCGGCCCGCGAGATGCCGGAGGACGCCGGCTTCGCGGGGTTCAGGATTCACGGGAAGAACGCGAGCATCTCCCCCGATGGCAGGTCGCGGGATTGGGCCGCCTTCCTCGGGGCTTCCTATTTCCGGTCCTCGGGCGACCTTGACCAATACGGAATCTCGGCCCGAGGCATCGCCATCGACACGGCCGCGCACGACCGTCCAGAGGAGTTTCCCGACTTCCGGGCGTTCTGGGTCCAGCCGCTGCGATCGGGCTACCGGGTGCACGCCCTCCTCGACGGCCCCAGCCTCACCGGGGCCTACAGGTTCGACATAATCCGCGAACCCAGCGTGGTCATGGAGGTTCAGGCCAAGCTCTTCATGCGCAAGGACGTGCGCACGCTCGGCATGGCGCCGCTGACCTCCATGTACTGGTACTCCGAGACCGAACGATGGGACGGCAAGGATTGGCGCCCCGAGGTCCACGATTCCGACGGACTGCTCATGCATACCGGAACGGGCCAGTGGATCTGGCGTCCCCTGAGCAACCCCAGGCGCGTCTCCGAGAGTTCGTTCATGGACAACAATCCGCGCGGCTTCGGCCTGATGCAGCGGGACCGCGACTATGGCAACTACATCGATCCCGTCAGGTTCGAGCGGCGCCCCAGCCTCTGGGTGGAGCCGATCGGGAGCTGGGGCAAGGGTTGCATCCGCCTCGTGGAACTGCCGACGGTCCAGGAAGACCATGACAACATCGTCGCCTTCTTCGTGCCGGAGAAGCTGCCGAAACAGGGCACCCCGCTGTCGTTCAAGTATCGCCTTCACTGGACGGGTGGTGACCCTCTCCCGGGTTTCATCGTCGCTACGCACGCGATCCGCATGACCAAGCCCTGGCACTCAGCCCTCGGTGTGACCACGCGCAAGGTGTTCGTCGAGTTCAGGTCCGAGTCCTTCAAAAACGTGCCGACGGAGGACCTGAAGGGTCTCGCCTCGGCGAGCAGGGGCACCATTGACGGCGTGGACGTCGTCCGCGATCCCGATGGGGATACCACGCACATCAGGCTGTTCTTCAACCTCAACTCGACCGATGAGGAGGCCTCCGACGTCACGGCAACGGTCTCATTGAACGGGCGGCAGGTGACCGAGACCGTCATCTGCCAGGTATGGCCGAGGGAACGCGCCTCGGATGCCTCACTTCTTCTACGAGTTCTGGCACATCACGATCGGGTTGGCCCCCGGTCTCCTTGGCCGAGGTGCGCCAGCGTCTGCTGAGGGTTCTCGGCCGCCGCGGGGTGCTCGAGCGCGAGGAGGCCGCAGCGGTGGGCACCTGGGAGCACGGTGGGGGCTTCTCGGTCGATACCAGCGTGCGCATAGAAGCGGACGATCGCCTGGGCCTGGAGCGTCTGCTGCGCTACTGCGCCCGACCGGCCTTCGCACTGGAACGACTGCGTGAAGGTTTGACGATACGGGGGCTGTCACAAGCGTGTCACGCCTCTGCATCGTGCGCCACATTCTCGCTCGCGGCCGGTTGCCCTGCGTCGCGGCAACAGGGAGAATGCCGGGCAATCACCAATGAAGAGTTCGAGTGCAACGTGTCCCCGCTCCCAGCATTCAGATCATTCGCCCTGTCGACTCGTGTAACTGTCCCTCCTCGCACTGTCGGTGCTGATGCTCGCGGCCTGCAAGTCCGCCGAGGAGCCCACCGCGCCGGAAATCCGACCGGTCCGCGTCGTCATCGGCCAGCAGCGTCCCGGCGGCGACACGGTTTCCCTCACCGGAAGGGTGCAGGCGGAAACCGAAGTCAACCTGGGTTTCCGTATCGATGGCCGGGTGATCGAGCGGAAGGTGAATGTCGGCGACACCGTCCGCGTCGGTCAGGTGGTCGCCACGCTGAACCCCGAGAACGAGGAGAGCGGCCTGCAGGCGGCGCGTGCGGACCTTGCCGCAGCGAACGCGCGCATGGTGGAAGCGCAGAACAATTATCAGCGCCAGAAACGGCTGCTCGACGACAACTTCATCTCGAAGGCCGCCTTCGACCAGGTGGTGGCGACCCGCAAGGCTGCGGAATCGCAGGTGGACGCCGCGAAGGCGAATGTGGATATCGCCCAGAACCGGCTCGGCTATACGCGGCTCGTCGCCAATGTGGCGGGCGCCGTGACGGCCGTCGGCGCGGAGCCGGGCGAGGTGGTGCAGGCCGGCCGCATGGTCGTGCAGCTCGCGCAGAAGGGGGGCATCGACGCAGTCTTCGACGTGTCGCCGCAGGTCAAGGACATCGCGCCGAGCCAACCCCAGATCACCGTCGCGCTCACGATGAATCCCAAGGTGACGGCGAAGGGCCGCGTGCGCGAAGTATCGCCGCGGGCCGACGCGATCACCGGCACGTTTCAGGTCCGCGTTGCCCTCATCAATCCGCCCCCGGCGATGCGCCTGGGCAGCACGGTCACCGGACGCATGCGCGTTGGCGGCGCGTCCGGTATCGAGATCCCCGCCTCCGCGCTCACCCGCGCGGATCGGCAACCCTCGGTCTGGGTGGTCGACCCTGCGAACAATACGGTTTCTTTGCGGAACGTCGAGGTGGCGAGCTTCGCGCCGGATCAGGTGATCGTCGGCAGCGGGCTCAAACCCGGTGAAATCGTCGTCACAGCGGGCGTCCAGGCGCTGCGCCCCGGCCAGAAGGTGCGGCTGCTCGAGGCCTCGAAGTGATCGGCCCGAATTTGTCGGAATGGGCGATCCACCGTCGATCGCTCATCGTCTTCCTCATGATCGGCGCCGTCCTGGCGGGAACGCTGGCGTTTCTCCGGCTTGGACGCGCCGAGGATCCCCTCTTCACTTTCCGGACGATGGTCGTGTTTGCAGCCTGGCCGGGCGCGACGCTCGAGGAGACCCTCGACCAGGTCACCGAGCGTATCGAGCGCAAGCTGCAGGAAACGCGTCACCTCGACAACATTCGCAGCTACACGACGCCGGGATTCACGACGATGTTCGTCGACCTGAAGGGCTCGACGCCGCCCGAGGAGGTGCCGGACATCTGGTATCAGGTCCGAAAGAACGTGACCGACATCCGCCGTACGCTGCCCACCGGGGTCATCGGTCCGGGCTTCAACGACGACTTCGGTGACACCTTTGGCATCATCTACGGCTTCTCGGCGGACGGATTCACCCAGCGCGAGTTGCGGGACTACGTGGAAGACGCGCGCTCGCGGCTGCTGCTCGTGCCCGACGTATCGAAGATCGAAATCCTCGGGGCCCAGGACGAGCAGATCTTCATCGAATTTTCCACCGAGCGTCTCGCCGGACTCGGCCTCGACTATCCGAGCCTGATCGCGGCGCTGCAGGCACAGAACATCGTCCGGCCGGCGGGCGTGCTGGAAACCGGGGACGAGCGCGTCACGCTGCGGGTCTCGGGCGCGTTCGACAACGAAGAGGACATCCGCGGCGTCAACTTCGTCGCCGGCGGACGCAACATTCGTTTGGGCGACATCGCCGAAGTGCGGCGTGGGTTCGTCGATCCGCCCCAGCCGATGTTTCGGGTAAACGGCAAGCCGTCAATCGGGCTGGCGATCGCCATGCGCGACGGCGGCGACATCCTCGCCCTCGGAACCAACCTGACGAAGGAGATGGCCGACATCCGGGCCAATCTGCCGATCGGCATCGAGCCGACGCTGGTCGCCGACCAGGCGGTGACGGTCGACACCGCGATCGGCGAATTCATGGAATCCCTCTGGCAGGCGATCGTGATCATCCTCGTCTGCAGCTTCGTCAGTCTCGGCGTGCGCCCCGGCGCGGTGGTGGCGCTGGCGATTCCGCTCACGCTCGCGATCGTGTTCGCGGTGATGGACATCACCGACATCGACCTGCAGCGCATCTCGCTCGGCGCGCTCATCATCGCGCTGACGCTGCTCGTCGACGATGCGATGACGACCGTCGACGCGGCGATCCGGCGCCTCGCAGCGGGCGACACGAAGGAAGACGCCGCCACCTTTGCTTACAAGACGCTCGCCGCACCGATGCTGGCCGGCACGCTGATCACGATAGCCGGCTTCGTGCCGATCGGTTTCGCCAAGAGCTCGGCCGGGGAGTACACGTTTTCGATCTTCGCGGTCGTCGGCATTGCGCTCATCGTGTCGTGGTTCGTCGCGGTGATCTTCGCGCCGGTGATCGGCATGGCCATCCTGAAGCCGCCGAAGGCGGGCGCCGATGCGAAGCCGAGCAAGCTGCTGCGGGGATACGGCAGCTTCCTGAACGCGGCAATGCGCGCCCGGTGGCTCACGATCGGTATCACGATTGCCGCGTTCGTCGCTGGCGGTCTTTCTGGTGCGGTTCGTGCCGCAGCAGTTCTTCCCGGCTTCCGACCGGCCCGAGCTCGTTGTCGACCTCACCCTGCGGCAGAACGCGTCGATCTTCGCTACCGAGGAAGCCGCCAGGCGCCTCGACGACATCCTCGCGAAAAACGAGGACGTCGATCACTGGAGCACCTACGTCGGCCGCGGCGCGATCCGGTTCATCCTCACGCTCAACGTCCAGCTAGCGAACCCGTTCTTCGCGCAGTTCGTGATCGTCGCGAAGGACGTGGACGCGCGGATGCGCCTGCAGAAGGAGCTCGAGACCGTGCTGGCCGAGCAGTTCCCGGATGTCGTCTCCCGCGTGGCGCCCCTCGAGCTCGGTCCACCGGTCGGGTGGCCGATCCAGTACCGCGTGATCGGTCCCGACATCGAGAAAGTGCGGGAGATCGCGAAGGAGCTCGCGCAGGTGGTCGCGTCCGATTCCGGCACGCGCCTCGTCAACTACGACTGGCTGGAGCCGTCGCGGCAACTGCGCATCAAGATCGATCAGGACCAGGCCCGCCGGCTGGGCGTCAGCTCGCGGATGATCGCGTCGGTGTTGAATGCGGCCGTGTCCGGTTCGACGGTGACCCAGGTCCGCGACAACATCTACCTCATCGACGTGGTGGCCCGCGCAACCGATGAACAGCGCGCCTCCATCTCGACGCTGCGCTCTCTGCAGGTCCCGATTCCCGGCGGACGTACCGTACCGATGAGCCAGTTCGCGAGCTTCGAGTACGAGCAGGAGTACCCGCTGGTCTGGCGCCGTAACCGGGTGCCGACGTTGACGGTGCTGGCCGACGTCGTGCCGGGCGTGCTGCCCGACGATGCCGTGACCACGCTCGCGCCGAAGATCGCCGAGTTGAATGCGAGCCTGCCCAAGCAGTACCGGATCGAAACCGGTGGCATTGCCGAGGAGAGTGCGGCGTCGAGCGCGTCGGTCTTCGCGGTGGTGCCGCTGATGCTGATGCTGATGCTCACCGTCCTCATGTTCCAGCTACAGAGTTTCCGCAGCCTCTCGGTCGTGCTCGTCATCCTGCCGCTCGGCATCATCGGGGTGGTCGCGGCGCTGCTGGCGTCTCGGCGGCCGCTCGGCTTCGTCGCGATCCTCGGCATCCTCTCGCTCCTGGGGATGATCGCGAAGAATGCGGTGATTCTCATCGTTCAGATCGAGACCGACCGTGCCGAAGGCAAGAACGTATGGGACGCCGTGGTCGCGGCCGCCACGTCGCGCCTGCGGCCGATGTCGCTCACGGCGCTTTCCACGGTGCTCGGTCTGATTCCGATCGCGCCGACGGTGTTCTGGGGCCCGATGGCCTTCGCCATCATGGGCGGCCTGATGGTGGCCACACTCCTCACCCTCGTATTCCTGCCCACGGTTTACGTGACGGTCTTCAAGGGCAAACCGGGGGCGGATCGGCAAGTGTCCGGCACCGCGCCCGCAACCTGAACGCAATACCAAGTCACGCAAGGAGAATCGGCATGCGCTCGACGCAAGGAAAGGTAAACGGCTGGGGCAGAGTGTTTCTCGTAATCGCGCTGACTGCACTGTCGAGTGCAGCCTGGGCGCAGACCTCCGTGCAGTACGGTCGCATTACGAACGTGAGCCTCGTGACCACGGACAGTTCGGGCGCGCAGGTCGGCGGGGCGCTGCTCGGCGGCACGCTCGGCGCTGCCGTCGGCTCCGGACGCTCGGGCAGCAACCGCATCCTGGGGGGCATCGGCGGCGCCGTGGCCGGACAGCAGGTGGGCAGAATGGCGACCCGGGGCCAGGCGTTCCAGTACACCGTCCTGGTCGGCGGTACCACCATCACGATGGTGACGGACGAGGCGGGGCTGCGCGTGGGGGACTGCGTCGCTGTCGAACGCGGTCAGTTCAACAATCTGCGTCTCGTCGACGATGGCCGGTGCGCGCCGGGTGCCGCGGCGCCCGCCCAGGCCGCCGTGCAGGAAGCGGACGCCTGCGTCGCGGCCAAGAACCAGCTGCTCGCAGCGCAGACCGACGACGAATTCGATCGCGCAGAGCGGCGCGTCCGGCTGCTCTGCGGCGATTGATCCCGCACCTCCGCTCGCGGCGCAGCCCATGGCGTACGTGCGAGCGGCAGTGATTCGCGGTGCCTGCTATCTCGCGTTCTGGATCGTGCTGATCGGTACCGGCGTGGGCGATCTCGTCGCCGGCATCTTCACCGCGGCATTGGCCACCTGGTTGAGCCTGCACCTGATGCCGCCCGCTGCCGGCCGCGTGCGCTTGACCGCGCTGGCGCGGCTCGCTGCGAGCTTCCTGTGGCAGTCGGTGGTCGCGGGCTGGGATGTCGCGCGCCGCGCGCTCGACCCGCGCCTGCCGCTCGCACCCGGCTTCGTGGAATACCGCTGCGGCTTCGCGCCGGGACCGCTGCGCAACGCGTTCGCCGCACTCACGAGCCTGATGCCCGGCACGGTGCCGCTCGCCGATGACGGGCAAATGCTCCGCTACCATTGCCTCGACGTGAACCAGCCTGTCGTCGAGGGGCTGGACCAGGTAGAGGCCATGGTCGCGGGCACGCTCGACGACGGGTCGCCGCGATGACGACCTTCCTCCTCGCGGCGTCGGCTTTCGTGCTGCTCATGACTGCGCTCGGCCTCAAGCCGCTGCTCCGCGCGAGGGGCGAAGCGGACCGCATCATGGCGGTCCAGTTGCTCGGCTCCGGCGGCATCGGGGCGTTGCTGCTCTTCGCCGAAGGTGCCGAGCGGTATGCCGCGATCGACGTCGCCCTCACACTCGCGCTGCTCGCGGCGTTCGTGTCCGTTGCCCTTGCGAAGGCGGCGCGGCGCACCGACCGCGAGGCGGACACCGCCGCGCCGGCAGACCACGGATGAGCGCCGCGCTCGATCTCTTGAGCATCGCCGCCGTGCTCGCGGGTGCCTTCTTCTACCTCGCCGGAACGGTCGGCCTGCTCCGCTTCCCGGATTCGCTCACGCGCCTGCACGCGCTCTCCAAAGCCGACAACCTCGGACTCGGGCTGATCGTGCTCGGTCTGCTGCCGCGCGTCGACGGCACGCTCGTGGCGGTGAAGCTCGTGTGCGTGTGGCTGCTCGTGCTGCTCTCGGGTGCAACCGTCGCACAGTTGATCGCACGCGTCGCGCGCGACGGGGACGGCAGCACGTGAGCTGGTCGCTCGCGGTCGACCTCGGGCTGGTCGGACTGCTGCTCGCGATCGCGCTCTTCATGAGCGCGGTGCGCAACTCGTTTGCGGCGGTAATCGCCTTCGCCGCCTACGGCCTCCTCGTCGGGGTCGCGTGGGTGCGACTGCAGGCGGTCGACGTGGCATTGACCGAGGTCGCGCTCGGCAGTGGAGTCATCGGCGTTCTCATGATCGGCGCGGCAGGTCGGTTGCGCGGCACCGAACGCGCCGCACCGCCGGCGCCACCGGGCCTGCCCCTGCGCCTGGGCGCGGCGTTGCTGTCCGCGACCGTCGCGGTTGCGCTCGGCGTCTCGGTTTGGCACTTCGCCGAGCCTGCACCCACGCTCGCGCCGGTCGCGATGGCCGAGATCGGCGCGACCGGCCTCGGCAATCCGGTGACGGCGGTGCTGATGGCGTACCGCGCCACCGACACGCTGCTCGAGAAGGTCGTGCTCGTCCTCGCGGTCGTCGGCGTGTGGTCGCTCGCGCCGGACCGCGCCTGGGGTGGCCGGCCGGGCACGCTGTATCGCCCCGATCCCGACGGCGTATTGCCGTTCTTCGCCCGCGTGTTGCCGCCTTTCGGTGTCATCGTCGGCATCTACCTGCTCTGGGTGAGCGCCGACGAGCCCGGCAGCGCTTTCGCGGCCGGCACGGTGCTCGCGGCGATGTGGGTGCTCGTGATGATGGCGGGGCTCGCGGACGCGCCACCGGTCAAGCGTACGTCGCTGCGTCTCGTGGTGCTCGCCGGACCGGTGGTGTTCGTCGTGGTCGGGCTCGCGGGGATGGTGATCGCGGAGGCCTTCCTCGCTTACCCGGTCGACTACGCGAAGGCACTGATCATCGCGATCGAGATCGCGATGGTGCTCTCGATCGCCGCGATGCTCGGCATGTTGCTCGCCGGCGCGCCGCAGCGGGCCGCACGATGAGCGCCACGACGCTGCTCGGCCTCGCCGCTGCGCTCATCGTCGGTCTGGGGCTCTACGGCCTGGTCACGAATCCCGATCCGTTGCGCAAGATCCTGTCGTTCAACCTGCTCGGCAGCGGCGTGTTTCTGCTCTTCGGCGTGGTCGCGCGCCGCGGCGAGGCGGCCGGCCTCGGCGGTGACCCGGTGCTGCAGGCGCTCACCATCACCGGGCTCGTCGTCGCCTTCGCGGCGACTGCGCTGGCGGTGGCATTGCTCCTGCGCCTGCACCAGTCGGCCGGGGCCGCGACACTGGAAGCCGAGGCGCCCGACCGCGCCGACACCTGACCCGCCTTCGGGATCGACACCATGACGCCCGGAGGCTCCCTGCTGCCGCTCGCGTTGATGGCACCCGCGGTCGGGGTCCTCGTCGCGATGGCGGTGGGCGGCCGCAACGCCCACCGGGTCGCGCTCGCCGCGGTGCCGGTGGGGCTCGCGCTCGCAGTGGCGATCGCGCTCGACGTGGCCCGCTCGGGCGAGGCGATCGAATACCTCCTCGGCGCCTGGCCGCCGCCGCTCGGTGTGCGCCTGCGGGCCGACGGGCTGGCGGCAGCGATGATGCTCGTTACTTCAGTCGTGATCGGCGCGACCGTGCTCTTCGCGGGACCCGAGTTCGGTGCGCCGCCGGGAGCGCCCGAAGCGCGTGCGTCGTTCGCCTTCTGGCCGCTCCTGCTCGGCGTCTGGGGCGGGCTCAACACGGTGTTCCTCGCGTCCGACCTGTTCACGCTGTACGTCGCGCTCGAGTTGCTCACGTTCGCCGCGGTGCCGCTCGTCTCCCTCGACGGCCGCGCCGAAACGCTGCAGGCGGCGCTCCGCTACCTGCTCTTCGCGCTCGTCGGCTCGGTGCTCTATCTCGTCGGCATCCCCCTCCTCTACGGCAGCTACGGCACCCTCGACATCTCCATGCTCGCCGCGCGCGTGCACTCGAACCCGGCGACGGTCACCGCCGCCGCGCTGATGACGGCCGGCCTGCTCGCGAAGACCGCGCTCTTTCCGCTGCACCTGTGGCTGCCGCCCGCGCACGCAGGGGCGCCCGCTCCGGCCAGCACGGTGCTTTCGGCGCTCGTGATCAAGGGCTCGTTCTTTCTGCTGGTCCGGCTTTGGTTCGACGTGGGGCTGGCGAGCGCCGCGGGAGCACAACTTCTTGCCGCCCTCGGCGCCGGAGCGATCTTCTTCGGCAACGTGCTCGCTCTGCGGCAGGCGCGGCTAAAACTCCTGATCGCGTATTCGACCGTCGCGCAGATCGGTTACCTGTTTCTCATGTTTCCGCTCGCGTTCGGCGCGGGGTCGACCGCGGCGGACGGCGCGACAGCACTCGCGGGCGGCCTGATGCAGGTGATCTCGCACGCGACCGCGAAGGCGTCGATGTTCATGTCCGCGGGGCTCATCTACGCCGCGCTCGGCCACGACCGCATCGCGGAGCTGGCGGGTGTCGGCCGCCTGATGCCCATGAGCGTCTTCGCGTTTGCCCTGGGGGGTATCGCCCTCGTCGGCCTGCCCCCCTCCGGCGGATTCCTCGCGAAATGGCTGCTGCTCTCGGTGTCGGTCTCGACCGGCCAGTGGTGGTGGGCGGCGGTGATGATCGTCGGGGGTCTGCTCACCGCGTGCTACGTGGTGCTGGTGGTGATGCGCGCGATGACCGCACCCGACGCGCCGATCGAGCTGAAGGGCGAAGTACTTCGTGGGAGTGAGGCCGTCGCGCTCGCGCTCGCGGTGGGTTCGGTGCTGCTCGGCTTCGTTGCCTTCCTGCCGGTCGACCTCCTCGCGATCGGCCGTCCCGATCCGACCGCGATGAGCTTTCGATGAAGACCTACCTGCTCGGGGTGACCCTCGCGCTCCCTCTCGCGATGCTGGCGGCGTGCGTCCTGCGCGGCGTGCGCGAGCGCATGCTCGCGTGGCTCGTGATCGCGCCGCTGCCGGGCATCGCGACAGCGATCCTCGCCGTCGATGCGTCGCCGCTCGTGATCGGGACCGGAACCGTGCGGCTCACGTTCGCGCTCGACCTGCCGGGCGCGCTGCTCCTCGGCGTCGCCGCGCTGCTGTGGAGTGCCGCGGGTGCGTATGCCGCGAGTTACTTCAGCGGCTCACCCAAGGCCGGCCGCTTCGCGGTGTGCTGGCTGATGGCGCTCACGGGCTGCCTCGGCATTTTCGTCGCGGCCGACATGGTGAGCCTCTATGCCCTGCTCGGCATGCTCACGCTCGGCGCGAGCGGGCTCGTGATCCACGACGACACGCCACGCGCACGCCGTGCCGCTGTCATCTACCTCGGCTTGGCGCTCACCGGAGAGGCGCTCGCGCTGATGGGTTTCGTGATGCTGGCAGCAGTCACGCCCGGCGACAGCCTGCTCGTCCGCGACGCCGCGGCGGCGCTGCCGTCGTCACCGCACCGCAATCTCACGCTCGCGCTGCTTGTCGTCGGATTCGGCATCAAGGCGGGACTTGTGCCGCTGCACGTGTGGATGCCGCTTGCGCACTCGGCGGCGCCGGTTCCCGCGTCGGCCGTGCTCTCCGGGGCGGTGGTGAAAGTCGGCATCATCGGACTCATCCGCTTCCTGCCGTTCGACGCGCCGCTTGCCGATTGGGGCGGCGCGCTCGCCACCGCCGGCATGTTCACGGCGCTTTATGCGGTCGTGATCGGTATCACCCAGATCCATCCCAAGGCGGTGCTCGCCTATTCGAGCGTCTCCCAGATGGGCGTCGTCGCGGCGGTGCTCGGCATGGGGATGGCGGCAGGGGACGGCGCGGCGCCTTTGCTCGCAGCGTTCTACGCGTCGCACCACGTGCTGGTGAAAGGCGCGCTCTTTCTCGTCGTCGGCGTGGTCGCGGCGACGGGCACGGCGCGCGTGATGCCGACGCTCGCGCTCGCCACCGTCCTGGCCGCGGGCCTCGGCGGCTTGCCGCTCACCGGCGGGGCGCTCGCGAAGTTTGCCGTGAAGGATCCGCTCGGCGACGGCCTCGTG
The DNA here is from genome assembly GCA_963734295.1 of uncultured beta proteobacterium. Taxonomy (GTDB): domain Bacteria; phylum Pseudomonadota; class Gammaproteobacteria; order Burkholderiales; family JAEUMW01; genus JAEUMW01. Next base: position 185,944 of record CAVTGS010000027.1, on the reverse strand, counting down.
GGTACGCTCGGGGTGATCTCCGCGATCGGCACGACGGTGCTCATGCTGCACTTCGTCGTGCGGCTGCGTGCGAACACCGCCACCGAACCGCAGGCGGCAGCGCCGCCGGGACTCGCGCTGCCGTGGCTCGTGATGGCGATCGCATCGATCGCCGTGCCGTGGGCGCTGTACTACGCGCTGCCGCTCGGCCCGTTGCCCGACCCGCTCGCGCCGAAGTACCTCTGGGAAGCGCTCTGGCCGGTCGCGGTCGGCGCCGTGCTCGCCGTGGTGCTCACGCGCTCCGGCGACCGCCTGCCGCGCATTCCCGAGGGCGACATCGCAGTGGCGATCGATGCCGCGGCGCGCACAGCCATCACCGGGAGCCGCCGCTTCGAGCGAGTGGACGATGGTGCTGCGGCAGTGGCCGGCAGCAGGGGTCTCGCTGCTGATGCTGGCAATCCTGATCGGCGCGGCGATGATGGCCGGGCGCTGATCACAGCGCCGAATTGAACGCTCAGTCGGCCCGGTTTCCGACGTCGCTGCCAGCGCCGATGTGCTTCGCTCCCCCGCGCCATCGAAGAAATGGATGCATCCTGCATCGTCGCACACCCAGACTTCCCGGGCGCCGGCTGCGAGATACAGGAGGCTCTTGTGACGCATCTCTTCCCAAGTGTTGGACGGCGACATGATTTCGACGCAGATGTCGGGTGCACGGACCAGGAAGCCGCGCGAATCTGTCGCCTCGGCGAATCCGGGCGCTGCGAGCGCGAGGTCGGGCGCCTTCACGCCATCCGCGGTGTGAATGCCGACCTCAGGCCAGACCTGCCAGTCCGGCAGGCTCGCCTTGAGCGCCGCAATGATCCGGTCCGCGCGCTTCGCATGCGCGAGCCCGATGGGTGGGTTCATGATGATCTGCCCTTGCCCGTTCGTTTCCCAGGAACCCGAAAGCCTGAGGCTCAGGCCATACTCGATAGCCGCCTCCACCCGTGGGTCGGGTACGAAACGCTGCGGTGCGTTCATCTAGTCGATCCTTCGCTGGCATTTACGCGCGTCATTGTAGTCCCTGCCGCGCGAAGAAAAAATCGCCCCGGCCAGTCTCTGCCGCTTGCGAGCCCTCGAGGGTCGCCGGAACCCCGTGCGAGAGAAGCTTGGGTAGTCTTCATCGGCCAACTCGTTGTGGTAAGCACAACAATGGCGACGCGGCGTGACACGAGATCTGTTGATGCTTGAGGTTGGTGTCCGTGGTCACCAGGACGTCGAATCCTTCGATCTCGGCCAGATCGAGCAAGTCGCCGTTGCTCAACTGTGACCAACCGCGCTCATGGGCCGTCACGACCTCATGCTGCGTGAGTACCCGGCGCAGCGGAACGGGCGTGCCCTGGTCGAAAAGGATGCGCACCTACGATGGAGCGAAGGCGCTGCGCGCCGCATGCTCGAGCACTGCGCGTGCCTGCTCCGTGGTCACCCCGGCAAACCACTCGATAAACTCTGAGACGAGGGCGCCATCTTCAAGGTTCTCGAACAGCGCCGCAACCGGCACACGGGTGCCGCGAAAGACCCAGGCGCCACTCACGCGTTCAGCGTCGCGTTCAACAGCGGGGCAACCAGACCAGTCAATCATGCGCGAGATGGTACCACCGCCCAGACCGCAACGCCTGACGAGTCTGTAGACCCTGTCATGGCCTCATATCCGCCTCACCAGCCTGTGCACTCGAGGCTTGTCTTGGAGCCAAGTACACATGCAGTGCAGCTTTCCCACTTCTCGTTGTTCAATCGCCGCGTCCACTTCCTGATCTGTGTGGACAGGGTCAATGGGTGCCCACGTCGACACGCTCTCTCGATGGCGAAGAAGGTATTCAACCTCAGACAAAGTGTCGTTTCGCGGATCAGGGATCGACTCACGGGACGGGCTATCTCCACGGGCGTTGGGATCGAAGTAGGGAACTGACATTACAACGCTGCGTCCGGTTAGTTTCGGATTTCCAAGTAGACCTTTAGCGGGATGAATCGTCGCGTAGCCGACGGGTGAAGAAGTTAGATTGCGAACGCGGCGCTTCGCCCAGAAAAGGACCGTGAACCCGATCAGTGCGGAGACGGCGAGCACGATCGTGCCGATCATGTCCCACAAGCCGTGTTGATCGGCCCATTGCATCCAAGCGAGTACTGGAGTTCGGGTGGATCTTCAGCGCTCATGTCGATGAGGCCCAACGCCGGCAATAACCTGCCGGACAACAGAAGCGGAGCGCCGCTGTTGGACGGTCAGGTTGATTGCCATGTTATGCGTACCCGCCGACATCTAGCGCGTTCCGGCCGTGACGGTGCGGAGTCTCGATTGAACGGCCTGCGAAAGGACTTCTAAACCTTCAGCGTTGGGCAAGTAGCGGACATACCTGAGATGGCCCAGATCGAATGGGACGTCATCGTCCGACTGAGCATCAGCAATACCTCCTTTCCAAACGAATGCGCAATCCCGATCTCATAGAAAACGTTGGGATTTTTCCCTGTGCAGTCGCAGATTACGACCCTCGCCTTTGCGATGAGATCGACGATGTCTTGAACGATAACGTGGTGCTCCCAAACCTCATCCGCCCGCACGCATCGAAGACCGAGCGCGCTAGTTGCCGCCTGAAGAGCCAAATGGACTGGGTTGAACTCCGCCTTAAACGGCATCATGACGGAGACCAAATCCGACTCCTGGCGATAGATTGACTCGGTTGAGAAGAGTTTGGGTGCGACCGCGCTTCTCTGCTGATTCAGTAGCAGAATTCTGAAAAGATCCGCATCGTAGACGCGCCAATGCGTGTGCGTAAGCGTGAACCTACCCAATCCGAGTTGGTCGGCAAAGCTCTCGAGATCTTCATTCGAGATTGGACGGATACTACTGTCAACTGCATATCGGATTGTTGTATCCCTTGGACCCTGAGCAAGGGAGGTTATGTAAGCGACTTTCGCGAGCTGAGGGCCATCGCCACCAGTTTCGCTTACAAGAAGGGCGGGAACCGTGCTTACTTTGGCTATATCAAGTTTACCGCCGACTAGGAATGCACTACCTGGAGCTTCATCTGGCTTTATATAGATACGACTGGTTGAGAGAGATCCTCCTCCTTCCGGCCATCCTTGGTACGCAACGAGCAGATGAAACATGATCTATCGACCCTCTCCTTCAGCAGCACGGTTCCAGGGACGCATAACTCAAAGTAGGGGTCCGACGAATGTCGCTTTACAAAGCGGCAAAGTGCTGATACATTGCATCAGACATAGACCTTCACCGTCTTGTGATTCAGAGACTTGACCGGATTTTAGGGCACCCTAAAGCCGGACTGCAACCCACCTCGCGGCAGGCTGCGTCATGATCCAGAAGTCCTTGGAATGTTAGCCTGCGCCGCAACGCGCTTCGCCTGTTGTCACGGCAAACGCCGCGCTGAGGTCGCGGCCTTCCTGACCCACGTGGCGGTGGACGGTCCGGGCCAAGCAGCACGCCAATCGCTCCACTGCCGAGCAGAGTCGGATGCCAGCGATGCAAACTCGAAAATAGCCGGAGACGCTGAGCCCGGCCCCTTCCGCCGCGTTCGATCTGCGAGATCGGCATGCCGACCCGCATCGCAGCGACCACCGGCGGTGGCGGCAACAGGGCAGCACGAAGGCGTACCTGTACAAGGTGAACGAGTAGTCGCCGATCTCCTCGTGCGCTGGCCGGCATTCCAGTGGCGTCACTCGGCGCCGCGCTGCTGCGCTGAAGCGCGGCAGTGTCGCTAAGCTCAGAAGCGCCCGATGAAGGTCGCGCCGAGGAGCGGCGCCGGGTCGAAGTCGTCCTCGCGCAACAGACCTCCGGATGAATTCTCTAGCCGCAGCTGCCCCGCCACCACGACACCGCCGTAGAGGTGCAAGGCCATCTGATCCGTGAAGTTGCGCGTGACCCGCAGGAACACCGGCACGCCGCGCTCTTCGCCGATGCCGTTCGGCGTCGGGCCGGTGTCGCTCAGGCGAAAGCGCAAGACTCGCCAAGCCGCACCGACGCCCGCGGTCCAGCCGCCGTCGAACTCGTAGTCGAGCTCGAGACCCGCGGGACCGGTCGGGCCGCTCGGCAGCGGATTGATCACGCGCCAGCGGTCGCCGAGGCGCCAGTCGACGACCAGGAACGGAAACACGCTGGTCTTCTCGATGCGGTCGAATGCGCCGATGCCGAGGCCGAGTCGATTTCCGTCTTCGAATCGCTTGGTTGCCGAGACGAGCGCACCCCAAGTGAGCGAATCACCCGAGTCCGCACCGTTTTCCTTGAACCAGTCGACCGAGGGAGCCACTCCCACGCTCCAGCCATCTCCCACGTCGAAGGAGAGCGGGATGCTCACGCCGTAACGCTGGACGATGCCCCATGGCGGTCTGAAGCCCAGCGAGCTCGGGCTCGAGAACGAGTAGTCGAGATAGTCGTAGTTGAGCGTGACGCCCGCGCGGGTACCGCCGCCGAAGTCGTAAGAGGCGCCACCCCGCAGGATCACGCCGCCCACGCTGAAATCACCGCCGCGGTCGAGGTCGGCGCTGCCCTGATACACCGGCGTGATCGAAACGAACGGCTGCAAGGTCCCAGCGCCGCTGCCCTGCACCGAGGTGCCTACGACCGGGTCCATGTAGCCGGCGGCCTGCGCCGGAGCCGTGACCGCACAGAGCGCGGCGAGCAGGGCCGACGCCGTTGCGCGACGAGAAAAAAAGTTCATATCGACCTCCACGGAGTTTTCACTACGATTTCGATTCGATTGGCACGACTGCAGATGACGGGTAGTGTACATCGGATTCCGCGCCGATCCGATTTGCCTGTAGCATGAATGCGACAGTCCCACGACCGGAATTCCCATGAAGCGAGCTCTGCAAGGCGCCTTCTGGATCGGCGTCTATCTCTTCCTCGTCGGCGCCCCGCTCTTCATGCTGCTCGTCGGACCGACCCCCGCAGGGCGGAGCTTCTGGCGCGAGTTCTCGGTGGCGATCGGCTTTGCCGGGCTCGCGATCATGGGCTTCCAGTTCCTCATTACGGCGCGCTTCCGGCACATCGAGCTGCCGTACGGGATGGACATCGTCTACCACTTTCACCGCCAGATCTCGTGGGTGGCGCTGGCGCTAGTCCTGGGACATGTCGTGATCCTGTTCGTGGAGAACCCCCGGATGATGCGGCTGCTCAACGTGTTCACCGCGCCGTGGCGAGCGCGTTACGGCGTCGCATCGATCGTGGCGTTGCTCGCGCTCGTGATCACCTCGGTCTGGCGGCGGCAGTTGCGGATCAAGTACGAAACGTGGCGCGTCGGGCCACGGCATCCTCGGCACGCTGGCCGTGGCATGCGGCATGGCGCATGTCGTCCTCGTCGGCCACTACGTCGAGCTGCCTTGGAAGCGCGCGCTGTGGATCGGGCTCACGGTCTTCTGGATCGGCCTGCTGCTCTACGTTCGCATCGTCAAGCCAGTCATGATGCTGCGCCGTCCCTACCGCGTGACCGACGTGCATCCGGAGCGCGGCGGCGCCTACACGCTGACACTCGCTCCCGAAGGCCACGCGGGCTTCCGCTTCAAGCCCGGTCAGTTCGGCTGGCTGTCGCTCTGGAACGGACCCTTCGCCATCATGGAACATCCGTTCTCGTTTTCGTCGAGCGCAGAGCCCGCCGGGCAGGTCGCGTTCACGATCAAGGAAGCCGGCGACTTCACGGCAACGATCGAGCACGCGAAGCCGGGCCAGCGTGCGTACCTCGACGGTCCGTACGGTGCGTTCAGCTTCGAGCGGCATCAGGCTCCGGGGTTCGTGTTTCTCGCGGGCGGCGTCGGCGTGACGCCGATATTCAGCATGCTGCGCACGCTCGCCGAGCGGCGCGACCGTCGACCGCTGCTCTTCTTCTACGGCAGCAACAGCTGGGACGAGATCATTTTTCGCGAGGAGATCGCAGCGCTCCAGGAGCGGCTCGATCTCACGCTGGTGCACGTGCTGACCCACCCGCCGGCGGGCTGGACCGGCGAGACCGGATTGATCGATGCCACCCTGCTCGACCGCCATCTACCGCAGGACAGAAACAGTCGCGAGTACTTCATCTGCGGCTCGGATCCGATGATGGACGCCGTGGAGTCAGCGCTCGGCAAGCTCGGCGTCTCGCTCGAGCACATCCATTCCGAACGCTACAACTTCGTATAGGACCGGACATGCGACGCCTCTATGCCGACTATCTCGTGCTCGCCACGCTGGTAATGATCGTCGCGCTTGCCGCGCTCTTCGCGTGGACGCAGCAGTGACGCTGCCGCCTGCTTCCCGTGTCGCCGACACCTCGCGCAGCGGTCGCTCAGGCGGCGGCCGAGAGCTCACGCTCACGTTCAACATGAGGAGCGGGCTGCGGAGCGTGCCGCAGCGCCGCTTGTGTACGTTCCCCTCGACGTTCCAGTGGGCCTATCCTGACGTCGCTTGACCGGAGAACTCGCTGACTCGTGCAGACCGACGTCTTCTCCCTCGGCCGGCTTGAGAACGGGAACATGACCCACGACTTACGCAACGGCGATGTGTCAATCTGGCGTCACGCAGAACTTGGGAGAGATGCTCCCGAAACCCTGGGAACACGGCCGACAAACAAACCAGTGTGCGGATCACGCTCAATTACTGCGGCGTAAGACCTCATAGCGCTTTCCGTAGGATGATCGAAAAGTGATTATCGGACTGGCGCAAAGCACTGTGCACCGGCGTGACCCATCGCCTGCGTTGCAGGGTGCCGGTGGAGCACAGCGACGAGCGTATCACTTGGTATTCGACGCAATGTCAGTCGCATCCTTATACAACGAATAATGCGATTGGGGTATTACTTCATTCGCCAATCGTCGATTCGCAGTGCCCGGCGTCTGTCCGCCAAGTAGTCACCGGCGTCGCACTAGCGAGACGTCTACGCTTACTCACCACCATCGATCTTTGTCTGTCGCTGTTTCAGAGCCCTTTCGTCAATCAATTCGGTCGTGCAACTGCACGCGCCGCTCGATCTGCTCGGCGAATTCCCACGTTGATCGACTTCAGAGAAGCCGAGCTCCACGATGTCAACGTCCTCGATCTGCTGGTAGCCGAGCCGTGCGCCTTTAAGTGATTATCCGCGTACCTGGACTTCGATCGCCTCTACACATTCATCAGACCGGCAGCTTCTTCGTCACGCGAGCAAGTCATTCTAGATCGACGCTGGTGCGGCTGGCAGCCGAGGCAGAGGCTGTTGCGAAAGAAGATCGGCCCCTCGCACCGGCCGCGAAAGGAGCGCCCGGCCTGCGGGACATTGCGCGCCTTCAAACCCGCGAGAGCTGCGCCGAGAGCCGATCGAACGAGTCGTTCACATCAGAACCTCCACCAGAGCGGCACGACGAACACCGCCACCACGGCAAACCAGAGGGCGCACGGCAGCCCGAGCTTCCAGTAATCCCCGAACCGGTAACCGCCAGGACCCATCACCATCACGTTCGGCGGCGTTGCCACCGGCGTGAAGAACGAGGCCGCAGCAGCGACGGCGATGCTCATCAGCACGGGCCGCGGCGAGACGCCGTACTCCATCGCGGCGGCCACCGCGATGGGCGCGATGATGAGCGCGGTCGCCGTATTGCTGATGAGCTGGCCGAGCACCAGCGTCAGCACGAAGAGGCCCGGCGAGCAGCGCGCGCGGACCGGCATCCCCGACCATGGCGAGCAACTGCTCGGCCATCAGGTCCGCTGCGCCGGACTGCGTCATCGCAGTCGAGAGCGGAATCATCCCGCCGAGCAGGATCAGCGTGTTCCAGTCGATGCCCTTGTAGGCCTGGGAGACGGTGAGCACTCCGAAGAGCACCATCGCGCAGGCGCAGGTCACCCCGGCGATCACCGACGGCACCACGCCGAAGGCGAGCAGCGCCACCAGCAGCGCGAGGATGGCGATCGCCCGCTTCGCGCCGGGTCCCAGCGCCACGGCCTGCCGGCGCACGAGGTCGGGCGAGTCGACGAACAGCACCCCCGGATCGGCGAGCCTGCGATCGAGCCCTTCCCACGTCCCCTGCAGCAGCACGTGGTCGCCGGCAGCGAGCGCCGTCGGCTCCGCGCCGAAGTCTTCACCGCGGCGCTGGACCGCGAGGACGATGAGATCGCCATCCCGTGTCACCATGCCGGGGAATACCTTGCGCCCGATCAGATTCGAGCGCGGCGGGATCACGACCTCGGCGAGACCCGATTCGCGGTTGAAGAGCGTCGCCACGATATCGCCATCGCCCTCCTCGGCGTGCAGGGCGAGATGCTTGTCGTCCGCGAGGCGCCCCGCCGATTCGGCAGCGCCCCGCAGGAGCAACACGTCGCCCTCGGCGATCGTCGTCCGGTTGCGCGAGCCTCGGCCACCCTCGGTCTGGATGGAGACGAGACTCAACCCCGTGTAGTCGCCGAGCATGATGGCCGACCGCGGCGCCCCGACGTAGGGCGAGGTGGCCTTCACCCGGAGCCGATGCAGGCCGTCGGCGATCCGATACTGCTCGACCAGCGTGCGGGCATGCCGGCTGAAGTCCGCGGGCAGCAGCTCGCCGTTGCGCTGCGGCAGCAGGTAGCGCCCGAGCAGCACGATGATGGCGCCGGTACCGAGCACGAGCGGGATGCCGGCGATCGCGAACTCGAAGAAGCCGAAGCCGCCCAGCCCCGCGTCCTCCGCCGCGTTCGACAGAAGCACGTTCACCGGCGAGCCCACGAGCGTCAGCAGGCCGCCGGCGCTCGCCGAAAACGCGAGCGGCATGGCGATCTGCGAGATCGGCATGCCGACCCGCATCGCGGCGACCACCGCGACCGGCAAGAGCGCCGCCACCGCCCCGATGAAGCTCATCGCCGCGGTGAAGAGCACGCAGACCAGCATGAGGAGGACGAGCAGCCGCGTGCGGCTCGACCCTGCCTTCTGGATCAGAATCTGCCCCGCCCAGGTGGTCACGCCCGCCGCCTCCAGGCCCGTGCTGATGACGAACAGCGTGGCGATGAAGATGACGACCGGGTCGCCCAGGCCGGCGAACGCCGCTCCGGCGTCGAGCACGCCGGTGTAGAACAGCGCGAGCGCCACGCCGAGCGCCACGACGGCGACCGGCACGCGGTTCCAGACGAACAGCGCAACGGCCGCGGCCAGGATCGTGAAGGTGATCGTGATGTCGCTCACGTCACCGCCTCGATCACTTCGGAATCGGGTTCGGCAGCGACGACTTGTGCACGACGATCCTGAGCTTGCCATCGCCGCCGCGTCGGAACGCGAAGAGCTTGTCCACCATCGTCACGTTGCCCTTGGCATCGGTGAGGTAGACGTTGCCCATGGTCGCGGCGAAGTCCCCGTCGATCAGCACCCCGGCGTTCGTGTACCGGCAGCCGACCCACGGTTTGAGTGCGAACCCGCTGTCGTTCGGGTACTTTGGATTGCCGCCGATAAAGTAGGCTGCCGCGCCCTCGCGGTCCATCCGGAAGGTCTGCTCACCGAACGTGAGCGTGGGGTTGAAAAGCACGATGCTGTAGTCGTAGTTGTAGTTGTTCGACAGCACCGCCGAGGCGATCGACTTGTAGTCGCGGCCTTCCGCGTGCGCCTTCGCGATGCTGAGTAGCGCATCGCACCAGGCCTGCTGGGCGGCATCGACGTCCTGGAGGGTGAGCGCAGGACGCGCGGCCGAGGGCGCGGCCGTTTCCTTTTTCGGCGCGGCTCGGCGCCGCGCAGCCGAGCAGGAAGAGCACGCACACGCCTGCACCGAGCCAGCTCTTGCTTCGACCTGAGTCCATGGGATCCTTTCTTGTCGAGGTGTGGGAAACTGCGGAGGCAGTCAGGACCCGCTATACCGATGTTCCGTGACTGTCTATGGAGCGTAACGCCATATGCCGACCTCTGCAACCTCGCTCCCGATACGGTCATGACGCCGGCGATTGTCAGATTGCGAACCGGCCATGCATACTCTCGCGCCACATCGCTTCACTTCCCGACTCTCAAGGTATTCCATCTCTTGTCGCCCGACCGTAAGGAAGATTTCCGCATGAGTTGCAGGGAAAGATCACGCCTGCGCCCCGCGCGCGCCGTCTGGTGGATGGCCCTGCTCGCCGCGCTGTCGGGCTGCGCCGGCATCACGGTCTCGTCGATCGAGACGCAGGGACTACGTCGCCGGCAACCGCAGCGATATCCTCAGCACCGGAAGATTGAGCAGGCAGACCGTCGACACCCTGCGCGCGCTCGGCGTCGACGCGTCGTCCTGCGAGCTCGATGCCGCGCGGCTGCCGGGATGCGATCGTGGGCTCGGCGCTGATCGCCGACGAGCAGAGGCTGTCGGCACTCGCGGAGCTCTGGCTCCAGAGAGCATTGCGTCTCACGCGGGCGGGAACGGATCAGGCGCACCCCGACGCGATCCGGAACGCCTACCTGGAGACGGCGCGACACGCCTACGCCTACCTCTTCTTCACCGCCCGCGGCCGCCCCCCGCGCGAGCCTTCGAGGAGCGGCAGATGCACGTGCTCGATTACTACAACATTGCGGTGAAGAAAGCCATCGAGCTCATCTTCCCCCGCTATCAGGGCAGGCCGCCGGTCAGCCCGGCACTGCTGACCGAAGGTCGCGTGGCGGATCCACCTGAGCATCGAGGACGGACGCGCCCCCGGCCAACGCCGATTGCCGAAGGAACTGGTCGCCGCGTCGTCGCTGCGCTTCACGGGGCTGCGAAACGTCTACCGGCGCGACGGTTTCGGCGCCGAGATGGTGGCCGTGCTCGAACCGGACGACCAGCAGCGACCCTGCCCAGCCCTTCACCGAGATGGAAGTTCCGACGATCACGGCCATCATCCGCTTTCGCGGCAACACCGTGGACGAAGTCCTGCGCACGTACGACATCGATCTCGTCGCCTTCGACCCCTATCGTTACGAAACGGTGGAGATCGCCGGCACGAAGGTGCCGCTCGCCGCCAACTTCACCGCAGGCTATGCGCTGTGGCTCGCGCAATCAGGCTTCTCGCGTCGGGCGCTCAGGGGCGTGCTCGGGCGCACCGGCGGCGTGGCGGCACCACACGTCTACCTGATGCAGCCTTACGACCCCGATCGCCACGTCCTGATCACGCTGCACGGACTTGCCAGCAGTCCCGAAGCGTGGCTCAACGTCGCCAACGAGATACTCGGCGACGAGGCGTTGCGCGAGCGCTTTCAGGTGTGGCAGCTGGTGTACCCCACCAACGCGCCGATCGCCGTTCAACCGCCGGAACATCCGCGCCGCCATCGAACACACGCTGGAGTACTTCGACCCGAACGGGACAGCCGCGGCCTCGAGTGAGATCGTGCTCGTGGGGCACAGCATGGGCGGCGTGCTGGCGCGGCTGCTGGTGTCGTCGTCCGGCGATCGCCTCGAAGCCTGCGTTCATCGAGGAAACGGGGCTCGACGGCGAGCCGCTCGAAACGGTGCTCGCCGAGTTCGGCCCGTATCTCGCGTTCGAACCCATGCCCCAGGTCACGCGCGCCGTGTTCATTGCCGCACCCCATCGCGGCACTTCGTTCGCAGACCGCCGCCTCTCGCGGTGGGCAGCGGGACTGGTACTGCTGCCCTACGACCTCCTCGACACCCTCACCGACCTCAACCGGAGCTTGGCGGCGATCGGGGCCGATGAGCCCGGCGCCGCGACGCTGCGCGTGCCGAACAGCATCGAAAACCTGAGCGACCAGAGCCTGTTCCTGCGTCTCGCGGACACGATGCCGATCTCGGCGGACGTGCAGTACCACTCGATCATCGCGAACAACACGCCCAATCGCCCGCTCGAGGACTCCAACGACGGCGTCGTCCCCTTTCGCAGCGCGCATCTGCCCGGCGCCGCGTCGGAGAAGGTGATCGAGTCATGGCACAGCGTCCAGGAGACGCCCGCGTCGATCCTGGAGCTGCGGCGGATCCTGCGCACGCATTGACCCGCCTGCTAGCCGCTACTGCGGCAGCGGTTGTGGCCGCGCGCCGTCGCTCTCCGGTTTCGGTTGCAGGTCCTCGAGCGAGCCCATCACCTCGGCCTGCACCTCGGGCCGATAGAGGTTGCCGACGTGCCCGCCGGTGGGGAAGAAGCGCGTGCGCTCCGTGCCCACTTGCGCGGTCAACCACGCGACGTCCTCGTCGCTCGTGAGAAAGTCGTTCTTGTTCGCGAACACGCGCAGCTTAGGGTTGCCGCGCAGCGGTTCGGCGATCCAGCGCAGGTCGTTCTGCGCTAACAGCTCCTCCGCCGAGGCGACGGTGCGGAGGCGGTCGCGTTGATAGGGCAGCACGAACGCGTACATGTACATGGTGAAGGAATAGTCGCCGATCTCCTTGTACGCGGGCAGACGCTGCAGCGGGCGGCGCTCGGTCAACAGCACGCCCAGGTCCTCGCGCTGCTGGCTCGTCCACAATATCGACTGCAGCGCGCGCCGGAAGGCGAGCCCGATCAGGTACTCCGCCTCCTCGTTGGTGAACGGCATCTCGACCTCGGGCTCGAGCGTCGAGTGCCTGATATCGATCGCGTCGACGCGCGAGTAGGCGCCGCGGTTGGGCGTCGTTTGCAACTTCGCGCCGACCCACACCGCCTGCAGCAGGATACGGCGGATCTCGGCCTCGCGCTCGGCCGGGGGCAGCGGCAGCAGGACGTTGCTGAATGCGTCGAGGCGCTCCATTCCATAGACCAGCCGCACCGGCGGGTCGAGCAGCACGTAACGGTCGAAGCGCACCAGCGTATTGTTCGGGTTCTGCTCCGCGGCGGCGATGTAGAAACCGTGGAAGGCGCCGAGCGAATAGCCCATGTAGACGTGCTCGGCGATGCGGTCCGGATACTGCGTGTTGAGGTCGCGCGCGATACCGTCGAGGGCGACGTGGACGTCGTGCGCATCGACCGGGGCGTGACCGGGCACCGGCACGCTGCTGCCGCGCTCGATGAACTCGAAGTTGAGCGTGCTGCTCACGATCGCCACCGAGAAGCCGCGCGCATAGGCCATCTCGGCCAGCGCCAGGGTCGAGTTGCCGAGGCGATGCGCACTCAAGCCCGGCACCAGGAACACCATCGGCGCGCGTCCCGGCTGCATCCGGTACGAGTAGGGCAGATTGCGGCGCACGACCGGCATCGGCACCTCGCCCGTTTCGAGCTGCCCGGCGAAGTCGGGATCGCGGGGCGTCAGGAACACCACCTGCAGGGTCTGTGTCGCCGCGGTGCTGGTCGCCTGGCTTGCTCACCGGTTCGGGCTCTTCGATGCGCGCGTCGCGCGCGAGGGTCGACACCAGGCGGGCTTCATCGTAGAAGTCGGCGCTGCTTCGCTCCCGGCGGCGGTAGTCGTCGATCGAATCGACCAGATCGTTGTAGATCGAGAGCGGGACCAGCCGGGAAGAAATAGGTCGCCGGATCGAGCGCCGTGTCCGGAGCGAGGCCCACCGTGTCGCGGGTCGAACTCGGGCCCGCCACCGGCAGCACCACATAGGTCGCAGGCTGCCAGCCCCAGCGCGCAAACACCTGCCCGAAGTCCTGCAGCGCCGGCTGAATGCCGAACCACTTGGTCGCCGGATCCCATAAGCCCGCGATTCCGACCGTCGTGTTGATGGCGAAGCGCTGCGTCTCGCGGCCCGCACCGTCCCAACGTCCCTGGACCACGTTTGCAAGCAAATTACGCGGGAAAATCAGATTCGCCGCGAAGTCGCTGATGCGATCGCGCACGAAAGGCGGAATCAGCGCACGATAAATCACGCCCACCGGCTCGGCGATGCCGACGATGAAGATGTGGTTGAGGCCCCAGAAGCCGCGATTCACCGGCTCGAGCGGATCAGGGAGATTCGGGGTCGGGACCTTTTCGGCGCGAAACGCCGCCGCACCCGGTCCATCGTAACCCGACCAGTCGCGGCGAAGCGTGGGCTGTGCGCAGCCGACCACCAGCGAGAGCAGCACGAGGAGCAGCGCCGCGCGTGCCGTGTGCAGCAGGCCGGGACGCCGCCGCACGGGCGGAAGATGGGGGAAGCGAAAAGACCACTGCCGTGCTTCTGGTTCGTCGAACATCGTGTTATTGCCGGATCATCGAAGGGTTGCAAAATCTCACGGCACCACCGTGAGGAACAGGAACGCCGCGAAAAGCACCAGTTGCACCGCGCCCTGCATCATGTTGGCCCGACCCGAGCCGACGCCGACGATGCCGACCACGAGGGTCAGCACGAGCAGCACGATGTCCTTCGGTTCGATGCCGAGCACGAGCGGCAAGTCGAACGCGAGGCAGATCGCCACGACGATCGGGGTCGTGAGCCCGATCGTTGCCAGCGCCGAGCCGAGCGCCAGGTTGAGGCTGGTCTGGAGACGATTGGCGAGCGCCGCGCGGACCGCCGCGACCGTCTCGGGCATGAGCACGAGGAGTGCGATCACCACGCCGATGACCGCCCGAGGCAGGCCGGCCGACCGCACCGTCGGCTTCGATTGTCGGCGACAGCACCTTGGCGAGGCCCACCACGCCGACGAGCGAAACGAGGAGCAGTCCGAAGCTCGCCCAGGCCTCGTGGGTGGTCGGCGGCGGGGCGTGCTCGAAGGCGTCCCCCGCCCGGATCTTGGGCAGGAAGAAGTCGCGATGGCGCACCGTCTGAAAGAACACGAACACCAACCAGACCGCGAACGAGCTGGCGGCCACGAAGGCGAGCTGCGACGTGCTGTACTGCGCATACCCCGCGCTTACCGTGAACACCGGCATGATCAGGACGAGCGTGGCGAGGGTGGTGAGCGCCGACAGCGCGGGGCCGGCGCCCTGGGCGTGGAACTCCAGCTCGCCGTGACGCAGCGCGCCGAGCAGCACGCACAGGCCGATCACGCCGGTGCCGATGATCATGACCGTCGCGTACAGCGTGTCGCGCGCGAGCGTGGCGGCGTCCGGTCCCCCGGCGAGCATCACCGAGACAATCAGCGACACCTCGATCGCCGTAATCGCGAGTGCGAGCACCAGCGTCCCGAAGGGCTCGCCGACGCGGTGCGCGACGACCTCCGCGTGATGCACCGCCGCGGTGACCGCGCCGATGAGGCCAATTGCGCACAGCGCCCCGAGCGGCGCGCTGAACGGCGCGACCAGCGCGACGCCGAGCAGCAGCGCCGCGGCGATCGGGACAAAAAGCGGCCAGTGTTTCAGAACGCGTAACGCAAAATCGCGGCGAGGCTCGCGCCGCCGGGGATGTCCGCACGGCGCACGCCGAGGACCCGCGCACCGGACGTGAAGGCACGGCCCGCGATCTCGTCGACGACCCCGTAGCTCACCGCGCAGGGACCGTCCTGGAGCGTGATGCTGCCGTCGTCGCCGACGGTGCCGGGAATGACTTCGTCGATATCGACCAGCAGCGTGTCGATCGCGCCGAAGGTTGCCGCGCGGGCGGCCTGCGCGATGTCGGTCGTCGCGCGTCCCGCTTTCGAGCGGACCTCGAAGAGCGTATGTAACGCCTCGAGCTCGGCACGATGGAGGGCATCGAGGATCTCCCGCGCCGCTGCGGCGAGGTCGGCGTCGCTCGTGGTTTCGGAGTTGCCGCCGATGCTCTGGGCGACCAGGTGTGGGTACGTGTTCACGGAGCGGTAAATCGATTCCAGCGGCGGATGGACCGCAAGGATGAGCGGGGTCTCCCGCCCGTGGATCAAGCCGCGCAAGGCATGATCGACCTGCCGCGCATACTGTCGCAGGCGCACCTTCTGGCCTTCCGATCCCTGCAGGCGACCGCTCGGCGATCGACCGAGGATCGACGCCTTGCCGACCGCGCTGGCGGCGTCCGTGGGCATGCCCTCGACCTTGACGGTGACGGCCGGCAGGTCGCCCGAGACCTCGACCACGCGCACCCCATTCTGCGAAAGCGCGAGGACGTAGGCAGTCTGCGGCCAGGTGACGCTGCGCAGGAGCGGCTTCAGGTGGAAGCGATCGGATACCTCGACCATCGCGGTGAGGGTGTTGGGAAGCCGGAACGTCACGATACGCTCGGGCGTGACGAACACCGCCAGGCTCCGCGCCTGAAACCGCCAGAACTCGTCGTCTTCGACGAGATCGTCGATCTCTTCCTCGATCGGCCACAGGTCGCGCTTGTCCACCTCGGCGGCGCGCAACTGGTCGAGCCCGGTCTTCGCGAGATTCTTCAAGGCAATTCGATCCGCCTGGGCGTCCTGGGTAACCGGCGTCGTCGGCAGGTAGAGCGACATGCACGCGGGTCCGCGGTATGCGATCAACTGCTCGATCTCGGAGCGATGAGGGATGTCGACGTAAAGCAAGCTGGCTTCTCCGTTGGGTTGGCTTCCGGCGTCAAGGCAGTACCGTGAGGAACAGGAAGGCCGCGAACAACACGAGTCGCACCCCGCTGTGCATCAGATTATACCGCCCGCAGCCGATGTCGCTCATCCGTCGATGCCGGCCTCAGAACCGCCAGTAGAGCGGCACCACGAAGAGCACGACGAGGAGCGACCACGCGGCCAGCGGCAGGCCGAACTTCCAGTAATCGCCGAACTTGTAGCCCCCCGGACCCATGACCATGAGGTTCACCGGCGTTGCGATCGGGGTGAGCACCGCAGCGTGCGCGCCGATCGTCACGGCGAAGATCGCCGGCATCGACGAGACCCCCATCTCGGGGCCGGCGACGGTCGCGATCGGCAGCATCACGAGCGCGGCCGCGGTGTTGCTCATGAGCTGACTCATCACGAGCGTGACGACGAACAGCCCGGCGAGCAGCGCGCGCGGCCCGAGGTCGCCGGTCACCGCGATCAGGCCGTCGGCGATGAGCTGCGCCGCGCCGGTGTTGAGCATCGCGGTGGACAGCGGAATCATCCCGCCGATCAGGATGCACGTGTTCCAGTCGATGCCCTTATAGGCCTGGGGCACGGTGAGCACGCGCAGCAGCACGAGCGCGACCGCGCAGGCCACCGCGACGAGCGCCGCGGGAAACCAGCCGCCGGCGAGCAGCACGATCAGCGCGGCGAGTACCGCAATCGCCTCCCAGGCGCGATGCCCGAGCGGCACCGCCTGCCGGCGCACCACCTCGGGCGAGTCGACCACGATCACCTGCGGATCGGCGAGGTGCTTGTCGAGGGCCTGCCAGGTGCCCTGCAGCAGGAGATGGTCGCCGACCTGGAGCTGGGTCGGCGCGGCGCCGAGGTCCGCGCCGGCGCGCTGCACCGCGAGCACCATCAGGTCGCCGTCGCGGGCCGACATGCCCGGGAACACGGTCTGACCGACGAGCTTGGAGCGCGTCGGGATCACTACTTCGGCGAGCCCTGAGCCCTTGTTGAACAGCGTCTCGGCCACATTGCCCACTTCGTCCCCCGAGCGCAGCGCGAGATGCTGTTCGGTGGCCAGGTGACCGAGGGGCTCGCGTTCGCCGCGTACCAGAATCAAGTCGCCTTCGGCGATGGTCGGACGCGAGAAAGGTTTACCGCTTTCGCCCTCCTGGATCGCGACCAGGCTCAACCCGGGATACTTCTTGAGATCGACCGCTTCGCGCGGCTCGCCGACGTAAGGCGAAGAGGCGCGCACGCGCAGGGCGTGCAGGCCGTCCTCGAGTCGGTACTGCTCGACGAGCGTCTGCGCGTGGGCGCTGAAGTCCCCCGGCAGTGCATCGCCGCTCACCTTCGGCAGCAGAAGACGGTAGGTCGCGAGCATGATCAGCACCGCGCCCGCGAAGATCGGCACGCCCGCGATCGCGAACTCGAAGAAGCCGATCGCGCCGTAGCCCGCGTCCTCGGCGGTGTTGGAGGCGATCACGTTGAGCGGCGCGCCGAGCAGCGTGAGCATCGTCGCGCTGTGCGAGGCGAAGCACAGCGGGATCAGCAGCTGCGAGGTCGGCATGCCGAGGCGCAGCGCGACCACGATCACCACGGGCATGAGTGCAGCCACCGTGCCGTTCACGCTGATCGTGGCGGTGGCGAGCGCGGCGAGCGCGCACACGAGCACGAACGCGCGCGTCTCGCTGCCGCCCGCGCGCTCCACGAGGAGCTGGCCGGCCCAGGCCGTCACGCCGGCCGCTTCCAGCCCCGCGCCGATGACGAACAGCCCCGCGATCAGGACGACCACCGGTTCGCCAAAGCCGGCGAGCGCCTCGGCGCCGGAGACGATGCCCGTGAGGAACAGCGCGAGCGTCACGCCGATCGCGACGATCACCGCCGGGATGCGGTTCCAGATGAAAAGCGCGAGCGCCGCGACGACGACCGCAAAGACGATCGTGATGTCGCTCATCTCTCGGCGCGATAAGCGATCAGCCGCTCAGCGCCGGAGCGATGGGGGCTAACGACGAATGCCATGGTTCGCCCGCCGTGAATGGATCAGGTTCCCGCTTCCACCGCGGTAACCATGCGCTTGAGCCCGCTGCTCGAACGAATGATGAATTTCTCCAGCTCCACCACGAGGAAGAACGCGAAGCCGCCCGCGATCAGCCACGGCCACACGTACAGCGGGACCGCCTCGTTGCCGAACAGCGCCTGCAGCGGCGGTGCGTAGGTGAAGAGCAGTTGCAGGACGATGACCGCGCCGATGCCGAGCGCAACGTACTTGTTCTCCATGTGCCCCTTGATCGAGAGCGAGCTGTCGATCAGGTAGCGGCTGTTCAGCAGGAAGAAGCACTGCCCGATGGTGATCGCGTTGACCGCGACGGTGCGCGCGAGCGCGTCGGAGGCATCCTGCCCCTTCATCCAGAAAAACGCCCACAGCGTGAACGCAAGCAGCGCCAGCCCGACGAAGATCACGCGCCAGATGCCGAAGCCGGTCAGGATCGGCCGGTCGACCGCGCGCGGCGGCCGGCTCATCACATCGAGCTCGTGCGGCTCGAAGCAGATCGCGAGACCGAGCGCCACCGAAGTCACCATGTTCACCCACAGCACCTGCGGCGCGGTGATCGGCAGCGTGAAGCCCGCGAAGATGGCAACCGCGATGACGAGCGCCTGCGCGACGTTGGTCGGGAACAGGAAGAGGATCGCCTTCTCGATGTTGTTGTAGACGGTGCGCCCTTCCTTCACCGCGGCGCTGATCGAGGCGAAGTTGTCGTCGGCGAGGATCATGTCCGCCGCCTCCTTCGTGACCTCGGTGCCCTTGATGCCCATCGCCACGCCGATGTCGGCCTGCTTGAGCGAAGGCGCGTCGTTCACGCCGTCGCCGGTCATCGCGCAGATCTGGCGGTTCGCCTGCACCGCCTTCACCAGCCGCAGCTTGTGCTCCGGGCTCGTGCGCGCGAAGACGTCGACGTCGCGCACGGCCTCCCGCAGCGCGGCTTCGTTCATCTCCTCGATCTCGGCGCCGATGATGGCGGTCTTGCCGTCGCCGATGCCGAGCATCTTGGCGATCGCCGCGGCGGTGATCCGGTGGTCGCCGGTGATCATCGTGACGCGGATGCCGCCGCCATGGCACTCCTTCACCGCCTCGATCGCCTCCTTGCGGGGCGGATCGAGCAGGCCGATCAGGCCGATCAGCACCAGGTTCTTCGGCAGGTCGGCCGGACCGAGGCTGCCCGCCTTGAGCCGCCGGGCTCTCGAGCCACGCGAGCCCGAGCACGCGCTCGCCCTGGCCCGCGAACTGGTCCGAGATTCTCTGGAAATGATCGCGGTCGAGCGGCGCATGGTTGCCGTCGGCGAGCTGCTGCCGGTCGCAATGCGCCATGATGATCTCCGGCGCACCCTTGACGAACAGCACCTCCTTGCCATCGGCGCCCCTGTGCAGGGTGGCCATGAACTTGTGCTCGGACTCGAACGGGATCGAGTCGATGCGCGGATAGGCGGCCTGCTCGGTCTCCCGCTTCATGCCGAGCTTGTTCGCGAATGGATACAGCGCCCCTTCGGTCGGATCGCCCTCGACCTTCCAGACCCCCTCCGCCTGGAACATCTCGGCGTCGTTGCACAGTAGCGAGTTGCGGCCGAGCAGCTCCAGGATCAGATTCTTCTTGGCGGGCTGCCCGCCTTGCTTGACCTCGCCCTCGGGCGCATAGCCGTCGCCGGTAATCTGGTACTCGGACTCGGCCGAGGCCGCGGATACGACCATCATCTCCATCAGCGTGAGTGTGCCGGTCTTGTCGGAGCAGATGCGCGACACCGAGCCCAACGTCTCGACCGCGGGCAGGCGCCGGATGATCGAATGGCGGCTCGCCATGCGCTGGACGCCGATCGCGAGCGTGATCGTGATGAGCGCCGGCAGGCCCTCGGGGATCAGCGACACCGCGATGCCGACGATCGCCTGGAACAGCTCGACGAACTCCATGCCCATCACCCAGCGGCCGTACGCGAACACCAGGACGCCGACGACCCCGACGCAGGCGGTGATGAGGTAGCCGAGCTTCTTGATCTGGCGCAGGAGCGGCGTCTCGAGCGCACTCACGCCGGCGAGCAGCTGATTGATCTTGCCGAGCTCCGTGTCGCTCCCGGTGGCGACCACGATACCGGTACCGCGACCGGACACCACCATCGTGCCCGAGAACACCATGCTGTCGCGGTCGCCGACGGTGGACTTGTCTGCGACCGGATCGGAGGTCTTCTCCGCCGGGACCGACTCGCCGGTGAGCGCCGCTTCCTCGGTGCGCAGGTTCTTCGCATCGGCCAGCCGCAGGTCCGCCGGCACCTTGTCGCCCGATTCCAGCAACACGATGTCGCCCGGTACGAGGTCCTCGGCCGGGGTCATGCGCGTCTCGCCGCCGCGCACCGTGCGCGCCTCGGCCGAGAGCATGTTGCGGATCGAGTCGAGCGCCTTCTCCGCCTTGCCCTCCTGGATGAAGCCGAGCAGTGCGTTCAGGATCACCACGCCGAAAATGATCCCCGCGTCGAGCCACAGACCCGAGCATCAGCTTCACGAACCCGGCGCCGAGCAGCACGTAGACGAGGATGTTGTTGAGCTGGGCGAGGAAGCGCACGAAAGGCCCGCGCTTCTTGCCTTCGGGCAGGCGGTTAGACCCGTACTTCTGCAGGCGGGTCTTCGCTTCGCCCGCGTCGAGCCCCTTGTCGACGCTGGTGGCAAGCCGCTTCACCACGTCTGCGGTAGGCAGGGCGTGCCAAAGCGTATCGTCGCCGGCCTGCGGGGCTTTAGCTGCTACATCCATCTCTTTGCTCCGTTGTTGTCTCGGGTCCGCCTCGCGGACGAATGACGCTAGAACCGCCAGTAAAGCGGCACCAGGAAGGCCACCACGACCAGCCACCAGATCCCGATCGGCAGGCCATATTTCCAGTAATCGCCGAAGTGGTAGCCGCCGGGACCCACCACCATCAGGTTGACCGGGGTCGCGACCGGGGTCAACAGCGCGCCGTGCGCGCCCACGGTGACCGCGATGATCAGCGCCATCGGTGAGACACCCATCTCGACGCCGGTCGCCACCGCGATCGGCAGCATGACGAGCGCTGCGGCGGTGTTGCTCATGACCGATGTGAGGGCGAACGTAACGAGGAACAGGCCGGCAAGGATGGCGCGCGGGCCGAGAGCACCGACGAAATGAATGAGGTAGTCGGCGAGCAGTTCCGCGGCGCCGGTTTTCCGCATCGCGGTCGCGAGCGGGATCATGCCGCCCACGAGGATGCAGGTGTTCCAGTCGATGCCCTTGTAGGCCTGTGGCACGGTGAGCACGCGCAGGAGCACGAGGGCGACGGAGCAGATCACCGCCACCAGCGCCGCCGGGAACCAGTTGCCCACCAGCATGACGACCAGCGCAACCAGCACCGCGATCGCTTCCCACGCCCGATGACCGAGCGGGATGGCTTGCCGGCGCACCACGTCGGGCGAGTCCACCACCATCACCTGCGGGTCGGCCAGGTGCTTGTCCAGGGCCTGCCACGTGCCTTGCAGCAGCAGGTGGTCGCCGACCGCGAGCTTGGTGGGTAAGGTCCCCAGATCTTCGCCGGCGCGCTGCACCGCGAGCACCATCAGGTCGCCATCGCGAGCCGACATGCCGGGGAACACCTCCTGCCCCACCAGCTTGGAGCGGGTCGGAATCACCACTTCGGCGAGGCCCGAACCCTTGTTGAAGAGCGTCTCCGCAACGCCGCCCAGCTCGTCCCCCGAGCGCAGCGCGAGATGCTGTTCGGTCGCCCACCGACCCAGTGGCTCGCGTTCGCCGCGCACCAGGATCACGTCGCCCTCGGCGATGGTCGGGCGCGCGAGCGGCTTGCCGCCTTCGCCTTCCTGGATCGCAACCAGGCTCAAGCCCGAGTAGTTCTTCAAATCGACCGCGTCGCGCGGCTTGCCGACATAGGGCGAAGAGGCCCGCACCCGCAGGCCGTGCAATCCGTCCTCGATCCGATACTGTTCGACGAGCGTCTGGGCATGAGCGCTGAAGTCGGCGGGCAGCGACGCCCCGTTGCGATGCGGCAGCAGGAAGCGCTTGGTGAGCAGCATGATGATCACCGAGCCGATGAAAATCGGCACGCCCGCCACCGCGAATTCGAAGAAGCCAATGCCGCCGTAGCCGGCATCCTTCGCCGTGCTGGACGCGATCACGTTCAAGGGCGCGCCGAGCAGCGTCAGCATGGTCGAGCTGTGCGCGGCGAAGCAAAGCGGCAGCAGCAGTTGCGAGGTCGGCTCGCCGAGCCTGAGCGCGACGACGATCACCATCGGCAACAACGCGGCCACGGTGCCGTTCACGCTGATGGTGGCAGTGGCGAGCGCCGCGAGGAGCATGAGCAGCAAAAACGCCCGTGTCTTGCTGCCAGCCGACTTCTCGACCAACTGCTGACCCGCCCACGTCGTAACGCCCGAAGCCTCGAGACCGGCGCCCACCACGAAGAGGCCCGCGATCAGAATGACAGTCGGATCGCCGAGTCCGGCCAGCACCTCGGCACCGGTGAGGATGCCGCTGAAGAACAGTGCCAGCGACACGCCGATCGCGACGATGACCGCCGGGATCTTGTTCCAGATGAAGAGAGCGAGCGCGGCGAGGATGACCGCGAATACGATGGTGGAATCACCCACGTCAACCTCTCTTCGTTAAGCTTTTGTTGCGTTCGGCATCCGCTGTGCAGTGCAGCGGTTCCGGTGAGCGATTGTCGCCGACCGCTGTTATCGCAAAGCCAAGGCGCCGCCGTCAAGCACAACGTGCACGGGACGGCCTCGGATTTGCCACATCCCGGCAGGGATCGCCCGTGAAAGACCCGCGGGCGGTGCGGTCATTCCACGCGCCGCACTGCGGCATGAGGTGTCACGATTCCGAGTGCATTCGGGTGTTACCATTGCGCGCTTTTCATTAGAATTTTAGACTAACTTGGCGGAGGTTCGATCATGAATTCCAAGACGCGCACGGCGTACGAGCGCTTGATTGAAAGGGTCAAAGGGCTGCCGGCGACCCCCACCGCCGTGGCGCATCCATGCAGCGAATTCGCACTCGCAGGTGCGGTCGACGCCGCGCAGATGGGGATCATCGCGCCGATCCTGGTCGGGCCGCGCAACAAGATCCTGAGCACCGCCGAGGCCGCGAAGCTCGACGTCACCCCGTATGAAATCGTCGATGCCGAGCACAGCCACGAAGCCGCCGAGAAGGCCGTCGCGCTCGTGCGCGAAGGGCGCGCCGAGATGCTGATGAAGGGGTCGCTGCACACCGACGAGCTGCTCGGGGCGGTCGTGAAGCGCGAGACCGGACTACGCACCGAACGGCGCTTGAGCCATTGCTTCATCCTCGACGTTCCCAACCACTCGAACGTCCTCATCATCACCGACGCCGCGATCAACATCTTTCCCACGCTGGAAGACAAGGTGGACATCGTGCAGAACGCCATCGATCTCGCGCTCGCGCTCGGCGTCGATCGCCCAAAGGTGGCGATTCTCTCGGCCATGGAAACGGTGAATCCCAAGCTCGACTCGACCGTGGAAGCGGCGGCGCTCTGCAAAATGGCGGAGCGCGGCCAGATCACCGGCGGCGTGCTCGACGGGCCGCTCGCCCTCGACAACGCGATCAGCCCCGAGGCCGCGCGCATCAAGGGGATCGGCGGTCCGGTTGCAGGGCAGGCCGACATCCTCGTGGTGCCCGACCTCGAGGCCGGCAACATGCTGGCGAAGAGTTTGTCATTCCTCGCCGATGCGGATTCGGCGGGCATCGTGGTCGGCGCGCGCGTGCCGATCACGCTCACCAGCCGCGCCGACTCGGTGGAGAGCCGGCTTGCCTCCTGCGCCGTGGCGGCGCTGGTGGCGCATCACCGACGCGAATTGGCTGCCAAAGGAGCGCTCAAATGAGCGACGCGATCCTGGTGCTCAACGCCGGCTCGTCGAGCCTCAAGTTTACGGAGTTCTTCGTCACGGCTGACGGTGCGCTCGAAGCGGTCGTGAGCGGCAACCTCGAAGAGCTATACGGCAATGCGCGGTTTCGGGCGAAGGATGCGAGTGGCAAAGTGGTCGGCGAGCACGCGTGGGACGAGGGTGCGGCGCCGCAACACGCCGGGGCACTCGAGTTTCTGTTCCAGTGGCTCCTCGCGCAGGCCGGCGACACGAACCTGATCGCGGTAGGGCACCGCGTGGTGCACGGCGGCAACCTCTACGCCGCGCCGGTGCGGGTCGATGCGGTTATCCTCGAGACGCTCGCCCAGTTCGTCCCGCTCGCGCCGCTACACCAGCCGCATAACCTGCTGCCGATCCGGCTGATTGCGGAGAAGCGTCCCGATATCGTGCAGGTGGCGTGCTTCGACACCGCCTTTCACCGGACCGCGCCGCCCCTGGCGCAAGCGTTTGCGCTGCCCGCTTCGATCACCGACCGCGGCGTGCGCCGGTACGGCTTTCACGGCTTGTCCTACGAGTACATTGCCTCCGTGCTGGCACAGCATGACGCGCGCGCGGCGGCCGGCAAGACAGTGGTGCTGCATCTCGGCAACGGCGCCAGCATGTGCGCGATGCTCGGCGGGAAAAGCGTGGCGAGCACCATGGGGTTCACCGCCGTCGACGGCCTGCCGATGGGCACGCGTTCCGGCAACCTCGATCCGGGGGTAGTCCTCTATTGCATGCAGGAACTGAAGATGGACGCCGCGGCGATCGAGTCCCTGCTATATAAAAAGTCGGGCTTGCTCGGGGTCTCCGGCATCTCGAGCGACATGCGCGAGCTCCTCGAAAGTACCGAGCCGCGCGCGAAACTCGCGATCGATCTCTTTGTCTACCGCATCGGCCGCGAACTGGGTTCACTGGCGGCGGCGCTCGGTGGGCTCGATGCGATCGTGTTCACCGCGGGCATCGGCGAACGCGCTGCAGCAATCCGCGAAGCCGTGTGCCGTCAGGCGACGTGGCTCGGTGTCGAGCTCGATACCACGGCCAATGCCGCAGGCGGCCCGCGCATCAGCACGGCATCGAGTCGCATTGCAGCATGGGTCATCCCGACCAACGAGGAACTGATGATCGCCCGTCATACCCGAGCGCTCGCGGGATAGTTGGTCGAACCGGCATTCGTCGCGGAGGTAAAGTTAGCTGGACGGACATCACAAGATCCAAGTCTTCAACCCTGTCGTGCACGAGGTCTCTCATGGCAGCCATCCCGAAGGAAGCGCAAGAGTCCCGAGACAATCCCTGGCGGGCGTTCAAGTCCGGTCCCTGGAAAACCCGAATCAACGTCCGCGATTTCATTCAGCGTAACTACACCCCCTACGTCGGCGACGCGTCGTTTCTCGCCGGCCCGACCGCGCGCACCCGCAAGGTCTGGGAGAGGTTGCTGCCGCTGATTGCCGAGGAGACCCGGAAAGGCGTGCTCGACGTGTCGCAGGAGCCCTCCAGCATCGTCGCGCACGGTCCCGGTTACATCGACCGCGACCTCGAGCTCATCGTCGGCCTCCAGACCGACGCGCCGCTGAAGCGAGCGATCATGCCGAAGGGCGGCTGGAAGGTCGTCGAGGCGAGCCTCAAGGCCTACGGCTACGAGCCGGATGCCCAGATCGCCAAGATCTTCACCACGTACGCCAAGACGCACAACGACGGCGTCTTCGATGCGTACACCCCGGAGATCCGCAAGTGCCGCAAGTCCGGGATCGTCACCGGGCTGCCCGACGCCTATGGCCGCGGCCGGATCATCGGCGACTATCGCCGCCTCGCGCTGTACGGCCTCGATTTCCTCGTCAAGGAGAAGCTCGCCGAGCGCGCCGAGCTGGACGACCGGCACGCGACCGAGGACGTGATCCGGCTGCGCGAGGAACTGTCCGAGCAGGTGAAGTCGCTCAAGCAGATCTCGCAGATGGCCAGGAACTACGGCTACGACGTCTCGCAACCGGCGGGCAACGGCCGCGAAGCCGTGCAGTGGACCTACTTCGCCTACCTCGCCGCGATCAAGGAGCAGAACGGTGCGGCCATGTCGGTGGGGCGCATCGCCACGTTCCTGGATGTTTATCTCGAGCGCGACTTGCGCGAGGGCACGCTCACCGAATCCCAGGCGCAGGAGCTCATAGACGACCTCGTGATCAAGTTCCGCATCGTGCGCTTCCTGCGGACTCCGGAGTACAACCAGCTCTTCTCGGGCGACCCGACGTGGGTTACGGAGTTCATCGCCGGCATGGGCGACGATGGCCGCACCCTGGTGACGAAGTCGAGCTTCCGCATCCTGCAGACGCTCTACAACCTGGGGCCCGCGCCCGAGCCCAACCTCACCGTGGGCTGGTCGACGCGCCTGCCGGACGGCTTCAAGCGCTTTGCCGCGAAGTGCTCGATCGACACCAGCTCGATCCAGTACATGTCCGACGACATGATGCGTCCGAAATACGGCGACGACGCGGCCATCGCCTGCTGTGTGTCGGGCATGGCGGTCGGCAAGCAGATGCAGTTCTTCGGCGCGCGCGTCAACATGCCGAAAGCGCTGCTCTATGCAATCAACGGCGGCCGCGACGAGTTGACCGGCGAACAGGTCGGGCCGCACCTCGAGCCGATCCGTAGCGACGTGCTCGGTTACGACGAGGTGTTCGAGCGGTTCGACGGGATGATGGAGTGGCTGGCGAAGACCTACGTCAACGCCCTCAACATCATCCATTACATGCACGACAAGTACTGCTACGAAGCGGTGCTGATGGCGCTGCACGACCGTGACATCCTGCGCACCATGGCCTGCGGCATGGCGGGCCTCTCGCATACCGCCGACAGCCTCTCCGCGATCAAGCATGCGAAGGTGAAGCCGGTGCGCGACGACACCGGCCTCATCGTCGACTACGAGGTCGAAGGCGAGTTTCCGAAGTACGGGAACAACGACGACCGCGTCGACAGCATCGCCGAGATGCTGGTCTCGATGATGATGAACAAGATCCGGCACTACGAGACCTATCGCGGCGCGGTGCATACGCAGTCGATCCTGACCATCACCTCTAACGTCGTGTACGGCAAGCAGACCGGCAACACGCCCGACGGGCGACGCACCGGTATGCCGTTCGCACCGGGCGCCAATCCATCGAACGGCGCCGACTCGAGCGGGTGGATGGCGGCGATGTTGTCGGTCGCGAAGCTGCCTTACGACGACGCCGAAGACGGCATCTCCCTTACGATTTCGGTGGTGCCGACTTCACTCGGGACGGAGGACGAGCGCATCACGCGCGCCGTCGGTGGGCTCGATGCCTATTTCGCCTCGAACGGGTTCCACTCGAACCTCAACGTGCTCAACCGCGATACGTTGCAGGAGGCGATGGAGCAACCGGAGAAATACCCGCAGCTCACGATCCGGGTCTCGGGGTATGCGGTCAACTTCGTGAAGCTCACGAAGGAGCAGCAGCTCGACGTGATCAACCGCACGTTCCACGGCCGAGCTTAACAGCCTGTCGAGGCGCGCCGTGGCCACTCCCATCGTCGGCAGCCGGTACGAGCTGCATCTCACGCGCGAGGGTGTTCGGGAGAACAAGTCCCACAAGTCGTATACGGAGCTGTATGAAACCGACCTCGTCGAAGAGGAGGCCCGGGAGGGCGACGACCTCCGCGGCTATGTCCACTCGATCGAGGTCGGCAGCACCGTCGACGGTCCGGGCATCCGCTTCGTGCTCTTCCTGACCGGCTGCCTGCTGCGCTGTCAGTATTGTCACAACCCGGATACCTGGCACAAGCGAAACGGTCGCCCCGTGCCGTTGAAACGCATGGCGAAGGAGATCGCGAAGTACGAAAGGGTGCTGAAGATCTCCAAGGGCGGCCTTACGATCTCGGGCGGCGAACCCGTGCAACAGCACGCCTTCACGACCGAGATCTTCCGCCGCGCCAAGGCGCTCGGCCTCCATACCTGTCTCGACACGAGCGGCAGGCTGGGCGAAAAGCTCACCGATGGCGAGCTGATGGACATCGATCTCAATCTGCTCGACATCAAGTCGGGCGACGAAGAGACCTACCAGCGCGTCACCGGCCAGCCCCTGCAGCCGACGCTCGACTACGCGTGCCGATTATCCGATCTCGGGCGCCCGCTGTGGGTGCGGTTCGTCCTCGTGCCGAACCTCACCGACGATTTCGACAACGTCGAAAAGGTGGCGGATATCTGCGCGGGGCTCAAGTCGCTGCAGCGCGTCGAAATCCTGCGCTTCCACCAGATGGGGCAGGACAAATGGAAGAAGCTCGGCATCGATTACCCCCTCGCGGACACGGAGCCGCCGTCGCCGGAGCTCGCCGAGCGGGTCCGCGGTCAGTTTCGCAGCAGGGGGCTGACCGTGTTCTAGCACCGCCGCCGCAACGCCACCCCATACACCAACAAGAGGAGGAGTCTCGTGGCAATCAGCGTCTTCGATATCTACAAGGTCGGCGTGGGGCCGTCGAGCTCGCACACCTTTGGCCCGATGGTGGCCGCCCAGCGCTTTCTGAGGGAGCTCGAGGCCGAACAGGTCTTCGAGAAGACCGCACGCGCGCAGATCGAGCTGTATGCATCGATGTCGCTCACCGGCAAGGGTCACTTCACTGACCTCGCGTCGATGCTCGGCCTCGAAGGCAACGAACCCGCCACGCTCGACAGCGCCAAGATTCCCGCGAAGCAGCAGCGGATCGAGACCGAGAAGACGCTGAACCTCGGCGGCAAGAAGATGGTGCCGTTCGATCCGGCCCAGGACATCAAGTGGTACGACGACAAGAGCTTTCCGACGCATCCGAACGGGATCGCGTTCGTCGCGCTCGACAGCGCCGGGAAGGAGCTGAAGCGCGCGCTTTACTTCTCGATCGGCGGCGGGTTCGTGATCTGCGAGAACGAATCGCTCAACCCGAAAGATTCGGTCGGGGACAAGAAGAAACCGTTCCCGTATTCGACCGGTGCGGAGCTCGCCGCGCTGTGCAAGCAGGAAGGCAAGTCGATCGCGGAGATCGTCTTCAAGAACGAGCACACGTGGCGCACGGCGCCCGAGATCAGAAACGGGCTCCTGGAGATCGCCGCGGTGATGGAGAAGTCCATCGAGATTGGCCTTGCGGCCGAAGGCGAGATTCCCGGGCTCGGGCTGAAGCGCCACGCGAAGGAAATCTGGGACAAGGTGAAGGCGGTGCCCTGGGGCGCGCAGCTCTTCGAGCTGCAGGACCACGTCAATGCTTACGCGCTCGCCGTGATGGAGGTGAATGCGACCCTCGGTCAAGTGGTCACGGCTCCGACCATGGGGGCGTCGGGCATCGTTCCCGCGGTGCTGCAGGCGTACAAGAAATTCGGCCAGGACGTCACCGACGACAAGATCTGCGATTTCCTGCTCGCCTCCGGCGGCTGTGCAATCCCGGTGAAGATCAACGCATCGTTCTCGGGCGCGGAAGTGGGCTGCCAGGGCGAAGTCGGTTCGGCGAGCCTGATGGCGGCCACCGGCCTCTGTCAGGTGCTGGGTGGTACGGTGGACCAGGTGTTGAACGCCGGCGCGATGGCGCTCGAGCACAACCTCGGCCTTACCTGTGACCCGGTCGCCGGGCTGGTCCAGGTGCCCTGCATCAAGCGCAACGCGCTCGCCGCGAACAAGGCCGTCAACGCGGTGCGCCTCACCATGCTGCGGGGAGAAGAACCAGTGCGGCCCACGTTCGATCAGGTGGTCGAAGTCCTGTACCTCACCGGCAAGGACATGTCGGACAAGTACAAGGAGACCTCGCAGGGCGGACTCGCCGTCGTCTGGGTCGACTGTTGAACCAAACATTTCGCAGGAGCATCGACGCATGAACAAGATTGCAACCGACGGCGCGCCGAAGGCGATCGGGCCTTACTGCCAGGCGATCACGCACGGGGGTATGGTCTTCTGCTCGGGCCAGATCCCCCTCGATCCGCAGAGCATGACGGTGGTGCCGGGTGAGATCGAGGCGCAGACGGAGCAGGTGCTGAAGAATCTCGCGGCAGTACTGAAGGCCGCGGGCAGCGACCTGTCGAAAGTCTTGAAGACCACGGTCTTCCTGCAGAACCTCGAACACTTCACGAAGATGAACGCGATCTACGAGCGTGCGTTCGGGAGCCACACCCCGGCCCGCTCCACGGTGCAGGTGGCGCGGCTGCCGCTCGACGTGCTGGTAGAGATCGAGTGCATCGCCGTTGTCGGCTAACAGGAGCAATCACATGGCTAACGGTATTTCGGTCACCCTCGACGACGTCAAGGCAGCGCGTAGCGCGATCCGCAAGTACATCGGCGTGTCGCCCTGCGTGCAGTCGCCGGGCTTGAGCACTCGAACGGGGTGCGCGCTTTATCTAAAGATGGAGAATTTGCAGCGCACGGGTGCTTACAAGGACCGGGGGGCGATGAACGCCGTGCTCAACCTGGACGACAAGCAGAAGCAAGCCGGCGTCATCGCCGCCTCGGCGGGTAACCATGCGCAGGGGCTTGCCTTCGCAGCGATGCGCAACAAGATCCACGCCACGATCGTGATGCCGGAAACGGCCCCGATCGCGAAGATCAAGGGCACCGAGCAGTACGGGGCGGAGGTGGTGCTGCACGGCAACGGTTACGACGACGCGTTCGGGCGCGCCACCGAGTTGCAGAAGGAGAAAGGCTATACCTTCGTGCACGCGTTCGACGATCCCAAGGTGATCGCCGGGGCGGGGACGGTGGCGCTCGAGCTTCTGGATCAGGCCCCGACGCTGGAGATTTTCGTGGTCCCGATCGGCGGCGGCGGAATCATCGCCGGGATGGCGGTCGCGCTGAAGGCGGTCAACCCCAAGATGCACATCGTGGGCGTGCAGGCCGAAGGCATCGCGAGCATGAAGGCGAGCGTCGAAGCGGGCAAGATCGTCACGGTCAAAGGCACCACCATCGCGGACGGCATCGCAGTCGCGCGGCCAGGTGCACATACCTTCCCGATCGTGCAGAAATACGTCGACGAGATCGTCACCGTGAGCGAGGAGGAAATTGCGGACGGCATTCTGGTCCTGCTCGAATCCGAGAAAACGGTGGTGGAAGGTTCGGGCGCGACCGCGGTGGCGGCGTGTCTCAACGGCAAGGTCTCCGGCATCGCGGGCAAGTCGGTCTGCTGCGTGTTGACCGGAGGCAACATCGACACGACCTTCCTCGCGAAGGTGCTCGAACGGGGCCTCGCAAAGGAGGGGCGACTCGCACGGCTGAGTGTCGTCGTCCCCGACCGGCCGGGCAGCATGGCGGACCTGACAGCCATCGCCGCGGCGCAGCAGGCCAACATCCTCGACATCCACCATGGCCGCACCTTCACGTCGGCCCAGTACCGGGAGACCGAGATCGAGCTGACGGTCGAAACCCGCGGCCCGGACGCGGTCGAGGCAATGTTGAAGGCAATCGCAGCCAAGGGCTATCAGGCGCGATCGTTCGCGTTCGATTAGCGCGTAAGCTAGCTAGCACCCTTTATTGATTACCCCCCGACCAAGGAGAAGCCAACCCATGTCCACCCTGATCGCCATCGTCTACCCCTCCGAGCAGAAGGCCGAGGAAGTCCGCAGCCTGGTGTTCGACCTCGCCAAACGCTACCTCCTCAAGTTCAACGACGTGGTCATCGCGACGCGCGACGACAAGGGGCGGGTAAAGTTGAACCAGCTCATCAACACCACCGCGTCCGGTGCGGCGGGCGGCAGCTTCTGGGGCCTCCTGATCGGCATGATCTTCTTGAACCCGCTCCTGGGCGTGGTCGCCGGTGCGGCCGGCGGCGCGATTGCCGGCGCACTGACCGACGCCGGGATCAAGGACAATTTCATGAAAGAGCTGGGTAGTGCGTTGAAACCGGGCGATGCGGCGCTCTTCGTTCTCGTCGAGGACATGACCGCCGACAAGGTGCTGGGCGAGATCAAGGAACACGGCGGCGTCGTGCTGCACACCTCGCTCGACGAGACGCGCGAGAAGGTACTGCGCGACGCGCTCGCCTCCGCGTCCGCAGCGGAGCCGCAGGCATGATCAGCGGTCGACGGCACTGCCGGCACCGACCCGTCGGTCGAGCGCCGGCTGCACCCGGGTCGTGATTTCGAGGCCGACGCGATGAGTAGCGGCGACCTTATCGGCCTCGCCGGCATCCTGCTTGCCGTCGGGGTGCTCGTCTTTCTCGCCTTCCGCGGCTTCAGCCTGCTCGTTGCCGCGCCCCTGGTGGCGCTGATTGCAGCCGCGTTCGCCGCCGACCCGCTGCTCGCCCACTGGACGGTGACGCTCATGAACGGCGCGGGCCGCTTCATCGTGCAGTTTTTCCCGCTGTTCCTGCTCGGCGCCATCTTCGGCAAGTTCATGGACGACAGCGGCTGCGCGCTCGCCATCGCGCGCGGTATCACGACGCGGCTCGGGGCGTCGCGCGCGGTGATCGCGGTCGTGCTCGCGTGCGCGCTGCTCACCTACGGCGGCGTCAGCCTCTTCGTGGTGGCGTTCGCCGTCCACCCGGTCGCCGACGCGCTGTTCCGGCAGGCGGGCGTGCCGCATCGTCTGATGCCGGCGGCGATCGCGCTCGGCTCCTTCAGCTTCACGATGACAGCCCTGCCGGGGACGCCTGCGATCCAGAACGCGATCCCGATGCCGCATTTCGGGACCACCATCTTCGCCGCGCCGGGGCTTGGCATCGTGGCGGCGGCCGTGATCGTCGCCTTCGGTCTGTGGTGGCTGCGCCGCGCCGAGGCGCGCGCGCGCCGTGCCGGCGAAGGCTACGGCCCCGAGGCTCATGTCGCGCCAGACGCCGAGCTCGCGCGCGAACGTTCCACCAACGCCGACAGCTTCGATCCGGCCGAGCTGCCGCATGGCCATCACAGCGAGAAGGTGCCCTCGTTCGCGCTCGCGCTCGCGCCCATCGTGGTGGTGCTGGCGGTCAACCTGCTCGTGACCTGGGTGATCCTGCCGCGGCTCGACATGTCGTTCCTCAGCGAAGCCCGCTGGGGCGGCGTTTCGCTCGCCGCCAAGAGCGGCATCTGGTCGGTGGTGACGGCGTTGCTGGCGGGGATATTGGTGCTGGTCGCGACCAACCTGAAACGGTTACCCGCCCTCCTCAAGACGCTCGACGCGGGCGCCAACGCATCGGTGCTGCCGGTGTTCAACACGGCAAGCCTCGCCGGCTTCGGCGCGGTCGTCGCCGCGCTGCCCGCCTTCGGCGCCGTGCGCGATGGCCTGCTCGCGCTTCCCGGCGGACCGCTGGTGTCGATGTCGGTCGCGATGGGCGTGATGGGAGTTATCACCGCTTCGGCTTCGGCCGCGATGATCATCACGCTCGACGCGATGGGCGACACCTACGCACGGCTCGCCGCGGAGGCAGGCATCGACCCGTCACTCATGCACCGGGTCGCGGCGCTGTCGAGTGGGCCGCTCGCACAGATGCCGCACAGCGGCGCCATCGTCACGCTGTTGGCGATCTGCGGCGCCACGATGCGCGAGAGCTACGGCCACATCGCGATGGTGATCATGGTCGGACCGCTCATCGGGGCCGGTGTGGCAATCGCGCTGGGACTCGCGTTCGGCGCCTTCTGACTATTTCCTGCGCTTGACCGCCGCAAGGCGCGGCGCGACGGGCCGGCGAGATCCTGACCGCCAACGAGCTGCTTGGCGACCTCCTTCATTGCTCAAACCGTCATTGCTCAGGGCTGGTCCTCGAGCTCCCGAAGGTGCTCCTTGAGTGTATCCGCCGACTTCCTGAAGCCCGCGATCTCTTCGTCGTTCATCGGAATCTCGAGGATCTGCTCCGCACCGCTGCGGCCGAGGACGGCAGGCAGGCTCAGCGCCATCCCCGAGACGCCGAACTGTCCCGTGAGGGGAAGCGAGACCGGCAGGACGGTGCGCTGATCGCGCAGGATCGTCACGACGATCGCGAGCAGCGCCATGCCGATCGCGTAATAGGTGGACTGCTTGCGCTGGATGATCTCGTAGCCGGCATCGCGGGTCTGCTCGAAGATCCGCTGCATCGTGGCGGCATCCAGGGTCTTGCCGCTCGGTCCGCGGAAGTCCCGTACCGGGATGCCGCCCACGTTCGCAAGGCTCCACACCGGTACCGCGGAGTCGCCGTGCTCGGCCACGATCCAGGCTTGCACACCGCGCGAGTCGAGGTCGAAGAAGTCAGCGAGGTTGAAGCGGAAGCGCGCGCTGTCGAGGGTGGTGCCCGAGCCGATTACCCGACCGGGGGGCAGACCCGCGAGGTCGGCGGAGATGTGGGTCAGAATGTCGACCGGGTTCGTGGCGATCAGGATGATCGCCTCGGGGCACGCTGCGACCACCTTCGGGATGATGGCGCGGAAGACGCCGGCGTTCTTCTTCAGGAGATCGAGGCGTGTCTCGCCGGGCCGTTGGTTCGCGCCGGCGCAGATCACGACTACAGTGCTGCCTGCCAGCAGATCGTAGCCGCCAGCCCGGATCTGCATCGGCCGCACGAAGGGCAGGCCGTGCTGCAGGTCCATCGCCTCGCCCTCGGCACGAGCCTGGTCGAGGTCGATGAGGACGAGCTCGCTCGTGAACCCCGATTGCATGAGGGAATACGCAAAGGAGGCCCCCACCATGCCAGTGCCGATGAGCCCGACCTTGCCTTTGCCGCGTTCGATGATCATCTTGCTACCCTCCAGGTTTCGTCGTCCGGTCGAATCTTGCGTCCTTGGATGGTACGCGGTTTTCTTCGTTCCCCGCCGCTCCTGCGTGCGATGTTTCGCAGAGCTGCCGGCCGCCCCGGGTTCCCTCAATGGCCCCGGTGCATGACGCGCCGGATGGTAACGCGCGCCCGGCAGCGGTCACCTGATCGCTGCCCGACGCTTGAACATCGATCGTGCCGGCGCGATGATGTGAATCGGACGTATCGCAATCGCAACCTGTCTTCGGGAAACGGCCTCATGCGCAATCGACCATCGCTCGCTCGCATCCTCTTGCCCCTGTTGCTGCTCGCGGCCGGCTGTGCCACCACCCAGATGGCGGCGGAGTGGTCGAACAAGGAATACGCGGGCAGATCGCTCAGGGGCGAAAGAGTCCTCGTGCTCTGCCAGGCGCCCGACCCGACCGTACAACGCCTCTGCGAGGACGAGCTCGTGAACGGGGTCAATTCGCGCGGGGTCACCGCGGTAAGGCTTGCGTCCGACCTGCCGTCGGCCGATGCGCCGACTGGACCCAAACCGCCCTCCGCCTACGCGGACGCGGCGAAAGCGGCCGGGGCGGTAGCGGTCCTGAGCATGACCGTGCAGCCCGACTCGACCGTGGTAAATCCGGGACCGACCATCGGCATCGGGGTCGGCGGCGGCAGTTTCAGCGGCGGCGGCTGGGGTCGCGGCGGCAGCTTCGGCGGTGTCGGCACCTCGGTCGGATTCCCCGTCGGCGCGGGCACCGTCCAGCAGGGCTTCGCGGCGAGCACCAACCTGGTCGATGCCGCCAACGGCCAGATCGTCTGGTCGGGCCGCGCCGTCGCGCCGCCTTCCGACGCGTTCATCCGCCAGTTGATCGATTTGAATCGTGTGACGTTCGACGCGATGCAGCGGGCGGGGGTGTTGTAGTCCGGCGGCAGGCAGGATGGCGGCTGCTCGCGTCAAGAAATAATCAATCGCTAATCGGAGACCACGATGAACGACCCCTTCAAGCAGCACGGTGCCTTCAGCTGGTGCGAGCTCATGACCTCCGACGTTGCGGCGGCGAAGGATTTCTACGGCAAGCTCTTCGGTTGGCAGATGCAGGACATGCCGATGGAGCAAATGAACTACACCGTGCTGAATGCCGGCGGGGCTCCGGTCGGCGGCATCATGGCGACACCGAAACGGGCCGGACCGATGCCGCCGCATTGGGGCCCCTACGTGACCGTCGCGGATGTCGACGCCACCGCCAGGCAGGCCGTCGAGCTCGGCGGATCGCTCCTGATGCCGCCGCGCGACATCCCCGGTGTCGGCCGCTTCTGCCTGTTCCAGGATCCCCAGGGCGCGCTCTTGTACGCGATCACCTATACCCCGCAGGTCGGCGGAGGCTGAGAACGGGTATGGCGTCTGGATGGATCCGGGCGGTTCGCGCAGTGCCCTGGAGCGAAGTGATCGCGGCGGCGCCGATGGTGGTGGGCAGCGCGAAGAGGATCCTGTCCGCGTTGCAGAAAAAGGAGCAGGGCGATCGCGCCGCCGCGCGCGCCGCACCGGCGACACCGCCTCCCGCCGATCCCGAGCTGCGGGCCCTGCACCAGCGCATCATCGACCTCGAGGCGGATCTCGTGGGCGCGACGGAAGTTCTCAAGAAGCTTGCCGACCAGCAAGCGCGGCTCGTCGTTGCCCTCGAAGCGCTGCGCCAGCGCACGCGTGCCCTCGTCTGGACCTGCGCCCTGCTCGCCGCCTTCAGCATCGGCATGTTGGTGTGGCTCGCAGCCCGCTAGCCCGACGGTTATACGATGCGGGTATGCGGGAGCGGATGACTTGCGACCGCTACCGCCCGAGGTTAGTCTTGGGCCGGTCGGTTACTCGAGGAGGACTCAGGTGAAGATGGGAGAAGGCCCGCGCAACGTTCTGGGCGGCGTGCTCGAGTCGTGTTGCATGGCACCCCTCACCGGGTTCTATCGTACCGGCCGCTGCGAGACCGGGCCGGAGGACGTCGGGCGTCATGTCGTGTGCGCGAAGGTGACGAGCGAGTTTCTCGCCTTCTCCAAGGCAAAGGGCAACGACCTCGCCACGCCCGTGCCCGAGCACGGTTTCCCGGGCCTGCAGCCGGGTGACAAATGGTGCCTGTGCGCCGCGCGCTGGAAGGAGGCGCTCGCCGCCGGCGTCGCGCCGCCGGTGGTGCTCGGGGCCACCCACGAGGCCGCGCTGGAGATCGTCTCCCTCGCCGAGTTGAAGCGCTACGCACTCGATCTCAACTGAATCCGTGCGCGCGTTCGAGACTGCGCCACGCAGCGCGTTCGCCGCAGCGGGGGCGGGCATGTTGTACACAGGCGCGGCGCTCGCCCTCGCCGCCATCCTATCCGCGTGCAGCGCGACGCCCGCGAGACCTCCGCTCACGCCAGCGCAGCAGGAGAAGATCACGCTCGATCTCTCGACGCTGGACGATCGGGGTCTGCGCGGTCCCCGCAACGGTCTGCGCTCGATGAGCTACGAATTCTGCATTCCGGCCGGCGAGCGCTACGCGGCCGAGGTGCAGCAGATCGACCCCACCGTCGAAGTCATGCGCGGATCGCGGGGGCGCATCGGCTGCACTGGGAACCAGTACCTGTGCGTGGGCAACACCGGCCAGCGCGGCTACCGTGAGGTGCTCGAGCGGCTCGCGGGCCTTGACTACAGCAGCCGGATTGTCGAAAGTACCTTCGAATAGCCAGCGTGAGCAGAGGACAAACGTGATGAAGGTGACTGCCAGCATGTTCGGAGGGGGCGCGCTCGTCGCCGCCTGCATTTCGGGTTGCGCCAACTTTCCGCCGCAGACGCCGTCGTGGCGGCCACCGCCCCCGTACGTCACCGGCACGGTGTTCTACCGGTATGTGCAGCCGCTGCCCGACAACGCCACGGTGCAGGTGAGGCTGGTCGAAGCACCCGCCGAGGGCGCGGCGGAAGTCGTGCTGAGCGAGCAGACCATCACCGGCATCTGCAACTTCATCGATCCGCCCTGCAATGGACCGGTGTTCTACGAGCTGCCCTACGATCCGGCCCAGCTCGATTCCTCCCGCGAGTACTTCGTGAGCGCGCGGATTCTCGACGGCGACAAGACGATCTACGCTTCGGACACGCCGAACCGCGTGCTCACCGTCGGCTATCCGAGAGCCGCGCAGATCCTGGTCTCCCGGCAACAGTAGGCCGCGCCCTCTCCAAGGCGACGCGCGCTTCGGCGAACGCCCATGAACGCGCCCGCGGCTGGACCGCTGAACCGGATGGATCTCGTGGCGCGCTACCGCGCGGTACGCGCCCAGTCCGAGCGCCTGTGTGCGCCGCTCGCGACCGACGACTACCAGATCCAGAGCGTGCTCGAGACGAGTCCACCCAAATGGCATCTCGCTCATGTCTCCTGGTTCTTCGAGACTTTCCTGCTGCAGCCCCATGCGCCCGGCTATCGTCCGTTCCACCCGGGGTTCGAGCATCTCTTCAACTCGTACTACGAGTCGGTCGGTTCGTTTCACCCGCGGGCCCGGCGCGGTCTCCTCTCGCGGCCCACGGTGGACGAAGTGTATCGCTACCGCAGGCACGTCGACGACGCCGTCCTGGCCCTCATGCATTCGATCCCGGACGCGCGCTGGGACGCGGTCGCGTCCCGCGTGACGCTCGGCCTTCATCACGAGCAGCAGCACCAGGAGCTGCTTCTCATGGACATCAAGCACAACTTTGCGGTCAATCCGCTGCGCCCCGCCTATCGGCCGCGGTCGAGCGAGGCGTCGTCGCCCCCGTCTCCCCCGCTGCATTGGATCGAGCGCGCCGGCGGCATCGCAGAGATCGGTCACGAGGGCAGCGGCTTCGCGTTCGACAACGAAACGCCGCGCCATGCGGTTCTGCTGCGCGATCACGCGCTCGCCTCGCGACCCGTTACGAACGGCGAGTATCTCGAATTCATGGCCTCCGGCGGCTATGGCGATGCGCGTCACTGGCTCGCGGACGGCTGGGCGAAGGTGCGCGAGCAGGATTGGTCGGCACCGCTCTACTGGGAGCAGCGCGACGGTGAGTGGTGGCACATGACCCTCGACGGCTGCCGTCCCGTCGACGCGGCGGAGCCCGTCTGCCACGTGAGCTTCTACGAGGCGGACGCTTATGCGCGCTGGGCGGGCAAGCGACTGCCGCGCGAGGAGGAGCTCGAGACGATGCTCGCCGCCGAGCCGGTCGCGGGCAACTTCGTCGAGTCCGGCCTGCTGCATCCGCGCCCGGACGCGGCAGGCGATGGACAGTGGTACGGCGACGTGTGGGAGTGGACCCGCTCGGCCTACTCGCCCTACCCCGGCTTCGTGCCGCTAGCGGGGTCGCTCGGCGAGTACAATGGCAAGTTCATGGCGAACCAGATGGTGCTGCGCGGCGGCTCCTGTGCGACGCCGCGCTCGCACATGCGCGAGAGCTACCGCAATTTCTTCTATCCGCACGACCGCTGGCCCTTCACCGGGATCCGGCTCGCGGCCGACCGGTGAGGCCGCAGCGCGTCGCACCGGGACCCGGCCAGGAATCGGTCTGGGACTACCCGCGACCGCCGCGTCTGGAAGATTGCGCGAAACGCATTGAGGTCGTCCTGAACGGCGTCGTCATCGCGGACACGACGCGTGCGAAACGCGTCCTGGAGACGAGTCACCCTCCGGTGTACTACCTGCCGCCCGCGGACATCGTGATGATCCATCTCGTCCGCGTGGACGGATCGTCCTTCTGCGAGTGGAAAGGCACAGCGCGCTACTACGACGTGGTCGTTGGCGATCGGCGCGTGGCACGGTGCGCGTGGAGCTATCCCGATCCCGCGCCTGCATTCGCCGCGATCCGCGATCACGTGGCGTTCTATTGCGCGCCGATGGACGCGTGTCTCGTCGACGGCGAAAAAGCGCACCCGCAGCCGGGCGGATTCTACGGCGGATGGATCACGGACGACGTGGTCGGACCGTTCAAGGGCGAGCCCGGGACGGGGGGATGGTGACGCCACCTGTTCACCAGCCGTCAGGGCCGGAGAAGCTGCGAGTGCACACGCCGATCAATGGCCATGGAGTTTCTCCTGCAGCCAGACCTTGATCAGGGACTGATACGGTACGTCGCGCGCGTTGGCCGCAGCCTTGATCGAGTCCAGTAGATGCTGCGGCAGACGCAGGGAAATGGTCTTGGTGGTCGGCTTCAGGTTGGGTAGCACCACCCGCTGCCCGTTGGTCCAATCGAGATACTCCGAGGAGTCGTGCGTTTCCCAGAATGCGCGCTCTTCGGCTTCGCTGGCGAACTTGGGCGCCGTCTTACGCTGTTTGCTCATAGATCGTTTGCTCCTTTCGGTGCATGTCTCTGGCCGATATCACGCGGATCATCCGGCCGGCTCTGCGCAGGGTGAAGGTGATATGCAGCAGGCGCCCTTCATCGGTCTTGCCCAGCGCATGAAAGCGCGGCTCGCGAGCACTGTGTTTCGCGTCCTCGATCATCAGGAGCGGAGCGTTGAAGAACGCCTGCTTGGCCTCGGCGTTCGAAACACCGTGTTTGTCGTTCTTCCGGGCATTCCCTGGATCCCAGTCGAAGCCGACTACCCTGCCAAGGTCTATCATCAATGTATATTAGGATCATATACCTCGAGTCGCAACTCGTAGGGGCGGTCACTGCAGCGCGCACGAGCCGCAGGGCGCCCGGCGCGCCG
Source organism: uncultured beta proteobacterium (assembly GCA_963734295.1). Lineage (GTDB taxonomy): Bacteria > Pseudomonadota > Gammaproteobacteria > Burkholderiales > JAEUMW01 > JAEUMW01. The sequence continues at coordinate 145,512 of CAVTGS010000027.1, read as the reverse complement.
CCGACCGATGAGGCCGCGCCGCATCGCCCGAGACCGGCACAGGAGTCGGTCTGGGACTACCCGCGGCCGCCGCGCGCATCGACGTGGTGGTCGGCGACCGGCGCGTGGCACGGTGCGCGTGGAGCTATCCCGATCCCGCGCCTGCATTCGCCGCGATCCGCGATCACGTGGCGTTTCTATTGCGCGCCGATGGACGCGTGTCTCGTCGATGGCGAGAAGGCGCACCCGCAGCCGGGCGGATTCTACGGCGGATGGATCACGAACGACGTGGTGGGCCCGTTCAAGGGCGAGCCCGGGACGGGCGGGTGTTAGACCAGGTCGACATCTTCGAGGAAGGGCGGACCAGGACTTCGGACGCGCGGTCATCTACTGAAGCGCCGTTCGGTTACCAACGCCCACCAATGAAGCGAGGTGACATGCCGTGCGGAAGGGCTGTACGCGACCCACAAGAGCCATTCGCGCTATGGACGGCCACATAGCTACTTTCGGTGGTTCAACAGCCTTCTGGCGCGGCGGCAAAGTCAGGGTCGCCAGATGCTCGATCAGTTCAAGTGGGGTCAGCATCAGGTTGACGTGCCGCCTGCTCCTGGCCTTGGCGCTCTCATAGACCAGGTGCTCGGCACCGACTTCTCGCAGTCGCTCCCACGCGAAGGTCGGCCGCGCGCGGCCTGACGTGCTCGGTGAGATGCGCGCGGTCTCCACCGTGTACCGAATGTTGCATGACAAGCACACCACGCCCCTTGCAGGAGAACGCGATCAGGAAGTCATGTTGACACGCCTCACAGATGGCGCGAGCAAGACCATGGGCGAGGATGCCGCATTCGAGATAGCGGCGAAATTCCCGTTCCACATACGTGGGCACCCCTTCGGCGTCGCAGCGCTCCTCGCGGGCGAGCGCAAGATAGCCGTCTCCAGTATTTCTCCTCGTTCAGATTCGACTGTCGGGGTTCCAGCTACTTTGACCGTGCCGATCAACGCGACGGGATCACAGATGGCGCTTCTTGCGAGGCTGTGGCGGTCGGACCGAACCCTTGTGCCAGAACCGCTACGAGGTTCGTCCCGTGTCAAGTTGCCACTCGCCGTCCGCGCTGTCGTCATCCGAATGCGGTCCCGCACGCACAGTTCCTGCGCTCTGCCCGCGACCACATGGATGCAGAACTTGCGCGCTGGCCAGTCCGGATCGCCGGGCGGAGCACGTGGCAGCTGGCTGACGGCCGTGGCACGCCACCCGTATCTATGACTGGGTGCCTGCTCTGGAGTACACCCCGCCGGATCCAACGGCCTCAGTGCTTAACGCGGTCGTCCCCGAGCAGATCTCGCCGCCCGCCTATCCCGCGCATCTTGAGGTCCGTCGCATCAGTAGCACAGGGACGAACGCAGCTTACATATTACCGGCACCACATAACACTGAATGGGGTGCAAATGATCGGCACGGGATGGCTCCGGGCACTGGCTACATGTCTTCCAGCGGCTTGAACTTGATCTGATTCAGGCCTTCATCGAGCCGCGGCAGGTCGGCCGTCCGATCCCCGCCCGGCGTCTCCCAGAATCGATTGTGATAGTAGAGCGCGCTCCACTTCGGCTGTGTGTTGATGTCCGCAGCCGACGTTGCCTCGAGATTCGAGAGCGCAGTGCCGAGCCACGTCAAACGTGTGACGTAGGCCATGCCGTGGTGCATGAAGATCTGCCATTGCATGGGGGCGACGCGAGTCGCGACGGGTAGATATTTGAACGTGGTTCCGGCCAGAGAAACCTTCAGGTTCTGATTCTCCGGGATCATCGGTGCGCCCGCCTTGGCGTAGGGCGCTCCGCCGCTCCAGCCCCGGAGATACTCATCCGGGAACAACTTCGACCACCGCCAATGCAGGTGCAGGCAATCGTGCTGGCAGATCGGCGCCATGGACGCCGCCTGGCCTTTGTAGATCATCTCCGGCGCCATGTGGACATTGTCGAACGCGGCTTGTCCCTCGACCTTTGTCACCGTGGTCGCCACCAGAAGGCCGCCCGGCGTGCTCCTTTCTCGGCGCGTATTGTGGTCCGGCCGAACCCCCTTCGACCGATCGACGACCGAAGTCACCGGCAGATCCGTCGCGAGCCGGTAGTGCGCGAAGATGGAATTCCAGCGCGGGCTCGGCGCGAATTTCAGGCCGAGCTCGATCATCTTCGCGAGCCCGCCGACCGTGTTCACATTGCTGGCGGCATCTTCCAGCGCGGTGCGTACGGCGGGGTCCAGATCTTCCCAGACCTCATGATTGCGATCGTTCGTGTCCGTGAAGAAGCTTCCCTTGATCGCCGCGCCCGGCATCATGTCCTCGGTCATCGACGAGGCGGCGGGACGGGTCATCGCGAAGTCGGCCGCGGCTTCATCGCACGCATTCGCGCACCACACGGAGAGCATCGGGTAGAGCCGCACGACGTCGGCCGGACCGTGTATCGCCACTCCCGTCACGGGCTCGCGCGCCATCGGCTGGAAATCCATGCTAGGCGCATTCATCGTCAGATCGTACAGCGCCATCACAACACGCTTGTTGGTCGACGCAGCCTGCGTCGTTCCGCCATTGCGCATCCACACATCGAGCCCGTCAACCGGCGCGTTCGCAAGGTCGAGGGGCGCCACTGCGCCGGTGCCAGTGTCCACGACATAGCCAAACAGCAATGTGAGGTGCGACTGCACCGTCGCCGCAAGCGGGAACTTTGCACTGCTACTCTTCTCCATGGCGAGTGGCGCATTTCCGCTGTCGGCCGCGAGCAGGAAGCGCCGCGCCAAGGGCAGCGGGAACGTGTCGGCGCCGAACGTCACGCGGGTGTTGTCCCAGCTGAGGCTGTCGAGCACGCGGACGGGCATGGTCATCTTCGCGCCGTTCATCTCGTGCTCGATCGGATACTCAAGTGTGCGGGACTCGAGCCCGGTGTCCGACACGACGGTCTTGCCGGTCCAGCCGCCATCCCAATTGTGATCGAAGCTGAAAGCCGCCGTACCCGGCTCTATCGGCAGAAGCTTGGCGGCGGGATTCGCCGCCAGACCCATCGAGGCCACGCGCGCCATGCTGGTCAGCGAGTCAAATACCGAATCGGTACTTGCACCCTCGCCGGAGATGGGATCCGCGAAGCGCACGATCTGGCCACTCAACGCGACGTCGGTGCCGGCGCGGGCGAGGTCCTCGAACTCGCGCATGAATGCCGCGAACGTCTGCTCGATGGGCGCACCGCTGCGCGGATCGATGATCCGCAGCATCGTGCCGCTCGCGCTGCCGTCGCCGCGCATGCCGTAGATGATCTTGGCGTGCTCGGCGGTCTTTGCGGACAGGTTGCCATCGACCGTTGCCCACAGCGGGCCGTATTGCTGCATGAGCTTCAGGTACTGATCCGGCATCGCGGAAGAGAGGCCGATCGGGTCGACGACCAGCTTGAGCTGGGCGAGCAGCGTGTTCTTGGCGCCGGTCATCAGAACCTGCTTGTTGGCGAAGAGCTGCGTGTATGGCGGGCCGAACTCCGCCACTTCCGCCTCGATGGTGGTCTGGGCTCTTCCGGACTTCCACGCCTGCAACATTCCGAGGACGGCGGCCCAGCAGGTGTCGCCCGTTTGCTTGAGGGGCGGGATCGTTCCGGGAACCGTGAAATCGATCTGGCCTCCGCCCGCGACGGCGCCGCTTTGTCTAATCGTGGCAACGGTACCGTCGGGGAAAGTCTGGCTCGCCTCGATCGGCGTGCGGGTGCGCACCGCATCCGCGGTCACCTCGGCCAGCTTCGAATCTCCGGCGGTGATCGCCGGCGGCCGCGACTTGCCGCCATCGATTTGCTGTTGCAGATGGTCCTTGACGAGCTTGCTGTAATCGTCCTGAGTGATCGCTCCGGCATCCTTCGCCGACTTGATCGAATCCATAATCTTGCCCGCGTTCTGCGTGTTGTGCTGCTGCATGGCCATTTCCTTGGCCATCTCGCCAAACGCCTTGGCATTCTCCTGGTTCGATAGATAGGTGCGAATGACGTTCTGCTGGTTTCCTTCGAGGCCAGTGATGTCCTTGAACACGCCGCTCTTGCCGAGCAGATCCGAAAGTCCCTGAAGCCCTTCGCCGGCTGCCGGCAACGCGGGCGCGTTCTGGATATTCACGATCGGCGACGTGAAATCCTTGAACGCGGCTCTCCAGTCGGTGACTGTCGGCGTCGGCGTCGTGATCGGAGAGATTGCCGTCGGCTCGTCCGTGTTCGGGAAGCGGTTCCAATCCTGCAGCCGCTCGGTCTCGATCTTCTCGCAGGCGTTGCAGACACCCTGCACGGCCTCGGCGAACACGCCTTTGGAGGGCACGCTGATGCGATACGGCTCGACCGGCGTCAGGGGCTTGTAATGATCGAACAGCGTGACGGTTTCAGTAGTGCCGTCCCGCTTCGGACGAATGAACGAGCCGCTGACGCGATATCCGGGAGCCACCGGCAACACCAGCGAGTTGCCGGCAACTGCGACAACTTCGTTCTTGACGACCGAGGCGAGACTTCGCATGCCGTCGGGCGACGTGATCGGTTTGCCGTCTTCGTCGAACACCTGGATGGTGAAGCCGTCCAGCAGCATGTAACGCCGGTCGGGATCAAGGTTGTACCAAAGCACCTTGTTGTAGTACTCAAGATTGCTGTTCAAGTGCTCGATCAGCTTGGCGGCAAGGTAGCGGTCTTCGCGCCGCGGATTGCGCTTCTCCTCTGAGTTTTCCGGGATATAAAGATCGGTGCCGTCGAGCAGATCGTCCCCCACCGAGCCGCTGAAGAGCGTCCCGTTGTAGTGCGACGTCGCGTAGGTGATCGTCAGATCCTGGACGTCGAGGGTGACGTACTCCTTGAGCTTGAGCAGCGACGGATTCGACGCGAGACTCAGCTTCACTTTCATCGGCAGTTGATTTCGCCGTTTCGATGTGGTGCCCGCGAGATTCACGCGCACCAGCCGCTCGCCGCCGCGATATTTCCCATCGCTCGCGGCATCGACGGAGAATTCTTCCAGCCTGATCGCCGACAGAATCTTTTCGAAGACCAGCGGCACGATGTCCCTGTTGAAGATGGTGTCCCATTCCGACATCAGGTTGCCGCGGAAGTGGGCGTCGAGCATCTCCAGCACGTCGTCGTAGCCGAGCAGTGTCGCGTAGGCCTGCCACTGCTCTCGGTCAGCGACGTTGTCGGCGAAAAAGTCCTCGGGCTTGGTCGAGAGCACCGGCAGGTAGCCGAACGGACCGAGCGAGATTTTCGGCGGCGGCAAGAAGTTCACGATGCGAATGCACTGCGCCGGAGGCACGCTCTCGTAGTTCGCGTCAAGCTTCATGAACGCATCGAAGATCGCCTCACGGACGAGGATTTCCTTTTCGATCGTCTTGTACTGAAGCCCCGGCGGGTCCGGTGGCCTGTCGCCGAAGAGGTTATTGAGTCCGGCCGTGACCGCGGTCTTGGTGGCGTACTCGGCCATCTTCCTCGGGAACTCGAGCGCCGCGGCGGCGGTGGCTTCGGGGTCGATCTCGCGGCTGGTCAGCGTCCGCGTCGTGACGGGCAGCGACATGATGCGGTCGAACCGCGTGCGCGGCCTGGGTATTTCCACGCGCAGACGCATGGAGCCGCGGATGAACTGGATGCGCTCATCATCGTACGACCCCGCCGGCATATCGACGTTTGCGTAATTAGTGCGGATGCGCTGATCGGCGTCGAACGCCTTCAGGAGCGGATGCGCGCCGTTCGCAGACTCGGCCGGTCTCAAATACGTTTCCGACGGCATCGGCAAGAGCGCCGGCGCCAGCACGTCGCGCCAGCGTGCGACATTCTCCGTGGTGAACTTCGTCAGCAGCAACGGCACGAACACGCATTCTTCGACCGACGACAGCTTCTGAAAAATGGCGTAGTGGCGCAGCACCTCGAAATACATCATGGTCAGCGCGTGGCAGTGGTTGTGATTCGCCACCACCTCGCTCGTCACGCCGTATCGCTGGCCTTCCTGCACCGTCGTGACCACCGAGGCATTCAGCTGCCGGTAGCCTTCCGCGTTCTGCATGATCGACTGGCGCAGCTTTTCGCCGAAGAACTGCGACACGTCGCGCGAGCTGTCCTGGCTGGCGTTGGAGTTCGCGTTGGCGACGCCGCCGGCGACGCCGATGACGACGCTGCCTGAGCCTCCGTATCCCTGGCCGCCGCCGTAACCCTGCCCGCCGGTGCCGAAGCCGGCGCTGATGCCGCTGGTGTTCGCACTGCTGCTGCCGCGCATCGACTCGCTGATTCGTCCCGCGAGCTGGGTGGTGATGTCGCGCTCGTTGATCAGGCCAAGCGCCAGCCGTTCGTTCTGCGCAAGCGACTGCGACTCCGCGCCGAGGAGCGTGTGCGCCGCCTCGAAGACGACGATTTCCTTCTTCTGCCCGGGCGCGAGCGGCAGCGAGTAGATCAGATCGCCCATCGAATAGCCGTCGCTCTTGAACTCCGCCTTGTAGTGAAGGATGTGGCCGGTCGCGATCGTCACCGCCTGCGAAAACGTCGCGGCCGGCGGCGGCTCGGGCGCCGGTTGATTGCGAAGCTTCTTGTGGAGTCGCGACAGGATTCCCGACTTGACGTGCGCCTGCCCGGCCGGTGCGGACGAAACCGTCCGCGTCTCGGGCGTATCCTCCCACGCGACCGGGTTGTTCAGCGAGATGGGCTGGCGGTTGCGAAGACCCGCGCCCCCGGTCAGCTCGTAGCGCGCCGCCGTGCCGATCGAGTCTATGGCGAGCGCGACGAGCGGCCGCAGACGGCTCGCGGAATTCAGGACGGCCGCGACTTCGGGAAAGAACGACGGCAAGCCTTCGACCTCGACGCGGGTCTTGTGCGCCTCGACGATAGCGACCACGGCATCGACGTGATGCAGCGTGTCACCCAGCACCGATGCGGTCACCGCCGCGCCGGGTTGCGCCAGGGCCGACGCCGTCGTCGTGACGTGAGGGAACGCATTCTCGATCGTTTCTGCGATCATTCCGGCGAACGCCGTCCCGAAGTCCGCGAGCATCGCCTGCGCCTTGGTCCGCGCGGTGTTGGTCACGTTGCGGAGCTCCGTCGCGCCGTTGGTGAGCGCGACCGCGGTCGATACATCAACCGCGTCCAGGCCGGTTTCGATCTTCGTCAGCGTGTAATTCGCGACGTCCGGATCAGAGGCCCTGACGATCGCCTGATAGTTGAATTCGCTGATCGTGCGATTGGGCTTCGACAGATTGACGCACGTGCCGCCGATGTCTTGCGAGTAGACGTCCGAACCGATAAGATCCGACTGATCAGGCAAACGATTCGGCTTGTCCTGGCACTCGCAGTCGTCGTGGTGTGGTGCGCACTCCGGGTTGGTCAGCAGCAGGTAGAGAAAGTCGTCGGCGATCGACTCCTTGCCCTTCCCCGACGCAGAGATGTCCGCCGTCTCCTTCGGCGCGAGGGAGACCATGGCGCGCGCCTGAACGTAGGTGCCATACGGATAAGGAAGGGTGAAATTGCCCGAGCCATCCGTCGTGGCGGCGCCGACCACTCTCCAGGGCGCCTCGGCGCTCGTCCTAGCCTGTATCAGCACCAGGACGTCCTTCAACGGACAGTCCTTGCTGAGCGTCAGTACGCGCCCGCGCAATTTTTTCGCGACCGGCTCCCGCGTATCCGTGGGCGAAGGCGTGAGTACCAGCGGGTTCGCCTTTGCAACGACGATATCCAGATCGGCAAGCTTGGGGGCGTCTGACGCAAATTCTTGCGACCACACATCCGCGCGGAGGCTGCGGCTGCGTACGCGAACCGTGACAGGGTTGCGCAGTCCGTTGCTCAGAAGTTGCGACGCTGAGGCGAGCGAAAACGGCCCGGTATCGCCGGTGATCTTTGCCGGGTCGGTGAAGCTGAAAGAAAGACTGCGCGATGGCGCATTCTCGAAGGTGCAGTCTGCGACAACTTCGAGATCGCGAAAATCATCAGCCGAAATTGTGACGCCCGTCGGCGGCGTGATCTTCACGCTGCCGGCGATCGTCACGGTCTTGATTTCGGGAATCGACAGCGGAAAGTCGTACACCGCGCCGAAGTCTTTCCGGATGATTTGGAGTATGGCGTCGGCGTCGGCGCCGCGGGTCCTGCGCTCGAGCCATGCCGAGAAATCCTCCTCAACATCGTCCCGGAAAGTCGGGGTTTCCCCGCCCCTTGTCGTCACGAGCGACAGTGCCTGCAGCGCTAGGCTGTCGTCCCCTCTCAGAGTCGTCCCGGCCAGGTGCTGGCGGAGACCTAAATAGGCGGCTTTGTTAACGATAAGGAATGCGACTTTCCCCGCGCTTCCGCTGGTCGCTTCGGGTCCCTGATCTCCAGCCACCTTGAGCAGGCAGATAAAGTCGAACGTGTCGCTCCCGAGCTCGAGGCCGTCGCCCGACAAATACTGCACGGTCGCGGTTGCCAGCAGCCTGTCAATGTTGCCGTCGAGCAAGGCCTTGGCATAGTACTGAATCGCGCGCTCGCGCTCGGCATCGTCTGCCCCCGCGATCGCGGCGTCGTCGAGCTCGATTGCATACGTCGTGCTGCTCAGCGCCTGCTCGACTGACTTCGATTGGATCGCGGATGTTTCTCGCCGGACGACATCCTTCAAGCGATTCGCCGTCACTCCCCCCTCGAGCACCGTTTCGCGGCGCCTCACGGCCATCATCTCAAGGCCGGTCGTTCGGTCGGCCCTCGTATCCGCATCCATCGTCACGGCGACGTATTCGAAGACCGGCAGGTAAAAGGCCAGCGTGACAGTCTTGATTGGAGGGTTGGCGCGATCGCCGCCGTACTGAACTCGTCGTTGGAAAGTGATCATCGGCTCAATTCCTTTTTGCGGCTCTTCCTGGCCCTGTCATGCTTTCCCGAGAATGTCTCGTAACGCGTCGAGCACTGACATCGCCGACGGATCCGCGATGTGCAGCGTGCTGAGCGAATAGAGATGCGCATCGTCACCTGATGCCGTAATGGCCACGACTTTCAGCTCCGGATAGACACCGACCAGTTGCGCGTGTAGGTTCTCCGAAACTGCCCGCTCGCCGAGGATGACGACGTTGGCCTGGTGCGTGCGAATGGCGGTTCGCAGCTCCGCGTTGCTGCTGCGAGCGACGATCGTCATGTCGCGCCGAGACTTGATTGCACCTTCGACGATTTCGAGCGTCATTCGCGGTAGCTCACCAAAGAGGATTCGGGCCTGGGTCAAAGAAGCTCCGAGCGGCTGGAGGGACGCGGTGCCGCAGCCCGGCTGATGATCGGCGAGTGAACGGAGCTTGGGAATAGATCCACCGGATTCAAAGCGTATCTATCGAGGGGTCTACACCCTGAGCGGCGAACATCCTATGGGTGGGAAGTGCACCGGGGGCTCCGGTGCCTGCTAGTGGTCTGCTTGCGAATTACTTGAACCAATTATGTTTGCGTATGTCATAGTCGCTCCTTGTCCCAGGAGCGAATGATGAATCTCGGAACGCCGATCAATCTGACCGATGAGCAGCGCCTCGAACTGGAGCGTCGGGTGAGATCGCAAACGCTGGACGTGCGGGCGGTGCGGCGGGCGCGCATCGTGTTGCTGGCCGCCGATGGGCTGGGCAATCGCCAGATTGGCCGTGAGCTGGGCATCGGTCGTATCCAGGCAGGCTGCTGGCGGGATCGGTTTGCCGCAGGCGGCTTGGCGGCCATTGCAGGCGATCTGCCGCGCAGCGGACGCAGACCGCGCATCGATGCGGCCGAGATTGTGCGTCGCACGACGCAGACCACGCCCCAGGCAGCGACGCATTGGAGCACACGCAAGCTCGCCGCAGAGCTCGGCATCTCGGACACCACGGTGCTCAAGGTGTGGCGTGCCAACGGACTCAAGCCGCACTTGGTCGAGACCTTCAAGGTCTCGCGTGATCCGAAGTTCGTCGAGAAGCTGGAGGATATCGTCGGACTGTACATGTCACCGCCCGAGCATGCCCTGGTGCTGTGCTGCGACGAGAAGAGCCAGGTGCAGGCGCTGGACCGCACCCAACCGGGGCTGGCGCTGAAGAAAGGCCGCGCGCAAACCCTGACTCATGATTACAAGCGACACGGCACGACCACCCTGTTCGCGGCCCTGAGCACCCTGGATGGTTCGGTGATCTCGCGCTGTGCCCAACGCCATCGCCACACCGAGTGGCTGGAGTTCTTGCGCCAGATCAACCGCGAAACCCCCAAGGACAAAGAACTCCATCTCATCTGCGACAACTACGCCACCCACAAGCACCCCAACGTTCAGGCGTGGCTGGAAAAGCATCCGCGCTTCCATGTCCACTTCACGCCCACCTCGGCCTCGTGGCTGAACATGGTCGAGCGCTTCTTCCGAAGCCTCTCCACCGATCGCTTGCAGCGCGGCGTGTTCAGGAGCGTCCCGGAACTCATCGCCGCCATCGAGCAATACATCGCAACGCATAACCAGAATCCCAAACCCTTCGTCTGGACCGCCAAGGCCAATGACATCCTACAGAAAGTCATTCGTGCCAATCGCCAGCTCGGTTCGAAGAAAAACGAAGCACTACACTAGAGCGAGGGGGGGGTTGTGTCGCCTGAACTGGCGAGCGCCCGTAAGACGCGGCCGGCATCGGCGCGGTGATGGACGTCGAGCTTTTGCAGCAGGCTGTGCACGTGGTTCTTCACGGTCGCCACCTCGATGCACAGGCGGACCGCGATCTCTTTGTTCGAGAGCTTGTCCCCGATCAAGGCGGCGATTTCCCACTCGCGCCGCGACAGTCGTGCTCCCTTCAGCCCGGGCTGCTCGGCCGCCAGTGCGGCCAGGCGTTGCGCCAGCCGGCCGGCGACGCGCGGCGTGACGAGCAACTCGCCCCTGACCGCGCGCTGCATACTGGCGATTAGCTCTTCAAGAGAGCCTTCGCGAGTGACATAACCTGCGGCACCCGCCTCAGCGCACGCGAGCACCTCGTCATCTGAATCGTCAACACCGATGGCGACGATGAGCAGCGAGGGAATCGTTGCCTTCAGATGGCGGACGATATCGTAACTACCTGTCGTGGCGAGATCGATGACGACGAGGCCCGGAGCCAGGAGCCGCAAATCGGCTGACGACGGCAGCGGGTATGAGTAGACGCCCACGATCGCAAATCCGTCCTGGAGCCGGAGGAGCTGCGCGAGCCCCTCCCGATACAAACGAACGCCAGCGACGATCACGACGCGAACCATCAGTCCTCTATTACGACCTGAGGCTCGTTCAGCTCCATCACAAACGCAAGCAACATTTCTGGTCTTCGTTTGGCGGCCGCGAGCATCCAATTGCTGGCCAATCCAAGAAATCGTCGTCACGGCCGGCGGCCTGGCCCAGCTACTCCACCGCACCGCGATGCGCGCGACGCCGACCACTAAATGAAGATCATTTCTGCTCGGCCGACGCTATGATCGCTGCACACGGACTCTGCACGACTCGTCACGAACACGTTCCTCGTAAGGGGAGGGTGAGGTGGCAACCAGCTCACCAGATTTGACTGCGAGAATTGCCGGGTTGCACAAAGAAATTCTGGCTCGCATCGAGCAACCTGAGCCGCTGGCGCAAGACATCCAGGAACTGCTCGGGGAGTTATCGAGAGCCCTGCCGTATCTTCCGAGGCTAAGAAACGCTGAGATCAACGTCGACCAGGCCGAGCTCGCGATCAGGGCGCTCCTTTCTGTTGAGCCTGAAGTGACGTTGGCAAAAGCGATTCGCGAGGATCTGGCTCGGAGCGTCGACATCTACAAGAGTCCGATTCGTTCGGTGATCAATGAGGGATAGGAAATTGAACCGTATCACACGTCCCCGCCGAGCTCAATGCAGGGTGTTGGATGCGCCTGCGGGGTCGGGGAAAGCGCTCGGGGTGTCGCGGGTTTTTTGACTTGTCCGGTTTCGTAGTTCATGAATTGTCCGCTTTTGCGGTGGCGCGTGGAAAGTCGCGAAGGGCGTAGCCCGAAGCGGGTTTCCACGCGCGCGGCCGACGCGAAGCGGGCTTACGCGGCGGCCTTCAAGGCAATTTCGGGTAGCAGTGCGCCATCGCGCTCATAACGAGCCAGAAGGCGCGGGCCGTGAAACAGCGCGAGCGAGCCCTCGGCATAGCGATGCACCGCCACCTTGGCTTTGACGTAGTGGCAGCGGTGGCGATCGGCCGGGATCTGGAGCTTGAGGTTGTCAAAGCGCACGCAGTTGTCGTGGCCCACTGTGCGCTCGAAGTGTTCGCACAGGATCTCATCGAGTGCGCCACCGACCCAGGGCACGAAGGCCGAGCCGGCTTCGCGCGCGGCCACCTGAAACTCGGCGTTGAAGGCCGGGCGATACACCTCATCGAGATAGCGGTTGGCCGCTTGCATGTCGGTGATGCCGGCGGCACGCAACTCCTGGGGTAGGCGCCCCTGGTGGGTGCCGAAGGCGCGCTCGGAACGACCGCGCGCCTCGGGCGAATAGGCTGCGATCATCGTGATGCCCAACTGCGCCAGGGCGCGCCCGAACTGGGTCGGATGCAGCTTGTCGACCTTGCCTCCGGCCTCGGGCGTGAGCCAGTAGTGGCTGCCACGGTCCGAGTAAAAGGCGCTGAACAGTCCGCGCGCCTCGATCACCTCGCGCACACCCCGCAAACTGCTCCAGGTGCCCTCCTCTTCGACGAAGAACATCGAGTAGTGCTCCCCGGTGGCATCATCCAGGGTCACGATCAGGTCCCACAGCTGGTCGGCGACCCACGCGTGCGAGCTGCCGTCCTGGTGCAACATCATGCCCGGCAGCGCCGAGCGCTCGCGGCGCTTGCGGTGGGTGCCACCCTGGCGCGCCTTGGGCACCAGAGCGGCTTCCTGAAGACGCTTCTTCACCCAGCTGTAGCTGCGCGCCCCGGCATGCTCGCGCCGGTACCAGCTGTGGAAGTGGCGCACGTTCCAGTCCGCATAGCGGCTGCGGTAAAGCGCCGTCAGCGCCATCACCTCGTCGACCGCAGCACGCCGCTGCGACACCTGGTTCAGCCGCTTGTCCATCAGTCCTTGCACACCCGCTTCCTCGTAACGGTTCAGATAACGCCGAAAGGTGCGCTCGCATACCCCAAGCAGCCGCGCCGCCTCCTCCTGACTCAACCGCCCCTGACACCAGCCCTCATAAGCCTCGTCAAATCTCATCCTTCGGATCTCCTGTAGCAGTTCCGTCCGCGTCATCACGCACCTCCTTCAGGTACCTATGACAACCGGACAGATCACGTACTACAAACCCGGACAGATCACGAACTCGCGACAGGGGAAAGCGCTCGGGGCAGTCCGCGACCGTGCTCGAGGGTAGCCTACGGTGGTGGATGGGGGCCAGCGTTGGCGGTTGTGCGAGCGGCGCGGCAACACGTGGCCGTCAGCCCCAGGGCGGAGGCCGGCGATGAAAACGGATATGCGCGAGGCCTACCAGCTCACGCGCTGGTCGAACACATACTCAGGGGCGGGTGCCCGGATGTCATCCCAGAGGGACTGGGCAGCCTGCTCCCACAGTGGCGGGCCACGTGCCGGGGCGACTTCAGGAGCGGCGGTCGGTTCGCCCAGGACGGTGCGGATGGAATGGATCGCCGGCGCGTCGGTGACGAAGGCGATGGTGCGCATCTCGGCGCAGCGGCGAATGACCGCCATCGAATCTGGACCCGCCGCTCGGGAGTGCCGTCTTGGACGACTGTCAATGTCTCCACTTGGCCGCCAGCGGACATTCTCTGCAGGGGCGTCGATCCCAGGGAATCGCTTGAGTTGGACTCGTATTGGTCTCCGCGCCCTGCAGGTCGCCGGTCTAGCTAGCCACCGCCGCCCACGCCTCGCAGCATCTCTTCGATGCGCGTGAATTTCTCCCGCGGCTTGCCCTTTCCCGCCCCGCGCTCCCGCTCCGCGGCATCGATCGCGAGCCAGTCCGCGAAGCCGAGCACCCTCACCCTCCGCCCGCGTGAGGATCGTCTCGAGCGCGCCCCATCCGGGCCGCTCAGCTTCGAAGGTCGGCAGGTCTGCGAGCAGCGAGTCGATGGTTGCGGTGCTGTCGGCGCGGTTGGTGCCGATGATGCCGGTCGGTCCGCGCTTGATCCAGCCCGTGACGTAGAGCCCCGACACCGGTCTGTCCGCCGCCATGACGCGCCCTTCGCGATGCGGAATGACGCCGGCGCGCTCGTCGAAGGGCACACCGGCCAGTGCCACGCCGCGATAGCCGACGCTACGCAACACGAGTCCCGTGTCGAGCGTGACGCTCGCACCAGTTCCGATCGCCCTGAGCTCGAACGGCTCACCGACCAGGCGATTTTTCTCCAGACAGATTCGCTCGACGCGCCCGCCGCCCTCGATCGCCGCAGGGCTCAGCAGGAAGCGGAAGCAGCAGCGCTTCGGCTTGGTGCCAGTGTGGGCGAATCCGCGCAGGATCTCGACGTTCTTCGCGGCGATCGCATTGCGGCGATCCGCGATCTCGGCACGGCTCGCCGCATCGAGCTCGACGTCCGCCGCTTCGACCACCGCATCGCAGCCGGCGAGCTCGCCCATCTCGCGCAGCTCCTTGCTGGTGAACTTCGTCTGCGCGGGACCGCGCCGGCCGACCAGATGGATCTCGCGCACGCGGCTCGCGGCGAGCGCATCGAGCGCGTGCTCCGCGATGTCGGTGTGCCGCAGCTCGCCGACCGATTTCGCGAGGATGCGGCAAAGATCGAGGGCGACGTTGCCGTGGCCGATGACGACCGCGACCTCGTGGGAAAAGTCGAAAGTGCAGTCGCGAAAATCCGGATGGCCGTTGTACCAGCCGACGAATTCGGTCGCGGCATGACTGCCCGTCAGGTCCTCGCCCGGAATGTCGAGCCGCCGGTCCGCGCTGGCACCGCACGCGAGCACCACGGCATGATAGCAACGTCGCAATTCGTCGACCGACACGTCGCGCCCGACCTCGACGTTCGCGACGAGCCGGAAGCGCTCGTGCTGCGCGATGCGCGCGTAAGTGAGGATGACTTCCTTCAGCTTCGGGTGGTCCGGAGCGACACCGAAGCGCACGAGCCCGTAGGGTACCGGCATCCGCTCGACGACATCGACGTGCGCGACCACGCCCGCCGCGACGAGTAGCGCTTCCGCCGCGTAGAACCCGCTCGGCCCGCTGCCGACCACGGCGACCTGCAGCGGGTTCTCCGGGGTGCCGACCGGCGCGCTCAATATCCCAGCGCCTGCCGCCTCGCTTCTGCCGTGGGGAGCGGCGTCTGGCGGCGCCAGACCACCGGAAGCTGCGGCGCTTGCTCCGCGTTGATGGCAAGCCAGCGCCGCTCATCTTCGGTGAGATCGATCTCCTCGAAGATGGCGTGGACCGGACACGCGGGAATGCACGCCCCGCAGTCGATGCAAGCCACCGGATCGATGTACATCCTGAGCTCGTCGCCGTGGAAGCAGGCGACGGGGCACGTCGTCACGCAGTCGGTGAAGCGGCAGCCATCGCAGTTCTCGGTGACGACATGCGTCATCACGCGACCCGGACGCACTGCGCTGCCGTCGGCGCGGCCATCAGGCGACGGCGACCGCCTTCTGCTCCGTCGTTTCCGTCTTCGCCGCTGGTACCGGCTCGACTTCCACCAGATTGTCGGAAAAACTCGGCGCCTGCCCCAGATTGCAGTGCCGGTCGGAGCTGATGCAGTTCACCGCCGTGCCGGTCCGCGAGAGCCCCGGCCAATAGCCGAGCGACGCTGCCACCAAGCCCTGCAGCGTGTCTTCGGTGAGCTCCGCCCGACCCTCGAACCGCCCGCGATCGTTGTACACGCGCACCCTTTGACCGTTGCGGATGCCGCGCGCCGCCGCATCCGCCGGATGGATCAGCACCGTCTGCTCGCCCTGCCGCAGCTGCTGGATGGTCTCGTTCGCATACTGCGAGTTCAGGAATCCGTGCGACTTCGGCGAGACGATGTTGAGCGGGTAGCGGCTCGCGAGCTCGGGATTCGATGCCGGGGATTCGTAAGGCGGCAGGTAGTCCGGCACCGGATCGATCGGCGTGCCGGGCTGCATGCCTTCGTACATGGAGCGCCACGCCGGCACCACGAAATTGCCGTTGCCGGCCTGCGTCGTCTTGAGCTCGCACTTGCCGGTGGGGGTCGGGAAATTGCCGTCGGCATGGGGTGTGCGCCGGTCCACGGGGCCGACGTTCAGGTGCGCGTAGCCCTCCTCCACCAGCCGCTCGTAGGTGATGCCTTCCATCACCGGTGCGCTCCAGTCGACGAAATCGCGGATCATCTGCTCGTCGGTGCGCCGCCAGTAGGCGTCGCCGAAGCCCATGGTCTGCGCCAGGCGCCGGAAGAGCTCGGCGTTGGGCACGCATTCGCCGGGCGGCTCGATCGCCTTCTGGTTGAGCGTGAAGTAGAAGTGGCCCCACGAGAACATGAGATCGAGCTGCTCCGCCTGCATCGCGGCCGGCAGCAGGATGTCGGCGTACTTCGCGGTGTCGGTGATGAAGAGCTCGCTCACGACAGTGAAGAGGTCGTCCCGCATGAGCCCCTGGCGGATCTTGTTCTGCTCCGGCGCCTGCGACATCGGGTTGGCGTTGTAGACCATGATCGACTTCAGCGGCGGATCGAGCTCCGTGAGCGCCGCGCCGAGCTCGGTCAGGTTGACCACCCGGGTGCCCGGCTTGATCCAGTCGGGGCGGCACACGTCCGCGAGCTTCAGCGGAAACGCCCACAGCGGCATCTCCAGCGCGCCGCCGCCCGGGTGGCGCCAGGATCCCACCAGCGCGGGCAGGCAGGTCACCGCGCGGATCGCGTGGCCGCCGTTGTGGTGACGCTCCAACGCCACTCCCAGCCGGATGACCGAAGGCTGTGTGGTCGCGAACTCCCGCGCGAGCCGGCGGATGTCTTCCGCCGCCACACCCGTGATCGCCGCGACCTTCTCCGGCGGATATTGCTCGGCGCGCGCCTTCAACTCGTCGTAGCCGACCGTGTGCTTCGAAACATAATCGTGATCGACGAGGTCCTCGGCGACGATCACGTTCATCATGCCGAGCGCGAGCGCGGCGTCGGTGCCGGGCCGCGGCCGGATGTGCCAGTCGGCCTGCTTCGCCGTGCGCGTGCGCACCGGGTCGATGACTACCACCTTTGCGCCGTTCTTCTTCGCTTCGAGGATGAAGGGCCAGTGGTGGAGGTTGGTGGTGAGCGTGTTCACCGCCCACAGGACGATGTACTTCGAGACGGCGAAGCTCTCCGGGTCGACCCCGCCGGTGGGTCCGACCGTCATGATCCACGCCGTCGACGAGCCGGAGGCACAGAACGTCTTCTCGGCCACGGTCGAGCCGAGCCGGTTGAAGAAGGCATCCCCCGTGGTCAGTCCGTTGATCAGCCCTTCGTGACCGAGGTAACAGAACGGCAGGATCGCCTGGGCACCGTCGCGGGCGATGATGTCGGTCCAGCGGGACTTGATCTCGCCGAGCGCTTCGTCCCAGGAGATGCGCGTGAACTGGCCGCTGCCCTTCGGACCCGTGCGCTTCATGGGGTACAGCAGGCGGTCCGGGTTGTAGTGGTGCTCGGCGAAATCCTTGAGCTTGATGCAAAGCCCGCCGCGCGTCATCGGGTGATCGGGATTGCCGCGCACGTCCACCAGCTTGCCGTCCTCGACCGTGTAGAGCATGGCACAGGTGTCGGGGCAGTCCTGCGGGCACGCACCCTTGACGACCTTCTCTTCGCAGTTGTGGGTAGACACGATGATCGCCTCCTGAAGTGGCGGCTGCGACGAGCGCGCCTTGGATTACCGGAGAATTCGACCTGTGAAGCCCGATGGGGAGCCTGGCGACGACTCGCCGCGCGCTCCGATTCCCATCGCCACCCCTGCAGCGAGCCGCGCGCTGAACTCTTCCGCGCGGTAGGTGTGCAACAAAGTAGACGCAATCGACCCGAAAGAGTCAACCGCGATCTTGGAAGGGTCTTGTTGCCAAACGGCGGTGCCGGTTCCGCCTGCGGCGGGTCCGGCTCAACGCAGAAGTCGCGGCTTGAACTGCGCCAGATACTCGCCGACCCGCGCGGCGGGCAGCGGACGGCTGAAGTGGTAGCCCTGCATGACATTGCAGCCGAAGCTGCGCAGCGATTCGACGTGCTCCGACTTCTCCACCCCCTCGGCGACGAAACTCAGCCCGAAGCCCTGGGCAATGCCGATCATGGCCGTCACGATGGACGCACTCGAGCTTCGCACGCCGAGCTCGCGGACGAACGCCTGGTCGATCTTGATGCCGCTCACCGGCAACGACTGCAGGTACGCGAGGGACGAATAGCGGGTGCCGAAATCGTCGATGGCGATGCGCACACCCGAACGACGCAGCCGTCCCGCCCGATCGGCGACCGCGTCCATATCCTCGGCGAGCGCGCTCTCCGTGATCTCGAGCTCGAGCGAGCTTGCCGGCACCGCGTGGCGCTTGAGCGTATCGGTCACGCAGTCGACCAGGTCCGGCCGGTCGAATTCCTGCGCCGAGAGGTTGACCGCCATCCGCAAGTCGGGGAATCCCTGCTGCTGCCACGTTCTCAGATCCGCGCACGCGGCGTCGAGCACGTGCTCGCCGAGGCTGCAGATCAAGCCAGTCTCTTCGGCGATGTGCACGAAGCGGGCAGGGTCCATCAGGCCGTGCACCGGATGCCGCCAGCGCACCAGGGCCTCGAGCGCCTCCACGCGGCCGGTCGAAATGTTGTGGATCGGCTGGTAGTGGAGCTCCAGCCCGCCTTTCTCGATGGCGGCGCGAAGCTCGTTCTCGAGCTCGAGCTTTCTTGGCCCAGACCGTGTTCATGTCCGGCGTGAAGAAGCCGACGCCGTCCTTGCCCTCGCGTTTAACGTGATACATGGCGAGGTCTGCGTTGCTCATGAGCTCCTGCTCGCTCGCGCCATCGTCGGGGTAGAGCGCCACGCCGACGCTCACGCTCGTGCGAAACTCGCCGTCGCCAAGCGCAAAAGGCTCGCGCAACGCGTTCAGGATCTTGGTCGCGACTGCCTCGGCACCCTCGCGTCCGCCGAGCTCGGCGATGAGGGCGACGAATTCGTCGCCGCCGATCCGCGACAGGGTATCGCTGCCGCGCAGACAGCGCCGCAGCCGCGCCGCCACCTGTTGCAGGAGCTGGTCGCCCTTCACGTGCCCGTAGGTGTCGTTCACCTCCTTGAAGCGGTCGAGGTCGATGAAGAGCACGGCCAGGTGGCCCTTGTCGAGAAACATGCGCCGGGCGCGCGCGATCGCCTGCCGCAGCCGGTCGAGGAAGAGCGAGCGGTTCGGCAGTCCGGTGAGCGCATCGTGGGTTGCATGGAAGCGGCTGATCTGCTCGGCCTGCTTGCGGTCGGTGATGTCGCGGGCCACACCGTAGGTGCCGAGAAAGCGCTGAGACGAAACACCCTGGTCGCTGGACGGGGCGTAGAGGCCCACGGCGCTGACCGCCACGGTGACGCTCGGCGCGGCTGCGGTCTCGGCGTCTTCCGGCGCGCGGCGCCGCAGCCTGATCTCGACGTTCGACGTCGCGCGCGGCCCGGCGCGCCGCTCGCTGCATGCCCAGCGCGCGGCCCGCAGATCGTCGTGGTGGACGATGACCGTGTAATGGGTGCCGATGAGCTCGTCCTTCTCGAAGCCGAGCAGGGAGGTGAAGCGATCGTTGACGAACCAGAATCGACCCTCGGTATCCAGGAGGAAGACGAGATCCGGCGAGCGATCGACGAGATATCGATGCAGGCGCTCCGACCGTTCCAGGCGCGCGGTCGCCGCGCGGTTTTCGTAAGCGAACCTGCGCGCCGCCAGCGCATCGTCGACCGTGCGGCGCAGGAGGGCGGCATCGAACGGCTTGCGGACGTACTCGAACGCGCCGCAGCGCAGTGCCGCGAGCGCGGCTTCGATCGAATCGTCGCCGCTCACCACGATCACCGGGAGGTCGAGGCCCCGTTCCCGGATCCAGCTCGTGAGAGCCATGCCGGTGCGCTTCGGCAGCCGGATGTGGACGACCGCGAGATCGATCCGCTTCTCCTCCAGGATCTCGATGGCCTCGGCCACGCTGCCGCACTGGAAGATCTCGCGACCGCTGCCCTGAACCAGCCTGAAGACGCGTGCCCGCTGCTGCTTGTCGTCGTCCAGGAGCAAAAGACGCAGGTTTTCCGGCGCCTGCGGCAGCGGCGCGGGTTCAGGGAGAAAACCGTTCTGCGGCGTGATCATCGAGACTCCGAGGTGGCGCGGCCACCGGCGATTGCAGGCCTCGGGATCTGGTCAAGGACCCCGCTGTCCGTAGCACGAAAAAAGGGGAAATCCGCTTCGGCCGAAGCGGTGACAGTCGCGAGCCCGAACCCTTCCCCTGGCCAAAAAACTAGGTTCGAGCCCGGAAGCGTTGCGCCGACGGATGGTCGACCGTCGACGCCTCGGTTCTTGTGGCTGGCGGCTGTCCAGCAACGCTCGGAGGTCACCGGTACGCCGCCGCTCGCTTGGGCTTTTTCAAGTATTCAGCGTCTTGTGCGCTGTCCTCGGACGGGAGAATGATCCTGTCCCAGTGCCGGACATTGTCCGAACCTTGCCCGGCAGTGGGAAGCACCTATTCGGAATGAATGACGAACGGCGCCTGAATGCCGCTCAATGGTCAGCGCCGCGACCGGCGGCACGGCGGCGGGTACCGCCGGTGGGCCTCAGTTCGCGGGGGCTTCCGCGGCAAGCTCGATCGTCACGCGAACGACACCGTCGAGCCTGCCTTCGGTCATCGGCAGCCCGCTTCGCGCGAAGACGGCAAGCATCGCCCGGTTCTCTGGCAGGACCTCCGCTTCGAAGCGATCGATGGCCCGCTCGCGCGCGATCAAGGCGAGATGATGCAGCAGTCGACCGGCGACACCGAGGCCGTGGTAGTCCTCCTCGACCACGAATCCGACCTCGGCGCTGCATCCGCCGTCGGATCGCGAATATGCCGTATAGCTTCCCGCGGCGATGATGATCTCGCCTTCTCCGCTCCCGGTCGTGACCAGGAGGACGACGCGGCGGTCGAAGTCGACCTCGGTGAAATGCGTGAGATCCGCTTCGGTCAGCTCGTCCTTGTAGCTGAAGAAGCGTTTGTAGACGGTCTCGCGATCGAGCTTCCCGAACGCCGCGACGATGCGGTCTCGATCATCCGGCCGCACCGCCCGGATCGTGACCGGCAGGCCGTTACGGAGCGTCTCCGTGACTGCGTAGCGGTGGTGGTCGATCATGGCGCGGCTCTGCGGGCGCGCTTACCGCCACCTCTGGTCCACGCAGGGTTTCGGCTGCTCGCCGCGCTCCTGGGCCAGGGTCGGATAGTCGGTGTAGCCCTTGGCGCCGCCTCCGTAATAGGTGGACGGATCGTCTGCGTGCAGCGGCGCCCCCGCGTGCAGCCGCTCGGGCAGATCCGGATTCGCGATGAACTTGCGGCCGAAGGCGATCAGATCCGCGCGCCCGTCCTTCAGCCACGCCTCGGCCGTGTCACCGCCAAAGCCGCCGGCCAGCATCAGCGTGCCGTGGTATTTCTCGCGCATCAGCGCCAGCATGCGCATGGCGGCGGCATTGGGTTCCTCGCCCCGATCGAGTCCGGCGGCGTCCGGGTTGACGACGTGCAGGTAAGCGAGCCGGAACTCGTTCAACCGGCTGGCGACGTCGCCGAACGTCGCTTCCGGGTCGTCGTCGTGGATGTCGTTGAAGGTTCCGAGCGGGGACAGCCGCACCCCCACGCGATCGGCGCCCCAGACTTCAGACGCCGCTTCCACCACCTCGAGGAGCAACCGTGCCCGGTTCTCGACCGAGCCGCCGTAGTTGTCGGTCCGGTGGTTGGTGCCGGAATTGATGAACTGGTCGAGCAGATAGCCGTTGGCGCCGTGGATCTCCACCCCGTCGAAGCCGGCGTTGCGCGCGTGGCGCGCACCGAGCGCGTACTGGCGAACGATGTAGGGAATCTCTTCGATTTGCAGCGCCCGCGGCGTCACGAACGGCACCAGCGTGCCTTCGCCGCGCGCGTTCTCGATGAAGGCCTCGCCCGCGGGCCGTATCGCCGACGGCGCGACCGGGAGCATGCCGTCGGGCTGCAGGGCGGGATGGGAAATGCGACCGACATGCCAGAGCTGCAGGAAGATGAGGCCGCCCGCCTCGTGCACCGCCTCCGTCACCGTGCGCCAGCCCTCGATCTGCTCGCGGCTGTGAATGCCCGGCGTCCAGGCATACCCCTGCCCCTGCATCGAGACCTGGGTCGCCTCGCTCACGATGAGTGCAGCCGATGCCCGCTGCGCGTAGTAGCAGGCGTTGAGCGCGGAGGGCACGTTGCCCGGCTGGTGGGCGCGCGAGCGCGTGAGCGGCGCCATCACGATCCGATGCGGCAGCGTGTACGGCCCCACCTTCCAGGGCTGGAACAGCAACTCGGTCGAGGTCTGCGCGGACGGGGCCGCGTCGGCAGCGGCAGCGGTGGACTGGGACATGTCGTGGCCTCCGTTCGGAATGGAATGGGCGGTGGTCCGGTCGCAAGGTGCAGCCGGGAAACTCCCACCTATTCTAGTTCAGCGGCTGGAAACCGTCCGCATCGCCTCACCCCGAGGCCACGTAGGGCGCGCTCGGGAGCGTGCTGCCCCGCAACCTCGGTGCACGCGCGCAAGCGACCGCCACCAACGCCCCGGCACGCCCGCCGATGCTCGTCAAACGCACGCCAAGGCGATAAGCTGTGCGTCTTCGAGAGCCGCGATCAATGACCCCAGTGCCGCTCACCGACTCCGCTCCCCGCCGACCCTCGACCGCGGCGTTCACCCTGGTGCGCGAAGGGCGCTGAGATGGGCGCGCCCGTCACCACCGCGCTCGTCGACAAGGAGCGGCTCGTCCGCCTCTTTCGCAACTTCCTGCCCACGAGCGCGGTGCTGGCGGAAGAGGAGGCGCTGCGGCCGTACGAATGCGATGGCCTGTCGGCGTACCGGCGACTGCCGATGATTGCCGTGCTGCCTGCCACCGAGCAGGAGGTGGCGAAGGTGCTCAGCATCTGCTTCGAGGCCGGCGTGCCGGTGGTCGCGCGCGGTGCGGGCACCGGCTTGTCCGGCGGCGCGCTGCCGCTCGCTGAGGGCGTGCTGCTCTCGCTCGCGAAGCTCAGGCATATCCTCGCCATCGACCCGCTCGCGCGCACCGCCCGCGTGCAGCCGGGCGTGCGCAACCTCGCCATCTCCGAGGCGGTGGCGCAGCACGGCCTCTACTATGCCCCCGACCCGTCGAGCCAGATCGCCTGCACCATCGGCGGCAACGTCGCCGAGAACTCGGGCGGCGTGCACTGCCTCAAGTACGGGCTCACGGTGCACAACATCCTGAAGCTGCGCGTGGCGACCATCGAGGGCGACATCCTCGAGATCGGCGCGGACGCGCTCGATGCGCCGGGCTACGATCTGCTCGCCCTCATGACCGGGTCCGAAGGCCTGCTCGGCGTCGTCACGGAAGTCACGGTCAAGCTCACGCCCAAACCCGAGCAGGCGACGGTGGTGATGGCCGCGTTCGACGATGTCATCCGCGCCGGCGACGCAGTCGCCCGCATCATCGCGGCGGGTATCGTGCCGGCCGGCCTCGAGATGATGGACCAGCTCGCCACCCGCGCCGTCGAGCAGTTCGTGCACGCGGGCTATCCCCTCGACGCGGCAGCGATCCTCCTGTGCGAGGCCGATGGTACGCGGGAGGAAGTGGCGGCCGAGATCGCGAAGGTGGCCGAAGTGCTGCGCGCGGCCGGCGCGACCGCGCTCGGCATCTCGCGCGACGAGGCCGAGCGCCTGCAGCTCTGGTCCGGGCGCAAGGCGGCGTTCCCGGCGGTCGGGCGGCTCAAGCCGGACTACTACTGCATGGACGGCACCATTCCGCGCAAGAATCTCGCGCGCGTGCTGCAGGGCATCGCCGACCTCTCGGAAGAGTTCGGGCTGCCGTGCGCCAACGTCTTCCACGCGGGCGACGGCAACCTCCATCCGCTCATCATGTTCGACGCCAACATTCCGGGCCAGCTCGAGCGGGCGGAGGCCTTCGGCGCGCGCATTCTCGAGCTCTGCATCGACGCCGGCGGTACCATTACCGGCGAGCACGGCGTCGGTGTGGAGAAGATCGACCAGATGTGCGTGCAGTTTCGCCCCGCCGAGCTCGCAACGTTCCATGCCGTGAAGCACGCCTTCGACGAGCGCGCGCTGCTCAATCCGGGCAAGGCTGTCCCGACGCTGCACCGGTGCGCGGAATTCGGCGCCATGCACGTGCGCGTCGGCCAGGAACGATTCCCCGACCTGCCGCGGTTCTGAGCGCTGTCGCAGCGCACACTAGCGCAGCCGGAAGCACCCTCGCATTTCACACGCAAGCGCAGTACACATCAATCAAAAAGGAGGCAACAAGCATGACCCCGAACATCCTCGAATCGATGATGAAGTCCTTCGGCGGCGATTTCACGCGCCTGTCGAGCCAGTATCTCAGTGCGTCCGAAGCGATGACCAAGGCCGCGATGGGCAGCGTGTTTCCGTCGCTGCTCGGTGCCGTCGTGCAGCAGGGCTCGACGCCCGCCGGCGCGTCCAGTCTCATGAACACGCTCATGAGTCCGAGCATCGGCACCGACATCGTCGGCAACATGACGAAGATGATGAGCGGCGGACCGGCCGCCGACGAGCTCATGACCCTCGGCACGAAGATGGTCAAGGGTCTCTTCGGCGACAACTTCGGCGCCGTGGCGGACGCGGCCGCGAAGGCGAGCGGGCTCGGCGCGGGCGCGATCGAGAAGATGTTCGCGATGGGTGCACCGCTGCTCTTCGGCTTTCTCAAGAATCAGGTCGCGGCCGGCAAGCTCGACACGACCGGCCTCACGACGCTGCTGGAGAGCCAGCGCGATTTCGTGAAAGCCGGAATCGACTCGAGCCTCGCCGGCCTGCTCGGCATGGGCGGGATCTTCGCGGGCATGACGGGTGCGCTCGAGAAGGCCTTCGGCGCGATGGCGGAAGCCGGCGCGAGCGCCATCGGGGAAGCGACGAAGATGGCGGAGAAGGTCGCGGGCCTGACCGGCGAGACCGCGCGCGCCGCGGGCGAAGCCGTGACCAAGGCGACCGCCGTGGCGGCCGATGCCGGAACGAGCGCCGTGTCGAGCGCGGTCAAGACCGCCGAGACCCTGGCGCTGCATTCGGCCGAGGCAGCCAAGTCGGCGGGCGAGATCGCGACCAAGGCCACCCACGTCGCCTCCGAGATGGGCAGCAGCGCCCTCAAGTCCGCCGAGGCCGCTGCCAGCAAGATGGCCGAAGCGGCCAAAACAGCGGCGACGGCGGCAGCAAGCGCCGCATCGAGCGCCGTCGATGCGGGTACCAATGCGGCGGCGGGCGCCGTGAAAGGCACCGAGAACCTGGCCGATGCGACCGTCGACGCGACCAGGAAAGCGGCGGATGCGGCCAAGCAGGCGGCCGCCGATGTCACCAAGAAGAACGCGTGATCCGGCCTGGGGGCGATCTTCCACCGCCCCCGCCCCTTGCGGACCCCGCAAGGGGTCCGTGCGTTCGTCGAGGGCTGCGCTGAGGGCTGCCCTGGCAGCCGCGACGCATGGATGACCTCGCAAAGGAGTTCGCTCGGATCATTCGTGCAGCATCCGGCCGCGGGGACACGCTGTACCTTCGCGGCAGCGGCAGCAAGGCTTTCTACGGCCCACCGTGCGCGGCGGCCGCGATGGACGTGACCGGCTACCACGGTATCGTCCAGTACGAGCCGACCGAGCTCGTGATCACGGCCCGGGCCGGAACGACGCTGGCCGAGGTCGAGACCACGCTCGCGGAACGGGGACAGATGTTCGCCTTCGAGCCGCCGCGTTTCGGGCCCGGTGCCACCGTCGGCGGCTGCGTTGCCACCGGGCTCTCGGGGCCGCGCCGCGCCTATGCCGGCGCCGTGCGCGATTTCGTGCTCGGCATCCGCATGATCGACGGCCGCGGCACGGATCTCTCGTTCGGCGGACAGGTCATGAAGAACGTGGCGGGGTTCGACCTTTCCCGGCTTGCGGTCGGATCCCTCGGCACCCTCGGCCTGCTCCTGGAGATGTCGTTCAAGGTGTTGCCGCGCCCGCCCGAGGAAGTGACGCTGCGTTTCGAGATGGACGAGCGGGAGGCGATCGAGGCGATGAATCGATGGGCAGGCAGTCCGCTGCCGTTGTCGGCGACCTGTCACCGCGCGGGTCGCCTCACCCTTCGCTTGTCCGGGGCGGCCGCTGCGCTTGCATCTGCGCGCGCGAAGCTCGGCGGTGAGCGCGTGGAGGATGGCCCGGCTTACTGGACGGCGGTGCGCGAGCAGGCGCTCGATTTTTTCGCGGGGCCAAAACCGTTGTGGCGATTGTCGGTCAAGTCGACGACCCCGCCCCTCGGTCTCATGGGCGAACAGCTCATCGAGTGGGGCGGTGCGCTGCGCTGGCTCGCCTCCGATCTGCCGGCCGAGGTCGTCCGCATCGCGGCCGCCAACGCAGGGGGCCATGCGACCTTGTTCCGCGCGCGGGGCAGCGCCGGTCCGGTGTTTCATCCATTGTCCCCGCCGCTGCTCGCACTCCACCAGCGGTTGAAGCGGGCGTTCGACCCGCACGGCGTTCTGAATCCGGGAAGGATGTTCCCGGACGCCTGAGACCCCGGATCGGACGTAACACGGCGCTCGACCTACACGGCATCGATGCAGACCAATCTCGCCGATTTCATCAAGAGCACGCCGGACGGCCGCGAAGCGGAATCGATTCTGCGCGCCTGCGTGCACTGCGGATTCTGTAACGCGACCTGCCCCACCTATCAGATCCAGGGCGACGAGCTCGACGGGCCGCGCGGGCGCATCTACCTCATGAAGCAGATGCTCGAAGGCGCGCCGGTCACGGCGACGACCCAGCACCACCTCGACCGCTGTCTGACCTGCCATGCCTGCGAGACCACCTGTCCATCGGGCGTTAAATACGGTCATCTGGTGGACATCGGCCGCAAGCTCGTGGCCGAACGCGTCGCCCGGCCACGAACGGAGAAGCTCAAGCGCTGGGTCATGGCGACTTTCTTCCGCCACCCCGCGAGCTTCAGGCTCGCGCTCGGCGCGGGCATGGCCGTGCGCCCGTTGCTGCCCGAGGCATTGCGGGCAAAGCTTCCGGCTTCGATTCCGACCGCGGGGGCATGGCCGACAGCCCGACACGCGCGACGCTTCGTGGCGCTCGCGGGATGCGCGCAGCCGGTGCTGACACCGGACACCAACGCCGCCGCGGCGCGAGTGCTCGATCGTCTCGGCATTTCGCTCGATCGAAACCAAGGGCTGTTGCGGCGCGCTGCGGTTCCACCTCGACTACCAGGCCGACGGCCTCGACGACATGCGGCGCGTGATCGACGCCTGGTGGCCGCACGTGGAGCAGGGCGTGGAGGGCTTCGCGATGACCGCGACCGGGTGCGGCGCGACCGTGCGCGAATACGGCCACCACCTCAAGGACGACCCGGCCTACGCCGCCAAGGCGAAGCGCGTGAGCGCCATGACCTTCGACCTGACCGAGATCGTCGCCGCCGAGCGCGCGCGCATCGCGCCCTTGCTGGCAGGGCAAGAAGATGCCCCGCGTCGCCTTTCACCCGCCCTGCACGCTGCAGCACTGGCAGAAGCTGCGCGGGCTCGCGGAAGATCTGCTGCGCGGCTTCGGCTATGAGCTCACCGCGGTCGCGGATGCGCACCTCTGCTGCGGTTCGGCGGGAACCTATGCCATCACCCAGCCGGTGCTCTCCGAACAGCTCAAGCGCAACAAGATTGCGGCGCTCGAGGTGGAGAGACCGGAGCTGATCCTGACCGCCAACATGGGCTGCGAGACCCACCTCGCAACCGTCGCCGGTGTCCCCGTGAAGCACTGGATCGTCGACCTGGACGAACGGCTCGGCGCGTGAATGCGCGCCATCGCCGCCTCAGCCGAGACGCGAGAGGAGCTTCGGCTCGATCGCGGCGGCGGCCAGGATCCCGCCCATCATCGCCCCCTGCACACCGGGCGTGCCCACGTCCTGCCCCGCGAGATAGAGGCCGCGGAGCGGCGTCTTCGCGTGCAGCCACTTGCAGAGGAACCGCGCCGGCGTCGGCTCGATCCCGTACATCGCGCCCTCGTACGCGCCCGTGATCGCGGTCATCGAAAGCGGCGTGGACACCTCGCTGTAGCGTATCAAGGGGCGCGAGCGCGGGGAAGTAGCGGCCGAACTGCGCGATCATGTGCTTCTCGATCTGCGCTTTCAGCTTGCGGTAAGCGGCAGGACGATGACCGGGGGTCGAATCCTGCCAGCGCGCGAAGACCCGCCAGTCGGTGTAGGCGTAGGCTTCGACCGTGTGCAGCCTGCGCGGACCAGGGTCGTGGCTCGGATCCTTGAGCGACGGGAAAGACACGTAGAGCACCGGCGCAGTCGGATGCTTGAGAGGGTCCGTCCACAGGGACGACTCCAGGTCCCAGGTCTCGTAGAACCAGTGATTCGACGCGCTGGCGCCCATGGCGCCGATGTCTCCCTCGAGGCCGAGATAGAGGGCGACGTGGGCCACCGTGGGCGACAGCGCGAGGATCTCCCGCGCCCACTCGGCGGCCCGGTGCGATTCCGGCAAGAGCTTCGCGATCGTGTTGCGCGCGCCGATGTCGGAGACCACCCGCTCCGATCGAAACGTCTCGCCGGCCTCGGTCTCGACCCCGACGACGGCATCCGCTTCCATGATGAGTCCGGTCACCCGCGTGTCCACCCGGACCTCGCCGCCCGCCGCCTCGATCACCCGCGTCAGGTTCTCGGCGAACACGCCGGCGCCGCCCACCGGGTAGTAGCCGCCGTTGAAAAAGTTGCTCACCACCACCGAATGGATGCCGAAGCAGCTGCGTGTCGGCACGCTGCCGTAGTCGCCCCACTGGGCAGCGAGCACACTCGCAAGCTGCGGATCGGTGATCAGTTCGTCCAGCACCGCGCGCGTCGTCCGGCCGCACCACCGATCGATGGTCTCGCCCCGCCACAGCCGGTAGAAGGTGGCAATCGGCTCCGGCATGGCGCGCAGCGCGAACACGGCATGACCCGCGCTCTGGGCGGCGTGCAGCGCATCGAACCAGCTGTCGATCTGTCCCAGGGATGCGGGAAACTTCTCCTTCAGCTCGCGCTTCAGGGCTTCTTCCGGGCGCACGAAATGGGTGACGAAGCTCCCCGGAAAGTGGATCGTGTCGTAGACCGGCCCCATCGACGCCATGCGGATGGTGCCGCCGGAGAGCCACTCGAGCAGGCCTTCGTTCTCGTCCTCCTGCCCCATGTCGCCGAGATAGTGGACGCCCACGCCCCAGGTCCAATCCTGCCGGGTGAAGGTGTGGGTGAGGCCGCCTGCGACGTGATTTTGCTCCAGCACGAGCACCCGGTGCTTGTACTTGGCGAGCGCCGCCGCGCAGCCGAGGCCGCCGATGCCGGAACCGACGACGATCGCATCCCAGCGCTCGCCGGTCATCGCCGCGCCCCCGAGCACGTCGATGCGAGACAAGTGCTTGGCGTGCGCATGCCTAACCCTGCCGCCGGTAGGTGCCGATCAGCACCGCTTCGGCCAGCACGTGGCCGCGCATGACGCGCTCGAGGGCGGGTTTGGCGGGATCGTGGAGATCGGGCAGCAGCGTGTCGAGGGCATAGAGCTTGTGGAAGTAACGGTGCTCGCCAATGGGTGGGCACGGCCCCCCATACCCCAGCCGCTTCCAGTCGTTCAGCCCCTGGCGCGTCGCGGCCGGCAGATCGGCCGCCGGCACGCCTTCGGGCAGGCCGGCGCAGTCGGCCGGCAGGTTGTAGAGCACCCAGTGGACCCAGGTCATGCGCGGGGCTCGGGGGTCCGGGGCGTCGGGGTCGTCCACCACCAGCGCATAGCTGAGGGTCCCGGGCGGTGCCCCCGTCCACGCGAGCGGGGGTGAGACATCCTCGCCATCGCAGGTGAAGCGATAGGGGATCGGTCCTCCGGCGGCGAAGGCGGCCGAGGCAAGGGAAAAGGCCATGTTCGCGTCCTCCTCCAAGAAAACGGTCGGCCCCGGCGGCGGACCGGCCGAGGCACGAAACTAGCTTATTTGGCTCGCAGTTTACAGGCAGCGGAGGAACAAGAGCATGGCGCTCATCGCGTTTTATGTCGTCGCGATCATCATCCTGATCCTGCACTTCACCGGCTGGCTCGCGAAGAACAGCCTGGAGTGGATCGTTCTGGTGCTCGCCGCCGCTACCTTCCCGGCGATCTACTTCCTCTAGCACGATCACGCGTCCCCCGCGCGCAGCACCTGCCCTTCCTCCTTCTCCCTGCCAGCGCGTCAGGGCAGAGCGTGCCGGAGTTCGTCACAGCCAGCCCGCTCGCTTCAGCTTCCGATACACCAGCACACACGTGGTAACCATCACCCCCAGCACGAGGGGGTAGCCGAAGCTCCACTCGAGCTCCGGCATCTTCTCGAAGTTCATCCCGTAGATGCCGCCGATCATGGTCGGGATCGCGATGATCGCACCCCAGCCCGCGAGCCGCTTCATCACCTCGTTGTGCTTCATGGAGAGCAGCGTGAGATTGACCGTAAGCGCGGTGTTCACCATCTCCCGACCCGACTCCACCACTTCGAGAATGCGGTGGGCGTGGTCGGAAACGTCCCGGAAATAGGGTCGGATCTCGTTCGGCGATCAACGACGCGGTGAGTTCGGGAGATCGTTGCAGATCTGCACCACCGGCAGCACCGCCCGCCGTACCGCCATCATTTTCGACTTGAGCTCATAGGCGTTCTCGACGGCGTCGCGGTCGGTGCGCGAGCGGAAGATGCCCTCCTCGATCGCTTCGAGCTCGTCCTCGAGATCCCCCACGATCGGGAAGTACTGGTCCATCACGAAGTCGAGCACCGCATAGAGGACGAAACCCGGACCCTTCGCCAGCAGCTCGGGGGCACACTCGCAGCGGGTGCGCACCTCGGTGTAGGCAGATGAAGCGCCGTGGCGGACCGTGACCACGTATCGCGGGGCGACGAAGATGTGGGTCTCGCCGAACGAGCAATTCCCCCTGTCTCCATGCGCCCAGTGCGCAGGACGACGAAGAGCGTATCGTCGTAGACCTCGAGCTTCGGCCGCTGGTGCGCGCGCCAGGCGTCCTCCACCGCGAGGTCGTGCAGACCGAACTCCTCCTGCACCTTGCGCATGAGCTGCTCATCCGGCTCGTGCAATCCGAGCCAGACGAAAGCGTCCGGTTGCTGCCATGAAGTCGCTGATCTCCTCAACGGTGATATCGCGAATCCTTTTTTCCGTCCCGATAGGCAACGCAGTTCACCACCATTGTCATGTCGTCTGGCTCCCCCTGTCTCGACATCAGAATCCCGACCGCCTGGCCGTCGCGCCGCGGGTCGGAGGCCGCCAGGTAGCCGTCCGCGAGCCGATAGACGAATTGCCCCGCACCGAAATCGAAGTAGCTCGCCGGGTCGGTTCGTACCACCCGATGCCCGAGCCGGATGAGTCCAGCGACGGTTGCCGCGTCGACGCCCGGTTCGAGCTCGACCTCGAGACCGTCGTGCACCCGCCAGCGCGGCGCGTCGCACGCCGCCTGCGGATTCTGCCCGTGATCGGCGAGGCGCACCATGATCTGGACATGCCCCTGCGGCTGCATGGTGCCGCCCATCACGCCGAAGCTCATCACGGGTGCGCCGCCGCGGGTGACGAAGGCGGGGATGATGGTGTGGAACGGACGCTTGCCGGGGCCGACCTCGTTCGGGTGGCCGCGCTCGAGCGTGAAGGCGCTGCCCCGGTTCTGCAGGCTCACACCGGTGCCCGGCACGACCACGCCCGAACCGAAGCCGGCGTAGTTCGACTGGATGTAGGAAACCATCATCCCATCGGCATCGGCGGCGGTCAGGTAAACGGTGCCTCCGCGCGACGGGATTCCTGCCGCAGGGCGTTGCGCACGAGCGGGATCGATCTGCCGGGCCCGTTCCGCCAGATAGCCCGGGTCGAGCAGCGACGCCGCCTCGATCGTCATCGCGCCGCGGGTCCGCGACGTGGCGGTAGACATCCGCGAACGCGAGCTTCATGGCTTCGATCTGCAGGTGCAGGCTCGCCGCGGAATCGACTTCGTGCGCGGCCACGTCCCGGTGCGCCAGGATGCCGAGCGCGATCAACGCTGCCAGACCCTGGCCGTTGGGGGGAAGCTCGTGCAGCGTATACCCGCGATAGTCCACGCCCACCGGCGCGACCCACTCGACCGCGTGGGCGTCGAGATCGGCCAGGTTCATCGCCCCGCCGTGAGCCTGCGCGTGCGCGACCAGCGCTGCCGCGAGCGGACCCCGATAGAACGCCTCGCCCCGCGTCGCGGCGATCGATTCGAGCGTTGCCGCGAGCGCGGGCAGGGCGAAGCGCTCGCCCGGCTCCGGCGCACGGCCGCCCGGCATGAAGGCGGCGGCGAAGCCAGGCTGATCCGCGAGCAGGGGCAACTGGTTTCGCCACTTGGCCGCGACCACGGGCGAGACCGGAAAGCCGTTGCGCGCATAGTCGATGGCGGGCTCGAACAGCGCCGCGAACGGCAATCGCCCGAAGCGCGCCGAGAGCGCCACCCATGCCGATACGGCGCCCGGCACGGTGACCGTGTCCCAGCCGCGCTCGGGCATCGCACTCAGTCCGGCAAAGCGTGCCGGCGTCCAGGCCTGCGGCGCGCGACCCGAGGCGTTCAGCCCATTGAGCGCCGCACCGTCCCACACGATGGCGAATGCATCCGACCCGACGCCGTTCGAGACCGGTTCGACCACGGTGAGGGTGATCGCGGCCGCGATCGCGGCATCCACCGCGTTGCCCCCGCGCAGCATCATGCGCAAGCCCGCCTGGGCGGCGAGCGGCTGCGAGGTCGCGACGACGTTGCGGGCCAGCACTGGCACGCGTCGGGAGGCGTAGGGGAAGCGCCAGTCGAGCGCAATCACGGTCGAGTGTCTCCCGCCCGAGCGAGCTGCCGGGTGAGCGCCCAGGCGACGTGCTCGCGCACCAGCGCCGACGGATGCGTCTCGCGCTCACGCAAGGCCGAGACGACGCGGGGGGATGCCGCCGCGTTGCCGAGACCGACCGCGAGGTTGCGCAGCCACCGCTCGTAGCCGATGCGCCGAATGGCGCTGCCTTCGAGGCGCGTGTTGAACTCGCTTTCGCTCCACGCGAAAAGATCCACCAGCGCGGCAGCGTCCAGACCGTTGCGAACCGCGAAGTCCGGCTCTGCCGTGGGCTGCGCGAACCGGTTCCAGGGACACACGAGCTGGCAGTCGTCGCAGCCGTAGACGCGGTTCCCGATCAGCGGCCGCAGCGGCTCCGGAATGCTGCCGGGATGCTCGATGGTGAGATACGAGATGCAGCGCCGCGCATCGAGCTCGTACGGCGCGACGATGGCGCCGGTCGGACAGATGTCGAGGCAGCGCGTGCAGGTGCCGCAGTGATCGTCCTCGCGCGTGTCGACGGGCAGCGGCAGATCGGTGAAGAGCTCGCCCAGGAAGAACCACGAGCCGGCCTCGCGGGAGAGCAGCAGCGTATGCTTGCCGCGCCAGCCCAGCCCCGCGCGCGCCGCGATCTCGACCTCGAGCACCGGACCGCTGTCGGTGAAGGCGCGGTGCCCGAAGGGGCCGACCTCGGCCGCGATCCGCTCGGCGAGCTGCTGCAGGCGGCGCCGCATGACCTTGTGGTAATCGCGCCCGAGCGCGTAGCGCGAGACGAATGCGCGATCGCAATCGTGGATCACGGACCAGCTCTCCCGGGCGTTGCCAGGCAGGTAATCCATGCGCACCGAGATCACGCGTACCGTGCCCGGCACGAGCTCGTGCGGGCGCGCGCGGCGGGCACCGTGTCGTGCCATATAATCCATGGCGCCGTGCCGGCCCCGATCCAGCCACGCGAGGAGGCGCACCTCCGCGTCGCCCAGGTCGGTGCCGGTGATTCCCACCTGCTGAAACCCGAGCTCGCGCCCCCACGCCTTGATCTGCCGCGCGAGCTGCGCCGGATGCCAACCTGCGAGAGCCGATTGTCCATGCATACCGCCGATGGTAACCGCTCCGCTGGGCCGCTTACAGGTCACCTGGGCGACGAAGCCGCAACCCTCGCCCTCGGCGCTGCAATCGCCAGCGCCGTCGAGCCTGGGCTCGTGATCCACCTGCATGGCGACCTCGGCGCCGGCAAGACCACGCTGGTGCGCGGCTGTCTGGTGGGACTCGGTTGCCGCGAAAAAGTCAAGAGTCCGAGCTATACTCTGGTTGAACTTTACCCGCTTTCTAGCTTAGACTTTTATCATTTTGATTTTTATAGATTCAACTCGCCCGGTGAATGGGATGCCGCAGGCTTCAGGGAATACTTCGACGCGGCTGCCGTGTGCGCGGTGGAATGGCCCGAGAAAGCCGGCGCGCGCCTGCCCCGGGCCGATCTCTGCATCCGCCTCGGCTTCGCCGCCCACGGCCGCACGTTCGAGATCGACGCCGAGAGCGCACGAGGTGCCCGGTGTCTGACTCGCGTCCGCGCAGCAATGGCCAACGCTCGGCCTCCCCGTCGCGCTGGCTGAGCGCGATCACCTCATCGACGAACCTGGGTGCGCTCGCCCGCTTCGGGCTCATCGCCGCCCTGCTCGCCGCCTGCCTCGTCCCCAGCCTCACTGCCCTCGCGCAGGAAACACGGGTCACGTCCGCGCGCGTGTGGCCCGCCGCCGAGTACACGCGCATCACCCTCGAGTCGCCGACGCCGATCCGGCTCAGCCTGACCACGATCAAGAACCCCGACCGGCTCGTGCTGGACCTGGAGGACGTGGCTGCAGGTCCCGAGCTCGACGGTCTCGGGGCGAAGATCGCGCGCGACGATCCCAACATCCAGGCGGTGCGGGTGGGCCGTTTCAAACCCGGCGTGCTGCGCGTCGTGCTCGATCTCAAGGGCGAAGCACAGCCGCAGGTATTCCATCTCAAACCGATCGGCGACTACGGTTACCGTCTGGTGGTGGACGTGTATCCGCTCACGCCGCCCGATCCGCTGATGGCGCTGGTGGCGAAGAGCGAGCGAGAACAAGAGGCCGCGCAGAAGTCAGCAGCGCCCGCGCCGGTGCCCACCGTGCCGAGCTTGGTCTTGAAGCCGCACGAGGACGCGGTCCGCGACGAGCGCGATCGGCGAGAGAAGGCCGCCGCGCCGCCGCGGAAAGCGCGGGGAGCACCCGCGCGCACGCTGATCGTCGCCATCGACGCAGGGCATGGCGGCGAGGATCCGGGCGCCAAGGGCCGCAGCGGCATCTATGAAAAGGACGTGACGCTCGCCATCGCGCGCCGCCTGAAGGCGAAGCTCGACGGCGAACCCGGCCTGCGCGGTCTTCTCATTCGCGACGGCGACTATTTCATTCCGCTGCAAACGCGCGTCGAAAAAGCGCGCAAGGTACAGGCGGACCTCTTCGTGTCGATCCACGCCGACGCGTTCATCGAGCCGCGCGCGCGCGGCTCGTCGGTATTCGCGCTTTCGGACCGCGGCGCCACGTCGGTCGCCGCGCGCTGGCTCGCGAAGCGCGAGAACGACGCCGATCTCGTCGGTGGCGTCAACATCGACGTGCCGGACTACTACCTCAAGCGAACGCTGCTCGATCTGCAGCAGACCGCCACCATCAACGACAGCCTGCGCCTCGGCCGCTCGGTGCTGTCCGAGCTGGGCGAGATCAATGCGCTGCACAAGGCGGAAGTGGAGCAGGCCGGCTTCGCGGTGCTGAAAGCGCCCGACATTCCCTCCATTCTGGTCGAGACCGCCTTCATCACCAATCCGGAGGAGGAAGCGCGGCTCAAGTCGGCGGCCTACCAGGAGAAGATCGCGGATGCGGTGGTGAGCGGGATCAAGCGCTACTTCGCCCGCAATCCGCCGATCGCCCGCCCGCCGCGCATGGCGGAGGCACGTTTGGGCGAAGTGCGCAAGGATTGACAACATCCGCTTCGCCGGCCGATGCTTCGTTGGACGGCGGTACGATCTCTGCCCCATGATCCCCCTCATTCACCACCTTCGCACGAGGACTGCCTGAGATGATTTCGGTCACGGTCAACGGCACCGTACACCGGCTCGACGTGAGCCCGGACACGCCGCTCCTGTGGGTGCTGCGCGACACGCTCGGACTCACCGGCACCAAGTACGGCTGCGGCATCGCGCAGTGCGGCGCGTGCACGGTCCACGTCGACGGCGAGCCGACGCGCGCCTGCGTCACGCCCATCTCGACGCTCGCCGGCAGGAACATACTGACCATCGAAGGGCTGTCGAAATCGGGCGAGCATCCCGTGCAGCAGGCTTGGTTCGAGCTCGACGTCGTGCAGTGCGGCTACTGCCAGTCGGGGCAGATCATGACCGCCGCGGCGCTGCTCGCGAAGACGCCCAATCCCACCGACGCGCAGATCAACGAAGCCATGAGCGGCGTGCTCTGCCGCTGCGGAACCTATCAGCGCATCCGCGCCGCCATCAAGCGCGCGGGCGGCTTCCGGGAGACGTGATGGACGAGTCGCGCAATCCCGACCGCCGCGCCTTTCTCAAGGCGACCGCCGCTTCCGGCGGTGCGCTCGTGATCGGGTTCTACCTGCCCACGGGCGTGCGCAAGGCGGTCGCGGCGTCGAAGCAGACGGCCCCGTTCGTCCCCAACGCATTCATCCGCGTCGCGCCGGACGAGACGGTCACCATCCTCTGCAACAAGTCGGAGATGGGTCAGGGCGTGTACACCGCGCTGCCGATGATCGCGGCCGACGAAATGGACGCCGACTGGAGCCGGGTCCGCGTCGAGGCCGCGCCGGCCGCGCCGCCCTACTTTCACACGGCGTTCGGCATCCAGGTCACCGGCGGCAGCACCAGCGTCAACACGTCTTTCGAGCAACTGCGCAAGGCGGGCGCCACGGCGCGGGCCATGCTCGTCGCCGCGGCTGCCGAAACGTGGAAAGTGGATCCGGCGACGCTGCCGCGCCGAGAATGGCCATGTGCTGCACGAAGCGACCGCGAGAAGGCTCTCGTTCGGCCAGCTCGCGGCCAAGGCAGCAACCCTCCCGGCGCCGACGGAACCAAAGCTCAAGAGCCCGAAGGACTTCACGCTGATCGGCCGCCCGGTGCATCGCATCGACGGCCGCGCCAAGGTAACGGGGCAGGCGAAGTTCGGCATCGACGCCAAGGTGCCGGGCATGCTCACCGCCGTCATCGCGCGGCCGCCGGTGTTCGGCGGCACCGTCACGCGCTTCAACGCGGACAAGGCGAAAGCGATCCCGGGGGTGAAGCGGGTGGTGCAGATCGACACCGGCATCGCCGTGCTCGCCGACGGCTTCTGGCCGGCCAAGCTCGGACGCGATGCGCTCGAGATCACGTGGGACGACGGACCGCTCGCGACACTCGACACCGTCACCCAGGGCAAGCAGTACGAGGAGCTCGCGCGGCTCGAGGGATCGGCGGCGGCAGTGGCGGCCGCGCGCGGCAATGTCGCGTCGGCGCTCGCCACGGCCGAGAAGAAGCTCGAAGCCGTCTACGAATTGCCGTACCTCGCGCACGCCGACGATGGAACCGCTCAACTGCCTCGCGCACGTGCGGCCGGACGGCGTCGAGATCTGGGTCGGCACCCAGATGCAGACCACGGATCAGCTCGCCGCGGCCGAGATCGCGGGCGTCAAGCCGGAGCAGGTCGTCATCCACACGATGTTCCTGGGCGGCGGCTTCGGGCGTCGCGCCAATCCCGCCGTCCGACTTCGTGAAGGAAGCGGTCAAGGTCTCGAAGGCGGCGGGGGTTCCGGTCAAGGTCGTCTGGACGCGCGAGGACGACATGCGCGGCGGCTACTATCGGCCGCGCACCTACAACGTGATCCGCGCGGGGCTCGATGCCAACGGCCTGCCGGTCGCGTGGCAGCACCGCATCGTCGGCCAGTCCATCATCCAGGGCACGCCGTTCGAGCCGATGCTGCTCAAGGCCGAGCTCGACATGACGCAGGTCGAGGGCTCGGCCGACATGCACTACCAGATCCCCAACTTCCTCGTCGAATACAAGATGGCGCCGGGCGGCGTGCCGGTGCTCTGGTGGCGCTCCGTGGGCCACAGCTTCACCGCCTTCGTGAAGGAGTGCTTCATCGACGAATGCGCGGCGGCGACGAAGCAGGATCCGGTCGCGTATCGCCGCCTGCTGTTGCTCGACCATCCGCGGGTGCGCGGCGTCATGGATCTCGCGGCGGAACGCGCCGGCTGGGGCCGCAAGCTGCCGGCCGGGCACGCGATGGGCATCGCCGTGCACGAATCCTTCGGCAGCCTCGTCGCGCAGGTGGCGGAAGTCTCGGTGACGCCGGCGGGCGAGGTCACCGTCCATCGCGTGGTGTGCGCCGTCGACTGCGGCCCCATCGTCAACCCGGACACCGTCCGCGCGCAGATGGAATCCGGCATCGTCTTCGGGCTCTCGGCCGCCCTCTACGGTCGGATCACGTTCAAGGACGGGCGCGTCGAGCAGAGCAACTTCCACGACTACCCGATCCTGCGCATGCAGGCGATGCCGCGGATCGAGGTCTTTCTGGTGGAGAGCAGCGCACCCATGGGCGGCGTCGGCGAACCCGGGCACGCCGCCCATCGCGCCCGCCGTCGCCAACGCGATCTTCGCGGCGACCGGCAAGCGCGATCCGCCGGCTGCCCATCGATCCGAAAGACCTGCGCAGCGCGTAACGCGCGCGGGTACTGCGGCGTGATCGGGGCCGTCCTGCTCGCCGCCGGATCGGCACGGCGCTTCGGCTCTGACAAGATGCTCGTCGCGCTGCCCGACGGTACCCCGATGGCGGTGGCGGCCGCCTCGACCCTGGTCGCAACGCTGCCGCGCGTGGTCGCCGTGGTGCGGCCTGGCGCCGATACGCTTGGCACGGCGCTGCGAAACTGCGGCGCGCACGTGGTCGTCTGCCCGCACGCGGACGAGGGCATGGGAACGAGCCTCGCGTGGGGCGTGGCCGCGACATCGGGCTGGAGCGGCTGGGTCGTGGCGCTCGCCGACATGCCCTTCGTGCAACCAGCCACCGTGCGGACCGTCGTCGCTGCCGTAGCGAACGGTGCGCCGCTCGCGGCCCCTTGTTACCGGGGCCGGCGCGGTCACCCGGTCTGCTTCGGCGCGGACTATCGTGAAGCCCTCGCAGCCCTGACTGGCGATCGCGGGGGTCGCGACCTCTTGAACGCGGCAGGCGATCGTCTCCGCATCGTCGACTGCGACGATCCTGGCGTGCTGACGGACATCGACACGCCCGCCGACCTGGAGCACCTTGCTGGCGGAACCCTGACGGCGACATCGCGATTCAAATTGAGGTCTGGTCGATCTCGCTGGAGCTTGCATGAAACGCCTGCTGCTTGCCGCAGCGTTGTCGGTTTCCCTCACCGCGCTCGCCGCGTCCGAGTTTCAGACCGGTCTGCAGGCGCTGCGCAGCCGCGACTACGTCAAGGCGCTCACTGCGCTTCTCCGCCTCCGCCGAGGCCGGTGACGCGCGTGCCGCGCAACTGCTCGCAGACATGTATGCGAGCGGACGCGGCGTCGCCGCCAACCCCGGCATCGCGCTGCAGTGGCGACTGCGCGCGGCAGAGCTCGGCGATCCAGGCGCTCAGTACATCGTCGGCATGCAGTACCTGCAGGGCAGCGGGGTGCCGCGCGACCCCAACCAGGCCGCGTACTGGCTCGACCGGGCAGCGCGGCAGAACCATCCGAACGCCGCGCTCGAGCTCGGGCTTCTGCAGCTCGCAGGCCACGGAGACCCGGCGAGTGGTCTGGCGTGGATTCAGCAGGCGGCGAGTCAGGGTCTCTTCGACGCCCAGCAGGTGCTTGCCGGTATCTACCGCAGCGGGCAGTCGGGCGTGCCCAAGGATGTGGCAGCGGCGGCCCGATGGGAGGCGGCAGCGAAGCAGAACGCCGAGGTCGGCCAGCAGATCAACCAGGCGGTGATGCAGCAGCAGAATGCCATTGCGATCGCACGCAGCACATATTATTACGGCCCCGGCTACGCGTATCCGTGGGTCTATCCGACCTGGGGCGTCGGCTGGGGCCGGTACGGCGGTTCCACCCCCCATAGCGGCCGGAGCCGCTATGGGGGGTGGAACTACGGGGTCGGTGTGGGCGGCGTGTGGTGGTAGGCGCTCAGGCCGCGCGCCTCGGTTCCAGGAACGGAAAGGCGAGTCCCGGCCGGCGTCCCGCGACGATCTCCGCGAGCGCCTTCCCCGAGCCGCAGGCGAGCGTCCAGCCCAGTGTGCCGTGCCCGGTGTTGACGAACAGATTCGCGATGCGCGTGCGGCCGATCAGCGGG
This sequence comes from uncultured beta proteobacterium, assembly GCA_963734295.1. Lineage (GTDB taxonomy): Bacteria > Pseudomonadota > Gammaproteobacteria > Burkholderiales > JAEUMW01 > JAEUMW01. Next base: position 105,355 of record CAVTGS010000027.1, on the reverse strand, counting down.
ACGTTGCCCGGCGTCGCGGGCCTCAAGCCGGTCCAGTACTCGACCCGGTCGTAGCTGCTTGCGCGCGGGAACCACAACCGCGCACGGTTGCGGATCGCCTCGCAGCGCACCCGGTTGAGCGACGTATCGTAGCCCGCCATCTCCGCGGTGCCCGCAGCGCGCAGCCGCTCGCCCAAGCGCGAGATGACGATCTTGTGCGCCTCGTCGGTGATGCTCGCGGTCGGCGCGGCGGCCGGGTCCTCGATCGGGATCGTCACCGAATAACCCTTCACCGGATACACTGGAATGGCGATGCCCGCGCTCCGCAGGAGCGGCGTGCTGTGGCTGCCAAGGCTTACGACGCAGGCATCGGCCGTAAGCTCGTCCGCCCGCCCGGAGCGCTCCTTGACCACTACCGACCGCAGAACGTCCGCTTCGCATCGCAGTGCCGCGACCTCCGAGCCGAAGCGGAACTCGACCCCGCGCTCGCGGCAATGATGTGCCAGGGCTGCGGTGAATTTGCAGGCGTCTCCGGATTCGTCCTCCGGCGCGTAGGTGCCGCCCGCGATCGTCACCTGCGCGTGGACGAGCGCCGGTTCGGCGGCGAGGCACTGCTCGCGCGTGAGCACGTCGACGCGGCACCCGCGGGCGGTGAGCTCGCGTGCCCGCTGGGCTGCTTCGGCGAGGGTGGCTTCGTGTTCGTAGAGCTGCAGGATGCCGCGCGTCTGCTGGTCGTAATCGAGCGCGAGCTCAGCGCGAAGCGCACGCAGCGCGTCGCGGCTATAGAGCCCGAGCGCGAGCGCATCGAGGGTGTTGCGACGCGTGCGGCCGGGCAGGCATTCGAGCAGAAACCGCATGCCCCACGCGAAGAGCGCCGGATCGGCGCGCAGCCGAAAGAGCAGCGGCGCATCCTCGCGGCCGAGCCAGCGCAGCACCTGTCCCGGTGCGCCGGGATTCGCCCACGGTTCGGTCTGCGAAACGGACACCTGGCCGCCGTTCGCGAAGCTGGTCTCGAGGGCGGGTCCCGTCGCGCGGTCGAGCACGACCACATCGTGACCGGCTGCAGCCAGGTACCACGCCGTCGTCACGCCGACCACGCCGGCGCCGAGCACGGCGATCTTCAAGCGGTGCCCCTCGCGGCCTCTACTGTCTCGTGCCTGTCATCCACGCTGGCTAAGATACGGGTTTTCATTTCGTGTTCCTTTCCCATGCATCCATTCGACAATGACGAGCTCAGCAACCCCAACGCGCAAGCGGATGATTACGAGAGCCCGGTCACACGCCGGGCGGTGCTGCAAGCCGGCCTCGGCGCCGCCGTCCTGACTGCCTTCGGCGCGCTACGACCGGCGCTCGCGGCGCCCGCCGCCGACAGCGGCGCCCTCCTCGGCTTCAAGCCGATTCCAGTGTCGGGCGCTGATGATGTGCGCGTGCCCGAGGGGTACCGTGCCACCGTGCTCTGGCGCTGGGGCGATCCGATCGGCAGCCCGCAGGGTCAGCCTGCATTCCGCACCGATGCGTCGAACAGCGCGGACGAGCAGGCGCTGCAGGCGGGCATGCACCACGACGGGATGCATTTCTTTCCTCTGCCCCAGGGTTCGAACAGCTCGACTCACGGGCTCCTCGTCGTCAATCACGAGTATACCGACGACGGACTGCTGCACGCCGACGGCATGAAGACCTGGACCGCGGAGAAGGTGCGCAAGTCGCAGGCCGCGCACGGCGTGTCGGTGATCGAGATCGAGCAGGCGAACGGCGGCGTGGCGGGTCGTGCGCGCCGTCCCGCTACGCGCGGCGGATCACCGCGTTCACGCCGATCGCGATCTCGGGCCCGGCCGCAGGCGACGACGCGCTGAAGACATCGGCCGACCCGGCGGGTCGCGAAGTGCTGGGCACGTTCAACAACTGCGCGCACGGCATCACGCCGTGGGGCACCTACCTCGCGTGCGAGGAGAACTTCAATCTCTACTTCAACGGCGGCCGCACGATCACGCCGGAGATGGGCCGCTACGGCCTCACCAAGCGGCAGGGGTTGCGCTGGCACGAGCACGACGCGCGCTTCGACTGCGAGAAGGAACCGAACGAGGCGAACCGCTTCGGCTGGGTGGTCGAGATCGACCCGTGGGATCCCGCGTCGAAGCCGGTCAAGCGCACGGCGCTCGGCCGCTTCAAGCACGAGGGCGCGGCGCTCGCCATCGCGCCGGACGGGCGCGTCGTCTACTACATGGGCGACGACGAAGCGTTCGAGTACGTCTACAAGTTCGTGAGCGCGAAGCCCTGGAATCCGAAGGACCGCGCGGCGAACCGCGATCTGCTCGACCATGGCACGCTCTTCGTCGCGCGCTTCGGGGACGACGGCAAGGGCACGTGGCTTCCGCTCGTGCAGGGTCAGAACGGCCTCACCGCCGGCGAACGGATTCGCCTCGCAGGCAGACGTGCTGCGCCAAGCGCGCGCGGCGGCGGACCGGGTCGGCGCGACGCCCATGGATCGGCCGGAGTGGATCGCGGTGCACGCGGCCCGCAAGGAAGTCTATTGCACGCTCACCAACAATGCGCGACGCGGCGATGTCGGCAACCGCGGCACCGGATGCCGCCAATCCGCGCAAGGAGAACACGTTCGGCCACATCGTCCGCTGGCGCGAGGCGGGCGGCGATCCGACCGCGACCAGCTTCGCAGTGGGACATCTTCCTGCTCGCCGGCGACCCTGCGAACGCCGACCCGGCGAAGCGCGGCAACATCAAAGGCGACGCGTTCGGCAGTCCCGGACGGCCTGTGGGTCGACCCGCGCGGCGTGCTGTGGATCGAGACCGACGTCACGACGAAGACGCTGAAGCAGGGGGACTACGCGAACCTCGGCAACAACCAGATGCTCGCCGCCGATCCCGCCACCGGCGAGGTGCGCCGCTTCCTGACCGGGCCCAACGGCTGCGAGATCACCGGCATCACGGAAACGCCCGACGGCCGCACGATGTTCGTCAACATCCAGCATCCTGGAGAGGCCGCCAGACGAGCGCGGCGACCCCGACAAACCGAATGCGGTGTCGAGCTGGCCGGACGGCGGGCGCCCGCGCTCGGCGACGATCGTGATTCGGAAGGACGACGGCGGGGTGATCGGGACGTGATAATCGACGGTGCCGACTATTTTCGCGACAGCGCCAGAATCTCTTCCACCGCGAGCGTCACCGTCAGGCGTCCGTCGTGCAGGTCGGACTGAATGCGCGGCAGCGCAGCGATCACCCCGGGGTTCGCCTTCAGGTCACTCATCAGACGATCCTGAAGCATGCTCCACATGAAGTGAACGCGCTGATTGCGTCGCTTTTCCTGAAACTCACCCGACGCGGTGAGCTTCTCGCGGTAATCGACGAGGCGCGCCCAGATGTCGTCGAGCCCGACGTTGCGCAGCGCGCTGCACATCAGCACCGGCGACTGCCAGTTGGCGCTGCGTGACTGCATGATGTGGAGCGCGTTGCGGTAGTGGATGACCGCCTGCTTCGCGCGAATCTCGTTATCGGGGTCGGCCTTGTTGACGACGATCATGTCGGCGATCTCGAGCACGCCCTTCTTGATGCCCTGCAACTCGTCGCCGGCGCCGGGCAGCATCAGCACCAGGAAGAAGTCGGTCATGTCGGCGACCGCCACTTCCGACTGCCCAGTGCCGACCGTTTCGACCAGGATCACGTCGAAGCCCGCCGCCTCGCACACGACGATAGTCTGCCGCGTGGTGCGCGCCACGCCGCCCAGCGTTCCCCCCGAAGGCGAGGGGCGGATGAAGGCGTTCGGCGCGACGCTGAGCCGCTCCATCCGCGTCTTGTCCGCGAGAATGCTGCCGCCGGATACCGGACTCGTGGGATCCACCGCGAGCACCGCAACCTTGAGGCCGTCACGGATGAGATTGCAGCCGAATGCCTCGATGAAGGTGCTCTTGCCGACGCCGGGGACACCGGTGATGCCGATGCGGAACGCCTTGCCCGAGTGCGGAAAGAGCTTGAGGCTCAGCTCGGCACCGAGGCGCTGGTGCGCGGGGTTGCGGCTTTCGATGAGGGTGATCGCGCGGCCCAACATCGCGCGATTGCCGGCGAGCACCCCCGCCGCCAGCTCGTCCACGTCGAAGCGGTTGCGCACGAGCACGGGTGTCGGCGCCGGCGGAATCGTGGCTGCGGCCGGCTCTTCGCTCACGGCGCTCAGCTGCAGCGGCTCCACGGGCTCGGCTCCTCGGGCTGTGGAACGGCAGCCCGTCGCCTGCGACTCAGGCCGCTTCGCTCGTATAGCCGAGGCGTTTGCTCAGCGCGCCGAGCAGCGAAATCGCCGCCTGGCTGATCACGGTCCCCGGCGGATAGATGGCCTCGGCACCCGCCGCATACAGCGCCTCGTAGTCCTGCGGCGGAATGACGCCGCCCACGACGATGAGGATGTCGTCACGGCCAAGGGCCGCGAGTTCCTTCTTCAGCTCCGGAACGAGGGTGAGGTGACCGGCCGCGAGCGAGCTCGCGCCCACCACGTGCACGTCGTTCTCGACCGCCTGCCGCGCGACTTCCGCCGGCGTCTGGAAGAGCGGTCCGATGTCCACGTCGAAGCCCAGATCGGCGAACGCCGAGGCGATCACCTTTTGCCCGCGGTCGTGGCCGTCCTGCCCCATCTTGGCGATGAGGATGCGCGGACGGCGTCCGTCGTTGGCTTCGAAGGTCGCGATAATCTTGTGCACGAGTTTCACCACGTCCGATTTCTCCCCGACCTCGCCGCTGTAGACACCGGAGATCGCCTTGATCTCCGCCTTGTGACGACCGTAGATCTTCTCCAGCGCGGAGCTGATCTCGCCCACCGTGCACTTCGCGCGGCCGGCCTCGATGGCGAGCGCGAGCAGGTTGCCCTCGCCCCGCTCCGCGGCCTGGGTCAGCGCGTGCAGCTTCTCGGCGACGACCTTCTCGTCGCGCTCGCGGCGCAACTGCTCGAGCTGCGCAATCTGCTGCCCGCGAACCTGCTTGTTGTCGACCTTGAGGACCGGCACGTCCTCCTTCTCGCCCAGCAGGAACTTGTTCACGCCGACCACCGTTTGCCGGCCGGAGTCGATGCGCGCCTGGGTGCGGGCCGCGGCTTCCTCGATGCGCAGCTTCGGAATGCCGGCCTCGATCGCCTTGGCCATGCCGCCCGACTGCTCGACCTCCTGGATGTGTCCCCACGCCTTTTCGGCGAGCTCGCGGGTCAGCCGCTCGACGTAGTAGGAGCCCGCCCACGGATCGATCACCTGCGTCGTGCCGCTTTCCTGCTGCAGGAAGAGCTGCGTGTTGCGGGCGATCCGCGCCGAGAAGTCGGTCGGCAGCGCCAGCGCCTCGTCGAACGAATTGGTGTGCAGCGACTGCGTGTGGCCCTGGGTTGCCGCCATCGCCTCGATGCAGGTGCGCACGACGTTGTTGTAGACGTCCTGCGCCGTCAGGCTCCAGCCCGAGGTCTGCGAATGGGTGCGCAGCGCGAGCGACTTCTTGTTCTTCGGCCCGAACTGATTGATGAGCTTCGCCCAGAGCAGGCGCGCCGCCCGCATCTTCGCGATCTCCATGTAGAAGTTCATGCCGATCGCCCAGAAGAACGAGAGCCGCGGCGCGAACTGGTCGATGGTGAGCCCCGTCTTGAGCCCGCAGCGCACGTATTCGACCCCGTCGGCCAGCGTGTACGCCATCTCCAGGTCCGCCGTCGCGCCCGCCTCCTGCATGTGGTAGCCGGAGATCGAGATCGAGTTGAACTTCGGCATGTTCTGCGACGTGAACGCGAAGATGTCGGAGATGATCCGGATCGAGGGCGACGGCGGGTAGATGTAGGTGTTGCGGACCATGAACTCCTTGAGGATGTCGTTCTGGATGGTCCCGGCGAGCTGCTCGTGCTTCACCCCCTGCTCTTCGGCGGCGACGATGTAGAGCGCCAGGATCGGCAGCACCGCGCCGTTCATGGTCATCGACACCGTCATCTGATCGAGCGGGATGCTGTCGAACAGCACGCGCATGTCCATGATCGAGTCGATCGCGACCCCGGCCATGCCGACGTCGCCGGCCACGCGCGGGTTGTCGCTGTCGTAGCCGCGATGGGTGGCGAGGTCGAAGGCGACCGAGAGCCCCTTCTGGCCGGCCGCCAGGTTGCGGCGATAGAACGCGTTCGAGTCCTTCGCGGTGGAGAAGCCCGCGTACTGGCGGATCGTCCACGGCTGCGTCACGTACATCGCCGGATAAGGACCGCGCAGGTACGGCGGAACGCCCGGCATCGTGTCCAGGTGGTCGAGTCCATCGAGGTCCGCCGCGCTGTAGAGCGGCTTCACGGGGATCCGTTCCGGCGTTTCCCAGAGGAAGTGCTCGGGCGACTTGCCGGTCTCGCGTTCGAAGCGTTTCGCCCAGTCGGAAAGCCCATCGCCGCCCCGTGGCGCCTCCCCGCCCGACAGGGAGACCTTCGTGAAATCAGGGATCGTAGCCATGTCAGATCGCTCCCAAGCGCGCGAGGGTGGCACGCGTGGTTTGCAGCACGTCGCCTCCCATGAAGATGAAATCGTCGATGCCCGCCGACAAGTAGGTGTCCTTCTTGTCGCCCGGCGCGCCCGCGAGAAACAGGTACTCGCATCCCGCCGCCTTCAGGGCCTGCGCTACCGGCACCGCCATCGTCTCGTACACGGCATCGGCGGAGCAGAGGATGGCGATCCGCGCACCGCTTTGCTTGAACGCGTCGACGCAGGCGTCGGCGTCGGCGAAGCCCGCGTTGCCGAGCGTCTGGATGCCCGCCGCCTCGAAGAAATTCTTGGTGAACGTGGCGCGCCCCGTGTGCTGCGCGACGGTGCCGAGATTCGCGAGGAAGATCTTCGGCCGGTCGCCCGTCTTCTCGAGATAGGCATCGGAGGCATCGCGCAGCGCCTCGAAGCGCTCGCCGTAGCGATGCTTGGGCAGCGCCTGGATCTGCTCGCCGCCAGCGCCCAGTGCCGCCGCGATCTCGCCGAGCGTCGCACCGGCAGATACCGCCGCGACGGTCGCCTCGGTGAGCGCGCCCGGTGCCGCTTTCTTTAGCGCCTGCACCGCCCCGCTCGCCGCTGCGTGATCGCGCCGATACGCCGCCAACCGCTCGCCGGCCGCGAGCTTCAGCGCCGGCAGATCGGGCGCCTGGTGCGCGATCGGCGTCTCGAGGACGTTCGGAAACTCGCTCACACCGGTGACCGGATCGCGCCGCTTGGCGATCGCGCCTTCGCGCTGCGCGTAGGACGCCGCGATCTTCTTGGCGAAGCTGCCGTCCTTCAGCACCGCGACCATGCCGCCCGCCTGCTCGATCGCCTGGAACTCGGTCCAGGCCGCCTTCGCGAGCTCGTCGGTACGGCTTTCGACATACCACGACCCGCCGCCCGGATCGATCACCTTGGCGAGATTCGACTCCTCGGCGAGCACGATGTGGGTGTTCCGCGCGATGCGGCGGCCGAGCTCGTCCGGCAGCCCCAGCGCCGCATCGAACGGCCGCACGGTGATGGAATCCGCGCCCCCGACCGCCGCGGCGAAACACCCGACCGTGGTCCGCAGGATGTTCACCCACGGATCGCGCTTGCTCATCATCCGCGTCGCGGTGACCGCGTGCAGCTTCATCGCCCGCGCCGGCTCGGAGGCGCCGCACGACTCCGCGACCCGCGCCCACATCGTGCGCGCCGCGCGCAGCTTGCAGATGCCGAGGAACTGATCGCAGGGAATCGAGAAGGTGAAGAGAATCTGGCGGCACGCCGTGTCGATGTCGAGGCCGGCGGCGGTCATCGCCTTCAGGTAGGCCACGGCAGTCGACATCGACGCCGCGAGATCCTGGGTCTCGGTCGCGCCGGCGTCGTGGTAGGCCGAGGTATCGACCCCGACCGCGGTGACGCTCGGATAGTGCGCGGCCGTGTAGCGCGCAAGGTCCGCCATCTGCGCGAGCGCCGCATCGATCGAGACCGGCAGGCTGCCAGTCGCGGCGAGCGTCGACAGGGGATCGGCATCGAAGGCGCCCTTCGCCGCGTCGCCCTTGACCTGCCTGCGCTGCCACAGCGAGGCGAGCATTGCCGCCGCCGGCAGGAACTGGGCGCCCGCGTCGAGGTGAATCGGCGCGAGGTCGAGATAGACGCCGGTGAGCAGCCGATCGAGATCGTCCGCGGTGTAGAGCATGAGACCGTCGACGCCAGCGAGCGCCGCAGCGCCCGGCGCATCGCCGTCGAGCCCCGCCCTGCCCGCCGCATCGAAGACGACTTCGATCGACTTCACGCCGCGGGCGAGTTCCTTCAGGATCACGTCGTTGCAGGCCGCAGCATCGGGATAGGCGTAGGTGCCGCGTGCGTCCCAGTCGTCCACGCGCTGGCCGGAGGCGCTTCCTCCGCGCGTGTATGGCATCGCGCCGGGAAACCCGGAGGGATCACCCGCCGCGGGCCAGTCCTGGCGGGTGTAGATCGGCCGCAAGGTGATGCCCTCGTGCGTCTTGGTGAGCATCCGCTTGTCGAACGGCGCGCCCTTGAGCGCCTTCTCCACTTCCGCCACCCACTGCTCGTAGGTGGGCATGGTGAAGCCTTCCGTGAAATTGATCTGCTGATCGTTCATTCCCGCCCCGCGTTCAGGTTGAGTCCGTCCGATCCGGCCCCGTCGCTTGCGCAGGGGGCCGTCCGCCCACTTATTGATTGTGAGAACGCCCTTACTACCTCAACCGGGCGAAAGTACGGCGGAGCGAGCGGAGTGTCAAGAAAAGGACGTTGGCAGTGCTCCGGCGGAGGCCGGCGAAAACGGTAGACCGGCTCAACTCTGGCGGCCCCGGAAGGCGGACGGTACGACGGCTTGAGTCCGAGCACGGACGGCACGATTTCCGGGGCCACCGCCGGCGGAAAGGGCGCGCGGAAGCGAGCGGACCGATGACCCCCTTTGCGCCGGATCTGCCTGAACCGCGACCTTCACCGCACAGGCGAAAAGGTCGGCGAGAGTCGCAGCGGGCGGGCTGCAGATGGTCGACGCCTGACCTATGGTCGCGGCAGAGCGCGACGCCTATACTGGCGAATGTCTTGAAAATGTACGCAGCATCGTCAGCCAACCGGCTGATTGCAGGGCCTAACGGTCGCATCGCAAGAATGGTGACGCAATTTATTGCGTCGTTTGGGACGTATACATCCACGTTATGTGTAAGGAGTTGAGCTAGCACGGATGAAATACGCATTTGTAGATGGAGAAAAAGTTGAGGCTCAGCCAAAAGCCAAGGGTATTTGTCCACACTGCCACTCGGAAATGATTGCAAAGTGTGGGCGAGTCAAAGTTTGGCATTGGTCACACAAAGGAAATCCACCTTGTGACCCGTGGTGGGAGTCAGAAACAGAATGGCATCGGGAATGGAAAAATAAGTTTCCGAAAGATTGGCAAGAGGTCTCGCATGTCGATGCTATTACAGGAGAGCAACATATTGCCGATGTGAAGAATCCTTTTGGATTAGTAATTGAGTTCCAACACACGGCAATCAAGCCAGAAGAACGAGCATCCCGAGAGGGATTCTACAAACAAATGGTTTGGGTGGTAGATGGGACCAGAGGAGAGCTGGACGAAAGCTACTTCAATATGGGCCTAAGCGAGCCGTTGCAGAGGAGTCCGCTAGCTTACCAAGTGAGATGGTGGGGCCACGGAAGATTGCTACATAACTGGGGTGAATCAAAGGCAAAAGTTTATCTGGATTTTGGTAAGGATGTAGTTTGGAGACTAATCTTCTTTGATCCCCAAAAGAAAGTAGGCGCCGTAGGGCCACTTACTAAGGAAGCATTCATTGAAGATTGCATGAAAGGTACCGAGATAAGCGTTGCTGAACTACCTGATGAAGGACAAGCCGATGAAAAATCACATAACAAATAGCTCCAGGGGACAACAAAAAGCGGCGCTCGTTCCTCGCTCTGCTTCTTTGCCGCCCCTGAGCATGACGTTACGTCCCGGGCCGTAGGTCTTGCTGAAAAGAAACGGCTATGTCCGAGATCAAGGCAGGGGTGTTAGAGGCAGCAGTACCGATTCTTTCGGTCGATGATCTCGCCGAAGCGATCGAATACTACGAACGCGTTCTCGGGTTTCACGTCGGATGGAAATGGGGACAGCCCGCCCGCCTGGCTAGCGTCTGCCGCGATCGAATCGAAGTCAATCTGTCCCAGTCATCCGAGGGGACGTCCTCGATTTCAAAGGTGTACTTTCAGATGGCGGGCGTCGACGCGTACTGCCATCAAATCACCGCCGCCGGCGCCAAGGTGGCAGTGGCGCTCGCAGACCGTCCTTACGGGATGAGGGGCTTCAGGATCGTCGATCCTAGTGGCAATGAGCTTTCCTTCGGCGAGCCCACGGGCTCATGATGTGTCTCCTGTTTACCCGCTTCGATACCATTTACATGTCCACACTTGCGCGAACAGCAACGGGGTCAGGTCTTGTGTTTTGCGCTCCGCCGACGGCTGAGCAAAAAACGCCTTCGCAGGCTTCCCCTGCGCAGTCACGCAAGGCTTTGCATGTTCGCCCTACCAAGCGACATAGCATGAAGAGGGAGAGCGATGATCATCGCCGGAAGCTTGGTTCTCGTAACCGGGGCCTCGAGCGGAATCGGGGCGGCGACCGCGAAGGCAATGGCGCGAGCCGGCGGCCGCGTCGTGCTCCTGGCGCGGCGTCAGGAGGCCCTGGATCGAGTCGCCTCTGAGATCCGCTCCGCGGGCGCACACGCCTGGACATACGCGGTCGATCGTGACCGACGCCGACATGGTTGCAACCGTTGCCAGACGAATCACCGAAGACCTGGCGACGCCGGACATCGTCGTCAACAACGCCGGCGCGGGAAGGTGGCTGTTCGTCGACGAGACGACGCCGGCCGAAGCCGTACAGATGATGGCCGTCCCGTACTTCGCGGCGTTCAACGTAACGCGTGCGTTTCTGGCGGAGATGCTCACTCGAAACAGTGGGCACTTCGTGTTCGTCAGCTCGGTGGGGTCACGCTTCGTGTGGCCTGGCGCCACTGCTTACCTTGCAGCGCGGTGGGCGGTGCGCGGCTTCTCCGAAGCGCTTCGGGCCGATCTGCACGGAACCGGGATCCGCGTCACGCTCTACGAGAGTGGCACCGTGACCACGCCCTACTGGGAGCGGAACCCGGCGAGCCGCGAACGTGTTCCGCGACTGGGGAAGCTGGTTCGCGACGTGACTGCCGAGGAGGCTGCAGAGGCCATCGTCGAAGGAGTCGAACGAAACAAGCGGCTCGTGGTGATTCCGTTCATGATGAAGTTGACCTACTGGCAGCACGCGGTCTTTCCAGGACTCGTGCAATGGCTGATGACCAGGACCGGATATCGTCGCCCGCAACAGTAGGGTTCGAAGCTGCGGGGATGCGCTCAGGTCCAGCCCGTCGCGGGGTGAGAGCACGTTGCCCGTGCACTTCACTCTATCGTGACTTTTCGTGAAACCTCGGCGCGCAGTTCCTTTCGACTGTCGCATCCACTATGCTGGCGCGTCAGCACGATCCAGCTCATCAGGGAGCAACGAGAACTGCGAATCAAGAAATGAGGCCTGCAAGCAACCGTGTGTTGCGAGCACGACCAGAAGGAGGCATCGACTCATGAGCACGATCACCACCCAAGACGGCACCGAAATCTATTTCAAGGAATGGGGCTCGGGATCGCCCGTTCGTTTTCTGCCACGGCTGGCCCCTCACCGCCGATAGCTGGGAAGCGCAAATGTTCTTCCTGGCGTCCAAAGGTTACCGCTGCATTGCCCACGACCGCCGCGGCCACGGTCGTTCCGGCCAGCCCTCGGATGGCAACGAGATGGACACCTACGCGGACGACCTGGCGGCGCTCATCGAGCACCTGGACTTGCAGAAGGCAGTACTGGTCGGCTTCTCCACGGGTGGCGGCGAAGTCGCGCGCTACATCGGCCGTCATGGTACGAAGCGCGTCGCCAAGGCCGTGCTGGTCTCGGCCGTTCCGCCCTTGATGCTCAAGACCGACGCCAACCCGGGTGGCCTGCCGCGGGAAGTGTTCGACGGCTTTCGCGCAGCCTTTCTCGCCGATCGGTCACAGTTCTTCAAGGATGTCGCCAGCGGCCCGTTCTTTGGCTTCAACCGTCCCGGCGCCAAGATTTCCCAAGGCATGATCGACTCGTGGTGGTTGCAGGGCATGATGGGTGGCCACAAGAACACCTACGAGTGCATCAAGGCATTTTCGGAGACGGATTTCACGGAGGACCTGAAAAAGTTCGACGTGCCCACGCTCGTCATTCACGGCGACGACGACCAAGTGGTTCCGATCGATGCCGCGGGTCGCGCCACGGCGAAGATCGTCAGGAATGCCAAGCTGATCGTGTATCCCGGCGCGCCGCACGGCATCACCGACACGCACAAAGACCGGCTCAACGAAGACCTGCTGGCGTTTCTCCAGACCTGAGCCGTCCTGTCCTCGCGGCCACGATCAGCATGAACCCTCGCCAATTCCATCGCGCAGTCGTCCTGTTGAGCGCCATGCTGTGCGCCAGCGCCTTGCCGGCCGCCGAGGGCGAACCCGCGCCGGTAGAACGGCACGCGCTCCCCAAACCGGGATTGGACCTGGTCGGCAGTATCCGTTCCGTTACGGTGCGCGACGAACAGACGCTGCTCGACATCGCGCGCGAACAAGGCATCGGCCAGGAGGAGATCCTGAATGCCAATCCGGGTGTGGACCGCTGGCTGCCTCCGCCCGGCAGCGAAGTCATCATCCCCGGGCGCAGACTCCTGCCGGATGCCGCGCGTAAGGGCATCGTTATCAATCTGCCGGAATACAGGCTCTACTACTTCCCGGAGCCGGCAAAGAAAACCCACCCGCGCGAAGTCATCACCTTCCCGATCTCGGTCGGTCGCATGGACTGGAAGACGCCGCTCGGCCTCACTCAGGTCACCTCGAAGCAGAAAAATCCTTCCTGGACCCCGCCGGCCTCGATCCGTGCCGAACACGAGGCCGAGGGCGACATACTGCCGAAGGTGGTGCCGCCCGGGCCGGACAATCCGCTCGGGCTCTACGCGTTGCGACTGGGAATTCCGGGATACCTGATCCACGGCACCGACAAGGAATTCGGTGTCGGCATGCAGGTCACGCACGGGTGCATGCGGCTATTGCCCGAGCACATCGAGACGCTGTTCCAGCGGGCCCCGGTCGGTACGCCGGTGCGGCTCATGAATCAGCCCATCAAGCTGGGCTGGGGACCGGATGCGCTCTATCTCGAAGTCCATCCGCCGCTGGAGGAGGACGAGCGCCCGTCTGCACTCCAGATCGCCGAGACACTCGACGCCATCAGCTCGAAGCTCGCGGCCCGGCCCGATCTCGTGCTGGACGAAGCCGCGGTGAAGCTCGCGATCATCGAGAAATCCGGGCTGCCGGTTCCGATCACCTGGACACTGCGATCGAGGCTGCTCGAGAGCCGCAACTGAGGTCCGATTCCACCGCGGGCTCGTCGCGATGAACGCGAACTGGGCGACCCTTGCCAGCGTCGCCCAGGTGAACAGTGCCGACTGCTTTACTTGTACATCGACTTCTTGAACATGCGGTCGATCTTGGTCTGCGTGTCCTGGCAGCACGCATTAGCCGACCCGGCTGCAGACTTGGCGGCATCGGCCGAAGACACGGCGGAATCGGCCGACGACTTCGCGGCATCGGCCGTGGACTGCGCCTTCGCCGCTGCGGCAGCCGCTTTGTCGGCGGCAGCCTTGGCGGCCACAGCATCGGCGGTGGCTTTGTCGGCAATTGCACGCACGGCCTCGAGGTCTTTCGTGGTGGCACATCCGCCGGCCAGAGCAAGGCTCACGACAAGCAGCAGCGAGGTAAAGATTTTTTTCATGACTCGTTTATCTCCGTAAATGAAGGACTTGGCAACACGTCTTGGTCGCCGAGGCGCGGAAAATGACGCACCGCACTAGCGTATTCTAACGAGAGCGCCCTTTCCTACCAAACGCGCGAGTTGGCTCATCTGTTCGTTGGTCACGGCGATGCAGCCCTTGGTCCAGTTGAGGTCCCGGTGGATTCCGGGATCCCCGCGACCCAGACCATGGATGCCGATGTAGCCCCCGAGCTTGGTGTTCTGCGGCGGCACGCGCCCTTCGGCATGCGCTGTTCGAATGGCATCGAACTCCGCGTGGCTGATTTCGCCCGCGGCAAGGCCGTTCTCGGCGCGTGCGAGCGAGGGGTAGTCGAAACCCATGAAGGGACCGAAGTGGCCCTCGGGCTTCACCCACGCGACACGATACTGGCCGAGTGGGGTCTTGCCGTCACCGACTCGCTTCTCCGCGGTCACCCCCCAACGACCCACCGAAACGGGGCTGAACACAGCGAGGACCTTGTCACCGCGCAGGACACGCATCTGGCGCTTGGCCGAATCCACGTCCACCACGACCTCCGCACCCGGGTCCGCCCAACCGATGGCGGCGGCAAACAGCGAGGCAGACAGGCAGGCAGCGGCGAGACAGCGGCAGAGATCATGTCGCCTACTCATGAGGATCGTTCAGCAATCACCTCGGGGTGCCGGAACGCGATCTGAATCAGCACCTGGGCAGCGCCGGACGGCTGGCGTCTCCCCTGCTCCCACTCCTGCAGGGTGCGCGCGGAAATATGGAGCGCCTTTGCGAATTCGGCTTGCGACAGGCCAGTTTTCAGGCGCGCTGCGGCGACTTCGTTCGGGGCAATCCGCGTCGCTCGTGCTGCCTTGCCCGCCTTCATTTCCCGGACCGACTGCAGCAGCTTCTGACCGAGCTCATTGCCGGTCATGGTCTTGGGGCGAGTGGAAGTACGCTTTAGTCACTGTCGATTGCCTCACGAATAGACTTGAGGATGTGTGCCGGCATGTTGCCCCGCACGTTCTTCGCGTAGATGACGAGTAACCAGATCTCACCGTCTGCCAGACGGTTGAAGTGGATGACCCACACGCCGCCCCGTCTTCCCAAATCGACCCTGGTCCAACGGATCTTACGGCACCCGCCGCTTCCCGGGATTAAATCTCCTGCCAATCCAGGATGCGTACTGCGCCCAATCATCGCCTTGGATCGGCTGGACCTTGGCCACGGGTTCACCACCCCCGACTTCCAACGTCAGTGTGCGGCGAGTTCTAATATCAGCCTTAATCGCGGGCACGGCCGCCGCGTCTAGAGGCATGGCCTTGAAGATGTTCTCCTACATTGACCAGGAAAAGTGCCAACGGCCTAGATTCTACCGCGCACATTGAATGGTCGCTCAGCGTGAAGGCGGGTGCAGAGGGAAGAGTGCGTCGAGTTCGCTATCCCGATAGCGACCTTCCCAAAGGGTGCCGCTGCGCCCGCACGTACTGCACGTAGCGCCGGCCGAGGGACAAGAAACCCCGTCAGACAAAACGCAAGACCTGACGAAGACCTGACGCTCATTACTTGACCCGAAGGGTGATGTTGTTTGACGACTCGCCTCACCTGCGAGAAAAGCCTGACCTGAATGGCTGACCCTCCGCGAACAGCTTCCGCCGCGGCGCGCGGCGCCGCCCACGAGCAACGACCGAGGTGCCGAGCTTTGACAAGCGTCGCCTTACGCCTTACGCTCGGCTTTCATGATCACGTCCTTCCGGCACAAGGGCCTCGCCTTGTTTTTCGAAACCGGCAAGAAGACGGGCATCCAGGCGCAGCACGCGGCGAAACTGAGGCTCTTGCTGACCGCACTTGATCACGCCACGGTACCGGGAGACTTGAGTGCGCCATCGTGGCGGCTGCATGAATTGAAAGGGAGGGAAAGGGGGCTCTGGTCCCTGACCGTGAATGGCAGCTGGCGTCTGGTTTTCCGGTTTGCCGGAAACGACGTTGAGCTGGTGGACTACCTGGACTATCACTGAGGAACCTGCAAGATGGCACGCATGCACAACCCCGCTCATCCTGGCGAGGTTCTGCGCGAGTACCTGCCCGAAGGCATGAGCGTGACCGAGGCCGCGACCCATCTCGGCGTGTCGCGCCAGACCCTCTCGAGCGTTCTGAACGGCCGCGCCGGCATCAGCGCCGACATGGCGCTGCGACTTGCCGAGGCGCTCAGCACGAGCGCCGAGATGTGGCTGGCGATGCAGACCGCTCACGACCTCTGGCACGCCCGGCAGCAACCACGACCAAAGGTCTCGAAGCTCGCGGCATAGGGAGGTTTCCGCGACCGCGAAAAGAGCCGAACGGTCGCGCGAGTACCCGGGTGGCGACTCCTGCGTCAGCGCGGCGTCTCCGCAAGCAGCTCCCGCAAGAGCGGCACCGTGACGGGTCGCTTCGTCGCGAGCGAATAGCGGTCGAGCGCCTCCAGCATGCGAATGAGCGCCGGCAGGTCGCGCGCGTGGCGACGCAGGAGATAGTCGATCACGTCGCGCCCAAGTCGGAACCCGCGGAGCTCGGCGTGGCGCGATACGGCCTCCGCCTTGTCTTCGTCCGTCAGCACGTGCAGCGGATACGTGAGACCCGCGGCGAGGCGCGTGATCACGTCCGCGCGCAGGGCAAGCCGCGCCGGCGGAACGTCACCTGCGCAAAGGAGCACGCCGCCCGACTCCCGCATCCGGATCTGCAGAGCGAAGAGGCGCGCCTGTGCGGCGTCGTCGAGCGCATGCACATCATCCCAGGCGACGAGATCGGGCAATGGGTCGGGCACGGCATCCGTGCTGTCGCCTGTGACGTACGTCGCGCCAGCACAGCTCGCGACCACGGCCCGCAGCAGATGCGTGCGCCCGCTGCCCGGCGCGCCGAAAACGTAGACGACAGCCTCCCGTCGCGCGCCTGCGGCGAGCTCGCGCAATGCGTGAACGGCCTCGCCATTGGGACCCGCGACGAAATTGTCGAGGGTCGGACCGGCGTCGGGTATAAGGTCGAGAACGAGCTGCTTCATGAGGGACGCGAGGTCGATGCGAAACCGGCGCAGCCCGTTTCCGCTAGAATCCGAGCACCTCGACGCCGCGTAGCTTACCGTAAATCACTCGCACCAAAGGCGCTCGGGACGGAGCCGAACATGAAGCACGACACCCCTCTTTCGTATCGCGATGCTGGCGTCGACATCGATGCGGGCGACGCGCTGGTCGAGCGCATCAAGCCCTTCGCCCGGCGCACGATGCGCCCCGAGGTGCTGGCCGGCATCGGCGGCTTCGGCGCATTGTTCGAGATCTCGAAGAATTATCGCGAACCGGTGCTGGTCGCCGGCACCGACGGTGTCGGCACCAAGCTCAAGCTCGCGTTCGAGCTCCAACGGCACGACACCGTCGGCATCGACCTCGTGGCGATGAGCGTGAACGACATTCTCGTGCAGGGCGCCGAGCCGCTCTTCTTCCTCGATTACTTCGCGTGCGGGAAGCTAGACGTGGACACCGCCGCAGCCGTGATTCGGAGCATCGCCGCCGGCTGCGAGCAGGCGGGGTGCGCGCTCATCGGCGGCGAGACCGCCGAGATGCCGGGCATGTATCCGGCCGGCGAATACGACCTCGCAGGCTTCGCCGTCGGCGCGGTGGAGAAGAGCCGGATCGTCGACGGGCGCGGCATCGCCGCCGGCGATACGGTGCTCGGCCTCGCTTCGAGCGGCGCTCATTCGAACGGCTATTCCCTCATCCGCAAGATCATGGAGCGCTGTCAGAGCGATCTCCCTGCCGCCTTCGACGGACGGCGTTTCGCCGACGCGATCCTAATGCCCACGCGCATCTACGTGAAACCGGTGCTCGCGCTTTTGCAGTGCATTCCCGTGAAAGGTATGGCGCACATCACGGGCGGGGGGCTCACCGGAAACGTGCCACGTATCCTGCCCGAGCGGCTCGTCGCCGAGATCGACGCCCGCGCGTGGACGCTGCCGCCGCTCTTCCACTGGCTGCGGGAATCCGGCAACGTCGCCCCGGCCGAAATGTATCGGACCTTCAACTGCGGCATCGGCTTCGTGATCGTCGTCGACCCGGCGCATGCGGATGCGGCAATCGATGCGCTGTCGGCGCACGGCGAGCAGGTGTTTTGCATCGGATGCATCCGGGCGCGGCGCGGCGACGAACCGCAGATCGTGATCGTCTGAGCGCGCGATGCCAGCCCTCGTCGTCCTGATCTCCGGCCGCGGCAGCAATATGGAGGCCTTGCTGAAGGCGTCGCTGCCCGCCCGCATCGCCGCCGTCGTGAGCAACCGCGCCGATGCCGCGGGGCTCGCCATCGCGGCCAGTCACGACATCCGGACCCGCGTGGTCGAGCACCGGGCGTTCCCGACCCGCGACGCTTTCGATGCGAAGCTCGCCCAAGTGATCGATGAATACGCGCCGGACTACGTACTGCTCGCGGGCTTCATGCGCATCCTGGGCGAGGCGTTCGTGAATCGCTACCCGGGCCGCCTCGTCAATATTCATCCCTCGCTCCTGCCGGCGTTTCCGGGCGTGCAGACGCACGCACGCGTGCTCGCGGCAGGCGTCAGGGTGCATGGCTGCACGGTGCACTTCGTCACGCCCCGGCTCGACCATGGCCCCATCCTCATCCAGGCGGCGGTGCCGGTGCGCGCGGACGATACGGAGGCAGCGCTCGCGGCGCGCGTCCTCGCACAGGAGCACCGCATCTTCCCGCAGGCCGTGCGCTGGCTCTGCCAGGGACGCGTGTCGGTGGATGCGGACGGTCGGGTCACGGTGCGCGGCGAGGCGAACGGTGCCGGCGCGCTCGTCGTGCCTGCGCTCGAAACGTAATCGGTCGGCGCGATCGGACATGACGACTGCCGCAGCGATTGGCTCGACGGGGATTCTCGGCACCCGGGGCCGGCTCGCGTTCGCGCTCGCCATCTCGGTCGCGCTGCATTTCGCGATCGCAAGCCGCATCCGCGCACCCGCGTCCCCTGAGCCCGTGCCACCGCTCGAGGCCACCCTGATCGCGGCGAAGGAAGAGCCTCCGCCGCCCCCACCGCCGCCCCCGCAGGCCGAACCCCGCGCCGCGCCCGTGCAGAAACTAGCGCCACCGCGCAGGGCCGAGCGATCCGCGCCGACGCGCGCTCCAATCGTGCACGAAACAGCAGCCACACTGAACGACGATCCGGGTCTCGCGCAGCCGATCGAAGCGGGTTCCGCAACGACAGCGCCAAGTGCCGGCGCCGCCGAAGCCGCGCCTTCGGTGCCGCAGGCGGCTGTCGCAGCGTCGACGGTCACACCGCTTCGTGCAGAGCGTCCGATGCCGCCGCAGGGCACGATCCACTTCGATCTCTACTACGGCTCGAACCGATTCCTGGTGGGTCGCAGCGAGCTCACCTGGGACATCGCCGACGGGCGCTATCGCCTCGCCACGAGCGGCAAGACGGTAGGGCTCGCCGCCCTCTTCTACCCGTTCGGCATGAGCTCCGGGAGCGCGGGCCGGGTTTCCGAAGCCGGCTTCGAGCCCGACTTCTTCCGCATCGACCGCGCCAGCCGAAAAGGCGAGAAGCAGTTTCGCGTCGAGTTCGACCGCGCCGCGGCTGTCGCGCGCTTCAGCGGTGCGGACGGGGTGCACGAGGTACCCCTGCGGCCGTCGTCGCTCGATCTCCTGTCGCTCATCTGTCAGCTCTCGGTGGTGCGGCTCGAGCCGGGGCCGATGCAGATCAATCTCACCAATGGCCGCAAGCTCGACACCTATGAAGTCGAGGTCGGACCGCAGGAAGTCGTGGAAACGCCGATGGGAGACCTGCGCGCCTTGTACGTAAGACAGTCGCGCAAGCCGGGCGAGGAAGGGATCGAGGTCTGGCTCGCGGTCGACTTCGCCTATCTGCCGGTGCGCCTGCGCTTTACCGACCGCAAGGGCAGCATCGCAGGGGAGCAGCTCGTCACCGCCATCCAGCTCGTCCGTGGCTGATCTCGAGGCGGCGCAGCTCGCGTGGGCGGTGACCGCCCTGACCGCGGTGCTGCCGTTCAGCCAGCCGGCCGATGCCGTGCTGCGCGCCTTCTTCCGCAGTCACGCGGGGCTCGGCGCGCGCGACCGGGCGTTCATCGCCGAGACCGTGTTCGCCTGCCTGCGGCGCAAGCGCCTGCTCGAGCATCTGGCGGGCAGCAGCCACCCGCGGCGCATGGTGCTCGCGTGCCTGGCCAAGCTGCGCGGGGTGAGCAGGCGGGAGCTCGCGCCCCTCATCGACGAGTCCGAAGCGGCCTGGCTCTGCGAGGCGTGTGCGACACCCGTAGACCAACTGCCGCTCGCGCTGCGCTGCGATTTTCCCGACTGGCTGACCGACCAGCTGCTGCCGCAAGTGGGCGACGAGCCTGCGCTGATCGCACTCGCCGGCAGCCTGCAGGACTCGGCACCGCTCGACCTGCGTGTCAATCTCATGAAGACGACGCGCGCGGAGGTGCTGGCGCGCTTGGGCTGCGACGGCATCGCGGCGCAGGCAACACCTTACTCGCCGCTCGGCGTTCGTCTGCAGGGAAACCCTGCCGTCAACCGGCACGAGCTGTTTCGATCGGGAGCGATAGAGGTGCAGGACGAAGGCAGCCAGGTGATCGGGCTCTTGGTCGCCCCGAAGCGCAGTCACTTGGTGGTCGACTTTTGCGCGGGGGCCGGCGGCAAGACGCTGCTGCTGGGCGACCTCATGCATTCGCGCGGGCGGCTCTACGCGTTCGACACGTCCGAGCGCCGGCTCGCGAAACTGAAGCCGCGCTTGGCCCGCGCCGGGCTCTCCAACGTCGAGCCGCGGCTCATCGCGAGCGAACAGGACGAGCGCATCCTCCGCCTCGCCAGCAAGGCCGATCGCGTACTCGTCGACGCGCCGTGCAGCGGGCTCGGCACGCTGCGCCGCAATCCAGACCTGAAGTGGCGTCAGACACCGGCCGCGATCGATGGGATGAAGGCGAAGCAGGCGGCGATCGTCGCTGCCGCAGCACGACTCGTGCGGCCCGGCGGACGGCTCGTCTACGCCACCTGCAGCCTGCTCGCGGAGGAGAACGAGGCGATCGTGCGGGGCTTTCTCGCCGCGCGGTCGGACTTCGAGCTCCGGCCGGCGGCTGAGGTGCTCGCGCAGGCGAACATTCCCCTCGACACCGGGCGGTTCCTCGCACTCACGCCAGCAGCTCACGGCTGCGACGGATTTTTCGCCGCGGTTCTGGAACGAAGCATGCCGTAGAGCGACCGGGTTGCTCCCGCGCTCGGTCGACCGAAGCCCGCGTCCTCGCGTGCTACACTTCTGCGCGTTTTCGCTCACCGGACTTCGCTGCTCGACCATGCCGGAGTTCCCACTGCCGCTGCTGATCCGAGACGTCCTGGCAGACCTGCAGCAGGTCTCCGTGCTCTGGGAGTTCGGCATCATCGCATTCGCGCTCGTCGTTGCCTGGCTGGTGAGTCGCTTCGTCGCGCCTCAGGTGCACACGGATCACGCGGCCCTCAAGCTGGGCGCAGGCGGGCTCAAGCGCGTGCTCTTCCCGCTCTCTGCGCTCGTCGTCGTGCTCCTCGGGCGCGTGCTCCTGCGCAGGTTCCATTCGGTTCACCTGCTCGACCTCGCGGTGCCGCTGCTATGGGCGCTCGCGATCGTGCGCTTCGTCGTGTTCGCGCTGCGCCATGCGTTTCCGTACAGCGGGCTCATGAAGCGCTTCGAGCGCCTCATCTCGTGGACGGTGTGGATCGGCCTCGCCCTCTACATCGCCGGCCTCCTGCCCGACCTGCTGGCGTTCCTGGACGACATCCGCATTCCGCTCGGCAACGATTCGATCAGCCTGCTCACCATCATCAACGCCCTCCTCGCGGTCTCGGTCACGCTGCTCCTCGCCCTGTGGGCGGGCCGCATGCTGGAGCAGCGCGTGATGAGCGCAACAGAGATGGACATCAACATGCGGGTAGTGCTCTCGAAAGCCCTGAAAGCGGGCCTCGTCGTACTCGCCTTCCTGATCGCGCTGCCTACCGTCGGCATCGATCTCACGGCACTCTCGGTATTCGGCGGCGCGCTCGGCGTGGGTCTCGGCTTCGGGCTGCAGAAGATCGCGAGCAACTACGTGAGCGGGTTCATCATCCTGCTCGACCGGTCGGTGAGCATGGGAGATCTCATCACCGTCGACAACCGCCAGGGAGAGGTCACCAAGATGACCGCCCGCTACGTGGTGGTGCGAAGTCTCGACGGCACGGAGTCGATCGTGCCGAACGAGACGCTGATCTCGTCCACGGTGATCAGCCACAGCTTCACGGAGCACCGCGTGCGCATCGCACTGCCCTTGCGCGTGCACTTCGACTGCGATCTGGCAGGGGCCCGCGAGATCGCCTTGGCGGCGGCCAAGGCGCAGCCGCGGGTGCTGGCGCATCCCGGCCCGTTCGTCTCGATCACGGGACTCGGCGAGTCCGGCGTCGACCTGGAACTCGGTGTGTTCGTGGGCGATCCCGAGAAGGGCACCGGGCTTCTGCGTACCGAGCTATACGAGGCGATTCTGCGGGGCTTCAAAGCGGCGGGTATCGCGATTCCGTATCCGCAACGGGACGTGCAGCTCAGACAGGATGCCGAGGCTCCCAGGCATCCTGAAAAATCCGTAGGTTAGCGTGATGGTGCGACGCACCATAATGATTGCCTTCCGGCCCCGATCCTGTACACTCATGGGTTGTCTGGCACTCCGTTAACTCCTACAAAACAAGGACCGTTCATGTTTTCAGGTATTTACGACCTACCGTGGTGGGGTTACGTCGTCGTGACGCTCGTCCTCACCCACATCACCATCGCGGGGGTCACGATTTTCCTGCACCGGCACCAGGCGCATCGGGCGCTCGAGCTTCATCCGGTCGTGAGCCATTTCTTCCGTTTCTGGATGTGGTTGACCACCGGCATGGTGACCAAGGAGTGGGCGGCCATCCATCGTAAGCACCACGCCAAGTGCGAAACCGAAGACGATCCTCACAGCCCGCAGATGAAGGGCATCAGCAAGGTGCTGTGGGAGGGCGCCGAGCTGTACCGCGAGGAAGCGCAAAATCAGGAGACTCTGGACAAGTACGGCCACGGCACGCCCGACGACTGGCTCGAGCGCAACGTCTATTCGAAGTACACGCGCCTCGGCGTCACGCTCATGTTCATGATCAACTTCGCCCTCTTCGGATTTCTCGGGATGACGATCTGGGCAGTCCAGATGATGTGGATTCCGCTGCTCGCGGCCGGCGTGATCAACGGCATCGGGCACTACTGGGGCTACCGCAACTTCCAGACCGAGGACGCCTCGCGCAACATCGTGCCCTGGGGCATCCTGATCGGCGGGGAAGAGCTGCACAACAACCATCACGCCTACGGCAGCTCGGCGAAGCTCTCGAACAAGTGGTACGAGTTCGACATCGGCTGGCTGTACATCCGGCTGATGGAAATGGTCGGGCTCGCCGACGTGAAGCGCCTGGCACCGCGGCTGCGCATGGCCGACGCCAAGCCCGAATGCGATCTCGCGACCCTGCAGGCCGTGATCAATCACCGTTACGACGTGATGGCGAAGTACGCGAAGAGCGTTAAACGACTGTGCGCCGAAGAGCTCAAGCAGTTACGCGAGAATTCGAAGCTGGACTGGGCCGCGGTGAAGCGCTTCCTGACCCGGGGTCAAACCGAGATCAAGGCCGAAGACCGCCGCTGTCTCGACGCGCTCACGATGAAGAGCAGTGTGCTGAAGACCGTGTTCGCGATGCGCGACGAGCTCTCCGCGATCTGGGCACGCTCCAGCGCCTCCCGCGAGCAGCTCGTGAAGCAGCTCGAGGACTGGTGTCAGCGCGCAGAAGCGAGCGGCATCGCCCCGCTGCGCGAATTCTCGATGCGACTGCGGCGGTACGCCTGAAGCGCGAAGCGCAAGAACCAAAAAGCCCGCCGATGGCGGGCTTTTTTCTGGGTGGGAGACCGACTATTTGAGCTTGGTCTCCTTGTAGGCCACGTGCTTGCGTGCCTTCGGATCGTACTTCTTGAATTCGAGCTTCTCAGGCGTCGTCTTCTTGTTCTTGGTCGTGGTGTAGAAGTGCCCGGTGCCGGCCGTGGATTCGAGCTTGATCTTTTCACGCATCGCGGTCTCCTCAGATCTTGACGCCCTGCCCGCGCAGCTCGGCGAGCACGACATCGATGCCCTTCTTGTCGATGGTGCGTAAACCCGCCTGGCTCACGCGCAGGCGCACCCACCGATTCTCGCTCTCCACCCAGAAGCGACGGTACTGCAGATTAGGCAGGTAGCGGCGCTTCGTCTTGTTGTTGGCGTGCGAAACATGGTGCCCCCCGAGGGGGCGCTTGCCCGTTACGTCACAAACTCGTGCCATGATGCTGCTCCGGCGATTTCCGAAAAGTCGCGCATTGTAGCCGCTTGCCCTGCCCGCTTCAAGCCGCACCCCCCGGCGCCCGCTCCTGGCTCCGCGCTCGCGCGACGGCGTCGCGCCAGCCCGCATGGCGCTCAACGGCCTTGTCACGGCTCATCGTCGGTTCGAACAGACGCTCCTTCGCCCAGAGGCTTGCCAGCTGTTCGCGGTCGCTCCAGTAGCCCACGGCAAGACCCGCCAGAAACGCGGCGCCGAGCGCGGTGGTCTCGGTGTTGTGAGGCCGCACCACGGGAACGCCGAGCATGTCCGCCTGGAACTGCATGAGAAGATCGTTACCGGAGGCGCCGCCGTCGACCCGCAGCTCGCCCACCGCTATGCCGGCATCGGCCTGCATCGCTCGCAGCACATCCGTGGTCTGAAACGCCATGCTCTCGAGGGCGGCGCGCGCGAGATGCCCGCCCGCCGTGCCGCGCGTGAGTCCGCAGATGACGCCGCGCGCGTTCGGGTCCCAATACGGCGCCCCCAGGCCCGTGAAGGCGGGGACGAAGTACACGCCGCCGCTGTCCGGCACGCTCGCCGCCAGCCGCTCGACCTCCGCCGCCGACCGAATGAGACCGAGCCCGTCGCGCAGCCACTGCACGACTGCCCCGCCGATGAAGATGCTGCCCTCGTTGGCGAACTCGGTGTGGTCGCCGATCTTCCAGGCCACGGTCGCGAGCAACCGACTCTTCGAATGGGTCGGCACGTCTCCGGTATGCATGAGCAGGAAGCAGCCGGTGCCGTAGGTATTCTTCACCATGCCGGGATGGTGACAGCATTGTCCGAAGAGGGCAGCCTGCTGATCGCCAACAATGCCCGCGATCGGGATGCGGGCGGCATAGAGGTCGGGGTCGCTCAGAACGATCTCGCCGCTCGATGGGACCACCTCCGGCAGCATGACCCGCGGCACCCCGAGGATGCCGAGGAGCTTGTCGTCCCACACCCCGGCGTGGATGTTGAACATGAGGGTGCGCGAAGCATTGCTCGCGTCCGTGACATGACGCTTGCCCCCCGAAAGCTTCCACACGAGCCAGCTGTCGACGGTCCCGAACGCAAGCTCGCCGCTTTCGGCGCCCTCGCGTGCGCCGGGCACCTGGTCCAGGATCCAGCGCACTTTCGATCCGGAGAAATACGGGTCGATGAGAAGGCCGGTGCGGCTTTCGAAGAGCGGCTCCAGCCCCTGCCTCTTCAGCCGCTCGCAGAAGGGCGCGGTGCGACGGTCCTGCCACACGATGGCGTTGCAGATCGGCTCGCCGGTCCGGCGGTTCCAGACGAGCGTGGTCTCGCGCTGGTTCGCGATGCCGATCGCCGCGATCTCGTGGGCCGCCACGCCGGCGCGACTCAGGGCCTCGGCCGCCACGCTCACCTGCGACGACCAGATCTCGCGCGGATCCTGCTCCACCCAGCCCGGCTGGGGATATTTCTGGGTGAGCTCCTTGTGCGCCACGGCGCACATGGTGGCCGCGGCGTCATAGACGATCGCGCGAGACCTGGTCGTGCCCTGGTCTAGGGCGAGGATGTAGCCGGCCATCAGCGCTCCTCGATGCTGTCGACACCGAGCGCGGCGGCAGCCTCGAACGCTTGCGGGGTGCTCTCGGGAATGCGATCGCGGCAACCTCGATGAGCGAGCACGAGCATGGGACGATCCGGATTCACGGAGGACGGCGGGCGTGCCGGCTTCTTCGGGTGGACCATTGTGGTCCTTTGTGCACGGCGTGACCAGACGAGCCTGATGGCGAAGCCCCGTCGCCGAGGAGCCCCGCGTCGCGGAGTACAATCGGCCGCTTCTCGATTCTTTCTTCGCAGGCGACCGTCCGATGACTCCATCGCTCCCAGACTCGATGCGCGCAGTGGAAATCTCTGCCCCCGGCGGTCCGGAAGTCCTGCAGGCGACCCGTCGAGCGCCCCCCCGGCCGGCGCCCGGAGAAGTCCTTATCGAGGTTTTCGCAGCCGGCATCAATCGGCCCGACGTGCTCCAGCGCCAGGGTGTCTACCCGCCGCCAGCGGACGCCTCCGATCTGCCAGGTCTCGAGGTGGCCGGCCGCATAGCAGCGGTGGCCGACGGCGTGACCGGCTGGGGCATCGGGGATGCCGTATGCGCGCTCGCGAATGGCGGCGGCTACGCGGAGTATTGCGTGGTGCCCGCCGGCCAGTGCCTGCCGGTACCGCAAGGCCTGGATTTCGTGCAGGCCGCATCCCTGCCGGAAACCTGCTTCACCGTCTGGACCAACGTCTTCGACCGGGGCGCGCTCAAGCCCGGTGAGACCTTCCTCGTCCAGGGGGGCACCAGCGGCATCGGCGTCACCGCCATCCAGATGGTGCATGCCTTCGGCAACCGCGTCTTCGCCACGGCAGGTAGCGACGAGAAATGCGCCGCGTGTCGCGAGCTGGGGGCGGAGGCGGCCATCAACTACCGGACCGGGGACTTCGTGGAGGTGGTGAAGAAAGCCACCGCAGGCAGGGGTGTGGACGTTGTCCTCGACATGGTCGGAGGCGACTATGTGCCGCGGGAGTTGAAGGCGCTCGCCAGCGACGGCCGCCTCGTGCTGATCGCGTTTCTGGGCGGTGCCAAAGCCACCGTGAACCTGGCCGACATCATGATGCGCCGGCTCGTGCTGACTGGATCCACCCTGCGTGCACGCTCCGCGGCGGTCAAGGCAGACATCGCCCGCAGCCTGCGCGAGAAGGTCTGGCCGCTGATCGAGGCGGGCAAGATGCGCCCTGTCGTGCACGCGGTGTTTCCCCTCGACCGCGCTTCCGACGGCCACGCGCTCATGGAAAGCGGCGCCCACGTCGGGAAGATCGTCCTCACGGTCCGGTAGCTCCCGGCCGCTCGACGTTCTGACGCTACGCCTGCCTTGCCTGCAAGGCAGGAAACTTGCTGGATCCCCTTTCCGCTGCGGGAAAACATGGCGGGCCCCTTCCGCTCCCGTGCCGCGCTACAGACCCGCATCCGGCGCGTTCCGGAACGCCCGACACCGAATCTCACCGGACGCACCGAAGCATCCCGGGACGCCTTTCGCGGTGAGGCCATCCGGAAAGACCAAACCGAACCAGGCGACGCAGGCATGGAACTTCACGCCATCTTCACCAAGACGCCACGGGGAATCACCGAAGTCAAGACCCGTGCTGCAAAACTCCCGCGCAATCTCCTGAGCATACTCGCGCTGGTCGACGGCAAGTCGACGCTCGATCGGCTCCTGCGCGAATCCAAGCTCGCGGAAACGAAATTCTGCCAGGCGATCTCGCGTCTCGAGGAGGAAGGCTTCATCAAGGTTTTCGCTGCCGGCCCCGGGGTCGAGGACACGCCCGCGCCGGTCAGCCGTCCGCGGCGACTCCCGGCGGTCAGCGTCGAAGGTCTCGATGAGCTCGATTTCTCCGCCATCACCCGCACCGCGCTCGAGGAGAAGACTGACGAGGGATCCGATCACGCTCCCGGATTCCGGCTGCCTCACCCCTCCACACCGTCTCCGGAAACCGCATCGGCAGTGGCACAGGCCCGCGCCGCCGCGGAGTCCGAGGCGCGGCGTATCGCCGAGGAAGCACTGAAGGCGCAAGCCGCCGCAGAAGCCAAGGCACGGGCCGATGAAGAAGCACGCGTGCGAGCCGAAGCGCAGGCACGGGCCGAAAGCGAGGCGCGGGCACGCATGGCAGCCGAGGCCGAGGCACGGTCGAAGGCCGACGCGCGCGCACGCCTCGAAGCACATATGAAGGCGGAGGCCGAGAGAAAGGCGAGAACCGAGGCAGAACGCCGCGCCGAAGAGGAACGGCAAGCGCGCGAGGCACTCGAGGCACGCCTCGAAGCCGAACAGGCGTCCCGCGCGGCGGCCGAACAGAGAGCGCGCGAGGAGGCAGAGCGAAAGGCGCGTGAGGAGACGGAGGCGAGGCTCGCCGAGGAGGTGAGACAGCACAAGGAAGGCGAGCGTCGAGCGCGGGAAGAGACGGAACGCAAGGCCAAGGAAGAACTGGAGGCGAGGCTCGCCGAAGAACGCCGCGCACGGGAAGAAGCCGAACGCCGCGCGCGCGAGGAGGCAGAGCAGAAAGCACGTGCAGAGATGGAGGCGAAGCTCTCGGCAGAGCGGAAGGCGCGCGAGGAGCTGGAAGCGCAACTCGCGGCCGAACAGAGAGCGAAAGAGGAAGCCGAGCAGCGGGTGCGGGAGGCAGTCGAGCGCCAGGCACAGGAGGAATCCGAGCGCCAATCGCGCGAGGAGGCAGAACGCCTGGCGCACGAGGAATCCGAGCGGCGCGCGCGCGAAGCATTCGAATCGACACTCGCCGCCGAGCGCCGGGCACGCGAAGAAGCCGAGCGCCGGGCGGAAGAGGAACACGATCTGCGCCAGCGCGAGGAAGCGGAGCGCCGGGCGCAGGAAGAGGCCGACCGCAAGGCGCGGGAAGACACCGAGCGTCGCGCCGTGGAGGAAGCCGGACAGCGGGCCCGCGAGGAGGCCGCACATAAAGCGCGCGAAGCCGCCGAGCGCAGGATGCGCGAGGATCTGGAGGCGACGCTGGCGGCCGAGCGCAAGGCTCGCGAAGACGCCGAACGTCGTGCCGAGGAGGAAGCCTCGGCGCGCGCGCGGAAGGAGCGCGAGGATGCCGAGCGCGAGGCGGAAGGCCGAAGGCGGGAGGCGGAGGCAGTCGCAGAAACCGGACGCTGCGATGCTGCGGAAGATGCGCGTGAAACCCCCGATCAGGAGAGTTCCAGCGTCGAGTCACCTGCAGTGCTCGACGCGCACGAAGCACCGGAGGTCGCGAGTCTCGACACGTCCGATGCGGCCGCCGCGACGCATGCCGCTCGCAGCGCCGAAGGCGACCCGGTGCAGCAAGCCGGCGATGTCGCGCCCTTCTTCGAGATCGATCTCGACGCTCTGGATGCGCGGGAACGAGAACTGCGAGCAGAAGAGGAAGAAAAGCTGAAGCTGGAGGCCGAGCGCCACGCCCGCGAGCTCGAGCTGAAAGACGAGGCGGAGCGTGAAGCCCGCGCAGAGGCCGCGCGTCTCGAACGCGAGGCCGAGGAAAATGCGCGCAGGACTGCCGAGGAGGCAGAGCGCATGGCGCAGGAGGAAGAGCGCAGGCGAGCGGAGGATGACGCGCGCCGGCGTCGGGAAGAAGAGGAAGAGCGCCTCCGCGAAGAGGCTGCGCGGCAGGCGCGTTTGGAGCAAGAACAGCGTATGCGCGAGGAAGCCGAACGCCGCGACCGCGAGGAGGCGGCGGCCAGAGCACAGGCGGAGGCAGAGCGGAAAACCGAGGAGAAGCTGCAGAAAAAGCGTGCGAAGGAAGAGGAGAAGGCGCGCAAGCGGGCGGCAGTGGAAGAAAGGGCCCGTGCGCGCGAAGCCGCCAAGGTGGCGGCGACGCACACGGTGCGCGGCGCGAAACAGCCGGCGCGATGGCGCAAGGCCGCCGCGGTGTCTGCCGCCCTGACGGTCGTGGCGGCGATCGCGCTCCTCCACGTTCTGCCATGGAACGGTCTTGCCCCCGGCATGGAGCAGCTCGCGTCCGGTACCGTGGGCGAACCGGTGAAGATCGGCTCGGTCCGCGCCGGCCTCTTCCCGTCACCGCACTTCGAGCTCCAGGGTGTGGTGGTCGGCAAGGAACAGGACGTGAAGATCGCTTCCGTTCGTGCCGTCCCCGAGCTCTCGTCGCTCTTTTCCGAACGAAAGATTCTGTCGAGTCTCGAGCTCAACGCGGTGACTGCAGAGGAGAGCGTGCTGCGCCGCATCCCGGCCTGGGTCAAGCCGCAAAGCGGCAAGCCGCTGCGGGTCGCGCAGGTGGTTCTCCGTGACGTGAAGCTCGCCGGCGGTGCGATCGCGGTGCCGCCTTTCTCGGGCGACATCAGTCTCGACGCAGCCGGAGCGTTCGCCAAGGCGGTGCTGCGCAGCGAGGACGGCAAGGTCACGGTCGAGCTCCGGAACAAACCGGAGCGCCTCGAAGCCGACTTTGCGGCTCGCGGCTGGAAGTCGCCGCTCGGCCCGGGCATCGAATTCGACGAGATCGCCGGCAAGGCGGTCCTGCAGGGCACGGATATCACACTGAGCGACGTGACCGCTCGCCTCTACGGCGGCACTGCGACCGGTCACGCGACGGTTGCCTGGAACGGACCCTGGACGCTTGCGGGGGACTTCAGCGCGCACCAGCTCGACCTGGCAACGACCCTGAAGGCGTTCACCAGCCAGTTTCGCGCAACCGGCCAGCTCGCGGCGAACGGACGCTACTCAGCGCAGGCGGCGTCTTTCGACCGCTTGTTCGCCGAACCCGTCGGCGTCGTGGATGCAGGATTCAAGGCCGAACGCGGCGAGCTCGAAAACGTTGATCTCACCCGCGCGCTCCAGCAGGCAGCTGCCGGCACGCCGGTGCGGGGCGGCAAGACGCAGTTCGCGGAGCTTTCGGGAACGGTCAAGGTCTCCGGCAAGAGCTACCAGTATCGGCAGCTCGCCCTGTCTTCGGGAATTCTTCGCGCGAGCGGGAACACCGAGATGGCGCCGTCGGGAGAGCTGGCAGGACGCCTCAACGTCGAGCTGGCGGCGAAACCGAATCCGATACGCGCGCTCATCGCCCTCTCGGGCAAGCCGGCCGATCCACAGCTCAAGGCGTCACGCTGACCGGGCGCGGCGCCCAACAGCAACGGTCAAAGCCGATCGAAGTCGATCGGGCCCTCCCCATCACCGAATCCGTCGTCGTCCGTCAACGCGATGCCGATTTCCGCATCCGCCACGTCGAGAGCCTCCTCGGGGTCGGATTCGGGATCGGTGGTGTATCTCATGTCTTCCATGGCCTCCCACAGCGAAGCGAAGGGACCGTAGGTGCGGTCGGTATCCTTGTCCTGCCAGTAGAAACCATCGGGACGCTCGATTACGCGGGTCCGATCGTAGTCGGGCGGTGTTTCGGGGATCATCGTGGCCATGCCGACTCCCTTACAGTGTCCAGTCACGAGCCCCTATCAGACCACCACGCCCATGACATTTCAAGGCGCCCCGCGCGCACCGCTGCGATCGACCGCCGCGGTCACCGCGGCGAAGAAGTCATTGAAGCGGTCGGGCCGCAACCACCGTGCGACGACTACCAGATCGTTCGCCGGGTCGATCCAGATCACATTGCCGCCCGAACCCTGGGCGAAGAAGCTCTCGGCCGAGGCCCCGGGGTAGAGTTGGCGACCCGTATTGAGCCACCACAGATAGCCATAACTCGGCATCAAGGGCGCCGGCGTGAGCGCTTGCCTCACCCAGCCTTCGGACACGAGGCGCTTGCCGGCCCACTCGCCCCGGCGCAGGAAAAGATGGCCATAGCGCGCGTGGTCCCAGGCACTCGCCCACAGGCCGCCGCCCCAGTGTCCGCCGCCGCTCACCGACACGAGGTTGCGACCCTCGATGTTCAAGTAGGAATTGCGGTAGCCGTGCCATTGCCACGTATTGGACGCCCCGATGGGATCCATGACATATTCCTTCAGGACCTCCGGCAATGACCGCTTCCACACGTGCGTAAGCGCGAAGGCGAGCGCGTTCACGCGCACGTCGTTGTATTCCCAGAACGTCCCCGGCTCCTGCAGGCTGCGATCGCGACCCGCGCGGCGATCCGCCGCATCCGGCTTGCTCCACATCTCGCCCTGCCACTCGCTCGTTTGCTGCAGCAGCTGCTGCCACGTTACGCGCAAATTGCGGCGGCTTTCGAAGTTCTCGCGCACATACGTGGCCACGCGGTCCCGCGGATCGATGATGAGACCCGCCTCCACCGCCAATCCCGCCACCGTAGAGAGATAACTCTTCGTGATGCTGAATGCCATCTCGACCCGGTCGGGATCGCCCCATTCCGCCACCACGTAGCCGTGGCGGAGGATGACGCCGCTCGGGCCGCCGCGGTCCAAGGTAGGACCGAGCGGAGCCGCCGCCGCAGGCTCCAGGACGCTGTCGTGAAAGAGCTGCTCGGCGAGTTCGCGGCGCCAGGGTGTCTCGTTCTTGCGGGCAAACTTGACCGCCGCCTCGAGCTTACCCGGATCGAGCCCCACCTGCTCCGGCTGACGTCGCTCCCACGTCTTGCTCGGGCCGGGGGGAGGAAAATAACTGGTCCCGGCAACTGGGGCTTCGGCACGAACCGATGACGCGAGGCTCGACAACGCAAGCGCGAACGCGACGAAGAAGAATCGCAGCACCGCGCACATCGACGGGTTCCAGCGAGCCGGTGGCATGATTACGTGCTCACCGCCTGAGCGCCAACGTGAGCAGAAAGTCACCGCGCACCACGCTGAGTGTGGCCGATCTGTCGCTCGCCTTCAGCGCGGAGACGAACTCCTTTACCGTGCCCACCTTCCTGCGATTCACGCCAACGATCACGTCGCCGGGCCGCAGGCCATGGTTCCAGGCGGCACTCCCGTATTCCACCGTCACCACGCCGACGCCCCCGGTGCGCGGGCCGTTGCGCCCCCCGCTGTCGATATCGACGACGGCAGCGCCCGCGAGTTCCGGCACGGACTCCCCGCGACCGCCTCGGGGCTTCACCGGCTCGAGCACGGCTCTCACGGTCCGCTCGCGACCCTCCCGCTGCACCGTGAGCTCGGCCGCCTCCCCCACGGGGACGAGACCCAATTGATTGCGCAAATCGAGCGAGCCTTTGACCGGGCGGCCGTTGACGGCGACCACCACGTCGGCGGGCTTCAGCCCTGCCTTGTCCGCAGCAGAGCCGGGGGCGACATCGACGACGGCCGCCCCCTGCGCGGCGTTGACTCTAAGTGCTCGGGCCATCTCTGGGGTCAGATCCTGGCTGCTGACGCCGAAGACGCCGCGGCGCACCTCGCCGAACCTGGCGAGCTGCGTCATCACCGCCCGTACCATGTTGCTCGGGACCGCGAAGCCGATGCCGACGTTGCCGCCCCCGGGCCCGATGATCGCCGTATTGATACCGACGAGCTCGCCCTTCAGGTCGACGAGTGCGCCGCCGGAATTACCGGGATTGATCGACGCGTCGGTCTGGATAAAATCCTCGTAGCCTTCGATGTCGAGCCCGCTGCGGCCGAGCGCGCTCACGATGCCGGAGGTAACCGTCTGCCCGAGACCGAACGGATTGCCGATCGCCACCACGTAGTCGCCGACGCTCAACCGGTCGGAATCGCCGAACTTCACGGCTTTCAGGTTCGGCGCATCGATCTTCAACAGGGCGATGTCGGTGCCCGCGTCCGATCCCACCAGCCGCGCCTTGAACTCGCGCCGGTCCTTCAGGGTGACGACGATCTCCTCCGCGTTCTTCACCACGTGGTGGTTGGTCAGCACGAAACCGCGCTCGGCGTCCACGACGACACCGGACCCCGCGGAGAGCTGTGGTTTCGGGCGCGTCGGCAAGTCGAAGAAGCGGCGGAAGAAAGGATCCTGCATGAGCGGGTTCTCGCGCTCCGGCGAACGGGAGAGCACCGAGATGTTCACCACCGCGGGTGTCACGGTCTCCAGCATCGGCGCGAGCGTCGGCATGCCATCCCGGCTCGGCACGACGGGTACGACCGCGATCGCGCAATCACTGGTCGAGATCAGGGCGACGAGGATCAGTCCAAGCAGGCCGACCGGGATGTCGAGCTTCATGCGTTCGAGACGAGAATTCGAGCCAGCCGCAATTGTTCGAGGGCAGGAAGCAAGCGTCAAGCGCCTCGCCGGACGACTCCGGCGGCACGGCGGGGCAGGAAGAGACGAAGGGGGCCGCCGACGGTCGCAGCGGGGCGAGCGATCAGTGAAACGTCACGCGCTGGGTCATGAGCGCTTCGAGCTCGCCGAGGAAGTCATCCACGTCCGCCTCGGAAGGGCTCACTGCGATCACGCTCTGCATGCTGCAGCGAAAGCGCTCCGCCAGGTCACCGGTAAGGTAGGTACCCCGTCGCGCGTGTTTGTCGACGACCTCGAAGCCCTGCTCCGACGGGTACTCGACGACGTAGAAACTTTCGCTGTTGTAGACGATGACCATGACCGAACACGTAACGGGTGGGTGCCGGGATGAGGCGGCGGCGTCAACGGCGCGTCGGACTGGATCCGGGCGCCGCCTGCTAGAGGCAGCTGCCGCGATCTCACCCGCGAGCACCCCGCCTAGCTCAGCAATCGCCGTGCCTCAAGGCGCATGCGGCGAAACCGTGGCGGACAAGTGGTACGGCCGGGCGACGAGAGCGGATGCACGTCGTGCCGAACGCGAGCGCGCAGGCTGCGCATGCCGTCCTGCTGCGCCAACCCTAGCGATGGCTCGTTACGCGCGAAAGAAAGTCGAGCAGAACGGCGTTGAACGCTTCGGGCTGCTCGACATTGCAAAGGTGCGAGGCCGATGCGATGACTTCGAGCGCCGCGCCCGGAATGCCGCGCTGGATCGTCTCTGCCATCGCGAGCGGCGTCCCGGCATCGTGCTCACCGACCATGACGAGCGTCGGACACGCGATCGCGCCGAGGCGCGCGGTCGTATCGATGGTGGGCACTGCCGCACCGCAGCCGATGTATCCCTCGGCGGGGGTATTCCGGATCATCGCCCCGATCCTTGCCATGACGTCCGGCCGCGCAGCGCGGAAGGGCGGTGTGAACCACCGCTCGAGCGTGGCCTCGACCAGGGGGGTCATGCCCTCTGCCTGCACGGCCGCGATACGATCCTGCCAGATCCTGTCGGTGCCGTCCGGGTACTTGCTGGTGGTGTCGCACAACACCAGGCTCGCGAGGCGCCGGGGATACTCGAGCGCAAATTCCTGCGCCACCATGCCGCCGAGGGAGATACCGACCAAGTGCGCCTGCTCGATGCCGAGCGCGTCGAAGAGACCGTCGAGATCCTGCACCAGTTGATCGAAGCGGTACGGCGCGGGCGGAACGCTGCTGCTGCCATGACCCCGAGTATCGAAGCGCAGCACCCGGAAACGATCGCGGAGCACCGCCACCTGATCGTCCCACATGCGAACATGGCAGGCGAGCGCGTGACTCAGTACGACCCAAGGACCTTCACCCTCGATCTCGCAGTGAACGTCGATGCCGTTCGCGTGGACGTGCATGGACGATCTCCGACCCGTACCGCGGTCAGGCGGTCTCAGTGAAGCTTGGAGAGATCGGGGATCGGCAACACATCGATGCCCTCCTCCTCGAGCTCCCCGACGGCCTCCAGGCTCGCCCGCCCGCGGATGCTGCGCGACGGTGCCTCCCGATAGTGAATCTTGCGCGCTTCGTCGGGGAACCGATCTCCCACGTCTTCGGTAATGCTCTGCAGCATACGCAGGAGCTTGCGCAGCTCGATCGGCTGTTCGGGCGCGGGATCGCCGGCGGGCGGCGCGGGCGTGCGGGCGCTCTGCACATGCGGGGCCGATGGCAGCCGCGATACCCGCTTGCTCCCGCACAGGGGACAGAGGATCGCCCCGGCGCCGCACTGGCGCTCGTAGTCCTCGGTGGACTGAAACCAGCCTTCGAACCGGTGTTCGTGATCGCAGACGAGGCAGAAGACGATCATGGCCGCGGAGGGATGGACGTTGGATTTGGATGCATCGCAGCATAACATACCGGCGATCCGCTGCGCCAAAGGGCGGGCCGACCCGAGCAGTGCTAGAATTCGAATTTCCGGAAACACTGCCCGAACATCGTTGGCCATGTACGAGTCCGACCTCACCAAGTTCATGCGGGACCTGTTTCAGAAGAAACCTTACCTCGCCGAGGCACAACGGGAAGCGCGCGCCATCTGGTGGGACAAGAAGGTGGACTTCGGCGAGCTCAAGCGGATGCAGGAATCCCGCGTTCCGG
Organism: uncultured beta proteobacterium; assembly: GCA_963734295.1. GTDB lineage: Bacteria > Pseudomonadota > Gammaproteobacteria > Burkholderiales > JAEUMW01 > JAEUMW01. Next base: position 69,448 of record CAVTGS010000027.1, on the reverse strand, counting down.
TGCGGGGCTATGTCTATTATCCCTTGATAGAACCGCCGGGTGCCCGCTCGGCGGAACCGACCCGGGGCGGCACGGCGGAATCGTGAGCCGTTTTGCGGCAGCACTCCGCCTGCCATCCCATCCCGACAAGGAGCAGTGAGAATGCGCATCGAAGTGCATGTCCATGGCGATTTGACGCTCTGCAAGGGCGTGGCGCGCGCGCAGATCGAGGCGGCGATCCAGCCGTGGCTCGAATACATGGACGTGGATACGCTGGACGAGGCCAAAAGCAGTATTCCCGAAGAGCCCGGCATCAGTTTCGACCAGACGAACCGGACGCTCGAGATCTGCTGGACGGGTCAGATCGGCCGCAGCTTTCAGCAGCGGCTGGAACAGGCCCTGCACGGACTCGGCCCGCTCACCGAGCAGGCGTGCGAGGTGGACGTAAGCCTCTACCACGAGAACGGCGACGAGGAAAACCAGATCATCTTCGTCGGTCCGACGCCCGAAGCCATTCACGAAGCACAGCGCCAGCGCATGTTCGAGGACGTAAGTTACCTGGTCTCGCGCCAGTTCGGGCAGGACGCGGTGGACGAGGTGCTGGCCGTGATGGATGGTCTTTTCGCCCGCGAGTGGGAGCGCAAGCTCGGCAGCGAGGGCGAGCGCGACCGCGCCTTCCGGCCCAATTCCGCCGCGCCGGGCCGACGCCACCTGCACTGACGAGCCTTCGGGGCGAGGCGGTCTCTCGCTCGAGCTCGTCGAGATGGCCCGGGTCGAGTCGTGCGACCTTCCGCACACTGCACTGGGTAGCGACGCGCTCGCTGGAAAGTCGGTTGGCGTCCGGTTTCGTTCCGGCGTCCACCCCCTCGGGGTCGGCATAATGCGCGGTCGATCCGAATGCCCGAGGAGAGCTCGATGCTGAGCGAGAAGAACAGCCGCTTCCTGCGCGATCTCTGGCGCCTCGTCCGCCCCTACTGGTTCTCGGAGGAAAGGTCGTCCGCGCGCCTGCTGCTCGCCGCGATCATCGCGCTCACCCTCGGCATGGTCTGGATCAACGTCGAGATCAATCAGTGGCAGAACGCGTTTTTCAACTCGCTGCAGGACAAGAAGCAGGACGCCTTCTTCGAGCTCCTGATCCGGTTCGGCTGGCTCGCCGCCGCCTTTATCGTGATGGCTGTCTACCAGCTTTACCTGAACCAGTGGTTGCAGATCCGCTGGCGGCGCTGGCTGACGGACCGCTATCTCGAGGAATGGCTCGCCGGGCGCACCTACTATCGCATGCAGCTCGCCGATCGCGGCACCGACAACCCGGACCAGCGCATCGCGGAGGATTTCAGGCTCTTCATCGCCCAGACGCTCTCGCTCACGCTGGGATTCATCAATGCACTGGTCACGCTCGTGTCCTTCATCGGCATTCTGTGGGGACTGTCGGGCGTGCTCGAATTCGCCTTGGGCGGTGTCACCTACGAGATCCCCGGGTACATGGTCTGGATCGCGCTCGCCTATGCCGCGCTCGGCACGTGGCTCACGCACCGCATCGGCAAGCCGCTGATCGGCCTCAACTTCAGCCAGCAGCGGTTCGAGGCCGATTTCCGCTTCGGGCTGGTGCGCTTCCGGGAAAATGCGGAGGGCGTCGCGCTCTACAGTGGTGAAGAGCAGGAGCTCGGAGGATTCCGCCGCTGCTTCGCCGATGTCGTGGCGAACTGGATTCGCATCATGATCCAGCAGAAGCGGCTCACGTGGTTTACCGCCGGTTATTCCCAGGTTGCGGTCATCTTCCCTTACGTGGTCGCCGCCCCGCGCTATTTCTCCGGAGCGATCCCCCTGGGCGGTCTCATGCAGACGGCAAGCGCGTTCTCGCAGGTGCAGGGCGCGCTGTCGTGGTTCATCGAGGCGTACACGACGTTCGCGGAATGGCGCGCGTCGGCGGAGCGGCTCATCACCTTCCAGCACGCCATGCAGCGTGCCATCGATCAGAAGGCAGACGGCGAGGTGACCATCGAGGACGCGAGCGCCAGCGCGCTCGAGATACGGGACTTGGATCTCGCGCTGCCCAACGGCGAGCCGCTCCTGGAGAACGGCAACCTCACGCTTGCCCCCGCCGAGAGCGTGCTACTCACCGGACCATCTGGCAGCGGCAAGAGCACGCTCTTTCGCGCCATCGCGGGGATCTGGCCCTTCGCGCAAGGACGCATACGGCGCCCGGCAGCCGCCACGCTCTTTCTGCCCCAGCGCCCGTACATTCCGATCGGCAGCCTGCGCAGCGCAGTGACCTTCCCCGCCGATGCCGGCCGCTTCACCGACGAGGCGATCCGGGAGGCGCTCGTCGCGTGCGATCTCGCGCCGCTCGCCGACCGCCTCGACGACGATCAGCACTGGGCGCTGCAGCTTTCTCCCGGAGAGCAGCAACGGCTCGCGTTCGCGCGCGCCCTGCTGCTCGAGCCCGCCTGGCTCTACCTCGACGAAGCCACGGCGGCGCTCGACGAGGCGACCGAGGAGCGCATGTACCGCTTGCTCAGGGCGCGGCTACCGGGGACGACTCTCTTCAGCATCGGACATCGGCCCACGCTCAAGCGCTTCCACGAACGGCGGCTGCAATTCCGCTCCGCGGGAGCGGGTCCCGCACGCCTCGAGGCGGTGGCGGCCGCACCCTGAACTTAGCCGGGCCAGGCTACACGCGATAGATCGAACGGCGATCGCGCGAGAACTCGATGACGTCGGCCGACGTCTCCTCGAAGCTGCGGCCGAAGCTGACTCGCCCGGTACCCTCGAGCAGGAGTTCCTCCCGCAGCACATGCACATCGGCGCCGTTTGCGAAGCGCACGAAGGTGCCGTTGCTGCTCTGATCCTCGAGGTAGAAGTTCGTGTGGCGCAGAAAGATGCTCGCGTGGCGATTGGAGACGTAACGGTCGTGCACCACGACCCCGTTGCCTGCGCCGCGACCGATCGCAAGCACCGGGTGAAGCCGATTCACGACCAGACTGCGGCTGCCGTGAAGCACGCGCAGGCTGCCCAGATCGGACGGCAGCAGGCGCCGGGCGTTGGGATTGATCTGAGTGGTGAGCGCGTCGTCGGGCTGCCAAAGCACCTGGTAGACGGCGGTCGAGTTGAAGTTCCCCTTCAGAAGGGCGCTAAAGAGCGGCCGCACGCCGACTTTGAGCGCGGGGGAGAGCGTTGCCGCCATCCTCTGCGTGACGAGGATCTGATCCGTGGTGGCAACTGCTGCCAGGTACGCCGCCACGTTCACCGTATCGCCGAAGACGTCGCCGCCGTCTTCGATCACCGGACCGAAGTCGATGCCCGTGTGGATGCGGATTGGTTCACCGCCCGGGTGGGAGTCCCCCAACACCCGCTGCATCCGGCGCGCGGCCAGGACCGCACCTTCGGGTTCGGAAAACACGCACAGCACGCAGTCGCCGATGGTCTTTACCATGCGGCCCCCGTGCTCCGGGAGCGTGCTCGCCAGTAGCTCTATGGCCTGGCCGACGATGCGCTGGGCAGGAGCGTCGCCGAGACGGCGATACAGGCGCGCGCTGCCGGAGATGTCCGTGAACAGCACCGCACGGTGGGAGCAGGATCTTGGCACGGCGGGTACGGTGTGGGGTCCGCAGCCCGCGCTAGCAAGATTCGTGATTCGCCGCGCCGCGCGCATCACGATTCGCCTCGCACCTGCAGCCAGAAGGTCACCGGTCCGTCGTTGACGAGCGCCACCTGCATCTCGGCGCCAAAGCGGGCCGCACGCCACGCGCGGGTGACTCGCGGTAACCCGCTCGCACACGTTCGTGAAAAGCCGCATCCCGAGGTCGGGCGTGGCCACCGGCGAAAAGCTGGGGCGTGACGCGGGCCTCCGTGACCGCTGCAAGAGCCCGATCATGTGCGCCTTGGCCAGCCACTCCGCGGCCACGGCACGGTGCCAGAAGCGGCGAAATCATTCGGCATGCTTGTTGCTCAAGCGTCCGCCAGCCGTTCTCCGCCGCGACTTCATCGGGTCGGGCTCCTGCCGGCCAGCGCCCGACCCGCTGCCGCGCGGCGGGCGACGGCGACCCAAGATCGATACCGTCGTTCGCCCCCTTTCGCCATGACCATCCTCAAACACGACAGCCTGATTCCTTTCGACGAGGAGTTGCGCGGCTTCTCCCGCACGATCGCGGAAATCGACTGGCTCATTCTCATCGTCGTGGCTGCGTTCCAGTTCATCCGGCCCCTGGGTGAAGAAGGCCGCACTGCCATCATGATGTCGCTCTGCTTCTTCGCTGCATTCATTCTGTCGTTTCGCTATGCCAACTTCTGCAAGCGGGAAACGCGCTGGAAGCTCGCGATCGAAACCCTCGCGATGACGCTCTTCATAAGCTGGGTAGTTTGGTACTCGGGCAGGCTCGAAAGCCCCCTCGTCAGTCTCTATCTGCTCCCCATCATCGCGAGCGCTCTGGCGCTCGGCAAGCTCGCGACGCTGGCCGAGATGGCCCTGGTGACCGGCTGCTATGTCTTTTTCGCGGCCGTGGGCCATGGGCATCCCGTCCTTTCCCTGAGCTACGGGATCGAGCTCGCCGCGAACCTGTCGCCGGTCCTGCTCGTGGCCTACATCACCACGATGCTGTCGGCCGACATCCACTATGCTCTCAACAAGGCCAGGCTCTTCTCCGAAACCGACCCGCTCACGGGGCTCTATAACCTGCGCGCGTTCAACATCATCCTGCATCGCGCGTTCGATCAGGCAGTCCGCTATTCGCGCCCGATGAGCCTCGTCATGATCGACTCCGACAACCTGAAGCACGTGAACGACACGTTCGGCCACGAGGCCGGAAATCGCTTGCTGCAGCAGATCGTCTCTGGTGTGAAGGCCCAGCTGCGGTCGACCGACGTGCTCGCGCGCTACGGCGGCGACGAGTTCGTGGTGCTGTTGCCCGAAACCGGTGCCCGGGGCGCGCGCGAGGTGTCCGAGCGCATCCGTCGCTCCGTCGCTGCGACCGGTCTACGGGTGCGGGACACCCTCGTCCCGACCACCGCCAGCCTCGGCGTCGCCAGCTACCCCGACGATGGCGTCGATCTCTCGCTCCTGCTCGACAAGGCGGACAAGGCGATGTACCGCTCGAAGCAGGGAGGCCGCAACCGGTCGACGCACTCGAGCCCCGAGGTTTCCGACCGTGTGCATCCGGCGCCGCTGCGGGTCGCGAACGGTTGTCGGGAATAGACTGCGGACCTTCCTCAGGCAAAGTCAGGCGGCGGCCGGGGCGATCCGCGTCGAACCCCGTGCCACGTCGGCCGATAACGCGAGCGGCGCAACCCCCGCGTGCAGAAACCAGTCGTCCAGCACCACGCGGCGGGTGAACCATCCGCTCGCCATCAGCGCCCGGGCGAGCGCGCTCTTCAGTCCATCCGGCAGGTAGTCCGGGACCCGGCGCGCATGGCGCGGACCGAAGCGCGCCGTGAGCCGCTCGCGATACGGCGCGAGGCGCTCCGGCCGATACACGCGCGCCGCGGCGAGGATCGTCTCCGCTGCCATGAGCGCGGACTCGACCGCCGGACGGATGCCCTCACCGCTTCGCGTGTACGCGAGCCCCGCCGCATCGCCGACGAGGAGTGCGCCGGCCCCCACCACCTCGCGCGGCGCGTGAGCGTAGAGCAGATAGGCGTGCCCGTTGAAGCGCGCTGGCAGCTCGAAGGCGATCGTGCCGCGGCGCTCGAGGAACGCGCGAAACGCCGCCAGGTGATCGGAGAGTCGGTGACTGTCCTCGCGGCCCAGACCGATGTTGAGATAGCGGCCCTTGCGGAAACACCAGCCGTAACCCTTCAGATCCGCGCAGAAGTAAAGCTCCGGGCGCTCACCGAGCGCGGTGCACGCTCGGGCCTGCTCCGGCGTCATCGCGAACTCCACTTCCTGCGCCGCGATGATCGACTCCGACGCGCCCAGGTCCGCGCCGAGGTGCCGCGCCACCGGACAGAAATGACCGCCCGCGCCGACCAGCATCTGCGCGCGAATGCGTCCGTTCACGATCCATCCTTGGTCCGCGTGCTCGATCGTGCGCAGCGTCTCGCCCAGTTCGAGACGCGCGCCGCAGCGCTGCAGCAGGTAGTCGTCGAATTCGAAGCGCCGGATGCCGTAGCTCACCGGCTGCGGGTAGTCGGTCTCGACCTCACGACCACCGAGGAGTCCGGTTCGAAAACCGGTGATGGGCTGAAACACGCGCCCGCGGCGGTAGTCCTCGACGTCGAGTTGCAACGACTCCACGACCGCCGGCGTGATCCATCCGGCGCAGACCTTGTCGCGCGGAAAGGTGCGCTTGTCCATCACGATCACGTCGACGCCGGCCCGCGTCAGGGCCCAGGCGCAGGTCGATCCGGCCGGGCCGCCACCGATGACCAGCACCTCGCACGAAATGTCTGGCGCCGAGTCATTCATCGCGGTACATCCAGGCGCGCGTGAGCGGCCAATCGCTCACGGTCGGCCGCGCAAACAAAACCTGAAAGAGCTGCAACTCGCCGCCGGTGAATGCTGCCTTTGATCCCGCGAGATACAGCCGCCACATCCGCACGAAACGTTCGTCATACATTGCCCGCACCTCGTCACGCGATGCTTCGAAGCGGTCGAGCCAGTGCTGTAGCGTCATGGCGTAATGCGGGCGCAGGTTCTCGACGTCGAGCACGGACAGGCGACGCGTCTCGAAGATCTGCATCATCTCCGACAACGCGGGAGGATGCGCGCCGGGGAAAATGCGCCGCTCGATCCACGGGTGCATATTGCCGGGACGGTTGCGGCCGATGGTGTGAATGAGGCCGCGACCCTCCGGCGTGAGTGATCGGTGAATGACCTCGCCCAGCTCCCGGTAATTATCCACGCCGACGTGCTCGAGCATCCCGACCGAAACGAAGGCGTCGTAGCGGCCTTCGATATTGCGGTAATCATCGAGGACATACTCGACCCGGTTCGCGAGCCCCTCACGCTCCGCGCGCTCGCGGGCGAACCGCACCTGTTCCTCGGAAATGTTGAACGCGCGCACCTTGGCCACGCCGAAACGCCGTGCCATGTGCAGGGCGAGGCCGCCCCACCCGCAGCCCGCCTCGACCACCGTGTCGTTCGGGCCGAGCCGAACCTTGCGGCAGACGTGATCGAGCTTGGCCACCTGCGCCGCCTCGAGGGTCACGCTCGGGTCGGCAAAATAGCCGCACGTGTACTGCATCTCGCGGTCGAGCCACAGCCGATAGAAGGCGTTGCCAATGTCGTAGTGGTGATGGATGTGCTCCCGCGAGGCCTTCAGCGTGTTGCGGCGGGGACGCCGTTCCCCGGGAAAGATGCGCAGTCCCGCGGCGCTGAAAGGCACGTCCACGGTGGCCGCGTACAACGTCGCGAGGAATCCGACGAAGTCGCCTTCGACATCGATCTCCGCGCTCGCGTAGTCGTCGCCGAAGTTGAGGTTCGGGTCCCACAACATGCGGTAGAAAGCGCTGCGGGTGCGAACGAAGACCGTGGCGATGGGCGCCCGGTCACCGCTCAGAATCTCGGTGCCGTCCCAGAGCACGATGCGAAACGGTGGATCGGCAAGCTTATGGAGGAGCTGTTGAAGCAGCCCGCGCTCCACGGCGAGCACCTTCCCATCGCGCGCTTCGTTCGGTGTCGCCGCGAGCGGCGGCTCGCCCGTGTCTCCGACTGACCCCCGAGCGGGGTCTACGCCGGGTTCGTCGACTTCGGGCGAATCGAGGGTCTGGGCGTTATGATTTTTCATTGCGATCGGAGCACGCGCGGACGAATGCATGGTTCACCGATTCCTGGACGCATCGCCGGTTCCGCGAAAATTGAAACACGTTTTGCTGCGGCGAACAACCTTGGCGGTGGCAGTCTTCCGTCATGCCCGTGTCACGTTGGAAGCGACCGGGGCTGCCCGCCCCGCGCTGCGAAGTGTGCGAGCGATCGGCACGGCGGCGAGTGTCGCGACCGTCGCGCACAATCCGACGACGCCGTAGTGAGTGAGTGCCCCGTCTGCGTCACTGCCGATGATGAGGCCGGCCCCCAGTGTCGCGAGCGCGGAACCAAACTGCTGCACCGAGGCGTGCACGCTCATGAAGCTGCCCCGCAGGCGCGGCTCGACGCTCGCGGTGATCATCGCCATGGCCGGCACGAAGCGGCCCGAGACCAGCACCATGAAGAGCGTGGTGACCGTGATCGCCGCGCCGAGCGGCACCGCCGGCAAATGCGTCACGAGCAGGATGGGCACGAGCGAGAGCAGCGCCGTCACGACGAATACGCGGCGCTTCCCGTGTCGGTCCGCGAGTCGGCCGATGAGGCGCGCCGTGAAGAGCGTCATCAGGCCGCCGACCAAGTAGATGAGCGGGAGCTCTGCGAGCGTGAGCCCGACGTTCGCGACCATGTACGGGCTGATGAAGGGGATCACGGAGAAGGCGCCGAGGGTGAGCATTGCCACCAGCGCGAACGCGCGCAGATGGTTACGACGACCGATCACCTCCGCCAGCTGGGCGATGGCACTCCGGCCCTGGGCGTGACGCACGTGGTGGCGGAGGCGCGGGACATGGCGGGCCGCGAAGAATAGGATCGCGAGGCTCACGGCACTGAGGAAGAGGAACGGCGCGCGCCAGCCGTAGGCGTTCGCGAGGACGAGTCCGATCGGCACACCGCCCACTGCCGCCAGCGAGAAGGCAGACATCACGGTGCCCATAGCTGCCCCGCGGCGCGACTCCGGGATCACGTCGCCCACGATGGCAAAGGTGCTCGCGCCGAGAAGCCCGCCAAACGCCCCGGCGGCTGCGCGTGCGAGCAGGAGCCAGGCATAACCCGGCGCGAACCCGCACGCGAGCGTGGCCGCGATGAAACCCGCGTACAGGACGAGCAGCGCATGGCGGCGATCGTACCGGTCGATGAAGAGCGCTGAGACGAGGCCGACGACGCCGGCGCTCAGGGTGTAAGACGACACCAGCAGGCTGAACTGCGCCGGCCCGATGCCGAAGAGCTGCATGAACTGCGGCCCGAGCGGCATCATGATCATGAAGTCGACAATATGGGTGAACTGGATGCCCGCGAGCACCGCGAGTAAGGGCCGCTCTCGATCGAGCTCCAGGTGCGGCAGCGCCGACTCTTCGGCGCAGTCCACGCACGGCGGATCGTCGGTCTCGCTTCCCGTCACCCCGCCCGGGTCGGATTCGATCAATGCCGAACCTCGCCCGAGGGTCCGAGATCGTGGATGGACAGAAACCGGGGCGCTCCGGCCGCGTCGCGGTCGGGCTGCAGTCCGGGCACGACGCGCACATCGAGGATGCGGCAGTCGCGCAACAGAGAGAGTATCGAATGCGCCACCTCGCCGAGATCGTCGAACGCGCCGAGATGCCAGCGGAAACCATGCAACACGGTCGCCTCGAAAGGCGAGCTCAACCCGATTCTCACTTCGCCACCCGCATGGACGGAGAGCACGGCCACCGGTTCGCCCACCGAGGCGCGCAGCCGCCGCAGAACGCTGCTCACGAAGAGGTTGAGCCGCGTCTCCTGGAGGGCGAAACGGCCAGCGGGCGCGGCGACCGCGAGCGATTTGGGCGGGCGCGGCAGCGGCAGCAGGGAGAGCCCCTCCTGCCCGAGCTGGGCAGCGAGCTCGCGCGCGACGGACATGCCCCAGGCGCCGATGCGGGAGCCGGATTCGACGAACGACAGGCCCTGGGCCGGCGCGACGCCGGCGCCGACGAGAAACCGCAGATGGGCCTCTTCTTCGACAGCGTCGACGAGGATGTCGGTTCCCTGCAGCGCGCGCGCGCCGGCGTCCGGCGCGCCGATGCTCCGGGTCCAGCGATAGAGCACGCTCGGTCGCAGGGCCTCGAGCGCATCGGCCGTCACCAGCGTCGCCGCGAGCTCGAAGTTTTCCGTTTGCCCGAGCGCGCCATGCTGGCGGAGCAGCGTGCCGATCGCGGCCACGTTCGGGACGAGCCCGGGCAGAACCGCGCCCAGCCGGCCACCCGCGACGAACACGACCGGAATCGCAAACACGCGCGCGATTAAGCCGTCCGCCTCTGCGGGTGCCGGGTCGTCGATCGCCGCCGTCACCGCCTCGAGCAGAATGCGCCGTACCCGCTCGTTCGGTGCTGCGGCGAGGGCAGCCGCGATGGCTTCGTCATCGCTCGCCGCCGCGAGCTCGCGCAGACGCGCCGTCAAGCGCGCGAGGGCGCCGCGCTCGCCCGCCGCACTCGCGGCGGCGAGCGCCACCAGCGGACCGTCGCCGCTGCCGTAGGCACGAGGATCCAGCCATTCGACCTCTGCGTTTGCGGCGCCCGTCATGGCCGCTTCTCCGAGCCCGGCGGCGGGACGATGCGCGGTGGCGGCCACTCCCAGTCGCCTTTGCCGTGGATACCGACCAGCGTCTCCAGGGTGGGGGAGCGGAATTCGCGCAGGTAGAGGATCACCACGACCAAAGCCGTGGTGAACGCGAAGAACAGCGGGTGCAGGAACCAGGCGAGCGCTGCCAATCCGAAATAGTAGGTGCGCAACCCGTTATTGAAGTTCTCGCCGGCGTAGACCGAAACGTCGGTCGCGCGCGCGACGAATTCCTCCTCCTCGCGTGCCTCGCCGCCGGCGGACGGCGCCGCCCCGACGAGAATCGCCAGCATGTTGAACTGCCGCAGCGCCCAGGTGAACTTGAAGAATGCAAAGCCGAAGATGCCCATCAGCAGAAGAATCTTCATCTCCCACAGACGATGGCTCCCCTTGACCGCGAACGGCAGCTCGGCCATCACGTCGACGGCCTTTTCGGTCGTTCCGAGCAGCGCGACGAGACCGCCGAGAATGAGCACGGTAGTCGAGGCGAGAAACGTCGCGACATTCGAGAGCATGCTGATCAGGCTGGAATCCACGATCCGGTTCTCACGGGTGACGATGCGCTCCATCCAACGGCGGCGATACAGGTTCATCGCGCCGAGGAGACTCGGGGCCCGCTGCGCCTTCCAGTCAGCGAAGCGAACGTAGCCGAACGATGCCACGAAGAACCACAGCAGCGCAGCGTAGTCGGTGAGGCTCAAGAGCGAGAGCATCGTGCCCATGGCTACCTGCTCAAAGAAACAGCGTCAGCACCCCGGTGTATCCGTAGAGGCGGTCGTGGGAGATCTCGCCGTTGCAGAAAAAACCAACGAGAGGAATGTCGCCCAGGCTTTGCCGGATCAACGTGAGCTCCTCCGAATTCGGCCCGAAGAGGCTCGCGCCGCGGCCGAGACACGAGTAGTAGACAGCACCGCGCGGCCGCGTGAAGAGCCCCTCCTTGATGCTCTCCAGCATCCGCACCATGTCCTCCACCGCGCTCGCCGCGTCGCGCCGGCAGAACATCATCGGCATGCCTTCGCGCAGCGACTCGCCGATCGCGACGAGCTTCGACTCCGGGTCGACGCCGATCAGGTTGCGCACCAGATAGTCGCCCCGGTCCGAGCCCGGCACCGGGAAGCCCGCGAAGATGCGGCCACCGAGCCGCTGCGGGTTTTGCACGAGGCGGCGTCCGACGTCCTCCGACAGCACGTCGAAGGCGGGCCGTCCATCAAGGGTGACGATCACATTCTTCTGGCATTCGGTGATCGTGTGGCAGGGCCCGGCCGGGCTGCAGCCCTGCGTGAGACGCGTCGACACCACCACGTCGCCGCTGAAGAGAACACCCGACACGCCGCCGGTCGTGATCATGTTGGCGATCTGGTAGTAGCCGCGGCGCGAGCTCGTGAGCCCGCCCACCGCGAACCCGCTTTCGAGCTTCTTGGAAAGCGCGCTCACCAGCGCGGGCGCGTGACCGTTGCGCGGGTCGGCATGGACGATGGCGAAGTTCGCGCGCGCGCCATGCGCGAAGAACGGCCCGGGCGCCATCCCCTCGAGGCCGCGCAGCGTCGGCAGCACCTCGAAGGATCCCTCGGGAAACTCGCCGAGCATGAGCGCCACCGCCGGCTCGTCGAAATACTCCTTGCCGCTCGCGCAGACCCCGATGCCGACACTTCCCACCCACTGCTGGACGCCGGTGCGCTCGCGCAAGAGATCGAGGATCTGGTCGAGCTGCCCCGAAAACGTGTCGTTCGCGTAGAGAAATCCGAGGTTGGCGCCCGGCGCGTGGGTGTCCGCCTGTTCGATGCAACGCTCGACGATCGAACGCCAGTTGCTGCCTGCCGCGTGGCCGTAGCCAAAGGTTCTCATGGGGCAATCGAATCGTGTGGATGAGCGGCGGCGCCCGCGCGCCGACGGTTGCATCATAACCGCACGCGGCGGCAAGGGGTCAGGCGTGTCCCGGCAGCGGCGGGTGCCCGGGCAGCGCTGCGATGCGGTCGATCCAGGCCTGCACCGCGCGATAGGGGTCGAGCTCGATGCCGCCCTCGGGCGCGAGCGCCGCATAGGGATAGCACGCGATGTCGGCGAGCGTGAGGCGATCGAGCGCGAGCCACGGATGCGCCGCGAGCCGCTGGTCCAGCACGGCGAGCGCAGTGCGGCCGGCCGCCTGGGTCTCGGCGAGATTCCACGGCCGCTTGAATCGCAGCACTGCGCGCGACCGCGCCAGTCCATACAGAATCTCGTTCTGGGCGAGTGCGAGCCACTGTGTGACCTCGGCCATGCCCGGCGGGTCGAGCGGCAACAGATCCTCGCGCCCGAGCTTTCGCGCGAGATAGACGAGGATCGCCGTGGAGTCCCAGATCGCGGTGCCGTCGTCCTCGAGCACGGGCACCTGCCCGCGCGGGTTCATGCGCCGGTACGCGGCAGACTGATGCTCGCCCGCGACCAGATCCACGCCGATCCTCTCGCAGGGCGTGCCGGTCAGGGAGAGAAACAGGCGGATCTTGTAGCAGTTGCCCGAGCGCTCCGAATCGTAGAGTTTCACGGCTTCGCCCCCAAAGCCGCGCCAGCGCGGCGAAGACCGGGATTATCCGCGTCGCTCCCTGCGGCCACAACCAAAGCGCTGCGCCGGCTATAATGCGGCGACCCGTCACCCGCCACGGAGCCCCTCCGCGATGAGCCTGCAAAATGTCCCCTCCGGCATCGACCTCCCCAACGATTTCAATGTCGTGATCGAGATCCCGATGCGGGGAGACCCGGTCAAGTACGAGGTCGACAAGGCGAGCGGGGCCATGTTCGTTGACCGCTTCATGGCCACCGCGATGCACTACCCGTGCAACTACGGCTACATCCCGCACACCCTCTCGGACGACGGCGACCCCGTCGATGTTCTCGTGCTCACGCCGGTTCCGCTCATTTCCGGATCGGTGGTGCGCTGCCGCCCGGTCGGCGTGCTCAAGATGGAGGACGAGGCAGGCGACGATTCGAAGCTGCTCGCGGTGCCGGTGGAGAAGCTCTGGCCAGCCTTCCGCGAGATCGAGACGCCGCGCGACCTGCCGGAGATGACGCTCGCCCAGATCACCCATTTCTTCGAGCACTACAAGGATCTGGAGCGGGGCAAGTGGGTGAAGATCAAGGGTTGGTACGGTCCCGAGGAAGCCAAGAAGGAGATCCTGGCCGGTGTCGACGGCTTCAACAATGCCAAGGTCAAGCCGGCATTCTGACCGCTCTTTCGGGGGAACGGGCGATGATGCCTAGCGCTGCTGTCCGGGACGACGCGCCCCTCCTGCTGCGCCAGGACGATCGGGGCATCACGACCCTCACCTTGAACCGCCCCGCGCAATACAATGCCCTCTCGAGGCCGCTGCTCGAGGCGCTCGCGGCGGAGCTCGGCAGGCTCCACGGCGACGAATCGGTGCGGGTCGTCGTCATCGCCGGGGCCGGCAAAGCGTTTTGCGCAGGCCACGATCTCAAGGAACTGCAGGGTTTCGCAGATCCCGTGCTCGCGCATCCCGTGTTCGGGCTCTGCGGCGACGTGATGCTGAAGCTCATGAGCCTGCCACAGCCCGTGATCGCGCGCGTCCACGGCATCGCCACCGCCGCCGGGTGCCAGCTCGTGGGCGCCTGCGACCTTGCGGTCGCTTCGACCGCTGCGCGCTTCGCCACGTCCGGCATCAACGTCGGCCTGTTCTGCAGCACCCCCGGGGTCGCCCTGGCACGCAATGTCCCACGCAAGAAGGCCATGGAGATGCTGCTCACGGGGGAATTCCTGGATGCCGAGGGTGCCCTTGCACACGGGCTCTTGAACCAGGTGGTGGCGCCCGATGCGCTCGATGCCGCGGTGCGCGCGCTGGCCGAGAAGATCGCAGCCAAACCGCGCGGGGCCATCGCCGACGGCAAGCGCGTCTTCTACGAACAGATCGAGTTGAACGCCGAGGGCGCATATTCGCTGGCGGCCGACGAAATCACCCGTAACCTCTTTGCCGCCGAAACACGGGAAGGCATCGACGCGTTTCTGCACAAGCGCCCGCCACGCTGGTCCTGATTCGCTGCCCGGCAACCTTCGAACGTGCCGCGGCGGAAACCCGCGCCACTGCTTCGGGGTCTCACCCTCCCTGAGGAAGGCCCGAGGCGACCATGACCCGATTCTCCGTTTTGCCGCCCGTGATGATCGGTGCGCTTCTCGCCCTGCCGCTCTCGGCGTCGGCGGGTGGTTCCAACTACGCGATCGCACCGGGCGCACGTCCCGACTACGCCGGCCGGGTGAGCGAATGGCCGGTACCGACGCCGGAGTTCGCGCGCGATCCGGCGGTCGCGCCCGATGGTTCCATCTACATCGCGGTCATGCACGGCAACAGGATCGCCCGCTTCGATCCCACGACGCGCGCATTCAAGGAATGGGATCTGCCGCCGGGTGCGCGACCCCACGGGCTGCTCGTGGACCGGCAGGGCATCGTCTGGTACACGGGCAACGGCAATGGCACGATCGGCCGCCTCGATCCGGCCACGGGCAAGGTCACGGAGTTCAATACGCCATCCGGCGGCGGCGGACCGCATACACTCGTCATCACCGACGACGGCGCCGCGATCTGGTTCACGATGCAAAGCGGGGACAAGGTCGGACGGCTCGATACGAAATCGGGGACGATCAGGGAATTCGCGACCTCGGGTGGTCCCTACGGCATCGCGCTCGACGCCCAAGGCAACGTCTGGTTTTGCCGGATGGGCGATGATCGCCTTGGCCGCATCGACGCCAAGACCGGCGCCGTCACGGAGGTCGCGGTCCCGACCGGCAGCCGACCGCGGCGCATGGCCACCGCACCGGACGGCAGCATCTGGGTCACCTACTACGGCACCAACAAGCTCGGGCGGCTCGATCCCGCGGCAGGCAGAATGGCGCAGGAGTATCCCCTGCCCGCCGGTTCACGGGGCGGCGCCTACGCAGTCACGGTCGACGGCGGGGGGATGGTTTGGGCGAACGAGATCGCGACCGACACGGTCGTGCGCCTGGATCCGAAGAGCGGGGAGGCGAAGGTCGTGAAGCTGCCGTCGAAGAACGTCGGCATTCGCAAAATGATCGTCGACGCGAACGGCAGGCTCTGGTACATGGGCTCCCACAATGGCAGGCTCGGCGTGGTGGAGTGACGGCAGATCGGGAGGTGGGAGGAGGAAGGTGGGAGGCGCAGCGTGGGAGGCGGGAGGTGCGTGGGTGGTGGCGCTCGTCGTGCTCCTGCTTCCGATCCCCGTGCAGGCGGACGAAGCGCTGTGGAACCGACTCCGTGACGGCGCACACGTGATCCTGCTACGCCACGCCAGCACCGATCCCGGCATCGGCGATCCGCCTGGCTTCCGGCTCGGCGACTGCAGCACCCAACGCAATCTCAGCGAAGCCGGTCGGAGCGAGGCGCGCCGGATCGGCGACGAATTCTCGCAGCGCGAGATTCCCGTGGGAGAGGTGCGATCGTCGCGCTGGTGCCGCTGCCTCGATACCGCGCGGATCGCGTTCGGGACGGTTGAGCCTTGGGCAATGCTCGATTCGGTGTTCGCCGACCCTGCCCGCGAACCGGACCAGACCGCAGCCGTCCGCGTGTTCGTGCTCGGCTACGAGCGCGCGCCGAACGCGATCCTCGTCACCCACGCCGCGAACATCGCCGAGTTGATCGGTCTGATGCTGGCGCCAGGCGAGATGGTCGTGCTGCGGCGAGACCGAAATCAGGTTCGGGTTCTTGGCCGGCTCAGGGTCGACTGAGGTCGCGCGCGATTCACCGAACGCGCACTCGCGCCGACACCGTCAGTCCGGTTTGTCCGCCGCCGCCGCGGAAGCGACCGGACCGGCTGCCATCGCGAGGAGGAGGTCGTTCAGCCGGCGCACGAACGAGGCCGGGTCGTCGAGCTGCCCACCCTCGGCGAGCAGCGCCTGGTCGAAGATGACGGTGGCGAGATCGTCGAACCGCTCGCCCTCGGTATCGACCCGCAGCCGGTCGACCAGCGGGTGCCTGGGGTTGACCTCCAGAATGGGTTTGGTGGTCGGCACCTTCTGCCCGGCCGCCTTGAGCAGCCGCTCCAGGTTGCCGCTCATGCCGAACTGGTCGGCCACCAGGCAGGCGGGCGAGCTCGTGAGCCGATGCGTGACCCGCACCTCCTTCACCCTTTCGCCCAGGGCCTTCGCGATCCGCTCGGTAAGCCCCTTCAGTTCTCCCGCCTCCTGTTCCTGCTGCTTCTTCTCCTCCTCGTCCGCCAGTTTGCCGAGGTCGAGATCGCCCTTCGCCACCGACTGCAGCGGCTTGCCCTCGAACTCGTGCAGGTGGCTGGTCACCCACTCGTCCACGCGCTCGTACATGAGCAGCACCTCGATCCCCTTCTTGCGGAAGATCTCGAGGTGCGGGCTGTTCTTCGCCGCGGCGAAGCTGTCCGCGGTGATGAAGTAAATCTTGTCCTGCCCCTCCTTCATCCGCGACACGTAATCGCCCAGGGAGACCGACTGGTCTTCCGTATCGTTGTGGGTGGACGCGAAGCGCACCAGCTTCGCGATGCGCTCGCGGTTCGAGGAATCCTCGCCAACGCCTTCCTTGAAGGCGCGCCCAAACTCGCGCCAGAAGGTCGCGAACTTGTCCGGCTGGTTGGCGGCGAGATCCTCGATGAGGCCGAGGACCTTCTTCACCGATCCGGCGCGGATCGCCTCGACGTCGCGGGAATGCTGCAGGATCTCGCGCGAGACATTGAGCGGCAGGTCGTTCGAGTCGATGACACCACGCACGAAGCGCAGGTACAGCGGCATGAGCTGCTCGGCATCGTCCATGATGAAGACGCGACGCACGTAGAGCTTGATGCCGTGGCGGTGCTCGCGGTCCCACAGGTCGAACGGCGCGTGGGCGGGCAGGTAGAGGAGTTGGGTGTACTCCTGCTTGCCCTCGACCTTTGCGTGGACGTGGGCCAAGGGCGGCTCGAAGTCGTGGGCCACGTGCTTGTAGAACTCGACGTACTGCTCCTCGGTGACCTCCGACTTCGGACGCGCCCACAGGGCAGAGGCCTGGTTGACCACCTCGGTCTCGTGGGTGAGGACGTCCGCCTTCTTCTCCTCGTCCCATTGTTCCTTCACCATCACGATCGGCACCTGAATGTGGTCCGAGTATTTCCGGATGATGGACTTGACGCGCCAACCGTCGAGAAATTCGTCTTCGCCCTCGCGCAGGTGCAGGATCACGTCCGTACCGCGAGCGGCGCGCTCGACCGTCTCGATCGTGTAGTCGCCCTCCCCGGCCGACTCCCACCGCACCGCGTGCTCGTGCCCGAGCCCCGCGCGGCGGGTGACGACGGTGACCTTGTCGGCCACGATGAACGAGGAGTAGAACCCGACGCCGAACTGGCCGATCAACCGCGCGTCCTTCGCCTGGTCGCCGGTGAGGGCCTGGAAGAACTCCCGCGTGCCGGATTTGGCGATGGTGCCGATGTGGTCGATGATTTCCTGCCGCGACATGCCGACGCCATTGTCGGACACCGTAAGCGTACGTGCTTCCTTGTCGAAGCTGACCCGGATCTTGAGGTCCGAATCCCCTTCGAAGAGACTGGGATCGGAGAGTGCCTCGAAGCGCAACTTGTCGCAGGCGTCGGAGGCGTTGGAGATGAGCTCTCTCAGGTAGATCTCCTTGTTGCTGTACAAGGAGTGGATCATGAGGTTGAGCAACTGCTTCACCTCGGCCTGGAAGCCGAGGGTTTCCCTGCTGGCGGTGGTTTCCACGATGGGCGACTCCCTGGATCAACGAGACAGCGAACCTTGGGGTGGGGCGGTGCTTTTTCAAGCACCGGGATTCTAGCCGTTGAGCCGCGCCTCCTCGAAATCGAGTTCACGCTGCAGCGACTGCAACACTTCGGCGCCGATCACCTCCTCGCGCCATAGACGGATGAGCTCGCGGCGCTCGGCGCGCACGACCGCGCGACGCAAGCGCAGGGCGAGATTATCGGCGAAACTGAAGGCGAGCTGACGCGGCTCGGCGGACTTGAGACGGATCTCGTATTCCGATCGCACCGGGTCGCGGATGTCGGCCGGCACGCCCTCTTCCCGGCTGAACCGCTCCACCTCGATCAATCCCGCCCGTGCCATGGCCTCGCGGGCGAGGTGCTCCTCCTCCACCGGGCTCCAATCCGTGCCCTGGCCCAGCATCTTGATGAGGGGCGCCAGGGTAAGCCCCTGCACCACCAAAGTGAAGAAGATCACGGCGAAGGCGAGGCAGATCACGAGACTCCGGTAGGGGAAAGCGGACCCATCGGGCAGCGCGAGGGGTAGAGCGAGCGCGGCCGCGAGCGAGACGATCCCGCGCATGCCGCACCAAGAAACGATGGTGACCGGCTTCCACGAGGGGTACGGATCGCGCGTGCGGAGCAACGGACTGAAAAACCGCGGGAGGTACGTCGCGGGGAACACCCACAGGAACCGCGTCGCCACGGCCGTCAGGCAGACCGCCAGCGCAAGCCAGGTAAGTTGCTGCTTCGGCACAGCATGGATGCCCGAGACGATCGCATTGAGCTCGAGCCCGATGAGAATGAAGGCCACGCAGTTCATCAGGAATTCGAAGGTATTCCAGACCGCCTGCACCTGGATCCGGCTCTCGGCCGTGAACACCTCAGGCGCGTAGCGGGCCCGCGCCAAGCCGGCTGCGACGACCGCGAGCACGCCCGAGACGTGCATGGCCTCTCCCGCCAGATAGGCCACGTAGGGCAGCAACAGCGAGAGCAGGATCTCGATCAGAGAATCGTGGAGCCACGTGTGGATCACGACGAAGAGCCGGCCGAGCAGCAGCCCGAGGAGGACACCGCCGACCGCGACCACGAAGAACTGCAACGTGGCGTCCGGGAGGGAGAAGGTGCCGGTGAGGGCCGCGGCCACCGCGAACTTGTAGAGCACGAGGCCCGTTGCGTCGTTGACCAGGCTCTCCCCCTCGAGGATGGTCACCACCCGCGTTGGTATCCGCAGTCGGTTCAGCACGGCGCTCGCGGCCACCGCGTCGGGCGGTGACACGATCGCGCCGAGCGCGAACGCGACGGCCCACGGCATGTCCGGGACGAGCACCTTCATGACCCATGCGACGACCACCGTGGTGACGATCACGAGCGGCACCGCGAGCAGCGTGATCGGTCGGATGTTGCGCTTGAAATCGCGCCACGACGTCCGGAGGGCCGCAACGTAGAGCACGGGCGGCAGGATGATCACGAGCACGAGGTTAGGTTCGATCTCGACTTTCGGTCCGAAGGGCAGGAAGCCCAGCGCCCCGCCACCGATCACCAGTGCGATCGGGTACGGCACGTCGAGCTTCCGGGCGAGCCAGCCCAGCGCGACGGCGCAGGCGAGCAAGCCGGCGATCAGCTCGACGAAGGCCACGGCCAAGACAAGCTAGAACGGATAGGGGCCGGCGAAACGCCCGCCAAAAAGCGTGTGACTGACGAGCCCGGTGCCGGGGACCCAGGCGTGCAGTTGAAACCCCGGCGGTTCCATGACGTAGCACAGCGGATCATCGGGCCGCAGGCCGAGCGCCACCTGATGCGCCGTGCTGGGGCAGACCGAGGCCAGGACGCCGTGCCATCGCACCTGGATCGAACGGTGCAGATGCCCGCACAAGATGCGCTCGACGTGCGGAAACTGCGCGAGCAGGCGTGCGACATCGTCGGCGCCTAGCAGTCCCATGTCGTCGAGGTTGGCGACCCCGGTCAGGAACGGCGGGTGGTGCATGACGATGACGGTGGGGCGGTCGGGCGCCTCCGCGAGCCGGTCCGCCAGCCAGGCCAGGCGGGCGGCACAGACCTCTCCTCCATCCTGGCCCGGGATGTGGGTGTCCATCAAGACGAGACGCAGGGGACCCTCGTCGACGACATACTGGATGAAGCCGGCCCGAGGCATGTAAGGCTGTTCCGCGAACGCCGCGCGCAGATGCTCTCGATCGTCGTGATTCCCCGGAATCACGTAGATCGGCATCGCGAGCGGCGCGAGCAGCGCCCGCAGGTGGTCGTACTCCTCCGGCGTGGCGAGGTCCACGAGGTCGCCGCTCGCGATCACGAGCTCGGGCGCCGGGTCGAGCTCGGCCAGCCGCGCGACGCAAGCGCCGAGGAGCCCGGCCGTGTCGACCCGGTTCATGCAGGCACGTCCGGGCGCCGTGACGTGCAGGTCGGAAATCTGTGCGAAGATCAATTCAGGTCGCGGATCGATTCGGCTCGGCACGGATGTATGGTAAACACTTCCCGACGACAACTGTTGCGCCCCGCGCGCATGCGCTCCGTGGTCAAGAGTCTGTGTTTCCTCGCCATGGCGGTCGCGTTCATCGCCGCTGCGCCCGCTTCGGGCCGCTCCCTGCCGCTGGACCGGATCAAGCTGCCGCCCGGTTTCGAGATCGCCGTCTACGCCGACAATGTGCCCGGCGCGCGCTCGCTTGCGCTCGGCGCGGATGGCACGGTTTACGTCGGCACGCTCACTACCGGCAAGATCTACGCAGTCATCGACCAGGACCAGGACGGCAAAGCCGAACAGGTGCTGACGGTCGCCGAGGGCCTCAATTCGCCGAACGGCGTCGCGTTCCGCGAAGGCAGCCTCTACGTGGCGGAGATCAACCGCATTTTGCGCTTCGACGACGTGGCCGAAAACCTCCCGGACGCGCGCAAGCCGGCAATCGTGAACGACGCGTTGCCGCGCGAGACCCACCATGGCTGGAAGTTCATCGCGTTCGGCCCCGATGGATGGCTCTACGTGCCGGTCGGCGCCCCGTGCAACATCTGCGCGCCGGACCCGCAGCGCCACGCGAACATCATGCGCATGAGGCCCGATGGGACCGGTCTCGAGGTATTCGCCGCGGGCGTGCGCAACTCGATGGGTTTCGACTGGAACCCGCAGGACGGCAGCTTATGGTTTACCGACAACGGCCGCGACTGGCTGGGTGACGACGCGCCTTCGTGCGAGCTCAACCATGCGCCGAAACCGGGTCTGCACTTTGGCTTTCCTTACTGCCACGGGGGCAGCGTGGCGGATCCGCAATTCGGCGCCAAGAGGCCGTGCCGCGACTTCACGCCCCCGGCCGCCAAGCTGGGCGCGCATGTCGCGCCGCTCGGGATGCGCTTCTACACCGGCAGGATGTTTCCCCCGAGCTACGCGAACCGCATCTTCATCGCGGAGCACGGGTCCTGGAATCGCTCGAAGAAGGTCGGCTACCGGGTAGTAAGCGTGGACGCGAAAGAGGGCGGCGAGGCGCAGGAAGTCTTCGCCGAGGGTTGGCTGCAGGGTGAGCAGAGCTGGGGCCGCCCGGTGGACGTGCTGGTGATGCCGGACGGCGCGCTTCTCGTTTCCGACGACCAGGCCGGCGTCATCTACCGTATCTCGTACCGGCCGTGATTCGCCCTCTGGTGTTGCGATCAGCCCGCGGGTCGAGGCAATCCGAGGCCCCGCGGCGCGCCGGTGTCGGCGCCGTCAGCCGCCGCGGCCCCTGATCGCGGCCGAAGGGCGAAGCGATACGACGATACCCGGTTCGAAATGCTCGATGCTGGACGGTTTCAAGCCGCTGACGAGCCCCTGCAGCGCGACGTAGTCGACCTTGCCACTGCCGAGGCGCGGGAGGGCCTCGACGTGCACGACGTTGCGCGCCACCGCGAGTTCGTGGCCACCGAGCTTGCGTGCAGCCTGATTGAGCGCGGTTCTGTTGAGCTGCGGGTCGGTGGTGAATAGCACCGTGCTTTCGCCGAGTTCGGCCACCACCAGAACGCTGGCCGCGTGCTGGTGCTCTGGCGAGGCGTGGCGGGCGATGCGCTCGACCGCTTCCAGCGAGATCATCTCGCCCGCCACCTTGGCGAACCGCTTGACCCGACCGCGCACCGAGAGGAAGCCTTCGTCGTCCATCTCCACGACGTCGCCGGTGGCATACCAGCCCTCCCCCAGCTCCGAGCACGGCGGCACGAGGACTCCGGGGTCGTGCGGGAACAGGTATCCGAGCATGACGTTCGGGCCGCGCACGTGGAGCTCGCCCCCACGCGCGATGCCCGGCACGGGCACGATCCGGTGCTCGATGTTCGGCAGCAGCCGACCGACCGAACCCGGTTTGTAGGCAAGCGGGGCGTTCAGCGCGAGCACGGGCGAGCACTCGGTCGTACCGTAGCCTTCGGTGATGCGCAGCCCGAACTTGCGCAGCCACGCCTGCGCGACGTGCTCGTCCAGCTTCTCCGCGCCCGAGACCACCACGCGGACACGATGAAAATCGTACGGGTGCGCGTGGCGTGCGTAGTGACCGAGGAACGTGCTGGTGCCAAAGAGGAAGGTGCAGGCCTTCGTGTAGGCGAGCTCGGGTATGACGTGATAATGCAGCGGCGTCGGATAGAGCAGCACCTTCGTGCCCGAAACGAGCGGCATCAGCGTGCAGGCGGTGAGACTGTACGAGTGGTACATCGGCAGCGCGTTCAGGAACTTGTCCGCCGGCGTGAAATCGATCACCGCCCGCATCTGCGCGATGTTGGAGAGAATCGCCGAGTGCGAGAGGACCACCCCCTTGGCAGTGCCCTCGGAGCCGGAGGTGAAGAGAATGACGGCCGGCGCCGACGCGTCCTGTGCAGCGATCACCCGACGCGGATTCGGCAGCGCCCTGGCGACCAGCCACGCCTTGTCGGCGAGCGTGAGCCGATCCTTCAGGTCTTCGAGGTGGACGACTTCCACCTCTTCGAAATCGAGCCGGATCCCCTGCTCTTGCAAGGCCTCGAGAAAGCGGCGCGAGGTAATCACGAGCCGCACCCGGGCGGCGCGGCAGGATGCCTGTACCCCGGACCGCCCCGCAGTGAAGTTGAGCATCGCCGGCACCCGACCCATCGCCCCGACCCCGAGCAGCAGACATACCGTTGCGGGCGCATTCGGCATGAGCACGCCCACCGTCTCCCGCTCGCGGGTGATGCGCGCGACGAGGCGTCCGAGCGCCAAGCTTGCCTTTATGAGATCCCCGTAAGTCTTCGGTGAACCTTGGCTCTCTTCGAGAATCGGGGTCTTGCGCCCGCAGCGGTCCGCGGCAAGGAGAAAGGATTCGAACAGTGTCCGCGCGGGCAGAGAGGATGCCGCCACGGCCTGCAGGATGCGCTGCATGTGCGCTGCGGCGAGTCCGCGGCGCAGCTTGAGCGAGCCGTCCTTTGCCGTCGGGGACCGCTCCAGCCGACCGACCGTCACCCGGACCTCGGGCCGCCACTTCTCTGAGCGTCCGCCCGACACCTCGCCGAAACGACTCATCGCCAAGCCGTCGATGGAGACGGGGAGGATGGCCGATGCGGTTTTCAGCGCGGCCAGCGCAGCCGTGTCGTAAAGCTTCGTCAGGCTCCCACTGCGGGTGGCCTGTCCCTCGGGGAAGACCAGGACCGGTGTTCCCTTATCGATGAGGCGCGCGAGGCGCTTGACCGAGAACGCCTGCGACTGATCGATCACCGCGTGTGGAAAGAACCTGAGCATCCACTTGAGCGGCCCGCGGTACTCCCCCGGCGCAACGACGACCACAACGGGAAACGGCAGGAGGCCGAGGAGGAGCAGTGCGTCAAGCCATGATTGATGATTGGACGCGACGAGCAGACGCTCCGGCAGGGGCCCGAGCGTGTGGCTGAGGTGGGCCCTGAGCCGGGCACGGAGGAAAAGGCGAAGAAGGGAGCGCGCAAAAGGTGTCACGGAGGACTCACGCTTCAGTTCGGACCGAATCGACCTTCTAACCGGAACCGATGCCGGCGTCAACAGGCGACTTTTTTCTCGAGCCCCGATTGACAAGGGTTGCGACGGAACCTCGGCAACTCGAGGCTGGCGGCCCGGGATACCTCCCGTCACCTTCCTGCAAACCTCACATTGAAAAAGAGAAAATTGAAAATCTAACAGAACGTTAGATTTGATTTTCTCGATTTCCCTGGCATTAAATACGCTTGACGAGCCTTCGCCACGATTTGTCACCAACCCGTCACTTTAACGCGATTACCCCGGAGAACACAAATGAATATGATCGTCCCTCACGCGCTGCTGCAGGTTCCGGAACAGGTTGCCGGCCGCGAAACCGAAAGCGGGGTCGAGTACTCCTTCTCGCCGCAGCTGCGCGCCTACTTCCAGAAAGAACAAGGGGCGATCTGGTCACGGTGGAACTCGTCACCGCGTCCGTGCTTCAATCCGCGCCTGCTCGCGGACATACGTGCCTACTACGATTTCCTGTCCGGGACCGCCGGAACGATCGGCGTCCAGGCGGAGGAGCACGCGATCAAGTACGTGGTGCTCGCGTCCGACATGCCGGGCGTCTTCAACCTCGGCGGCGATCTGGACCTCTTCAAGATGCTGATCGGCAAGCAGGACCGCACCGGACTTCTGTATTACGGACGTGCCTGCATCGACGTGTTGTACCGCAACTACATGGCGCACGAGCTACCCGTCACCACCATCTCGCTGGTACAAGGGGAGTGCCTTGGAGGCGGCTTCGAGGCCGCGCTCTCGAGCGACGTGATAATCGCCGAGAAAAGCTCCCGTTTCGGCTTTCCCGAGATTCTCTTCAACCTGTTCCCGGGCATGGGCGCCTACTCGTTCCTCGATCGCAAGGTGGGGCAGAAGCTCGCCGAGCAGCTCATCACGAGCGGGCGTCTCTATTCCGCCGACGAAATGCACGCCATGGGGGTGGTCGACATGGTGGTAGAGGACGGCGAGGGCGATGCCGGTGTATCCTCTTTCATTTCGTCGCGCCAGCGCACCCAGGTCGGACACTTCGGTCTCGCCGCCGCGCGTCGTCGGGTCCATGGAATAGACTTTGCTGAATTGATGGATGTCGTGGAGATCTGGGTGGACTGCGCTCTGCGACTCAATCTTCGGGACCTCAAACTGATGCATCGTCTGGTATCGCGCCAGAACGGTCTCGGCGAATCGCGGGAGGTCCATTAAACGCCAAGGGGGGCTTGATGCAAGATCATCAGGAGTTTGCGCACAAGGCGCGACGCCGGTCAATCGAGATCCTCGAGTACAGCATCCAGGACGTCGCCGAGAAGCTCGGGATCCCGATCCAGAAGCTGCGCCGGTGGGACGATCAGGGCGTGCTGGTCGCGCGCCGGACGGAGGGCGGGCATCGCCGCTATTCGAAGGAACTCATCGACCGGCTGATCGCTTCGTCCGCAGGCACCCTGCAAGCAACGAGCAACGAAGAGCTCGAGACCGTCCGTCGCTCCCTGGACGAGAAACGGCGGATCATCCGCCTCCTGCTCGAAAGCGAGCAGCGCTACCGTGATCTCGTTGAGACCACCCACGACCTCATCTGGACCACCGACTCCCAAGGCCGCTTCACCTATCTCAACATCGCGTCCCAGGACATCTTCGGCCTCTCCGGCAACGAGCTCCTCGGGCGGTGCTTTTTCGACTTCGAGGCGCGCCCGTCCCATATCTCGAACCGGAGGTTTCTCGCCACCCTGAAGCGGGACGGCGAGGTCCGCAACTACGTGAGTCACCTCGTCACGGCGGATGGGCTGGACCGCTGGATCGGCATCAACGCGCGCATCATCCGCGACGACCGCAACGCTATGCTCGGAATCCGCGGCACGGCACGGGACATCACGGAGCAGCACAACGCGACCTTGAGGATCGAGCATCTCGCGTTGCACGACGCGCTCACCGACCTCCCCAACCGGGTCGCCCTGCAAAAAACGGTCGAGGCTGCGATCGAGGAAGGCAAGGTCGGCGGCGTACTCTTCCTGGACATCGATCACTTCAAGTACGTCAACGATAACTTCGGCCACAAGTCCGGCGATCAGCTGATCATCGGTGTGAGCGGCGTGTTGCGAGAGCTGCTGCGCGGGCACGACAGTCAGCTCTACCGCATCGGCGGCGACGAGTTCGCAATCCACCTGCCCGGCGCGCTGCGCAAGGAAGCGATCACCGTCGCGGAAAAAGCGCTCGAAGGCATCCGCCACTATCGCTTCCATCCGCCCGGCCACTCCAAGGTTTCGAATCTGACCGTCTCCATCGGCATCGGTCTCTATCCGTTCCACGGCGGCGACCTCGTGGGGCTGCTCTCGAATGTCGACATCGCCCTCTACCAGGCCAAGGATCACGGCCGCAACCGATTCGTGCTCTCGGACCAGGACGCGAACAACATCCGCAGCACGCACAAGCGCGTGCACTGGGCGAAGAAGCTGCGCGAGGCGCTCGACGAAGACCGGCTGGTGCTGTTCTGGCAGCCGGTGGTTCGGCTTTCGGACCAGCAACCGGTGCATCACGAGATCCTGGTGCGCATCAAGGAGCAGGATGGCTCGATCATCGCACCGGGTCATTTCATCGAGCTCGCGGAGTCGCTCAACCTGATCCAGGAAATCGACATGCGCGTGGTGCAGAAGCTCCTCAGGCACATGGAGACCCACAACCAGGACAACAAGCGCCTGCGCTATTTCGTCAACCTGTCCCGGGTCAGCATTTCGGATCAGCACTGGATCCGCCGCTTCCACCGCATGCTGGCGGAGAGCCGCGTGAACCCGAATCAGCTCGTGTTCGAGATCACGGAGACCGCGGCGATGTCGGAGATCGATGTCACGCTCTCCTTCATTCGCCAGCTGAAGGAGATGGGTTGCCGCTTCGCGCTCGACGATTTCGGAGCCGGCTTCAGCTCGTTCTACTACTTGAAGCGCTTCGATGTGGACTATCTCAAGATCGACGGCAGCTTCATCCGCGATCTCGCCACCGAGGAAGCGAGCCGCATCTTCGTGAAGGCCCTGAACGACGTGGCCAGGGGTCTCAACAAGCAGGTCATCGCCGAATGGGTCGAGAATCAGGAAGTGCTGCGGGCGTTGGTGGACATGGGCACCCAATACGGCCAGGGGTTCCTGTTCAAGCGGCCCGTTCCGCTCGAATCCGAGGTGTTGCTGCGATCGAGTCCCCCGACCGCCGTGCAGCGCTGATTCGGCAAGGCCGTTACCGGCGCGAACGCAGCCGGCGTTCGATCCACATGAGCCCCATGATGGTTTTCGCCTCCGTGATCTCTCCCGCCTCCATGAGTGCGAGCGCCTGATCCACCGGCAGCGCGATCGTCTCAAGAAACTCTCCGTCCTCGCCCGGATGCCCGACGTGATAAAGATCTCGGGCCAGGTAAAACTCCAACCGCTCGTTCGAGTAACCCACGCACGGATACGCCGTGAAGAGGTGGGTCCACTCGAGCGCCTCGTAGCCTGTCTCTTCCAGCAGCTCTCGCTGCGCCGTGACCGCGTGCGGTTCGCCGGCGTCGATCTTTCCCGCCGGTAGTTCGAGGAAATGCTGGTGCAGCGGATAGCGGTACTGGCGTTCGACCAGCACCGTATGCTGGTCGAGCATGGGAAGGATGATCACGGCCCCCGGGTGGCGGATGTACTCCCGCATGGCCGTCTGCCCATCCGGGAGACTGACCCGGTCCTCACGCACCTCGAGCAGGCTGCCGTCATAAACGCACTTTGAGTCGAGAGTCTTTTCGGTGAAATCACGCATGGGCTTGGCAAGATTCGTTGGACCAGGGGAATACGGTGAAGGGGCGGTAGCGGTGTGCGGCCCCGCCGGACAGCACCATCGATAACTTCTGCGAGCCTTGCCGCGAAAGATCCAGTAGTCCGCGACCGTGCAGATCACGATCACCGGCAGGAACACGACCCCCGCTGCGTAGCACGAAGAACGTGAACTGGATGCGGCGACGGAGCGACAGGATGGAGATCCACGGTTGCTCAGTTCCGGCCGATCGACCGCTTCGCGACCGCAACCACGTGCTCGACCGTGAAGCCGAACTGCTGCTGCAGCGCCTTCAGAGGCGCCGACGCGCCGAAGGTCTCCATGCCGATCACCGCTCCCGTCGCACCGACGTAGCGCTCCCAGCCGAAGGTCGATGCCTGCTCGATCGCAACCCGCGCGGTCACGTCCGGGGGCAGCACGCTGTCGCGGTACGACCGGGGCTCGCGCTCGAAAATGTCCCACGACGGCATCGAGACTACGCGCGATCGGATGCCGGAAGTGACCAGCGCCTCGTGCGCCTGGACCGCGAGGCTCACCTCGCTGCCGCTCGCGATCAGGATCACCTCGGGCTTGCCGTCGGGCGCATCGGCGAGCACGTAGGCGCCGCGTGACGACGCCCGTTGCCGCGGCGTACCTGCTGCGGTCGAGCGTCGGCAGCGGCTGCCGCGACAGCACCAGGATCGCCGGGCGATGCTTGAGCTGCATGACGTATCGATACGCCTCGACCACCTCGTTCGCGTCGCCGGGACGCAGCACGGTCAAACCGGGAACGGCGCGCAGCGACGCCAGCTGCTCGATCGGCTGATGCGTCGGCCCGTCCTCGCCGTCGCCCATCGCGTCGTGCGTGAACACGAAGACCGCGGGCAGCTCCATCAGCGCCGACAGCCGGATGGCAGGCCGCGCGTAGTCGCTGAAGATGAAGAACGTCGCGCCGAAGGGTCGCAGCTTCGAGAGCGCGAGTCCGTTCACGATGGCACCCATCGCGTGCTCGCGAATACCGAAATGGAGATTCTTCCCGCCCGGGCTGTCGGCCTGAATGTCGCCCGCGCCCTGGTACTTGAGCGTGGTCTTGTTCGAGGGGCCGAGGTCCGCCGAGCCGCCCAGGAACCACGGCACGTTCTGCGCGAGCACGTTCAGAACCTGTCCGGATGCATCGCGCCCGGCGATGCCCTGCGCGTCCGCAGGAAACACGGGCAGGTTCCGGTCCCAGCCAGTCGGCAGCTCGCGCCGCTGCATCTGGCCCACCTCGCGCGCGAGATCGGGATACTGCGCGCGATAGCGCGCGAAGAGCTCGTCCCACTGGCGATGCGCTGCGGCGCCGCGCGCGCCGACCCCGGCCGCGAAGTGCTCGCGCACGCCGTCGGGGACCAGGAACTTCGCATCCTCGGGCCAGCCGTACGCCCGCTTGGTGAGCCGGATCTCCTCCTCACCGAGCGGCTCGCCATGCGCCGCGGCGGTGTCCTGCCGATGCGGCGAGCCGTAGCCGATGTGGCTGTCCAGGACGACGAGCGTGGGGCGTCCCTTGGTCTGGCGGAAGACGTCGAGCGCATGCTCGATGAGATCGATGTCGTTCGCATCGCCCACCCGGAGGACATTCCAGCCGTAGCCCAGAAACCGCGCGGTGACGTCCTCGGTGAACGCGATCCGGGTGCTGCCCTCGATCGTGATGTGGTTGTTGTCGTAGACCCAGCAAAGGTTGTCGAGGCCGAGATGTCCGGCGAGCGAAGCAGCCTCGGAGCCCACGCCCTCCATCAGGCAGCCGTCGCCGCACACCGCGTAGATGTCGTAGTCGAAGACCTCGAAGCCCGGCTTGTTGTAGCGGCTCGCGAGCCAGCGCTCGGCGATCGCCATGCCGACGCTGGTGGCGATGCCCTGCCCGAGCGGACCAGTCGTGGTTTCCACCCCCGACACCCAGTGATACTCGGGATGACCGGGCGCGTGGCTGCCGAGCTGGCGGAAGCGCTTGATGTCGTCCAGCGTGACGGACGGCTTGCCGACCGTCTCGTAGTCGGCGTTCACTGCCTGCGTGCCGGTCAGGTAGAGCACCGACCAGAGCAGCATCGAGGCGTGCCCGTTCGACAGCACGAAGCGGTCGCGGTTGGGCCAGATCGGGTCCTGCGGATCGAAGCGCATGACGCGGTTCCAGATCGTGTACACGAGCGGCGCGAGCGCCATCGGCGTGCCCGGGTGGCCCGAATTGGCGGCCTGCACGGCGTCGATCGAAAGCGTGCGGATGGTGTTGATCGCGAGCTGGTCGAGTTGGGCGTCGGTCATCGGTGGGTTCCTCCAGTTGGGAGTCCGTCTACAGGGGGAAGGGCCCGATCGCGGGCGCGGGTCATGAGCAACACCAGCGAGCGCGGTTGCACCAGGTACGTGGGTGATCCGACCGCCGCCGCGTCTTCCCAGGGGCAGGCGTCGTCGGGGGAAGCGAGGAAGGTGTCGAGACAGCGCCGCCAGGGTTCGTGATCGTCCCCCAGCACGGGGATCTCGAAGTCGAGCGCCTCCCAGTATGCGTTCACCATGAGATGCAGCAAGACCCGGCTCCGCAGCAGGCGCATGTTGGCGGCCAAGCTGTGCGACGTCTCGCCCCAGTCCGGCGCGTCCAGCGCGACGCCGTGCCACTCGACCGGCTCGTTCCCGAGAAGCTCGCGCAGCGTCACGCCGAAGCGGTCGTCGGGCAGACCCCGGTTCAAGCGAAACGCGATCAACTGCTTCGCGAACCGATGGATGTCCGCGTGCCGCTCGACTCCGGTCCAATCGAACCAGCCGATCTCGCCGTCGCGACAATAGGCGTTATTGTTGCCGCGCTGCGTGCGCCGCACTTCGTCGCCCATCATGAGCATCGGCGTACCGACCGCAAGCAGGGTCAGCGCGAGGAAGTTCTTGATCTGTCGGTTGCGCAGCCGCTCCACCTCGGGGTCGTTGCTCGGCCCCTCGACGCCGCAGTTCCAGCTCCGGTTATCGTCCGCGCCGTCGCGGTTGTTTTCGCCGTTCGCCTCGTTGTGCTTGACGTTGTAGGAGACGAGGTCGTTCAGCGTGAACCCGTCGTGGCAGGTGACGAAGTTGACGCTCTGCTCCGGCTCGCGCTCCTGCCACGCATATAAGTCCGGGCTGCCCATCAGTCGGGAGGCTAGCGCGCGCACCGTGCCATTGTCCCCCCTGAGGAACGCGCGCACGTCGTCGCGGAAGCATCCGTTCCACTCCTTCCAACTGTCGCCGACGAAGCAGCCGACCTCGTACAGGCCCGCCGCATCCCATGCTTCCGCAATGAGCTTCACGTTGGCGAGCACCGGGTCCGACTCGATATCCCAGAGGATCGGCGGAGAAGTCATGGGGCAGCCGGTCTCGTCGCGCGAGAGGGCCGAGGCCAAGTCGAAGCGAAAGCCGTCCACGTGCATCTCGCTCACCCAGTAGCGCAGGCTGTCGACGATCATCCGCCGGACGACGGTTTCGTTCGCATTCAGCGTGTTGCCGCATCCCGTGTAATCGGCGTACGTCGCCCGGTCGGTGCCGAGAATGTAATACGTGTCGTTTGCCAGCCCGCGAAAGCAAATCGTCGGACCCCCGGCGCCCCCTTCGCAGGTGTGGTTGTAGACCACGTCGAGGATCACCTCTATGCCGGCGCGATGCAGCGCTTTCACCATGTCGCGAAATTCGTCGAGCGCGCCGAGCGGATCGCGCCGGGAGCTGTAACCCGGATGCGGCGCGAAGAACGAAAGCGGCTGATAGCCCCAATCGTTGACGCGTCCCGGGGGCGCGTCCTGCGCGTCGAAGGCGAACACGGGAAGCAACTCCACGGCGCTCACACCCAGATCCTGCAGATAGGGGATCTTCTCGATCAGGCCGGCATACGTGCCGCGAAGATCCGGCGCCACGCCCGAACTCGGATGGCGGGTGAAGTTGCCCACGTGCATCTCGTAGATCACAGTCTTCGCGAACGGCCGGCACGGTGGTTGGTCGCCCTCCCAGTCGTAGGCAAGCGAGTCGACGACGACGCTCTTCGGCGCCGTCGCCGCGTTGTCGCCCGGGGCAGCCGCGGCCTGGCGGCTGCGCCCCGCCGGCAGGGCGACGCACCGGCCGTAAGGGTCGAGCAAGAGCTTGTCGGGGTCGAAGCGCAGTCCCCGCTCCGGGGCGAACGGCCCGTGCACGCGATAGCCATAGAGCTGACCGGCCGCGACCTCCGGCACGAACGCATGCCGGTAGTGATATGTGCGATGAATGCTCGGATCGAGCTCGATGGTGCGGGCAGGTACGCCATCCTCGACGCGATCGAACAGGCAGAGCTCGACCGCCTCGCCGTGCTTCGCGAAGACGCTGAAGTTCGCGCCGCCGCTGCCAAGGGTTGCCCCGAGCGGGAAGCTTCGCCCTGGCGCGAGCCGCATGGCGGCGGCCATGCGCCCCTGTCCGAGATCCGGAATGATCGCCCGCGGCACCGCATCGCCCAAGGCCTTCGACATGGTCTACGCGGTCCCTTCCTTACTTCGCGGCTCGGGCACGTGCCAGATCATGCTCATGAACACGGAGACCAGCACGCCGACGATGCAACCCCAGCAATTCATCCCACCTCCCGCGTTCCCCGCGATCGAACGCCCCGCTGCGGATCGACGCAGGCGACCCCGGCTTCAGCCAAGGAGGGACGCGGCCCCGTGATCCGCGAGGACGAGCGCGTCGTCCTGACGCACCCGCCCGGCGGGGATCGACGGGTCCCCGTCGCGCAGGCGCACGAGCATCGCGGCCTTCTCGTCTCCCGTCACGAGCCACAGGATGCGCCGCGCCCGGTTGATCGTCCGATAGGTCAGCGTCATCCGCTGCCGTCCCAGGTACACCCCTGTAAGCGCCACGTCGGCATCGGCGACCTCGAGCACGGGATCGTTCGGCACCAGCGAGGCGGTGTGGCCGTCGGGACCGAGTCCCAGATGAACGAGATCCAGCGTCGGCGGCGCGCCCGCAAGCTCGCGCAGCGTGGCGGCGTAGCAGGCCGCGGCGGCGGCGAGATCGGGCGCCTCGACCGGCATCGCATGGATCTGCGTCGCGCGGCAGCGGCGCGTGATCGAGCAGGCTTTCGCGCAGATGCGTGAAATTGCGGTCCGGATCGCCTGCCGGCGCGACGCGTTCGTCCACCTGAAGAATGTGCACGTGCTTCCAGGGCACTTCCATCTGCGACAGGGCGCGCAGCATCAGCCACGGCGTGTGACCGCCGCTCACGGCGAGCGTGAAGCGTCCGCGCGCGTCGACCGCAATGCGGGCATCCGTCGCGATGATTGCGGCCGCCTCCTCCGCGACCGCGTCTGGGTTTTCGAGCACTTCGATTTTCATGGCCTCTTCTCGCCGTCGGGTTTCAGGTGACAACCGGATTCTGCCAGCCCCCGCGCGGCGCGACGCTCTGGTCGACCGCGTCCGGCCCCCAGGTCCCGGGTTCGTACTCGTGGATCGGCGTGCCCGCCTTCAGCACGGGGTCGACGATGCGCCACGCCTCTTCCACGTAATCCTCGCGCGCGAACAGGGTGCGGTCCCCCGCCATCGCGTCCCCCAGCACCCGCTCGTACGCATCCATTTCCTCCGCACCCGGGCGCTGGCTCGCCAGCGAGCTCGACCGTCTGGCCGATCATGGCCTCGGCCGGGTCCATCACCGTCACGCCCATGGCGAGGCTCATGTCGGGGCTGATGCGGAAGCGGAAGTAGTTCGGCGCCCCGGGGCAGTGGGGGAAGACCTTCGGCGCGCGGCGCAGCCGCACCACCACCTCGGTACACGTGACCGGGAGCGACTTGCCGGCGCGGATGTAGAACGGCACCCCCGCCCAGCGCCACGAATCGATCTCGAGCTCGAGCGCCGCGAACGTCTCGATCTTCGAGTCGGGCGCAACGCCGGGCTCCGAAAGGTAACCGCGAAACTGGCCGCGCACGAGGTCGCTCGCTGCGATCGGAGGAATCGACTTCAGGACCTTCACCTTCTCGTCGCGCTGGGATTCGCTGTCGGTGCGCGCCGGCGGCTCCATGCAGACGTTCGCCAGTACCTGGAAGAGATGATTCTGCACCACGTCGCGGATCGTGCCGACCTGGTCGTAGAACGCCCCCCGGCCCTGCACGCCGAAGCTCTCCGCCATGGTGATCTGCACGCTGCGGATGAACTTGCGGTTCCAGAACGACTCGAGGAAGGCGTTGGCGAAGCGGAAGAAGACCATGTTGTGCACCGGCCGCTTGCCGAGATAGTGGTCGATGCGGAAGATGTGGTCTTCGTCGAACGTGCCGAGCAGAATCTTGTTGAGCGCCTGCGCGGACGCGAGGTCCCGCCCGAAGGGTTTTTCCACGACGACGCGCGCGCCCTTGGTGCAGCCCGACTTGGCGAGCTGTTCCACCACCAGTCCGAAGAGCGCGGGTGGGATGGCGAGGTAATGCGCCGGGTGGCTGCGCACTGCCGAGCTCCTTGCGGATCGCCTGAAACGTCGCGCCGTCCGCATAATCCCCGTCGACGTAGCGCAGCAGGCCGCAGAGCTTCTCGAAGGCGGCAGGATCGACCCCGCCGCCGTGTTTCTCGAGGCTGTCGCGCGCCCGCGCCTTGAGCTGATCGACGTTCCACCCCGCCTTCGCGACACCGATCACCGGCACGTCCAGGTGACCGCGCTTCAGCATCGCCTGCAGCGACGGGAAGATCTTCTTGTACGCGAGATCTCCGGTGGCACCGAAGAAGACCAGCGCGTCGGAATGGACTTCGCTCATGGTGATCCCCTTCGCCTCATGGCGTCACTTGTCGCCCGACTTCTCGAGGTGCCCGCCGAACTCGTAGCGCATGGCCGAGAGCAGCTTGTCCTGGAACTCGGCGTCGCCGCGCGAGCTGAAGCGCTCGTAGAGCGCGGTGGTGAGCACCGGCGTCGGCACCCCCTCGTCGATCGCGGCCTTGATCGTCCAGCGCCCCTCGCCGGAATCGGAGACCCTGCCGGTGAATTTCGAGAGCGCGGGATCCGCCGTGAGCGCGCTCGCCGTCAGATCCAGCAGCCACGACGCGATCACGCTGCCGCGCCGCCACACCTCCGCGATGTCCGCTAGGTCGAGATCGTACTGGTAGTGCTCGGGGTCGCGCAGCGGTGTGGTCTCGGCGTCGATCTCGCGCTGCTTCTTGCCGGCGTTCGCAGCGCGCAGCACGTTCAGCCCCTCCGCATAGGCCGCCATGATCCCGTACTCGATGCCGTTGTGGACCATCTTCACGAAGTGCCCGGCGCCGTTCGGGCCGCAGTGGAGATAGCCCTGCTCCGCGGTCCCGCCTGCCTGGTCGCGCCCGGGTGTGCGGTCGATGGTGCCGATGCCTGGCGCGAGTGTCGCCAAGCACCGGATCCAGGCGCTTCACCGCTTCGTCCTCGCCGCCGATCATCATGCAGTATCCGCGCTCGAGACCCCACACGCCGCCGCTCGTGCCGACATCGACGTAATGGATGCCCTGCGGCGCGAGCGCCTGCGCGCGGCGGATGTCGTCCACGTAGTACGAGTTGCCGCCGTCGATCAGGATGTCACCGCGCTCCAGGTGCGGCAGGAGATCGGCGATGGTCTGGTCGACCACCGCGGCCGGCACCATCAGCCACACCGCCCGCGGCGTCTGGAGCTTGTCCGCGAAATCCTGCAGCGACGACGCGCCGATGGCCTTTTCCTTGGCGAGCTCCTGTACCGCCTTTGCCGACATGTCGAAAACCACGCACTCATGGCCGTTCCTGATGAGCCGCCGCACCATGTTGGCGCCCATGCGGCCGAGTCCGATCATTCCCAGTTGCATCTTCGCTCCTTTTCGTCGGATGGTTGTCAGGCCGCCTGCGGCTTGCTCACGACCCGCGCGACGCTTTTGCGCAAACGCTCCATCGCCGCCGTCACGCTTTCGCCTTCGCCGAACACGGCGGTGCCCGCCACCAGCACGTTGGCGCCCGCCGCCACCACGAGCGGCGCCGTCGACTGCGTCGATCCCGCCGTCGACCTCCACGTCGGCTCCGGGCTCGATCCGCTCGAACATTTCGCGGACCCGCGCGATCTTCGGGAGCGTCGTCCGGATGAAGTGCTGATGTCCGAAACCCGGGTTGACCGTCATGACCAGCACCTGGTCCACGTCGGGCAGGATTTCCTCCAGCACCGACGCGGGCGTCGCGGGATTGATCACGACCCCGACCCGCTTGCCGAGCGCCTTCACGCGCTGCACGGTGCGGTGCAGGTTGTTGTTGCCTTCCCAGTGGACGAGCAGCGCGTCCGACCCCGCCTCGACGAACGCTTCGAGATACGCATCCGGATCGGCGATCATCAGGTGCGTCTCGATCGGGAGCCGCGTCACCGGCCGCAGCGAGCGCACGATCGCCGGCCCCATCGAAATGTTGGGTACGAAGTGTCCATCCATGACGTCGACGTGGATGCGGTCGGCGCCGGCGCGCTCCGCCTCCACGACCTGCTCGCCCAGCCGCGCGAAATCCGCGGCGAGGATCGACGGGGCGAGCTTCGTCACCATCAGCCGGTGGATCCCTTGAGCCTTCGGTAGCGACGGATGAGCGCGTTGGTGGAGCTGTCGTGCCGAAGCTCCGGCTCGGCACCCGCGAGCTCGGGGATGATGCGCTTCGCCAGCACTTTGCCGAGCTCGACCCCCCACTGATCGAACGAGTCGATCTGCCAGATCGCGCCCTGCGTGAAGACGCTGTGCTCGTAGAGCGCCACCAGCTTGCCGAGCGCGGCGGGCGTGAGCCGTTCGAGCAGCAGCGTGTTCGAGGGTCGGTTGCCCTCGAACGTGCGATGGGGCACGAGCCAGTCGGGCGAGCCCTCTGCCTTGACTTCTTCGGGCGTCTTGCCGAACGCGAGCGCCTCGCCCTGCGCGAACACGTTCGCCATCAGCAGGTCGTGGTGCAGGCCGAGCGGGTTCAGCGTCTGTCCGAAGCCGATGAAGTCGCAGGGGATGAGCCGCGTCCCCTGGTGGATCAACTGGTAGAACGAGTGCTGTCCGTTGGTGCCCGGTTCACCCCAGTAGATGGGTCCGGTGTCGTAGTCGACCGGGGTCCCCTCGAGGGTCACGCGCTTGCCGTTGCTCTCCATGGTGAGCTGCTGCAGATAGGCCGGAAAGCGCTTCAGGTACTGCTCGTAGGGCAGCACCGCGACGGTCTGCGCGCCGAAGAAGTTGTTGTACCAGAGCGCCGAGGAGGCCCATCAGCACCGGCAGATTCTGCCCGAAGGGCGCGGTGCGGAAGTGCTCGTCCATCTCGTGGAAGCCCGCGAGCAGCGCGCGGAAGTTCTCGGGGCCGATCGGCGAGCATGGTCGAGAGCCCGATCGCCGAGTCCATCGAGTAGCGGCCGCCGACCCAGTCCCAGAAGCCGAACATGTTCGCCGTGTCGATGCCGAACTTCGCCACCTCGGCAGCATTGGTCGAGACCGCGACGAAGTGCTTCGCGATCGCCTGCTCGTCGCCGCCCAGACCCGCGAGCGCCCAGGCGCGCGCCGTGTGCGCGTTGGTCATGGTCTCGAGCGTGGTGAAGGTCTTGGACGAGACGATGAAGAGCGTCTCGGCGGGATCGAGATCCAGCACCGCTTCGGCGAAGTCGGTGCCGTCGATGTTGGAGACGAAGCGAAACGTCATGTCGCGCGCGCTGTAGTGCTTCAGCGCCTCGTAGGCCATCACCGGCCCGAGATCCGAGCCGCCGATGCCGATGTTGACGACGTTGCGGATGCGCTTGCCGGTATGCCCCTGCCACGCGCCGCTGCGCACGCGGTTCGCGAAGGCGGTCATCTTGTCGAGCACCGCGTGCACCTCCGGCACGACGTTCTCGCCGTCGACGACGATGGACGCGCCCCGCGGCGCGCGCAGCGCCACGTGCAGCACTGCGCGCTCCTCCGACACGTTGATCTTCTCGCCGCGGAACATGGCGTCGATGCGCGCGCGCAGGCCCGATTCCTCGGCGAGCTGCACCAGCAGCGCGAGCGTCTCGTCGGTGATGCGATTCTTCGAGTAATCGAGGTAGATGCCGGCGGCTTCGAGCGTCAGGCGCTCGCCGCGCTTCGGGTCGTCGGCGAAGAGCTGGCGCAGGTGCAGCGGTTTCACGGTCGCGGCGTGGGCCGCCAGGGCCTGCCATGCCGGGCGCGCGGTCAATGCGGAGATGGCGTTGTTCATGTTCGTGTCCCTTGGTTTTCCGATCTCCGACGCGCCTTCGCGGGCGCGGCGGCTCTTGCGCGTACGGGAGCCCTCCCACAGCCGAAAGCCGCCGACGAAGGCATTCGCGTTGTCACCCGTCCGGCAGCCGGGCGGCAAAGCTCTTCAGTTCCTTGACGTTGCCGCCGCCGAGCACGACGTCGTCGGGCTCGAGAGCGGCGCTGAGACGGGCTCACGACGTCGGCGACGTACTCCCGCCACTTCTTCTTGCCACGCTTGATGCAGGCCGCGCAGGCCGACGTAATCCTCGTAGGTCGCCTTCCGGTAGGGAAGATGTCCGAGCTCCATCGGCTCGACGATCCCGTCGACGACCATGGTCGTGCCGAGACCGGTTCCCAGACCCAGAAAGAGCATCCGGCCGCCGTTGTAGCTCCCGAGCGCCTGCATCGCCGCGTCGTTGACGATCTTGACCGGGCACCCGAACGCCGCCTCGAAGTCGAACCCGACCCATCCCGGCGCGAGGTTGTGGGGCTCCGCGACCGGCCGATCGTGCAGCACCGGGCCCGGATAGCCGATTGCGACCACGTCGTACGGCCACCCCTTGGCGAGCGCCTTGACGCCGGCGACCATCGCCGCGGCCGTCATCCTGGGACCGGACGGGAACTCGCGGCGTTCGGTCTGCCCGGTGGCAAGGATCTTGACATGGGTGCCGCCCACGTCCACCGCCAGCACCTTCATACCCCTCCTCCGTTTTTTTCTTCTCGAAGCCCGCGCGCCGAACCTAGCCGACTTTCTCGAGCGCCGCACACTTCGAGGCGATCACCCCCATCATGTCGTTCCACGACTTGACGAACGACGCCGCGCCTTCCTCCTGCAGCCTCACCGCGAGCGCCTGCACGTCGATGCCGGCTTGGGCGAACGCCGCCAGCACCTCCTCGCAGTCGCCGCCGTCGGCCGCGAGCAGCGCACCGACCTCGCCGTGATCGGCGAAGGCCTTCAGCGTACCCTCGGGCATGGTGTCGACGGTGAACGGCGCCGCCAGTGCCTTCACGTAGAGGATGTCGGACGCCTTCGGGTCCTTCGTGCCCGTGCTCGCCATCAAGAGCCGCTGCGGCCGGCCGCCGGCATTCATCACGCGCCGATACCGCGGCGAGGCCACGAGATCGCAGTAAGCCTTGTACGCGCGCTGGCCGATGGCGATGCCGAGCCGGTTCACCAGGGCCTCGGGCACCTTGCCCGCGACCGCGACATCCCAGCGGCTGATGAAGAGCGACGCGACCGAGGCGATGTCCGGGTTGAGCCCAGCCGCGATGCGCCGCTCGATGCCGCGCAGGTAGGCTTCCGCCGCCGCGACGTAATGCTCGCGCGAGAAGAGCAGCGTGACGTTGATCGGAATACCCGCGAAGATCGCCTCCTCGATCGCCGGGATTCCCTCCTTGGTGCCGGGGATCTTGATGAAGAGGTTGCGGCGTCCGGCGCGCGCGTGCAGATCCCTGGCCTCGGCGAGCGTGGTCTTGCTGTCGTACGCGAGCAGCGGCGACACTTCCAGCGACACCCAGCCATCCACCCCCGCGGTGCGCTCGTGAACGGGACGAAAGAGATCCGCAGCCTGCGTGATGTCCGCGAGCGCGAGCTCGAAGAACAGCGCTTCGCCCGACTTGCCGGCCTTGAGGCGCTCGCGAATCGCGGCGTCGTACGCGGCGCTGCTCTTCACCGCCTGGTCGAAAATCGTCGGATTCGAGGTGAGACCCGTCACCGACCACTCGTCGATGTAGCGCTTCAACGTGCCGCTCGTGAGGAGGTCGCGCGTGATGTTGTCGAGCCAGAGGCTCTGGCCGAGCGTCGTGCAGCTGTTGCGTCGCTTTCATCGTGTCACCTCCGCAGGTCGAGGGTTCGAAGGGCTGCCCCCGAGAAAAGCGGGCAGGTCGAGGTCGAGCAGGTCGCCGATACAGTCGACTGTGAGATCGGCGGTGGGATACCGGGCGACCACCTGATCACGCGCGAACTGTCCCTGCCGCGGAAAAACCGTGGTCACGCGGTCGCCCCAGACCTCTTTGACCGCCGTGAGGATGCGCAGCTTGTCGTCCACCAGAACGTAATGGTCGGCCGGGTAACGGCGGGACAAGTCATCCAGCGACTCCTCCTTGTGAATGTAGATGAGCACGTGGCCCTCGACCGCTGCGGCAAGGCCGGAGCGTTCGACCTTGCGCGGCTGGAACACCACGTCGCCGTCGGACAGGATAACCGTCCGCCCCCATTCCCGGAAGCGCTGGATCAACTCCAGAGCGCAGGGGAACAGTCGCTCGCCGAACGGGTAGTCCACGAGGTAGGACGCCATAGACAAGAGCTCGACCTCGTTCGGATGCTCGACGCGGTAGAGTTGCAGGGCGCCCAGATAGTCCCGATAGCCGAGCTTGACGAAAAGCTCCTCCTGGATCGTCCAGTACCGGTCGCTGCAATAGGCGCCGAAGGCCCGCTCCATGTGGCCCTTGATATCGTCCCGGATGCGGTCGTTGTCGAGCAGCGTGTTGTCCACGTCGACGAGGAAGACGATCGGGTGGGGCGGTGTCATCGTTCGGTCCGAAGCGGTCGTCAGAACGGCCAGCACCAGTTCGCCATATCGGGTTTGTCGATGCCCTCTTCGTGGGCGTGGTTGCGGCACTCGATCTGCATGTTCCGAAACTTTTCCTTGGCGTGCGCGCCCGCCACCCGCAGCCGCGGCACGCGGTCGATCACGTCGATCGCGACACTGAACCGGTCGATCTGGTTGTTGATCGCGAGCTCGAGCGGCGTGTTGATGTTGCCCTTCTCCTTGTAGCCCCGAACGTGCAGGTTGCGGTGGTTGGTGCGGCGGTAGGCGAGCCGGTGGATCAGCCACGGATAGCCGTGGAAGTTGAAGATGATCGGGCGATCGACCGTGAAGAGGCTGTCGAAGTCGCGGTCGGAGAGTCCGTGCGGGTGCTCGGTGTCCGGCTGCAGCTTGAAGAGGTCCACCACGTTCACGAACCGGATCTTGAGATCGGGAAACTCGGCGCGCAGGAGCGCGGTTGCAGCCAGTGCCTCGAGCGTCGGAATGTCGCCGGCGGAGGCGAGCACCACGTCGGGCTCCTGTCCCTCGTCGTTGCTAGCCTCGCGCCAGATGCCGATGCCCTTGGTGCAGTGGATGATCGCGGCGTCCATGTCCAGGTACTGCAGGTGCGACTGCTTGTCGGCGACGATCACGTTCACGTAGTTCTCGGAGCGCAGGCAGTGGTCCGCCACCGAGAGCAGGCAGTTCGCATCCGGCGGCAGGTAGATGCGGCACACGCGCGCGCTCTTGTTCACCACCACGTCGAGGAAGCCCGGATCCTGGTGCGTGAAGCCGTTGTGGTCCTGACGCCAGACGGTGGAGGTCACGAGCAGGTTGAGCGAGGCCAGCTCCTCGCGCCACGAGAGGTGGTTGCAGACCTCCAGCCACTTCGCGTGCTGGTTGAACATGGAGTCGATCACGTGCACGAACGCTTCGTACGAGGACAGGAAGCCGTGGCGGCCGGTGAGCAGATAGCCCTCGAGCATGCCCTCCATGGTGTGCTCGGAGAGCATCTCCACCACGCGGCCGTCGGGGGCGATCTCGGTGCCGTCGGCGTCCTCCGGGAAATACTGCGCGAGCCAGAGCTTCTTGCTTACCTCGTAGATCGCGGCGAGGCGGTTCGAGGTGTTCTCGTCGGGACCGAACACGCGGAAGT
This sequence comes from uncultured beta proteobacterium, assembly GCA_963734295.1. Lineage (GTDB taxonomy): Bacteria > Pseudomonadota > Gammaproteobacteria > Burkholderiales > JAEUMW01 > JAEUMW01. Next base: position 27,886 of record CAVTGS010000027.1, on the reverse strand, counting down.
TGTTCGGGTTGTGGCGCATGATGTCGCGCAGGAGATTCCCGAGCGGTTTGGTGTTCTCGGCGCGCGTCTGCCCCGGTTTGTCGAACTTGACTGCGTAATCGCGGAAGTCGGGCATGCGCAGCGCTTTTTTCAGCAACCCGCCGTTCGCGTGCGGGTTCGAACCCATGCGGCGCGCGCCCTGGGGCGGCAGCTCGGTGAGCTCGGCCACCGGCGTGCCGTCGGCGTCGAACAGCTCCTGCGGCCGGTAGCTGCGCATCCAGTCCTCGAGCACCTTCAGGTGCGCGGGGTTGGTCTGGACATCCGACATCGGCACCTGGTGCGCGCGCCAGAAGCCCTCGACCTTGTGGCCGTCGATCTGCGCCGGTGCGGTCCAGCCCTTCGGCGTGCGCAGCACGATCATCGGCCAGCGCGGACGCGTCGCGGTGCCGGAACGCCGCGCTTCCTCCTGCGCGGCGCGCAGGTCGCTCAGGCATTGATCGAGCGTCGCGGCCATCGCCTGGTGCATGCTCGGCCCCTCGGAGCCTTCCACGAAATACGGTGTCCAGCCGCAGCCTCGCAACAGGTCTTCGAGCTCCTCGCGGGTGATGCGCGCGAGGAGCGTCGGATTGTTGATCTTGTAGCCGTTCAAATTCAGGATCGGCAGCACGGCGCCGTCGCGGATCGGATTCAGGAATTTGCTGATGTGCCACGAGGTCGCGAGCGGCCCCGTTTCCGCCTCGCCGTCGCCGACCACGGCCGCGACGATGAGATCCGGGTTGTCGAACGCGGCGCCGCAGGCGTGCGAGAGCACGTAGCCGAGCTCGCCGCCCTCGTGGATCGACCCCGGCGTCTCGGGCGTGCAGTGGCTGCCGATCCCGCCGGGGAAGGAGAACTGCCGGAAGAAGCGCAGCAACCCCTCCTCGTCGAGGCTCTTGTCCGGGTAGATCTCCGAGTAGCTGCCTTCCAGATACACGGGCCCAAGCACGCCGGGCGCGCCGTGGCCAGGACCGGCCATGAAGATCATGTCGAGATCGTCACGCTTGATCACCCGGTTCAGGTGCGCGTAGACGAAGGAGAGCGCGGGGCTCGTGCCCCAGTGCCCGAGCAGCCGGTGCTTGACGTGGGCCGGCTCGAGCGGTGTGCGCAGGAGCGGGTTGTCGCGCAGGAAGATCATGCCGAGCGAAAGATAGTTGCAGGCGCGCCAGAAGGCATCCATTTGTCGCAATTCTTCCGGCGACAGCGGTGCACCCGCCACGGTCGAACGGGCGGGACCGAAAGCGGAGAGCTCGGGCGGCGTGGCAACCTGATTCATGTCGATCTTCCTTCTGTCTCGGAGTGCGTTCGGGGGATCGACCTGCGTCAGCCGAGCGCATGATTGACGATCTGCTCCGCCTCGGTGACGATGGTGCGCAAGTGCGCTTCGTTCTTGAAGCTCTCCGCGTAGATCTTGTAGATGTTCTCGGTGCCCGACGGCCGTGCCGCGAACCAGCCGTTCTCGGTCACGACCTTCAAGCCGCCGATGGCGGCGTCGTTGCCCGGAGCGCGCGTGAGCTTGGCGGTGATCGGCTCGCCGGCGAGCGTCGCGGCCGTCACGGCGTCCGGCGACAGTTTCCCGAGCCGCGCCTTCTGCGCCGGGGTCGCCGCGGCGTCGATGCGGGTGTAGTGCGGCGCGCCGAACTCCGCCGTCAGCTCGCGGTAGTGCTCGCCCGGATCTTTGCCGGTGCGCGCGGTGATCTCGGCGGCGAGCAGGTTCAGGATGATGCCGTCCTTGTCCGTGGTCCACACGCCGCCGTCGCGCCGGAGGAAGCTCGCACCCGCGCTCTCCTCGCCGCCGAAGCAGATCGACCCGTCGAGCAATCCGGGCGTGAACCACTTGAAGCCGACCGGGACCTCGGCGAGCTGGCGCCCGAGCTTGCGCACGACGCGGTCGATGATGCCGCTGCTCACCAGCGTCTTGCCGACCGCTGCCTGTGTCGGCCAGAGCGGGCGATGGGTGAGGAGGTAGCGAATGGCGACCGCTAGGTAGTGATTCGGATTCATGAGCCCGGCCGACGGCGTGACGATGCCGTGGCGGTCGGAGTCCGGGTCGTTCGCGAAGGCCACGCGATACTGGTCCTTCAGCCCGACCAGGCCCGCCATCGCATAGGGGCTCGAGCAGTCCATGCGGATCTTGCCGTCGTGGTCGACCGTCATGAACGAGAACGTCGGATCGACCTTCGGGTTCACCACCTTGATGTCGATCCCATAGGTCGCGTTGATCGGTTCCCAGTAGTGCACGGCCGCCCCGCCCAGGGGATCGACCGCGAGCTTGAGTCCCGCGGCGCGAATCACGTCCATGTCGATGACGTTTCTCAGGTCCTCGACGTAGGGCTGGATGAGGTCTTCCTCGCGCGTGGTGGGCGCCTGCATGGCGGCGGTGTGCGACATGCGCTTCACGTCCTTGTTGCCTGCGCGCAGCAGCTCGTTCGCGCGATTCTGCACCCAGCCCGTCACGTCGGTGTCGGCCGGGCCGCCGTTGGGGGGGTTGTACTTGAAACCGCCGTCCTCGGGCGGGTTGTGTGACGGCGTGATGACGATGCCGTCGGCAAGATGAGCCACCCGGCCGCGGTTATAGACCAGAATGGCGTGCGAGACCGAGGGGGTGGGCGTGAAGCCGTCGTTGCTCTGGATGACGGTCGCCACGCCGTTCGCGGCCAGCACTTCGAGCGCCGTGCGCTGCGCCGGGCCGGACAGGGCGTGCGTATCCTTCCCCATGTAGAGCGGGCCATCGGTTCCCTGGCCGCGGCGGTAATCGCAGATCGCCTGCGTGATGGCGAGAATGTGGCTCTCCGTGAACGATCCCGAGAACGGCGACCCGCGGTGACCGCTGGTGCCGAAGCTCACGAGCTGGTTCGGGTCGCCGGGGTCCGGCCGGCGGTCGTAGTAAGCGGCTTCGAGCTGCGCTACGTCGACGAGCATCGACTTGGGTGCGGGCTTGCCTGCGAGCGGGGAAATGGCCATGCCTGAATATCCTCCCTTCGATTTGTTCCGCAATGCTACGTGAAGGCGAGCACTTGAGCACGCACGTCCGTGTGACACGGCGCCGACCTTGCCACCGCTGCGAGAGAGAACTATAACTGTAACTGTAGCGAAGCAGGCGAGAGCCTCGGGGTACGGGGAGACCAAGCTTGGACCACACTGGGGGGAGATAGAGTGAAACTACGAGCCATCCTGGTCGGCCTGCTGGCGCTGGTGTTTGCCTCCTCCGCCGCAGCGCAACAGCCGATCGTCATCAAGTTCAGCCACGTCGTGTCGCCGGATTCGCCCAAGGGACGTGCGGCCGAAAAGTTCGCCGAGCTCGCAGCGCAGCACACGAACGGGCGGGTCAAGGTGGAGATTTATCCGAGCAGTCGGCTGTACGGGGACACCGAGGAGCTCGCCGCGCTGCGGTCGGGCTGGGTCCAGATGCTGGCTCCCTCGCTGAGCAAGATCAGCGCGCTCGGCGTGCGCGAATTCGAGGTATTCGACCTGCCGTACATCTTTCCCGATCGGGCAGCGGTCCTGCGCTTGATGGACGGGCCGATCGGCAAGGAGTTGCTGAAGCGACTCGAACCGAGCGGCATCGTCGGCCTCGCCTATTGGGACAACGGTTTCAAGCAGATGAGCGCGAACCGCCCGCTCGTGTCGGCCGGGGCTTTGGTCGGTCCCGGCGCCGCGGGCGACGGCGCTACGCCGATCGGCATGCACCGTCCCGTCGTGACGGGACAGGATTTCAAGGGTCTCAAGATGCGCGTACAGCCGGGATCGAAGGTGCTGGTCGCGGAAATGCGGGCACTCGGCGCCACGCCGATGCCGATACCGTTTTCCGAGGTCTACGCCGACCTCAAACAGGGTGCGGTCGACGGCACGGAGAACCCGATGTCCAATTTCTACACGCAGCGTTTCTTTCGCGTGCAAAAGCATCTGACCATCTCCGATCACGGCTACCTGGGTTACGCCGTAATCGCCAACAAGAAATTCTGGGACGGGCTGCCGGCGGACGTGCGCACGGCGCTGGAGCGCGCGATGCAGGAGGCCACCGCTTACGAGCGCGAGATCGCTCCGACCGAGAACGAGGCGGCGCTGGCGGCGGTGAAACAGGCGGGAACGACCGAGGTTCACGTGCTGACGCCGGAACAGCGGGCGGCTTGGCAGGAGGCACTGCGACCGGTGCACAGGGAATTCGAAAGCAGGATCGGCGGCGATCTGCTCCGTTCGGTTTACGAAGTGGCAGGGTCGGGGAAGTGAAACTGGTACCGTGGTGGAAGCCGCGACGCCGAGGAACGCATCGCTCGCTGTGATCCGCACCTAAGACAACGGCAGTGCTGTGACCCGCCAGATCTTCGCCGCGTACTCGGCGATGGTGCGGTCGCTGGAGAACTTCCCGGACGCCGCGACGTTCAGGATCGCCTTGCGCGCCCAGCCATCGGGGTCCGCGTGGAGCGCGAGCAGGCGCGCGTCTGCTTCCAGATAGCTCGCGAGATCGGCGAGGTGCATGTAGTGGTCGCCCTGCGTGAGAAGCGCCTCGCGCAGCGGCTCGAAGATCCCGGTCTCGCGGCGGTTGAAGAAACCGGAGAACATCAGGTCGAGCGCGGCACGGGTCTCCGGGTCATGCTCGTAATGCCACTGCGGCCGATACCACGCGCGGCTGGCAGCGACCTCTTCCGCAGTGAGCCCGAACAGGAAGAAGTTCTCTTCGCCCGCCTCTTCCGCCATCTCGATGGTCGCGCCGTCGCGGGTGCCGAGCGTGAGCGCGCCGTTCATCATGAACTTCATGTTGCTGGTACCGCTCGCCTCGTAGCCCGCAGTCGAGATCTGGTTCGATACGTCGGCCGCCGGGATCAGGCGCTCGGCCAGCGTCACCCGGTACTCGGGCAGAAACAGGATCCTGAGCCGCCCGCGCACCGCCGCATCGCCGTCGATGGTGGCGGCGAGATCGTTGATGAACTTGATGATCACCTTGGCCAGGTGATAAGCCGGCGCCGCCTTGCCGGCGAAGAAGAACGTGCGGGGCGCCATGTCGAGCGACGGATTCTCGCGCAGGCGGTGGTACAGCACCACCACCCTGCAGTGCGTTCAGGAGCTGGCGCTTGTACTCGTGGATGCGCTTCACCTGGCAATCGAAAATGGTGTCGGGGTCGACCGTCTGCCCGGAGGTCGTCTTCAACCAATCGGCAAAGCGCACCTTCGCCGCGCGCTTAGCCTGGCGGAACGCATCGCGGAAGGCTGGATCGTCGGCCAGCGGAGCAAGCTTTCGTAGCTCCATGAGATCCGTGATCCAGCGCTCCCCGATGGCGGCCGTGATCGCCTCGGCGAGCGACGGATTGGCGAGCCGCAGCCAGCGTCGCGGCGTCACGCCGTTGGTCTTGTTGCCGAAGCGCTCGGGATAGAGCTCGGCGAGATCCGGCACCGTCATCGTGCGCAGGAGCTCCGAATGGATCGCCGCCACCCCGTTGGTGCTGTGCGAGCCGACGATCGCGAGATTCGCCATCCGTACGTGCGGCACTGCCCCCTCCTCGATCAGGCTCACGCGCTCGACGCGGCCGGTGTCGCCGGGGAAGCGCGTGCGCACCTCGTCCAGCAGGCGCCGGTTGATCTCGTAAATGATCGCGAGGTGGCGCGGCAGGACCGTCTCGAACCACGCGACCGGCCACTTCTCCAGCGCTTCGGGCAGCAAGGTGTGATTGGTGTAGGCGAGCGTCTCCCGCGTGAGCGCCCACGCCTCGTCCCACGCGAGGCCGGCGTCGTCCAGCAGGATACGCATCAGCTCCGGCACTGCGAGTGTCGGGTGGGTATCGTTCAACTGGATCGCGACCTTCTCCGGCAGGCTGCGCCATTCGGTGTTCGCAGCCCGGAAACGGCGCACCAGATCCGCCAGCGAGCACGCGACGAGAAAGTATTCCTGCAGGAAGCGCAGCGCCTGGCCGCGGGTGGTGGAGTCGTCCGGATAGAGCACGCGCGTCAACGACTCGGCCGCGAGCGTCTCCGCCAGCGCGGCGACGAAATTCCCGCTGCTGAAGGCCTGGAAGTCGAAGTAGTCGGGCGCCGCCGCCGCCCACAGCCGCAGCGTATTGACGGTCTTGCCGCCGTATCCCACCACCGGCCGATCGAACGGCAGGCCGATCAGGCTGGAGGGCAGATTCGGAATCAGCGTGAGACAGCCCTCGCGCATCCGAAACGAGCAGCCGAGCTTGACTTCGACCGTCTCGTTGGGCCGTGCGACTTCCCACGGGTCGGGGCGCCGCAGCCAGTTGTCCGGGCATTCCTGCTGCCAGCCGTTCTCGATGGTCTGCCGGAAAATCCCGTACTCGTAGCGCAGGCCGTAGCCCATCGCCGGAATCTCGAGCGTGGCGAGCGAATCGAGAAAGCACGCGGCGAGACGGCCGAGGCCGCCGTTGCCAAGCCCCGCGTCGGGCTCCTCTTCGAGCGCCCCCAGCCAGTCGATGTTCTTTTGCTTCACCGCCTGCTCGACCAGCGGATCGAGCAGCAGGTTGGTCACGTTGTTCGCGAGCGAGCGCCCGATCAGGAACTCCATCGACAGGTAGTAGACGCGCTTGGGATTGGACCGCGCGTGGGTGTCGTGGGTGAGCACCCAGCGTTGCGCGAGGATGTCGCGCACCGAGCGGGCGAGTGCCTCGAACCGCTCGCGCGCGCCAGCGGCCGCCAGGGCCACGACGCCGTCGAAGACGAGGTGGCGCTCGTAGAACGCGTTGTCGGTGCCAACGAAGCTGATCGGACCGCAGCCGTATTGCGCGAGGAGCTTCGCCGGATCGTTCGCTGCCGAAGAGGTCGCGCCGCGCGCCTCCAGTTGTGATGTCCTTGCCATGGCTCCTCCAGATCCCGATCTCGTCACGCGCCGACGTGGCATGAAAAAGGCGTCTGTCCCTGTCCCCTTTTGTCCGAGTCAGAATCTCTTCGAAAGAAGGACGGGGCGGTTCGATCTCTGATCTGGAGCGTACCGTATTTTATTTCGCTCAGCCACGCGCAAGAGAAATGGGGTCTGTCCCCTTTATTTCCGCTTTTCGCCGAGAGCCGCATAGCAGCGCCTCGCCCGGCGCCGTTCGGCTGCAGTGGCCATGGCTGCTCACTCCAGACCTATGCGTATGAGGCAAAAGACAAGACCTGCACTCATCGTGATCATCCCCTCCACCGCCATGCCCCCTCGCAAACAAAAAGGGGACATTCTTACTTTGGGCAAAGGGGACATTACGACTTTGGGCTAACACTTCATCGTCGCCGGGAATACCGCAATGAGTTTCGCCGAGCGGGGACTGATGTAGGGAAGAAGACGTCCGCACCGAAACGCGATCTGTCAGGCAAGGGCGCACATCATCAGGCGGAGCCGGTGCGGTATCCTCTTCCGCAATCAGCCCGACTTGCCAACCAAGGAGCTCGCGCCATGCCGCCGATGGACTCCAGCACTGAAATCATTGCTCGCGCCATTCAGCTCTCGATCGCGCCCGTGTTCCTGCTGACCGGCATTGCCGGGCTCCTCGGAGTCATGGCCAACCGGCTCGCCCGCGTGATCGATCGCGCCCGCAGCTTGGAGGGGATGTGGTCCGGTCTGGACGCCAAGGCGCGAGCTGCCGCGCGTATCGAGGTCATCTGTCTCGAGCACCGGCGACACGTGGTCAGTTGGTCCATCAACTTCTGCACGGCAGCGGCGCTGTTTGTCTGCCTGGTCATCGTCATCCTGTTCGTTGAGGAGTTCTTCGCTATCGACCTCAGGTGGCTCGCCGGCACTCTGTTCGTGGCCGCGATGGTGGCTGTGATCTTCGGACTTTCCTGTTTCCTGCGTGAGGTGTATCTCGCCACGCACTCGGCGAAAATCGACCCCGCGCGGTTCGAATGAAGGCGCAGCGAATAGCGTAGGAGAGAGAACACGCACGCGTGAGTGTAGAGGATCAGTGGTCTTGCCTTTTGCCCAAAGCGGCGGGCGAGATCGAGGGTGCAGACGCTTGGTGGCGGGAAAACAGGCCGGCGGTTCCCCCGCCTGAGCGGGACAAGCCGTCTGCACCCCGGGCGCATTCGCCCTGGATTCCGGCGCCACACCTTCCTTGCTACCATCGGCCTTTCCCGGTCATCCGTGGCGTTCACCCGCCGCGCTCATTCATGAACAAACCCACGCTGCCCGCCCCCTTGCCCGAGCACCGCTGCCCGCTCTGCGGCGGAGAAAACGACTGCGCCGCGGCACGCACGGGCAGCCTCGACGCGCCGTGCTGGTGTCGCGAGGTCGTTATCGGCCCGGACACCCTCGCCCGAGTGCCCGCCGCGCAACGCAACCGCGCCTGCCTCTGCAAGCGGTGCGCGGAGATGCCCGGCGACGTAAGTAGCGGGACGTGACCCCACGACGATGCGCAGGATCCACGTTGCCTTGGCCGACATCACGACGCTCCCGGTCGACGCGATCGTCAACGCTGCGAACGAGCGTCTGCTCGGTGGCGGAGGCGTGGACGGCGCCATCCACCGCGCCGCGGGCCCCGAGCTTCTGGAGGCGTGCCGTAGGATCCCGGAAGTGCGGCCCGGTGCGCGCTGCCCGACCGGCGAAGCGCGCATCACCCCCGCCTTTCGACTCCCGCACCGGTTCGTGATCCACACGGTGGGACCGGTGTGGCGCGGCGGCGGCCAAGGAGAGGAGCGGCTGCTCGCCGCCTGCTACCGGAATACGCTGGCGCTCGCCCGCGAGCACGGTATCCGCTCGATCGCTTTTCCCGCCATCAGTTGCGGCGTGTTCGGCTACCCACTGGAGTTGGCCACGGAGGTGGCGATGCAGGAGATCCGCGCCGCGCTCGAGGGCGCCCTCGATATCGAGACCCTCATCCTCACGGCCTTCGATCACGCCGTCTACGACGTGTTCACAGCAGCAGTCGGCGCTGCCCGTGACCCCTGAGCAGCACCCGGCTCCGTGTTGTCTTCCGCGATCGCCTGCTCTCGACCTGGCTTTCGTACGCCATGCGATGGAACCTCGTGCAGAAGATCGCCGGGTACGTAGGGACGAGGCGAAGAAGGAGCGCATTCGGCCGCAGTGCGGATGTGCTAACCTGAAATCGCACCCCTCACCTCAAGCGGAGGCACAAAATGCGCAAGCGAATGATCCAGGAGGTACGGCAGACCCCGCTCCCTCCCGAGCAGGACTGGTTGAACGTGGAGGATCTGGCGGAAGTCGAGATCACTTCCGAGGATCCTGCGCATCCCATCGAGTCCGCCCTGCTTCCCGGGGCAGGCCCGGGCTGGCGCGCAGCCGAGCCCGGCACGCAGACCGTCCGCCTGCTGTTCGACCGACCGCAGCGACTGCGCTGGATCCGCGTTCACTTCAGCGAAGCGGAGGCCGAGCGCACGCAGGAGTACGTGCTGCGCTGGTCGCCGGATCGCGCTCAGTCCTTCCGCGACATCGTGAGACAGCAGTGGAATTTCGGCCCGGACGCAACTAGTCGAAACGGAAGATCATCGTGTCGACTTGACCGGCGTCACCGTGCTCGAGCTCGTCATCACACCGGACATCGGGGGCGGGCGTGCGCTCGCCTCGCTCGCGCAGATGCGCCTCGCATAGATCTTCACCGGTGCTCGCGACTCAAGCACGGTACCCATGGCGAGGCGCCACCGGGAGCGACACCGCACCGACCGCATCGGGTGGCTGCGCGCGGCGGTTTTGGGCGCGAACGACGGCATCGTATCGACCGCAAGTCTGGTGCTCGGCGTCGCGGCTGCCCACGCGACCCCGAGCAACGTGTTGGTCGCCGGGATTGCTGGCTTGGTCGCCGGCGCCATGTCGATGGCTGCCGGTGAGTACGTGTCCGTCCACTCGCAGGCGGACACCGAGGAGGCCGATCTCGAGCGCGAACGAGTGGAGCTCAAGACCGACGAAGAGGGCGAACGCCGGGAGCTGACCGCCATTTACGTCGGTCGTGGTCTCGATCCGGCCCTCGCGAAACAGGTCGCCACGCAACTCATGGCCCACGACGCGCTGGGCGCCCATGCCCGCGACGAGCTCGGCATGTCGAACACACTCAGTGCACGTCCGATTCAGGCTGCGCTTGCATCTGCCTGCAGTTTTGCTGCAGGCGCAGCCTTGCCACTCATCGCCGTCGCCTTGGCGCCCGAAGGTTCGATCATGCCGGTCGTCGCGGCAACGTCACTCGTGTTCCTCGCGATCCTGGGCGCCCTCGCCGCGCGCGCGGGCGGTGCCCGCATGACCGTGGGGGCGGTTCGGGTCACCTTCTGGGGCGCGCTGGCGATGGGAGTGACGGCCGGGGTCGGCGCCCTGTTTGGTACCGTCGTGTAAGCTGCGCCAGATGTCGGCCGATCTTCAGCGTGCGCTGCGGTGCGGTCTCGTACCGCACTTTGCGCAGTAGATCAGGTTCACGAGCATCATCGCGCGCGTGATCCTGCCGAGGCGGTTCTGCGGAACCGTGTAGAGCGCGGCGCGACCCTCGAGCCCGCGCACATCGACGTTGCCCTGGTACGAGACATCGAAGACGGTCGCGCCCGGACGCACCCATGACGGGTCGAGCTCGAATGTGGGACCGGGCACCGCGGTCACGACGATGTCCGCGCGCCGCACGCAGTGCTCCAGATCGTGAGGACGCGTCGCGTCGTAGCACTTCACCACGGTGGCGCCGAGATTTTCGAGCATGAGCCCGAGCGGCTTGCCGACGCGCATGGAGTTGTTGACGAGCGTCACGAACGCGCCGTGGATCGCGACCTGCGGATACCACTGCAGTGCCTTCACCACGGCCTTCGCGGTCGCCGGGACCACGCACTTCAGCGTCTGCGCTTCATCGAGGAACACCTTGTACTTGATGAGATAGCCGAGATTAATGGAATGCAGACCCTCGATGTCCTTGTGCGGTACGACGAGGTCCATGATGTCCTCATCGCGCATGACGCTCTTCAGCGGGTAGAGCACGACCAGGCCATGGACACCGCGGTCCTCGTTGACCTCGTGTATGCGCAAGTGGAACGCGTCCGGATCGGAGGCTTCGAGCGAGCGCGTCGCGAATCCCGCCGCGGCGGCGTCCTTCAGGATCAGATTCCGGTACTGCACCGACGCCGCATCGGACGCGGGCGTGTACAGGAGCGTCGCAAGACAAGGCGTGAAGGGCAGCGTTCCTGCCTCGCGGCGGACCCACTCGAGGTAGTGATCGGCAATGGTCTGGCTGTCTACGATGGGCATGACGAATCGGGAGGGTTGGCCGCGGCGGAGGTTAGCACGACAGGCGCTGCGCGATAAGTCGTCGATACTCACGCCCCGCACGTGAAAAATTTCGCGCGGCCTGCTAGATTGCCGAAATCCCGGAGTTTCCTTTCCCTCCCCCACACCATGGACAAATCCACCCGACACGACAGGCTCCTCGTTCTCGGATCCGGCCCGGCCGGTTACACGGCTGCCGTCTATGCCGCCCGCGCCAACCTCAAGCCGACGCTCATCACAGGTCTCGCCCAGGGCGGACAGCTGATGACGACGACCGACGTCGACAACTGGCCGGCCGACGCCATGGGCGTTCAGGGTCCGGAGCTGATGGCGCGCTTCCAGCAGCACGCCGAGCGCTTCGGTACCGAGATCATCTTCGACCACATCCACACCGTGGACCTCAAGGCGCGTCCCTTCACGTTGCAGGGCGACCAGGGTACCTACACCTGCGACGCGCTCGTCATCGCGACCGGCGCGTCGGCGAAATACCTCGGCCTGCCCTCCGAGGAGGCGTTCATGGGCAAGGGGGTATCCGGCTGCGCCACCTGCGACGGGTTCTTCTACAAGAGCCAGGACGTCGCCGTCGTCGGCGGCGGGAACACCGCGGTGGAAGAAGCGCTCTATCTCTCCAACATCGCGAAGCACGTCACCGTCGTGCATCGGCGCGACAAGTTCCGCGCCGAGCCGATCCTGGTCGACAAGCTGATGGAGAAGGTCAAGTCCGGCCGCATCTCGCTCGAATGGAATCACGTGGTCGACGAGGTGCTCGGCGACAAAAGCGGCGTGACCGGCCTTCGCATCAAGCACGCGAAGAGCGGCGCGGCCAGGGACCTGGCGGTGCAGGGCGTGTTCATCGCCATCGGCCACACGCCCAATACCGGGATCTTCGAGGGGCAGCTCGAGATGCAGAACGGCTACATCGTCACCCACGGCGGCAATCAGGGCGATGCCACCGCCACGAGCGTTCCCGGTGTCTTCGCTGCGGGCGACGTGCAGGACCACGTTTACCGGCAGGCGGTGACCAGCGCAGGCAGCGGCTGCATGGCGGCGCTCGACGCCCAGAAGTATCTCGAGGAGCATTCCACCTGACAGACGCGCGCTTGGAGGCGCCTGGCCTATGCCGATGATGAAACCGCCACCGCCTGCCCCGGACGACGACGGACGCGCTCGACCTGCTCCGGGAAGCGCTGCGCGATGTCACGCCCATCAGGGCCCCAGACCGGGTGCGACACCCGCCGCGTCCGGTCGAGCCCGTGCCGTTGCAGCGACTGCGCGCGCAGCAGGAGGTGCTCGCCGAGAGCCTGAACGACGGGTCACCGCTCGACGACGGCTTCGAATCGGGCGCGGAGCTCGGTTTCGTGCGTGACGGGGTTGTCCCGTCAGGCGCTGCGGAAGCTGCGCCGCGGCCACTGGGTCGTGCAGGGGGAACTCGATCTACACGGCCTGACCGTACCCGCCGCGCGGGAGGCGCTCGTCGCCTTCCTGCAGCGCTGCCTGCGCGAAGGCTGGCGCTGCGTGCGCATCATTCACGGACGCGGCTTGCGCTCGAAGAACGGCGAACCCGTGCTCAAGTCGAAAACGGCGCTGTGGTTGAGTCAGAGGGAAGAGATCCTGGCGTTCTGCCAGGCGCGCCCCGCCGACGGCGGCGCCGGCGCAGTGCTGGTGTTACTGAAGGGAAAGCGGGAGGCGTGAGGCGGAAGGACGCCGATCCACTTCCGATCGAAGGCGAGATGGTGCTTGTTCGCGACCGGCCCGCCGCGTCGACAAGCGCCTCAAGCGCCGGGGCATGCGTGGCGTCCCGACGGCTGATGACGACCAGGCGGGTGCGGTGCGGCTCCTCGCCCCAGGCCGTGCCCGGTTCTAACGGCCACCGGCCGCCAACCCGCTGGTAGAAGTAGCCACGGTCGGGATCGGAAGAGGCGCGAAGCTTGCATTGCCTCGCCGTTCGTTTGGCGTTCAGCTCATGGTCATGGTGCGGAGACGCTTTGTTATCGGAGCTCGCACGGTACTGCGACGGCGGCAGCGCAGGACGAAAGGGATCGGGACTATTGCCGCTTCGCATTATCAAGCTCGCACGTAGTTGCTGCAGCGGCAGTTCATAGTCAGGCTCGATTTGGGTTGTCTGGTTGGCGACAGGTCAACCGGCGGAGGCGGTCGTTGGCACTGAACAGTTACACGTCGATAGACGAGATCCTCAGGAACGGCAGCTGGTTTGGGGGACTTCCGCCGGGATTGCAGGTTCTCATTCTGCATCGCTCGATAATGCTAGAGTACTCCAAGGGCGATGTCATTATTAGTGAGGGGAGTCCAGCCCAGGGAATGTTCGCCGTGCTCGAAGGCCAGGTGCGCGTAATGCGGGGGGTCGGGGACGCCCACGACGTTCTGATCCACGTCGGGGAGGTCGGCTTCTGGTTCGGCGACCACGGCACGATGACCGGCCTGCCGAGCATCGGAAGCATCGTCGCGGACTCGCCGGTGCGCGTGCTCTTGCTGCCCGTGTCGGAGTTCGAGCGAATCGTGGGGGACGAGCCGCGCTACTTCCGGGCGTTCGCCGCTCTCCTGTTCGAGCGCTATGCATTGCTCTTTCGGTACATGGGCGAAACGCATAGCCTCGCCACCGAGGAATGGCTGCACACACGCCTTGCCGACCTGGCTGCGATGCGGCGGGGTAATTCACCAACAAGCAATCCCGTCAGCATCACGGTGTCACAGGCGGACCTCGCGTCGATGATCGGCGTATCCCGACAGACCCTGAACGCGCTGCTTACCCGACTTGAGGCGCGCGGCCTGATTGAGGTTGGATACCGAAGCGTCCGAGTTCTCGACGAAGCGCGCCTGCGAAATGTGCGGGGGCACGATGACAAGAAGACAACTTGGGAGGGCCTCGCTGACCCGCCTTCCCGGGCGGCTGCCAAGTAATGCGCGTCAAGATTTAGGCGGAAGAAGCCGGCGGTACCCGGCCGGTCGCCCTATGGTGGCGACGTTCGATATTCCGTGCCGTGTGAGGCGGCCCGCTGATGCGAGAAGCGTTCCCCGGTCGACGCGCTCATGCGCCGACAGTTCGAACCACCCTCAACGATCGAGTCTTGATTGCGAAGTCAAAGTCGGACGGTGCGTGCGCCCCGTTCACTCTTTCACGCCTTGAAATCTGCTCAGATCGCAGCCTCGCCCGTCTCCCCGGTGCGAATGCGGATCACCTGCTCGACAGTGGTGACAAAGATCTTGCCATCACCGATCTTGCCGGTGCGAGCGGCCTTGGTGATGGCTTCGAGCGCACCATCCACCATCGGTTCGGGAACGACGACCTCGACCTTGACCTTGGGAAGAAAATCCACGACGTACTCGGCGCCGCGGTACAGCTCCGTGTGTCCCTTCTGGCGGCCGAAGCCTTTGACCTCGGTCACGGTGAGCCCGGTCACGCCGATCTCGGACAGGGCCTCCCTGACTTCGTCGAGCTTGAACGGCTTGATGATGGCCTCGATTTTCTTCACGTCATGACTCCAGGTTCGAATAGGGTGGCCCGACGAAGAATCAAAGCATGGGGGGCCACCGAAGCAGGGCCCGCGCGCCACGCGCCGGTCCGGAAATTGGGGTTAGTATAGTCGGTAAACCACGCAAGATAAATCGGCGAGGGATGCGCTTCATGTGTCTCTCGCCCGCCCGTGCGCCACCCAGCACGCCGCTGCCGGGCTTCCCGTGAGGACGTTTCGATGTTCGAGGAAATGCGGCATGTGTTGCGGGGACGTGTCTGCCAGTGGCTCCGCCATCATGACGCGGCACTCGCGGCCTACCAGGATGCCGTCAGAGCCAATCCGCGGTCCTTCGCCAGCACCGCCCGTGTCGCTTATCTGCTCGCCCAACGCGGCCGCTTGCCCGAAGCCGAGGCCTTTTTCGAGCGCGCGCTCGCGCTCAGGCCCGACGATGCGGATACCATGTTCAACCTGGGTTTCGTCCGCCACCGCCAGCACAAGGAAGAGCAGGCGGTCACCACGTTCCGCGAGGCCGTGCGCTTGAATCCGGCCCAGGATCGGGCCTGGTACGGCATGGGCGTCGCCCTGCGCGCGCTCGCACGCCACGACGAAGCGATCGCGGCGCAGAAGGAGGCGGCACGCCTGCAGCCGATGAGTCCCCACGCCTGGTACGAGCTCGGCATGGCGCACCACGCCCTCGGCCATGACGCTGAAGTGAAGAAGATCATCGCCCGGATCGAGGAATTCGATCCGCGGATGACCGTGCAGTTGAAGCGCGACACCGGCAACCTTCCCGCCTGATCGAGCGTCACACGCGATGGCGCCCGATTCGGTGATCGAGGTCCGGGATACCCTCGCGGGAATAGCTGCTGCCCAGTGGGACCGCCTCACGGGCGATCATCCCGCGCTCCGGCACGCTTTTCTGCACGCCCTGCACGAGACCGGCTGCGCCACCCCCGCGACCGGGTGGACGCCGCGTTATCTGCTGCTCCGGCGCGAGCGCGAGCTCGCTGCCGCGATGCCGCTCTACCTCAAGACCCATTCCTACGGCGAGTACGTGTTCGACTGGGCGTGGGCCGACGCCTACGACCGCCACCGTCTCGCTTACTATCCGAAGCTCTTGTGCGCGATTCCGTTCACTCCGGTGACCGGGCCGCGCCTGCTCGCTGCGAACGCCGCAGACCGCGCCCTCCTGCTGCGCGCTGCGCTCACGCTGGCGCAGGACGAGCAGCGTTCCTCGCTGCACATCCTGTTTCCCGAGGAGCCCGAGGCCCAGGAGCTCGCCGACCAGGGGCTCCTGCTGCGGCGCACCGTGCAGTTTCATTGGGTCAACCAGGGGTACGCCGACTTCGACGGCTTTCTCGGTGCGATGAATCACGAGAAGCGGAAAAAGATCCGGCAGGAGCGGCGCAAGCTGCGCGAGGCGGGCGTGCACTTCGTGCATCTGCGCGGCGACCAGGCGAGCGCGGCGGACTGGGCCTTCTTCTACGACTGCTATCGCCGTACCTATCGCCAGCACGGCGGTTCGCCCTATCTCACGCGGGCGTTTTTCCCCCGCATCGGACAGACCATGCCGAACGAGGTCCTGCTGATGATCGGATACCTGGGTAACGAACCGCTATGCGCGTCCCTCCACCTGGTCGGGGGCGGTCGCCTGTACGGCCGTTACTGGGGCACACAGCGCTTCGTGCCGGGTTTGCACTTCGAGGCCTGCTATTACCAAGCCATCGACTACTGCATCGGCCACGGCATCGCGACCTTCGAGGGCGGTGCGCAAGGCGAGCACAAGCTCGCGCGCGGACTGGAACCAGTCGCGACGTTCTCGAACCATTGGCTGGCGCATCCGGCGTTCGCCCACGCCGTGGAGGATTTCCTCGCGCGGGAGTCCAAGGGTGTCGAAGCCTATCTCGACGAGCTGAGCGAGCGGGTGCCGTTCAAGGCGGCGGAGTGATCAGATGGAGGCGGAATGAGTAAGCCGGCTGCGCGCGAAGCCGCCCACTTCGAGCACGATGCCGATATCGGCGTCATCGGCCGCGGTCCGACGATCGAGGATGCGCTCGTAGGAGCGGCTGCAGCCATGTTTGCGATCATGGTCCATCCCGCCGAAGTGCGGCCCAGCGCTCGGATCTCCGTCGCATTCGAGGAGAGCGATCCTGAATACGCACTGGTGCGCTGGCTGAACGAGCTCTTGGCGGAAGCCCGTGCACACGGTCTCGCACTCGCGCGATTTCGGCTGGCGCGTACCGGCGACCACTGGCGCGGCGAGGCGGCGGGCGAGCCTTGGCGTGATGACTTCGCCCGTGGCACAGAGGTAAAGGGCGCGACCCTAACCCAGCTCTCCGTCAAGGAGATCCCAGGCGGGTGGGAAGCACGGTGTGTGGTCGACGTATAGGGTCTGGAATTGACAAGACGCAAGGCGGGCTTCGTTCCGTGCGCCTAAACTTGAATCTGACCCCTTGAACATGATCCGCATCCGCCCGCGCCATGAAGCTCGAAGCGCTCGAGCCGCTCTCCCCATACTGCTGGAAGCCCGCGCCGGCAACGGGACGCGTTGCGCGCCCTGTGCGCCTCTTCGGGGACGCGTCGCTCCTCGCCGGCATGGACCACAAGGTGCTGGAGCAGATCACGAACGTGTCGCGGCTGCCGGGCCTGGTCGGCTGCGCGATGACCATGCCCGATGCTCACTGGGGCTACGGCTTTCCCATCGGCGGTGTCGCGGCCTTCGATCCGGAGGCAGGCGGCATCATCTGCGCCGGTGGGGTCGGCTTCGACATCTCCTGCGGCATTCGCTGCCTGCGTACGAATCTCAGCCTGGCCGGAATCGCGCCCAGCATGGAAGCGCTCGCGAACGAGCTCTCTCGGGCGATCCCCGCCGGCGTCGGTGAGGGAGGCGATATCCGCCTTGCGCCCGCCGCACTGGACGAGGTGATGGAAGGCGGCGCGCGCTGGGCAGTGTCACGAGGTTTCGGAACGGCGGACGACCTTGAATTCGTCGAGGAGCATGGAACCATGGCAGGCGCCAGGCCGCAGTACGTCTCCGAGCTCGCGAAGAAACGGCAACGCGGCGAAATGGGAACGCTCGGGTCGGGTAATCATTACCTCGAAGTGCAAGTGGTAGACCGTATCGACGATGCGGAAGCCGCGCGCGCCTATGGCCTCGTGGAAGGACAGATCGTCGTATCCATCCACTGCGGCTCGCGCGGGCTCGGGCACCAGATCGGCACCGATTACCTCGTCAGGCTGGCGAAGGCGGCGGGTCGGCTCGGGGTGCATCTCCCCGACCGCGAGCTCGCATGCGCGCCGATCCGCTCGGCCGAAGGCGAGCTGTATCTCGGCGCAATGAACGCAGCGATCAATATCGCGCTCGCCAATCGCCAGATCCTGACGCAGCTCACACGTGATGCCTTTGGCCGTGTGTTACCGGAAGCGCGCCTGGAAACATTGTTCGACGTCTCCCACAACACTTGCAAGCCCGAGCTGCACGAGGTCGATGGCAAGCCGAAGCTGCTCTATGTTCACCGCAAGGGCGCGACCCGCGCGTTCGGCCCGGGCCACCCCGAGATCCCCGAGCGATATCGAGGAGTGGGTCAGCCGGTGATCATCGGCGGCAGCATGGGCACGGGCTCGTACGTGCTGGCCGGCACGGCGGAGAGCGAGCGCATCGCGTTCTCCTCCGCGAGCCACGGCGCCGGTCGCGCGATGAGTCGCACCGCGGCGCTCAAGCACTGGAACGGACGCGATCTGATCGACAGCCTGCGCGCCTGCGGCATTCTGATCCGCACGAAATCGCTGCGCGGCGCGGCCGAAGAAGCGCCCGGCGCCTACAAGAACGTGGACGTCGTGGCCGAAGCGACGGAAAAAGCCGGACTCGCGAAGCGGGTCGTGTTCCTGCGCCCGAAGGCGTGTGTGAAAGGGTGAGTATGCGGTGAAGGTGTGCAGTTGTAAGCGAGTGAACGCACCACGCGCGACCGTCCAGCCCTTCCCCTTCACTCCTTCACGTCTTCACTGCTTCACTCATTCACGCCCTTCCGCCCCCGCTTGAGTGCTCCCCGTCGCTGCTTCGACTCGCGCCGTCGCATCCTGGAGGCGAGCGTCGGTCGGGTTGCGATGCGCTTGCGCGGCTTCTCGAGCGACTTGCGGATCAGTTCCACGAGCCGATCCAGGGCATCCGCTCGATTCCGCGCCTGGGTGCGAAAGCGCTGGGCCTGGATCACGAGCACGCCTTCATCGGTCATGCGCCGACCGGCCAGACGCCCGAGCCGGACCTTCGCTTCCTCGGAGAGTGCGGTCGAGCGCGCGGCGTCGAAGCGGAGCTCGACTGCAGTGGCGACCTTGTTGACGTTCTGACCGCCGGGACCGGACGCGCGGACGAAGCGCATCTCGAATTCCGATGGATCGATGGCAAGCCCCGGCGCGACGACCAGCCTGTCGGACGCAGGTTCGACAGCGGAGCAACCTCCGGGACCGGGCTCAGGCACCTCGACCCCGGAGCTGGAGCGTTCAGGCAGGCACGGTCGGCGTGACCTGTCGTTCGAGGAAGGCGATGTGATCCTTGATGTAGAGCTTTCGTTTCTTGAGCCTGCGCAGCTGGAGTTCATCCTGGCCGGAGGCGATGGCGAGGCGGTTGATGATGTCGTCCAGGTCCTTGTGCTCGACCTTGAGCGCCTGGAGCTTTTCGTGAATGGCTTCGAGCTCTGCGGTGTCCATGTGCATGGCGGCCCTCGTTCAAACGTTCATCCCTACTATAACAAATTGCACACCTCTGCGTACCTCCCTCAACCCCTTGATCCCACTCTCGTTTTCGTTCTGCTTATGGGCGCAAGAGAGCACCGCGGCAGGCGCGCGAAACAGCGCTGCCTTGGTATCATGCGTCGCTTTGCAATCCCCCCGAAACCCATGGAGACCCTCGATATGATGCGCCTCACCCCTCGCGCCGCACAAGCCTTCCTCGGCGCCTTTGTCATGCTGTGGCTCACTGGCTGCACCACGCCGAGCTATCGGAACTGGACCCCGCAAGGCTGGAATCCGCCGCCCGGAGTGGTCCTTCCGATGCCGGCGCGGGTCGCCGTCGAGCCCGACCCCAGCATGCCGCAGGTGCAAATGCGCACCGCGTGGTGGAGCTACCCGGACGTCCAGCTCATGCAACAGGCCGGCCTCAACGTATTCCATCGCATCTTCTCCGACGCGGGTCCGGCCGCCACGGTCGAACAACCCACCGCCACGATCGTCCTGAAGGGCGACTCGTCGCTGAACCCCACCCTCAATGAGTACTACGCCAACGTGACGGCTACTGTATTTGCAGGCACGGACACCTATGCCATGCCGCTCGCCGTGTTCAACGGCAGCGGCAAGACGTCCCAGTCGAACTATTCGCGCAGCGGAATCCTCGAGGCTTACGAGGCCGCCTTCGCGCAGATCGGCAATAACCTGCTGGCGGACCTGCAGTTGCTCGATCGCATCAAGGCGACGGGACGGCAGTAACCACCCCGCCGCCGCGAGAAGAAACCAGTCCGACCGCGATCTGTCCCAGAACCAGGGACAAGAGCAGCTCAGGATCGGGATACAGACCATGCGATCGACCTCGGGAGTTCGCGCCGCCACACTTTGCTTGGCGCTTTCAATGACCGCGTGCACGACCGTGCCGCCGGCGCGCCCCGTCGTCGTCGCACCCCCCGGGGTCGAGCTTCCGGTGACCGCCACGGTGCTCTACGAGGTCGCCCCCGGTCAGCGCGACTTCAACGTTTCCGCCTTCGGCCCCTATGTCTGGAGTTACCGGGAGTCGCCTCTGATGCAGGCGGCCGCGCTCGCCATGTTGCGCGACATGTTCTCGGATGTGGTGACCTCGGCAGGACCGACCGACAACGGCATCGTGTTCCAGGTGAGCGGCTTCACGTCGATCAATCCCGCCGTGTCGACCTACTTCGCCACTGCGATTGCCGACGTGTTCGTCAGGACCGAAGTCGGTGAGCGGCAGATCGGGAAATACCGCGGCACGGGCAACGCCTGGGGCCGTATCTATTCATACCCGCCGCTGCAGGCGGCCTACGCGGCGGCGTTCAGCGACTTGAGCCGGCAGATGCTGGCCGACCCGCAGCTCATGAAGCGGGTCAAGTCGGAGGCGGCTCGCACCCCCGCGCGGGCGTCACTCGAGCCGATCGGTGGCCGCCGTGCGAACGGCGCGGTTCACCGCGAGTGACTCGAACTCTCCGGCATATCGCGCAAGCCGCGCCTGCAAGCGTGTACGTTGCTGTGACGTGAGGGAGCGGTCGAGGTCGAGGACCATCGCCACGGTCTGCCGTCTCGCCTCGCCAGAGAGCGCTTCGTATTCGGGCGCGCGCCCCGCGTCCCAGTTGATCATCCACGCCTCGAGCGCCGGCGCCAGCGTCTCGGGGGCAAGGTTTTGCGCGAGGAGCGCGATCAACGCCTGCTGACGCCGTTGCCGATCCGCATGGCGCAAGGCGTTGGTAAGGGGCACGGCGAAGCTCAGGCTCTGCATGCGCGCTCGCTGCGCGTCCGACAAGGGCCCCACCCACTCTTCCATGAGCTCCAGCGTTCGCTTGAAGCGTTGCCTGCGCTGCGCATCGGGCGGCGGCGCCACGTACTCGGCGGCGAAATCTTCGTTCTCGCGCTGAAGCTTCACCTCGAACCGGGCAATCTGCGCGCTCGTAAGCGAACTCAGCACCGCGGCAGCGCCGGGTGCGCTCTGCCGCGCCAGGGCCTCGTAGCGCAGTCGTGCGGAGGTGAGGAGCCACTCGATGTCCGCCTCGTCGACGCCGCCGCCGCCCACGCGCTCTCCGGCCGCTCCGAGCACCGCAGCGTATCGTGTGAGCTCTTCACTGCGATGCCACGTCGAAGTGGCGTCGAGTTTCGTCCTCAGCAGTGCCCGCTGCCGACTGTCGAGAGCGAAATAGTCTTCTGCCTTCCAGGTGAGATACAGGTCGGCATTGTTGTAGGCGACCCGGACCGCGCTGCAGGCGGCAAGCGCGAGCAGAACCGCGCCGAGCAGCGTCGAGCGAAAGCAGTGGACGAGCCCGGACGTCCGCACTCGAGAGGGGGAAGACATGAACCTTTGACGGCTTTCAGCCGGCAAGTTCGAAGCGGAAGTTCTGATCCAGCAGGGGCGCGAGGGCCGCACCGGCGAGCGGCCGCGCGATCAGAAAGCCTTGCGCTTCCCGGCAGCCCTGGCGGCGGAGAAAAGCGAGCTGAGGCAGGGTCTCGACGCTGACAACGCTCGCCTCGATACCCAAGCCGCGGGCGAGCTGAAGCAGTCCGGTCGCCACGGCCGTCTCGTCGGCGTTCGCCGGTACGTCGCGGAAGGCGCCCAGGTCGACCTTCATGCGGCTAAGGCGCAACCGCCTCAGTGTGAGCAGCGCCTCGGGCCCGATCCGGAAGCGCTCGGCGGTGATCCGCACACCGAGCGTTTGCAGTCGTGCGAGCCTGCCCTCGATGTCGCCTGTCAGGTCGAGTGTCTCGACGTCGATCTCGAGCTCGAGGCACGACCCCGGCAGCCCGGTTGCGTCGAGCGCCCGCTCGATCGCCGCCGGCAGCAGCTCGGCCGTATATTCGCGGGCCGATAGCTTCACCGCGACGATTCGCGGGCGAGCCCCGGCCTCTGCCAGGTCGCGGCGATCTCGCAAGCCGCCTGCACCACCCAGTGACCGAATGGCACGATGAGACCACTTTCCTGCGCGAGGGGGATGAAGCGCTCGGGGGCCAGCAGACCTTCCTTCGGATGGCGCCAGCGCGCAAGCGCTTCGCAGCCGACCAGTTCGCCTGTCACGATATCGACGCGCGGCTGGAAGTGCAGCTCGAACTCGCCCCGCTCCAGCGCAAGCCGCAGCTCCGCTTCCAGGGTAAGGCGCCGGCTGGCCGCCTGATGGGCGGCCTCACCGTGAAAGTGGAAGGTGTTGCGTCCGGCAGCCTTGGCCTCGTACATGGCCGCGTCGGAATGACGGAGCAGCGTCTCCGGGTCGTCGCCGTCACCGGGGGCAACCGCGATGCCGATGGACGGGGTGACCGGAAGCTCGTGGGATTCGACCAGGAAAGGCTCGGCGAGGAGGTCGAGGATCTTGCGCGCGACGACGGCGGCGTCCCGGTCCTTGCCGAGCTCGGGCAGCACCACCACGAATTCGTCGCCGCCGACCCGCGCCACCGTATCGCCTTCACGGAGCACCCGCTTCAGGCGGTCGGCGACGGCAACGAGAAGCTTGTCGCCGACCTCGTGCCCCAGGGTATCGTTGATGGCCTTGAAGCGATCGAGGTCGACGAACATCACGGCCACGCCCTTGTCACGGCGATGCGCGAGCGCCAGGGCCTGGCCGAGGCGGTCCTTGAGCAGGCGCCGGTTCGGTAAACCCGTGAGCACGTCGTGGTTCGCGAGGTGCCGTGCCCGCTCTTCCGCCTGGCGGCGTTCCCCGATCTCGACGCGGAGCTTCTCGTTGGTGGAGGCGAGCTCGGCCGTGCGTTCGCGGACGCGGCGCTCCAGCTCGTCGCGCGCCCGTTCCAGCGCTTCCTTGGCCTGCCTTTGCTCGGAGATGTCCTCGACCACGAAGATCCACCCGCGCTCATGGTCGAGGGGATCGAGGGGGGTGCCGAGCAACCGCGCCCAGAAAAGGCTCCCATCCTTGCGGCGCAACTGCATATCGCCCTGAAATGGTGCGGCACCGATCGGCGCGGAATAGAGGGCACGCCCCATGCGCTCGAATGACTCGTCGGTCGGGAAGATGATCCGGGTCGACTGCCCGTTCACCTCTCCCGGCGCGTAGCCGAAGATCGTTTCCATCCGCGGGTTGGTGCGCACCAAGCAGCGGTTTCGGAGGAGCGCAATGCCCACCGTGGCATGGTCGAGCAACTGCTGCTGCTCGCGGACCAGTTGGCGCAGCGATTCCTGGGTCAGGCGGCGTTCGCTGACATCCTCCGCGATCCAAATCGTGCCCTCGGAAGGCTTCGAGGGAGACACGGCTTTCGCCAGCAGGCGACACCAGAACTCGTCCCCGCCCCGCCGGCGCATGCGCCACTCGAGGTCCACGGTCTCGCCAGCGGCCAGCCGCGGAGCCGCGATCGCCCCGAGGTCGTCGAAGCTTTCACGGCTGGGAAAGAGGATCGAACCTTCCTGGCCCGCCAGATCCGCAGGACCGTAGCCGAACATGCCGGCAAAGCGCGTATTGCAGTGAAGGACGCGGCGGCCGCGGGTGAACAGAATGCCCACCCAGGCGTTCTGTAGGATCGCTTCGTATTCGAGCGCGGTGCGCCGCCGTTCGAAACGCGGCAGGGCGCCGCGGACGTGGTCGTCAGCGGAGATGTCGCTTGCCCTGAAGTGATCGGAGACGGCCATCAGTTGCGACTTTTTCAAGATACGTCGCCTTTACGAGGGCCGGCGGGTGCCGGGGGACGCGCAGTGCGAAGCGGATTATATGCCCGAAACAGCAAGGCGCCCGGGTAGCTCCCGGCAGGTTCCTGGCGCTGCAAAACGGGCTTACCAGTAGCTCTCGAGGTGAATGTTTCCAGGCTCCTTGCGTTTGTGTCGCTTGAGCCCCCGCGCCTGGAGCACGGTAACGGTGTCCGCCACCATCGCGGGGTTACCGCAGAGCATGACCTGCGAGCGGTCCGGGTCGATCCCGATGCCGGTCGCGGCCGCCAGGCGGCCATCCTGGATTGCATCCGGAATACGACCCCGGATCGCGAAGTCCGTGTCCTCGCGAGAGACGAAAGGCACGAACGCGAACTGCTCCGGACGGGCTGCGCGAAGCGCATCGATGGTGTCCCGGTAGGACAGCTCGTGAGCCTCCCGCACCGCGTGAACCAGCACTACCCGGGCGAAGCGCTGCCATGCGTCGCCGGTCTTGAGGATGGAGAGGAAGGGTCCCAGTGCGGTACCCGTCGACAGCAACCAGAGATGCTCCGCCTCGGGGACCTCGGCCAACGTCAGGAAACCAGCTGCTCGCGGTGCCAGGAAGACGCGATCGCCCGGCGCAAGTGCAGTGAGCCGGCTGGTCAAAGGACCCTGATCGAGATGAATGTAGTAGAACTCGTGCGGTGTCTCGTGGGGCGCATTCACGAACGAGTAGGGCCGTGCCACCATCTCGCCTCCGATCTCCAGCGCGAGCCGTCCGAACTGCCCGGCCCGGAATGGCTCCAGCGCCGCGTCGACGCGTAGACTGTAGAGGCGGTCGGTCCACCGCTGCTGGTCGACGACCGTGCCTTCGATCCACTTGCTGCTCATGTTCCCGCCCTCGGCATCCGGATAGCACCCGGTTGGATGCCGCAGTCGTTCCGCGGTTCGTTGCGGACCGCCGTACCGGTCTGGAAGTGAGCGAAGCCGGCTAGTCGAGTTGAATGCGCTCGCCCCAGGGTACTCCGGCCCGCCCCTTGACCAGCCAAATCACCGGATAGGGCGGTGCGGCACCAGGAAATTCTCCCTGCGCGTCGGTAAAGTAGAGCATGAGATCGGGACGCAGGTGCTCGCGCTCGATCCACTCGAACACCGGGTTGAAGCGCGTTCCGCCGCCTCCGCTCAGGCCGCCGGGGAGCGTCAGCGGATCCCACGGCGCGAAATGCCACGGCCCAGCGGGCGAGAGCGCGTCGTCGCACGCGTGCACGACGAGGTTCGCCCGCACCTGGTCCTTCAGCGCATTCACTTCCGAGGCGAACTCGCGCATCTCTTCGTCGCCGATCGAGCCACTGGTGTCGAGGGCGATGAAAAGGTTGATCTCCCCACTGGCGAGCCGCGGCAGCAGCGCGTCGCCGTCCCGGCGCGAGCTGCGCTGGAGCTGTAGTCGTCTCGGGCAACGCTCATGAGCGCAGGATGGCGTCGATATCGGGAAGCCGATCCATGTTGTCGATGAACGCCTTCAACTCGATGCCCGCTGCCCTACCGACGCATGCCTGCGGCGCATCGCCGAGCAGCCCGAGGATGCCATCGAATTTCTTCAGCGCGAGATGCGCGAACTCCCACGAGCGTGGGCTCGGAAACGCGATCGGATTGTGCGCGGGATCGAAGTCGAACAGGAGCTCCGGCCGGAAGCGCAGAAAGGCGACGATCCGCGGGTCGACCCCTGCGTCATAGGCCCACGCAACCCAGTCGTCCAGGTGTGGCCCCAGCTCGTAGTGGGTGAACCGGTTCGCGAGCGGTGCCGGCATCACGTAGGTGACGCCGCGGTCTCCCTGTCGGTTTCCGGCCGCGAAGATGGCCCAGCCGTCGGGAACCCGATACTCGCCGAGTCGACGGTCCAGGATCAACTGATAGGCTGCGGCAGAGACCGTAGGCGGCGCAGCATTGATCTCGTCGAGAAACAGAATGCCGCACGACCCGTGCCGGACCGCGTCCGGCAGCATGGCGGGCACCGACCATTCGACCGTGTCCGCCTTGCGGCAGGGGATCCCGCGCAAGTGTTGGCTCCATCTGGGAGAGCCGGATGTCAACCAGGGGGACACCGCGCGACCGGGCGATGTCGGCGATGATGCGAGACTTGCCAACGCCAGGCCGGCCCCACAGCATCACCGGCGCATGACTGCCCGCGGCCGCAGCCAGAAACTCGTGGTCCAAAATGGAGGCTATGTGAGCGGGGCGCATGTGGGAATGGGACCAGGTCGTCGACAGGAGTTCGGAGGCCTTGCCACGCACGAGGAAGATGTTGAGCGCGGCGATAATAGCATCGGGTCGGCTCGGGTCGGCGATGCCGCATGCGGTGGCTGGGGCCGACTCCCTACCCCGCCGCCCATAGTCGACGCATGCTCCCTCGACACTGCGGTTTCGCAAGACGAGTCGGTCGCTTATAGTAGCGGCCTTCGCCTGAACCACGCACGCCATGAAGTTCTGCAGCAATTGCGGCGCAGTGCTCACGATCCGCATCCCGGAGGGCGATAACGCGCCGCGGCATGTATGCGACGCCTGCCGCACCGTCCACTATCTCAATCCCAAGCTTATCGTCGGCTGCATTCCGGAGTGGGAAGGAAAGGTGCTGCTTTGCCGCCGCGGCATCGAGCCCCGCCACGGGCTTTGGACCGTGCCCGCCGGGTTCATGGAACTGAGCGAGACGGCGCCGAACGGCGCCTTGCGCGAAACACTGGAAGAGGCCAACGCGCGGGTCGAAATTGAACAGCTCTACGCGCTCTACAGTCTGCCCCACATCGGACAGGTCTACATGCTGTTTCGCGCGCGGCTCCTGGACCTCGACTTCTCCGCGGGCCACGAAACGCTGGATGCACGGCTCTTCTCGGAAGCGGACATTCCCTGGGACGAGCTCGCGTTTGCGACGGTGCGGAAAACCCTGCGACATTACTTTAGCGATCTGCAGCGCGGCGAGTTCCACTTTCGCATGGGAACGGTGGAACCTATATCCCGCGGGGCATCCGCGGCGACCTGTTCCCGCCCGGACAGCGGTGCCTGACCGCCACAGGCCCGAACCGCGCGGCGTCGGACGGCTCATCGTGCGGAGGAACGCCGCAATCTCCCCCGCGCCGATGACAACCCACGGGGGAGACCAGGTTCTCCGACATCCATCAAGGTGCGTTGGCCAGCTCCGACCTTAGTCTGAAGTTCCTCTCTGCATCGGACGAGTTTGTCTTTTTGGATCAGACGTGTAGGTCAAATCCCGGTGTCGTGCTGCTGGCTACACGGTGATGGATCGCAGGAGTTCGAAGGCGCGCCGTTGAGTGGCGTTTGGGGTGGTAACGATCTGGAAGCTCGGCGTATCGAGATCGGCCCCCTGCGTGCGGCAGGTGTTGCGCACGACGCAGGCGAGTTCTTCGAGCAGGGTGCGGAAGCTGTGGGCCGGGCTGCCGTCTGCCAAGCGATGGGTGGAAGCCTTGCGTAATGCCTTCGCCGAGCGCTGGGCGGGGGCCAGCGGATCGCGCCGGTCCTTGGCATCGAGATCCTCGTCGGCGAAGAGCAACTCGCGCCAGGCCTCGCGCATGTGCCACTCGACGTAGTAGGCGAGCATGCACAGGAAGATGTGGGCGCGCACGCGATTCTCCAGTCGATGGTGGATCGGGCGGATCTCCAGATCGACCGTTTTCATGGAGCGAAACGCCCGCTCCACCGCGGTGAGCCGCTTGTAGCCGCGCACCACTTCGGCGGCGTCCATGCGCTCGGGTGCAACTGCCGTGCGAATGACATACAGCCCGTTGAGGGCGGCTTCCGCCGCCACCGATTCCTCGAGCAACCGGTAGTCGAAGCGGTGCTCCTCGATGGTGAGCTCGAAGTGTTTGGCGACCTTGTACTTGTTGA
>CAVTGS010000026.1:0-83379 GCA_963734295.1 uncultured beta proteobacterium | reverse complement strand
AACGTAGTAGGCCGTGCGAGCCGTGCATGCACGGCTCGCACCTGCTCTGCCGCATGTTCCACCAGATGCATCACAGCGCGGAGCGGCTGGACCCGGCTCGATCAAGGCGAAACGCTCGTCAGTGCAAGCACGACGGGCGTCGTCGCAGCCGCCAGCGCGGTGGAGATGACGAGGCTCGACGCTATCGGTCCCTCGAGCACCCCGAACTGCCGTGACATGAGGTAGACGTTCGCGCCCACCGGCAGGGACGCGAGCATCACGACCACCCGCGTTTCCAGGGGCGGCAGTGCCAGGGCACGCGCCAGCAGGAACACGACGATGGGCTGCACGGCAAGCTTGAGCGCGCAGATGGTCATGCTCTGGTGCCAGCCCTCCCGTGCGCCATACTCGGCGAGCCCCATCCCGAGGGCGATCAGCGACAGCGGCACGGCCGCCTGACCCACGAGCGCGAGGGTCTGGTCCACCATCGTGGGGAGGGCGAGGCCTGTAAAGCCGAAGGCAGTCCCAACGATGATGCTCGCGACGATCGGGTTCGTCGCCACACCTTTCGCCGTCCGACCCAGTGCCGTCCACGTGGGCGCGCGATGCCGCGCCCATTCCACCGAAACGGTCACCAGCGTCCAAAGGATCAGCGCGTTGAACAGCAGCACCAGCGACACGGCCGGAATCGATTCGTCGCCGAGGGTGATCTTCGCGAGGGGTACGCCCAGGAGCACGTTGTTCGAAAAGATGCCCCCCAGCGCGAAGACGGACTGCGCCACGCCATCCATCCGGAACACGAAGCGCGCCACGACGCGGCCCAGTATGAAGACGAGGAGGCAACTTCCGAAGAACGCGACGAGCAGTTCCGGACGCGGCGTCGGCAGCCGCGAGAAATCGCCCATCATTCGGAACAGCAGCGTCGGCACCGCCAGGGAGAAGACAAAGCGGGTCAGCGCATCGGAGGCCGCCTTGGGCCAGCCGCCCCACTTGGAGAGAGCGTATCCGACCAGTACCAGCAGGAAGAGCGGCGCGGTGAGGGTCAGGATGTGAACAAACATAGCCGCGACCGCCGTCGAAGATTAGACGCCGGAGGGGCAACGACGTGGCGCTGCCTGCTCCGCTGGTTCCCCCCGGCCAACAAAAAAGCCCGCAGCAAATGCCACGGGCTTTCGGGCTCTAGCGACCGACCGGGTGTGCTACCGCATCTCAGGCGCCGGCTCGACCAGCGTGCTGGTCTTGTTCTTTTCGGCCTTCGCCTTCTCGGAGCAACCCGCGCCGTCCCCGGCATAGGCGGCGGATGACAGGGCAAGACCGAGCGCGGCAATGAGGGCGAGCAGACGTTTCATGACGGGGACTCCTCGAGGGTAAAACGGCACGGTGGCGCCGTCGTGGGATGGTAGTCCAGTGACCGCCGGATCGCGAGAAAAGTTTCGCGCGCGCTCACGAAGAGCGCCGCATCGCGCCGCCCGCCTCGGGCGCGCCGCCGCCGACGCTGATGGGATGGGCCAGTGCGTCGGGGACCGGGAGCTGGAGCAGCCGGTAGAGGTGCGCGAGATTCTGCCGGAAGAGGCGGTCGAAGCTCGCCACCGAATGCGCGGGATTGTAGTCGCCGAACCACCAGAACCAATCCGAGCTCTCGCACGAGGCGAGCTGTACCGACGCGGCCTCCTGCTCGCGCTCGGTGAGCCGGCCGCTCGCCATCACGAGGTCGTAGCTCTGTTTCGCTTGCGCGAGCAGATCCCAGGCATGATTCTTTTCTCCTGCCCCGATCCAGGTGGCCAGATTGCCGTAGACCCAGCTCCCGGCCACGAGGCCGAGGAGCCGGCCCGTCGCCGCGCGCGGCCGGGTCGCGCGCGGTGCTTCATCCAGCCATTCCCCGAAAGTGGTCGTGCGGATGAAGGGATGCGCCTGAAGCCGGCCATACAGCTCCGTCAGAAAGTAATACCCGTTATAGGGGTAGAACTCCCATGCGTTCTCCCCATCCAGGATGACCGACACGATCGGCACCTCGCCCTCCTTGGCCGACCGCGCGATCGCCTCGAGCTCCCCGACGAAGTGTGCGGCGGCGTCGGCCCCGTGCCAGCGGCAGTACTCGAAGCCGATCAGATCGGACAATCTGTCGTCGCGAAAAAAGCAGGCGACGTCACTGCCGGCACCGCTCACCCGCCACGGCCGGTATAGCCACTCGAGCTTGGTTCCGGCCTCGCGCGCCCCGTAGCGCAAGGAGTTGCCGAGCACGCCCTCGCCGCTCGCGATCCACTTGATCCCCTGGTCCGCAAGCTCCTCCAGCACAGGCTGCGAGATCGCGCCTTCCGCCGGCCATACGCCCCGTGGCGCGCGGCCGAAGCGGGCCGTGTGGCTGGCGATCGCCGACTTCACGTGGAACGCCACCCGACTGCGCCCACCGGGATACCTCGGCGCGACGGGCAGAAGCGCGTCCGGCAGGGTGTCGCGGGCAGCGCCGAAGTCGATCAAGAGCGGCGCCAGGGGATGGAAGTGCGGCGTGGACGAGAGCTCGACCCGACCGCCTTCGGACAGCTTGCGATAGCGCGGGATCAGGCCGCAAATCGTGTCGCGGATGAGGTTGAGCAGCGCGCGGCGGTCGGCGAGACTGAAGCGCTCGGCCTTCGAGAGCAGCTGCGGTACCAGGGCATTGTTGCGGCGGACCGTCTCGCCCGTCCAGGCGATGTGGTACCAGGTGAGGAGATCGGCGAGATATTGGCCGGACAGGTACGAAAGCGCGCCCTCGCCCTGCTCCTCGACCAGGCTGAAGATCTGTTTCAGCGTGCGATACACCGGAAACGGCTCGATCATGCGCGAGTGATTGGCGTGCCAGCAGCTATCGAGCACCAGGCGGCGTTCCTGGTCGGTAAGGTCGTCGAGGTTCTCGCGCGCGAGGAGCCGCAGCAGCGGATCGCGCAGCCTGCCCGACGTGAGCTGCTCGGCGTAGTCCTCGATCTGATCGAGCAGGATCGGCACGAAGTTCACGACCGCGCGCAGGCCGGGATGGGCCTCCAGGTAGGCGGCCATGTCCGAATAGTCCTTCAGCGCATGGAGATAGACCCACGGCAGCGTGAACTCGCCGGTAGCGTAGTCCCGGTAATCCGGCTGATGCATGTGCCAGAGCAGGACGAAGTCCAGGCGAGGCGGCTGCATGGCGGCTTCAGCGCACCTGGTGCACCGGCTGACCGAGCATCTCGGGCGTCACCAGCGTGATGCCCTGGTCCGTAACGTGGAAGCGCCGGCGGTCCTCGGCCAGGTTTACGCCGACCTCGAGACCCTCCGGGATGCGGCAGTTCTTGTCGATCACGCAGCGCTTGAGGGTGACATATCGCCCGACATCGACTTTCGGCAGGATCACCGAATCCTCGATCTCGCTGTAGCTGTTGACGCGCACGTCCGAGAAGAGCAAGCGAGCGCCGCACCACCGCGCCGCTGATGATGCAGCCGCCGGACACGAGCGAATCGACCGCCATGCCCCGCCGCTCCTCATCGTCGAACACGAACTTCGCCGGCGGCAACTGCTCCTGGTGAGTCCAGATCGGCCACTCCTCGTCGTACATGTTGAGATCGGGCACCACCTTGGTCAGCTCGAGGTTCGCCTCCCAGTAGGCGTCCACGGTCCCGACGTCACGCCAGTAGGGCACTCCGGCCACCATGTTCACGCAGCTATCGCCGAAGCCTTGCGCGTAAACGCGAAACCGGTCGATGACGTGGGGGATGATGTCCTTACCGAAGTCATGACTCGAATCGGGATCGTCGGCATCCCGCACCAGTTGCTCGAACAGGAAGCGCGCGTTGAAGACGTAGATGCCCATGCTGGCGAGCGCCTTGTCAGGATGGCCGGGGATGTGGGGCGGCTGGGGCGGTTTCTCCACGAATTCCACGACGCGCATATCTTCGTCCACGTGGATGACACCGAAGGCTGTCGCATCCATACGCGGGACCTCGATGCAGGCCAGTGTCACGTCGGCCGCTTTCGCCACGTGGTAAGCGAGCAGCTTCCCGTAGTCCATCTTGTAGATGTGATCGCCGGCCAGGATCAGTACGTAGTCCGGATCGAACTCGCGCAGGATGTCGATGTTCTGGAATACAGCGTCCGCCGTGCCCTGATACCATAGCTCCTCGATCCGCTGCTGGGCCGGCATCAGCTCGACGAACTCCTTGAACTGGCCCGCGAGGAACGACCAGCCGAGCTGGATGTGGCGAATCAGGCTGTGAGACTTGTACTGGGTCAGCACGCCGATGCGGCGGATGCCCGAGTTCACGCAGTTCGACAGTACGAAGTCGATGATCCGGAACTTGCCGCCGAAGGGCACGCCCGGCTTGGCGCGCCAGTCGGTCAGGTGCGACAGGCGACTCCCCCGGCCGCCCGCAAGCACCATGCCGTAAGTGTTCTTGGTAAGCAGACTGATGAATCGGGGTGCGGATTCGGGCGTCACCGTTTGCGTGTCCTTGCTTGGATGTTCGATCGGTTACAGATTTGCAGCGCTCGCCGTTAGAACGCGAGCCTGACCTCCCGGGACTACAGCTATAATGCCTCTGGTTTTTCGCTCATGAAACACGACCTCCCCACCGAAGTCAATCAACTTGCGCAGCGCCTGCTCGAGGCGCGGCTGCACGATCCGCGGGCCTTGCTCGGTCTTCGCGCAAGAGCTGGCCGGCAGGTCGTGCGCGCATTCAACCCCGACGCCGACGCGATGTCCATCGAGACGCCCGAGGGCTGGTGCCCGATGACTGCCACCGGGATCGTCGGCCTCTTCGAGTGGCGCGGGACCGGCCTGCCCCCTCGCTATCGCCTGAGGACGGAAGCAGGCGACAGCGTGCGCATTGCACACGACCCTTACGCGTTCCCGCCTACGCTGACCGAGCATGACCTCTATCTTTTCAACGAAGGTCGTTTTCACCAGGCGTATCGGGCACTCGGTGCGCAGCAGATCGAAGTCGAAGGCGTGACCGGGTTCCGCTTCGCCGTATGGGCGCCGAACGCGGAGCGGGTCTCGGTGGTGGGCGACTTCAACCGCTGGGATGGGCGCGTACATCCCATGACGAGCCGCAGTTCGAGCGGCGTCTGGGAGCTCTTTATTCCCGAGCTGCCGGCCGGCAGCCTGTACAAGTTCGAGATTCGCAACCGCCACACCGGCCAGGTGGCGGTCAAGTTCGATCCCTACGGTCAGGCGTTCGAGCTGCGCCCGGGCACGGCGGGACACACCTGCCCGCCCACCGCCCATGTATGGCAGGACAGCGACTGGAT
Source organism: uncultured beta proteobacterium (assembly GCA_963734295.1). GTDB lineage: Bacteria > Pseudomonadota > Gammaproteobacteria > Burkholderiales > JAEUMW01 > JAEUMW01. The sequence continues at coordinate 78,143 of CAVTGS010000026.1, read as the reverse complement.
GGCCCGTCGCGCGGCGTGGGACTGGCTGCACGCGCCGATCAATATCTACGAAGTGCACGCGGGCTCGTGGCGACGCCATCCGGATGGGCGCTTCTACACCTACGACGAGCTCGCCGCTGCGCTCGTGCCGTACGTCCGAGAGATGGGCTACACGCACATCGAGCTATTGCCCGTCTCGGAGCATCCCCTCGACGAGTCGTGGGGCTACCAGACCACCGGCTACTTCGCGCCGACCAGCCGCCACGGCGATCCTGACGGGCTGCGCCGCTTCGTGGATGCCTGCCACGAGGCGGCCATCGGTGTCATCCTGGACTGGGTGCCCGCGCACTTCACCTCCGACGCGTGGGCCCTCGCCTATTTCGACGGAACCGCACTGTACGAGCACGCGGACCCACGTTTGGGTCTGCACCGGGAATGGGGCACCCACGTGTTCAACTTCGGGCGCAACGAGGTCAAGAGCTTTCTCCTCGCCAGCGCCCACTACTGGCTCTCGGAATTCCACATCGACGGGCTGCGGGTGGACGCGGTCGCGGCAATGCTTTACCTCGACTACTCTCGCAAGGCGGGCGATTGGCTGCCCAACCGCTACGGCGGGCGCGAGAATCTCGAAGCCATCGCCTTTCTGCGCGAGTTGAACGTCATGGTCCACGACCAGTTTCCCGGGGCGCTGACCTTCGCGGAGGAGTCGACCGCGTGGCCGATGGTATCGCGGCCGGTCTACGTCGGGGGTCTCGGCTTTTCCATGAAGTGGAACATGGGTTGGATGAATGACACGTTGTCATACATGCGACGCGATCCGGTCTATCGGCGCTTTTACCACGAGCTGCTCACCTTCGTTCAGGTATACGCCTACACCGAGAACTTTGTGCTGCCGCTCTCCCATGACGAGGTCGTGCACGGGAAGGGTTCGCTCATCGGCAAGATGCCGGGTGACGGGTGGCAGCAGTTCGCGAACCTGCGCCTGCTTGCGCTGTACCAGACAACTTGCCCCGGCAAGAAACTGAACTTCATGGGCAACGAGTTTGGGCAGGGCCGCGAGTGGCAGGTGCAATGGGAGCTCGAGTGGGGACAGTCGTCGATACCGATCCATGCCGGCATGAAGCAGTTGGTCCACGATCTCAACGTGCTGTACCGGGATTGTCCGGCGCTGCACGAGCTTGATTTCTCGCAAGAGGGGTTTTCGTGGATCGACTGTCACGACGCCGACCAGTCGGTGGTGAGCTTTCAGCGGCGCGCGCGCGACGGATCGTTCGTCGTGGTCGTGCTGAACTTCACGCCGGTGCCGCGCCATGGCTACCAGATCGGCGTCCCCGCCGGCGGCACCTACCGTGAGGTCGTAAACAGCGATTCCGCGTACTACGGCGGCTCGAATCTGGGCAACGCCGGACTCATCGGAACGTCGGGCGTTTCGTGGATGGGGCTGCCCGATTCGCTGGTGATCGACCTGCCACCCCTGGCGGGCCTGGTGCTGCAGCTCTCGGGCACTTAACAGGCTGTTGAAGAGCCCTTCGGGGGCCGCGTTTGACACGAAAAATGCTCAGATGCGAGGCGCGCGACGAAGGTCGTAGCTTGGCCTACGATGCCGAGGAACGCAACGAAGCAGATGAGCATTTTGTCGTGCAAACCCCGAAGGGGCGCGGCCCCGCGGGGTTTTTCAACAGCCTGTTAGGTCCGCCGTCTTACGCGGCGATCTCGACGCTGCGCCTGCGCCCCCTCTCCACCCTGTCCTTGCGGGTCTTCTTCGCCGCGTACATCCCCTCGTCCGCACACCGAAGCAATGCGCTCGCGTCGAGGGCGTCGTCGGGATAGACGCTGATGCCGATGCTCGCCGCAAACGAGAGCTCGAGGTCGCCGTCCACCACCGGGAGCGCGAGCCGGGCTTGCACGCCTGCGACCGCGCGCTCGACGTCTTCGCGATGGTGCACGTTCTCGATCACCAGCACGAACTCGTCGCCGCCGTAGCGCGCGACCGTGTCGCTCGTCCGCACCGACTCGCGCAGACGTTCCGCTGCTGCCACCAGCAGCCGGTCGCCGACGGCGTGCCCGTACGTGTCGTTCACGGGCTTGAAATGATCGAGGTCGATCATCACGAGGCCTACCCTGGTACCGCACCGCCGGGCATGCTCGATGGACCGATCGAGACGATCGTCGAGCAGCATGCGGTTGGCAAGCCCGGTCAGGGCATCGTGGGTAGCCTGGAGGCGGTGCTTCGCCGCGCTCTCGCTCAGTCGTTCGTTGGCGAGGGCGAGATCGAACGTTCGCTCCCGCACCCGGCGCTCGAGCTCGGATTCGGAGCGCTTCAAGGCGGCCACCATGGCCTCGCCCGACGCAAGCGCCGCCGCCTGCGCAGCCTCCTTCTCGCGGCGCAGGCGGTTGATCCGATCGGCCAGCGCGAAGGAGAACAGCACCATCTCGAGCGCCGAGGCGATCTGCATCGCGTAGGTGGTGAATCCGTTCGTGGGTAGCCAGCCCATGTTGCGGGCTGCGAGAACGCCTGCACCAGCGAGCAGCAGGGTCCAGCCGAGGAGGAAGTAAGCAGCACCCGGCTGACCCTTGAGGTAACACCGAATGCCAGCGAGGACGGCGATGAAGGAGAAACCAAGCCCGGAGAGACTCACGCCGATCGCGAAGACGCGATACGGGACGAACATGCCGAATGCGACTTCCACGGCGAAAATCACCATCGCGAGAAGGAGAAGCCGGTCGAGGAGCGGCGTGTGGCGCGCAGTATCGAGAAATCTGCGCGTGAAGAGCACACCGGACAGCCCGCACAGGGCGAAACCCCAGGCGAGCGCGTCGTTCGCCCACTTCGTTGCGTCGGGCCACAGCCACAGGCTGCCGAAGCCGTTCAAGGAAAGCTGACCGATCGCCATCCCCACTGCCATCCCGACATAGAGCAAATGGAGGGGATCGCGCACCGAGATGAAGATCAAGAGATTGAACACTAGTAGCGCGACCAGCAACCCGTAGTAGAGAGCGAGCGCGGTATAGGCGCCCCGATCGTGCTCCGCCAGCGCGGCAGGCTGCCAGAGATGCAGCGGAATCGTCGTATTGCCCTGCGACTCGACGCGGAGAAACACGGAATACTCGCTGCCCGAGGGAAGGTGCAGCGGAAACACGAGGTTGCGGTGAGGAAACGGGCGCTTCCAGAACGGCAGCATGTCCCCGGCCTCCTGCACGACAACCCTGCCGTCCCGGTCCCGCACGAAGACGCCGACCCGATCCAGCGGCGGATAGGCGACTTCCAGCAGCCAGTCGGCGGGCGCGTCCTTGCCGGGCTTGACCTCGAAGCGCAGCCAGACCGCGCCCTTCCGGTAACCGAAGTTGACGTCGTCGCCCTGTCGAGCCGACACGGGGCCGAAGCGGCTGGTGCCCGACTCCACCGACTCGAACGAGGCTCTGCCGTCGGGATCGAACCAGACGTGGAGTCGAGAGCGGACATCGAGCATCAGTGTCTCGGCGTTGATCGCAACCGCCCCGCCGGTGTCGGCACCGTGAGCCGGAGAAACCGCGCACAGAACCATGATCGCCAGCAGATGCCACACGATCCAAGCGCGCGCGCAAACATTCCTGCGGCACCGCGCGTCGAGGTCCGGATAGCTCGTAATCGTTGAGAAAGCCAACATGTATGACGGGTTTCCCGCTGTTTCCGATTTGCCCCGAGCATCCTGGATTGGGCCTGCTGCCCCTGTCCACGGGCTTTGCGGGGATTCGCTACCCGCTGGAGCGCAATATCGGTGCCGCGCACTGTCACGGGCTCCCGCGCGTTCGGCTAGAATGTCGTGCTCGGCCTTGAAGAAGAGCGGCCGTGGATCCATCTAGAGATATTGGGGGTGACCTGGTTTCGACGTGGGTCGCAAAGCAGCGCAGGGCATACCGAGGTCCAGTCACCTCGTAAATCCGCTGGAAACGCAATAGTCGCCAACGACGACCGTTACGCTCTGGCCGCCTAACACCGGCCAGACTCTGCACCCGTTCTGCCCGTGGGGCGGGACTGGAACGCGGGCGCAAGCCCGTGTCGGGAAGATCTGATCGCGAGGTCAGGCCGGCTCGACGCCAGTTGCAGAGTCATCTCGCATGGGATCGTGCCGGCCGCAGTCACGGCAGTCGGCATCAAAGCTCAGTGACTCGCTGCCTCCGAGCGCGTCGGCCCGCGCGTAGGCGGCTAAATCAAACGGCCAGACTAAGTATGTAGATCTGCCTGTAGAGGGCTTGCGGACGCGGGTTCGATTCCCGCCACCTCCACCATTAATGCCCCCAGCAACATCCAACGCCGTCCAAGTGACGGCGTTTTTCTTTTCTATTGTTTTTCGGCTTCTGTTCGGCCTAGCGCGCCTCCCCCACGCTACCTCACACCACCCGCCAATCTGCCGCTGCGCGGTTCTCTTCCGGCACCTCGCCTTCGGGCGAAAGCGTTCGGATGTCCGCCAGGTGCCAGAGCCGGAACCCGCCGCGAAATGCCGTGAGATTGTGGCCGAGCCGCGCGCCGCTGGGCAGATCCTTCAGCAGCTTCGCGTTGCCGCCGCCCAGCACCACGTAATCGACGACGAAAGTGCGCGTGAACGAATCGACCATCTCGGTCACGATTCGGCGCCACTCGCGCTTGCCGACACGCTTCAGGCCCTGACGGCCGACGAGCGCGCCGAGCCGCTGGTTCGCGCTGTACGGCAGCTCGCCTAGCTCGAGCGGCACGATCACGTTCTGCGTGATGAGCGTCGAGCCCAAACCGGTGCCGAGACCGAGAAACAGCATGCGCCCGCCGGCGTAGCTGCCGAGCGCCTGCATCGCCGCGTCGTTGATGATCTTCACCGGCTTGCCGAACGCCGCCGCGAAGTCGAACCCGACCCAGCCGGGACCGAGATTTCCCGGCTCGGAATGCGGGCCGTCCGCGCCAACGAGGCCCGGATAGCCGATCGATATCCCATCGAACTGCCATTGCTTGGTGGCGTCCTGCACCGACTCGACCAGGCGGCCGGGCGTCATGGTCCTGCCCGACGGTACCTTCAGCGGCTCATGCTCGCCGCTCGCCAGCATCTTCACGTTGGTGCCGCCGATGTCGATCGCCAGGATTCGGCGCGTCATCTCCTCTTCGCCCCTTGGCGGGAGCTTCTTCTTGCGCGGGTCACGCCCCACGGCGGGGCTCCGCTTGTTCGTGTTCGTCGGCGATGCCATGCGGGGCCTCCGTTGGAAGAATAGCGAGACCGACCTTATCACAGGCTTATCGCAGGGGGATCGGCGAGGCTCCGCCGCGCCGAGTCCGAGACGTCACGTCGTGCCCCGGGGTGCGGACCGAGCGATACGAATTCTGCCGGGCGCGTCGGCGTCCCGTCGCCACGCGAGCGCCTCGCCCTCGTCGAGGACGGTAGATGGCACGTCCGGCGTGGCAACACGCCACCCCGCTGCGACGCTGCGCAACGTCGCACTCGGCGCATCGCCCAGTACAACGGCAAGGTCGATGGCGGCAAGCACCCGCTTCGCAACCCGGTCGGTGTTGGCGGTGACGTAGATCATGCCGCTCGCCGCACCAGTCGGACTACTATCGAGCAGCGCTTGGTGGTGCTCGTGGACCAGGATCCAGTGCGGCCGGCCAACGCCCGCGCGCATGTCCGCCAGCCGGCGCAAGAGGTCGGCAAGGAACGTCGGGCGGGCAGGCAGCTGCATGCCGACCACGTCGACCACAACGTTGGCGTCGGGCTTGTGAAGGGCCGTCATCACGTCCGCGGCGGCCGGCGCGCGCTCGGCCGCCCCAAGCACGATCGCACCAGGCATCCCCACGCAGCCGCCGGTCGCGTCGATCGCGCAGAACTGGTACCCCTCGGCCGCAATCCGTTCGAGCAGACCGACCGCGAGCGCCGTCTCGCCCCCACCGGAGCCCGCGATGAGCACATTGAACCAGGCCGGGGGTATGGACACCTCATGGCCGTCTGCGTCCGTTCCCAGCAGGATCTGGCGGCGCGGCGCGCACGGTGGGGTAGCGCGAAGGTCGTGGGCGATCAGATCGTCCACGAGCTCGATCACGGCACGGCCGTTCTCGTGCCGGCTCACGCGATCGGCTTCCTGCCTGAGCGTGGGCACGGCGTTCGCGACCGCCACGCCGAACTCGGCGGTCCGCAGCAGCGCGTGGTCGTTCTCCGCGTCGCCGATCGCCGCGACATTGCGCGGTGAAAGCGCGAGATCGTCGAGGGCGGCGGCCAGGCCGGTCGCCTTGTTGATGGACGCCGGCAGGATCATCACCGCGCCCTTGTTGAAGATCACGTTGAGCTCGAGACCCAGGTCCCGAATTGCCTCGAGGACGACCGTTTCATGCGGGTGCACGGTGGCGACGATCGATCGCCCGACCGACAGTGGCACGCCGCGGCGCTCGAGCTCGCGCAGCAGCCGCGGCGACGGCGCATCACCCAGAGTCCATCGCCCCTGCGTCCGCGGGGTGTAGAGCACGGCACCGTTTTCCGCGACGACACGGTCGAACACTCCGAGCTCGGGGAAGACGACGAGCAGATCTTCCAGCTCGCGACCGGTCACGAGGACAATCCTGCGACCGCTCGCCACGAGCCGCTCGAGCGCGCGCAGCGTCTCCGGCGCAACCCGTCCGGACGAAGCGAGCGTGCCGTCGTAATCGATGGCGAGGGCAGCGTAGCGCATCACAAGTCAGGACCTCGCGCGTGCGGCCGTACACGACGATGTTCATCGTACCAGCGCATGAGCGGCGTAACGGAGACGCCATGGACGATCACCGACGCGGCGATACTATAGAGGACGATCGGCGCGAGTCGCCGCACATCGGCTTCCGCGACCCCGTGTGCGGCTGCGTAGCCGAGATAGTAAAGCGATCCCACGCCTCGTACACCGAACCATCCGATCAATGCCCGGTGCATGAACGTCGTATCGGTGCCGTAGAGCGTAATCGCGATGCTCAGGGGTCTCACCACGAGGAGCAGGAGCGCGGCGATGACCATGGCCTCGGCCGTGATGGGCACCGTGCCGATCAGCACCCCGGTGAGGAAAACGATGCCGACTTCGGCCAGTCGCTCGAGCGAGGTATTGAGATCGAGCATGGCTTTCGCGAGCACGGCGGGCGCGGTTGCGGGGTCGGCAGCCGACTGTGGTGCAGCCAGCGCCCGCGCCGGCTGCGGCATCACTCCCGGCGGCGTGGCGATCCGCCGCAGCGCAAGACCCGCAGCGAAAACGGCGAGGAAACCGTAAGTCGATAGGAGCACGGCGAGGCCATACGCAAGCGCGATCAGGCCGAGGGCCAGGAACTCGTCGAGCCCGAGCGCCTGCGCATGCCGGGTGCGCAAGTGCACCACGAGATGGCCGACCGCGGTCCCGCAGAGCGCGCCGAGTGCGAGTCCGCCGAGCACCGGCCAGAGCAGGTCGAGCGCGATCCAGTTCAACCACATCGTGGTGTCGTGAGGGCGCGCCGCCAGGGTCAGACCGAGCATCACGAACGGAAATGCGGTGCCATCGTTCAGTCCCGCCTCGCCGGTCAGGCTGAAGCGGATCCTGTCCCGGTCCCGTTCGTGACTCACGTGCACTTCGCTCGCGAGCACGGGATCGGTCGGCGCGACAATTCCCGCCAGCAGGACCGCGAGAGCGATGGCGAATCCCCACCCGAGCACCGCGATGGCCACCACCAGCGCGACCGTCACGGGAAGCGCCAGGAACGCGAGCCTGACCGGCAGCGTCCAGCGCCCGTCTTCGATCGAGGTTGCCATCTTGAGACCGGCCACGAAGACGGAGATGAGTACCGCGAGCTCTGCCAGGAGTTCGATGAGTTGCGCGTCGGCTGCGATGTCGAGCCGGACGACGTCGGCACCGAGCGGTCCGGCGAGGATCCCGAGGACCAGATAGATCATCGCCGGACTCGCGGGAGAGCGCTCGATGAAGGTCGACGAGAGCGCCACCAGCACCAGCATGCACCCGGCGAAGACGTACCAGAGGGCGGGGTTCATCGGCGTCACAATACTCTTTCACTGCTGTCCCGGCCTGCGGCTTGTTGCGCCGCGCCGTCGACCCTGCTGGCTCCCTCGAGTGATCACGGTGACCGCGCCATTGGCTTCCATGTAGGCGGCGCGCACCTCCGACAGGGTTGCCACACCCTGCTCGCGCAGCTTGGCCCTGAGGTCGTCCTCCGTGATCCACTCCCGCCGCAGGTTGCGGTAAACGATCTTGCCGATGTCGCGCCGGAGCACGACCCGGAAGATGGCGAACAGGAACCAGTAGACCACGCTGCCGCGGATGAAGAGCTCGAGCGGCGAGACGGTGAGCGCGAACAAGCCGTGCCAGTCGATATGCATGGAGCCTCCGCGCGCCGCACCGGCGTCAAACGATTCCTGCAATCGGTATGCCGATGAAGCGGCGCGGCAATTCAACCACCTGGCGTGGCTCGTGACGCCTCTCGCGGCAACTTTTGCATTCCCGTCGGCAAGACTGACCGACCCGCCGGAAGAACAGCCGCGGCAAAGGTAGCACGCGTGCGACGCCGAATGCTCGCCGAAATCCCGCGTTGATGCGACTCGGCCGCGCACGCGGTGCACCTCCTACGGGTGCCGCGCCGCCCCGCATGCGCTTCGCTCGATTCGTCCCGCGCGCCGATGTCAGCGGTTCGTTCGATCAGGGCGGGTCGAAGCCGCCGCGCAAGCGGCGGCACCGAAGGACGAGCAGGAAGCCGCGGAACTCGAGCAGGCCGAGCAGGTGGGCAAGGGTTGCGCTGCGCGCGTGCGGCGTTGAGGGGCCGCGCGGCAGCGCAACCGGCGAGACCCGTCTACGCGTGGTCCGTACGACCTTCGAAGTAACCGTGGGCGATAAAGTGCAGCGTCGCTGCCTCGGTGTCGGCCCCGAAAACAGCGCGCAGGTCGGAGTAATTGGCGAGGTACTGCAGCGGATCGAAGCTCTCTGTCCGACCTTCGGCGTACCCGTGCGCGAGGTAGTGAAGCGTGCCGACGTCATGATTCGCGCTGGCGGCGACCTCGACGCGGAAGGCCTCGATGAGGTCGCCATAGGTCGCGATGTACTCCAGTCCGTCGAAGCTCGTCGCGCGCCCTTCAACCCTGCCGGCGACGATGTAATGCATCGCGCCGGCGTCTGCGTTCGCCCCGAAGGCTGCCACGAGGTCGTGGTAGGACGCGATGTACTCCAGGCCGTCGAAGCTGTCCACGCGCCCTTCCCGGGCCCCCGCATACAGGTAGTGATCGAATCCAGCCGCCGCGTTCGCTCCGAACGCCGCAGCCAGGTCGGCGTATGAGGCGATGTAATCGAGCGGGCGGAAGTTCTCGCCCGGCGTGTCGATGATCTCGTCGGCAAAACCGATCAGCTCGACGTTCACCAGCTTGTCGACGCCGTCCATCGCGGCACCGAGCGACACGACGCCCGTGGTTCCCGCATACGTGACCACCGCGTAGGCCGCCGCCGCGGATCCGTAGTACGCCATATCGATATCGGCGCCGCCGTCGAGGAAATCGTTCCCGCCGACCCCGTCGAGCGTGTCGAAGCCGGCACCCGCGCCGATCGAGTCGTTGCCGTCGAAGCCGATCAGGTCGTCACCGATGTCGAACCCCTGGTGCTCACGCTGATCGGAGCCATAGAGAGTGTCGTCTCCGGCGAAGATCCCCGACAGGATGGCAAGCGCGTCGTTCGCCCTGGCTTGCGACCAGAACGTCGCGGCGGACAGGCTCATGCCGCTGATGTCGATGATGGGCGCCCCGTTTTCCGCCTGAACCATCCGCACGAGCGTACCGCCCGTGAGGTCGGGCGCGGGTCCGCCCGCAGCCGGAGGAAAACTGTAGGCGAGATTGCTGCCGTAGAAATCCCAGGTCCCCGTGCCGCCCTCCCCGAGATCGAAGGTGAGGCGAAGCTGCGTCGGTGTGGCGAGCCCGACCGTACCGAACGTGATCAGGTCGAAGCCGATGTAATCGGGAATCATGGTGATGGCGCGGCCGCCGGCTTGAACGAATGCCATGTGGGAATTCCTCCGATGACTGTCTCGGAACGCACCCAGTGTCCTGGGTCAGAGATTCGTTGATTGGTTCAGCTACCCGCAGGACGGCGACAGGACGCCGGGCGGATTCTGCAGTCTTTATCGAGGCTGGCAGGGCCGACGTGCATGCGGGGAAGCCGCGGGCGGGCGGGCACGCAAGTCCCACGCCCGAGCCGCTGCGGGGAAGCAGCCTCGCTTAACGATGAAACGCTTGCGCCAGCGCTCGCGCAGCGAGCGCGGATGCCTCGCCGGCGGCGGTGAACACCTTGCCGAGCGTGAGAAAGCCGTGGACCATGCCGTCGAAGCAGCGGTACTCGACCGCGACCCCCGCCGCGCGCAGCTGGTGCACATACGCGACGCAGTCGTCCAGCAGCGGATCGAAGCCCGCCGTGATGACGAGCGCGGGCGGCAGACCGGCGAGGTCGTGCCGCAACAGTGGGGAGGCGCGCCAGTCGTCGTAGTCCCGGGCATGGCGCAGGTACTTCTTCTGAAAGTAGCGGATCGACTCCAGGTCGAGGAGATAGCCGCGGCCGAACTGCTGCCACGAGGGGCGCTCGCTGCCCTGGTCGGTGGCCGGGTAGACCAGGAGCTGAAACACGACATGAGGCGCGCCGCGATCGCGCGCAAGGATTGCCGTCACCGCGGCGAGATTTCCCCCGGCGCTGTCGCCGCCGACGGCGATGCGCGTGGCGTCCGCGCCGAGGTCACGCGCGTGCCGACTCGCCCACACAGTCGCGCTGTAGGCATCGTCCACCGCCGCGGGAAACGGGTGCTCGGGCGCCAGCCGATAGTCGACCGACAGCACCGTGCACCGCGCCGCATTTGCGAGCGTCCGGCACAGGGAATCGTGGCTGTCGAGGTCGCCGACGGTCCATCCGCCGCCGTGAAAGAAGACGAGCAGGGGCAGCGCCGTCGTTGCCGCGCTCCCCAAGGACCGATAGCACCGCGCCGGGATCACACCGCCGTCGCGCGGGATATCGATCTCGCGCACCGACGCGACAGCGGGTGCCTCGGCGCCGAAATACGCGTGCAGCTTGCGCGTTTCGTCGCGTGCCTTGGCAACGTCCAGCGTGTGGAACGCAGGCGCCGCGGCCCGCGCGACGATGTCCATGAGCATCCTGGCCTGCGGATCCAGCGTCTTGCTCATCCGCCGATTTTCTCGCCGATCCCGGATGGGATCGGCGCAACGGGCAGTGCTACGCCCAAGGTTTACGGATGTGTCGCGCGGTATTTTTCAATTGCGGCGCGACCCCACGTCGTGACAAGGAATCCGAACGCACCATACACGGCAATCAGGTAGAAGGCGATTTTCATGATTTGCTCCCGAACACTTAGCTCTCCACGGAATGTCTGTCTCTTCTCTCGCGATTTCGGCCCCGCTCCGGAGGTCTTGCTCAAGTTAAATATTAGTTTCTACGTTGCACTGCAACAAACGATCAATCCTCAAGTGAGGGGTGAGACAATCTCATCCATATGGTCTATCGCTTCCTGCCGTTGAACGGGCTGCGCGCCTTCGAGGCGGCGGCACGCCATCGCAGCTTCAAGAAGGCGGCGGAAGAGCTCTTCGTCACGCCGACCGCGGTGAGCCACCAGATCAAGACGCTGGAAGACTCTCTCGGCGTGCAGCTCTTCCATCGGCTGACCCGGGCACTCGCGCTGACCGCCGAAGGCGAGGCGATCCTGCCGAAAGTGAGCGAAGGTCTGGAGTGTTTCGCAGCGGCGGTCGAGCGAACGCGCGACCCGCGCAAGCACGGCACCCTGTCGGTAACCGCGCCGCCGACCTTCGCCGCACGCTGGCTCGTGCCGCGCCTGCGCGGTTTCACGGCGGCGCATCCCGAGGTGCGGTTTCACCTGTCCAGCAGCTTCAACACCATCGACGGCGCAGACCGCGGCACCGCGTTCCCGATCGACGCCATCGACACGCACGACGGCGCGGACCGGCATCGCCATCTGCTTCGGCTTCGGACGCCACCCGGGTTGCCAGGTCGACCTCATCTTCGCCGCGGACTACTTCCCGGTCTGCAGCCCGACCCTCCTCAAGGGCAAACGGCCGCTGCGAACGCCCCAGGACCTGCGCTGGCACGTGCTGATCCACGACGACACGATCCCCGAAGAAACCAATCGGCCGACCTGGGAGGAGTGGTTCAAGGTGGCCGGCGTGCAGGGGGTGAATCCGTACCCGGGGCCGCGCTTCAGCGATGTTTCGCTCGCGCTGGAAGCTGCGCGCGACGGGCAAGGCGTGGCGCTCGCGATGGAGCCGCTTGCCCGCGGCGAGATTGCGTCCGGCCGGCTCGTCATCCCCTTCGGCACGCCGCTTCGCGCGCGCTTTGCGTTCTATCTGGTGGTGCCGGCGGTGCTCGCCGAGCGCCCTGCCGTGGCCGCTTTCCGCGAATGGTTGCTGGCAGAGGCGAGGAAGGAACCGAGCCGGTCGGCGCTGGCGGGATGACGTCCGCGGCCCGATCTCACGGCACGTTCGTGCGCGCGAGCGGGGGGCCCGCGAAACGGCTCCACAGCAGTGCAACAGCCCCGCCCAGCACGATACCGCCCGCATCGATGCCCCAGTCCATCAGGGACGGCGTCCGGGTCGCGCTGAGAAACTGCACGACTTCCGCCGCTGCGGCAAAAAGCAGCAGCGCTGCGCCGGTCGTCGCGAGTTCGCTCGCCGCGCCTGCGCTCGCTCGCCCGTCATGACGGCGGCGCACGGTCGACGAGAGCGCCAGAAACGCGAGCACGCCGAAGAGGACGAAGTGCCCGAGCTTCTTGACCGTGAAGACGAGGTCGAACGGCCACGCCAAGGCCCGCCGCACCTCGTGCGTCCAGCGTGAGGGGGCATCCGAAGACCCCGCTGCGGGAAGTGCGGCATGAAACGGGTCGGCGGTCGTCAGCCCGTTCACGGTATCCGCACCGCGATGCACGATCTCCTCGATCGTTGACACCGGGGCCGCGACGCCCGCGATGATCACGAGGACGATCGCGATGATCGCAAACCCCAGTGGCCGATCCAGCAACCTCGACAGCCACGCGCAGTAGACCAGAACCGCAGCCCACAAGCTTCCGAACAGGGCACGCCAGAAGGGCGTCGATGACTTCTTGACCACGGGCGTCAGCGCAAGATCGTCGACCCACAACGTGCCGGACGCCGCCAGGTTCTGCACGTGGATCTGCGCCGCCACCGCTCCCTCCGGGACGGCGATCACCCGTTCGCATAGGCGCCATGGGGTCGATCCTTCGATCTCGCAGACTGCGTGGTGGACGCGCTCGCCGCTGCCGTCGGTGAACGAGAGCAGCAGGCGCGCGGTGTTCCAGCCGTGCGTGCCTGGCACGATGTGCTCGGTCCGCAATCGTCCCGCAATCCTAAGGAGCTGGAAGCGCGCGGGGTCCTCGACGCCGTAGTTGAGGCTGCTGCCGCGCCCCGGCTGGGTTCCCAGGCGCACGCCACCGGAGCCGTCGAACCCGCCCTGCGATTCCCACTCGACCCGGGGGCCGCGCCCGCGCCAGGGTCCGCCGGGCGTCGAGCTGCTCGCGGCCAGGGGCGGTTCTTCGAGACCTCCGCCCGCGACGAGGTTGTCACCGACATCCCGGTAGAAGTCGTAGAAGGTGAAGAAGAGCGCCATCACCGCGAGGAAAGCGGCGGCGAGCAGAAGCCCGAAAGCAGGCTTCGCCCAGAACGGTCTGACGGTATTCGAAGGCATCCGCGGCGGGGAGGAATCAGTGGGAAATGCTGTCTACCACGCAGCCGCGCAGCGGCGCAACGCAGACACCGACGAGCGTCGCGGCCCCGCTTCAGAGAAAGCGGTCGAGCAGCCTTCTGCTGGCGTGGTCGAGCGCGTTCACGTCGCGGACCAGGAACTGGATCCCGTGGCGGTCGGCGATGAGCAGACCCGATCGGCCGAGCCGGCGGATGTCCTCTTCGCCCTTCAGCACGAAGACGGTGTCGCCGCGATCCGTCTCCACCTCCCACGTGCTGGGCGTCGCGAGGCTCGACACGTTACGCAGGCGAAGGATCTCCGGCACGAAGTCGCGGCTCGCGAGCTCCTCCTCGAGCAGCGTCCGGATTTCTGGGCGCAGATCCGACAGTCGCTCGATCCATGCGAGCTCGTGACCGTCGCCGGCCACCAGCGCGATGCTCTCGCCCGGTGCGGAGATGGGAAAGGCGCGCACCGGGACCACCCCCTCGTGCATGCGGCCGTCGGACGTGGCGAGCACCAGGCGGCCGAACGCATTGCGCGAGAGCCGGATGTCGGGCGCCGGCATCGTCCCGGCTTCCCTAGGCCGCAGTCGCCGTCGACCTGCCATCCCAGTCCTCGTCGCCGGATGCGGGTATCTCGCCCTGCCGTGCCTGCGCCTCGTACAGGCGGTAGTAGGCGCCCTGGCGCGCCATCAGCTCGTCGTGCGGCGCCGGTCTCGACGATCTCGCCGCGTTCCATCACCACCAGACGGTCGGCGCGGCGCAGCGTCGAGAGGCGGTGGGCGATGGCGATCGTGGTGCGGCCCTGCACCAGATTGTCGAGCGCCTTCTGGATCTCCTTCTCGGTCTCGGTATCGACCGACGAGGTCGCCTCGTCGAGGATCAGGATGCGCGGGTCGATCAGCAGCGCGCGCGCGATCGAGATGCGCTGGCGCTCGCCGCCGGACAGACCCTGGCCGCGCTCGCCGACCAGCGAGTCGTAGCCGCTGCGGCAGGCGCAGGATGAACTCGTGCGCGTGCGCGGCGCGCGCGGCGGCGACGATCTCGTCGCGCGTCGCCTCGGGCTTGCCGTAGGCGATGTTCTCGGCGATCGTGCCGAAGAACAGGAACGGCTCCTGCAGCACGAGCCCGATGTGGCGCCGGTATTCGGCCACCGGCAGCGAGCGGATGTCGACGCCGTCGATGCGGATCGACCCCTCGGTCACGTCGTAGAAGCGGCAGATCAGGTTCACCAGCGTGCTCTTGCCCGAGCCGCTGTGGCCGACCAGGCCGATCATCTCGCCCGGCGAGATCTTCAAGTCGATGCCGCGGATGACGCTCCGGTTGCCGTAGCGGAACCGCACGTCGCGGATGTCGATCTCGCCCCGCACCTGCGCGAGGTGCACCGGGCTGCGTCGGGTTCGGGCACGCTCGACACGTGGTCGAGAATGTCGAAGATCCGCTTCGCGCCGGCGGCCGCCTTCTGCGTCACCGAGACGATGCGGCTCATCGAGTCGAGCCGCGTGTAGAAGCGGCTGATGTAGGCGAGGAAGGCGGTCAGCACGCCCACGGTGATCTGCGTTGCGCGAGACCTGCCAGATGCCGAACGCCCAGACGAAGAGCAGGCCGATTTCCGTCAGCAGCGACACGGTCGGCGTGAAGAGCGCCCAGATCTGGTTCAGCCGGTCGTTGACCGCGAGATTGTGCTGGTTCGCCTCGCGGAAGCGCGCGGCCTCGCGATCTTCCTGGGCGAAAGCCTTGACCACGCGGATGCCGGGAATGGTGTCGGCGAGCACGCTGGTGACCTCGCGACCAGACGCGGTCGATCTTCTCGAAGCCGGTGCGCAGCCGCTCGCGCACCACGTGGATCATCCACGCGATGAAGGGCAGCGGCAGCAGCGTCACGAGCGCGAGCCACGGATTGATCGAGATCAGGATCGCCGCGGTCAGCGTGATCATCAGCACGTCGGTCGCGAAGTCGAGCAGGTGCAGCGACAGGAAGATGCAGATGCGATCGGTCTCCGAGCCGATGCGCGACATCAGATCGCCGGTGCGCTTGCCGCCGAAGTATTCCAGGGAAAGCCCCAGGAGATGCTCGTAGGTGGTGGTGCGCAGATCGGCGCCGATGCGCTCGCTCACCAGCGCCAGGATGTAGGTACGCGCCCAGCCGAGCCCCCAGGCCAGCAGTGCGGACGCCGAGCAGCCCCGCGAGTAGTAGCCCGACCAGACCGAAATCGATCGGCGTGCCGCGCTCGAAGGGCACCAGCACCTTGTCCATCAGCGGCATGGTCAGGTAGGGCGGCACCAGGGTCGCGGCGGTGGCGGCGAGCGTCAGCGTGAAACCGATGAAAAGCCGCAGCTTGTACGGCTTGGCGAACCGCCACAGACGCAGCAGCGTCCAGGTCGAGGGGGGCGAGTGGAAATCGCGCCGGCAGCTCGCGCACTCCTCGAACTCGGGATCCAGCGCGGCCCCGCAGCGGGGACAGAGCGCCTCCGCCGCGGGTGCCGCGCGCTGCGGCGAGCGATCGCGGGTCGACCAATGCGCGAAGTGCTCGACCACGCGCTGAGCGGCCGCCTGGCCTTCGAGGGTGTACCGCCAGCAGGCGAGGCGGGCGCGGTCGTCGCAGAGCTCGAGGGAACCGACGCCGGCATGGTCGTGGTGGCGCAGGCGCAACCCCTCGCGGTACTTCCAGTCCCGCCACACGGGCTCTCCGGGCGTCCGGGCGAAGAGCCGGCGGTTGGTCACGACCACCACCCCCTTGGCAAACCGGAGCCGCTCGTCCAGATCGAGCGGCACCCAGGCGAGGACGGTTTCCTGCCCCAGCAGGAGGGCTTGCAGCTCGCTGCCCCACTGGGCGGGCAGCGAACCGTTGAACAACGGATGCTCCTGGCTGGAAACGGGATCGGTCATCGTCGCTGGCGGTCCTGCGAAAAACCCTGGACACAAGGCTGGGGCAGGGATTGCGCTCCGTGGAGACAATTGAGATGAGGAAACGTCGCAGGAACCAGCCGCGTTGACCCGCGTCCCCGCGGCGCCGTAGCGTCGCGCGCCTGGACTCTTGCCATTGGCGTATTGGCCGATCTTGCATGTCACCGCTAACAGCATGAATTTTCAGCAGTATACTGTAAAGGATGGCGCCAGACGCCGGCCTTTGGCTGAAAGCCCGCGTTTTCCTGTCCTCTTCCGCCCGGCTCGTGCGTTATCGGCGGGACAGGCGCGAGCGCAAGCACCCGGAGACAATGCCCGTCGTCCCAAGGGGATTCATGAAAACAAGACAGATCGAGATTCTTCGCGTCGTGCATCTGCGCGGGCCGAACATCTGGACCTACCGCCCGGTGATCGAGGCATGGGTCGACATCGGCGACCTCGAAGACGCGCCCTCCAATACCATCCCCGGCTTCTACGAGCGCCTGTCGGCGTGGCTGCCGTCGCTGGTCGAGCATCGCTGCAGCTACGGTGAGCGAGGCGGATTCCTGCGCCGGCTGCAGGAAGGCACCTGGCCGGCGCACATCCTCGAGCACGTGACGCTCGAGCTGCAGAACCTCGCTGGCATGCCGGGCGGGTTCGGCAAGGCGCGCGAGACCGCCACGCGCGGCGTCTACAAGGTGGTCGTGCGGGCCTGGCACGACAAGGTCACGCGCGCAGCGCTGCACGCTGCCCGCGACATGGTGATGGCGGCGATCGAGGATCGCCCGTTCGACGTCGACGCCACCGTCGCGCGCTTGCGTGAAGGCGTCGATGCCTATTGTCTCGGCCCCAGCACCGCCTGCATCGTCGACGCCGCCGATGACCGCGACATTCCGGCGATCCGGCTCTCGCAGGGCAATCTGGTGCAACTGGGCTACGGCGCGAAGCAGCATCGCATCTGGACTGCGGAAACCGACCGCACCAGCGCGATCGCGGAGAGCATCTCCCGCGACAAGGACCTGACCAAGCGCCTGCTGCGCTCCTGCGGCGTGCCGGTGCCGGAGGGGCGACTGGTGGAGAGCGCCGCGGATGCCTGGAAGGCGGCCGAGGAAATCGGCGGTCCGGTCGTGGTGAAACCCACCGACGGCAATCACGGGCGCGGTGTGTTCACCAACCTGACGGACCGGGCGGAGATCGAGGCGGCGTTCGAGGTTGCGCGCGAAGAAGGCAGCGGGGTCATCGTCGAGCGCTTCGTGCTGGGGCTCGAGCACCGCCTGCTGGTGGTCGGCGGCCGCGTGGCTGCGGCCGCGAAGGGTGAGCTCGCCTCGGTGACGGGGGACGGCCGTTCGACCATACGCGAACTCGTCGCAAGCCAGCTCAACTCGGATCCGCGGCGCGGTGACACCGAGGACTTTCCCTTGAATCCCGTGCGCATGAACTCCACCGTCCGCATCGATCTCGCGCGCCAGGGTTACACGCCCGACTCGGTGCCGCCCGTAGACGCGACCGTGCTGATCCAGCGCAACGGCAACGTCGCCTTCGACGTGACCGACCGCGTCCACCCGGACGTGGCGGCGACCGCGGGGCTCGCCGCCCGCGTGGTCGGGCTCGACATCGCGGGCATCGACCTGGTGGCGGAAGACGTGGGGCGACCGCTCGAGGAACAGGGCGGCGCGATCGTCGAGGTCAACGCCGGGCCCGGCCTGCTCATGCACCTGAAGCCCGCCGACGGCACGCCGCGCCCGGTCGGCCGGGCGATCGTCGACCACCTGTTTCCAGCAGGCAGCGACTGCCGCATCCCGATCGTCGGGGTTGCGGGCGCGAGCCACACCACGGCGATCGCCCGGCTCGTCGCGTGGATGCTGCACCTCTCGGGCAAGCAGGTCGGGCTCGCCTGCGAGAGCGGGCTCTATCTCAATCGGCGGCAAGTGCAGAAGGGCAGCGCGGCGAACTGGGAGGCCGGCCAACGGCTGCTCGTAAACCGTGCCGTCGAAGCCGCCGTATTCGAGAACGGCGCGCGCACCATCCTCGCCGAGGGTCTCGCCTACGACCGCTGCCAGGTGGGCGTGGTCACCGATCTCGACGCAGCCGCCGCGCTCGACGGATTTCGACATCCGCGAACCGCGACCAGGTGTTCAACGTGCTCCGCTCGCAGGTTGACGTGGTGCTGCCGCACGGGGCCGCGGTGCTGAATGCGCACGATCCGCACGTGGTCGAGATGGCGCCCTTGAGCGACGGCGAGGTGATCTTCTACGGGCTCGACGAGACCCACCCCGTTATCGTCCAGCATCGTGCGCAGGGCGGCCGCGCCGTGTTCCTCCGCGATGGGCATGTCGTGGTGGGCGCGGGCGCCGAGAGCACGCCGCTCGTGAACCAGGAAGCGCCGCCCCGCCGGCGCAACGGCAGGCCGAAACCCGCCGAGGAGTGCGTGCTCGCCGCGGTGGGCGCTGCGGTGGCGCTCGGCCTCACCCAGGACGCCATCGTTACCGGTATCGAAACCTTCGACCTGAACGGTGCGGGTGCCTCCCGAACCAACGGGCGTCCCCCCAAGGCCGCGGTGCGTTAGCCGCGGCACCCGCCTGTCGTTCCGGAACGGCATCGCTATGGAAGTCTCGCGAATCCACGCCCTGCGCGGTCCCAACGTGTGGACCCGCCATACCGCCATCGAAGCGGTCGTAACCTGCGACGCAGACGAGCGCGCGATCCGCGGGATGCCCGGCGTCGAGCCCCGCCTGCGCGCGCGCTTTCCGGAGATCGGCTTTCTCGAGCCCGCCACCCATGCCGAGTCGATGTCTCTTGCGCACGTGCTCGAGCTCGCCACGCTCGGTCTGCAGGCGCAGGCCGGGTGCCCGGTGACCTTCAGCCGGACCGCGCCCACCCAGGCGCCCGGCGTCTACCAGGTGGTCGTCGAGTACACGAGGAGGCGGTCGGGCGACTCGCGCTGGAACTGGCGGAGTCGCTTTGCCGCGCGGCCCTGACGGACGCGCCCTTCGATCTCGCCGCAGCGCTCGCACGCCTGCGCGACCTCGACGAAGACGTGCGTCTCGGACCCAGCACCGGCGCCATCGTTGACGCCGCCGCGGCACGCGGCATTCCGTACTGGCGGCTCACCGAGCGGCAGTCTGGTGCAGTTTGGCTGGGGCAGCCGCCAACGGCGCATCCAGGCCGCCGAGACCGACCGCTCCAGCGCCATCGCGGAGTCCGTTGCGCAGGACAAGGAGCTCACCAAGAAACTGCTCGCAGCCGCCGGCGTCCCGGTGCCGGTCGGCCGCCCGGTCGCCGATGCGGAGGACGCCTGGCAGGCCGCCTGCGAGATCGGCGGACCGGTCGTGGTGAAGCCGCGCGACGGCAACCAGGGCAAGGGTGTCGCGGTCGCCATCGAAACCCGGGCAAGCCGTGATGGCGGCCTATGCGGTGGCGGCGGAGTTCAGCGACGAGGTGATCGTCGAGCGCTACCTTCCCGGCAACGACTTTCGCGCTGCTGGTGGTGGGCAACGCGCTCGTCGCCGCGGCGCGGCGCGACCCGCCGCAGGTGATCGGCGACGGCGTCCACAGCGTCCGCGCGCTGGTCGAGCAGGTCAACCGCGACCCGCGCCGCAGCGAAGGCCACGCCACCTCGCTCACCAAGATCAGCTTCGACGACATCGCGCTGGCGCGACTCGCGACCCAGGGTTACGCCGCGGACTCGGTGCCGCCCAAGGGGGGCCGCATCATCCTGCGCAACAACGCCAACCTGAGCACGGGCGGCACCGCCACCGACGTGACCGACGACGTGCATCCGGAAGTTGCCGCGCGCGCGGTCGCGGCGGCGCAGATGGTCGGTCTCGATATCTGCGGCGTCGACATCGTGTGCGACAACGTGCGCCGGCCGCTCGAGGCGCAGGGCGGCGGCATCGTCGAGGTCAATGCCGCGCCCGGTCTGCGCATGCACCTCAGCCCCTCGTTCGGCAAGGGGCGCGCCGTCGGCGAAGCGATCGTCGCCAACATGTTCGCCGAGGGCGAGGACGGGCGCATTCCGGTCGTCGCCGTCACCGGCACCAACGGCAAGACCACCACCGTCCGCCTGATCGCCCACCTCGTCGCCGGCAGCGGCCGGCGCGTCGGCATGACCAACTCCGATGGCGTCTTCATCGCGGGGCGACGCATCGACACCGGCGACTGCAGCGGCCCGCGCAGCGCGCGCAACGTGCTCCTCCACCCGGACGTCGATGCCGCGGTGTGTCGAGACCGCACGCGGCGGCATCCTGCGCGAAGGGCTCGCGTTCGATCGCTGCAAGGTGGCCGTGGTGACCAACATCGGCGCCGGTGACCACCTCGGTCTGAACTACATCACCACCCTCGAGGATCTGGCGGTGGTGAAGCAGGTGATCGTGCAGAACGTGTCGCCCGACGGGGTCGCGGTGCTGAACGCGGCCGACCCGATGGTCGCAGCGATGGCCGAGTGCTGCCCCGGCGCGGTGACCTTCTTCGCGAGCGACCGCCAGCATCCGGTCATGGCGGCCCACCGCGCGCGCGGGCGAGCGCGTCGTCTACGTCGACGGCGATGCGATCGTCGCGGCCGAGGGCGGGCACCGGCAACGCCTTCCGCTCGCGGCGATCCCGCTCACGCGAAACGGCACCATCGGCTTTCAGGTCGAGAACGCGATGGCCGCCGTCGCGGCTGCCTGGGCGGCCGGACTCGAGTGGGACGTGATCCGCGCCGGCCTGGCGAGCTTTGTCACCGATTCGCGGACGGCGCCGGGCCGCTTCAACGTCTTCGATCATCGCGGCGCGACGGTGATCGCCGACTACGGCCACAACCCGGACGCGATGCGGGCGCTGGTCGGCGCCATCGACGCCATGCCGGCCAATCGCCGCGTGGTCGTGATCAGCGGTGCGGGCGACCGGCGCGATGCCGATCTGCGCGAACAGACGGAAATCCTCGGCGATGCATTCGACGAGGTGATCCTGTACCAGGACCAGTGCCAGCGCGGGCGCGGCGACGGCGAAGTGCTGGCACTGCTGCGGCAGGGACTCGGCAACGCCAAGCGCGCGGGCGTGATCGAGGAAATCCGCGGCGAGTTTCCGGCGATCGATAGGGCACTCACGCGCCTCGATGCGGGCGATCTTTGCCTCATCCTCGTCGACCAGGTGGAAGCAGCGCTGGCCCACATCGAGAAGCGGATCGCTGAACGCTGAAACGGACGACCCAGTCGGCGCGCGGCACGGGCGCCGCCACTTGACGGCGCACCCGTGCCCGCAAGACACTTCCGGGGCGTTACTCACCACCTGGAGCACGTGAATGAAAAATAAGCTATCGGCCGTCGCGGGCGCGATGCTCGGTCTCATCGCGAACCTCGCTGCGGCTCAAGACCCAAAGGCTACGGAGAACGTCGTCAATCGCGCCATCCATGTCTGCAACAAGTGTCACGGCGAGGGGGGCATCAGCACCGATCCCAAGGTACCCAGTCTCGCCGCGCAGCAGGTCGCCTACCTCGTTGAGCAGCAGAAGCTCTTCCGCGACGAAAAGCGCAACGAGATCAGTTCCGAAGCGTACATGTGGGGCATCTCCGCCTTATTGGACGACGCTACGATTCAGGGGCTCTCCGACTACTACGGTGCCCAGGGGGCGCCGCCTGGCAAGCCCGCATCGCCGCAGAGCATGGAGAAGGGCAAGAAGGTCTACGAGAGGCGCACCGAAGTTGCCAAAGGAAAGTTCAAGTCCTGTGCCGACTGTCACGGGGAGCAGGGAGAGGGCGCCACGGCCATCCCGCGGGTGGCGGGCCAGAATGCTCAATACATGTTGAGCCAGTTGCAGAAATCGTTCCGCACCGCGGCGCGTCCCTCCGCGAAGGTGATGACCCCGGTGTCGCATTCCCTCAGCAAGGAAGACATGGCCGCGGTAACCGCCTACATGCAGGCCATGAACACCAAGTAGCGGGGATCCCGCGGCGCCGCTCCGCCCGACATCCGTGCACAGAGCCACCCACGCGGTGGCTCTATGATTTTCGCCGCACGAGACATTGCAGGATCCAGGCGATCATCGATGAAAGACCC
Organism: uncultured beta proteobacterium; assembly: GCA_963734295.1. Lineage (GTDB taxonomy): Bacteria > Pseudomonadota > Gammaproteobacteria > Burkholderiales > JAEUMW01 > JAEUMW01. The sequence goes on along the minus strand of CAVTGS010000026.1, from coordinate 55,556 downwards.
TGTCGCACCAGCATCCGGGGCCGCCCCGGGAGCGCCGCCGGACCGCCCGCGCCTATTCCTGATCGGTCTCGGCGCCACCCTCGCCGGCACCCTCGCAGGACTCGTCGGCGGTGCCTTCCGTTTCGTCCTGGAGGCGGCCGACGCGGCGCGCGACACCTTCCTCGGCTGGTCGCACCAGTGGGCCGGCTTCGGCTGGCTGTGGCCGGTCTTGGGGGCTGCGCTCTGCGCCGCCGCGGCACGCGCACTGGTGCGCCTCGCACCGATCGCTTCGGGCAGTGGTGTGCAGCATGTCGAAGCGGTCATGCGCGAGGAGGAGGCGCCCGCTCCGTTCCGCGTCCTCCCCGTCAAGTTCATCGGTGGCACGCTGGCCATCGGGTCCGGCCTCGCGCTGGGTCGCGAGGGTCCGACGGTCCAGATGGGATCGACCATCGGCGTCGCGATCGGGCGTTTGCTCCGCATGAGGATTGAGGACGTCCGAACGCTGCAGGCGGCCACCGCCGGTGCCGGTCTCGGGGTTGCCTTCAATGCGCCCATCGGCGGCGCGCTTTTCGTGTTCGAGGAAGTGGCGCGACGCTTCGAACTGCGACTCACACTCGCCACGCTGATGGCGTGCGCGGTCGCGATCGGCGTCGCGCGCGTCATGCTCGGCGACCACCCTGCCTTCCGCGTCACGACCCTCTCACCGCCCCCGCTTTCGAGCATCGTCGCGCACCTCGTGCTCGGTGCGCTCTTCGGCCTGCTCGGAGCTGCCTACAACCGCATCACGGTGTGGGGGCTTGATTTGTTCGACCGTCTGCCGACATGGCCCGTCGAGGCGCGCGCGGCCGTCGTGGGCGCGGGGGTCGGACTGGTCGCGTGGTTCGAGCCGACGCTCGTGGGGGGCGGCGATGCGCTGAACCAGCAGGTGCTCGACGGCGGCCTGCCGCTCATGGCCCTGGCCGTCGTCTTCGCGGCGCGCTGGCTGATCGGCCCCTGGTCGTACGCGGCGGGCACGCCGGGCGGGCTGTTCGCGCCGCTGCTGGTGATCGGCTCGGCGTTCGGCGCGCTCTTCGGGGGCGTGGTCCACGAGCTCGCACCTGCGCTCGCGCCGCAACCGCTCGCCTTCGCCATCGTCGGCATGGGCGCCTTTTTCACCGCGGTCGTGCGCGCGCCGCTGACGGGCATCGTGCTCGTGGTGGAGATGGCCGCGACCACCGCGCTCCTCGTGCCGATGCTCGCTGCGTGTTTCGCCGCGGCCGCGGTCGCTACCCTGGTGCGTAGCGAGCCGATCTACGACACGCTGCGTACACGCTCGCTCGTCGTGCCAAGGAAATCGACAGACTGCTGAGATCGGGCCGGGACTTGGCAACGACGTGATTGCCAGCCGTACGCCTTCAGTCGTAAAGTGGGGGCCGAATCCGACGACCGCCGCACGCGGTGCGGCGCGTCGGCATGCCAGCACGAGCACGCAGTCGCGCCGTCACCGTGCGACGGTGCATCAGGGGGAGACGAAACGATGAGGAAGAGAATTCAGCCCGCGAGCGGCGGTACCTCGGTGGAGTTGTCCATCGTCCCGACGACCGGCAGTGAAAGCGCGGCCGGGGCACCGAAGGACACGGCGCTGCAGGGTGCCACCGTGGAGCAGATCGCGGCGGCCTTGTACGCGACGCGCAACGCGGAGTTCGCCGACCAGACCCCGCCCGCTCTCTATCTGCGTCCCGAGGATCTTTCGGATCTGCATTCGTCGCGCGACTTCATCCAGCTCTTGCGCTCCAAAAATATCGACGTTTCCAAGATCCAGTCGTCGATCAAGTATGAGTACGAGCTCGAGTCGCTGCAGATCGAGCTCGTCAAGCTGCAGCGATGGGTACAGGAAAACGGCAGGCGCGTGGCAATTCTCTTCGAGGGACGCGACGCCGCCGGCAAGGGCGGCACCATCCGCCGCTTCATCGAGCACCTCAATCCGCGCGCGATGCGCGTGGTGGCGCTGCCCAAGCCCACGGAGGAAGAAATCGGTCAGTGGTACTTCCAGCGCTACATGAAGCAGCTGCCGAACACGGGCGAGATCGTCTTCTTCGACCGCAGCTGGTACAACCGGGCGGTGGTGGAGCCGGTGAACGGCTTCTGCACGAAGGATCAGTACGACCGCTTCATGCAGCAGGTGCCGGAGTTCGAGCACATGCTCTTCGAGGACGGCATCGTCCTGGTCAAGTTCTGGTTCTCGATCTCGCACGAGGTGCAGTCCGCCCGGTTCACCTCACGCGCCAATAATCCGCTCAAGCAGTGGAAGCTGAGCCCGCTCGACGGCAAGGCCCAGGAACTCTGGGATTCGTACACGAAGTACAAGGAAGTGATGTTCAGCCGCACCCACACGAGCTTCAGCCCGTGGATCATCGTGAAGGCGAACAACAAGCGGAAGGCGCGGCTGGAGAGCATGCGCTACGTACTGTCCGCCATCGACTACGCCGGCAAGGACAAGGCCCGGGTATCGCTCTACCCCGATCCGGACGTGATCACGCGCTTTCACCGGGGGGCGGTCAAGCTCGACTGAGGGCAGAAACGGTGCGCGCCCTCGGGCGCGGCGGCTCGCTGTCTTTTTTGCGGCATCGTCGAAGCGGAATTTGACTTATGCCGGCAACCCTCTTACAAATGTAGCCTTCGCCAGCCACGCAGTCGGAGTCCGGCGAGAAAGACCGGGCGCGACGAGACCATCACGTGTGCGCTGCGCGTTTCTCAAACGAGATCACGGGAGGCACCATCTCGATGTTTCAGATCCGCATTCACGGCCGCGGCGGCCAAGGCTGCGTCACGGGCGCGGAGATGCTTTCGATCGCCGCGTTTCTCGAGGGCAAGCACGCGCAGGCGTTTCCGAGCTTCGGCTCCGAGCGCACCGGCGCACCGGTAGTGGCGTTCTGTCGCATCTCCGATCGCGAGATCCGGCTGCGCGAGCCGATCATGCAGCCCGACGGCCTCATCATCCAGGACCCGACCCTGCTCCACCAGGTGGATGTCTTCAGCGGGATTGTCAAGGACGGCTACGTTCTCATCAACACCAAGAAAAGCTTCGACGATCTCGGTATCGGCGAATTCTTCAGCGGCTGGCACCACTCGCATCTTTGCACCGTCCCGGCCACCGAGATCGCCATGGAGCACATCGGGCGCCCGCTTCCGAACGCGATCCTGCTTGCGGGATTCGCGGCCATGAGCGGAGTCATCTCGCTCGCCTCGGTGCACTCCGCGATCCGGGACAAGTTTACCGGCAAGGTGGCCGATGGAAATATTGCGGCAGCCAGCGCCGCATACGAGTACGTGCAGCAGGAAAAAGAGGAGTACGAACGTGCTGAAGCAGTGTGAAGGTTCCCACGCGGTCGCTGCGACCGTGTCCCTGTGCCGGCCGGAGGTGATCTGCGCGTACCCGATCTCGCCCCAGACCCACATCGTCGAAGGATTGAGCGAAATGGTGCGCGACGGCACGCTCATGAACTGCGAATTCATCAACGTCGAATCGGAATTCGCCGCCATGTCGGTCGCCATAGGGTCGTCTGCGACCGGGGCCCGCTCGTACACGGCGACCGCGAGCCAGGGTCTGCTCTTCATGGCCGAGGCCGTCTGGAACGCCTCCGGGCTCGGGCTGCCGATCGTGATGACCGTGGCCAATCGCGCGATCGGCGCACCAATCAATATCTGGAACGACCACACCGACTCGATGTCGATGCGCGACGCCGGCTGGATCCAGCTCTTCGCCGAAAACAACCAGGACGCGCTCGATCTGCACATTCAAGCCTTCCGACTTGCGGAGGAAGTCTCGCTGCCGATCATGGTCTGTATGGACGGCTTCATCCTGACCCACGCCTACGAGGGTGTCGATATCCCGACCCAGGAACAGGTGGACCGCTACCTGCCGCCATACGAGCCGCGGCAGGTGCTCGACCCCAGCGATCCCGTCTCGATCGGGGCCATGGTCGGGCCGGAAGCGTTCACCGAAGTGCGCTACCTCGCTCACGCGAAGCAGATGCAGGCGTTGGAGCTGATTCCCCAGTTGGCGAACGAATTCAAGCAGGTGTTCGGCCGTGACTCGGGCGGGCTCGTGCACGGCTACCGCTTGGAGGACGCGGAGATCGCGGTCGTGGCACTCGGTTCGGTGCTGGGTACGATCAAGGACACGGTCGACGATCTGCGTGAAGCGGGACACCGCATCGGCGTGCTCGGCATCACGTCGTACCGGCCGTTTCCGCTCGCCGCGATTCGCGACGCGCTGCAAAACGTCCAGCGTGTCATCGTCGTCGAGAAGTGCTTCGCGGTGGGGCTTGGCGGGATCGTCTCGCGCGACGTGCGCATGGCGCTCCGGAACCAGCCGCAGCCGGTTTACGACGTGATCGCGGGTCTGGGCGGGCGCGCCATCACCAAGGCGTCGCTGCACAAGCTCCTCCTGGATAGCGTCGCCGACAAGCTCGAGCCGGTGACTTTCCTCGATCTCGACTGGAAAGCCGTGAACAAGGAACTCGAGCGCGAGCGCGAAAAGCGGCGTTCGGGACCGATCGCCGAAAATCTGCTGCGCGATCTGGGCGTCGTGGCGGCGCGCATCGGCTGAGGGAGAAAATCAAGATGACCGTTACGGCAATCAAGTTCTATCAGACCGGCACGCACACCGTCGGCAACCGCCTGCTCGACCCGTCGCAACGCTCCGTCCAGGCGGACATGCGGCGCACGAACTCGCTCAATTCTGGGCACCGCGCGTGTCAGGGTTGCGGGGAAGCGCTGGGCGCGCGCTACGCGATCGACGCCGCCATGATGGCGACCGACAACCAGCTGATCGCGGCGAACGCGACGGGCTGTCTGGAGGTGTTCTCGACGCCCTACCCCGAGACCTCGTGGCAGATCCCGTGGATCCACTCCCTGTTCGGCAACACCGCGGCGGTAGCAACCGGCATCGCGGCGGCGCTGCGCGTGAAGGGGCGCAGCGAAGTGCGCGTGGTGGCACAAGGCGGCGACGGGGGCACGACCGACATCGGCTTCGGCTGTCTGTCGGGGATGTTCGAGCGCAACGACGACGTGCTCTACATCTGCTACGACAACGAGGCTTACATGAACACCGGCGTGCAGCGGTCCTCCGCTACGCCCGGCGCCGCGCGCACTGCAACGACGCCCGCAGTCGGCAAGCAGCCCGGCAACGTCTTCGGTCAGGGCAAGAACCTGCCCATGATCGCCATGGCGCACGAGATTCCGTATGTGGCAACCGCCATCGTGTCCGAGCTCCGCGACCTCGAAGCGAAGGTGAAGCGCGCGATGGAGTTCCGCGGCGCGCGCTACATTCACGTATTCGTGCCCTGTCCCCTCGGATGGGGCACCGCCTCCAACGACACGATCCGCATTGCACGGCTGGCGAAGGAAACCGGAGTCTTCCCGGTGATCGAGGCGGAAAACGGCGAAGTAGTCGGCGTCTCGAAGATCCGCAAGCAGCTGCCCGTCGAGGATTACCTGCGGCCGCAGAAGCGCTTTTCGCATCTCTTCTCGCCCGCGCCGCGCGTCGACGCGATCGCCCACATTCAGGCCCTCGCCGACCGCAACATCCGTCGCTTTGGGCTGCTCGACGGAGGAAATCAGTGATGGACAAGCCGTTCGCGATCACCCTCGATGTCGGGTCCTCGCTCGCCAACAAGACCGGCAGCTGGCGCACCCACCGCCCGCTCTATCTGGATCGTCTGCCGCCGTGCAACAACGCCTGTCCGGCGGGTGAGAACATCCAGGGCTGGCTCTATCACGCCGAATCCGGCGACTACGAGCAGGCTTGGCGCACGCTCACCCAGGACAACCCGATGCCGGCCGTGATGGGCCGCGTCTGCTACCACCCCTGTGAGACGGCCTGCAACCGGGGCCAGGTCGATGAGTCGGTGGGTATCAACTCCGTCGAGCGTTTCCTCGGCGATCAGGCGATCAAGCTGGGCTGGAAGTTCGAAAAGCCCGCCACCGCGTCCGGCAAGCATGTGCTGGTGGTGGGCGCCGGACCCTCCGGGCTCTCCGCGGCGTATCACCTGGCGCGCCTGGGTCACCGCGTGACTGTCTACGAGGCGGGGCCACTGTCCGGCGGGATGATGCGCTTCGGCATTCCGAAGTACCGCCTGCCGCGCGACGTGCTCGAGGCGGAGGTCCAGCGCATCCTCGACCTCGGCGTCACGCTCAAGCTCAACACGAAGGTCGAGAACATCGAGCAGACCATGAAGGAAGGCAAGTTCGACGCGGCCTTCCTCGCGGTGGGCGCGCACATCGCCAAGCGCGCCTACATCCCGGCCGGCGAGGCGGCGCGACTGCTCGACGCGATGCAGGTGCTGCGCAGCATGGAAGGCGAGGAAAAACCGATGCTGGGCCGCCGCGTGGTCGTATACGGCGGCGGCAACACGGCGCTCGACGTGGCGCGCACTGCGAAGCGCCTGGGCGCCAGCGAAGCCATCATCGTCTACCGCCGGACGCGCGAGAGGATGCCCGCCCACGATTTCGAAGTCGAGGAGGCGCTGCAGGAAGGCATCATGATCAAGTGGCTCTCGACCATCAAGAACATGTCCGACGAGGGCACCCTCACGGTCGAGAAGATGGAGCTCGACGACAAGGGCTTCCCTCAACCCACCGGCGAGATGGAAACGCTCGAGGCCGACTCGCTCGTCCTGGCGCTCGGGCAGGACGTGGACCTCTCGCTCCTGAATGGAGTGCCGGGCCTCGAGATCAAGGACGGCGTGGTGCAGGTCAGCCGCAACATGATGACGGGCCGCGCGGGCATCTTCGCGGGCGGCGACATGGTGCCTTCCGAGCGCACCGTTACCGTCGCCATCGGCCACGGCAAGAAGGCGGCGCGCAACATCGACGCCTGGCTCCACGGAGCGACCTACGAGCCCGCGCCCAAGCACGAGCTCGCCACGTTCGACAAGCTCAATCCCTGGTACTACGACGACGCGCCGAAAACGGTGCAGCCGACCCTCGACATTATTCGCCGCCAGTCCACGTTCGATGAAGTCGTCGGCGGTCTGGACGAAACCAATGCGCTCTTCGAGGCGCGCCGCTGCCTGTCCTGCGGCAACTGCTTCGAATGCGACAACTGCTACGGCGTGTGCCCGGACAACGCCGTGATCAAGCTGGGTCCGGGCAAGCGCTTCCAGTTCAATTTCGACTACTGCAAAGGTTGTGGAATCTGTGTGTCCGAATGCCCCTGCGGCGCCATCATCATGGTGCCCGAGGAGATCTGACGCGGTCGCCGCGGGGCTCGCGTTGGGGGCGGGAAGGTTCGAACGTTGGGCCGGGGCGGCGGTCTATAGCCGCTTCGACCTCACCATCGGAACTCAATCCCCATGCGCGCCCTCGTCCTCGCCCTGCTCGTCGCCTTCTCCACTGCTGGCCTCGCCAAGGAGGCCGCCGAAGAGGAAGTCGTATTCCTCTACAATGTAGCCGTGTTCGAGTACAACGGCAAAATGGAGGCGGCCGTGCCCTGGAAGGATTTCGGCCAGCCGCAGACCCTGTCGGACGAAGTGCACAAGAAGACAGCGACCGGCTCCGTCGACACCCGCGCCGTGCGCAGGCTCGACATCCTCAAGGTGGCGAAATACCTGCACGCCTCGAACGGCGCGAGCCTGGTCGCCAACGTGCCTGCCCGTCCCGGCGACGTAGTGCGCGCACCGTGCGGTTTCGGTACCAATGTCGAAGTCGATTTCGCGCAGGCAGCCGTGATCGCAGGTCCGAAAAGCACGCTGCTCGTCAAGGTGCTGGAAATCGATTCCGACGCCCCCGACGGTGTCGAGTTCGTCGGCGCCCTGTCCGGTGCCGGGAGCAAGCCCGTCGAACAGACCGCGGTGAAGTTCCCCACCATCGAAGGCGATACCTTCGTGGTCGAGGTAAATCGCCAGAAGAAGTCCAAGGAACCGCGTGGCTGCGTCGTGCTCGTCACGCCCTGAAAGTCCCGCGATCTACGTGGCGATGCGGTCGCGCCGCGCCACGTGGGGCAACTCGGGAGCGTTCGCGCGGCGGTCCCTGCGTCTTTTCTGCGAGCGTCCGGGCGAGTTCTTCCTGCCGCCGAAGACCGCCTGAGGAGCGCGATCAACCCTGCGCGACGACGAGCGGCACGAACATCTCGTCCGCCGTGGTGCCGCCATGAGCACCCACCTGCACGTGCGGCTTCTCGCCGAGCAAGAGATCCGTGAGGGTCCAGTTCGCGCGCGCAAGAAGCACGTAGTGGCCGACCCGCTCGGATAGCCGTGGGTGCGGCGCGCCGAGGCCGAACCAGCCCTGCGCGATCAAGTCGCGGCCGCGCAAGCAGTCGAAGCCTTCCGCGAGATGCGTCGCCACGTAGTCCTCGAAATCTCCCGAGCGATCCAGATCGACGTAGCAGTAGGCCGCGCGCGGCTCGCCGCACAGCGGCAGCGAGAGCATCGCCGCGAGCTCGGGATGGTCCTGCAAGTGCGATGCGGGTGTTTGGCGTGGTATCGACGAAACCGTGGTCCGCGGTGAGCACTACGGTCGTCCCGCTGCCCTCGAGCGCGCGCAACAGTGCGTCGAACGCCGTGTCGATGCGAGCGAGCTCCGCTTGGGCCTCGCTGCTGCCGATGCCGTGGACATGAGCAAGCGTGTCGAGCTCGGGGTAGTAGGCGTAGACGAACTTGCGGCCGGGAAGGGTGGCCGCTGCCAGCACCCGTGCGCACAGCTCGTCGAGCGTGCCATAACCCACGCGTTGCGCGCGGCCGCTCGCGGCGGCGTTGAAGTCCGAGTGCACGATGCGCTCCGGCGCGATCACCCACGACGGCTCGGGCAGCCGCTCGAAAAGCGGCGCGAGCCCGAGCAACGCCTGCGGCGTCGCGCCCCCATCGCGCAGCGATCGGCCGCCGTGGCGCGGGCGAAACGGCAGTACCGCGGCGACGGTGCCGAGCTCGCGAAAGAGCATGTACCAGCCGGTGAGCCCGTGCTGCTGTGGCGCGAGCCCGCTGAGAAACGTCGGAATCGCGGCGGCCGTGGTGGCGGGAAACACCGACGTCATGCGCGTTCGAAGATGCCGCTGCATCGCAGGCGCCACCGTCGAGTGCACGAGATGCCGATAGCCGAGCCCGTCGATGACGAGGAGGACGAGCGTGCGCGGTTGCGCAGGGCAAAGCGCATCGAAACCCTCCAGCATCGCGTAGCCGGTGCGCCCGCCGCCTCGCGCCGCGATTAGCGAAGCCATGAGATTGACGATGCCAGTGCCGCGGTAATCGGGCCGCACTCGCTGCTCGTCTCGCTCGCGCGCGCTCACGACGGCTTCACTTCCCTGAGCGGACGCCCCGGCGCGAGCTGCTCGGCGACATGACGCTCCAACGGCGCGGGGTCGCCGCTCACTTGGCTCGCGAGCAGCTCACCGAGCAGCGCGGACCACGTAAGCCCGCGCGCACCGAGCCCGACGCATGTGAAGAGCCCGGCGTGCGCGTCGCCGGGCACGGGTCCCACGAGCGGAAGTCGGTCCGCGCTCATCGCGCGCACCCCGGCCCACCCCTGGAGCGTTGCCGGATCGCACGCGCCGGCGAAATCGGGGAGCATCCGCTCGAGCCGCTCGAGATTCGCCGCATGCTGCGCCGGGCGTACGTCGCAATCGCAGTCGTCCTCGTCGAAGGTGGCGCCGATGCAGTGCGATCCGTCGACCGCCGGTGTGACGTAACCGTCGCCGCAGACCGGCGCACGCAGGCCTCGCCCCGGCCTTGCCGGCAGCCGTGTGATCTGACCGCGCACCGCCCGCAGCCGCAGATCGGATCCAGCGTCGAAAACCATCGCGTCCCTCGCATTGGCGAGCACCACCACCGGAGCCTCGGCTAGCACGTCTTCGCTCGCATCCAGCACCCGCCAACCGCCCGCCGTTCGCTCGAGCTTCGTCGCCGCGCGCTGGTACACCCGCCGCACGGCATTCTCGCACGCGGCGAGCCGCGCCTCGCAGACAGCTCGCGGCGGACGCCCACGCCCCATCCTCGAACCAGAAACCGTCGCCGCCCGTGCGAGCGCCGACCCGCTCACCGCCTTCGGCCCGGTCGACCCGTCGGGCCACCGACGCGGGAAGACCGACGGCCTCGCACGCATGCACGAGCCGCGCGAGCCGCCGCGGATCGCGCGACACCTGAAGCACACCGGTCGGCATCCAGCGGGGCGGGCACGGACCGCGGTCCAGGGCTGTCAACTGGCGCTTCGCGTACAGTGTCGCGGCCGTGGTGAACGTGCTGCGGGTCCGCCGATCCACGAGCAGAGCGGAATGCAGAATGCCGACGGGATTCGCCGAGGCCTCCCGCGCCGGGCCGGGATGCCGTTCGACGAGATCGACGCGCCAGCCGCGCGCTGCCAGCCGCTCGGCGCACGCGGTGCCGGCGAGGCCGGCGCCGATCACGGCGGCGTGGCGACGCGCAGACGCTTCGTCCTGCGGGCATCGCCCGACGCCCGCAAACACGCCGACCAGCATCTCGCGCTTGGGTCCGAAGCCCGCCCGCTTCTCGAGGCGAAATCCCGCGTCCGCGAGCGAGCGTCGCACGTCTCCCGCCACCGTGTAGGTCGCGAGCGTGGCACCGTTCGCAGCAAGCCGCGCGAGCTCGCGGAAAAGCGCGCCTGTCCACATTTCCGGATTCTTCGCCGGCGCGAAGCCGTCGAGGAAAAACGCATTTGCCGTTGCGTCCAATCGCGCGAGCATCGCCGCAGCGTCGCCGAAAAGCAGCGTGAGCGCAACGCGACCGTCGTCGACGTGCAGGCGATGGAAGCCGGGCACCGGCGGCGGATAAACGCCGGTGAGCTCGCGGAGCAGCGACGCGAGCTCGGGCCACCGGGCGCCGGCGCGAGCGAGATCGTCACGCGAGAGCGGATGCTTCTCGACGGCGACGTAATGCAGGCGCGCACCCGCGGGTGCGCGCGTCTGCCATGCCTGCCACGCCGCGAGAAAGTTGAGCCCGGTACCGAACCCGGTCTCGACGATCGTGAAGCGTTCCGCGTGCGTCCAGCGCGCCGGCAGCCCGTTTCCGAGCAGGTACGTATGCCGGGTTTCGGCGAGCCCGCCCGCCGCGGAAAAATAGACATCGCCGAAGCGCTCGGAGACCGGGACACCGTCCTCGCGCAGCCGAAGTATGGCCGGGTCGATGGCAGCCGGCTGCGGATCAGCGAGTCTCACGCGGCTCACGCCCCATGAAACCAGAGCGAGGTCGCTCGCCGACGATCGTGCGCTGGCACACCGGAAAGGCCCGGTCGAAGCCTACGGCACGGATCGACCGGCCAGACGCTCGAGCGGGATCGGGCCGCGCAGCTGCCGCAGCAGGCAGGCCGCGAGCCCGATATCCGCCCGCTCGCCATCGCGCTCGAACTGCCTGCGAAGCGCGTACCACGGGAGACTCGGATGGCGGTGATGCACGCCATGGAGATTGAAATCGAGCAACGCGGCGCCGATCCAGCGGGGTGCACCGGCGTTCATCGCGAAGCGCGGTTCTTCGAGAACCGTGGCGTAGTGATATGAGTTGTCGGCGATGGACACGAGGGCGGCGCGAGCGAGGATGGCGGCGGCGAGCATCCAGCCGCTCGACCCGTAGAGCCACGCCGCGACGCCGAAGATCACGAGGATCGCGAGCATGTCGAGGCGCATCTCGCGCAGCGCGGCGGGCTCGCGCACCGCCCGGACGACGAGCCCTCCCGTCGTGTCGTCCGTGTCCAGACGGGGCGCGAGCCAGTCGATTGCTCGGCGCGGCAGCAGGCAGGCAAGCGAGCTCAGCACTTCCAGGAAATACATGCCGCCCAGCAACTGGACGTAGAAGCCGACGGTTGCGGCGAGTCGCGAAGTGCGCGCACGATCGTAGACCTCGGTGCGATCGCGCCGCGTGCGGCTGTAGCGGTGGTGCAGCAGGTGCGCGACGCGCAGCGCGCGGAAAGGCGCCCCGTAGAGCACGCACAGCAAACGCCCGGCCGCGTCGTTCAGCGTGCGCCTGGCGAAGAGGTGACCGTGGATCGCTTCGTGGATGAGCGACCACAGGGTGTTGGTCGCGAGCGCGACCGGCACGAGCAGGAGACCCCACCATGGATTCGCAGGCAGGAGCCAGGCGGGCACGGCGAAGAGGAGCAGAAGACTCGCGGCAATCAGCATCCCGGCCAGAGCCGCGTTGAGCCGGGTCGCGGAGTCGGGATAGTGAGCCGCGGCTGCCATCAGTCGAACTCGATCGGAAAGCCCCGAGTCTAGCAGCTTCGCATGTCTTCGCCATGAAGATGTCGGCTGGAGCGGCAATGAGGGGGAATCGCATGCATGTCGCGGTAAGATGCGGCCTGGCCGGACGAAAGGCACGCGTCGCGACGGCGAGGACTGCGCAGCCTCCGTGTCCGGGATGCCTCACTTTCAGGAGAGCGCGAAATGGGACAAGGCTTCATCGGATTTCTGGTGATCGGATTGATCGCGGGCTGGCTCGGCGGGAAGATCATGCGCGGGGGCGGCTTCGGATTGATCGGCAACCTCGTCGTCGGCGTGATCGGCGCCTTCGTCGGCGGCTTCGCCTTCGGACTGCTCGGGCTGCAGGCGGTGGGCTTCATCGGGTCGCTCGTCACCGCGACCGCTGGTGCCGTGATCCTGCTGTGGCTGGTCGGCATGCTCAAGTCCAAGTGAGCGGCCTGCCGAAAGCGTCCCCGGCCCCGCTCGCTGATCGGGGTCGGACAGGCTTGCGGTCGTTCTGGCCCGGCCTGGGTCCCCTTGGTGTTCGATCGCGGCTTCGCACGTCTGCCGCAACCTCTATCCCGTTCGTCGAATACTGAACGCTCCCGCGGGAAACGCGACGACCCCCGGATTGCGCGGCGGCGATCGCTGCGTCCATCGCGTTCTGCGGCAGCGGCGCAAAGCCCTTGTGTGAGCGGGGATTCGAGCCGCCTGTCGCCGCGGGTGCGTGCGTCGTTTTCGGTTGGCATCGGGATTGCTGAAAAGCGTCCGCAGGCAACGCTTTCAATATCAACGACTATCCCGGCCGAGGGGCCCAGACCAAGGACAAGACATGAAACCCGATCCCGATTTCGGCACGACCGGCCAGAACCTGATGCTGCCCGAAGTTCAGCTCTGGCGCGCGGTGCTGTTTCGGGCCGTGCTCGACGCGCAGCATGGCAGTCAGGCAATGATGCGCGACGTTCTGCGCTGGATCGACACCAAGGATTTCGAGCGCGTTCTGGTGTGGGCCGGATTCGAGCTGGAGCAGGGTCGCCTGGCCGCGAAATACCTGCGCAACGTTTGCACCGAACGGGCCGACCAGTCGGCGAAATTGGGCGCCCGCGCGGAGGTGGAGGAACCCGAGATCGACGTGGACGCCGAGAGCGAGCTTTTCGACGAAGCCCTGCTCGCCCTGATCTGCACCGCCCGCGACATCAGCGAGGCCAAGAGGGCCTCGTGCCCGCGGCCGCCGCGCCGCCCCTCGCTGCGGGTCGCCGCGACACTGGGCAGTTCCCCGGCCCTGTAACGGGCGAGCCGTCACCCACGACCGGCACACCCCGCGGAATCCGCGTCCGCTGCTCCCAACGGACGCCAAGGCAGCCGCCCGCGGGGATTTGCCCCTATACTCTTGCCCCGTCCGGCGTTCCACCTTCCGGCGTTCGTCCGACCTCCGGGCGGATCCGCCGCACGCCACAGGCCAAGGAGAAACCGCATGCCTCCGAGGAGGCGAGGCCGCAGAGCCCTCACCGCATACCCCCGCGATCATCACTTCCGTGACGAAGCAATTTCACGGAGCGCACGTCGCGGCTTTCGCCTGACTGCGTTGAGCGCCCTCGCATTCCTGCTCGCTCTGGATGGTCTGGCCGCGACGACGCTGCCGCCGTTCTCGGGAGCGCCGTCCAAGGACGCTTCAGCGGGATTCCAGGGCATACCCTGGGGCGCGCCGGCGGACGCGATCGAGAGCAGGTTCGGGGAGGCGGCGGAGCGCGACGACGAAAGCTGCAACGACGAGCTGTCGCGGCAGGCGCTCGCGGCCGAGGGGCACGATTGCCTTGTCATCAGGATGGAACGCTACGTCCTCGACGGCGTTCCGTTCTCCGCCTCGTTCCGCTTCGACCCGGAGAGCAAGGGACTGGAAGCGGTGGTGCTGACTTCGAGGCTGAAATCGAAGAATCTCGATCCGCGGGCGGTCAGGAAATTGCAGACCGAATGTCGCCAGAACTACGACCGGATCGCGCGCCAGCTCGCCGCGGCGTTCCCGTCACCGATCCTGCCGCACCAGGTGGTCGAGAAACCCGCCGCGCCTTTCGCCCAAGGGAACTATCACGCCTGGGAAGCAGGCAGCACGAACGTGCTGCTGCGCCGCTCATTCGGCTATACGGACCATTGGAAGCGCTGGCGGCGGGCGGACGGGTGCGAGGTCGAGGTCCGCTTCGCCGCGACACCCCCGGAAGAAGGAATCAGTTCCGAATAGACGGCGCGGCGGGTCCGGTTCGTGCGCGGGCGACCATGCGCGATTCATGGCACCTCGGACGCCATGCCGGCGGCGGCACTCCCGGGATCGGAATCATCGCTTAGCGTGAGCTCGCATCCGACTCGATGCATGCTGACGCCGACCGGTTGATACACGCCATAGCGCAGCAGAAACTCCCGCTGCACCGCATACGCCTCGCGCTCCAGCGCGATGGCGTTCTCGCAGCTCCACTTCGCTGGATCGATTCGCCCCGCCTCGTGCTGCAGATGATGCACCATCTCATGCACCACGATCGAAGCGGCGAGCAGGCTGTCCTGCGGGGCGAGACGCTCGTCCACGTAGATCGTGTGTCCCGGCGGAAACCAGCCCATGACCTTGCATTCGCGCCCATGGCATGCGCGGTCGACGAGATAGGCATGCGAAACGGTCCTGACTTCGGCCGGTTGGTCCGGCATGGGATAGCCGGACAGCGTGACCGCCCAGGAGAGCAGAATCGCGTAGAGCTCGTTCATGATCACCTCGCACACGGGAGCTGCGTTGCACAAGGCACCGGGCGAACCACGCATGCTCGCATGTTTCGTCTCGGCGCTGCTGCGCCCTCCTGTGGTGCACGGTCTGCTCTCTTTTGACGCAGTACCTGGCTGGAAACCCTTGATTATTCAGGATTGCGTCGCCTTGTTGCTGCTTTGCAGCAACATGCGGGCCAGAGTGCAATCGGGCCACGCCCGCAACGCGATGAGCGTGCAGTGCTCCGTCCCGCTACCCGCCGACAACGACGCCGGTGGTCGAGATGGGCTGCCTGGTGGGAACGAGCGTGCCGTCCTCGAGCCGCAGCACACGATCTGCGCGGGCGGCGAGTTGCTCGTCGTGCGTCACGATAACGATGCTGGTCCCGAGCTGGCGGTTGAGTTCGAGCATGAGATCGAACACCGCCTGAGCGTTCTTGCGATCGAGATTGCCGGTCGGCTCGTCGGCGAGCACGCAGGCGGGTTTCGTGACCAACGCCCGCGCGAGCGCCGCGCGTTGACGCTCGCCTCCGGAGAGCTCGCCGGGCGTGTGCGTGAGTCGATGCCCGAGCCCGACCTGATTCAACACCTCCGTTGCACGCGCCCGGGCGGTCCGCTCGGGCATCCGGCGGATGAAGAGTGGCATCGCGACGTTGTCGACCGCCGAGAACTCGGGCAGCAGATGGTGAAACTGGTAAACGAAGCCGAGATGCGCATTGCGGGATTCGCCCCGCTCCTTGCTGCTCATCGACTCGAGGTCCCGGCCCATCACCTCGACCGCCCCCGCCGTCGGCGCATCGAGCCCGCCGAGGAGATGCAGGAGCGTGCTCTTGCCGGAGCCCGAGGCGCCGACGATTGCCACGTGCTCGCCGGCGTTCACGGTGAGGTCGATCCCTCCGAGCACCGGGACCGGCACCTTGCCCTGCATGTAGGTCTTCGCGAGCCCGCTGCAGGAAAGAACGGGCACCGCGGTCGACCGCATCCGATCCGGCGCTGCCGCATCACTCATAGCGCAGGGCCTCGGCCGGATTGATCTTCGATGCGCGCCAGCTCGGATAGAGCGTCGCGACGAGGCTCATCACGAGAGAGACGACCGCGATGGTGAGCACGTCCGCCCACCGTAACTCGGACGGCAGGTCACTGATGTAGTAAACGTCCTTCGCGAGAAACTGCACGTTGAAGAGCCCTTCGATCGCGGGCACCACGACGTCGATGTTCAAGGCGAGCAGCACGCCGCCGGCCACGCCGAGCAGCGTACCGACGACACCGATGATCGAGCCCTGCACGATGAATATCTTCATGATCGACCCGGGCGACGCGCCGAGCGTACGCAGAATGGCGATGTCGGGCTCCTTGTCGGTGACCGCCATCACGAGCGTGGAAACCAGATTGAACGCGGCGACCGCGACGATCAGCAGCAGAATGATGAACATCACGTTCTTCTCGATCTGCACCGCCCGGAAGAAATTCGCGTGGCTGCGCGTCCAGTCGCCGACGAAGGCGTCCTGCGTGAGCGTCGTCGCGAGCTCGCGCGCGACGCGCGGCGCGGCGAAGAGATCGTCCAGCTTGAGGCGCACCCCGGAGACCCGATCGTCGAGACGGTAGAGCTTCTGTGCGTCGGCGAGGTGAATCAGCGCGAGCCCCGAATCGTACTCGAACATGCCGACCTCGAAGATGCCGGCGACCGTGAACTGCTTGAGACGCGGCAGGATGCCAGCCGGCGTGACCTGTCCCTGGGGCGCGATCAGCACCACCTTGTCGCCGGGATAGGCGCCGAGCGTATGCGCGAGCTCCGAGCCGAGGACGATGCGGAACTCGCCGGCCTGGAGATCGTCGAGACTGCCCGTCTTCATGTGCTGGCCGATGTCCGCCACTTGATTCTCGAGGCTCGGCAACACTCCGCGGATGAGCGCACCCTGCACGCCGCGATCGGTCGAGAGCATGCCCTGCCCGAGCACATACGGGGCCGCTGACTGCACGCTCGGGTGCTTGCCCGCTTCGTCCGCCACCTGCTGCCAGCTCGCGAGCTTGTCGCCCGCGCCCGTGATCTGGATATGCGAGGCGACGCCGAGAATGCGCGCCCGCAGCTCCTTCTGGAATCCGTTCATCACCGACAGCACGACGATCAGCGCCGCAACGCCGAGCGCGATGCCGAGCATCGAGGTGAGCGTGATGAAGGAGATGAACTGGTTGCGGCGTTTCGCCCGCGTGTAGCGCAGGCCGATGTAAAGCTCGTAGGGTTGCAAGCGGGGAAGCCCCGTCGGAAAAGGCCGAAGTGTGCCACAGGGTGGCGCGGGCAGCCAGCCGACGGCGCTGTTGCCGACCGGACGTCACTCGCCGATCAGATGCAGCAGCACGCGGCGATGATGGCCCGCGGTGCGATGCTCGTAGACGTAAAGACCCTGCCAGGTGCCGAGGGCGAGCGCGCCGTTTGCGACCGGGATCGAAAGGCTGGTCTGGGTGAGCGCCGCGCGCACGTGCGCGGGCATGTCGTCGGGGCCTTCGATGGTGTGCTCGAACATCGCGTCGCCGTCGCGCACGAGCTTCGCGAAGAACCGCTCGAGGTCGTGCTGCACCTCCGGATCGTAATTCTCCTGCACCAGCAGACTGGCGGACGTGTGGCGGATGAAAAGCGTCAGCAAGCCGTGCTGGATGCCGCTCGCCGCAACCCAGCGGCGCGCGTGCTCGGTGAAGTCCCACAATCCGCGGCCCGCGGTGGAAATGGAAAGCTCGTCTTGCTTCTGTTGCATCTTCGCAGTCGGTCAGCGTATCGCAACCAGCATGCTAGAGTAGAAATCGAATCATGGCGATCGCCCCCCTGCCCACCGTCGACCTCCTGCTGCCCGGACTCTTTGCGACCCGGCGGGAGGACGCACCGGCTCCTTCGCCGCCGCGCCTGCCCGCCCTGGAGCTGCTCCTCGCCCGCGGCGACCGTTCGACGCCGGACGAGACGGGTGCCGACCGGTGGCTCATGCGCCGGTTCGGTGTCGACACGAGCGCCGATCTCCCCGCCGGTGCGCTCTCGCTCCTGGGCGACGGCGGAGAGCCTGGCGACGCCTGCTGGCTGCGCGCCGATCCCGTGCACCTTAGCGTGCATCGCGATCAGCTCATCCTCGGTGGGCATCGCGTCTTCGAGATCTCGCAGGGCGACGCGGAGGTGTTCACCGATGCGCTCAATCGGCACTTCTCCTCCGACGGCCTCGTCTTCTATCCGCTGCGGCCCGCGCGCTGGTACCTGCGCGTGCCCGCCGCGCCCGCGATCGTCACCACGCCGCTCGCCGAGGCGATCGGACGCCACATCGACCCGCTCCTCCCGCGCGGGCCCGACGCGCTCGCGTGGCACCGTCTCGGCAACGAAATCCAGATGCTGCTGCACGACGTGCCGCTCAACGAGGAGCGCGAAGCACGCGGCGGGCTCGCGATCAACAGCGTGTGGCTCTGGGGCGCAGGTCCGGCCCCCACGCGGCTCGAGCACCCTTATGCCGTCGTGATCGCGGACGATCCCGTGGCTTGCGGACTCGCGCGTGCGGCCGGCTGCGCGGTCGGGGCGCCCGACCGCGGCATCCGCAGTTTGCTCGCCGAGCGAGCGCACGGCGACGTGCTCTGGTACGACGCGAGCCTGGACCTCGCGCGCGCCTATGGCGACGACGCGGGGCTCGCGGCCGCGCTCGCGGAACTGGAGGAGAGCGTGTTCGCGCCGCTGCTGGAGGATCTCAAGAGCGGCAAGGTCGCACGCACCCGCATTCTGACCTTCGCGGCCGGCAAGGGGATCGCCTTCGACATCACGCGCGCGAGTCTCTGGCGTTTCTGGCGCAGCGCGCCGGCACTCTCCCGCTACGCCGGGGCCTGAACGCACTCCGCAGCAGATGGCAGCATGCCGCGCATCGTGACCCGGCCCGTGCCGCCCGACCGTGAGCAGACCCTGCTTGGCCAAGGTGTGCCGGCGCTGCTGGCACGGCTTTACGCGGCGCGCGGCATCACCGATGCCTGCGAGGTGGACCATCGCATCGACGCGTTGCTGCCGGTCGGCCCGCTTCGCAACGCCGGCGCCATGGCGGCGATCCTCGCCGATGCGATCCGCGATGGCCGGCGTCTGCTCATCGTCGCCGACTACGACGCGGACGGCGCCACCGGCTGCGCGGTGGGCGTGCGTGCGCTGCGTGCCTTCGGCGCGTGCGTCGATTACCTGGTGCCGAATCGGTTCGATTACGGCTACGGCCTCACGCCGGAGATTGTCCGGATCGCGGCCGAACGCAAGCCGGACTTCATCATCACTGTCGACAACGGCATCGCGTCGGTCGAAGGGGTAGCGGAGGCGAAGCGGCTCGGCATCGACGTCCTGGTGACGGATCATCATCTCCCCGGCAGCGTGCTGCCCGATGCCCTTTGCATCGTGAACCCGAACCAGGCCGGCTGCGATTTCCCGAGCAAGTCCATCGCCGGCGTGGGGGTCATGTTCTACGTGATGCTCGCACTGCGTGCCGAGCTGCGCCGCCGCGGTGCCTTCGCTTCCCGACCGGAGCCGAATCTCGCCCACCTCCTCGATCTCGTCGCGCTCGGCACGGTTGCCGACGTGGTACGGCTCGACCGCAACAACCGCCTCCTCGTCCAGCAGGGACTGCGACGCATCCGCGCCGGGAGAGCTTGTGCGCTGGTGACGGCGCTGCTGCGCACGGCAGGCCGCGATGGGCTGCGCGCCAGCACCTACGATCTCGGCTTCGTGGCGGGACCGCGGCTCAACGCGGCCGGGCGACTGCAGGACATGTCCGTCGGCATCGACGGCCTCACCAGCGACGACGAATCCCGTGCTGCCGAGATCGCGCGTCAGCTCGACGGCTTGAACCGCCAGCGCCGCGAGATCGAAGCCGACATGCAGGAGAGCGCGCTCGCGGCACTGGAGCAGGCAGAGCACACGGACAGCTTCAGCCTCGCCCTCTTCGATCCCGGCTGGCATCAGGGCGTGATCGGCATTCTCGCGTCACGACTGAAGGATCGCCTGCATCGACCGGCGATCACGTTCGCGCCGGGCAGCACGGGCGAGCTCAAGGGTTCGGGCCGCTCGATTCGGGGGCTGCACCTGCGCGATGCGCTCGATCTCGTGGCGAAGCGGCATCCGGGGTTGATCCTGCGCTTCGGCGGACACGCGGCGGCGGCCGGACTGTCGATCCCGGCAACGCGGCTCCAGGACTTCGCGGCGGCGTTCGAGGAGACGGTGCGGGGACTGCTCACGCCGGCCGACCTCGAGCAGATCATCGAGACCGACGGCAGCCTCGCGCCCGAGGACGCCACGCTCGATCTCGCCGACACGCTGGAGCACGAAACCTGGGGCCAGGGCTTTCCCGCCCCGGCCTTCGCCGATGCTTTCGCCGTCGTCGATCAGCGCATCGTCGGCGACCGGCACCTGAAGCTGCGCCTCGCCCGCGGCCGCCGCACCTTCCAGAGCATTCTCTTCGGTCGGACCGAGCCCCTGCCGGACGAGATTCGCGCGGTGTACCGCCTCTGGGTGAACGAGTTCAACGGCTCGCGCGCGCTCGAGCTCCGGCTCGACCACTGGACACCGCTCACGGATCCGGCGTGGACCTGAGCTTTCTCGTCGACGAGGGTATGGAAACCCTCTGGCCCGCTGCTGCGCTATACTTCGCGCCTTTCGCGGGTCCGCGCGGGTCCGCGTCCCTCGACGAGGATGTGACATGGAAGCCGAAGCCCTCAACGCAATCGATCACCGACTGTCGGACCTCACCGACCGAGCCGCGGAGCTCAGGAGGTACCTTTGACTTCGACGGCAAGCAGGCGCGCCTGAAGGAAGTCGTCGCGCACACCGAGGACCCCGACGTCTGGAACGACGCCAAGCGCGCCCAGGAGCTCGGGCGCGAGCGGAAGTCGCTGGAGTCCATCGTGCTCGCCCTCGAGCAGCTCGACCGCGATCTCGCCGACACGCGGGAGCTCTTCGACCTGGCCCGCGCGGAGGGGGACGAGGCGGGCCTGCAGACGCTCGCAAGCGACGTCGAAGCGATCGAGGAGGTGGTATCGGGCCTCGAGTTCCGTCGCATGTTCTCGAACCCGATGGATCCGAACAACTGCTTCGTCGACATCCAGGCCGGCTCCGGCGGTACCGAGGCGCAGGACTGGGCGGCGATGCTCGAGCGCATGTACCTCAAGTTCTGCGAGCGCAAGGGTTTCGACGTGGAGCTGCTCGAAGAGTCGCCCGGCGAAGTCGCCGGC
The DNA here is from genome assembly GCA_963734295.1 of uncultured beta proteobacterium. Classification (GTDB taxonomy): domain Bacteria; phylum Pseudomonadota; class Gammaproteobacteria; order Burkholderiales; family JAEUMW01; genus JAEUMW01. The sequence goes on along the minus strand of CAVTGS010000026.1, from coordinate 34,450 downwards.
ATCAAGAGCGCGAGCATCAAGGTGAGCGGCGAGTATGCCTACGGCACGCTGCGCACGGAGAGCGGCATTCACCGGCTCGTGCGCAAATCGCCATTCGACTCGAACGCCCGCCGGCACACTTCCTTCGCGAGCGTGTTCGTCTATCCCGAGGTCGACGACACGATCGAGATCGAGATCAACCCGGCCGATCTGCGCGTCGACACGTTTCGCGCGAGCGGGGCCGGCGGCCAGCACATCAACAAGACCGACTCTGCGATCCGCATCACGCACCTGCCCACCAACATCGTGGTCCAGTGCCAGAACGACCGCTCGCAGCACCGCAACCGCGCCGAAGCGATGTCGATGCTCAGGGCGAAGCTCTACGAGGCGGAGCTGCGCAAGCGCGAAGTCGAAAAGCAGAAGATGGAAGACAGCAAGACCGACATCGGGTGGGGCCACCAGATCCGCAGCTACGTGCTCGACCAGTCCCGCATCAAGGACCTGCGCACGAACCACGAGGTCGGCAACACGCAGGCCGTGCTGGACGGCGATCTGGACGATTTCATCACGGCGAGCTTGAAGCAGGGCGTCTGACGCGAGCCGCACCCATGACCGATCCGCAACCCACCCCCCTCGACACCAACCAGATCATCGAGGAGCGCCGCGGCAAGCTGGCAGCACTCCGCGCATCCGGCATCGCGTTTCCCGAACGACTTCGTGCGTCACCACTTCGCGGGCGACCTGCAGCAGCAGTTCGAAGGCAAGACGAACGACGAGCTCGAAGCGCAGCCCGAGTCGCGTAACGGTGGCCGGGCGCCTCATGCTGAAGCGCGTCATGGGCAAGGCGAGCTTCGCCACGCTGCAGGACATGAGCGGGCGCATCCAGGTGTACGTGCAGACCGACGCGGTGGGCGCCGAGGTCCACGACGCCTTCAAGCACTGGGACCTGGGCGACATTCTCGGTGTCGAAGGCACGCTGTTTCGCACCGCGCACCGGCGAGCTCACCGTGAAGGCGCAGTCGATCCGCCTGCTGGCGAAGTCGCTCCGGCCGCTGCCGGAGAAGTTTCACGGACTGACCGACCAGGAACAGAAGTACCGCCAGCGCTACGTCGACCTCATCACGAATCCCGGACTCCCGCGAGGTGTTCGTCCAGCGCTCGCGCATCATCCAGGCGATCCGCGAATTTCTGCTGGCGCGGCGCTTCCTCGAGGTCGAGACGCCGATGATGCACCCGATTCCCGGCGGGGCGGCGGCGCGGCCCTTCGTCACCCACCACAATGCGCTCGACATGCAGCTCTTTCTGCGCATCGCGCCGGAGCTGTATCTCAAGCGGCTGGTGGTCGGCGGCTTCGAGCAGGTGTTCGAGATCAACCGCAACTTCCGCAACGAAGGCATCTCGACCCGCCACAACCCCGAGTTCACGATGCTCGAGTTCTACGTCGCGTTCCGGGACTACCGGTTCCTGATGGCCTTCACGGAAGAGATGCTGCGCACCGTCGCGCAGCAGGTGCTCGGCACGACGAAGTTCGTGTACCAGGGGCGTGAGCTCGATTTCTCGAAGCCCGTTCGATCGCCTGACGCCGGTTCAGGCGATCCGGAAGTATCACCCCGATCTCACCGAACGCCGACCTGCACGACCGCGACTTTCTCGTCGGCAAGCTGCGCTCGCTGAGCGTCGAGATTCGCGCGGAGGACGGCGTCGGCGCGCTCCAGCTCACGCTGTTCGAGAATCTGGTCGAGCAGTTCCTGTTCGAGCCCACCTTCATCATCGACTACCCGACCGAGGTGAGCCCGCTCGCGCGCGCGAGCGACCGGCATCCGGAGATCACCGAACGCTTCGAGCTCTACATCGCCGGGCGCGAAATCGCGAACGGCTTCTCCGAGCTCAACGATCCGGAGGACCAGGCCGCGCGCTTCCGCGAACAGGTGCGGCAGAAGGAAGCCGGCGACCACGAGGCCATGCACTACGACGCCGACTACATCCGCGCGCTGGAGTACGGCCTGCCGCCGACCGCGGGCGAAGGCATCGGCATCGACCGGCTGGTCATGCTGCTCACCGACAGCGCCGAGCATCCGCGACGTCATCCTCTTTCCGCAGCTGCGCCCCGAGTAGCGCGGTTGCACCGTTGAAAGTCCGCAACCGCCGCACGCCTCGTTGGCTACGCATTGCTACGCGGTGTCGGAGTGTTCGTGCCGGTGATGCTCGTCGTGCACGTGCATGTGGTCGCGTTCCCGCGGCTCATGGACGTGGTCGTGCTCGTGTCGCTCGGCTACGTGCAGCCATACCCCCGCCGCCATGAGCGCACCCGCAATCCAGAACCAGTCGTTCGGCTGCTCGCCCAGTACCACGAGCGCCACCACCACGCCGATGAAATCACGCACGGCCACGAGATTTCCTTAACGCCTGCAATCTACGACAATGAGGCGTACCGGTGGCCGCCGGGATGGGCGCCTACCCCAAACTCGAAAGGGAGTGTGGATGTTCGTCAACGGTCTGGGCACGGCTAATCCGCCGCGAAGCTACAGCAAAGCCGAATGCTGGGAAGCCTTCAAAACCTCGGATTGGTTTCTGAAGCTCGACCGACGCGCGCACATGATTGCCGAAACGGTCCTGACGAAAGACAACGGCATCGCATCCAGAACCCTGGCGGTCGCGTCGCTGAGCGAAGTCTTCGATATCGATCCGGATACGCTGCACGCCCGGTTCCTGGCCAATGCCCCGGCGCTCGGCGCGGCGGCCGGCAAGTCGGCGCTGCAGGAAGCCGGTCTTGCCGCCCACGAAATCGACGGTCTGGTCATCAGTACCTGCACCGGGTACCTTTGTCCGGGCTTGACCAGCTACGTCGTCGAGCGCCTGGGTCTGCGGGCCGACGTCCTGGCTTTTGATCTGGTTGGACAGGGTTGTGCGGCAGCGTTGCCGAATTGGCGGCTGGCGGATGCCTTGCTGGCAGCCGGATCATGCCGCCACGTGTTGTCCATCTGTGTCGAAGTCAGCAGCGCCGCGATGTATCTGGACAATGACCCCGGCGTGTTGATCAGTGCCTGCCTGTTTGGTGACGGAGCAGGAGCGGCGGTGCTGTCCAGGCATCCGAATCCGCAGCGCCGGTGTATAGAATGGAAATCGTTCGCCTCACTGGTCAATCCCGCCGAACGTAACGCGCTCTTGTTCGAAACCAGGCAGGGCATGCTCCGCAACATCCTGACCCGTCCGGTTCCCCAACTGGCTGCGGACCACGCAGAGCAAGTGCTGCGCACGGTGCTCGGCACTGTCGGCCTGGGGGCCGGCGATATCAGTGCCTGGATCATGCATGCAGGCGGGCGCGACGTGCTGATCGCGCTGCAGAATGTGCTGAAACTCACGGCTGGAGACCTGCGTTACAGCGCAGACATGCTGCGCGTGTACGGCAACATGAGCAGTGCGTTTGTCTACTTCGTGCTGCAGGCCGCACTCGACGGACAACGCCGAGCCCGGATGGTGGTGGATGTCGTCGTTCGGCGCCGGATTCAGTTGCCATGGTGCATTGCTCGAGGTGGCGTGATTCGAGGGGCCCGTACACGACCATGGACCTGAGCCTGCCTCGGCGCACAGAGCCGGAACTGCTCGACGGCCTCGCGGCCGAGGACCCGCGCGCTCGACGTTCCAGGAACGATCTGAGGCGCATCCACCGGGCCATGGCGACGCTGTCGATCGTGCGGCGCGCGTTGGACCGCGGGACGGCGGAATTCCGCCCTCGCTCCCTGCTCGAACTCGGCGCCGGCGACGGCTCGCTGATCCTGCGCCTGGCGCAGCGGCGGGCGGCACGCTGGCCGGACGTTAGCGTCACCCTGCTGGACCGCCTGAACCTGGTCGCGCCGCAGACGCTGGACGGTCTGCGCCAAGTCGGCTGGACCCCCCGCGTCGTGGCGATGGATGTGTTCGACTGGCTGGCTAAACCCGACGACACGCGCTGGGATATCGTCTTCGCCAATCTGTTCATGCATCATTTTTCATCAGTCGAACTGGCGCATCTGCTGGCGGGAAGTCGCGGCGCGCACTCGCGTGTTCCTTTGCTGCGAGCCCAGGCGCGCCGCCCTGCCGCTGGCGGGAAGCCACTTGGTCGGCTTGCTGGGGGCCGGACCCGTGACCCGTCGGGATGCGGTGTCGAGCGTGCACGCGGGTTTCCGGGCGCAGGAGCTGTCCGACCTGTGGCCCGATTCCGAGGACTGGGTATTGGACGAGTATGCGGCGGGGCTGTTCAGCCACTGTTTCCTTGCCATCAGGAAAGAGCGGTAAATGAAGAAGAGCTACGACGCAATCATTGTGGGCGGCGGCCCGTCCGGCGCCACGGCCGCTGCGCTCCTGGCGCAGGCCGGATGGCGCGGTTGCCGTCGTCGAGAAAGCGCAGTTCCCGCGGCGCAAAGTGTGTGGAGAGTTCATTTCGGGAACGACATGGCCGATGTTGCGGAAGTTGGGCATTGCAGGTCCTTTGATGGAAATCGCCGGACCTCCGGTGCGCCGCGTCGCCGTCTACGCCGGCGAGGCGATGATTGCGGCGGAACTGGATTCGCCCGCCGACCACGCGGCATACGGCGGCAGAGCGCTGGGCCGCGAGCACCTCGATACGCTGCTGCGCGAGCGCGCCGCCGCGGCCGGCGCCGACGTGTGCCAGCCTTGCACGCTCTCGGCGTTTGTCGCGATCGACGGTGGCTACGAGTGCACCATCGTCGACAAGGGCACGCGTCAGTCCCGCGCATTGCATTCCCGGCTGATCATCGCCGCGCACGGCTCCTGGGAATCCGGCGTGATGCCGACGCAGAACTTGCGCCGTGCCGCCGCGCGCCTCGGATCTGTTCGGCTTCAAGGCGCATTTTCACAGCAGCGCACTGCCCACGGACCTGATGCCGCTGCTCGCATTCCCCGGCGGCTATGGCGGAATGGTGCACACCGATGGCGGCCGCGTCAGTCTGTCGTGCTGCATCCGCCGCGACCAGCTCGAACGCATGCCGGCGACAATGGCCGCACGAAGGAGCCGGGGCGGCGGTCCTCGCGCATATCGCGTCGTCGTGCAAAGGTGTCGTGCTGGCGCTGTCTTCGGCGACGCTGGACGGTGCCTGGTTGTCTTCCGGACCGCTGCGGACGGGAATTCGCACCTTCGGGCGCGATGGCATTTTCGCGGTGGGCAATGCGGCAGCCGAAGCGCACCCCATTGTCGCCGAAGGCATCAGCATGGCCATTCAATCCTCGATCCTGCTGTGCGGGAAACTGATCGCGCGCCCGGAAGTGCGCAGCGGGCACACACGCTCCGGCCAGGCGCTCGAAGGCATCCGGCATGAGTATGCGATGGCGTGGCGCAGGAATTTTTCACGACGCGTTTACGTGGCCGCTCTCTTCGCGCACCTGTTCATGCGGCCCGTTTCCACCCGCATCGCCGTCAGATTGCTGAAGCGCTTCCCGCAGCTCCTGACCGAGGGCGCGCGCTGGAGCGGCAAGGCGGAGCCGTTGCGGGCCGTGGATCAATTCGGCGTGGCACGGCAGTGAGCACGAGGCGAGCCATCTACACGCGCGCTTTCCCGCCGAACGCAACCAGGCCATTTGCGGAGAATCGTCGATGACAACGCTGCAATCCGTGCAAGCCATACTGAAAGCCAACTTCGACCTCGCGCCCGAAGTTCTGCAACCGGAGGCGAAGCTCGAAGATCTGGCGATCGATTCCTTGTCCGTGATCGAAGTGCTGTTCGCAGTCGAGGATGAATTCAAGATCAAGGTGCCGTCCGAACCCGCGGGGTCGCAAATGGAGATCAAGACCGTTGGCGACTTGGTGGCCTATGTCGACAAGCTCATCGACGAGCAGTATCCCGCCATGCCAGGACGAGAAGCTGCATCTTGAGACGGGTCGCCGTCACCGGAATCGGCGTAATTTCGCCGCTGGGAAACGATCCGGACACATTCTTCGACGCTCTCGCACATGGACGCTCGGGTATCGTCGTGCTGAGTGCGCCAGCGCCTGCGCCTGCCGGAAAACCCCTACTTGAAAACGCCAGGACCCATATTGGCGGTGCAGTGACCTTCGACGGCACCGGCTTGTTTCCCGCGCCACGGCTGCGCATGCTGGATCGGGTCAGCCAGTTTGCGCTGGCGGCGGCGGCGCAGGCCGTGCGCGATGCCGATCTACTGTGGACAAACACGAACCGCCAGCGTGCGGGCGTCTTTATCGGCACCGGCATGGGTGGTGCCCAGAGCACGGACGACGGCTATTTCACCCTCTATGGCGAAGGTTCCGATCGGGTCAAACCCTACAGTGTGCTGATGGCCATGAACAATGCCGCGGCCTCCTGGATCGGCATCGAGTATGGGTTGAACGGACCGAATCTGACTTACACCACCGCGTGTTCTTCGTCCGCCGTGGCAATCGGTGAAGCGGCGCGCCGCATTGCCACGGGCGAGGTCGACACGATGATTGCAGGCGGGACCGAAGCGCCGCTCAACTACGGGACGCTGGTGGCCTGGGATGCATTGAAGACCCTGGCAACCGCAGACCTGCACGACCCGGCGGCCTCGTGCAAGCCCTTTGCGAAAGACCGAACGGGCCTGGTGCTGGGTGAAGGCGCGGCAATCGTGGTGCTGGAAGACATGCAGCAGGCGCGGGCGCGCGGCGCGCGCGTTCATGCTGAACTCGCGGGCTACGGTCTTTGCACCGATGCATCCCATATCACGCGACCCTCGGTCGAAGGTCAAGCGGCCGCGATGCGGCGTGCACTCCAATCCGCATCGATGCAGCCCGAGGAAATTGGCTACATCAATGCGCATGGCACCGGTACGCTTGCAAACGACGCGGTCGAAACCGGGGCGATCAAGCAGGTCTTCGGCGCCCACGCATTTGGCGTTCCGGCAAGCTCCACCAAGTCGATGCACGGGCATTTGCTCGGCGCGGCTGGTGCCCTCGAGTTGGTGGCGACAATCCTCGCGCTGGAGCGGCATATCATTCCGCCCACCATCAATCTGCAGGTGCCCGACCCCGAATGCGATCTCGATTACGTGCCCGGCAAGGCCAGAGCCGGCGTCGAACTGGCCGCGGTCATGTCGAACTCGTTTGCGTTCGGCGGCACCAATGCCGTCCTCATTTGCCGTACCGTAAAGGAATGAATGGCGCAGCCTTCCGGCGCCTCCAATTTCGCCTCCATCGTGATCTGTGCCTTCATCAGATTGGACACCGGGCACCCGGTCTTCGCCATGGTTGCGATCTGCTGGAACCTTTCGTTATCCGTTCCGGGAATTCTGGCGGACACGGTAAGGTGGCTCGCGGTGATTTCGAAGCCGTCCCCGACCTTCTCCAGCGTGATGTCGACGGCTGGCTATGTGCGTCAACAGACAGACGCCGAGAGGGAGGTCTCTATAGACTCGAGCGATCGAAGCCAACACAGGTGGAACAGCAATGCGCGCTGGTCGAGAGAAGCGAGGCAGGGCTCTCTTGCGGACTTTGAATGCTCCACCCTGTCTGGATGCATCACTCCCAAAACAAAGGAACCATCGTGAGCCAGATTCTTGGTTGGGCACCAAGCGAGCACGGCGACAAAGCATCGCGGTGATGATCGGCATTGTTGCTAAGCGAATTTCTGACTCAGGACGCCAGTGACGTACGCGCGTGGGCAAGTGCTCCCGCAAGTGCGCAAAGCATGAATTCACCGCATCACTCGGAAGCGAGAAATACAGATGAGAAACCCCTGGACAAAGAAGAACCCTCTGATGAGCATGTGGTTGAGCGGCGCCAATGCCGTGGCCGGCTCGGCCCGCAGCCGGGTTACCGCGGCAGCGAAGCGTCAAGCGGCGACCATGATGACAAGGGGTGCGAAGCAGATAACGAGTTTCTGGAGCGGCGCCCTGACGGCTCCGGCGCGCCCGAAAAGGAGGCGGCGTCGTTAACGGGCTGTTAAGGAGCCTCGGCCGGCTTGGCCTCGTGCAGCAAGCGCGAGATCTTCTGTGTGCCACCGCACAGACTCTGCGCGGCCATGTGACCATAGTGGCTTCCTGGTCTTGCGCTGCGCGTGCCCAATGGACCCCGCACCGTACCGAGAACCTCGAGGCCAGACACCTATGGATGCGGGAGGAAGACTTGTCGTTATTGGCGTGGATCATCCTCGGACTCGTGTTCGGCTTCATCGGATACAGGAGGCATACGTGGCGCCATTAGCATGGGTCGTCGCGTGGAGAAGCGATCATGAAGCAGCTTGGCAAGTATCTTTCCGCAGTTGCCCTGGCTTTCACACTGGCGTCTGTCGTGGCTCGTGCGTCTACGCGCCGAGATCAACGTCGAGACCTTCAAGGGCGCGGTTCAACTGCGTGGCTTCGTGAGCTCGCAGGCCGCAGCGAATAAGGCGGTCGAGGTGGCACGCGGTATCGGCGGCGTGAAATCTGTCAAGAACGACATGCGGGTCAAATGAGAAAGTGCTGATTGCGAGCTGCTGCCAGACTGACGTGCGGAAGTCGCTGCGAAGCGCCTCTGTGCTTCGCCAAAATGCCACGGCGAACCTGATGGAAGAATAGCGTGGCAACCCCGGTCAATCACCCGCAGCGCTTCGCGCTGAACTACGAGCTGCACGCCCGTCCACCGGAAGCGCTCGACATCCCGGAGCAGGCATCGTATCTGGCCCTCGCCACCGATCCTTCCAACCGGCAAGCCGAGTACGAGCGCATCGTGGAGCTGTGCACGCGCTACGGCGTACAACCCCCTGCGCCGGACCTGAATCACTTCCGGGTAGATCTCGGTACGTTCCGTCTCAAGTGGGAGCGGCGCACCGAGTGCAACAGCTTTACCTTCTTCCGCCAGGGCGCGTTCGACGATCCGTTCGCCGAGCCGGTAATAGCAAGCGTCCCGCAAGACTGGCTCGAGAGCCTGCCGGGACAGGTGTTGGTGGCAGCGCACGTCGCGCTGCGCACGGCGCCCAAGAAAGCGGCCAGCATCGAGGAACTGGCAGCGTTGTTCGAAGGCAACCCGCTCATCGGTTCGGGTGTGGGCGACGGCGTCGCCCGCGTGACAGCGGACTTCCGCATCCATGCGGACGGCTTCAGTCGCTTCCTGATCGACGACGTCAGCCTCACTCCCCGCCAGGCAGGACGCATGGTGCAGCGGCTGCTGGAGATAGAAACCTATCTGATGCGAGCGCTGCTCACGTACCCATTGGCACGGGCTACCATGCCGGTGCTGGCGGATGCCGACCAGCAGCTCGCCGCGCTCATCAACGAAATGGCGGCCGTCAAGAGCGAAGACGAACCGGCCCTGCTCGACCGGCTCACCCGGCTTGCGGCCACCGTCGAGAGCAGGATTTCGTCCACCCTTTACCGGATTTGCGCAGCGCGTGCCTACCAGGAGCTGGTGGAGCGTCGTATCGCGGAACTGCGGGAAGTGCGCGTGGAAGGCCTGCCGACCTTGCGCGAATTCGTCGAGCGGCGCCTCCTCCCGGCGATGAGCACCTGCGAAACCGTGGCCAGGCTGCAGGAGAGTCTGTCGGAACGGATCAGTCGCGCCAGCGAATTGTTGCGCACGCGAGTCGATATCTCGCTGCAACGGCAAAACCAGGCGATCCTCAGCACCACGGCAAGGCGGGCGAAGTTGCAGCTGCGCCTGCAACAGACGGTGGAGGGATTGTCAGTGGCCGCTATCAGCTATTACGTGGTCGGGTTGATCGGCTATGCCGCCAAGGCAACCAAGGCAGCCGGCGCGGCCATCAATCCGGATATCGTAACCGGTGTCGCCATTCCGATCGTCGCCGTCTTGGCCGCGCTCGGCGTCCGGCATATCCGCCGCGTAGTGCAGCGCGCTGCGGTGTGATGTCATGCCGCCGAGCTCGCTGGCAAGGCGGCGTGCTGCTAAGCGTATCGGCGGCCCAGCACAGCATGGTCGCCGAAGGAGTTCCCTGAATTGAACGCCGCCACGACGCTCATCGGACATCTACTCCAGAGGCGGACACCGTTTCGGCGCACCGGGTGGCCACGGATTTCACCCGACGACGAACGTCCGCTGCGATCGGAGTTGTTCAGCGCCGATCAGATGGAGCAGCACGGCAGGGCCCTCGCGGCCTCGCACAAGCTGGCTTCGGGGCGCGCGCCGGACCAGCTCCTGGCGCGGCTGGCGGCGAACGAGAGCGTCCTGGTCGACGTGTGCAACCTGCTGACGGCGGCGGTCACGGCGAAGCGCCGGATCACGCCGGCCGGGGAATGGCTGCTCGACAACTTCTATCTCATCGAAGAGCAGATCCGCACGGCCAAGAGACACCTGCCCAAGGGCTACAGCCGGGAACTTCCGCGCCTGGCGCACGGACCGTCGGCCGGGCGTCCGCGCGTGTACGACATCGCGCTGGAGATCATCTCGCATGGCGACGGCCGCGTGGACACGGAGGGTCTCGGCCGCTTCGTGGCGGCCTACCAGACCGTCACCGCCCTCAAGCTCGGCGAATTGTGGGCGATCCCCATCATGCTGCGCCTGGCGCGTCATCGAGAATCTCCGTCGCGTCGGCGTGCGCATCGCCGCCGGCTGTGCCGAGCGAAACCTGCGCCGAGTCCTGGGCGGACCAGATGACGGAGACCGCCGAGACGGACCCGAAGAGCCTGATCCTGGTGATCGCGGACATGGCGCGATCGAACCCGCCGATGGTCGAGCGCCGTTCGTCGCCGAGCTCGCGCGCCGCTTGCAGGGACAGGGTCCCGCCCTGGCCTTGCCGCTGACCTGGATCGAGCAGCGACTCTCCGAATCGGGCCTGACGATCGAGCAGACTGGTGCAGTCGGAGAACCAGCAGCAGGCCGCCGATCAGGTCTCCATCAGCAACAGCATCGGCAGCCTGCGGCTTCTGGGCGCGATGGACTGGCGCGAGTTCGTCGAGACGCTGAGCGTCGTCGAGCAGACGCTGCGCGAGGATCCGGGCGGCGTCTATGGCAGGATGGATTTCGCCACCCGCGACCGCTACCGCCACGCAGCGGAAGAGCTCGCGAAGGGCAGCCGCCAGACCGAAGGGGAGGTGGCGCGCCAGGCGATCGCCCTGGCGCGCGCGGGCGCAGCAAGCGGCGGGGCCGCCGGCGATCGGGCCGGGCACGTCGGCTTCTACCTGATCGACAAGGGCGTGCGCGAGCTCGAGCGGGCCGCGCGAAGTTCGACTTTCCGGCGCCGCGGCCCTGCGAAGAGCGGCGGGCCGGTTCCCCTTGCTCCTCTATCTGGGCGCAATCGTGCTGATCACGGTGGTCCTCACCGGGACCCTCGCTGGCGGAGGCGCATGCCGGCGGTGTGCCCGACTGGGCGCTCGCGCCGATCGGCATCCTCTCGCTGCTGGCCGCCAGTCAACTGGCCGTGGCGCTGGTGAACTGGCTGGCAACTCTGCTGGTCACGCCGCATGCCGCTGCCGCGAATGGACTTCTCGGAAGGCATCCCGCCGACAGCGCGCACGCTGGTGGTGGTCCCGACCATGCTCACCGAGCGCGCGGAACGTCGAGGATCTGGTCGAGGCGCTGGAAGTCAGGTTTCTGGCGAACCGGGATGAACGCCTGCACTTCGGCCTGTTGACCGATTTTCGGGATGCGCACGCAGGAATCGCTCCCCGAGGACGGGCCGCTGCTGCAGCTGGCGCCGGACGCAGGATCGAGGAGCTGAACGAGAAGTACGGCAGCGGCGGCGGGACCGCACCAGGCGACGACATTTTCTTCCTCTTCCACCGCCCGCGGCGCTGGAACCCGCAGGAACGGATCTGGATGGGTTACGAGCGCAAGCGCGGCAAGCTTGCGGACTTGAACGCGCTGCTGCGCGGCGGCGCCGGGGACCGCTTTTCGCTCGTCGTCGGCGACACCGCGGTCTTGTCCGACGTGAAGTACGTCATCACCCTGGACACCGATACGCAGCTGCCGCGCGACGCGGCGCGGCAATTCGTCGGCGCGATGGCGCACCCGCTGAATCGACCCCGCTACGACGAAGCGAAGCGCCGTGTCGCCGAAGGCTACGGCATCCTGCAGCCGCGCGTGGCGGTCAGCCTGCCGGGGACGAACCGCTCGCGCTATGCGCGACTGTACGGCGGCGAGCCGGGCATCGATCCGTACACGCGCGCCGTCTCCGATGTCTACCAGGACGTGTTCGGCGAAGGCTCGTTCATCGGCAAGGGGATCTACGACGTCGATGCGTTCGAGCAAGCCCTGGGCGGGCGCTTCCCCGAGAATCGCATCCTCAGCCACGATCTTCTCGAAGGGTGCTACGCGCGCTCGGGACTGCTTGAGCGATGTGCAGCTGTACGAGGACTATCCGGCCCGCTACGGCGCCGACGTGAGCCGCCGCCACCGCTGGATCCGCGGCGACTGGCAGCTCGCGGGGTGGCTGCTGCGGTCGCGTGCTCCGGCTGGCACCGTGCCGCGGAGGGCACCCGCCGTCAGCGCAATCCGCTCTCGGTGCTGTCGCAATGGAAGCTGATCGACAACCTTCGGCGCAGCCTCGTCCCCGCGGCGCTGACGCTGCTGCTTGCTGCTGGGATGGACGGTCCTGTCGCAGCCGTGGTTCTGGACCTTGTCGGTCATCGGCATCATGCTGGTTCCGTCCTTGTGCGCCGTCGATCCTCGAGCTCTTCCGCAAGCCGGACGACGTGCTGCTGAGGCAGCACCTGGCGGCACGTGCGCGCTCGACTCGCCGGCACTTCAGCGCAGGTCGGCGTTCGAGCTCGCCTGTCTGCCGTACGAGGCGTTCTTCAGCCTCGATGCCATCGCGCGCACGGCCTGGCGGATGCTGGTCACGCGCAGACGACTGCTCGAATGGAATCCGTCGAGCGACGCGGATCGCGAAGCGGCCACGCGCCGCAGTGACCTCGCCGCGGCGTTCCGGTCGATGTGGATCGGCCCCGGCCATCGCCGCCGCGGTGGCGATCTATCTGGCGGCAGCCGACGCCGGCGGCGCTGACTGTCGCGGCGCCGATCCTGCTTCTGTGGTTCGCTTCGCCCGCCATCGCCTGGTGGATCAGCCGCCCGCTCGCCCGCCGCAAGGCGAGCCTCACGGTCGAGCAGACGCTCTTCCTGCGCGCGCTTGCGCGCCGGACCTGGGCGTTCTTCGACGACCTTCGTCGGCCCGGAGGATCATTGGCTGCCGCCCGACAACTATCAGGAGCATCGCGTTGCCGCGGTCGCGCATCGCACATCGCCGACCAACATCGGGCTGGCGCTGCTGGCGAATCTGTCCGCCTACGACTTCGGCTACATTCCGGCCGGACAGCTCGTCGAGCGCACGGCGAACACGCTGCGCACGATGGACGGCCTGGAGCGGCACCGAGGGCATTTCTACAACTGGTACGACACGCGAGACGCTGCAGCCGCTGCCGCCGCGCTACATCTCGACGGTGGACAGCGGCAACCTCGCCGGCCATCTGCTGACCTTGCGTCCGGGGCTGCTCGCGCTTGCCGATGACAGGATACTGCGGCGCGCAGCTGTTCGACGGCTTGAGCGACACGCTCAGGATTCTCGCGGACGCGGCGCGACGGAGACGCTGCGGGCCAGACGGCGGCGTTTCGGAACGAGCTCGAGTCCGCGTTGGCTGCCCCGCCGAGCACCCTCGCGGCGGCGCGGCTCACCCTTGCACGGCTCGCGACCAGCGCCGCCGAGATCGTCACCCTCGCGGCTGGCCCCGATGGCAGGGACGAAACCGGCCCCGCGGCCGAAGCGCACGGGTGGGCCCAGGCACTTGCACGGCAATGCCGCGAAGCGCTGGACGATCTGACGTTCCTCACCGACAACGCGGCAGGCGACGCCATTCCGACCCTGCGTGAGCTGGCCGAGGCAGGGAGCGCCCGTGCCCGAGACCGGATGGCAGCCATCGAAGCGCCTGGCGCTGCAGTCCGGTGAGCTCGCGCGCATGGAATACGACTTCCTGTTCGACAAGACGCGCCATCTGCTCACCATCGGTTACAACGTGGGCGAGCGCCGGGCGCGACTCGAGTTACTACGACCTGCTGGCCTCCGAAGCGCGACTTGTGCAGTTTCGTGGCCATCGCCCAGGGACAGCTGCCGCAGGAGAGCTGGTTCGCGCTGGGGCGCCTGCTCACCGGCGCCGGCGGCGAACCGGTGCTCCTGTCGTGGAGCGGTTCGATGTTCGAGTACCTGATGCCGCTCCTGGTGATGCCGACCTACGACAACACGCTGCTCGACCAGACCTGCAAGGCGGCGGTGGCGCGACAGATCGAGTATGGCGAGCCAGCGCGGCGTGCCCTGGGGCATATCGGAATCCGGCTACAACACGGTCGACGTGCATCTCAACTACCAGTACCGCGCCTTCGGCGTGCCGGGCCTGGGACTCAAGCGCGGACTGGCCGAGGATCTGGTCGTCGCGCCCTATGCCTCGGCGCTCGCGCTGATGGTGGCGCCCGAGGAGGCCTGCCTGAATCTGCAGCGACTCGCGGCCGAAGGGTTTGTCGGCAAGTTCGGCTTCTTCGAGGCGATCGACTACACGCCCGCGCGGCAGCGGCGCGGACAATCGAGCGCCGTGGTGCGCTCCTTCATGGCGCATCACCAGGGCATGAGCCTGCTCGCTCTGGCCTACCTGCTCCTCGAGCGCCCGATGCAGCGGCGCTTCGAGTCGGATCCGCTGTTCCAGGCGATCATGCTGCTGCTGCAGGAGCGGATTCCCAAGGCCACGGCGTTGTTTTCGCACACGGCCCGAGCTCTCCGACGTGCGCTCGGCGTCGCGTCGGCCGCGGAGACGCCGATTCGGGTCTTCAGCAGCCCCGACACGCCGATACCGGAGGTGCAGCTGCTGTCGAACGGCCGCTACCACGTGATGGTCACCAACGCGGGCGGCGGCTACAGCCGCTGGAAGGATCTCGCCGTCACGCGCTGGCGCGAAGACGGCACCTGCGACAACTGGGGCACGTTCTGTTACATCCGCGACGTGGCGAGCGGAGACGTTCTGGTCGACCGCGCATCAGCCGACGCTCAGGCGAGCCGAGCAGTTACGAAGCGATCTTCTCCGAAGGGCGCGCCGAGTTTCGCCGCCGCGATCCGCGGTGCCAGCGATGGCGATTTCGAGACGCATACCGAGATCGTCGTATCGCCGGAGGACGACATCGAGCTGCGCCGGGTCCGCATCACCAATCGATCGCGGCAGCGCAGCGGACGATCGACGTCACGAGCTACGCCGAAGTGGTGATCGCACCGCCGGCCGCCGACGCGCTGCATCCGGCCTTCAGCAATCTTTTCGTGCAGACCGAGATCGTCCGCGAGCGGCAGGCGATCCTGTGCACGCGCCGGCCGCGCTCCGCTCGGCGAGCAGGCGCCCTGGATGTTTCACCTGATGGCGGTGCACGGCGCGGAGATCGGCGAGGTGTCCTACGAGACGGATCGCCTGCAGTTCATCGGCCGCGCGGAAGCACCGTCGCCGCCCGCTGGCGATGACGGAGCCGGCGGCGCTCTCCGGCACCGAGGGCTCGGTGCTCGATCCGATCGTCGCCATCCGCTGCCCGCTCGCGCTCGATCCGGAACAGTCGGCGACGATCGATATCGTGTCCGGCGTCGCCGAGACCCGCGAGATGGCCGTCGGCCTGGTCGGGAAATACCAGGATCGCCATCTCGCGGACCGCGTCTTCGACCTGGCCTGGACGCACAGCCAGGTGGTGCTGCGGCAGCTCAATGCCAGCGAGGCCGACGCGCAGCTCTATGCGCGCCTGGCCAGCTCGGTCATCTACGCCAATGCCGCGCTGCGCGCCGACGCCGGCCGTGCTCGATCAAGAATCGCCGCGGGCAGTCCGGGCTGTGGGGCTACGCCATCTCCGGCGATCTGCCGATCGTGCTGCTGCAGATCGGGGACGTGGCCAATATCGATCTCGTGCGCCAGCTCGTTCAGGCCCATGCCTACTGGCGCCTGAAGGGGCTGGCGGTGGACCTGGTGATCTGGAACGAGGATCGCGCCGGCTATCGGCAGCAGCTCCAGGAGCAGATCCTGGGGCTGATCGCCGCGGGCATCGAGGCGCAGTGTGATCGATCGGCCGGGCGGCATCTTCGTGCGGCAGGCGGAGCAGATCTCGAGCGAGGACCGCATCCTGTTCCAGTCGGTCGCGCGCGCCGTCATCACGGACGGCCGGGGAACGCTGGCGGAACAGCTCGACCGACGTGGCCCTGCGGAACCGCGCGTGCCGCGGCTCGCGCCGAGCCGAGCCCATCGCCCCGAGCCGTCGCCCGCCGGCGAGCCGCCGCGTCGGCGATCTGATCCTGTGCAACGGGCTGGGAGGATTCACCCCCGACGGGCGCGAATACGTCATCACGCTCGCGCCCGGTCAAGCGACGCCGGCGCCGTGGGTGAACGTGCTGGCGAATCCGTACTTCGGCACGGTCGTCTCGGAGAGCGGCGGCGCCTACACCTGGAGCGAGAACGCGCACGAATTCCGCCTCACGCCCTGGCACAACGATCCGGTCAGCGATGCGAGCGGCGAAGCCCTCTACCTGCGCGACGAGGAGACCGGCCACGTTCTGGTCGCCCACGCCGTTGCCCGCGCGCGGCAGCGACGCCGTACGTCATCCGCCACGGATTCGGCTACAGCGTCTTCGAGACCCGGGTGGAGGGCATTCGCTCGGAGCTCTGGGTTTACGTGGCCATCGACGCCGCCGTCAAGTTCTCGGTGCTGAAAGTGCGCAACGAATCGGGCCGGCCGCGCAGGCTCTCCGCGACCGGCTACGTCGAGTGGGTGCTGGGCGATCTTCGCGCGAAGTCGGCCATGCACGTGATCACCGAAATCGACCGCCAGAGCGGCGCGCTCTTCGCGCGCAACCCGTACAACACCGAGTTCGCCGATCGGGTCGCCTTCTTCGACGTGGACGACCCGACGCGCAACGTGACCGGCGACCGCACGGAATTCCTCGGGCGCAACGGCACGCTGCGCAATCCGGCCGCCATGACGTCGATCGCGCCTGTCCGGCAAGGTCGGCGCCGGCCTCGATCCCTGCGCCGCGATCCAGGTGAGCTTCGATCTGGCCGACGGGGAGGAGCGCGAGATCGTCTTCCGGCTCGGCGTCGGGCGCAATGCCGATGACGCCGCGCACGCTCGTGCAGCGCTTCCGTGGGACCGTCGCCGCGCGCGGCGCGCTCGAAGCGGTGTGGCAGCTACTGGAACCACACGCTCGGCGCGGTGCAGGTGGAAACACCCGACCCGTCGCTCAACGTGCTGGCCAACGGCTGGCTGCTCTACCAGACCCTGGCCTGTCGTATCTGGGCGCGCAGCGGCTACTACCAATCGGGCGGTGCCTTCGGCTTCCGCGACCAGTTGCAGGACGTGATGGCGCTCGTCCACGCCGAGCCCGCGTCTGGTGCGCGAGCACCTGCTGCTCTGCGCGAGCCGTCAGTTCGAGGAGGGCGATGTCCAGCACTGGTGGCATCCGCCGTCGGGCCGGGGCGTGCGCACGCATTGTTCGGACGACTACCTCTGGCTGCCGCTGGCGGTGTGCCGCTACGTGACGAGCACCGGCGACACCGGCGTGCTGGATGAACCCGTGCCTTTCCTGGAAGGCCGCCCGGTCAACCCCGAGGACGACTCCTACTACGATCTGCCCGGCCGCTCCGCCGAGATCGGCCAGCCTGTACGAGCACTGCGTGCGCGCCATCCGGCACGGACTGCGGTTCGGCGAGCATGGTCTGCCGCTGATCGGTTCCGGCGACTGGAACGACGGCATGAACCTGGTGGGGATCAGCGGCAAGGGCGAGAGCGTCTGGCTGGGCTTCTTCCTGTGCGAAGTGCTCAGGCAGTTCGCCGAGGTGGCGCGTGTGCACGGCGACCCGGCCTTCGCCGAGCTTTGCGCGGCGGAGCGCGGTCGGCTGCGCCAGAACATCGAGCAGCACGGCTGGGATGGCGAGTGGTACCGCCGCGCCTACTTCGACGACGGCACGCCGCTCGGTTCGGCCGGCAACGCGGAATGCCGGATCGATTCGATCTCGCAGAGCTGGTCCGTGCTGTCCGGGGCGGGCGACGCCGGAGCGTTCGCGCATGGCGATGAAGGCGGTCGACGAGCGCCTCGTGCGCCGCGACGCACGCGCTCGATCCAGCTTCTCGATCCGCCCTTCGACAAGTCGAGCCTGAATCCCGGCTACATCCGCGGCTACGTGCCGGGCGTGCGGGAGAACGGCGGTCAGTACACGCACGGCGGCGATCTGGGCGGCGATGGCGTTTGCCGCGTTGGGCGAGCGCGAGCGCGCCTGGGAGCTGCTCGCCATGATCAATCCGGTGAACCATGCGACGATCAGCGGAGGGGATCGCGACCTACAAGGTCGAACCCTACGTCGTCGCGGCCGACGTCTATGCGGCTGCGCCGCACACCGGACGCGGCGGATGGAGCTGGTACACCGGCTCGGCCGGCTGGATGTACCGGCTGATCCTGGAGTCGCTGCTGGGCCTGAGGCTCGAGGGGGACACGCTGCACCTCGCTCCCTGCCTGCCCGCGGACTGGCAGACGTTCAAGATTCACTACCGGTATCGGGAGACCGTTTATCACATCGCCGTCTCGCAAAGCCGCTCCGGCGAAGAGGGAGCGAGCGCCGGGATGAGCGTGATGGTCGACGGCGTCGAGCGGCATGATCGGGCGATTCCGCTGGTCGACGATCATCGCGAACACGTGGTCGAGGTAAACGTACCTTCAGATGGCGTCCTGAAAGGGCATCCGGCTTGAACGCGGCAGCTCATGCCTCGAATTTCGCATCCATCGTGATCGGGGCCTTCAGCAGAAGCGACACCGGACACCCGGTCTTGGCCATGTTCGCGATATGCTGGAACTTCGCGTTGTCCGTGCCCGGAATTCTTGCGGACACGGTAAGGTGGATCGCGGTGATCTTGAGAATGGCGCCGATCTTTTCCAGCGTAACATCGGCACGCGCCTCGATTTTTTCTGGCGTCAGCCCTGCCTCGCCGAGCATCAGGGAGAACGTCATCGAGAAACAACTGGCAAGGGCGGCCGCGATCAACTCTTCCGGATTGGTGCCCTTGCCGTTCTCGAAGCGCGCGTTGAATCCATAAGGTGCCTCGTCGAGGACGCCCGTCTCGGTGGAAATGGTGCCGCCACCGTCCTTGATACCGCCCTTCCAGACTGCCCATGCCGTCTTGACCATGACTGCTCCGCAAGTTTTTGCACACCGGGGGCAATAATTTACGCCAGCTCGCCCGCCAGGTCTGTGCGCTTTCGCACACATGCCAGACCTACCCAGGCGACCTGCCAGCAGGCGCATCCGGATTGAACGAAGCAGTGGGGCGATCGACAGGGACACGGCCAGCCACATGTACTACGGGGAAAAACTCAATGCCTTGACGCACCTCGTCGGAGCCGTGCTGGCACTCGCCGGCTCCGTCGTGCTCGTCGTGCTGGCAGCCTTGAGCGGCGACCCGTGGAAGATAGTGAGCGTCTCGATCTACGGCCTCACGCTGGTGCTGCTGTACACGGTCTCGACGCTCTACCACAGCGTGCGCGGGCGTGCCAAGAATGTCCTGCGCGAGCTGGATTACCAGAGCATCTATCTGCTCATCGCGGGCAGCTACACGCCGTTCTGCCTGGTGACGCTGCGCGGCCCGTGGGGCTGGTCGCTCTTCGGGGTGGTCTGGGGACTCGCGGTGATCGGCTGCCTGCAGGAGCTGGGTCCGAGGAGCGAAGCGCGAGTACTGTCAGTGGTGATCTACGTCGGGATGGGCTGGGTCGCCCTCGTCGCATTGATCCCCCTTCTCGACGCGCTTGGACCGACGGGCTTCGCCTGGGTCGCGGCCGGCGGGCTGTTCTATACCTTCGGGATCATTTTCTTTGCCCTCGACGCCCGGATCACCCACGCCCACGGCGTCTGGCACCTGTTCGTCATGGCTGGCAGCGCTTCCCACTACGTCGCGATACTGCGGTATGTGCTGTGACGGGCCTGCGGGCCGAGTCGATCCGGTCAGCGGCGCTTCGCGCGTACACTCGTTTCGTAACTGGTGGGTTCACTGAGAAAGGAAGAAACGACATGACCGTCATACATGACCGCACGTTCGGAAACCGTGGCACGCTCTGGAGCGGCATGGCGTACTTGTATCAGGGCGCCTATAGCACTTATGAGGCGACCCACACGGTCGGCGGATTTACCACCGGGGTGCATCTGCTCCCCACCGGTTCGGTAGGTCTGGTCGTCGGGGGATGGACCTATCAGCCACCACCGGCAAATCCTGCCGCGGTGGACCAGTCGGAGCGATTCTCGACCGTCAAGCTGGTGGTGTTCCCGCCCGACGGCGCACCGCAGGAGCGTCTGCGTTGGGACGGCACGCGCATCTACGACGTGTCTGAATCACGTCGGATGGCGCTGTCAGTGGCGAGCTGTTCCGCATCGAACGGGGACGTGGCCGTACTTGTTCGACAGGTTCCAATTCGCCAGAACGCCTACCTTCCTTGGGAATACACACTCTGCCTCATGACCCCCGCCGGCCACCGTGAGACGACGCAGGCCGTCCTCCCGGGGTGGCTTCACGACACATTCGGACCGTTGGACCCCGGGAGTGTTCGTCTGGCCGCCGATGGCGCCGACCTCGCCATCGTCTCGTCGCGCGATACGCGCGTTCGCATCACCGTGCTGCGCGCTGCTGGCACCGTACCCCTGGACGTGGATCTCGTCGGCTCGCCCGCGCTTCCGGGGCTGATCCGACTGCAGGTCGCTTCGGTGCGGTTCAATGCCGGAGCGGCGTCCATCGCGCTTACCGCACATCTGAACCATCCCGGCATCGGGGCGACATCGGTGGGAGCGGTCCTGCGTGTCTTGGCGGACGGCAGTCGGGACATCGGCTTTGGAGACAACGGCCTCTGGGTCTCGCCTTTGATGTCCGGCTACCGCGGATTCGTCTGCGCCGGTGAGACGGCCGGCGTACTCGTGGGCTGCGTCGAGCGGCGCGCGGTGTTGTTTGCAATCGATCCCAGTGGCAGCGGACTCGATTCCTCGTTCGGTAACGGCGGGATCGCCGAGCAAGATCTGAGTGGTACGCTGGCCGATCCAGTCACGACATCAGACGGCAGCGGGGTCTATGTCTTCGCGCAACGATTACAGACGCAGGCTGACAAGGCAGGCGACCTTCGCACCGCCGGATGCCGGTTCCGCTGGGCCCCCGGCTCTTCCGATCACGGCGCTGTCGATGCCACGTGGGGCACTGCAGGCACCGTGACCATTCGTTGCGACGGCGCGCCGGTCACACCCGCAGCGGTGGCGATCAGCGGGGAACAACTCTTCGTGGGAGGTACCCGACAACTGCACGGAGCCGACTGCGACCGGGTTCCCGTCGTGGTTGCGCTTGCGGCAGCCAACGGCGACCCGAGCCTGAGTTTCGGAGCCGGTGGCTTCGCCCTCTTCGGATCCATTCGTCATCCTGCGATCATCGCGCCCGATGGCACAGCGATCTTCGTGGACCGGTCGTCGGGATCCACGACGCCCGCCCTGCGGTTCATCACCGCTTCTGGGGAAGAAGGGCATTTGGTGACGTTGCCGCCGGTGGCCGTCGCATCCTCGATCACCACGCTCACCCTTCTCGCCGATGGCAGCCTGCTGGTCGCGGGTGGCGGGGTGGACGCGTGTGTGACCAAGCTGGGCCCCAACGGCGCGCTCGACACGTCCTTCGGGGCCGGAGGGGTCGCCACTCCGAATCCGGGCAGCGGCCAGGGAGAGGCAAGGGTGCTCGGAGTGCGCGCCAACGGCGACATCGCCCTGAAGATCGACACGGCCAAGAGCGAGCTCTGCGTCTTGCGCCCCAACGGCCAGTTGGACTCGACCTACGGGAGCGGCGGTTTCGTCGACGTGCACGGATTCACGCAGCCCGGCAGCGGAGGAGACGTTCACTGCTTTCTCGACGCCGACGGTTCGGTCGTCTGCGTGGCGTCGACCGTGCGAGTAGACAGTCCCTATGGTGCATCCCCTGTCAGAGTCGCCTTGCGCCGCATCACACCCACCGGAAGCTACGATCCAACCTTCGGGCTGGGCCTTCCGAGTCTGCAAGCACCAGCCCCCGCGAGCTACCAGACACTGTCGAAAACGATCGACACCCAGGACGAGTACAGCCGCATCCGGCCGGTCGGTATCGCCTGGCTCGGAAGCAGGCTTTACGTCGTCGCGACCGGGTGGACAGGGGGAGGATACATACCATTTCCGATCAACAGCTATCGTCCGAGCTATCCCCTCCTGTTGATCATGGGCTGGAGCACGGACGGCTCGCCCGATCCAACCCTGGCGGGAACCGGCCGACAGGAAGGGGGATTCACCCCTGATGGCAAGAACAAATACTGGAGTGCGGCCGGCGTCCTGCAGGACTCACCTTCGTCCTTCTTCGTGTACGGCACGGCCGGAGAGGCCGACATGGTGACCACGACCGTGGCGGGTGGCCCCCCGTACATCTCATGGATCGTCCGCCAGCCGCAGCCCGCCCTGTACCGGGTGGAGCATCCCACAGGCATCGAACTACTATTCGGGGGAGACGGCGCATCCACCATCCGCCTCCAGGAGTTTCTCCTGACTTCGGTTGCAGGCGCTCTGTTGAGCGGAGGACGGGTCCGTGTCGCGTGCGTCGACGCGCTTGTCCAACCCTGGACATCCGAGCCCCGGGTCAACGTGGGCGGCATCGTGCAGTGGCGACCTGGCAAGAGGCGACCCGGGTGAGCTCACCCAGCGAACGATACAGACAACCAGGATCTGCTATGCAGTCACGCATTCCTGCCCAACGAGGCGCTGACCGCGGGCGGGCCGAGAATGCGCCCCGTGTGGCTCGGTCGGTTGCCCACCTGTGATCAAAATCGGCTTCAGTGCACCGGCTCAACCAGGGTGGGTCAGCGCTCTCGTGAGATTAACCTCCGATACTCCGCCATGTGCCGGATGGCTTCCCTGGGCCTTGCGAGCTCCTTGCACAGGAGCGCCAGGTTGTAGTGGCAATCCGCGAGATCGGGATCTCCCTGCAGCGCGGTTTCGTAGGTTTCCAGCGCTTCGTTCTTGCGGTTGAGATCGTCGAGCAGGACGCCGAGGTTGTATAGCAGCGCGGGGTCGTTGCCGCACGCTTGCGCTGCGTCGCGATAGACGCGCTCGGCCTGCGCGAGGCGTCCGGCTTCGTGGAGCAGCGATCCGAGATTGATGTAGGCCTCGAGAAACGTCGGGTCGGCGGCGATGGCTTGCTGATACGCTAGGCACGCAGCCTCGGCATCCTCGCTCTCCAGCGCGACGCCGCGCTCGAACCAGTCTTCCGCGCTGGGCGTCGCCTCCGCGTCGCCGCGTTCGATCACGCTCAAAGAGCCGTCCGCAGGATCGCCCTCGAACGCCAGCAGGTATTGCCCCGAATCCGCCTGCCACCGGCTGCCGCCTTCCTTCACGACCACGCGGTCTGCCACGGCGCAGATGCTGAGCCCCGATAGCGGCATGGTCTCGGGCAGATGACGGCGCAGTTCCTTGATCGACCGCGTGATTCGTCTCCGCGGAACCTTGGCCTCGGCGAGTGCCTGGGCAGTGCGCAGGACGATCAGATCCTGGAACGAGAACAGCCACGCGTTGCGCGGGCCGCGCGCGGGCGACACGAACCCGGCCTCGATCAGCGTGCGGATGGTGCTACGCGACAGGCGCAGCAGCCTCTCGACGTCGCGCACGCCGTACTGGTGCATGGCGGGTTTTCGTTGGTGCGTGCTATTTCTTCGCCGCCCTGCGCGTGGCGGGTTCCGCAGCCCGGGCGCGCTTGGGCGGTTTGCGTGTTTCGACTTCTGGCTTCGCCGCCTTAACCGGCGCCTTCTTCTCGAGACTCGCGCGCAGCGCTTCCATCAGATCGATGACCTGTGCGCCACCCTCGGGCGCCTCGGTCATCGTGATCTCCTGCCCTTCGACCTTCTTCTGCACCGCTGCGTCGATGCGCGTGCGCACTTCGTCGGTGTACGCGCCGGGATCGAAGGTGTCGGAGGCCTGCTGCTCGATCAACTGCTGCGCGAGCTTGAGCTCGGCGTCCTTGACGTCGGTCTGCGGGATCTCGAGGTCCTTGATCGACCGCACCTCGGCGGCGTACAGCAGCTGCTGCATGACGAGCCCGTCCTCGATCGGACGGATCATCACGATGTACTGCTTCCCGCGCGCGGCCCAGCGGCCGATGGCACAGCGGTCCGACTCGCGCAGGGCCTTGGTGAGCAGCGCATAGGGCTTGGCGCCGCCCTTGTCCGGCGCGAGGTAGTAGGCCTTGTCGAAGTACACCGGGTCGATCGCTTCGATTGGCACGAACTCGGTGATGTCGGCGGCGTGCGTGCCCGCCTCTTCGAGCGCCTTCAGCTCTTCCGCCGTGAACATCACGTACTGGTCCTTGGCGAATTCGTAGCCTTTCACCATCTCGTCGCGGGGCACCACGACGTCCTCCTTCACGCAGACGTACTGCTGCTTGAGTCGTGAGCCGCAGGTCTTGTGCAGCAGATTGAACGAGATCGCACGACTCGCCTCGGTGGCCGAATAGAGCTTTACGGGAATGGACACGAGACCAAACGAGATCGTCAGCGACGCAATCGATCGAGCAGCCATGCTCACCTCCTTTAAGGTGGTTAGGCCCGTGCGCTTTGCAACGCGCTTTCGAGGCTCTGTTTGCGGGTCAGGGCTTCGCTCCAGCGATCACCCGTTGCGGCCAGACGCTCCACGACGTTCGTGACGCGAAAGTCGAGCGGATGCGCCTTCGCCAGTTCCTCCCACGTGAGCGGCATCGACACCGGCGCGCCGGGCACACCCCTCGGCGAGTAGGCGACGTTCAGCGTCTTGCCGCGAACGTTCATATTGTAGTCCATGAAGATCTTGCCGGTCCGCTTGGGGACACTCCACTCCATCGTGATGTCCTTCGGGTGGCTTCGCATGAGATGCCGACCGACCAGCTCGGAGACGTGGCGCGCTGCATCGAAATCCAGCGTGCGCCGGATCGGCACGAAGACGTGCAGCCCGGTCTTGCCCGAAGTCTTTACGATGGATTCGAGGGACATGCCGAGGAGGAGCTCGCGCAACCAGAACGCTACCTCTTTGCCCTTCTCGAAGGCGACGGTGTTGAGCTCCGGCTCGGCGCCCCGTGCTTCCTGTCCCGAATAGATGTAGGGGTCGATGTCGAAAATTACGTAGTCTGGATAGTTGAGCACCGACCCTTCCATCGCGGCGAGCGAGCTGGCGTAGTCGGTGCTCTTGCTCGTTGCGTCGGAACCCGGCTTCGCGCGCGCGTGCCAGACGTGAAATGGCAATCCGCCAGATCGGGATCTGCCGCGCAGCGCGGTTTCGTAGGTTTCCATCGCTTCGTTCTTGCGGTTGAGATCGTCGAGCAGAACGCCGAGGTTGTATAGCAGCGCGGGGTCGTTGCCGCACGCTTGCGATGCGTCGCGATAGACGCGCTCGGCCTGCGCGAGGCGTCCGGCTTCGTGGAGCAGCGATCCGAGATTGATGTAGGCGTCGAGAAACGTCGGGTCGGCGGCGATGGCTTGCTCGATACGCCAGGCACGCGGCCTCGGCATCCTCGCTTTCCAGCGCGACGCCGCGCTCGAACCAGTCCTCCGCGCTGGGCGTCGCCTCCGCGTCGCCGCGTTCGATCACGCTCAACGAGCCGTCCGCAGGATCGCCCTCGAACGCCAGCAGGTATTGCCCCGAATCCGCCTGCCACCGGCTGCCGCCTTCCTTCACGACCACGCGGTCTGCCACGGCGCAGATGCTGAGCCCCGATAGCGGCATGGTCTCGGGCAGATGACGGCGCAGTTCCTTGATCGACCGCGTGATTCGTCTCCGCGGAACCTTGGCCTCGGCGAGTGCCTGGGCAGTGCGCAGGACGATCAGATCCTGGAACGAGAACAGCCACGCGTTGCGCGGGCCGCGCGCGGGCGACACGAACCCGGCCTCGATCAGCGTGCGGATGGTGCTACGCGACAGGCGCAGCAGCCTCTCGACGTCGCGCACGCCGTACTGGTGCATGGCGGGCGGGTTTTCGTTCGTGCGTGCTATTTCTTCGCCGCCCTGCGCGTGGCGGGTTCCGCAGCCCGGGCGCGCTTGGGCGGTTTGCGTGTTTCGACTTCTGGCTTCGCCGCCTTAACCGGCGCCTTCTTCTCCAGGCTCGCGCGCAGCGCTTCCATCAGATCGATGACCTGTGCGCCGCCCTCGGGCGCCTCGGTCATCGTGATCTCCTGCCCTTCGACCTTCTTCTGCACCGCTGCGTCGATGCGCGTGCGCACTTCGTCGGTGTACGCGCCGGGATCGAAGGTGTCGGAGGCCTGCTGCTCGATCAACTGCTGCGCGAGCTTGAGCTCGGCGTCCTTGACGTCGGTCTGCGGGATCTCGAGGTCCTTCATCGACCGCACCTCGGCGGCGTACAGCAACTGCTGCATGACGAGTCCGTCCTCGATCGGACGGATCATCACGATGTACTGCTTGCCGCGCGCGGCCCAGCGGCCGATGGCACAGCGGTCCGACTCGCGCAGGGCCTTCGTGAGCAGCGCATAGGGCTTGGCGCCGCCCTTGTCCGGCGCGAGGTAGTAGGCCTTGTCGAAGTACACCGGGTCGATCGCTTCGATTGGCACGAACTCGGTGATGTCGGCGGCGTGCGTGCCCGCCTCCTCGAGCGCCTTCAGCTCTTCCGCCGTGAACATCACGTACTGGTCCTTGGCGAATTCGTAGCCTTTCACCATGTCGTCGCGGGGCACCACGACGTCCTCCTTCACGCAGACGTACTGCTGCTTGAGTCGCGAGCCGCAGGTCTTGTGCAGCAGATTGAACGAGATCGCACGACTCGCCTCGGTGGCCGAATAGAGCTTTACGGGAATGGACACGAGACCGAACGAGATCGTCAGCGACGCAATCGATCGAGCAGCCATGCTCACCTCCTTTAAGGTGGTTAGGCCCGTGCGCTTTGCAACGCGCTTTCGAGGCTCTGTTTGCGGGTCAGGGCTTCGCGCCAGCGATCACCCGTTGCGGCCAGACGCTCCACGACGTTCGTGATGCGAAAGTCGAGCGGATGCGCCTTCGCCAGTTCCTCCCACGTGAGCGGCATCGACACCGGTGCGCCGGGCACACCCCTCGGCGAGTAGGCGACGTTCAGCGTCTTGCCGCGAACGTTCATATTGTAGTCCATGAAGATCTTGCCGGTCCGCTTGGGCACGCTCCACTCCATCGTGATGTCCTTCGGGTGGCTTCGCATGAGATGCCGACCGACCAGCTCGGAGACGTGGCGCGCTGCATCGAAATCCAGCGTGCGCCGGATCGGCACGAAGACGTGCAGCCCGGTCTTGCCCGAGGTCTTGACGATGGATTCGAGGGACATGCCGAGCAGGAGCTCGCGCAACCAGAACGCTACCTCTTTGCCCTTCTCGAAGGCGACGGTGTTGAGCTCCGGCTCGGCGCCCTGTGCTTCCTTTCCCGAATAGATGTAGGGGTCGATGTCGAAAATTACGTAGTCTGGATAGTTGAGCACCGACCCTTCCATCGCGGCGAGCGAGCTCGCGTAGTCGGTGCTCTTGCTCGTTGCGTCGGGACCCGGCTTCGCGCGCGAGTGCCAGACGTGGAATTCGAGCGTGCCCGACTGCGCGAGCCACAAAAGCGTTGGCAGGTTGTTGCAGACGATGTAGTCGTGACGCTCGTCCTTGTGCTCCGAGAAGACGGTGATGGTCTCGACGAACTCGGGCCGTTCCTGCTCCCAGTGCTTCTGGAAGAAGCGCTGACCGACGATCCCTTCCGGCATGCGGATCATGGTGAGCGGGCGATCCGCGAGATGCGGCAGGATGTAAGGCGAGACTTGCGCGAAATAGCGCACCAGGTCGCGCTTGGTGAGCGCCGGCTGATTGAGCGCGGCGTCGGCGGGCCAGTAGACGCGATCGAGGTTGGTGAGACGTATGCGATGCGGGCCGACCGCAAGCGCAAAAGTCGCTTTCCTGGTCTCCAGCTGCTGCACGATGTCGTCGACCTCGGTGCCGGTGTGCGGCGCGGCACTCGGATGCGGCGTCGGGTTGGACTTCGGACGCCGCACGCGCTTCGGATCGACGTCGTCCCGCATGCGCAGGAACACCGGCGCGCGCAGGCTGCCGTCGTCGGTCCAGTTTTGAAACTTCACCTCCACGACGACTTTTGGTTCGACCCAGACCGTCGGCCCGTTCAGCACGGGTTGCTCGGCGAACGGGCACTCACTTGTTCGCAGCGGGTCGAGGCGTGCTTTCATGAGCGCTAGCGATTCGACATCGAAGCCCGATCCCACGTGCGAGGCGAAGCGCAGCTTGCCGCGGTCCCGGTATCCGATGAGCAGCGCGCCGAGCGCCGCGCGCGACCCCTTGCCCTTCGTGTACCCGCCGACGACGAATTCACCGCTCTTCGTAGACTTGACCTTGAGCCACGACGCGGAGCGCCGGCCCGCCTCGTACCTGCTGTCCTTGCGTTTGCCCACCACGCCTTCGAAACCGTTTGCAAGCGCGGCCGCGTGCAGTGCGACGCCGTCCTCGTGGGCGTGCACGAGTTGCACGAGGGGCGATGGCAGCAGGCACTGCGCGAGATAGCGACGCCGATCCGAATAGGGCGATCGGCGCAGATCGACGCCGGCGAAGTACAGGATATCGAAGCAGGAGAAGACCACGGGTGCCGTGCGGTCGGCCGCGGCGATGTCGCGCTCCGTCTTCAATTGAACGCGATTCTGCAACGCGCCGAACGAGGGCTTGCCGCTCGCGTCGAACGCGACGATCTCGCCGTCGAGGATCATGCCGCTCACGCATTGCGCGGCGAGCTCCGCGGTCAACGCGGGAAAGGCTGCAGCCAAGTCGAGGCCGCGCCGCGAACGGAGCTTCACCCCTTGTTCGCTCACGAACGCGAGCACGCGATAGCCGTCGAGCTTGGGTTCCCACATCCAGTCGGCGCGGTTGAACGGAGCATCCCCCGATTCGGCGAGCATCGGCGCGAGCTTGGCGGGCATCGCTTCGATCTCCCCCGCTGGAACGAGCCGAGAGGCGGGAAGGCGGTGCGCCGGGAGAACCTTGAGCGCCTCGACTGCCGCGCCGCAGAGGACGGATCGATTCTGCGCGGTGATGTCGCGCTTGGCTGCGAATCGGTCCTTGTGCTTGATGAGCAGCCAGTTCTTCTTGTCCGAGCTCCGGACGAGCGCGAAGGAGCCCTTTACCTTTTCGCCGCGCAGAAGGAATCCGAGCTTGCCCTGGTCGAGACCTTCCGTGACCCGCCGCTCCGCCTCGGTCCGGTCGTGGAACCAGTATTCCTGGCCTTCGTCCGGCGAATAGACGCCGCAATCCCAGACGATCACTTCGCCCGCACCGTACTGCCCCGGCGGAATCACACCCTCGAACGAGGCGTACTCGAACGGATGATCTTCCGTCTGCACGGCGAGGCGCTTCTCGGCCGGGTCGAGCGAGGGTCCCTTGGGTACGGCCCACGATTTCAGGACTCCCGCGCATTCGAGACGGAAGTCATAATGCAGCCGGCGGGCCGAGTGCTGCTGGACGACGAAGAGGAGCGGCCCGACCCGCGCCTCGGGCTCTGCGGGCGCTGGCTCGGGCGTGGCGCCGAAGGTCCGCTTGGCGGAATAGTCACGGAGCGATGCGGACGCAACTCCTCGAGCACCGTTCGCGCGCATAGCCTTGGACGGAGCACGGACCACGAGGATTGCCTCCGGGAGCACGGACCATGGAGATGTTAGCGGGAACGAGCGGCTATTCCTACAAGGAGTGGTTGGGGCGCTTCTATCCGGAAAAGCTCCCGGCGGCCGAGATGCTGCGCTACTACGCCGAGCGATTCAGGACGGTCGAGATCAACAACACCTTCTACCGGATGCCGGCGGAAACGATGCTCGCGCGCTGGGCGGAAGAGGTGCCCGTGCATTTCGCCTTCACCCTGAAGGCACCGCGGCGCATCACCCACGACAAGCGTTTGCGCGAGGCCGAGGGGGAGGTGGGTGCGTTTGTGCAACGCGCTGCTGCGCTCGGGAGCAAGCTCGGCGTGCTGCTGTTCCAGTTGCCGCCGTATCTCAGGAAGGATGTCCCGCGGCTGCAGGCGTTCCTCGACCTGGTACCGGCCGAGACGCGTGCCGCATTCGAGTTTCGCCACGTTTCATGGCACGACGACGAGGTGTACGAAGCGCTTCGCGCCCGCGCGGCGATGCTCTGCGTCACCGACGACGGGCGACACGCCGTTCGTTGCCACTTCGGATTTCGGGTATATCCGCTTGCGCCGTACGCATTACGAAGACCGCGATTTGCAAGGCTGGGTCGAGCGCATCGCTGACCGGAAGCTCCTTCGCACCTACGTCTATTTCATGCACGAGGACGAGGCACTGGGCACGCGGTTCGCACAGCGGATGAACGAGCTGTGGCGTGCAGCAGGTGGATCGGGGTGATCCAGCGAGTGGTTACGAGCGACGGCAACCCTCACGAAGTACAGCAAGGCAACTCCAGAGCCCGCCGATAAGTGATCGCAGTTGGAGTGCTAGGTGGGTCGTACTGGCCCCACGCACAGGCGTTGGGCTGCTTCGCCCTATGTGCTAGCATCATAATCTCAACCAGACAAGAAGTTGTCAGCGAACAGGAAGCGAGTGCTCGGATCGACGCGCTGCATGCGCGCCACTTGGCTTCACGGAAGAGGAGCTGGACTTCATTATCAACTACGACATCAAGTACCGCATGGGCCGCGATGCGGAGGCCGGCCACGAGTGAACTACACATTGACCGAGCACGCGAAGAAGGTGCTGGCCGAGCGGGACATTCCGCTCGAATGGCTGGAGCGCGCTCTGCGCGAACCGGCCTCGCGCGAGGCAGACCCGGAGGATGCCTCGCTGGAGCGCCGGTACCGGCCCATTCCCGAATCAGACGGCCGGGTACTCCGCGTGGTGGTCAACATCTCGGTTGAACCGGTTCGCGTGGTGAG
The DNA here is from genome assembly GCA_963734295.1 of uncultured beta proteobacterium. Lineage (GTDB taxonomy): Bacteria > Pseudomonadota > Gammaproteobacteria > Burkholderiales > JAEUMW01 > JAEUMW01. The sequence goes on along the minus strand of CAVTGS010000026.1, from coordinate 3,631 downwards.
CGTATTCTTCGACCGGAGCATGAGAGGGAAGTTATGAGACTGCATGTTGACCAGGAAGCCGACGCGCTCTATCTGCGTCTGGACGAATCGAAGATCGTCGAATCTGAGGAGGTGTCTCCGGGCGTGGTGCTGGATTACAACGCCGAGAATCAGGTGGTGGGCGTCGAGATCCTGCACTTGTCCAAACGCGCCCCCAGCCTGGAGGCCGGGAAGCTGGTTTTCGAGACCACGCCTGCAATGGCGGGCACGTAGCGCAGGGGTGCGACGGCGGATTGCTCGCGAAAGGGGTCGACTTCCTGCGTAGCGACAACACCGGTATGCGGTATGACGGCCTGGCCGGCATGCAGCCGCCGTGGCGACGCGGTCAGCGAGAGCAAAAAGGGGTGGCGACGTTAATGCCGGCTGACTCATACTGGCCGGCGCGCCTGAACGAGAGGCTGGGAGCTTCAGCGCCGGCAGCGCTACAGACCGTCGGCCCGGTGGCGCTCCTCTTGGCCCGCAAGACCGCGCTGTTCTGTTCCGCACGAACGCACGGCGACGCGATCCTGCGCGCCCACGACGCTGCTGGGCGTTTACGCGACGAAGGCGTTGCCGTCATCAGCGGCTCCACTCGCCCATCGAGATCGAGTGCCTTGCGCATCCTCCTAGCGCCGCTGGTCTTGACTCTAGTCTGGCGCTCCCACGAATTGCGTAAGGCCGATCATGACCACTCACGCCCGACGCCATAATAAGGAGCGATTTCTTGCGGCCTTCATTTACGCCGCGGCATTGCTGATAGGACCGTCCCGTCCCACCTTGGCGGGCGATGCCGAGCCGCTGCCCTCGTACAACGTCGATCTGCGCGAGACCACCGTCTCCGGGGTCTCTTCGGGCGCCTACATGGCGGTCCAGTTCGGAGTCGCGTACTCGGCCATCGTGAAGGGCGTCGGCGCGACGGCGGGCGGCCCCTACTTGTGCGCGTTCGATCGCGTGCCCTCGCTGCGCGGCGCCCTCGGCACGGCGCTCGCGCGCTGCATGCAGGGCGATCCGGACTTCCCAAAGCTGGCGATCACGTCGGCGCAGCTTAACCGGATGGTGCGAACCACGGACGCGTGGGCGCGCTCGGGCCGGATCGACGCGACGTCGCATCTTGCGCGGCAGCGGGTGTGGCTCTTTCACGGGTACAACGACGGGCTCGTGAAAGCGCCAGTAACGGATGCGCTGTACGACTACTACTCGCGATACGTCGACAGGAGCCGGATCTTCTACAAGGACAATCTGAATGCCGCCCACGCCCAGATCACCGTCGACTGCGGTGCGGGAGACGCGGCATGCAACCTGTGCCCGCGGACGGGCGGCAACTTCCTCAATCTCTGCCGCGATCCGGCGGCGGACAACTCACCTTACGATGCTGCCGGCAGCATGCTGCAACTGTTCTACGGCATGCTGAGACGAAGCGATTCAGCAAGCGCGCCAGGGGGGAGAATCATCCGCTTCTCGCAGGGTGAGTTTGCACTCGATTCCCGTGGCGCGGCGTCGCCTCGCCGCATCTCCATGGCGGACGAGGGGTATGCATACGTCCCCGATGCCTGCGCGCGGGGAGAGTCGTGCCGCGTGCACGTCGCCTTCCACGGCTGCGGGCAGTCCGCCGAGCAGATCGGGAACGCGTTCTACGAGCACGCCGGCTACAACCGGTGGGCGGACGAGAACCGTCTCATCGTCCTCTATCCGCAGACCCAGCCGACGCAGCCGACCCCACTCGCTCCTTTGCTGCCGCTCAATCCCCAGGCCTGCTGGGACTGGTGGGGTTACAACGACGGGCTCAACAATCGGGGCCGTTTCGCGACCCAGGCAAGGTCTGCAGATCGCCGCGGTGCGACGGATGCTGGGTCGGCTGGCTGGGAAGCACCCCGGTGTTGCGCCGTCGGTGTCGACAGGCGGTGAGTTCGGCGCGCCGGCGAGCCTCGTCGTCGGCGACTTCACGCACCGCCAGGTCGCGCTCCGCTGGGACGCGGTGGCCGGCGCCGTCGCCTACAACGTGTACCGGAGCACGGCGGTCGGGGGACCCTACGGCCGCGGCCAGCGGCTGACCGCGCGTCTGGTGGAGACCACCCTGTACGTCGATCCTGCGGTCCGCGCGCGCACGCGGTATTTCTATGTCGTGCGGGCGGTGAGCCAGTCGAACCGGGAGAGCGCGGATTCGGACGAGGTCGGCGTGCTCACGGCGACCACGCCGCCGCCCTGCGATCCGTTCTTCTCCTTCCGCCAAGGCACGCCGGTCACGCGAAACAACAAGCCGACGGAGGCGGTATGCCCGTGACGAAAGCCTGTTAATGCGTGAAGCCGAGGAGGGACGCCAGGTAGCCCGCGACGCCGCACGCCAGTATCACCGGGATCACGCCGAACTTGAATCGGAACAGGGCGAGGAGCGCGCCGGCCCCGATCAGGGCAGCCACCCACTCGAAGGTACCCGAGAAGCCGGACGGCCAGAGTACATGGTAGGCGAAAAATGCAGCGAGGTTGGCGATCACCCCCACGACCGCGGCCGTAATGCCGGTGAGCGGGGCCGTGAAATGCAGGTTCTCGTGGGTCGTCTCCACGAGCGGACCCCCCAGCAGGATGAAGATGAACGACGGCAGGAAGGTAAAGAGGGTGGCGACAGTGGCGCCTGCTGCCCCACCCACGAATAGCCAATTTGGGCCAAACACTTCTTTACCCCAGGCGCCGACGAATCCAACGAACGCAACGACCATGATGAGCGGGCCGGGTGTCGTCTCGCCGAGCGCGAGGCCGTCGATCATCTGCGTGGGGCTCAGCCATTGGTGGTGCTCCACCGCGCCTTGATAAACGTAGGGAAGCACCGCGTAAGCGCCGCCGAAGGTCAGCAGCGCCGCTTTCGTGAAGAACCATCCCATCTGAGTGAGGACGCTTTGCCAGCCCGATACCGCGGTAAGCAGGGCGATGCCGGCAGCCCAAAGCACAAGTCCCGCTCCGAGTACCCATGCGAAGCGGGCGCGCGTGAACCGCGCATGCTCCGGGGTCGGCGTATCGTCGTCGATGAGCGCAGGTCCGTAGCCCCCGTGCGCACTGCCGTGACCGCCCCCGATCCGGAACTTCTCCGGGTAGATTCGACCGCCGACGTACCCGATTAGACCGGCAGCCAGCACGATGGCTGGAAACGGGGCGTTGAGCGCAAATATGGCAACAAACGCCGCAGCGGCAATCAGCCACAGGAGGGGATTGCGGAGCGCCCGCGAGCCGATGCGATAGGCGGCGAACACGACGATGGCCGTGACGGCGGGTTTGATTCCGTAGAGAACACCAGCGACCGCCGGGAGGTTTCCGAGCGCCATGTAGAGCCACGAGAGCGCGATCAGGATGAAAAGCGACGGCAGCACGAATAGGCCGCCGGCGACGATGCCGCCCCAGGTTCGATGCATGAGCCAGCCGATGTAGGTCGCAAGCTGCTGGGCTTCGGGGCCGGGCAGCACCATGCAGTAATTCAGCGCATGCAGAAAGCGCTTCTCCGAAATCCAGCGCCGGCGCTCGACCAGTTCCTGATGCATGATGGCAATCTGTCCTGCGGGCCCCCCGAAACCGATGAATCCGAGCTTCAGCCAGAAGCGCACTGCCTCAGCGAATGACACGGGGG
>CAVTGS010000025.1:0-207152 GCA_963734295.1 uncultured beta proteobacterium | reverse complement strand
ACACTATCGCGGGCCTCGCGTTCGCGCCCGTACACAGCTACTACTATGTGTTCCTCGCTTTCGTCCTGCTCTCGATCGTCATCTCGCTGCGCCTGGAGGATTCGCGCATCGGTCGCGCCTGGATCGCGATCCGCGAGGACGAGATCGCCGCCAAGTCCATGGGCATACACACTCGCAATGTAAAGCTGCTCGCCTTTGCCATGGGGGCGAGCTTCGGCGGGTCTCCGGCGGGCTGTTCGCGGCGTTCCAGGGTTTCGTCAGCCCGGAGAGCTTCGCGCTGCTCGATTCCATCATGATCCTCTGCATGGTCGTGCTGGGCCGGCATGGGCCACGTGCCGGGCGTCGTGCTCGGCGCGATCCTGCTCACCGCGCTGCCAGAGGCGTTGCGCTACGTGGGACCGCTGCAGCAGGCGTGGCTCGGGCGCGTGCTGATCGATCCCTCGGATTTGCGCATGCTGCTCTTCGGGCTCGCGCTGGTGCTCATGATGCTGTTTCGGCCCGCGGGCCTCTGGCCGTCCCGGGTGCGCAAGCGCGAGTTCGCCGAAGTGAGCGCGCTGCTCGCAGCAGCGCGGGGTCGAGAAGCGCTTCGGCGGCTCGCGGCGGTGGCCGACGTCTCGATCGCGATCGACCGCAACGATCCACGCCGTGATCGGCCCCACCGGCGCGGGAGACCGACCCTCTTCAACGTGATCACCGGTCGTACGCGCCCGACGGTGGCGACATCGTGTTCGACGGGCGCGCCGATCGCGGGCCTGGAGCCACACGCGGTCGCCGCCGCCGGCATCGCGCGCACGTTCCAGAACATCCGGCTCTTCGCCAACATGACCGCGATCGAGAATGCGATGGTCGGGCGCCACGTGCGCACCCGCGCCGGCGTGTGGGGCGCGGTCACCCGCAATGCGGCCACCCGTGCCGAGGAATCCGCCATCGCCCGGCGCGCCAAGGAGCTGCTCGATTACGTCGGCATCGGCCGGCACGCGCACGCGCTGGCGAAGAACCTCTCCTACGGCGATCAGCGACGGCTCGAGATCGCGCGCGCGCTCGCGACCGAGCCGCGGCTCCTGGCCCTCGACGAACCGGCCGCCGGTATGAACGCCACCGAGACCGGCGCACTGCGCGGTCTGATGGAGCGCATCCGCGCCGACGGCATGACCATCCTCCTGATCGAGCACGACGTGAAACTGGTCATGGGGCTGTGCGACCGGGTGGCAGTGCTCGACTACGGGAAGAAAATCGCGGAAGGCGCGCCGGCGCAGGTGCAGCGCGACCCGGCGGTGGTCGAGGCCTATCTCGGCGGGGAGATCGCTTGAAGGAACGGGGCGTGACAGCCATGCTCGAGGTGCGTCACCTGCGCGTGGCCTACGGCGGCATCAACGCCGTGAAGGGCGTGGACCTCGACGTGAACGCAGGCGAGGTGGTGGCGCTCATCGGGGCGAACGGCGCCGGCAAGACCACGACCTTGAAGGCCATCACCGGGCTCGTCCACCCCGCCGGCGGCTACGTGCACTACGAAGGCAAGTCCATCACCGGCCGCCCTGCCCACGAGCTCGTCCGCCAGGGCATCGCCATGGTGCCCGAGGGGCGCGGCATCTTCGGCCGCCTCAAGGTCGAGGAGAACCTGGACATCGGCGCCTACTGCCGGTCGGACGCGGACATCGGCGCCGACCGCGACCGCATCTACGGCCTCTTCCCGCGCCTCGAGGAGCGGCGCCGTCAACTGGCCGGCACGCTCTCCGGCGGCGAGCAGCAGATGCTCGCGATCGGGCGCGCGCTCATGAGCCGCCCGCGGCTGCTGTTGCTCGACGAGCCGAGCATGGGTCTCGCACCGATCATGGTGCAGAAGATCTTCGAGGTGATCCGGTCCATCGCCCGCGACGGCGTGACACTGGTCCTGGTCGAGCAGAACGCGAGGCTCGCGCTGCAGGTGAGCGATCGCGGCTACGTGATGGAAAGCGGCGCCATCTCGCTTGCCGATCGCTGTGACTGCCTGCTCGCCAACCCGCAGGTGCAGGCCGCGTACCTCGGCGAGTAACGCCACGCAAGGAGGACCTAAATGAAAAGCTATCGCAAGGAACTTTGGTTCAACGCCCCGACGCCGGGTCGCCTTCGTCAACATCACGCGCGAGGTCGAGAAGGCCGTCTGCGCGAGAGCGGCGTCCGCGAAGGGCCTCTGCCTCGTCAACGCGATGCACATCACCGCGTGCGTCTTCATCAACGACGACGAGCCGGGCCTGCACGACGACTACGGCGCTGGCTCGAGCAGCTCGCGCCGTACGACCCGCCCGAGCCGCTACCACCACAACCGCACCGGCGAGGACAACGCCGACGCGCACCTCAAGCGCCAGGTCATGGGCCGCGAGGTCGTCGTCGCCATCACCGACGGGCGAGCTCGACTTCGGCCCCTGGGAGCAGATCTTCTACGGCGAGTTCGACGGCCGCCGGCCGCAAGCGCGTGCTGGTCAAGATCATCGGCGAGTGACGGCGTCCGACCAGCTCGCGGCCCTTCAAGCCAGTCAAAACAAGATCTTGGGCGCTAGCCACGCCGCGTGACGCGGCACGGACCTTGCGTTCTCAGTGCTTCCCCTGCAAGCAAAATCCGCGGACTCGCTTCGTCCCGGCTAGCGGGCGTGAGCCCGGCTCCTGGCGATACCAACGCAACCAACAGGAAACCATGCGCATCGTGCAAGGCGGGCTCGTCGCGCTGATCGCCGCCCTCGCGATCGGCGCGCTCGCGTTCCTGTACATCGAGACCGAGGGCTCCGATCCCGGCCGTCAGACCGAAATCGCGGCCCTGCTGCGGCGGCTGAAGGATATCGACAACCGCTGGGACACCGAGGTGCTCCGCCGCGAGACCGCATTTGCGCGCGGAGCGCCGCTTGCCGGTCGCCCGGCCGACGACAGCAACCGCATCGAGCGCGCGCTCACGGTCCAGCTTCGCGAAACCGGGGACGACAGCCTGGTCCAACGCTTCCAACCGGTTCGGGACGCACTCGCCGAAAAGGCAGACCTCGTGCGCAAGTACGAAGCCACTGGTACCGCGAGCACGGATGCGCTCGCCGCCGCGCTGGCGGCCGTCGCAGCCGAAGACGCGGGCGTGCCGGTGAGCGGGCTCGAGGCGCAACTGCGCGCCTTCGACGCCGCGCCGACCGCCGATGCGAGGCGCCGGTTGGAAGCCGGGATCGACGCACTCGAGCGGCGCGCGGCCACGCTGCCGGAAAGCGAGCGCAAGCGGCTCGCGGCGATGGCAGCGGGGGTCGCGAACTTCGTGGCGCGGCGTGCGGAGGAAGCGGCTGGCGCGCACGCTCTCACGCTCGTCACGGCCGGCCCGCGGCTCGATTCCTTCGCGCAAGCCGTGGAAAGCAGCTTCGCGCTGGCAGCTCAGAAGAAGGACCTGTACCGCGTCTACCTCGTCTATTACACGGGGGCGCTCCTGATCCTGCTCGCGTATCTGGGGATGCGCCTCTCCCGCAGCTACCGCACGATCGCGCAGATGAACCGGGCCCTCAAGCGCGCGAACGAAACGCTCGAGCAACGGGTCGCAGCGCGCACCCACGAGCTCTCGGCCGCCCTCGAGGGCCTCAAGGAATCGGAAGCGCAACTCATCCAGTCCGCGAAGATGTCCTCGCTCGGACAGATGGTGGCGGGCGTCGCTCACGAGATCAACACCCCGCTCGCCTACGTAAAGAACAGCCTCGGCGCAGTGGCCGACCGCCTCCTGCAGGTTGCGGCCGCGGTCGACGAGGCGGACAAGCTGATCCGGATGCTCGAGCGCGGTACCGAGAGCGAGGACGCGCTCGGCCGGCAGTTCGCGCGTGCCGCTGACTGTCTCTCCCGGTTGCGCGAAGGACAAATTCTCGAAGACCTGAATGCCTTGTCGCAGGACGGTCTGCACGGCATCCAGCAGATCCAGGGCCTGGTCGGCAATCTGCGCAACTTCAGCCGGCTCGACCGCAGCCAGGTGGGCGCCTACGACGTGAACGATGGGCTCGCGAGCAGCCTCGCGCTGGCGCGCCACCTGCTCACGTCGATCGAGGTGCGAAAGGAATTCGGCGCCATCCCGGCCATCCGCTGCTCGCCCTCGCAGGTGAACCAGATCTTCCTGAATCTCATCACCAACGCCGCCCAGGCCACGACCCGGGACGATGCCCGCATCACGCTCCGGTCGCGGCGGGAGGGAACCGACTGCGTCGCCATCGAGGTCGAGGACAACGGTGTCGGCATCGCTCCGGAGGTACTGCCGAAGATCTTCGACCCGTTCTTCACGACGAAGGAGATCGGGAAGGGCACCGGTCTCGGTCTTGCCATCGCCTACAAGATCGCCGAGCAGCACGGCGGTCGCATCGAAGTGAGTTCCACGGTCGGCAGCGGCACGCGCTTCACCGTAGTGCTGCCGATTGCAGCGCCGGCAATCGTCGAGCTGGCGGCCTGAAACCCGGCGCCACGACCATGACGCTGCCCACCCGCATCGGCAAGTACGAGATCCAGGGCGTCCTGGGCGAGGGCGGGATGGGCACCGTGTACAAGGCGCTCGATCCCTTCATCCGGCGATTGGTCGCGATCAAGACGATCGAGAAGGCGCGCCTCGATGCCGCGGCCAACCGCATCGGCCTGGTGCGCTTCCGCAACGAGGCACAGGCCGCCGGCCGCCTGCTGCACCCGGGCATCGTCGCCGTCTACGACTACGGCGAAGACGAGGAGATCGCCTATATCGTCATGGAGTACGTGCGCGGCAAATCGCTGCACGAGCATCTTTCCACCGAGACCCAGTACGACCTCGCCGAGGCGTGGCAGATCCTGAGCCAGCTGCTCGACGCCATCGGCTATTCGCACGCCCAGGGTGTCGTCCACCGCGATCTCAAGCCGGCCAACATCCTCATCAACGAGGACGGCCGCATCAAGATCAGCGACTTCGGCATCGCGCGCGTCGATTCGAACCAGTTCACCGAGCTCGGTGAGGTGGTGGGCACGCCCTACTACATGGCGCCCGAGCAGGTGCTGGGAGACGCCATCGACCACCGCGCCGACCTCTATGCAGTAGGCATCATCTGCTACCAGCTCCTCACCGGCCGCCGGCCGTTCGCGGGAACGCCGATGGAGGTGATGAACCAGGTCATCGACTTCATGCCGGTGGACCCTTCGCGGCTCAATCCGGAGCTGCCACGCGACCTCGACCGGGTCATGCGCACGGCGCTCGCGAAGCGGCCCGAGGATCGCTTCCAGAGCGCCCGCGAGCTCGCGGAGCGCCTGCGCCAGACGCTCGATGCGGCGCTGCCGCCGTCGAGCGCTCCCGCCGCATCCGGCACGGCACCCGCGACGGAAAGCAATCCCGGGGTTCTTCCCGCTCTCGCTCGCACGGCGGTTGCGCGCCGCATCGGCAGCAGCGAACGGGCGCCGGAGGCTCCCCTCACGCCCGAGCCTGTGGCCGCGGACCCGCCCCCTCCGTCCGAGCCTGCCCGGCCCCGGATGCTGTTCGTGGACGACGACGAGCGCATCCTGAACGCGCTGCGGTCTCTCGTGCGGGCGGACTACGACGTTGTCACCGCGACGGACGGCGAGCAGGCGCTGGAGGCGTTCCGGGACGGTGCCTTCGACGTCGTCGTGAGCGACCAGAGGATGCCGGGGATGACGGGCGTCGAGGTGCTGCGCCGGGTGCGCGAGATCGCGCCCGACACCGTGCGCATCCTGCTCACGGGATACTCGGACCTCGCCTCGATGGTCGGTTCCATCAACGAAGGCGAGATCTACCGCTTCGTGAGCAAGCCGTGGGACAACCATGAGCTCGTGACGATCCTGGAGGAGGCGGCTGGGGTTGCGTGCGCGCTCTCCGCAATGCGCAGCGAACGCGTGCCCCCGCTCGAAGTCGACGGCACGCTGCTCGTGGTCGAAAGCGAGCCGAACCTGATCCGCACCGTGCGCGCGCTCTTCGGCCGGCGGTACAAGGTCCTTTACGCGCCGAGCGGCGACAACGCGCTCGATCTGATGGCAAACGAGGACGTCGCGGTGCTGCTCGCCGACCTCGACGGCCACCCGGCGCAGATGACCACCCTGCTCAAGCTGCTGAAGCAGGAGCAGCCGCAGATGCTGGCGATCGTGGCTACCGGTGCGTCGGACTCCGAGCTCCTGATCGAGCTCATCAATCAGGCCCAGATCTATCGCCTGCTCAACAAGCCGCCTGCACTGCCGGTGCTCAAGGAGCATATCGATTCGGCCATGACCCGCCATCGGGCGCTGCGCCAGACGCCCGCACTCGCGCGGCAGCAGAAGACCGAGGCGCCACCCGATACCGTGCGTGAATCGAGCGTGGGTCAGAGCATCCTCGGCAAGCTCAAGCTGCTGCGGCGGCGCGTCGCGGGCGCCTGACACCGCAAGACGCCTGCACGGCGGGTTGCGCGGGGTCCGCGGAATGGCCTATCGTGGGCCTCATGACACGCCGCGACCCGGACCTCCAGGCGCTGATCAGGACTGTCCCCGACTTTCCCAGGCCGGGGATCCTGTTCCGCGACATCACCACCCTGTTGCGCGATCCAGAGGGCTTTCGCACGTGCGTCGAAAGGCTTGCGGAGACGGTAGCGCCGTTTTCGTTCGGCCGCATCGCGGGCATCGAATCGCGCGGCTTCATCATCGGCGCGGCCCTGGCGCAGCGTCTTGGCCGCGGCTTCGTGCCGATCCGCAAGGCGGGCAAGCTACCGGCCGAGAACTTCGCCCACGACTACGAGCTCGAGTACGGCACCGATCGCGTGGAGATGCACGCCGACGCGCTCGATCCCGGGGAGCAGGTGTTGCTCGTGGACGATCTGCTCGCGACCGGAGGCACCGCGCTCGCCGCCTGCCGTCTCGTCGAGATGGCGCGGGCGCATGTGGCGGCCTGTGCGTTCGTGATCGAGCTCGAAGGACTGTCAGGGCGCGCGCGGCTGGAAGCACTGCCGGTATCGGTGCTGGCACTCGTTGCGTTCGACGCGAAATAGCGACGGCGTCGCTCCTGCCCCGGAGATCGCGCAGAAAAAAGCCGGCGTAAGGCCGGCTTGTTCAGGGTGCGAGCGCGACCCGCTACTGTGTGAGAATCCACTTCACGAGTTGCTGTGCCTGCGGCTCGGTGACGGTGTTCGGAGGCATGGGTCTGCCCACACACCGCTCGCACCTTTCAGGACCTTCCGAGGGGGCGTCACGGCAGTGTTGCCGCCTTCGGGTCGAGCAGCCGCTCGAGGTCCCTCAACGCGGCGATCGGCGGCGCGCAACCAACTCCCTCGCAAACCCAGGCCTTGACGCCTGCGCGCGGTACTGGCTTGTCCAGTACCTCGGGCAGGCCGGTCGACTCCGCCGGGATCGCGAAGACGAGCGTACCGGGGCGATAGACGCTGGCGAGACGCCGCTGCCAAGGCTCGAGATCCGTCGCCCTGCCCCGCAACACGACGATGCGCGGCGGCGCCGAGTGTTCGTCCAGCGCTGTGAGGAGCGTCGCGAATGCGCTCGGCTGACGCTCCATCGCGCTCTGGAAGAGGCGGAGCGTGCGCTCGCTGGCAGCGAGGTACCGGGGCTCGCCCACGAGGTGGCCGAGGCGTTGCAGCGCGTGCGCGGCCACCCCGTTGCCCGACGGGGTGGCGTTGTCGTGGCCGGGTTTCGGCCGCAGGATGAGCGCTTCGTGGTCGCGGCTGGTGAAGGCGAAGCCGCCGGTCTGCGTGTCCTCGAACTTCTCCAGCAGTGCGTGCGCCAACGCGCAGCCGAACGCGAGATCTTCGGATCGCCAGCGGGCTTGCAGCAGCTCCAACACCCCGGCGAGCAGGAACGCGTAGTCGTCGAGATAGGCGTTCAGATGCGCCCGTCCGTCCTTGTACGTCGCGAGCAGCCGGCCGCCGGACCACATCCGGTCACGCACGAAGTCGAGCGCCCGCTGCGCAGACGCGAGCCATTCGCCGCGGCCGAATACGCGCGCGGCGTGGGCCATGCCCCCGATCATCAGGGCGTTCCAGCTGGTGAGGATCTTCTCGTCGCGACCGGGATGGATGCGCCGCTCACGCACCGCGAGAAGCTTTCCGCGAGCGCTTGAGAGCAGGCGCTCACATTCGGCAAGCGGTCTGCCGATGCTCGCCGCGATGTCCGCGAGCGGGCGGGTAACGCGCAAATGCCAGCGTTCGCCCTCGAAGTTGGCGGGCCGGTCCAGACCGTAGTGCGGCGCGAGCACCGCGTACTCCTCGGGGGCGAGCACGGCTCGCACCTCGTCGGGCGTCCACACGTAGAACTTGCCTTCCTCGTGCTCCGAATCGGCGTCCAGACTGGAATAGTAAACGCCGTCCGGCGACTGCATCTCGCGCTGAATCCAGGCCACCGTCTCCTCCGCCACGCGCTCGAAGAGCGGCTTCCCGGTCACGAGCCAGGCGTCGGTGACGAGCGCGAGCAGTTGCCCGTTGTCGTAGAGCATTTTTTCGAAGTGCGGGATGGTCCACTCGCGATCGACGCTGTAGCGGCAGAAGCCCCCGCCGAGCTGATCGTAGATGCCGCCTTCGGCCATCTTCTCGAGCGTGCAGGTGGCAACACGCTGCGCCGCGCTGTCGCCCCGCTGCACACCGTACCGCAGGCATAGCGCGAGCTCCGCCGGATGGGGAAACTTCGGTGCGTCGCCGAAGCCCCCGTGCATCTCATCGAACGACTGCAGGTGAGCCTTCACCGCCACGCCAGCCAAGGCTGCGTCGAAGCGCGGCCACCCGGCCGTTGGCGCCGCGGGCACGGTGCGGGAGAGCGCCGCCAGCAGCGAGGCGTTCTGCGCATCGATCGCCGTGCGTTGCGTGCGGTACACCTCCGCTATCCGCGGCAGCAGATCGAGAAAGCCCGGCAGGTTGTGGCGGGAATGCTTCGGGAAATAGGTGCCGCCGAAGAAAGGCTTCTGGTCCGGCGTGAGGAACAGGGTGAGGGGCCAGCCGCCGCTTCGCTCGGTGAGCATGGCATGGGCGGTCTGGTAGATCTGGTCGAGGTCGGGGCGCTCCTCGCGGTCCACCTTCACGTTCACGAAGTCGCGATTCATTGCCGCCGCCACCGCTGCATCCTCGAAGCACTCGTGGGCCATCACGTGGCACCAGTGGCATGCGGAGTAGCCAATGGACAAGAGGATCGGCTTGTCTTCGCTGCGTGCTCGCGCGAGCGCCTCTTCGCCCCAGGGATACCAGTCGACCGGGTTGTCGGCATGCTGCTGGAGATACGGGGAAGTCTCCCCGGCGAGGCGATTGGGCATGGCAGGCTCCTCGATTACGGGGAGACACGCACGCTGGCGATTGGTTGCGGCAGCGGTTGGCTATACTGCTCGCCTGCGCAGCACCACGGAGACAACCCATGAAGATCGAGACCCTCGCCGTCCATGCCGGTTACAGCCCCGAGCCGACGACCAAGGCCGTTGCCGTCCCCATCTACCAGACCACGTCCTACGCGTTCGACGACACCCAGCACGGCGCCGACCTCTTCGACCTCAAGGTCAAGGGGAACATCTACACGCGCATCATGAACCCGACCACGGACGTGCTGGAGCAGCGGCTGGCGGCGCTCGAAGGCGGTATCGGCGGGCTCGCGCTCGCCTCCGGCATGGCGGCGATCACGTATTCGATCTTTACCATCACCGAGGCCGGCGACAACATCGTCACCTCCAGCACGCTCTATGGCGGCACCTACAACCTGTTCGCCCACACGCTGCCCCAGTACGGGATCGAGGTGCGCTTCGCCGACTACCGCGACCCGGCAAGCTTCGGGAAGCTGATCGACGCCCGGACGAAGCTCGTCTTCTGCGAATCGATCGGCAACCCGCTCGGCAACGTCGTCGACTTCGGCGCGCTGGCGGACATCGCTCATGCCGGCGGCGTGCCGCTCATCGTCGACAACACGGTGCCGACCCCTTATCTCTGCCGTCCGTTCGAGCACGGGGCGGACATCGTCGTCCACGCGCTGACCAAGTACCTCGGCGGTCATGGCAATTCCATCGGCGGTGCGATCGTCGACTCGGGCAAGTTCTCGTGGGCAGACCACAAGCAGAAGTACAAGCGGCTGAACGAGCCGGACGTGTCCTATCACGGCGTCGTCTACACGGAGGCCCTGGGGCCCGCGGCCTTCATCGGCCGCGCACGGGTCGTCCCGCTGCGGAACATGGGTGCGCCGATCTCGCCCTTCAACAGTTTTCTGATCCTGCAGGGAATCGAGACGCTGGCCGTGCGCATGGACCGCATCTGCGACAACACGCTCGCCGTCGCCCGTTATCTGCAGAGCCATTCCAAGGTGATCTGGGTGCGCTACGCGGGACTTCCGGATCACGCCGACCGACCGCTCGTGGACAAGTACATGAGCGGGAAGGCGTCGGGGATACTTTCGTTCGGCATCAAAGGCGGAAAGGAGGCCGGTGCCCGCTTCATCGACGCACTGAAGCTCGTCACGCGGCTCGTGAACATCGGTGATGCCAAGTCGCTCGCCTGCCACCCGGCGACCACCACGCATCGCCAGCTTGGAGCGCACGAGCTGGAACTCGCCGGGGTGTCGGAGGACATGGTGCGGCTTTCCATCGGCATCGAGCACATCGACGACATCGTCGCCGACATCGATCAGGCACTCGCCGCTGCCTGACGCCCACGCGTCGCGAGCTCGTCGTCGGCCACGTCGAACTGAATCAGGCGGTGCTCGGCGTCGATCGTGATCGAATCTGCCTCGTGCGCGAGCGCGATCGTTACGCCGGGCGACGTCTTCGTGATCGAGACACCGGGTGGCGGCGGCTACGCAACGGCGTAGAATCACGATCCGCTGGCGGGCGCCGCCGTCGGCCTGCATCTCGAACCATCATTACGAGACCTGTCGTGTCCATCAGCGTCCTCGACCTGTTCAAGATCGGCATCGGACCATCGAGCTCGCACACCGTCGGCCCGATGCGCGCGGCCTGCGACTTCGCGCACTGGCTGTGCGCGCACGACAAGCTGGCCGCGGTGCAGCGCATCGGGGTGCGGCTGTACGGCTCGCTGTCGGCGACCGGGATCGGCCACGGCACCGACCGTGCGGTCGTAATGGGCCTGATGGGCGAGCGGCCCGACCAGGTCGATCCCGATCGCGTCAGCCCGGCGATCGAGCAGGTTCGTCGCAGCCGCGTGCTGATGCTCGCGGGGCAGGCGGCCGTGCACTTCGAGTGGGAGCGCGACCTCGAGCTGCTGCCGGTCTCGTTGCCCTACCACCCGAACGCGATGCGTCTGGCCGCGCACGGCAGCGACGGCGTGCTGTACGAGAACACCTACTACTCGGTCGGCGGCGGCTTCGTCGTCGACGAGGCGCAGGCGCGGGCCGGCGAGACCGGCACACCCGACGTGGCGTTGCGCCACGAGTTCGACAGCGGCGCCGAGTTGCTCGGGCTGTGCCGCCGGCATTCGTTGCGCGTCAGCGAGCTGATGCTCGAGAACGAAACCGCTTGGCGCAGCGAAGACGAGACGCGCGCCGCGCTCGCCCGCATCTGGGAAGCGATGCGCGGCTGCATCGCCCGCGGCATCGCGCAGGAGGGCGTCCTGCCCGGCGGCCTCGGGGTCCGTCGCCGCGCTGCGGCGATGTACCGCAGCCTGCGTTCGCGCGAGCAGGGCGAGCACAACCTGATCACCGCGACGCTGGGCGCGCTCGACTGGGTCAACCTTTACGCGCTGGCGGTGAACGAGGAGAACGCCGGCGGAGGCCGCGTCGTCACCGCGCCCACCAACGGCGCGGCCGGCGTGATACCCGCGGTGCTGCAGTACTACATGAACTTCCAGCCCGGCGCGGGCGAACGTGACGTCGTCGACTTTCTGCTCGCCGCGGCGGCGATCGGCACCTTGTTCAAGAAGAACGCCTCGATCTCGGGCGCCGAGGTCGGCTGCCAGGGCGAGGTCGGCTCGGCCTGCGCGATGGCTGCTGGCGGTTTGACCGAGGTGATGGGCGGCACGCCCGAACAGGTCGAGAACGCCGCCGAGATCGGCCTCGAACACAACCTGGGCCTGACTTGCGATCCCATCGGCGGGCTGGTGCAGATACCTTGCATCGAGCGCAACGCGATGGCCTCGGTGAAGGCGATCAACGCCGCGCAACTGGCGCTGCGCGGCGACGGCGCGCACATGGTCTCGCTCGATCAGGCGATCCGCACGATGCGCGACACCGGCCGCGACATGCTCGCCAAATACAAGGAAACCTCGCAGGGCGGCCTCGCCGTCAGCTTCATCGAATGTTGAGTGCCGTCGACGTCTGTGCGGTGCCGGCCTGAGCCGGCGGGCGGCCTTTCGCTCAGCCATCCATCCACGACCACTCTTGACAGGAGACGTCTCATGACTTCGAGCGTGCAAATTATTCTGCGGTTTCTCGCACGCACCAGCCTCGTCACGCAGATCGCGATCGGGCTCGTCTGCGGCATCGTGCTGGTCCTGGTCGCCCCAGGCGCGGCGCGTGCGGTGGGGCTGCTCGGCGACCTGTTCATCGCCGGGCTGAGGGCGGTCGCGCCGGTGCTGGTGCTGGTGCTCGTGGCCGCGTCGATCTCCGGCCAAGAGACGGATCAGCCGACGCACATCCGGCCGATCCTCGTGCTGTACCTGCTCGGCACCTTCGGCGCAGCGCTGGTCGCGGTGATCGTGAGCTTCGCCTTTCCGACCACGCTGGTGCTCAACGCGCCGGCTGCCAGCGGCACGCCGCCGGGCGGAATCTTCGTCGTGCTGAAGAATCTGTTGCTCAGCGCGGTCGCCAACCCAGTCAAGGCGCTGATCGAGGGCAACTACATCGGCATCCTGGCCTGGGCGGTCGGCCTGGGCGTGCTGCTGCGTCACGCTGCCGACACCACCCGCCAGATGCTGTTCGATCTGTCCCACGCGGTGACGGCGCTGGTCCGCTTGGTGATCCGCTTCGCGCCGCTCGGCATCTTCGGGCTGGTGGCTTCCACGCTGGCCGAGTCGGGCATGGGCGCGCTGCTCGGCTATGGCCGGCTGGTGATCGTGCTGGTCGGCTGCATGCTGCTCGTGGCGCTGGTGATGAACCCGCTCATCGTGTTCTGGAAGACGCGCCGCAACCCCTACCCGCTGGTCTTTACCTGCCTGCGCGAAAGCGGTATCACTGCGTTCTTCACGCGCAGCTCGGCCGCCAACATTCCGGTCAACCTCGACCTGTGCCGGCGCCTGAAGCTGCACGAGGACACCTACTCGGTCTCGATCCCGCTCGGCGCGACGATCAACATGGAAGGTGCGGCGGTGACGATCGCGGTGTTGACGCTGGCGACAGCCAACACGCTGGGCATCAGCGTCGACATCCCGACCGCGCTGTTGCTGAGCGTGGTCTCGGCGCTGGCGGCGTGCGGCGCCTCGGGCGTGGCCGGCGGATCGCTGCTGCTGATTCCGATGGCGACCAGCCTGTTCGGCATCCCGAACGATGTCGCGATGCAGGTGGTGGCGATCGGGTTCCTCATCAGCGTGGTGCAGGACTCGTGCGAGACCGCGCTCAACTCGTCGACCGACGTGCTGTTCACGGCCGCCGGCTGCCCCGGGGAGTACCGGCTGCCGCCGCTATCCCAGGCCGATGTGGAGGCCGAGGACGAAGCCGCAGCAGCGGCCCGCGCGTGATTGCCCGCAAGCCCGGCGCGACCCTCTGCAGCGCGGCGCCGACTGCCACAGATCGGCAACGCGGGGCCGGGTGACTTGACGGCATGGCTGCGACCATGAGCGTCACCGCCGCCGACATCCGCGCTGCGCAAGCGCGCCTGGCCGGGCAGGTGCTCGACACGCCATGCCTCGGCTCGCGCACGCTGTCGCACATCACCGGCGGCGAGGTGTACCTGAAGTTCGAGAACCTGCAGTTCACCGCCTCGTTCAAGGAGCGTGGCGCGCTCAACAAGCTCCCGCAGCTGTCGCGACGCCGAACGCGCGCGCGGCGTGATCGCGGTGTCGGCCGGCAACCACGCGCAGGGCGTCGCCTACCACGCCGCAGCGGCTCGGCATCCCGGCCACGATCGTGATGCCGCGCTTCGCGCCGACGGTGAAGGTCGAGAGCACGCGCGGCTTCGGCGCCGAGATCGTGCTCGAAGGCGACACCTTCGACGACGCGCGCGGCACGGGCTCGAGCTGGCGCGCCGAGCGCGGCCTGACGGTGGTGCACCCGTTCGACGACCCGGCGGTCATCGCCGGCCAGGGCACGATCGGCTTCGAGATGCTGGCCGCGCAGCCGGACCTCGACACGCTGGTGCGTCGCGATCGGTGGCGGCGGGCTGATCGCCGGCATCGCGACCGCGGCGCGTGCGCTCAAGCCCGACATCCGCATCGTCGGCGTGCAGGCCGAGCGTTTCCCGTCGGCGTGGAACGCGTTGCACGGGCGAGCAGCGCGAGTGTGCGCAGGCGACGATTGCCGACGGCATCGCGGTCAAGTCGCCCGGGCGCGATCACATTGCCGCTGCTGCGCGAGCGCGTCGACGACGTGCTGCTGGTCGACGAGGGCGACATCGAGCAGGCGATCCTGATGCTGCTCGAGATCGAGAAGACGGTGGTCGAGGGTGCCGGCGCGGTCGGGCTCGCGGCGCTGCTGAAGGAGCCTGCACGCTTCGCCGGCCGCAAGGTCGGGCTGGTGCTTTCGCGGCGGCAACATCGAGCCGCTGGTGCTGGCCGAGATCATCGAGCGCGGCATGGTCCGCTCGGGCCGGCTGGTGCGTCTGGAGCTGGACGTGCGCGACGTCCCGGGCGCGCTAGCCGAGATGGCGGCCCTGCTCGGCCGGCTGGGCGCGAACATCGACGAGATCGAGCACCAACGCCGCTTCAGCGCGTTGTCGCTCGAGCGCGCCAAGATCGAAGTCGAGCTGCAGACACGCGGCGCCGCGCATGTCGAAGAAATCCTGGCCGGGCTGCGCGCGCAGGGGTATCACGCCGAGCGCATCGGCTGAAGCCGACTCGCGCGTCAGGCGCAACGCCTCTGACCCCAAGCCCGTTCTGCGGATCAGTCTGCGCGACAGGGTAAACGGGGTTAGACACGATGTTTGCGACGAAGAGAAAAGCGGTTCACGCCCGATCGTGTTCCTTCCTCGGCCTGCCTACACCCTTTGACGCGGCACGCCGCTGTCCCAGCGCTTCTACCTGTTCCCTGAACCGCTCTCCACCCAACGCCCAGCCCTTGTGCGTGCAATCGCGGATCTCCGCGAGGTCGGCACCTGAGACGGCCGCCCGGAACCGTTGCCGGTAAGCGCCTTGCCGGTCCGCCGGGTTTCGCCCCAAGCGCAGATACTCGCGGTGCGGCGTGATCCAGTCCGCGTTCGATCCCGACTCGCCCAACGCGTTGTAGCGGTAGCTCGACCAGACGTAATCCCTGGGGTGCGCGACCAAGCCCGCGCGCGCCGGGTTGAGCTCAATGTGGCGCATCAGCGTCAACAGATACCGCTCGCTATCAACCACCGTCGCGCGGTAGCGGCCTTCCCCCGCTGCGCCCGTAAGTGACGTTAAAGTACTGCACGTAACGCCGGCCCACGGATTGGAACACCTTGCTGATGCTGTCGTCGAGCTCAGGCGTCGCGAGCAGATGGACGTGATTGGTCATCCAGACATAGGCGTGGACCGCCAAACGGTGCTTGACTGCCGCGACGACCATAGCATCGCGGAAGAGCTGATAGTCCGCATCCGTTGACCTTGTTCACCCATGACCCTAGATCTGGCCCGCTCCCGTCTCGCTTGAGCCTTCGATGGTTAAACGTTGCTATGGACCCCAATGATCGTTGTTCCACCAAGTCTGCCAAACGTCTCCGGCGGGGTCCCTGGCAAAGACGTTAATGTGTCCCGCTCCCCAACTGATGGCGCTCGGGGAACTCGAAAGATTGCCACCCAGCGTTTCCCACCCGAACCAGCCATTGTTCCACCACTTGTGCCAAAGGCCCGTGTCATTCCCTCTAACGAAAACTTCGAGATGACTTGGCCCCCATGATTCGGGACTGATGGTCGAATTGACGTCGAAGGTTCCTCCCAAATCGTCCCAACCGAACCACCCATTGTTCCACCATTTGTGCCAGACATGACCATCCCCGGTGAATGCGAACACTTCGATATGGCCGAAGCCCCAGGTGACGGCGCTGGGTGAGCCGGCAAGTTCCCCGCCCAAACTCTCCCAACCGAACCAGCCGTTCTGCCACCATTTGTGCCAAATCGCGTTGTCAAATCCGCGGGCGAATACCTCGATGTGGCCGGGTCCCCAGGTGATGGCGCTCGGCGGACCGGCGAGGCTACCGCCGAGGCTTTCCCAGCCAAACCAGCCGTTGTTCCACCACTTGTGCCAGATGGCGTTGTCGTGTCCGCGAGCGAATACCTCGATGTGGCCGGGTCCCCAGGTGATGGCGCTCGGCGGACCGGCGAGGCTACCGCCGAGGCTTTCCCAGCCAAACCAGCCGTTGTTCCACCACTTGTGCCAGATGGCGTTGTCGTGTCCGCGAGCGAATACCTCGATGTGACCAGGGCCCCAAGAAATGGCGCTGATTTCGCGATCCGGAAAACTGCCCCCCAGGCTCTCCCAGCCTACGAATTGGGCAGCCCCCGGATCCCACCATTTGTGCCAGATCGCACCGTCGTTTCCGTGGATGAAGATCTCGAGGTGACCCGGTCCCCAGGACACGCAAGTCGGTTCACCATCAAACACGCCGCCGAGGTTGGCGAATCGCCGCCACACCGGACTTCTCGCTTCGAAGGTGACTCTGTACTCTCCGCCATCTCCGTTGAACTGCAACGTCTTGAGTACGGCTTGTCCTGATTCTGCTCGGGCCAGTTCTTCACGAGAAAACCGCAATTCTTGCGGGAAACCAACCTTCTCGTCGAAACTCGGTCCTCCAGTCGGAGTGCCCAAAGCGGAATTCACATCATTAAGGAGTTTGGTAACCTTATTACTCCGGTCAAAAGTCAGACTTCCGAAGACCGATCCGCCAACGATTCCTTTAACGATCCCACGCAAAGCTTCAGGACGGCCGTCGTCATTTTCCATGAGCCCAACGACAAAAATTACATCGTCCGGGTTGTTCAAGGTTGCAGGGACACCGGTCAGGCCCCAAAAGGATTGAGCGCTCCCTGCGGCAGAGTGCGTTTCGTCCTCATCCATATCTTCAAACGGCCCGTATCGGACAATCTCGAAAGCTGGCAATGGGACCGGAAAGCCAGCGACGCTAACAGTCGAGGCCAAATTGACGGCGGTCAGGATTACGTATGGTTCGTCTGCTCCAACCTCGTTGGTTTCTACGGAACAGTGGATATCTCTCATGTAAATTTGAATCATTTTGATGTCCTCTTTTCCTTGACTCCATTGACTCCATTGATTACCCCGCGTGCTTCTGGTGGTCGTACCACCGCAGGTATATAAAGGGGTCACAGGTATATAAAGGGGTCAGACACGATTACTTCCTTTGCCTCTGTCTCTTCCGGAGATTGTCTCTTCGCCGTCAGACGCCCCTTGGTGTCCGACCTCTTTTCCCCCTTCTTTTCCCCCTTCATAATTACAATCGCATCTTCGAAAAGCCTGCTTCCACGAATTTTGCACTGGCATCCGCCAGAACCTGGGCCAGCTCCGGGTGAAAAGCTTCTTTTGCGGCCTGGTCGAATTGCTGTGCCATCACCACCAGGTCGATGCTATCAAGCTCATCGGCAAACCAATGCGGGCGTGGTCCTGGGAATGGATACTTCAACCGGAAACCAGTACCGCAAAAATCATCGACAAATCTGGAGATATATCCGCTGACGATGATAATGCCTTGCTGTTCGCCTTTGCGCGCTGTTGCAGTGGCAATCTCCTGAAGGAGCTCGGCGCGGCCTATCACCTCCTGGGCGACAGACGCCAAAAAAGCGATGCGCGGCGGTAAAGGTTGCGGGTTGAGTGCAACTTTCTCGCCGAAATTGCCGCCGATGGCATCCCAAATTTCAGGACGCCTGGCGAGCATGCTGTTGACCAAGACCCTCCATGGCTCTGGATGTGGTCCGAAAACACTATACCGTTCAACTGCCAACCGGATCACCGGATCCCAAGGTCCCGGCGGCAAAGGATGCTCGTCATCCTCACGCCCACTGCTTCCGCCGGTCAACGCGCGAACCAAGGCAAGCAATTGTTCCCTGCTGACGAGTACCGAGTGTTGTCCTGTGGGTTCAGTGTTCATCGATATCACTCCATTAAATCGGTAGGATTGGCGATGACAACCCGGCGCAAGCCTGCGAGGGTTACCATCGCCCTGATCGAAATTTCTGGCTGGAAGATCCGAACCATCACGGCCCAACCCGCGTGGGTCTAAACTTCAGTGTCGGTGAAAACACAGAAACTGTTTCTCGCGTCGCGCCTCTCACACCCACGCACTCCGCCGTCGTGTTGTGAAATATCCCTTGCCCGGCGCCGTTGGTCGCGAGCAGCCTGGCGTCGTTCGCAACGACCTTCGTTCCGTCGCCGAGGTCGATGGTGTGGGTGAGGGTCTCCGCTGCGGAGTAGGGCACAGCAAACTCGCCTTGCTTGGGCAAGTCCTCGGCCGCACCGGGCGGCGCATAGGTCAGCAATACACCTGCTCCTGCCAGCATCCACCGCCACGAAACCGAGAGAATCCGTATCACTGCCCCCTCCTACGCCTTTGACTGCCTCAGGTCCGAGCATAAGATGACGATGCAATGGGTGGCATCCCGAGAATACGGAAAGGTATCCCGTGAATATGGTATGGGCAGTTGGTAACGCGCCCTGTCTCGCCTGCGGCGCGTGAAAACGGGGTCAGACACAGTGGTGAAAGTCCCGGGCCTTCACGTTCGACGGGACGGCCGTCTGCGTCCCGGGTCGTCAACCCCGTCAGTTCTGCTAGGCGGGCGACGAAGGTCGTAGCCAGACTTCGCAGCGCGGCCCCTCGGGCCGCTTGGCATTGGTGCTCGGTCAGCCGATCAACCCGGCCTCTGCGTGCGCAGCATTGGGGCGGGACGGGGCGCACGAGGCTGCGTTCCACGATGCCGATCGGGTCGCTTGCGGGTGCTCCCGCACTCGGCCTGCGGCTACCGAGTCGCAGCCGCCCCGATATCGGCTGCACCTTGCGTTGCGCCACGCATACCGGAAAGCCGCCGTGCGACCGCGCAGCGCGGAGCACGGGCCCCTCGGGGGATGCGACCGCGGAGCGGGATGCAGCGCGCCGTGCCTTCCATCGCGGCCGCCTGCGCGCCTCCACGGTCACACGTTCCGAGGCTCCACGCTCCGGCGCGCGCCCATCGCGGTTTTGTTCAGCGGCTCCTCAAGCGCTCAGTCGGTCACGGCGCCCTGGCTCGCGGAGGAAACGAGCTTCGCGTACTTGGCGAGCACGCCGCGGGTATAGCGCGGGGCGCGCGGCTGCCAGGCCGCGCGCCGCGTCGCGAGCTCGGCGTCGGACACGTCGAGCTGGATCAGCAGCCGTTCGGCGTCGATCGTGATCGAGTCGCCCTCCTGCACCAGCGCGATGGTGCCGCCGACCGCCGCCTCGGGCGCGACGTGCCCCACCACCATGCCCCAGGTGCCGCCGGAGAAGCGGCCGTCGGTGATGAGGCCGACCGACTCGCCCAGCCCGGCGCCGATGATGGCGGAGGTCGGCGACAGCATCTCCCGCATGCCGGGGCCGCCCTTCGGTCCCTCGTAGCGGATCACGACCACGTCGCCCGCCTGGATGCGATTGGCGAGAATCGCTTCCATCGCCTCCTCCTCCGAGTCGAACACCCGCGCCGGCCCCGTGATCGCGGGATGCTTGAGGCCGGTGATCTTGGCGACACACCCTTCCTCGGAGAGATTGCCCCTCAGGATCGCCAGGTGGCCGTGCTCGTACATCGGATTCGACCAGGGCCGGATCACGTCCTGATCCGTGCGCGGCTCCGAGGGGATCGCCTGCAGCAGCTCGGCCACGGTCTCGCCGGTGATGGTCAGGCAGTCGCCATGCAGCAGATCGTGGTCGAGCAGCATCTTCATCACCTGCGGGATGCCGCCCGCGCGGTGCAGGTCGGTCGCGACATAGCGGCCGGAAGGCTTGAGATCGCACAGCACCGGCACGCGCTGCCGCACGCGCTCGAAGTCGTCGATGGTCCAGTCGACTTCCGCCGCATGCGCGATGGCGAGGTAGTGCAGCACCGCGTTGGTGGAACCGCCCACCGCCATGATCACCGACACGGCGTTCTCGATCGATTTGCGCGTGATGATGTCCCGCGGCAGACGCTGCGCCCGGATCGCGTGCGAGCAGCACCTCGGCCGACTGCGCCGCGCTCTCGCGCTTTTCCTCGTCCTCGGCGGCCATGGTCGACGAGTGCATGAGGCTCATGCCCATCGCCTCGAACGCGGAAGACATGGTGTTGGCCGTGTACATGCCGCCGCACGATCCCGCGCCCGGACAGGCGTGGCGCTCGACGCCGAGGAGCTCGGCTTCGTCGATCTTCCCGGCGGTGAACTGGCCGACCGCCTCGAACGCGCTCACGATGGTGAGATCGCGGCCGCGGTGGTGGCCGGGCTTGATCGTGCCGCCGTAGACGAAGATGGCAGGGATGTTCATGCGCGCCATCGCGATCATCGCGCCGGGCATGTTCTTGTCGCAGCCACCGATGGTGACCACGCCGTCCATGCTCTCGGCGTTGCAGGCGGTTTCGATCGCATCGGCGATCACCTCGCGCGACACGAGCGAGTACTTCATGCCCTCGGTACCCATCGAGATGCCGTCGGACACGGTGATGGTGCCGAACGTTTGCGGCATGCCGCCGGTGGCCTTGACCGCCAGCTCGCAGCGGCGCGTGAGGTCGTTCAGGCCGAGATTGCAGGGCGTGATGGTGCTGTAACCGTTGGCGATGCCGACGATGGGCTTCTCGAAGTCGCCGTCCCCGAAGCCGACCGCGCGCAGCATGGCGCGGTTGGGTGAACGCTGCACGCCCTGGGTGACGATGCGGCTCCTGCGATTGTCCGGCATGGGGTTCTCCTGTACGCGTGAAAGGACGCGAGCCCGCGGCGAGCGGCGGCGGGCAGGCCCGTATAATCGCGAATCTTAGCGCAAGCCGGACTTCCTTCCTCATGCTCGTTCACCCGCAGTTCGACCCGATCGCAGTGCAGATCGGACCGCTCGCCGTGCGCTGGTACGGGCTCATGTACCTGATCGGTTTCGCGCATCGCCATCGTGCTCGGCCGCTCACCGCATCCGCACTCAACCCGCGTCCGGCATCACGAACCGCGATCTCGACGACATGGTGTTCTACGCGCTGTTCGGCGTGATCCTCGGCGGACGGCTGGGCTACGTGCTCTTCTACAAGCTCTCCGATTACCTCGCCCATCCGCTCGGCATCTTCGCGATCTGGGAAGGCGGCATGTCCTTCCACGGCGGCTTTCTCGGCGTGCTCGTCGCGATGGCGCTCTTTTGCCGCAGGCGCGGCAAATCCTGGCTCGCGGTGATGGACTTCGTGGCGCCGCTCTGCCCGCTGGGTCTCGGGGCGGGCCGGATCGGCAACTTCATCAACGCCGAGCTGCCCGGGCGACCCGCCACAGACGTGCCGTGGGCCATGGTCTTTCCGAACGTGGACGCGGTTGCGCGCCATCCCTCGCAGCTCTACGAGTTCGCGCTCGAAGGCATCGTGCTCTTCGTCCTGCTGTGGTGGTTTTCCAGCAAGCCGCGACCACGGGGTGCGGTGTCGGGTCTGTTCCTTGTCGGCTACGGCACCTTCCGCTTCGCCGTGGAGTTCACGCGCCAGCCGGACGATTTCCTCGGGTTCCTCGCGCTCGGGCTGACGATGGGGCAATGGCTGAGCCTCCCCATGATCGCGGCCGGCATCGCGATGATGGCGTGGGCGTACCGGCGGGCCGCGTGAACGAGCGCGCTTGCTTGCCGGTGCCGCCGCGGATACATAGAATCCGGCAATGACATCGTTCGAAGCGCGCGAGCCTCGCCGCAACATCTTCCTCGTCGGTCTCATGGGTGCCGGCAAGACCTCGGTCGCGCGGCTGCTCGCGAAGGATCTGCGCATGACCTTCGTCGACTGCGATCACGAGATCGAGCAACGCACGGGTGTCACGGTGTCGGTGATCTTCGAGATCGAAGGCGAGGAAGGCTTTCGGCGGCGCGAATCCGCCATCCTGCGCGAGCTCGTGCAGATGCGAAACGTCGTCCTCGCCACCGGCGGCGGCGCCGTGCTCTGGCCGGAGAACCGTGCAGCGCTGTCGGAAAACGGCTTCGTGATCTACCTGAGAGCGACCGTCGACGAGCTCTGGCAGCGCACCCGAGCCGACCGGAATCGGCCGCTCCTGCGCACCGACGACCCGCGCGGGCGGCTGGCGGAGCTCTACGAGCAGCGCGATCCGCTCTATCGCGAAGTGGCCGACGTCACCATCGAAACCGGCAGCCAGAGCGTCCGCAACCTCGTCGGCCAGCTCGAACAGCGGCTGCGCCAGTCGCTGCCACGCGAGCCCGCTTGACCTGCACGCCCGCCCGCCGATGCACACCGTAACGGTCAGCCTCGGCGAGCGCAGCTATCCGATTCACATCGGCGAGCGACTGCTCGATCGCGCCGAGCTGATCGTTCCCCATCTCCCGCATGCACGGGTCGCCATCGTCACCAACACCACCGTCGCGCCGCTGTATCTCGCCCGCGTGCGCGAATCGCTGCACGCCGAGGCGGTTGAAACACTGCCGATCGTCCTGCCCGATGGGGAAGCGTTCAAGAACGGCGCGACCCTGAACCTCATTTTCGACGCCCTGCTCGAAGCGCGCTGCGACCGCAAGACGACGGTCATCGCACTGGGTGGCGGCGTGGTCGGCGATCTCGCCGGATTCGCCGCCGCGGTCTATCCTGAGGGGCGTCCCGTTCATCCAGGTGCCGACCACGCTGCTCGCGCAGGTCGACTCCTCGGTCGGCGGCAAGACCGGCATCAATCATCCCGCTGGGCAAGAACATGATCGGCGCCTTCCACCAGCCGCGCCTGGTGCTGGCCGATTACGGCACCCTGTCGACGCTGCCCGATCGCGAGCTCGCCGCCGGCATCGCGGAAGTGATCAAGTACGGCCTGATTCGCGACCTGCCGTTTTTCGAGTGGCTGGAGGCGAACGTCGAGCGCCTCAGGATCCGGGAACCCGGAGCACTCGCCTATGCCATCCGGCGCTCGTGCGAAGCCAAGGCCGAGGTGGTGAGCGCCGACGAGCGCGAAGCCGGCGCGCGCGCCCTGCTCAACCTCGGACACACCTTCGGCCACGCGATCGAAGCCGGTGTCGGATACGGGGAGTGGCTGCACGGCGAAGCGGTCGCCGCGGGCACCATGCTCGCGGCGGAGGTATCGCGCCGCCTCGGGCTCATCGACGAGCGCGACGTCGAACGCATGCGCCGCCTGTACCAGCGCGCCGGGCTTCCGGTGACGGCGCCGGACCTCGGTGCGAAGCGCTATCTCGAGCTCATGAAAATCGACAAGAAGGTCGAAGCCGGGCGCATCCGCTTCGTCCTGCTGCAGGCCATCGGTGAAGCGTTCGTGACCGCCGACGTGCCCGACGGGCTGCTCGAGGACGTCCTGTCCGGCGCACCCCACGATGGCTGATCTCGCGCCCTACGCCGTGCACCCCGAGCGAACGCGCGGCCGCGTGCATGCGGAAGAGGCGCCCGTCGCGCGGAGCGAGTTCCAGCGCGATCGCGATCGCATCATCCATTCGACGGCGTTCCGTCGCCTCGAGTACAAGACGCAGGTGTTCGTCAATCACGAAGGCGATCTTTTCCGCACGCGCCTCACGCACAGTCTGGAAGTCGCGCAGATCGGACGCTCGGTCGCGCGCGCGCTGCGCCTTGAACGAAGACCTGGTCGAGGCCATCTGCCTCGCGCACGACCTCGGCCATACGCCTTTCGGCCACGCCGGTCAGGATGCCTGCAATGCGTGCATGCAAGCGCATGGAGGCTTCGAGCACAATCTGCAGAGCCTGCGCGTCGTCGACGTGCTCGAGGAGCGTTACGCCACGTTCGACGGCCTCAACCTCTGCTTCGAGACGCGCGAGGGAATCCTGAAGCACTGCTCGCGCGTGGCAGCGCGCGACGCTGGGTGAGCTCGGCGAGCGCTTTCTGGAAGGCGCGCCAGCCCTCGCTCGAGGCGCAGGTCGCGAACCTCGCCGACGAGATCGCCTACAACAACCACGACGTGGACGACGGCATCCGATCGGGACTTCTGAGCCTCGACGAGATCGCCGCCACCGGCATCGTGCGCCGCCACCTGGACGCTGGTGCGCGGCCTCTACCCTGAGCTCGGCGGACGGCGGCTCGTGCACGAGACGGTGCGCCGGATGATCAACACGCTCGTGGGCGATCTCGTCGCCCAGAGCCGCGCCGACATCGAAGCGGCAGCTCCCGCTTCCGTCGACGCCGTGCGGGCGTCACCGCCGCTCATCGCGTTCAGCGAGCGGGTGCGCGCGGAACAGCAGGAGCTCAAGCGCTTCCTGCGCCAGCATCTCTACCAGCATTTTCGCGTCGCGCGCATGAGCCGGAAGTCCAAACGCGTGGTCCAGGAGCTGTTCCTGGCCTTCGCCGAGGAACCCCCTCTGCTGCCGCCCCAGTTTCAGGCGCGCTATCGCGACGACGGCATGCGTGCTATTGCGGACTATATCGCCGGCATGACCGACCGCTTCGCCATCCGCGAGCATCGTCGTCTGCACGCGATCGACGAATCGTGATCCGTTTTGGTGCGCCCGTGCTGCAATGCGGTGCACCCGCCGCCGCGCCGCGGCACGCTCGGGCATGGTTCCGGGGAACGCCGAGTTTTCATGGGCTTGTCACGGTTGAAGGCGGGGGGCGATCGGGATACACTTCCCACCCCTCGCGCCGAATTTTCCGCTTTGCGTCGTGAATCGATCCGACGTTTTTTAAGTTGCGGCGTGGAGACAGGCTTGACTCTAATGCGAGGTCGCCCGTGAACGAATTCATTCCCCCCCGGCAAGGCCTGTACGATCCCCGGAACGAACACGACGCTTGCGGCGTCGGCTTTGTCGCGCATATCAAGGGCTCGAAATCCCACGAGATCATCGAGCAGGGCTTGCAGATCCTGAAGAACCTCACCCATCGCGGCGCAGTGGGCGCGGATCCGCTCGCCGGCGACGGTGCCGGCATTCTGATCCAGCTGCCGGACCAGTTTTTCCGGACCGAGATGGCAAAGCAGGGAGTGGCGCTGCCGCCACTCGGCGAGTATGGCGTCGGCATGACCTTCCTGCCGCAGGAGCCAGCGTCGCGGCTCGCCTGCGAGGACGAGATCGCGCGCGCGATCAAGGCCGAGGGGCAGATTCTGCTCGGCTGGCGCGACGTGCCGCGTGACAACACCGGTCTCGGCGAGTCGGTCAAGAAGATCGAACCGGTCATCCGGCAGGTCTTCATCGGGCGCGGCCCGGGCGTCACCGTCACAGATGCGCTCGAGCGCAAGCTCTACATCATCCGCAAGTCGGCCGGCCACGCCATCCGCGCGCTGCACCTCGCGCACGGGAAGGAGTTCTACGTGCCTTCGATGTCGGCGCGCACCATCGTCTACAAGGGCATGCTGCTCGCCAACCAGGTCGGGAGCTACTACAAGGATCTGCAAGACCCGGCGGTGGTGTCGGCTCTCGCGCTCGTGCACCAGCGGTTTTCGACCAACACGTTCCCGACGTGGGACCTCGCACATCCGTTCCGGATGATCGCGCACAACGGCGAGATCAACACCCTGCGTGGCAACGTGAACTGGGTTCGCGCCCGCCAGCGTGCCATCTCGTCGCCGGTGCTCGGCAAGGATCTCGACAAGCTGTGGCCGCTGATCTACCCGGGTCAATCGGATTCCGCGTCCTTTGACAACGCGCTCGAAATGCTCGTGATGAGCGGTTACTCGATCGCGCACGCGATGATGATGCTGATCCCCGAGGCGTGGGAGAAGCACACGTTGATGGATCCCAACCGCCGTGCGTTCTATGAGTATCACGCGGCGATGATGGAGCCGTGGGATGGTCCCGCCGCCGTCGCGTTCACCGACGGGCGCCAGATCGGCGCCACGCTCGATCGCAACGGCCTGCGTCCGGCGCGCTATCTCGTCACCGACGACGACATGGTCGTGATGGCCTCCGAGACCGGCGTGCTGCCGATAGCGGAGGAGAGAATCATCAAGAAGTGGCGACTCCAGCCCGGCAAGATGTTCATGGTCGATCTCGAGGCCGGGCGGATCATCGACGACAAGGAGCTCAAGGACTCCCTCGCGAACGCCAAGCCCTATCGTGAGTGGATCGGGCGCATCCGTATCAAGCTGGACGACCTGCCGGCGCCGTCGGAAGCCCGCGAGCAAAGTGCTGTGCCACTGCTCGATCGGCAGCAGGCATTCGGCTACACGCAGGAGGACCTCAAGTACATTTTCGGCCCGATGGCCAAGGATGGCGAAGAAGCGATCGGCTCCATGGGCAACGATAGCCCGCTCGCCGTGTTGTCGGACAAGAGCAAGCCGCTTTACCACTACTTCAAGCAGCTCTTCGCCCAGGTCACCAATCCGCCGATCGACCCGATTCGCGAGGATCTGGTGATGTCGCTCGTGTCCTTCATCGGACCGAAGCCGAACCTGTTGGGCGTCGACGAGAGCAATCCGCCGATCCGCTTCGAAGTGAGCCAGCCCGTGCTCAACTTCGATCAGTTGCAGACGATCCGGCATATCGAACGCTACACGGGGGGCAAGTTCAAGTCCTGCGAGATCGACATCACCTATCCGGTCGCGTGGGGCAGCTGGGCGATTGAGGCGCGCCTCGCCAGTTTGTGTGCGCAGGCCGAGGACTCCGTGCGTTCCGGTTACCAGATTCTGATC
This sequence comes from uncultured beta proteobacterium, assembly GCA_963734295.1. Classification (GTDB taxonomy): domain Bacteria; phylum Pseudomonadota; class Gammaproteobacteria; order Burkholderiales; family JAEUMW01; genus JAEUMW01. Next base: position 180,406 of record CAVTGS010000025.1, on the reverse strand, counting down.
GTGTCCGACCGCAACGTGAGCGCGGAGCGGGTCGCGATCCCGGCGCTGCTCGCGCTGTCCGCGATCCATCAGCACCTGGTGGGCAAGGGACTGCGCACCTCGGCCGGCCTCGTCGTCGAGACCGGTTCCGCGCGCGAGGTGCATCACTTCGCGCTGCTTGCGGGCTACGGCGCCGAGGCGGTGCATCCGTACCTCGCGCTCGAGACGATCCTGCATGCCGACAGCGAGTTCATCCTGCCCGAATACCGCGGCGAGAAGGGCATCGCGCACTACATCAAGGCGATCGGCAAGGGGCTGATGAAGGTCATGTCCAAGATGGGCATCTCGACCTACATGTCGTACACCGGCGCGCAGATCTTCGAGGCGGTCGGGCTGTCGCATGCCCTGGTCGACAAGTACTTCACCGGCACCACCTCGACGGTCGAAGGCATCGGCGTATTCGAAGTCGCCGAGGAAGCGATCCAGGTGCACCGGGCCGCCTTCAGCGACGATCCGGTGCTCGCGCGCTCGCTCGATGCCGGTGGCGAGTATGCCTTCCGGGTACGCGGCGAGGAGCACATGTGGACGCCGGACGCGATCGCGAAGCTACAGCACTCGACGCGCACCAACAGTGCGTCGACCTATCGGGAGTATGCGCAGATCATCAACGACCAGTCGCGCCGGCACATGACGCTGCGCGGCCTGTTCGAGATCAGGATCGATCCGTCGAGGGCGATCCCGCTGGACGAGGTGGAACCTGCCAAGGACATCGTCCGGCGCTTTGCCACCGGTGCGATGTCGCTCGGTTCGATCTCGACCGAGGCGCATACCTCGCTCGCGATCGCGATGAACCGTATCGGTGGCAAGTCGAATACCGGCGAAGGCGGCGAGGACCCGCGGCGCTATGTGCCGGTGAAGGCCGGTGAAACGCTCGGGGCTAAGCTCGGCAGGGATCGCATCATGCGCGACCTCCCGTTGCAGGAAGGCGACTCGCTGCGCTCCAGGATCAAGCAGGTCGCGTCCGGCCGATTCGGCGTCACCGCCGAATATCTGTCGAGCGCCGATCAGATTCAGATCAAGATGGCGCAGGGCGCGAAACCCGGTGAGGGGGGTCAGCTTCCCGGTCACAAGGTCTCCGAGTACATCGCCGAACTGCGTTTCTCGGTGCCCGGTGTCGCCCTCATTTCCCCACCACCGCACCACGACATCTATTCGATCGAGGACCTGGCGCAGCTCATTCACGATCTCAAGAACGCGAATCCGCGCGCGTCGATCAGCGTCAAGCTGGTCTCCGAGATCGGCGTCGGCACGGTCGCGGCGGGCGTCTCCAAAGCGAAGGCCGATCACGTCACGATCGCCGGCCATGACGGTGGCACGGGTGCCAGCCCCTGGTCGTCGATCAAGCATGCGGGCACGCCCTGGGAGCTGGGCCTGGCCGAAACGCAGCAGACGCTGGTGCTGAACCGTCTGCGTGGCCGTATCGCGGTGCAGGTAGATGGCCAGATGAAGACCGGCCGCGACGTGCTCATCGGCGCCTTGCTCGGGGCGGACGAGTTCGGTTTTGCCACTGCGCCGCTCGTGGTGCAGGGTTGCATCATGATGCGCAAGTGCCATCTCAACACCTGCCCGGTGGGTGTGGCGACGCAGGATCCCGAGTTGCGCAAGAAATTCTCGGGGCAACCCGAGCACGTGGTGAACTATTTCTTCTTCGTGGCGGAGGAGGTGCGCGAGTACATGGCCCAGCTCGGCATCCGTCGGTTCGACGATCTGATCGGCCGCAGCGATCTTCTCGACATGAAGCAAGGGATTGCGCACTGGAAGGCGAAGGGCCTGGATTTCTCGCGCATCTTCTACATGCCATCGATGCCGCCGGAGGTCGCGCGTTTCAACTCCGAGACGCAGGATCACGGACTGGACCGGGCGCTCGATCACCGCTTGATCGAGCTCGCGCACGGTGCGATCCAGCGCGGCGAGCGGGTGTCGATCGAAATGCCCATCCGTAACGTCAACCGAACGGTCGGCACCATGCTGTCGTCGGAGATCGCGCGGCGCCACGGTCACAAGGGTCTCCCCGACGACACCATCCACATCAAATTGGCCGGTTCCGCGGGTCAGAGTTTCGGGGCTTTCCTCGCGCACGGCATCACGCTCGACCTCATCGGCGAAGGCAACGACTACGTCGGCAAGGGACTCTCGGGTGGGCGCATCATCGTGCAGCCGTCACCGAAGTTTCGCGGCGTGCCGCGGGAAAACATCATCGTGGGCAACACGGTCATGTATGGCGCCATCACCGGCGAGGCGTACTTCCGGGGCGTCGCCGGCGAGCGTTTCGCGGTGCGTAACTCCGGCGCTCAGGCCGTGGTCGAGGGCGTCGGCGACCACGGCTGCGAGTACATGACCGGCGGTACCGTGGTCGTGATCGGCATGACCGGGCGCAACTTCGCGGCGGGCATGTCCGGCGGAATCGCCTACGTCCTCGACGTCGACGGTTCATTCAAGGATCGCTGCAACACCACCATGGTCCAATTGGAGCCCGTGCTGCCGGAAGGTGAGCAGGAAGGCAAAGTCGCACCCGAGATCTGGCACATGGGCCGCTCGGACGAGTCCATCGTCAAGGGCTTGCTGGCCGCTCACCTGCGATATACGGGAAGCGCGTTGGCGAAGCGGGTGCTCGAGCACTGGAACGAGTTCCGGCCCCGGTTCGTGAAGGTATTTCCGCACGAGTACCGGCGCGCGCTCGGCGAGCTTGCAGCGAAAGGTCGAAAGCTCGCCGCTTAGGCCGGCTACATTGCCGGACCGGGGTCCGAGAAATCTCTTTTGGATGAGAGGGTATGGGCAAGATAACGGGATTCATGGAGTTCGAGCGGCTGCAGGAAGCAGCCGATCCGCCCGGCGAACGCGTCCGGCACTATCGGGAGTTCGTCCACCACCTCACCGACAAGGAAGCAGGCGTCCAGGGCGCGCGCTGCATGGACTGCGGGATTCCGTTCTGCATGAGCGGCTGCCCGGTCAACAACATCATCCCGGACTGGAACGACCTCGTCTTCCGGCAGAACTGGAAGGAAGCGCTGGACACGCTGCACTCCACCAACAACTTCCCGGAGTTCACCGGTCGCGTCTGTCCGGCGCCCTGCGAGGCGGCCTGCACCCTCAACATCAACAACGATCCGGTCGGCATCAAGTCGATCGAGCACGCCATCATCGACAAGGGCTGGGAGATGGGGTGGGTGGTGCCGCAGCCGCCCAAACACCGGACCGGAAAGCGGGTCGCCGTGGTGGGCTCCGGACCGGCTGGGCTCGCCTGTGCGCAGCAGCTCGCACGCGCGGGCCACGAGGTCGTCGTATTCGAGAAGAACGACCGCATCGGCGGCTTGCTCCGCTACGGCATTCCCGACTTCAAGATGGAAAAGCATCACATCGACCGCCGCACCGAACAGATGCAGGCGGAAGGCGTGGAGTTCCGCGTGAGTCAGCATGTCGGTGTCAATGTCGCCGGGGCGACCCTGCTGGCCGACTTCGACGCCGTGGTGGTCTCCGGCGGCTCCGAGCAGCCGCGGGACCTTAACGGACCCGGACGCGATCTCGACGGCATCCACTTCGCGATGGACTTCCTCCCGCTCCAGAACAAGCGGGTAGCCGGAGACTCCGGGGTGCCGACGCTGTCCGCCAAGGATAAGCACGTCATCGTGATCGGCGGCGGTGACACCGGTTCCGACTGCGTGGGGACATCCAACCGACAGGGCGCGAAATCAGTGACCCAGTTCGAGCTCCTGCCGCAACCCCCGGAGCAGGAGAACAAGCCGCTCACGTGGCCGTACTGGCCGCTCAAGCTGCGCACCTCCTCGTCGCACGAAGAAGGGTGTGATCGTGACTGGGCGGTCACGACCAAGGCCTTCCGCGGCGAGAGCGGCAAAGTGAAGGCTCTCGTCGCGGCGCGCGTAGAGTGGATGAAGGACGACAAAGGACAGATGAAGATGGTGGAGGTGCCGAGCTCGGAGTTCGAGCTCCCAGCCGATCTCGTGCTGCTCGCGATGGGCTATTTGCACCCCGTGCACACCGGCATGCTGGACGAACTGGGTGTCGCGTACGACGGCCGCGGCAACGTCAAGGCTGCCGTCGACGGTGCGGGCAGCTATCAGACCTCGGTGGCGAAGGTTTTCGCGGCCGGCGACATGCGCCGCGGCCAGTCGCTGGTGGTCTGGGCCATCCGCGAGGGGCGCCAGTGCGCGCGCGCGGTGGATGAATTCCTCATGGGAACCTCCGAGTTACCGCGCTAACACGCTCAGTGCCATTCACCAAATAGGACGCGCCTTGGCGCGTCCTTTTGCTTGAGGCTCCCGATGACACGACCCAAGAACGACACCTTCCTGCGCGCCCTGCTGCGAGAGCCGACACCCTATACGCCGATATGGATCATGCGTCAGGCGGGCCGTTACCTGCCCGAATACAACCAGACGCGCGCGCGGGCTGGCAGTTTTCTCGATCTCTGCCGGAATCCAGACCTTGCCACCGAGGTGACCCTGCAGCCGCTCGCCCGTTTTCCGCTCGATGCGGCAATCGTCTTTTCCGACATCCTCACCATTCCCGACGCGATGGGGCTGGGCCTCTACTTCGAAGAGGGCGAGGGGCCGAAGCTCGAACGCCCACTCAGGGACGAATGGGAGATCCGCGATCTCACTGTCCCGGACATCGATTCCCAGCTCGGCTACGTCCTGGATGCCGTTTCCCAGGTGCGGCGCGCCCTGGACAACGAGGTGCCCCTGATCGGGTTCTCCGGCAGCCCCTTCACGCTCGCCTGCTACATGGTCGAGGGCGGGGGCAGCAGCGATTTCCACAACCTGAAGCGGATGCTCTACGGTCGACCCGAGCTCCTCCACCGCATCCTCGACGTCACCGCGGCTGCCGTCACCGCGTACCTGAATGCGCAAATCGAACGAGGTGCGCAGGCAGTGATGCTGTTCGACACCTGGGGCGGCGTCCTCTCTCATGCGGCCTTCCACGCCTTTTCGCTCGCCTACCTCAAGCGCGTGGTGGACGGGCTCAAGAAAGAACACGGAGGCGCGCGGGTGCCGAGTATCCTGTTCACGAAGGGCGGGGGCCTGTGGCTCGAGAGTCTTGCCGAGTGCGGGTCGGACGCGATCGGACTGGACTGGACAATGGATATCGGCGCGGCACGACGGCGGGTGGGCAACCGTGTCGCCCTGCAAGGCAACCTCGACCCGGCGGTGCTCCTCTCCACCCCCGAGGCAGTGCGGCGGGAAGCGGAGCAGGTCCTGGCCGCCTTCGGCAGCGGGACTGGCCATGTCTTCAATCTGGGACACGGCGTCTCGCAGTTCACGCCCCCCGAAAACGTGGCGGCATTGGTTGACGTCGTCCACGAGGTGAGCGCCCGCTATCACTGAAAGAGTGGTCGGACAGGCCCTCGGGCGATGAAGTCATGCACAGCGAAATCTGACATGGGTCGAAGTGACCGCACGCCCTCGGCAGGTTGGGGTGTTCGCAAGCAAAGGTCTGGCACAAATAGCTTTTTCTCCCCGTTTGAGAGCGATACCCCCACCCGTAACCGGGTCGCACATTCTCGCCGCGCAACGCGTTTTCCCACAGAGTTATCCACAGCAATGCCCCAGTGACGCGGCTGCCCGATTCGAGCATCATCACGGCGCCATGGACATTGCTCGAGTTGCGGTAGACGTTCCCGTCGACACCCTGTTCGACTACCTCCCAGGACCGGCGACGCCGCACGACATCGGGCGCCGGGTGCTGGTGCCGTTCGGACGCCGCCAGACCGTCGGAGTCCTGCGCGCGCTCGCCCCTGCCAGCGCGGTCCCCGAGCGGCGCTTGAAGCCGGTCACACGGGTGTTCACCGATTTGCCCCCCCTGGACGATTCCACGCTGCGGCTCGTCGATTTCTGCGCCCGCTATTACCACTATCCGATCGGCGAAACCACACTCCGCGCCCTCCCTGCACGGCTGCGGTCGGTCCGGGCCTTCTCGTCCCACCTCGTCAAGGTGTATGACCTGTCGGGGGCGGGGCGCGAACAGGTACGGGCCGGCGCGCCAGCGCGGCCATCGCTCAGGTGGAGCATCCTCGAGCGCCTGGCTGCACAGGGTCGGCTCGCCAGCGCCGCGCTGCGGGATCTGGGGCCGCGCGTGACCACGGTGCTGCGCGACCTGAAGACTGCGGGACTGGTCGACGAGGCTTTCCTCTTTGCCGCGGAGGAAGAGCGACCTGCACCCGCCGAGCCGGCGTTACGCCCGCAGCTCACGTCGGAGCAGGAGCATGCCCGCTCTGCGATAGCCTCAGCCGGCCCCGGCTTTCGGGTGTGGCTGCTTCAGGGCGTCACCGGGAGCGGGAAAACCGAGGTTTACCTCCGCGTGATGGAGCAGATGCTCGCACGCGGCCGGCAGGTGCTTTATCTCGTGCCGGAGATCAATCTCACGCCGCAGTTGGAGGCCTTCGTCCGCCGCCGTGCCAACGCTGCTCGCCTCGTGTCTCTCCACAGCGGGCTCGCGGACGGCGAGCGCGCGCGCAACTGGGCGATCGCCCAGCGCGGCGAGGCGGACATCGTGCTCGGCACCCGCCTCGCCGTCTTCACGCCTCTGCCGCGCCTCGGCGTGATCGTGGTCGACGAGGAGCATGACGGCTCCTTCAAGCAGCAGGAGGGCTTGCGCTACTCCGCGCGCGATGTCGCGATCATGCGCGCCAAGCAGAACGACGTGCCGGTCGTGCTCGGATCGGCCACGCCTGCGCTCGAGACCTACTCGCAGGCGCTGTCCGGACGCTATGGGCTGCTGCGCCTCACCGCCCGCGCGAGCGGGAAGCCGCCCGCCATCGATCTCGTGGACACCAACCGCGAGCGTCTCGCCGAGGGCATGAGCGCGCAGGCGCTCGACGCGCTGGCGGGGAGACTGGCGCGCGGCGAGCAGACGCTCGTGTTCATCAACCGCCGCGGCTACGCACCGGTTCTCCACTGCCGCGCCTGTCACTGGATCGCGGGCTGCCCACGGTGTTCGTCGCGGCTCGTGGTGCACCTCCAGGACCAAAGACTCGTCTGTCACCTGTGCGGCCATCGCGAAATGCTGCCCGTTGCGTGCGTGGCGTGCGGCAACCAGGATCTCGCGCCGGTCGGCCACGGGACGCAGCGCGTGGAGCGCTTCATCGGCACCCGCTTTGCCGGCGCCCGCGTGCTGCGGGTGGATCGCGATACGACGCGCGCCCGGCAGGCATGGGAGGACATGCGGGCCGCGATCACGGGCAACCAGGTGGACGTGCTGGTCGGCACCCAGATGCTGGCGAAAGGCCATGACTTCCCCGGGCTCACGCTGGTCATCGTGCTAAACGCGGACAGTGCGCTCTTCAGCGCCGATTTCCGCGCTGCCGAGCGGCTCTTCGCCCAGCTCATGCAGGTGGCTGGTCGAGCCGGGCGCGCCGCACGCGCCGGCCACGTCCTGCTCCAGACCGAGTTTCCGCATCACCCGCTGTATCAGGCGTTGCTCGCGCAGGACTACGACGGCTTCGCCCGCATCCAGCTCGCGGAGCGGCAACGTGCTGGCTTTCCCCCCGCCGCGCACCAGGCGTTGCTGCGCGCCGAGGCGGCGCGGCGCGAGGTCGTGTTCGATTTTCTCGAGCGCGCGGCGCGGGCCGCGCGTGCGCTCGCGCTTCCGGTTCAGATCTACGATCCGGTCGCCGCGGCGCGCTCCCGGGTCGCCGGTCTCGACCGCGCTCAGTTGCTCGTGCAGTCGCCGCGGCGCTCGCGCCTGCAGGGTTTTCTCGCTGCCTGGTGCCCGTCGCTCGGCCCGCTCGCTGGCCGAGGTGTGCGCTGGACGGTGGACGTGGACCCGCTGGACTTGTGATCTCTCCCGCTCCCGGGGCTCATCCGGCGATATGGGTATAATGCAGCCTCTTCGCTTTCCGCCCCATGAACGAGCCCGTATTTCCCGACTTGAAGTCGCATCTCGCCGAGTTGTTTCGCGCCGCTCACGCACAGTTGAATCCGGAGGGAGTGACTCCGACTATCGTCCTCGAGCGTCCGAAACAGGCGAGTCATGGTGACTATGCCTGCAATCTGGCCCTGCAGCTCGCGAAGGCGATGCGACGCAGTCCCCGCGATCTCGCGCAGTCCCTGCTCACCGCGCTGCCCGCGTCGCCGCACGTGCTGCGGGCGGAAGTCGCGGGTGCGGGATTCATCAACTTGGTGCTGCGCCCGAGCGCGAAGCAACAGGTCGTCCGCCACGTACTGAACGCCGGCGGCGCTTTCGGACGCAGCGACTATGGCCAGGGACAGCGCGTACTGCTCGAATTCGTTTCGGCGAATCCGACCGGGCCGCTGCATGTCGGCCATGGGCGCGGCGCTGCCTTCGGCGCGAGCCTCGCGAATGTTCTCGATGCCGCGGGCTACCGTGTCGCGCGCGAGTACTACGTCAACGATGCGGGCCGGCAGATGGACATCCTCGCCCTGTCCGCGTGGCTGCGCTACCTCGAACTGTGCGGCGTCGGCGTCCTCTTTCCTGCCAACGCATACTGCGGCGACTACGTGCGCGACATGGCGCGCCAAGTGCACGCGCTGCACGGTGCCCGCTACGTGCGCGAGCCGGAGCTCTGGGGGAAGGGCGCATCCGGGGATCATGAAGATCCCGAAGCGCACCTCGACTGGCTCATCGCCCGCGCGAAGGAAGCACTCCGGGAAGATTTCGCCTACTTCCACGACTTCGTGCTCGCGGCGCAGCTCGGGGACTGCCGGGACGACCTGCTCGAGTTCGGCGTGCACTTCGACCAGTGGTTTTCGGAGCGCTCGCTCCATGACAGGGGCTTGATCGAGCGCAGCGTCAGGACGCTCGAGGAACGCGGACATATCTACCTCAAGGATGGCGCCCGCTGGTTCAAGAGCACCGCCTACGGCGACGAGAAGGATCGGGTGGTCCAGCGCGAGAATGGTCACTACACCTACTTCGCGTCCGACATCGCCTACCACCTCGACAAGTTCGAACGCGGCTTCGAGCGCGTGGTCGACATTCTGGGCGCCGATCACCACGGCTACGTATCGCGAGTGCAGGGCGCGATCCAGGCGCTCGGCCTCGACGCGAACCGGTTCGAAGTGGCGCTGGTGCAGTTTGCCGTGCTCTACCGGGCGGGCAGGAAGGTGCAGATGTCGACGCGCAGCGGCGAGTTCGTCACCCTGCGCGAGCTGCGCAGCGAAGTGGGCAACGATGCCGCGCGCTTCTTCTACGTGCTGCGCAAGAGCGACCAACACCTCGACTTCGACCTCGATCTCGCCAAGTCGCAGAGCAACGAGAACCCGGTCTACTACATCCAGTACGCGCATGCCCGCATCTGCAGCGTGCTGGCGCAGTGGGGCGGCGATCCGGCAGCGCTGCTCGAGGCGGATCTCGCGCCGCTCGCGACGGATGCGGAGCTCGGACTGCTGCGGCGGCTGATGGAGTATCCGGAAACGGTGGAAGGCGCGGCGCACGACTTCGCCCCGCACTACATCGCCTTTTATCTCAAGGATCTCGCGGGTGAGTTTCACAGCTACTACAACGCCACGCATTTCCTGGTGTCGGAGCAAGAGGTGCGGGATGCGAGGCTCGCCCTGGTCGCGTCAGTGCGTCAGGTGCTCGCGAATGGTCTCGCGTTGCTGGGCGTGACCGCGCCGGACAAGATGTAGGGAGATCAAAGGTGACCCGCGACGCCAAAGAGAAGCCGGCACGACGCAGCAAGGGCGCGAGCTGGATGTCGCTCCTGGTGGGTCTCTTTTCCGGTCTCGTGATCGGGCTTGCCATCGCCTTCGCAGTCGCGTGGTACGTGAACAAGATGCCGAATCCATTCGCGCAGAAGGCGAACGGGGCCGCCGCGACGCGGTCCGAAAATGCGAAGCCGGAAACCGCCCGTGTCGAGCCCTCGCCCAAGCCCGACACCAAGGTGGCGGTCAAGCCCGCTGCTCCGGCAGATCCGAAGATCGCCAAAGCGGACGAGAACAAGCCGCGCTTCGATTTCTACAAGATACTTCCGGGTGCGGAGGAGCCGCTCTCCGACCGCGATCTGAAACGGGCCGAGCAGAAATCGGCCGGTACGCCCTCCAAGGAGGTTTACTTTCTGCAAGCTGGGGCGTTTCAGAATGCGGCAGACGCCGACAACATGAAGGCGCGCCTGGCGCTGATGGGGATGGAGGCCAGCATTCAGACCGCGGCGATCCCCGACAAAGGCATGCTCCATCGCGTGCGCGTGGGTCCGTTCGGGTCGGTCGACGAGCTCAACAAGGTGCGGACCGCATTGAAAGAGAATGGCGTGCAATCGACGCCGGTGAAGGTGAGCGAGGGCCCGGCGCGATAGCGGCGGCGCGTCTCTACCGACAGATCGGATCGGAGAACGGAAATGGCATCGATCAATCGCATGGGGTGGCGCCTGTTGCTGGCGCTGCTCATCGGGGCGTTCACGAGCGGGCTCGCGGTCGCGGACCCGCCTGTGCTCGACAAGGACTACCGCCTCATCGTGCCGCCGCAGCCGGGTGATGGCTCGAAGAAGATCGAGGTGGTGGAGTTCTTCTACTACGGCTGCCCGCACTGCTACGACCTCGAACCCGCGCTCAAGAACTGGCTCAAGCGCAAGCCGTCCGATGTCGAGTTCCGGCAACAGCCCGCAGTGTTTCGCGAGAACTGGATTCCGCTCACCAGGACTTACTTTGCTTTGGACGCGATGGGGCTGCTTCCAAAGTTGAGCGACAAGGTTTACGCCGCCGTGCACGACGAGGGCCTGGGCCTTTCCGACGAGGCCATGATGAGCAAATGGATAGGCCAACAGGGCGTCGACCCGGTGAAATTCAGCGAGGCCTATCGCTCGTTCGCGGTGCAAAACAACGTCCAGCGCGCGGTCCAGATCACCCGCGACTACCAGGTCAAGGGCACGCCTTCGATCGCGGTCGCGGGCAAGTACATCACTTCACCGTCCATGACGGGTGGCTTCGACCGGTTCTTCCAGGTGGTGGATCAGCTGATCGAAATGGCGCGCAAGGAAGCCGCGGGCAAGAAAAGCTAGGTGCCAGAAGCCGCGAGGTGTTCCCGGGGCATCGTCGAGACCAAGCTCCTCGACCTGCCGAACACGTTTTCTCGTTGAGCGAAGGGAAGAAAGGTCCGACCCTTGCTTCGGCCTCCCGCCCTGCGGCAAGTCCTGGTGCGTGTCTAGGCTGCGTCGCACCGAACGGCGAAGAGGAGGCATTCATGGACGCAGACGGCACTTGCGTGCTCGCGCTGGTGGGACTTAGCAATCACAATCTCGTTCTGATCAAGAGCCTCGCGAAGCTCTCCGCCGGGCGCGCCCACAAGTATCGCGTCGCGCCGAGCGAGGAACGCTCGACCGCGGACGTCTTCATCGTCAACGGCGACGATGCCTTTGCCGTGCAGGAGGCGAAAAACCTTGTCGGGCCGCGTGCCGCGAAAGTCATCCACGTGCGCAAGGAGGCCAAGGGATTGAATGGCCATCCGACGATGGTCCTGCCTCTACACGCAAAGCTCGTCTTCAGCACCCTGGACAAACTGTAGTCGGCGGCTACCTGGGTCGGCCCGCGCGTCACTCGACCGTGACTGATTTCGCCAGGTTGCGGGGCTTGTCCACATCGGTGCCTTTATGCAGGGCCGCGTGATACGCAAGCAGTTGCAGCGGGACGGTGTGGAGAATCGGCGACAGGAAGCCGGCATGGTCGGTCAGGCGGATCACGTGCAGACCATCGCCCTCGGTCACGCGTGAGCCCTGATCCGCGAAGACATAAAGCTCGCCACCGCGCGCCCGCACCTCCTGCAGGTTCGACTTCAGCTTCTCCAGCAGCGCATCGTTGGGCGCGATGGCGATAACGGGCATGGCCTTGTCCACCAGGGCGAGCGGTCCATGCTTGAGCTCCCCGGCCGGATAGGCCTCCGCGTGGATGTAGGAAATCTCTTTCAGCTTGAGCGCCCCTTCCATCGCGATCGGATAGTGAATGCCGCGGCCCAGAAAGAGCGCGTGTTCCTTCTCGGCGAACCGCTCGGCCCAAGCCGTAACTTCCGCCTCCACGCCCAGCACGTGCTGAATCGCCGCGGGGAGGTGACGCAGGGCTGCAATCATCTCGCGTTCCCGGTCGGGTAGCAGGCGCCCGCGGAGCTTCGCCAGCACCATCGCGAACAGCACCAGCACCGCGAGCTGGGTCGTGAACGCCTTGGTGGACGCGACACCGATCTCGGGGCCTGCACGGGTCAGGAAACGAAGGTCCGACTGGCGGATGAGCGCGCTTTCGGGGACATTGCAGATCGCGATCGAATGCCGATGGCCCAAGGCCTTCGCATGCTCCAGCGCGGCGATGGTGTCGGCCGTCTCACCGGACTGGGAGACGGTAATCACGACTTGACGCGGATTGGGTACCGACTTGCGGTACCGATACTCGCTCGCGATCTCCACGGTGCAGGGGATGCCGGCGAGCGCTTCGATCCAGTAGCGCGCCACCAGACCCGCGTGGTAGCTGGTCCCGCACGCGAGGATCAGGACGGCGTCCGCCTGCGCGAGAACAGACTGCGCTTCGGCACCGAAGAGCTGGGGCGAGATCGAGCTCGCGTTCAGCACCATCTCCAGCGTGTTCGCTATGGCTCCGGGTTGCTCGAAGATCTCCTTCTGCATGAAGTGGCGGTAGGGTCCGAGCTCGATTGCCGCGGACGTGAGTTGGCTTACGTGCACCGGCCGCGCGACTTCTCGCTGCGTCGCATCGAACACGCGGACGCCCTCCACACCAAGCTCCGCGACGTCCCCGTCCTCCAGGTAGACCACGCGCTGCGTCACGTGCAGGAGCGCCGAGACATCCGAGGCGGCGAAGTTCTGGTCCTCCCCCAGCCCAAGTAGCAGGGGCGCCCCGTTACGGGCCACGATCACCCGCTCCTGATCGGCCTCGCTCAGCACCGCGATGGCGTACGCTCCCTCCAACTCCGCGATAGCGGTGCAGGTGGCGGCGAGAAGGTCGCCGTCGTGCCGCAGCTTTTCGTGGATCAGGTGAGCGATCACTTCGGTGTCGGTGTCGGACAGAAAGACATGCCCCAGGGACTGCAGCATCGAGCGCAAGGCCTCGTGGTTCTCGATGATGCCGTTGTGGACGACGGCCACGCCGCCGCTCACGTGCGGGTGCGCGTTGCGCTCTGACGGCGCGCCGTGTGTTGCCCAGCGGGTGTGGGCGATACCGATGGTGCCGCTGAAGCGATTCCGTTGCGCCAGCTCGGTCAGTTCGGCAACGCGGCCCGTGACCCGCAAACGCTCGAGCCGCGGCTTCAGAACGGCCAGCCCCGCCGAATCATAGCCGCGGTACTCGAGGCGCTTCAGTCCCTCTAGCAGGGAGGGCACAACGTCACGGCGCGCGATGGCACCAACGATCCCGCACATGTTAGGAACTCTTTAGAGGTTAAGGAGAAAAGCCAAGCGCAGAGCTTGTAGCGACTAGACGGTGCCCCCTCAGCGCTCGCCCTTCGGCTTCTTGCGCGGCCGTTTCCATCCTTCGATGGCGAGCTGTTTCGTCCGGGAGATAGCGAGCATACCCGGAGGGACATCGCGCGTGACGGTCGTGCCCGCCCCGATCGTCGCGCCTTCTCCGACGCGCACAGGTGCCACCAGTTGTGTGTCGGAGCCGATGAAGACGTCGTCTTCGATGATCGTCTTGTGCTTGTTGGCACCGTCGTAATTGCAGACGATCGTCCCCGCGCCGATATTCACGTTGCGCCCGACTTCGGTATCGCCCACGTAAGCGAGGTGATTCGCCTTGGATCCCTCGTGGATGATGCTGTTCTTCACTTCAACGAAGTTTCCGATGTGGACGTGCGCGGCAATTCGGGTGCCGGGCCGCATTCGCGCGTAGGGGCCGATGCGGCAGGCTTCCCCGATCGCGGCCTCTTCCAGGTGCGAGAAGGCAGCGATGACCGTGCCGGCTCCGACCGTGATGTCGCGCAGCACGCAGCTCGCGCCGACGGCAACGCCATCGCCGAGACGAACGTCGCCTTCGAACACGCAGTTGACGTCGATCGTCACGTCGGTACCGCACTCGAGTGTCCCGCGGATATCGATGCGCGCCGGGTCGGCCAGCGTCACGCCGCGTGCGAGCAGGTCGTCCGCTCGCTGGCGCTGGTAGATGCGCTCGAGCGTGGCGAGGTCGGCCTTGCTGTTCACGCCCAGCGTCTCCCAGACCGCCTCCGGCTGAACCGCGATCACCCGCACCGCGTCTCGCATGGCGTGCGCAACCACGTCGGTAAGGTAATACTCGCGCTGGGCGTTGTCGTTGCTCAAGAGCCCCAGCCACCCGGCGAGCCTTGCCGCCGGGACCACCATGATGCCCGTGTTGACTTCTTTCAGGGCGCGCTCCGCCGGTGTCGCGTCGCCTTCCTCGACAATCCGGAGTACGCGTCCGGCCGCGTCGCGGACGATGCGGCCGTAGCCGGTCGGCTCCGGCAGCGTCGCCGTGACGATCTGGACGGCATCGGGATCCCCGGCAACGAGCCGCTGCAACGTCGTGAGGCGGGTCAGCGGGACGTCGCCGTAGAGCACCAGCACCCGACCGTCGCCGCCAAAGTGAGGCAGGGCCTGCAGCACCGCGTGCCCCGTTCCGAGCTGCGGCTCCTGGAGGGCGAAGCCAAGATCGGCAGCGGCAAGGGACGCTCGCACCTCCTCGCCGCCGTGACCGTAGACGACGCAGATACGCCGGGCGCCCAAGGCCCGCGCGGAATCGATCACATGCTGAACGAGGCACCGGCCGCCCAGCCGGTGGAGGACCTTCGGCCGCTCCGAGTGCATCCGCCGTCCCTTGCCCGCGGCGAGAATCACCACGTCGAGGGGGGCGGTCACGGCGGCGGGGGCGGGATTTCGATCGACTGACTGCGGCATGGACGCATTCTAGCCGCAGGCGAGCCGCAGGACGGAAACGCGGCCGAGCGGGTGCCGCTCGTGGGATGCGTTACCGCTGGACCTTGCGTAACTTCTGGATCGCCGCAAGCTGGGCAATGGCCTCGGCCAGCTCCGCCTCGGCCTTGGCAAAGTCAATCTCCGCGGAGCGGTCCTTGAGGGCTTCCTCGGCCCGCTTCTTCGCTTCGCCGGCCTTGGCCTCGTCGAGATCGGGGCCGCGGATAGCCGTGTCCGCGAGCACCGTGACCACGTCCGGTTGCACTTCGAGGATGCCGCCCGACACCCAGACCAGCTCCTGCTCGTCCTTCATGGGCAGCTTGAGCCGCACCGCTCCCGGACGGATGCGGGTGAGCAACGGGGTGTGCCGTGGCAGGATGCCGATCTCTCCCGCTTCCGCGGGCGCGACCAGCATCTCTACCGGCCCGGAGAAGATGGACTCCTCCGCGCTGACGACGTCGACGTGCATAGTGATTGCCATGGCCGCTCTTCCTTATTGCAGCGTCTTGGCCTTCTCGACCGCTTCTTCGATGCCGCCGATCATGTAGAAGGCTTGCTCCGGCAAATGATCGTATTCCCCTTCGACGATGCCTTTGAAGCCCTTGATCGTGTCCTTGAGCGACACGAACTTGCCCGGCGAACCGGTGAAGACCTCGGCGACGAAGAAAGGCTGCGACAGGAAGCGCTGGATCTTGCGGGCGCGGGACACAATGAGCTTGTCTTCCGCCGACAGTTCATCCATCCCAAGAATGGCGATGATGTCCCGCAGCTCCTTGTAGCGCTGCAACGTCTGCTGGACCGTGCGCGCGGTGTTGTAGTGGTCCTCGCCTACCACGTGCGGATCGAGCTGCCGCGAACTGGAGTCGAGCGGGTCGACGGCCGGGTAAATACCCAAGGACGCGATATCCCGGGAGAGCACCACTGTCGCGTCGAGGTGCCCGAAGGTCGTCGCGGGTGACGGGTCGGTAAGATCGTCGGCCGGCACATAGACGGCCTGGATGGACGTAATGGAGCCGATTTTGGTCGAGGTAATGCGCTCCTGGAGCTGGCCCATCTCCTGGGCAAGAGTGGGCTGATAGCCCACCGCGGAAGGCATGCGCCCGAGCAGGGCGGACACCTCTGTTCCCGCCAGGGTGTAGCGGTAGATGTTGTCGATGAAGAGCAGCACGTCGCGCCCCTCGTCGCGGAAATCCTCGGCGATGGTGAGCCCGGTGAGGGCGACCCGCAAGCGGTTGCCCGGCGGTTCGTTCATCTGGCCGTAGACCAAGGCCACCTTGTCGAGCACGTTCGACTCCTTCATCTCGTGATAGAAGTCGTTGCCCTCGCGGGTGCGCTCGCCCACCCCCGTGAACACCGAGTAGCCCGAGTGCTCGATGGCAATGTTTCGAATGAGCTCCATCATGTTCACGGTCTTGCCGACACCCGCGCCGCCGAACAGGCCGACCTTGCCACCCTTGGCGAACGGGCAGACCAGATCGATCACCTTGATGCCGGTTTCGAGCAGTTCCTGGGACGGGGAAAGATCTTCGAACTTCGGGGCAGCGCGATGGATCGGCATGACCTTGGCGGCGCCGATCGGTCCCGCTTCGTCGATCGGACGTCCCAGCACGTCCATGATGCGACCCAAGGTCTTGGGCCCGACGGGCACCGAGATGTAGCTGTTTGTCCGATTGATCTTCATGCCCCGCCGCATGCCCTCCGACGAACCGAGGGCGATGGTGCGGACCACTCCGTCACCGAGCTGCTGCTGCACTTCCAGTATGAGGTCCGAACCTTCGAGCGAGAGCGCTTCGTATATTGACGGCATGGACCCCGGTGGAAATTCGACGTCGATCACCGCACCGATGCACTGGACTATGGAGCCTTCCTGCGCCGCGCCAGTAGTAGCCTGTTCACTCATGGTCGTTTCCTGTTGCCTGGATGTTTAGGACGCAATCGCGGCAGCACCGCCGACGATCTCCGAGATTTCTTTCGTGATCGCAGCTTGCCGGGCCTTGTTGTAGATGAGCTGGAGCTCGTCGATGATGGTGCCGGCGTTGTCCGAGGACGCCTTCATCGCAACCATCCGGGCGCTCTGCTCGGAGGCGAAGTTTTCCACGATGGCTTGGTAGATCAGCGCTTCGATATAGCGGACCAGCACCGACTCGACGACGCTCTTCGCTTCGGGCTCGTAGATGTAGTCCCACGGCCCATGCCGCTTCTCGCCTTCGCCGAGCAGCCTGTCGTCCAAGGGCAGCAGCAGCTCAAGAAACGCCTCCTGCTTCATGGTGTTGATGAAACGGGTGTAGAGCAGGTGCAGGGCGTCGATCCTGCCTTCCGTGAAGGCGTCGATCATGACCTTCACCGGACCGATGAGCCGCTCGAGCCGTGGCGTGTCGCCCAAACCCACCACATGGCTCACGACATTGGCACCCATGCGCTGCATAAACCCGAATCCCTTGCCGCCGATGGCGCATACCTGCACGCCTACCTTGGCCGCTTCGAACTCCTTGATCCTTGCCAGCGCGAGCCTGAGAACGTTCGTATTGAGGCCGCCGCAGAGGCCCTTGTCCGAGGTGATGACGATGACTCCGGCGTTCTTGACCTCGGGGCGCTTGATCAAGAAGGGGTGGCGATACTCCGGATTGGCGCCGCTCATGTGCGCAGCCACCATCCTCATCTTTTCGCCGTAGGGTCGCGCGGCGCGCATGCGCTCCTGCGCCTTCCGCATCTTGGAGGCCGCGACCATCTCCATCGCCTTGGTGATCTTCCGCGTGTTCTGAACGCTTCGGATCTTGACGCGTATTTCCTTGCTGCCAGGCATCGGCGTGGCCTCAGTAGGTGCCGTTCTTCTTGAAATCCTCGATGGCCGCGACGAGCGCCTTTTCCGTGTCCGCGTCCATGTCCTTGGTGGACTCGATCTTGTCGAAGAGGGCGGCGTGGGAGCCCTTGATGAATGCCCTCAGCCCCGTCTCGAAGGATAGCGCGTTCTTAACGTCGATGTCGTCGTAGTAGCCCCGGTTTACCGCGAACAACGTGAGCGCCTGTTCCGCCACGGAAAGCGGCGCGTACTGGGGCTGCTTCATGAGCTCGGTCGACAGCCGACCGCGCTCGAGCTGCTTGCGGGTGGCCTCGTCCAGGTCGGAGGCGAACTGCGCGAAGGCCGCAAGCTCGCGGTACTGGGCGAGCGAGAGACGAATGCCGCCGCCCAGTTTCTTGATCACCTTGGTTTGCGCCGCGCCGCCGACGCGGGACACGGAGATGCCGGCATTGATAGCGGGACGGATACCGGCGTTGAAGAGGTCAGTCTCGAGGAAGATCTGGCCGTCCGTGATCGAAATCACGTTGGTGGGCACGAAGGCCGTCACGTCCCCGGCCTGGGTCTCGATGATCGGCAGCGCGGTGAGTGAACCGGTCTTGCCCTTGACCTCGCCGTTGGTGAAGCGCTGCACGTATTCCTCGTTGACGCGGGCCGCGCGTTCGAGCAGGCGGCTGTGGAGATAGAACACGTCGCCGGGATAGGCCTCGCGCCCGGGCGGACGGCGCAGCAGCAGCGAGATCTGGCGATAGGCCCACGCCTGTTTCGTGAGATCGTCGTAGATGATGAGCGCGTCCTGTCCGCGGTCGCGGAAGTACTCGCCCATCGTGCATCCCGAGTACGGAGCGATGTACTGCAGCGCGGCTGATTCGGAGGCAGAAGCAGCGACGATGATGGTGTAGTCGAGGGCACCGTGCTCCTCGAGCTTCTTCACCACGTTCATGATCGACGAGGCCTTCTGCCCGATCGCGACGTATATGCAGATGAGGTCCTTGCCCTTCTGGTTGATGATCGTATCGACTGCTACGGCGGTCTTGCCCGTCTGGCGGTCGCCGATGATCAGTTCCCGCTGGCCGCGACCGATGGGAACCATGGCGTCGATGGCCTTCAGGCCGGTCTGGACCGGTTGGGAAACCGATTTCCGCCAGATCACGCCAGGCGCGATCTTTTCGATCGGATCGGAGAGCTTTGCCTGAATGGGACCCTTGCCGTCGATCGGTTCGCCGATCGGGTTGACGACCCGGCCGATCAGCTCGGGGCCGACCGGCACCTCGAGAATGCGGCCCGTACACTTCACGACGTCGCCCTCGGAGATGTGCTCGAAGTCGCCCAGAACCACCGCGCCGACCGAGTCGCGCTCGAGGTTCAATGCCAAGCCAAAACTGTTGCCGGGAAACTCCAGCATCTCCCCCTGCATCACGTCGGCAAGTCCGTGAATGCGGCAGATGCCGTCGCTCACCGAGACCACCGTTCCCTCGGTTCGAACTTCGACGCCGGTATCGAGCTTCTGGATCTGGCTCTTGATGAGCTCACTGATTTCCGAGGGATTTAGCTGCATGGTGACTCCTATTTTGTGAGGGCGGCCGCCATCGCTTCCAGCTTGCCGCGGACGGAACCGTCCAGGACTTCGTCTCCGACCCGGATCACCGCGCCGCCGATGAGCTCAGGAGCGACGGCGGCATGGGCTACGATCTTGCGCTTGAATCGACCCTCCAGCTTCGCGACGAGTGCATGTAGCTGGTCGTCGGTCAGCGGAAAGGCGGAGGTAACGCTTGCTTCGACCACACCCTCGTCGCGCTCCTTCAACTCCTCATACAACCTGCTGATCTCCGGCAGTAGCTCGGCGCGCCCGTTCCGCAGGAGGAGGCGGAGAAGATTTTTCCCTGTTTCGGCCATGCCACTCCCGGCGGTCGAAAACAGCAGACCCAGCTTCTGCTCGTGCGACACGCGCGGGCTCGACAGCATCGCCTTCATGCGGTCGTCGCGAGCCACGGCGGCCGCGAACGCGAGCGCTTCCGACCACTCTGGGAGCTTGGATTCCTGCTTTGCGAGCTCGAAGACGGCTTCGGCGTAGGGACGAGCGATGGTGGCGAGTTCAGCCATGATGTGTCACGCCCCGCCTAGATCTCGGCGCCCAGCGTCTGCAGCAACTGAGCGTGCGTCTTCGGGTCGACCTCGCGCTCGAGAATCTTCGAGGCGCCCGACAGCGCCAGGGTGGCCACCTGCGAACGCAGGGCTTCCTTCGCGCGGGAGACCTCGCGCGCTATCTCCGCCTGCGCCCCGGCCACCAGTTTCGCGCCTTCCTGTTTCGCGGCCTCCTTGCCTTCCTCGACGATCTGCGCCGCGCGCTTGTCCGCCTGCCCGATGATCTCCTGCGCCTTGACCTTGGCCGAGCGCAGAATCTCCTCGGCCCGGTGCGAGGCAAGTTCGAGGTCGTGCTTGCCGCGCTCGGCGGCGGCAAGGCCATCCGCAATCTGTTTCTGGCGATCGCTCATCGCCTTCTGCAGCGGCGGCCACACGAATTTCATCGTAAACCAGATGAAGATCGCGAACCAGATCGCTTGGCCGATTAGTGTTGCGTTGATGTCCACGCTGATCTCCTGCTGATGCAAAAACGTGGGACTTAACCGCCCGCGGCTTTCTGAACGATGGAGATGAAGGGATTGGCGAAGAGGAGATAGAGTGCGATACCCACGCCGATCATGGGGACCGCGTCGAGCAGGCCGGCAACGATGAACATCTTGACCTGGAGCGTCGGGATCATCTCGGGTTGTCTCGCCGAGCCTTCCAGAAAGCGGCCACCGAGAAGGCCGAAGCCGATCGCGGTGCCCAGCGCGCCGAGACCGATCAGGATCGCGACTGCGATGGCGGTGTTACCCAAGACCATAGAAAGTTCCACTTTTTTCTCCTTAGCGATTTGCCAACGTTACCGAAACGAACCCTAGTGGCTTTCGTGCGCCATGCTGAGATAGACGATGGTGAGCATCATGAACACGAAAGCTTGCAGCGTAATGATGAGAATGTGGAAGATCGCCCACGGCAGCGCGAGGAACCCTTGCCAGACCCCGAGCAGGGCGATGAGGATGAACACCATTTCGCCTGCATACATGTTCCCGAAAAGACGCAGCGACAACGAGATCGGCTTGGCAATGTATTCCACAGCCTGGAAAAACAGATTCAAGGGGAAGAGCCACTTCCCGAACGGCGTGGTCAAAAGCTCGTGCAGCCAGCCGCCCAGCCCCTTGACCTTGAGATTGAAGAAGATCATGAGCGCAAAAACGGTGAGCGACATCGCGAAGGTAAGGTTGGGATCGGTGGTCGGGACGAACTTGAAATACTCGGCACCTAGGACGCGTGCAGCCGGTGGCAGAAAATCGACGGGAATGAGGTCCATCGCATTCATCACGAACACCCAGACGAACACCGTAATCGCGAGCGGCGTGATCAGCGCGCTCTTGCCATGGAAAGTATCGCGGACCTGCGCGTCTACCATGCTGACCAACATTTCGACGAAGGTTTGCAGGGGTCCAGGAACGCCTGATGTCGCGCGCTTTGCCACGTATGCCATCAGGCCGAACACGATCACTCCCAGGGCGCCTGACACGAGCAAGGTGTCCACGTGGACCGCCCAGAAACCCGATCCCACCTTGAGATTGCTGAGGTGGTGAGCAATGTACTCGCTCGTAGTGGCGGGGGCGTGGGAGGCGCTCATCGTTCGTCTTGGTATAGTAGTAATCCTGCCCAATAGGCGAACAGGGTGGCGATATAGGTCAAGAACAGCGGTAGCGGGGCAATGCGCTCGGCGAGGGCAAAGGTGACGCCGAACAGCGTTATCGTCACCAAAAATTTCAGCGCTTGCGCGAGATAGTGAGCTTTCACTAGCTCAGTTGGGCCCTGACCCCGCGCTGTCTGGGCAACGCGGGCATAGGTCAAGGCGGACAGGAATCCGATCGACCCCCCCCATAGCGCCGAGAAAGCGCTATCCATTCTTCTTGAAGCAAACCAAACAATCAAACCAGCTACGCATGTTACCGCGATCTGCAGCCCGATGATCAGGCTGACCGTCCCTGTGCGGCCTTCGCTCGACCTGTCTAAAAAGGCTGACATTCTAGTTTTGTGACGCGTTTCCTGTCAACTGAATGTTGCGTCGCATCATAGTCGGATGGGTCATTCACCGAAGCCTTGCGAGGAGCCCGTCGAGTTGATCCAAGCTCGCATAATGGATGACGACCCTTCCTCCCCCCCGCTTGGCGCTGTGAATGACTAGGACCGTGGTACCCAGCTTTTCGGACAGTTCCTCTTCCAGCGCCGCCACGTCGGGATCTTTCCGGCTTGCCTCGGAGGGCCCGGCGGGCACCGGCTTGAGCAGGCGCCCGACGAGGCGCTCGGTCTCGCGTACCGATAGCTGTTTGTGGGCGACCGCCTCGGCCGCTTCGAGCTGTTGTTGCGCCGACGGCAGCGCCAGGAGCGCGCGGCCGTGCCCCATATCGAGCCGCCCGCCCATGATGAGCGCCTGGACCGCCGCCGGAAGCGCGAGCAGGCGCAGCAGATTGCTCACGGCACTGCGCGAGCGCCCAACCGCCTGCGCCGCCACCTCGTGGGTCATGCGGAACTCGTCGATCAGCCGCTGGATGCCTGCTGCTTCCTCTAGCGGATTGAGATTCTCGCGTTGGATGTTTTCGATCAGGGCCATCGCAAGTGCCGACTCGTCCGGCACCTCCCGCACCACGGCGGGCAGGTCCTGCAAGCCCGCCCGCCTGGCCGCCCGCCACCGGCGCTCGCCGGCGATGATCTCGTAGCGGCCGTCGGCGAGCGGTCGCACCAGGACCGGCTGCATCACGCCCTGCTGACGAATCGATTCGGCGAGCTCGTCGAGGCTCGCCTCGTCCATGTGGGTGCGCGGCTGGTACCGACCCGGCTGCAGGAGCTCCACGTTCAGGCTTTGCAGCGCGTCGACCGGCCTCTCGTTCTCCCCCGAGAGGAGCGCGTCGAGACCGCGCCCCAATCCCTTCAATTTGGCCAATTTGTTCTCACCGATCCACCGCCTCCAGCCGTCCCAGCACTTCGCCCGCGAGCGCGAAGTACGCTAGGGTCCCCTTGCAGTGTTTGTCGAACACGGAAGCCGGCAGGCCGTGGCTCGGCGCTTCCGCGAGCCGGACGTTGCGGGGAATCACCGTGTTGAAGACCTTGTTCCCAAAGTGCTGCTTGAGCTGCTCGGAAACCTGCTGAGCAAGCGTATTGCGCGGATCGTACATCGTTCTGAGCAACCCATCGATTTCGAGGTGTGGATTGAGGTGAGCGCGCACTCTCTTAATCGTCCCTACCAGATCTGAAAGGCCCTCGAGCGCGTAGTACTCGCACTGCATCGGGATCATGACTGCGTGCGCTGCCGTGAGGCCATTCACGGTGAGGAGGCTCAGCGCCGGTGGGCAGTCGACTAGGATGAAGTCGTATTCGTGAGCGATCTCGTCGAGCGCAGCCTTGAGGCGCTGCTCCCGCCGTGGCAGGTCGACCATCTCCACCTCGGCGCCCGCAAGCTCCCGGTTCGACGGGAGCAGATGGAACAGGCCCTTGGTCTGCGTCACGCGCACCGCGGACGCCGGCTGAACGCCGAGCAGCACGTGATAGACAGTGTGCGTCAAGTTGCGCTTGTTGATTCCGCTACCCATGGTAGCGTTGCCCTGCGGATCGAGGTCGACGAGGAGAACTCGCCGGTGCGCGGCGGCCAAGCTGGCTGCGAGATTCACGCTCGTCGTGGTCTTGCCGACGCCCCCTTTCTGGTTGGCGACCGCGACGATTCTGACCATCAGGCGCGCTTGAGCGTTACGAGGTGGCGCGCCGCTTCGATCCCCGGCACTTTGAGCGGGATCACGCGGTCGACCTGCCACGCCGGGGGCAGGAGCGCGAGCTCCTCGTCGGGATAAAGCCCCTTCATCGCGGCAAGGGTACCCTCGGGCGCGACCAGGCGACCGGCGAGCCGCGCGTACTCCGGCAGATCCGAGAACGCGCGCGAGATCACCAGATCGAACCCGCCCGCAGGTTCGACCGCTTCGACACGGTCCGCAGCTACGGCCGCATTCTGGATTCGGAGCTCGCTCAGCACCTGCGCGAGGAACGTGCTTTTCTTGTGGTTGCTCTCGATGAGCGTGACCCGCCAGTCGGGGCGCGCGAGGGCGAGCGGGATGCCGGGCAAGCCGGCGCCGCTGCCTACGTCCGCGGTCCGCCCGCCCTCCAAATGGGGCAATACGGCGAGGCAGTCGAGCACGTGATGGGTGAGCGCCCGGTCGGCCTCGCGGATCGCCGTCAGGTTATACACGCGGTTCCACTTCGCGATCAGCTCCAGATAGGCAATCAATTGCCCCGCTGCGGGTGGCGGCAGCGCGATATCGAGCTCGAGCAGCGCGCGCTCTAGCTGCCCCATGACCGCATTCATGCCGACCTCTCGTGGGGTCGCTCGGCCCGTCGTTTCAGGTGGACGATCAAAAGGGAGATCGCAGCTGGGGTGATCCCCGCAATCCGCCCGGCCTGACCCAGGGTTTCCGGACGGTGCTGGTTCAGCCGCTCCTGCACCTCCACCGAGAGCCCCCGCACGGTGCGATAGTCCAGGTCCCGGGGCAGGCGTACCGCCTCGCTCTGCCGATGGCGCGCGATCTCCCCGCGCTGCCGATCGATATACCCGTGGTATTTTGCCTGGATCTCGACCTGCTCCGCGACCTTGGGGTCGTCTACCCCCGGACCAGCGCCCGGCAACGTCATCAGCTCTGCGTAGGCGACCTGCGGCCGGCGCAGGAGCGCTTCGAGCGATTGATCGCGTTCGATCGTTTGTCCGAGCACACGCACGGCATCATCGGGCGGAACGAGCCGGCTGCCGAGATGTGTGGCACGCAGGCGCGATGTTTCGCGGTCGACTGCCTCGCGCTTCGCCTCGAAGGCAGCCCAGCGCGCGTCTTCCACGAGCCGCAGCTGGCGCCCAGTCGCAGTGAGCCGGAGGTCGGCGTTGTCTTCGCGCAGGCTCAATCGGTATTCCGCGCGACTCGTGAACATGCGATACGGCTCGCTGACGCCACGACTCACCAGATCGTCGACCAATACCCCGAGATACGCTTCGTCCCGGCGGGGATGCCAGCCTTCCTCGTTCGAGGCATGGAGCGACGCGTTTACGCCGGCGAGGAGCCCCTGTGCGGCGGCCTCTTCGTAGCCCGTCGTGCCGTTGATCTGGCCGGCGAAAAATAGTCCCGCAATGGCTTTGGTTTCCAGTGTGCGCTTGAGCGCGCGCGGATCGAAGTAGTCGTACTCGATCGCATAGCCCGGGCGCAGGATATGGGCTCTCTCCAACCCTCTGATCGAGCGCACGATATCGATCTGGACATCGAACGGCAGGCTGGTGGAAATGCCGTTCGGGTAGACCTCGCTGCGTCCCCAACCCTTCGGGCTCGAGGAAGATCTGATGCGAGCTCTTACCCTCGAACCGCGTCACCTTGTCCTCGATCGATGGGCAATAGCGCGGGCCGATCCCCTCTATCAGCCCGGTGTAGAGGGGTGAGCGATCGAGGCCGGCCCGAATCACGTCGTGAGTCCGGGGATTCGTGTGGGTGATCCAGCAGGGCACTTGCCGCGGATGCTGGGACGCATGGCCCAGGAAAGAGAATACCGGCGTCGGGCAATCGCCCGGCTGGACCGGCATGACTGCGAAATCGATCGTCCGCCCATCCAGACGGGGTGGCGTTCCGGTCTTCAGACGCCCTACCGGCAGATGCAGCTCGCGCAATCGAGCAGCGAGCGTGACGGCCGGCGGGTCTCCGGCGCGTCCCGCCTGCGTAGTTTTGCAGCCCCACGTGGACCAGCCCCCCCAGAAAGGTCCCGGTCGTGAGTATCACGGCTCGGGCCTGGAAGCGCACACCGAGCTGGGTGACCACCCCCTTGATCCGGTCTCCGTCCAGGATCAGATCGTCGACTGCCTGCTGAAAAAGCCAGAGATTGGGTTGATTCTCCAAGCGACTGCGGATCGCCTGACGGTAAAGTACCCGATCGGCTTGCGCCCGCGTCGCGCGCACGGCGGGTCCTTTGCTCGCGTTCAGGATGCGGAACTGGATCCCGGCCTCGTCGGCCGCTGCGGCCATCGCCCCGCCCAAGGCATCGATCTCTTTCACGAGATGACCCTTGCCGATGCCGCCGATCGACGGGTTGCAAGACATCTGCCCCAGTGTCTCGAGATTGTGCGTGAGCAGCAACGTGTGACTGCCGCGCCGGGCAGCAGCCAAGGCGGCTTCGGTGCCGGCGTGGCCACCGCCAATCACGATTACATCGAATTCAGAGGGATATTGCATGGGACCGTCCGTCCCGCTCACGCGGGCGCCCATGATACCGCAAGCCCGCGCTCGAAGTCGCTCCGAGCGTGCAGTGTTTCACGTGGAACAACCTCGAACTCATGTTCCACGTGAAACCGTAAGCGGGGCGTTACTTGCCGATACAAAAACGGCCGAAGATCTCGCCTAGGAGATCGTCCGGGGTATTGGCGCCGACGATCGATGCCAGAGCGTCGTGCGCGAGACGAAGCTGCTCGGCCATGAGCTCCAAGCGGTCGACGTCGTTTGCTGCTTCCGCGACGAAGCACTCCGCCCCGCGGAGCGCTTCGAGATGGCGCTCCCTGGCCATGAAAACCCCTTCCCCACCGTCCTCCCAACCTACGGCCGCGAGCAGGACATCCTCGAGACTCGCGATCCCCGCCCCCGTCAGCGCCGATACCCAGACGCGCTTCGTGCCGCCCCGATCCTCGATCCCTGGCGCGGCACCGGTCAGATCTATCTTGTTGATCACTTCGATCCGGGGCACCGACCTCGGCAGCTCCACCAACTCTCCCTCCCCTTCGGCCTCGGTCGCCCCAGCTTCGCGCATAAGCACCAAGACATCCGCTTTCTCGATCGCCGACCGCGCTCGCGCGATCCCGAGACGCTCAACCGGATCGGCCGACTCCCGCAATCCCGCAGTATCGATTACGTGTATCGGAATACCGCGCACCTGGAGCCCGTGACGTATTGCGTCGCGCGTCGTGCCAGGAATGTCGGTGACGATCGCAACCTCTTCACCGGCCAAGCGGTTGAGCAGGCTCGACTTGCCGACATTGGGCCGTCCCGCCAGAACGACCTGCATTCCCTCTCGCAGAAGGCTCCCCTGCCGCGACGCTCGAATCGTCGCTGCGAGGCGTTCGCGCACCCGCTTCAATCGGCCGAGCGCATCGTTCGATTGCAGGAATTCGATTTCCTCATCGGCAAAATCGAGGGTGCCTTCGACCAGCACCCGCAAGTCCACGAGCTCCCTGGAAAGTTCGTCGATCGCCCGCGAGAAATCTCCCGCGAGCGATCGCAGCGCGCACCGGGCCGCTACTTCGGTGCGCGCTGCGATGAGGTCAGCAACCCCTTCGGCCTGAGCCAGGTCGATCTTGCCATTTAGAAACGCCCGGAGGGTGAACTCCCCCGGCTCCGCCGAGCGCGCCCCGAAGGCGAGGCAACTGCGGACCAAGCACGCCAGCACGGCAGGTCCGCCGTGACCTTGCAACTCCAGCACGTGCTCGCCAGTAAAGGAATGTGGCGCGGGAAAATGGAGCGCCACACCCTGGTCGATCACCGCTCCCTGCTCATCCCGGAAGCGCAAGAGCACGGCCACGCGCGGTGGCGGTACTTGCCCGAGCACGCCCCTCATCACGCGGGTCAGGTCCGGTCCGGAAATCCGCACGATCCCGATCGCGCCGAGTCCGGCCGCTGTCGCAATGGCAACGATGTTTTCCCTGCCGCGATCCAGAGGAACCTCTCCCAGAGGCAGCTTAGCCGCGCGTTACGTCTTGGAAAGCGCGCCTTTCTGCTGCTCGAGTGCGCGCGTGATGTACCACTGCTGCGCAATCGAGATGATGTTGTTGACGAGCCAGTAGAGCACCAGCCCGGCCGGAAAGAAGAAGAAGAACACGCTGAAGATGATGGGCATGAGCTGCATCATGCGCGCCTGAATCGGGTCGGGCGGGGTGGGGCTCAAGCGGCTTTGCAGGATCATGCTAAGCCCCATCAGGATCGGGAGAATGTAATAAGGATCGGGTTTCGACAGATCATGGATCCAGAGAATGAAAGGCGCCTGCCGCAACTCGATGCTGCTTAGCAGGACCCAATAGAGCGCGATGAAGACCGGGATTTGCACCGCGATCGGCAGACACCCTCCGAGCGGGTTGATCTTCTCGGTCTTGTAGAGCTCCATCATCGCCTGATGCAGGCGCTGACGATCATCGCCGTACTGCTCTTTCAAGCGCTGCAGCTTCGGCGCGAGCACCTTCATTTTCGCCATCGACCGGTAGCTCGCGGCGGACAGAGGGTAAAAGGCCGCCTTGATCAAAATCGTGAGCAGGATGATCGCGTAACCCCAATTGCCGACCAGCTTGTAAAGCCACGCGAGCACCCAGAACAGCGGATACGCGATCACCGTGAGCCAACCATAGTCGATCGCGAGGTCGAGGCCGGCTGCGGTCGTGGCGGCAAGCTGCTGCAGCCGCTCCTGGTCCTGCGGCCCGCTATACAGCGACATCGCCGTGCGAATGGTCTTGCCGGGCTCTACCGTTGCAGCGGAGACGATCACTCCCGCCGAATACAGATCCTCGGCAAGTCGCTTCGTGAAGAACTCGCGAGGCGCGCCGGCAGCGGGCAGCCAAGCGCTCATGAAGTAGTGCTGGATGATGGCGATCCAGCCGTCGGTCGTGTTGCGCGGATAAGGAAGCTTGCCCTTTGCGATGTCCTCGAAACTGACTTTCTGGAATTTGTCTTTCGCTGTGTAGACCCCGATACCGGTAAAAGTCGGCGCCATCCTCGAATCACCCGGCGGCGCCTGGCCGTCGCGAACAAACTGGTAATAGAGATGTGGCTGCACCGGCGCCGCTCCCTGGCCGACGATCTCGTGATCGACCTCGATCAGATACGAGCCGCGATGAAAGCGATAAATTTTGGTGACGCGGACTCCGCCCCCCGACGCGTCGAGCTTGACCTCTACCACTTCCGCATCGGCGGCGAGCCGGTACGACTTCTCGCGCGGGGTCCAAACGCTCTTGTGATTCGGCAGCCCTTCTCCGATCAAGCCGGATTGCGCGAAGTACGTCCGCCCAGGCGCTTGACCCAATAGCTGGAAGGGTTTTTTCAAATCCTCAATGTCCCCCTGCTTGAGGAGTTCCAGGCGGCGCAAGTCTCCGCCCGCAGTGCTGATCTCCGCCCGCACCAGATCGGTCACGACTTCGACTACCTCACCTGCAGCGACGGTCTCGGCTTGAGGGGCTGCCGGTACCGCACCGCTCGCGGTCACGGCAGCGGATGGCGCGGGAACTTCCCCAGGCTTCGCGCCGCTTTGATCCGGGGTGCCTGCGGGAGTCGCCGTTCCGGCGCTCGGCGGGGGCACGACATGCTGCCTTTGCCAAGCGTCGTGCAGCAGAAACAGGGATACCGTGAATACCAGAAGAAGAACGATGCGCTGCGTGTCCATGGCGCTAGAAAATCAGGGGACCGGATCGAATCCGCCTGGATGCCACGGATGACACCGCAGGACCCGCGTCACGGCGAGCCAGCCTCCGTGCACTACTCCATGCTTTCGCAGGGCTTCCTTCGCGTACTCGGAGCAAGACGGTGTGAATCGGCAAGAAGGAGGATACAGGGGACCGATGAGAAGCTGAAACGCCCTGATCAGGCCAATAAGGAGTTGCGACATCGGGCTATGGCGGAAAGAACGTCGTTAATCTCCGGGCGTACGTCGCTGCTCGTTCGCTTGTCGCCGCAGAATCGGAACCGCACCACGACGTCAAGTCCGGCGAGTTCAAGGTGCAGCGCCCGGAAGCGCTCCCGCACCCAGCGTTTGCGCTGGTTGCGATCCACCGCCCGCGGGGCGGCCTTGCGTCCGACGACGATGCCGAGCCGCGCAAACTCCGCGTGATTCGGCCACGCGTACGCTTCCACGAAGCGCTTTCGCTCGACCGCCGGCGTACGCAGGAGTGCTCGGAATCGATCCTGGCCGGAGAGGCGCTGAACCCTAGGCAGCCGCGACAGGAGTGGACTCGATCCTAGACAGCCAATCGATGGCGGCCCTTGGCGCGGCGGGCGTTGATCACAGCGCGACCGCCCCGGGTGCGCATGCGCACGAGAAAACCGTGGGTGCGCTGGCGGCGAACTTTCGAGGGCTGGTAAGTGCGTTTCATTCGGATGGGCCTTGTCGGTCAAAAAGCTCGTCATTACAACCTCGGTCGACCGTGACTGTCAATCCCCGTCCTCTCGCTGTGGATAACTCGCCCGCGAGAAGGTAAAATTCCGGCTACGCCGCGTCCACGTGTCTTCGCACAAACAATCACAAAGTTTCCATGATTCAGACGGATACCTTTTGGGAGGCGTGCCTCAGCCGGTTCGAGGGGGAGCTTTCTCCGCAACAGTTCAAAACCTGGATCAAACCCCTGCGGCTCACCACAAATGGCCAGGCATTGGTGCTCTGGGTGCCGAACCGTTTCGTCCTCCAATGGGTCAAGGACCGCTTTCTGACGGCGATCTCCAGCCATGCCGCCCAACACTTCGGCCATCCCGTTGCCATCGATATCGCGCTTTCGCCGCTGAAGACCGCAAACCCCGAAACATTCGCCCTGCCGCCACAAAGCGAGCGCACCCAGCCGCTGGCACTGCGCGAACAGTCACGCCTCAATCCGCTCTTTTGCTTCGACACTTTTGTCACCGGCAAAGCCAATCAGCTCGCGCGCGCTGCCGCAATCCAGGTCGCCGAGCGTCCAGGCGCTGCCTACAACCCGCTGTTTGTCTACGGCGGCGTGGGTCTCGGCAAGACGCACTTGATCCAGGCCATCGGCAATCTTTTGAGCGAGCGGGACGCAAAAGCCAAGGTGCGGTACATCCATGCTGAGCAGTATGTCTCCGATGTCGTGCGTGCCTACCAGCACAAGGCGTTCGACGACTTCAAGCGGTACTACCACTCACTCGATCTCCTGCTCATCGACGATATCCAGTTTTTCGGCGGCAAGAGCCGCACCCAGGAGGAGTTCTTCTACGCCTTCAACGCGCTCATCGAATCACACAAGCAGGTCATCATCACCTGCGACAGTTACCCGAAGGAAATCAGCGGTATCGAAGACCGGCTGATTTCCCGTTTCGGCTGGGGTCTGACGGTTGCCGTCGAACCGCCCGAGCTCGAAATGCGGGTCGCCATTCTGCTCAAGAAAGCGGGGGTCGAAGGCGTGCGACTCGATGAGACGGTCGCTTTCTTCATCGCCAAGCACATCCAGTCGAACGTACGCGAGCTCGAAGGCGCGTTAAAGCGGGTTCTCGCCTATTCGCGATTTTCGGGACAAGGCTTGACCGTCGACCTGTCGCGCGAGGCGCTCAAGGATCTGCTGGCAGTGCAGAGCCGCCAGATCTCGATCGATAACATCCAGAAGACCGTGGCCGACTACTACAAGATCAAGGTATCGGAGATGTACTCGAAAAAGCGGTCGCGGACCGTCGCCCGGCCGCGCCAGATGGCGATGGCACTCGCCAAGGAGCTTACTCAGTTGAGTCTGCCGGACATCGGGGACGCGTTCGGCGGGCGCGATCACACGACCGTACTCCACGCCTGCCGAAAAATTGCCGAGCTGCGGTCCACCAACAGCGACATCACACGAGATTTTATGGCACTTCTTCAGGTTCTCCGCAGCTAACCTGTAGACGAATTGTGGATAACTTCGCCATTGAAGTGGAGGGCTGTCTTTGTGCACATTTCGTCCACACGAAATGGTTGCGCTTATGCATACAGTTTTGAGCGCCACAAAACCTTCCCTGTCAGCCAGTTGTGCCGGTTGTGCGCCACTTTGCGCCCGCTCTATTAACTCCTATTACAGAAATAGAGAATGAAGCTAATCGAGACCCAGCGCGATGCACTTCTGAAACCTCTGCAGGCGGTTACCGGGATCGTGGAGCGCAAGCACACGCTTCCCATCCTTTCCAACGTCTTACTCGAGCGAAACGATCGCGTTCTCAACCTTACGGCGACGGATCTCGAGATCCAGGTAATGACGGCGAGCGATTGCGCGCGCGAAGGGGAGAGCATTGCGATTACGGTATCTGCGCGGAAACTGCAAGACATCCTTCGCTCGCTTCCGGAGACGGCCCTCGTAAGCCTGGAGGTCTCCGAGAACAGACTGCACGTTAAGGCCGAGCGCAGTCGCTTCAACCTGCAGACACTGCCGGCTCAGGATTTTCCGCGCATCGCAGAGTCGACCGAACCCGGCGCGAGCTTTTCTTTACCGCAAGGCGGTTTCCGCCACCTCCTGTCGCTCGTGCAGTACGCGATGGCGCAGCAGGACATCCGGTACTACCTGAACGGACTCCTCTTGATCGTCGAGGAAGGCACGGTCACGGTGGTGGCGACCGACGGTCACCGGCTGGCCCTCGCCACGCTGAAAACCGCCGAAAGCACCCCCCGGCAAGAAGTGATCGTCCCGCGTAAGGCAGTCGTCGAGTTGACCAAGCTGCTCTCCGAAGGCGACGAGCCGGTTCGTATCGATGTGCTCGGCAATCAGGTTCGGTTCGGCTTCGGCACGACGCTGCTCGTGAGCAAGGTGGTGGACGGCAAGTTTCCCGACTACAAGCGTGTGATCCCCGCCGGCCACCAGAAGCGGTTCGACATCGACCGCCAGGTGCTGCTGCATGCGCTGCAGCGCGCAGCGA
Organism: uncultured beta proteobacterium; assembly: GCA_963734295.1. Lineage (GTDB taxonomy): Bacteria > Pseudomonadota > Gammaproteobacteria > Burkholderiales > JAEUMW01 > JAEUMW01. Next base: position 148,017 of record CAVTGS010000025.1, on the reverse strand, counting down.
TCCTCTCCAACGAGAAGTTCCGCGGTGTGCGCTGGATTCTCTCCTCGAGTACCTTGCGCATCGCTTGCACCAACACCGAACAGGAAGAGGCGCAAGAGGAAATCGAGATCGACTACCAGGGCGACACGCTCGACATTGGCTTCAATGTCACCTACCTGACCGACGTGCTGTCGAATCTCGATGCTGCGACGGTGACATGTGCCATGGGCGATGCCAACTCGAGCACGGTCTTTACCGTACCCGGCAGCGAGGACTTCCTTTACGTTGTCATGCCGATGCGCATATGAAAGTAGACGAACGAGAGACTCATGACCGATAGCGACACGCAGGCGCCGAACGGCAGTTACGATTCGAGCAGCATAAAGGTACTGAAAGGACTGGACGCGGTACGCAAGCGCCCCGGCATGTACATTGGCGACACCTCGGACGGCAGCGGCCTGCATCATATGGTATTCGAGGTTGTCGACAACGCCATCGACGAGGCCCTGGCGGGTTACTGCGACGACATATCGGTAGTCATCCACTCCGACAACTCGGTGAGTGTCATCGACAACGGTCGCGGCATTCCCACCGATATCCACCCTGCCGAGGGCCGCTCGACGGCGGAAGTCGTGATGACGGAGCTCCATGCCGGAGGCAAGTTCGGCGACAACGCCTACAAGATCTCGGGCGGCCTGCACGGGGTCGGCGTGTCGGTCGTGAATGCGCTCTCCGAATGGCTGCGGCTTACCATCAAGCGGGACGGCGAGATCAACTTCGTCGAGTTTCGGCTCGGCGTGCCCGTGGAACCGCTGAAAATCATCGGCAGGACCGAGCGGCGTGGCACCGAAGTGCATTTCCTCGCAGCCAAGGAAATGTTCGGCAATGTCGAGTACCACTACGACATTCTCGCGCGTCGCCTGCGGGAGCTCTCGTTCCTGAACAACGGGGTGAAGATTTCGCTCTCCGATCAGCGCAGCGGAAAGGAAGATCACTTCGCTTTTTGCGGGGGCGTGAAGGGCTTCGTCGAGTACATCAATCGCAACAAGAACGTCCTGCACGCCCATGTCTACCATGCAGTGGGAACCCGCGACGGCATCACGGTGGAGGCTGCGATGCAGTGGAACGATTCGTACCAGGAATCGGTGCTCTGCTTCACCAACAACATTCCGCAGAGAGACGGCGGCACGCATCTGACCGGTCTGCGGGCGGCAATGACGCGGACGCTCAATCAGTACATGGATCAGCAGGAATTCGCCAAGAAGGCGAAGGTCGACACCACCGGTGACGACATGCGCGAAGGCCTCACGTGCGTGCTTTCGGTGAAGGTCCCGGAGCCCAAGTTCTCGTCTCAGACCAAGGACAAGCTGGTCTCTTCCGAAGTGAGGCCGGTGGTCGAGGAGGTCATGGCGGAGACCCTGATGGCGTTCCTGCTCGAGCATCCGGCGGAAGCCAAGGTGATCACTTCGAAGATAATCGACGCGGCGCGCGCCCGGGAAGCGGCCCGCAAAGCACGCGAGATGACTCGACGCAAGGGCGTACTGGATGGCATGGGTCTGCCCGGCAAACTTGCCGACTGCCAGGAGAAGGATCCGGCGCTAAGCGAGCTCTACCTCGTGGAGGGCGATTCGGCCGGGGGCTCGGCCAAGCAGGGACGAGACCGCAAGTTTCAGGCGATCCTGCCTCTAAAGGGCAAGATCCTGAACGTCGAGCGCGCGCGCTTCGACAAGCTGATCTCGTCGCAGGAGATCGCCACCCTCATCACCGCCTTGGGCACCGGCATCGGCAAGGATGAATACAAGCCGGAAAAGCTGCGCTATCACCGCATCATCATCATGACCGATGCGGACGTGGATGGCTCCCACATTCGCACGCTCCTCCTGACCTTCTTCTATCGGCACATGCCGGAGCTCGTCGAGGGCGGCCACATCTACATCGCACAGCCGCCGCTCTACAAGGTCAAGCACGGCAAGCAGGAGCGCTATCTCAAGGACGATCACGAGTTGAAGCAGCACCTCCTGCATCTTGCGCTCGACGATGCGGAGCTCACACCAGGCGCCGGTGCCGACCCGATCGGCCGCGAGCCGCTCGAACATCTGGCCAAGGAGTATCTGCTCGCCGAGGCGGTGATCGAGCGAGTGGGCCGTCGCATCGATCCGCTCGTGCTGCATGCGATCCTGCAGAACCACGCACTAGCGCTGGACGACGCCACTCAGGCAGACGAGGCCGCGCGCTCCCTGGCGGCGACGCTCGGGACTGCAGACATCGAGATCGCGCCCCGCTACGACGATCGGACCGAAGCCCATCTCCTCGTGATCCGGCGCATGCAACACGGCAACGTCCGCACGACGCACCTCGATCGCGATTTCATCCAGAGCGGTGACTACGCGCAGCTTGCGCGCACCGGTTCGCTGCTCCAAGGGTTGATACGCGAAGGTGCATCCGTGCGCCGGGGGCAGCAAACGCGGGCGGTGTCGAGCTTCAGAGAGGCGCTCGACTGGTTGCTCGAGGAGGCGCGCCGGGGTCTCGCGATCCAGCGCTACAAGGGTCTAGGAGAGATGAATCCCGAACAGCTCTGGGAGACGACGATGGACCCGACCAAGCGGATCCTGCTGCGCACGCAGATCGAGGACATGATCTCCGCGGACGAGATATTCAGCAAGCTCATGGGCGAGGTGGTGGAGCCGCGGCGCGCGTTCATCGAGGCGAACGCGCTCGGCGTGCGTAATCTCGATGTTTGACGCTTGGCAAGTGCAACAGCCGGTTTAGCGACCGCGCGGCTTGCCCCGACGCTCCTTGACCGACACCGCGCTCCTTGCGCGGCGCCTCCTTCTTGTCCGACTTCGGTGCCCGCGGCGCGAATTCGAAGCCGACCTTGCCCTGCGGCTGAGCCACCAGGAAGGCTTTGAACTTCCGCCCGTTGCGCTTGCTCACGAAGTTGGTGAGCAGATCGGTTCGGCCCTCGTTCAAGAGCTTCGCCATCTGCTCCCTGGAGATCTCCTGCTGCAGGATGATCTTGCCGGAACGGAAGTCGCATCGCTTGAGCGGCATGTTGGCGCAGACGTAGCTGAGGCCGTGCTCGTAGACCTTCGCACCGCACTTCGGACAAAGGCCGAGCGGCTCCTGCCCGCTGAAGTCGATCTCGTCTGAATCCTCGGTCTCGGGGCGGCTCTGACCGAAATCGAACTCGAGCCTGTGGTTCTGGTTCTCCTCATCGCGGACGATGCGCAGGATAGCGGCAAACGGTCGCCCGAGCTTGGAGCGGAAGCCCTGCACCGGACCGAGCTCACGTTTGTTCAAGAGCTCCTCCACCTCCTCGACCTCGAACTGACGTCCCGCTGGGGTCTTGGTCATGGAGAAACCGCAGACCTCGCACGTGAACCGGCGGTAGTTCTCGCGAACGACGCCGCCGCAGGTCGGGCAGGGCGTGCGCAGCGTAACGTAATCGCCGGGTACCGTATCGCTGTCGTACTCCTTGGCGCGCTTGACGATCTCCTGCGTCATGCGCGCGATCTCGGCCATGAAAGCCTCCCTTTTCAAACCCCCGCGTTCCATCTGGGCGAGCTTGTACTCCCATTCTCCCGTCAACTCCGGTTGCGTAAGCTCGCTCACGCCGAGACCGTGAAGCAGCGTCATCAACTGAAACGCCTTCGCCGTGGGAACGAGCTCCCGGCCTTCACGCAGCAGATACTTCTCGCCGATCAGACCCTCGATGATCTGAGCCCTCGTTGCCGGTGTACCGAGCCCTTTCTGCGCCATGGCCTCGCGCAACTCGTCGTCGTCGACCAGCTTTCCGGCGCCTTCCATGGCGGTCAGCAACGTCCCCTCGTTGTAGCGCGGTGGCGGTTTCGTCTGCAGCGCGACGGCTTCCACCGCTGTTGCGAGCGGTCGTTCGCCCTTCGCGACGGGGACGAGATTCGCGTCCTCGCCGGCCGCTTCCTTGCCGTAAACAGCGAGCCACCCTGGATTCACCAGCACCTTACCTTCCGTCTTGAAACGATGTTGCTCGATCTGCGTCACGCGGGTCGTAACGAGGTATTCCGCGGCCGGAAAAAAGACTGCCAGAAAACGCTTCGCCACGAGGTCGTAGACGCGTTGCTGAACCTCGTTGAGACCCTTCGCAGACAGCGGCGTGGGGATGATCGCAAAGTGGTCGCTTACCCTGCCGTTGTCGAAAACGCGCTTGTTCGGACGGATCCACTTCTCCTTGAGCACTTGTGCTGCGAGCTTCCGATAACCCTCGGATTCGCCGAGAGCCTCGACCGTACCCGTGACGGTTTGCAGGTAGTCCTCCGGTAGATGCCGGGAATCGGTCCGGGGATAAGTAAGCACCTTGTGCTTTTCATAGAGCTCCTGCGCGATCGACAGCGTGGTCTTCGCCGAAAAGCCGAACCGGGCGTTCGCCTCCCTTTGCAGTGAGGTCAGGTCGAACAGCAAGGGTGAGAGCTGCGAGCTCGGCTTCGCTTCCTCGGTGACGCTCCCGGTCTTGCCGCGGCACGCGTCGACAACCTCCTGCGCAGCCGCTTCCGCCCAAAGCCGCGTGTCCCGGCGCTCCGGATCGTCTCCCGAGCGCTTGAACTTGGGATCGAACCACTTGCCCTCGTACGTGCCTGCCCGGGCGGCGAAGATTGCCCGCACCTCCCAGTAGTCGCGCGGCACGAACGCCTTGATCGATTTTTCGCGATCGACGACGATCGCGAGCGTGGGGGTTTGCACGCGACCCACCGTGGTGAGGTAAAAACCGCCGCTTTTCGAATTGAACGCGGTCATCGCCCGCGTCCCATTGATGCCGACGATCCAGTCTGCCTCCGAACGGCTGCGCGCGGCGCTCGCGAGCGGCAGCATTTCTGCGTCGTCGCGCAGCTTCGAGAATCCTTCACGGATGGCGGCCGGGGTCATCGACTGCAGCCAGAGGCGGCGGATCGGCTGGATTGCGTGCGCGGCCTGCACGATGTAACGAAAGATGAGCTCACCCTCCCTCCCGGCGTCGCAGGCATTGACCAATTCAGTCACGTCCTTGCGCCGGATGAGCTGCTTCAAGAGGCGGAGGCGTTCGGCACTCTTCGCGATCGGATGGAGGTCGAACTGCGGCGGAATCACTGGCAGGTGAGCGAAGCTCCACTTCCCCCGCTTGACGTCGTATTCCTCCGGGGCGGCGATCTCCAGGAGATGCCCGACCGCGGAAGACAGAACGTACTCATCCGATTCGAAGTAGCCGTCGCGCTTGGCAAACCCGCCGAGCGCCTTGGCGATGTCGCTCGCGACAGAAGGTTTCTCGGCAATGATCAGCCGCTTTCCGGGCGCGTCTTCTGCGGCCGGGAATGGAGCGGATTTGCGTACGGTGGTGCCGCGCGGTGAGGAGGGCATGAGAGGTGGCGAAGGGCCGGCGGACAACAAACGGCTGGAGATGATAAGCGCACGAATTCGAGCGGCGCAAGGGCGGGCCTCGTGGCCAGCCGACGGAAATCCGTCGCCAGTCGCATCAGGCACGCCGCTGGTAAAGGCCTCCCGGCAGCACCGCCACGCGTCCGGCGAGCTCCAGCGCCAGTAAACCCGCAGCGACTTCCTCCGGTGGCAGACCGCTGCGGCTGCAGAGGGCGTCGACGTCCACGGGGTCGTACCCGACATGCAGGAGAAGGCCCGCGACGTCGGGGTCATCGTCGGCATTTCCAGCAATTTTCGGGAACGGCACCCCCGGTTCGACAGCGAGATCTTCGAGAATATCGCCCGCGGTTTCCACGAGCTTCGCGCCCTGCTTGATGAGCGCGTGGCACCCTTTCGTGAGCGGGGAATGAATGGATCCCGGGATCGCGAATACCTCCCTACCCTGGTCGAGCGCGCACCGGGCGGTGATCAAGGAGCCGCTGTGGTTCGCCGCTTCGACGACGAGACAGCCGCGCGCGAGTCCGCTGATGATGCGATTGCGACGCGGAAAGTTGCCTGGGAGCGCGCGGGTGCCGAGCGCGAACTCGGAGACGAGCGCGCCACGTTCCAGAATGGCTGCGGCGAGATCGCGGTTGCACGCGGGATAGATGCGGTCCAGGCCGGTACCGGTGACGGCGATCGTTCTCGCCGGTCCCGCCAGTGCGCCGCGATGCGCGGCAGCGTCGATGCCCTCGGCAAGTCCGCTCACGATGGTTATACCCGCTTCGCTCAAGGCGCGGGCGAAGGCCTCCGCGTTGTCGCGTCCCTGGGCCGTCGGCGAGCGGCTGCCGACCACCGCCAGTGCGACCGCGCCGAGCAGGTGGCGGTGACCGGCCAGATACAGGACGGGCGGGGGGTCGGCGATTTCCAGCAGCTGTCGGGGGTAGTCGGCGTCGGCCAACGTGACGAGGTGATGCGCGTCGTCATCGAGCCAGACTATCGCCGCGTCGATCGCTCCTCGTGGCGGCTCGGCGACGAGGCGCGCCACCTGCCGCGCCGGAACCACGCGCGCCAGGTCGTTGCGGCTGGCGCGCAACACCGCCTCGGGTGCACCGAATGCAGCCAGCAGTTTGCGCAGCGTCTGCCCGCCGACCTCCGGAACGAGGCTCAACGCAAGCCAGGGTTCTTGATCGGCGGTGAAAGGCATGAACGCGGTCCTGAAAAACGCGAGCGGCCGGGATCCCGGCCGCTCGGTGGGGCGAGCACAGTATGCTAAGGGTTGCGGATGGAGTCCAGCACCTCGACCGGTCGGCTCGACTCGAGGACCAAGGCGAACGACACCCGTTCGAAGGCTCGGAACACGAACAGCAGGCCGTAGCGTTCCTTGGGCAGCTTGTTGAGCGGGCTGTTCTCGTTGATGATCGGCCGCGCCGCAGCAGCGCGCGGCCCGGGTAAGGGCGCTGTCTGCGCCATGGGATTGTTCTGCAGCGCGGTGAGCTCCTGCGCAGGCCCGGGATCGCCCCAGTACGGAGGACCCCGCCAGGCGGACTGTGTGGTCTCGAGCTCGGCTGGCGTGCCCCAGACGGGACCGCCGGTGCGCATTACGCGGCGGCGTACCGCCGGGTCGCGGTAGATTCCGAGCACCGTGCCTTCGTCCAATCCGTCGCGTGTGCCGCGATTCAAGAGCACGATCGAGTTCTGCCCCATTTCCCGCAGATTGCTGTAAGCCGAAATGATGCGGCCATCGACGCGCGTGGCTGGGGCGTGAGGCGTGTAGGCGTAGGGCATCGGCTGCCCCGCCGGAAGCAGGCGATCGCCGATACCGATCTCCCGCTTGACGGAGGTGATTTCGAGCGTGCTGATCTCGCCAAACTCGATCACCTTCGCCTCACCCAGGTAGATCGCTCCGTAACCGAGGTAATCCCCCGTCTCGGGATCCACGATCGGCGCGCCCGGACGGTACGCGTGGAAGATGCCTCCTTGCTCTGCCGTCAGACCGCGCGCGAAGGCTCTGCTGCCGTTGCCCATCATGACGCGGTTCTCGTCGCCCGCAACGACGCGTGGCGCGTCGTCGAGGGTGGTGGACGGCACCACCAGCGGCCGGCTCAGGAAAGGTTCGATGACGGCGGCAGGCACCGTGGGAATCGCGTGGGCATTGAGCTCCTCGATGCGCACACGTGGGCTCAAGCGATCGTACTGCGGTCCGCGCACGAGGCGCAGCCGCGGGTCGGCACCGCTGCGATCGAGGACCACGACGTCCCCCGGATAGATCCAATGCGGATTCCTGATCTGATCCCGGTTGAGATCCCAGATCTCCGGCCACCGCCAGGGCTCCTTGAGAAACTTTCCCGCGATTGCCCACAGCGTGTCGCCCTTCACCACCGTGTACTGCTCGGGCGGATTGTCTACGAGCGTTACGGCTGCGTTCGCAGCACCGCAGACGCAAAGCGCGGCGAACAAAACGGCGGATATAATGGACTTAAGCATCGGCTGCTCCACTTTCTTCGAGGCGTTGCTGGAATTGGTTCGTTCGGAAAGCTTTTTTCGCGCCAGACTCTCGTCCGCCCTCGTCATCGACGCTTGTAACGTCCTCGTCGGTCACTGAATGGCAATTCGTCAGATCCTGCAGTACCCCGACGATCGCTTGCACCGCGTTGCCGAGCCGGTCGGTGAGGTAAACGAGGAGATCAAGGCGCTGGTCCGGGACCTGGCGGAGACCATGTATGCTGCGCCCGGCATCGGTCTGGCCGCGACCCAGGTGGACGTGCACAAACGGGTGATCGTGATCGACGTGTCGGAGACGCGCGATGAGCTCCTGGTGTTGATCGACCCGGAGATCATCTCCCAAAGCGGGGCTAGGGAGTTCGAAGAGGGTTGTCTGTCGGTGCCCGGGATTTACGATACGGTGGAACGGGCCGAGCGCATCACGGTCCGTGCCTTGGATCGCGAGGGTCGCCCGTTCGAGCTGGAGACGGAGGGATTGCTCGCAGTCTGCATTCAGCATGAAATGGATCATCTGCGGGGGCGCGTTTTCGTGGAGTATCTGTCGCGTCTGAAGCAGTCCCGCATTGTCGCGAAACTGCGGAAGCTCCAACGCAAGACCCTCTGATTGCTCGAGATGAAGCCTGGCCTGCCGGTCGGTCTCGGTAAACCATTCGAAAGACGGATGCCGCGACCGCGAAGGCGGCCTCAAGCACGTTTTACACCTGTCGGAATCTGCTTCTGTCGATGCGAATCATCTTTGCCGGTACTCCCGCGTTCGCTGCCAGTGCGCTGCGTGCGCTGGTCGCCGCCTCGCACGATGTCGTGTTAGTGCTCACTCAGCCAGACCGACCCTCCGGCAGAGGGCTCGAGGCGAAGTCGAGCGAGGTGAAGCGATGCGCCCTGGAGATCGGTCTCGCCATCGCACAGCCGGTGTCGCTACGCGACGAGGCGGTCGTGACTCGGCTTGCCGCCCTCCGTGCGGACGTGTTGATCGTTGCAGCTTACGGGCTGATCCTCCCGCCGGCGGTACTCGGCGTTACGCCGCTCGGCTGCATCAACATCCACGCCTCGCTGCTGCCGCGCTGGCGCGGTGCTGCACCCATCCAGCGCGCGCTGCTCGCCGGCGACGAGGAGACTGGCATCGCGATCATGCAGATGGACGCCGGGCTCGACACCGGGCCGGTACTACTCGAGCGGCGCGTGCCGATTGCGGCCGACGATACCGCCGGTACGCTGCAGGAGAAGCTTGCCGCCGTCGGCGCGAGCGCCATCGTGGCGGTGCTCGACGCGCTCGCGCGCGGACGGCTTTCCGCGCATCCGCAGCCCGAGGCGGGCGTCACCTATGCTCACAAGATCGCGCGGGATGAAGCGCGCCTCGACTGGTCGCGGTCTGCGGTCGAACTGGAACGGGCGGTTCGCGCCTACAACCCGGTACCCGGCGCTTTCACCACCCTCGCCGGCCAGCCCTTGAAGATCTGGCAGGCGCAGGCCGAGCCGGGCGCGGTCGGGTCGAGCGAAGCGGGCGCGGTGTTGCAGACTGGAGACGGCATGCTGGCGATTGCCTGCGGGAAGGGCATTCTGGCCGTCTCCGAGCTGCAGCGGGCGGGCGGGCGGCGCCAGTCGGTCGCGGAGTTCCTGCGTGGCCACACGATCGTGCCGGGCACGCGGCTTGGCACTTGAATTCGGCGGACGTGGACGCATTCAATCGATTGGTTGGAGTTTGCCTGAGTGGAAAGGAGAGCGAACGATGCTAGGTAGCTGGCTCAAGACCTTCATGTTGATGGCGGCGATCGTCGCTCTGTTCGGTGCCATCGGCTACCTGCTGGGGGGCGGCGCCGGAATGCTGATCGCGCTTGCTCTGGGTGGGGCCATGAATTTCTGGGCTTACTGGAATTCCGACAAGCTCGTCCTGCGCATGTACAACGCGCAACAGGTGGACGAGACCACAGCGCCCGAGTTCCACGGCATGGTCCGGGAGCTCGCGCAGCGCGCGGGGTTGCCGATGCCCAAGGTGTACGTCATTCAGGAAGATCAGCCCAACGCCTTCGCCACCGGGCGCAATCCCGAGAACGCCGCCGTGGCGGCGACCACCGGCATCATGCGAGTGCTCCCCCCGCGCGAGCTGCGCGGCGTGATGGCGCACGAGCTCGCCCACGTCAAGCATCGGGATACGCTGATCAGCACCGTATCCGCATCGCTCGCCGGCGCGATTTCCTCCGTCGCCCATCTCGGCATGATGTTCGGCGGTCAGCATCGAGAGGGTGAGCAGGGCAGCAGCAACCCGCTCGTGGGCATTCTCGTCATGCTGTTTGCGCCGCTTGCCGCAATGCTCATCCAGTTCGCCATTTCCCGGTCACGCGAGTTCGAGGCCGACCGCGGCGGCGCCGAGATCTCCGGCGATCCCAAGGCGCTCGCTGCGGCCCTGGAAAAGATCGAGCGCCACGCGCGCGGCCTGCCCATGCCGACTGCCGAAGAGCACCCCGAGACGGCCCAGATGATGATCGTGAATCCGTTGTCGGGCGGCGGGCTGAGGGGGCTCTTCAGCACGCATCCTTCCACCCAGGAGCGCGTCGAACGGTTGCTCGCGATGCCAGGGTGAGCACGGCGTCACGCGGGCGTTGCGGCGCTTGATCAACGTCCAGAAAGCGGCCGCGGAAGCTCTGAGTGCAGTCCTCGGCGGCCGCAGTCTGGCCGCGCTGCCCGATGGCCTCGCGCGCCTCGAGGGGTGGGAACGCGCGGCGTTCCAGGACGCGACCTACGGTGCGCTTCGCCATCTGGGCGAGTTGCGCGCCTGCCTCGCCTTGCTGCTGCGGCAACCTTTGCCGCAGGGCATCCTGGAGTGCTTGCTGATCGTCGCCCTGTACCAGCTCAGACACACCCGTGCCGCGCCGCATGCGGTCGTGGATCACGCGGTGGACTGCGCGGCCGCGATCGGATCCCCACGCGCCAAGGCGCTCGTGAATGCCGTCCTGCGCAATTTCCTGAGGGACCGCGACGGCGTCGTCGCACGCGCTCGCGCCACCGAGGAAGGGCGGTTCTCCTATCCGCGCTGGTGGATCGACCGGGTGCGTCGGCAATACCCTGCCGAGTGGTCTGCCATTCTCGAAGCCGGCAACGAACATCCCCCCTTCACGCTGCGTGTTCGCACGAGCCGGATGTCAGCGGCAGGCTATCTCGAACGGCTTCGCGCCGATGGCATCGAGGCCCGGCAAACCGGAGCGAGCGCGGTGACGCTCGCGCGGGCGCTCCCGGTTGCCGATGTCCCCGGCTTTGCCGCCGGCGACGTGTCGGTGCAGGATGCCGGCGCCCAGCTTGCAGCGCCGCTGCTCGACGTGCGAGAGGGGATGGGCGTGCTCGACGCATGCGCGGCACCGGGCGGAAAGGCCGCGCATATCCTGGAGCTTGCCCGCGTGCGGCTGCTGGCTCTCGATTACGACCAGCCGAGACTCGAGCGCGTGCGGCAGAACCTGGACCGACTCGGTCTCGCGGCCGACGTGGTTCACGGCGACGCGACGGCACCGGCAACGTGGTGGGATGGCGCGCCCTTCGATCGCATCCTCGCCGATGTGCCCTGCTCCGCCTCCGGCGTAGTGCGCCGGCACCCCGACGTCAAATGGCTGCGGCGCCCGACCGACGTGGCGGGCTTCGCGGAACAGCCAGGCGGGCCTGCTCGACGCGCTTTGGCAGACCCTCTGCCGAGGTGGTAAATTGCTGTACGCGACCTGTTCTGTCTTTCGCGAGGAAAATCAGGACCAGGCGGACCGATTCTTAAGCCGCCATCGAGATGCGCGCCGGCTGCCCGTAGCCGCGTTGCCGGACGACGGCATGCTGCTCCCGAACCGCGATCATGACGGCTTTTTCTACGCCTTGTTCGAAAAGGACTGAGTCCGCCCTGGCATGGCGGGCGTGGTGGGCCGCGCTGCTCTGGGTGGCGATGTTCTGTGCCTTGGCACAGGGCGTTCAGGTCACCTCGGCCGAAATCGTACCGGGCGAGGAGGAGTACTATCTCAACGCCGATTTCGACGTCGTGCTGGGCGCTGCGGTGGAATCCGCGCTGAACCGCGGCGTCCCGCTCACGTTCGTGGTGGAGGCGCAGGTGACGCGCCCGCGCTGGTACTGGTTCGACGAGACCGCGGTCGACGCGCGGAGCCAATACCGCCTGAGCTACAACGCCCTGACACAGCAGTACCGGGTCGCCGTGGGTAATCTGTACCAGAACTTCGGCACGCTCGCAGAAGCGCTGCAGCTCCTGTCGCGAGTGCGCAACCGGCCCCTCGTCGAGCGCGACGCACTTAAGCGGGGCGAGACCTACCGCGCCGCGGTGCGCTTTCGCCTCGACACGACGCAGTTGCCGAAGCCCTTTCAGGTCACGGCCCTGGCATCGCGGGAATGGTCGCTCAATTCCGACTGGCACCGCTGGAGCTTCACGCCGTGACAACGAAGACTCCGCGGCTCGCGGCACTGCTACGGCGACGGCGCATCCAATACGCGCTCTTCATCATACTTGGGCTCGGCGCGCTCGCGCTCTACGTCCTGTCTCTCGCCACGTCCGACAGCGAGCTCTTCAGCCGGCATTATCCGACCCTGCTGCTGGTGAACGGCGCGCTCGTCCTCGCGTTGCTCGGGCTGGTGGGCTTTCAGCTCTGGAGCCTGCTCGGGCGGCTGCGGGCACGAGTATTCGGTGCCAAGCTCACGCTGCGGCTCGTCGTCATGTTCGCCCTCATGGCGGTGGTGCCCGGCATCCTGATCTATGCCCTGTCGGTGCAGTTTCTGGTGCGGTCGATCGACTCGTGGTTCGACGTGCAGGTGGACCGAGCCATGGAGAGCAGCCTGCGGCTCGGTCGCTCCGCACTCGACAGCCTGCTCAAGGATCTCAGCAAGAAGGCCGATGCGATGGCCTTCGATCTCTCCGAGACCGCGCAGTCCGATCACATGACCGCGTTGAACCAGTTGCGCGAGCGTATCGGCGCCCAGGAGGCGACGCTCTTCAACCAGCGCGGCACGGTCATCGCCTTTTCCAGCGCGGAGCGCGAGACGCTCGCGCCCGATGTTCCGAGCACCGCCGTGCTGCGGCGGGTGCGCATTGCGCAGTCGTACAGTGCGGTCGAATCCGTCCCGGGCAAGGGGCTGCAGCTGCGCGTGGTGGTGCCCGTTACCGGGCTCGGTCTGGGCCAGGATGTCCGCATGCTGCAGCTGCTCCAGCCGGTGCCCCCCGACATCGCGGCCGACGCCGATACCGTGCAGGGCATGTACCGCGACTATCAGGAGCTGCTGCTGTCGCGCGTTGGCTTGAAACGCCTGTACGGTGTCACCCTGACCCTGGCGCTTCTGCTCGCGCTGCTCTCCGCGCTGGCGGTGGCCTTCTATCTGAGCGAACGGCTGTCGGCGCCCCTGGGCGTGCTCGCCGAGGGCACGCGGTCGGTGGCGCAGGGCAACCTGAGCGAGCAGCTCCCGGTGCCGAGCCGCGACGAGCTGGGTGTGCTGACCCAGTCGTTCAATGCGATGACGCGGCAGCTCGCCGATGCGCGGGTGGCAGTGGAACGAAACCAGGCGCAGCTCGAGACCGCGAAGGCGTACATCGAGAGCACGCTCGCCAATCTGTCGGCGGGCGTTCTCGCCTTCGACGAGGCGCTCGAGCTGCGGGCGAGCAACCCGAGCGCGGCGATGATCCTCGAGATCGAGACCGATTCGCTGAAGGGCATCGCGCTCGCCGATTGGGGCACGGCGGAGGCGCGCCTCGGCCCGTTTTCGGCTGCCGTGCGGGAGGCCTTCGAGGAAGCGGGCGAAGCCGAATGGGAAAAGCAGCTCGAGCATCATGCGAAGAGCGGCGACCGCGTGCTGCTCGTGCGCGGGACGCGTTTTCAGGCCGCCGATGCGACCGGTTGCGTGGTGGTCTTCGACGACATCACGCACTTGATCCAGGCCCAGCGGGACGCAGCCTGGGCCGAAGTGGCGCGGCGCCTCGCCCACGAGATCAAGAACCCGCTCACCCCCATCCAGCTCTCCGCGGAGCGGCTGCAGCGCAAGCTGCACGACAAGCTGACCGCGACGGATGCCGACATGCTGGATCGCTCGACACGCACCATCGTCAACCAGGTGACCGCTCTCAAGGGGATGGTGGATGCCTTCAGCCAGTACGCGCGCTCACCCGAGGCGACGCCGCAGACTCTCGACCTGAACCAGTTGGTGCGCGAAATCCTCACGCTGTACGACTCGATGGGATCGCATATTCGGGCCGAGCTCGCGCCGCGTCTCGACCCGGTCTTCGGGCATCCGGGCCAGATCCGGCAGCTCATCCACAACCTGCTGCAGAACGCGCAGGATGCGGTGGCCGGCCTGCCCGAGCCGCGCATCACGATCCGCACGGAGCAGAAGGAGGGCGCCCTGCTCCTTTGCGGTCGAAGACAACGGGGTCGGCTTTCCGGAAGCGCTCATGCCGCGCGTGTTCGAACCCTACGTGACGACCAAGCCCAAGGGCACCGGGCTCGGACTCGCCATCGTGAAGAAGATCGTCGAGGAGCATTCGGGCAAGGTCGAGATCGAGAATCTCCGGCCCCGCGGCGCCGCGGTTCGCATTATCCTCCCGGCTGCGCGCCCAGCGCACGCGCGCGCGGAAAACCGCAGCAAAGGCATAGGAAACACATGACGCAGATTCTGGTGGTGGACGACGAAGTCGGTATCCGCGAGTTGCTGTCGGAGATCCTGCGAGGACGAGGGATATCAGGTGCGCCTGGCGGAGAACGCGGGCCAGGCGCGCGAGGTGCGCACGCAAGGCCGCCCGGACCTGGTGCTGCTCGACATCTGGATGCCCGACACCGACGGCATCACGCTGCTCAAGGAGTGGGCGAGCTCCGGGCTGCTCACCATGCCGGTCGTGATGATGTCGGGCCACGGCACGATCGACACGGCAGTCGAGGCGACACGGATCGGCGCCTACGATTTCCTGGAAAAGCCGATCGCGCTGCAGAAGCTCCTGTCGACGGTGGGCCGGGCGCTGCGCCAGGGCAGCGTGCAGCCGAAGCCGGCGCTCTCGCTCGCGAGCCTGGGACGCGCCCCGCTCATCTCCGATCTCAAGCAGCGGCTGGAGCGCGTCGGCAACCTGAAGACGCCGCTGCTTGCTGACCGCCGAGCCGGGCTGCGGCGTCGAGCTGTGCGCGCGCTTTCTGCACCGGCCCAACACGCCGTGGGTGACGCCCGAGTCGTTCGTGGTGCTGGCCGAGGCGCCCGTCGACCTACTCGACCGAGGCGAAGGAAGGCACGCTCTTCCTGCCCGAGGTGGGGAATCTCAACAAGCTCGAGCAGAAAGGGCTCGCACTGCTGGTCTCGAAGCTCGACAAGTACAACGTGCGACTCGTCTGCGCGAGTGCGAAGTCCCTGCCGGAGCTGGTGGCCCAAGGGGCCTTCGATTCGCGTCTGTTGCAGAGCCTGTCGGGCCTCACGATCCGCGTGCCGAGCTTGCGCGAGCACCGCGAGGACGTTCCCGAGCTCGCCAATCTCTTCCTGTCGCGGCTCATCGAGGCGCGCGAGGCGCCCCCGCGATCGTTCAGCACCGCTGCTCTCAACGCGCTGCGCAACTGTGACTGGCCGGGCAATCTCTCCCAGCTCGAGGCCACCGTGAAGACGCTCGCCCTGACGGCGCTGCAGGAGGAAATCACGCTCGCCGACGTGAACCGCGTGCTCGCGCAGTTCGACGTCGAGCTGCCGACGCTGGCGAAGACACTGCCGCTGCACCTCACCCTGCGCGAGGCGCGCGACGCCTTCGAGCGCGTCTACTTCGAGCACCACATCGCCCGCGAGGGCGGCAACATGAGCCGGGTGGCCGAGAAGGTCGGCCTCGAGCGCACCCATCTCTACCGCAAGCTGAAGCAGCTCGGCGTGCGGCTTTCGCGGCGCGTGGAGGACTGACCCCGCGCACGGTCGGCGCGCTCGCTGCGTGCCTTTATGAATGCGATAACAAGAAATAGCTTTCCTAATTTTTCGGTCTTCGGAATAATTCGCGGGGGGAAGCTTCGGCGTCCGTGCACCAGGGAGAACGGACGCGGCTGCCGGGAGGCGCCCTCTTCTGGAAATCGGGCAAACCCAGTGGCACTCGCGGGCGCCCCGTTTCACTCGTAAGATCGACGCGCTGGCGGGTGCGGGCGCGTGTCGTCTCATCTCACGACTATCGTTCAAGGAAACACCCCTATGGCGACGCGGAAGGATCTGACCAACGCCATTCGCGCGCTGGCGATGGACGCGGTGCAGAAGGCGAACTCCGGCCATCCCGGCATGCCGATGGGCATGGCGGAGATCGCGGAGGTGCTGTGGAACCATCACCTGCGCCACAACCCGGCCAATCCGCACTGGGCCGACCGCGACCGCTTCGTGCTGTCGAACGGGCACGGCTCGATGCTGCTCTACGCGCTGCTGCATCTGACCGGCTACGACCTGCCGATGGAGGAACTGAAGCGCTTCCGCCAGCTGCACTCGAAGACCCCCGGTCATCCCGAGTACGGCATCACGCCCGGCGTCGAGACCACCACCGGCCCGCTCGGCCAGGGCATCGCGAACGCGGTCGGCATGGCGCATCGCCGAGCGCTGCTGGCGGCCGAATTCAACCGGCCCGGCTACGAGATCGTCAATCACCACACCTATGTCTTCGTGGGCGACGGCTGCCTGATGGAAGGCATCTCGCACGAAGCCTGCTCGCTCGCCGGCACGCTCGGGTCTGGGCAAGCTGATCGCCTTCTACGACGACAACGGCATCTCGATCGACGGCCACGTCGAGGGCTGGTTCACCGACGACACGCCGAAGCGCTTCGAGGCCTACGGCTGGCACGTCGTGCCGCAACGTGGACGGTCACGACTTCGCGGCGGTCGAGGCGGCGATGCTGGCGGCGCAGGCGCAGTCACCGACCGGCCGAGCTGATCTGCTGCAAGACCGTGATCGGCAAGGGTTCGCCCAACAAGGCGGGCACCCACGAGGCGCACGGCGCGGCGCTGGGCGACGACGAAGTGGCGGCGACGCGCGAGCACATCGGCTGGGAGCATCCGCCGTTCGAGATTCCCGCGGATGTCTACGCCGGCTGGGACGCGCGCGCGAAGGGCGCCGACCTCGAGGCAGCGTGGAACAAGCGCTTTGCCGAGTACGAGCGCGCGCATCCCGGAGCTCGGCGGCCGAATTCAAGCGCCGCATGCAGCGGCGAGCTGCCCGCGAACTGGCAGGACGTGACCGCGCGCGTTCGTCGCCAAGACCAGCGAGAAAGGCGAGACCGATCGCCACCCGCAAGGCCTCGCAGAACGCGATCGAGGCGCTGGCGCCGGCGCTGCCCGAGCTCGTCGGCGGTTCGGCCGACCTGGCCGGCTCCAACCTCACGCTACTGGTCGGGATCGCAGCGCGATGCGCCGGGAGCAGCGCCGGCAACTACATCTACTACGGCGTGCGCGAGTTCGGCATGTCCGCGATCATGAACGGCATGGCGCTGCACGGCGGGCTGCTGCCCTACGGCGGCACCTTCCTGATGTTCTCGGACTATGCGCGCAACGCGCTGCGCATGGCGGCGCTGATGAAGCTGCGCGTCGATCTTCGTCTTCACGCACGACTCCATCGGTCTGGGCGAGGACGGCCCACGCATCAGCCGATCGAGCAGACCGCGACGCCTGCGCCTCATTCCGAACATGGACGTCTGGCGCCCGTGCGACACGGTGGAGACCGCGGTGTGCCTGGGTTGCCGCCATCGAGCGCGCCGACGGGCCCGTCGCGCCTGCTGCTGTCGCGCCAGAATCTGCCGTTCCAGACGCGCGACGCCGGAACAGATCGCCGACATCCGCCGCGGCGGCTACGTGCTCGCCGAGGCGCCGGGAGGCGCGCCGGCCGTGGTCCTCATCGCCACCGGCTCGGAAGTCGCGCTGGCGATGGATGCGCGCAAGGCGCTCGCCGAGGAGGGCATCGCGGTGCGCGTGGTGTCGATGCCCTGCACCAGCGTCTTCGACCGCCAGGACGAAGCGTACCGGGCGGCGGTGCTGCCGCGGGGCGTGAAGCGCGTTGCGATCGAAGCCGGCGTCACCGACGGCTGGCGCAAGTACGTCGGGCTCGACGGGGCCGTGGTCGGCATCGATAGCTTCGGCGAATCGGCGCCGGCGGGCGAGCTGTTCAAGCACTTCGGCTTCACCGTCGCCAATGTGGTGAAGACCGTGAGGAGCGTTCTCTAGGAGGACGCAGGCGCGTCGCGAAAGGCGATCGAAAAAAGGTCGCTGCTTCGCGATAGAATCTGGCTTTTTCACCGTTGTAAGGGAGAATAGAAATGACAATTCGAGTCGGTATCAATGGATTCGGGCGCATCGGACGGATGGTGTTTCGCGCCGCAGTGAAGGACTTTCCGGACATCGAGATCGTCGGCATCAACGACCTGCTCGAGCCGGACTACCTGGCCTACATGCTCGAGCTACGACTCGGTGCACGGCCGCTTCAAGGGCACCATCGCCGTCGACGGCAGCACGCTGGTCGTCAACGGCAAGAAGATCCGCCTCACCGCGGTGAAGGATCCCGCCGAGCTGAAGTGGAACGAAGTCGGCGCCGACATCGTGATCGAATCGACCGGTCTCTTCCTCACCAAGGAAACCGCGCAGAAGCACCTCGCTGCCGGCGCGAAGAAAGTGATCATGTCGGCGCCGTCCAAGGACGACACGCCGATGTTCGTGTATGGCGTGAACGACAAGACCTACGCCGGTCAGACCATCATTTCCGTCGCATCCTGCACCACCAACTGCCTCGCGCCCGTGGCCAAGGTGCTGAACGACAACTGGGGCATCAAGCGCGGTCTGATGACCACGGTGCATGCCGCCACCGCCACGCAGAAGACCGTCGACGGCCCGTCCAACAAGGACTGGCGCGGCGGGCGCGGCATCCTCGAGAACATCATCCCGTCCTCGACCGGCGCCGCCAAGGCCGTCGGCAAGGTCATTCCGGAGCTCAACAAGAAGCTCACCGGCATGGCGTTCCGCGTGCCGACCTCGGACGTCTCGGTGGTCGACCTCACCGTGGAGCTGATCAAGGAAGCGACCTACGAGGAGATCTGCGCGGCGATGAAGGCCGCCTCCGAGGGCGCGATGAAGGGCGTGCTCGGCTACACCGAGGAGAAGGTGGTTGCCACCGATTTCCGCGGCGAGAGCTGCACGTCGGTGTTCGACGCCGACGCCGGCATCGCGCTCGACAGCACCTTCGTCAAGGTCGTCGCCTGGTACGACAACGAATGGGGCTACTCCTGCAAGGTGCTCGAGATGGCGCGCGTCATCGCCAAGTGATGGTCGAACAGCGGGACCACCGGCACCCCGAGGTCCGGGGTCGACCGGCGCGCCCGCGTTCCCGTCTCGCACGGTTGCAGCAACGCTTTCCCCGTTCACGGAGCTCAAAATGAACGTCTTGAAAATGACCGACCTCGACCTCGCGGGCAAGCGCGTCTTCATCCGCGCCGATCTCAACGTCCCGCAGGACGATGCCGGCAACATCACCGAAGACACGCGCATCCGCGCCTCCGTGCCCGGCATCGAGCTCGCGCTCGAGAAGCGGCGCCGCGGTGATGGTGACCTCGCACCTCGGCCGCCCGAAGGAAGGCGAGTTCAAGCCGGAGGACTCGCTGGCGCCGGTCGCCAAGCGCATGTCCGAGCTGCTCGGCCGCGAAGTGCGGCTGGTGCAGAACTGGGTCGATGGCGGTTTCGAGGTCAAGCCCGGTGAAGTGGTGATGCTGGAGAACTGCCGCATCAACAAGGGTGAGAAGAAGAACGTCGACGAGCTGGCGCAGAAAATGGCGAAGCTCTGCGACGTCTTCGTGATGGACGCCTTCGGCACCGCGCACCGCGCCGAGGCGACCACCCACGGTATCGCCAAGTTCGCGCCGGTGGCCTGCGCCGGACCGTTGCTCGCCGAGGAGCTCGAAGCGCTGACCAAGGCGCTCGCCAACCCGAAGCGGCCGCTGGTGGCGATCGTCGCCGGCTCGAAGGTGTCGACCAAGCTCACGGTGCTGAAGAACGCTGTCCGAGAAGGTCGACCAGCTGGTCGTCGGTGGCGGCATCGCCAATACCTTCCTGGCGGCGCAGGGCAAGAAGATCGGCAAGTCGCTGTCGCGAAGCAGACCTGGTCGGCGAAGCCAAGGCGGTGATCGAAGGCTGCCGCGCGCGCGGCGCGCGATGTGCCGTTGCCGATCGACGTGGTCGTGCGCCAAGGAGCTCTCGGCTGCCGGCGAGCCGCCACGCTGAAGGCGGTGAGCGACGTCGGCGACGACGACATGATCCTCGACATCGGGCCGCAGTCCGCGCAGAAGTTGGCCGACGTCATCGGCCGCGCCGGCACGGTGGTCTGGAACGGCCCGGTCGGCGTCTTCGAGTTCGACCAGTTCGGCGAGGGGACGGAGACGGTGGCCGTGCCATCGCCGCTTCGCCCGCATTTTCGCTCGCGGGCGGCGGCGACACGCTGGCCGCGATCGCGAAGTACGACATCGGCTCGAAGATCGACTACATCTCGACCGCTGGCGGCGCCTTTCTCGAGTTTCTGGAGGGCAAGACGCTGCCGGCGGTGGCGATCCTCGAGGAGAGGGCAGCCAAGGGCTGACCGGGCTCGCCGCCCGCTCGCCCGCTGCGCCGCCCGACTCGCCCCGATTGCTCGATCGCGCGGGCACGCATGCGGCGTCGCACCAAGATCGTTGCTACGCTCGGGCCCGCCTCCAGCTCGTCGGCGACTCTCGAGAAGCTGATCGAGGCGGGCCTCGACGTGGTGCGGTTGAACTTCTCCCACGGCAAGGCCGAAGAGCACGAAGAGCGGGCGGAGCGGGTGCGGGCGCTCGCGCGTGCGGCGGGACGCCCCGTCGGCGTGATGGCGGACCTGCAGGGGCCGAAGATCCGGATCGGGGCAGTTCGAGCACGGGCGAGTCGTGCTCAAGCCGGGCAGCCCCTTCGTGCTCGATGCCGCGTGCGAGCTCGGGGACAGCTTCCGGGTCGGCCTCGACTACAAGGATCTGCCCGAGGACGTAAGCGTGGGGGACGCACTTGCTGCTGGACGACGGGCGCATCGTGCTCTACGTCGAAAAGGTGAAGGACTCCCAGATCTTCACCCGGGTCGAGCAGGGCGGCGTGCTCTCGAACAACAAGGGCATCAACCGGCGGGCGGCGGCCTGACGGCGCCGGCGCTGACCGAGAAGGACATCGAGGACATCAAGACCGCTGCTGAATTCAAGGCGGATTACGTCGCGGTGTCTTTTCCGCGCTCCGGCGCCGACATGGAGCTACGCGCGCACCTGCTGCACGAAGCAGGGGGCAAGGGTCTGCTGATCGCGAAGATCGAGCGCGCCGAGGCGATCCCGTCGCTCGACGAGATTCTCGATGCCTCGGACGCCATCATGGTGGCGCGCGGCGACCTCGCGGTCGAGGTGGGCGATGCCGCCGTGCCGGCGCTGCAGAAGCGCATGATTCGCTTGGCGCGTGCCAAGTACAAGCTGGTGATCACCGCCACGCAGATGATGGAATCGATGATCTCGAGTCCGATCCCGACCCGCGCCGAGGTGTCGGACGTGGCGAACGCCGTGCTCGACGGCACCGATGCGGTGATGCTGTCGGCCGAGACGGCGGTCGGCGAATACCCGGTGGAAACGGTGCAGGCCATGGCGCGCGTCTGCTTCGAGGCCGAGCGCAACATGGAGATCACGATCGAGCGCGACCTCATGGATCGCATGTTCACGCGGATCGATCAGGCGATCGCGCTCGCCGCCGCTTTCACCGCGTCGCATCTCAAGGTCAAGGCGATCGGCGCGCTTACCCACTCGGGCGCGACCGCGCTGTGGATGTCGCGCGTCAATCTGGGCGTACCGATCTATGCGCTGACGCCGGTGGTGGAAACGCGCCGCCGGCTCACCCTTTTTCGCGGGGTGCACCCGTATCAATCTCCGCGAGAGCTCGCCACGATCGCGACGTGATGCTGCGGGCAGGCCGAGGATGAGCTGTTGCGGCGCGGCGCGGTGCAGCCCGGCGATCTGGTGGTGCTCACGATCGGCGAGCTCGTCGGCAAGGCTGGGCAGACCAACACCATGAAGATCGTCCGCGTGGGGGATTCGAGGAGAAACGACGCCTGACCCTTCGCGCCCCGCGGGGCGCACCATGCTTTCACCATCCATCATCTCTGGAGGTACGCACCATGGCTCTCGTATCCCTGCGTCAACTGCTCGACCACGCCGCCGAGAACGGCTACGGCCTGCCGGCGTTCAACGTCAACAACCTGGAGCAGATCCAGGCCATCATGGAGGCGGCCGACGAAAGCGACAGCCCGGTCATCATGCAAGGCTCGGCCGGTGCGCGCAAATACGCCGGCGAACCGTTTCTGCGCCACCTGATCGTGGCCGCCGTGGAAGCCTATCCGCACATCCCGATCGTCATGCACCAGGATCACGGTGCGTCGCCTGCCGTGTGCGTCAACGCCATCCGTTCCGGCTTCTCCAGCGTCATGATGGACGGCTCGCTTGAAGGAAGACGCCAAGACCCCGGCGAGCTTTCGAATACAACGTCGACGTCACGCGCAAGGTGGTCGACATGGCGCACGCGGTCGGCGTTTCGGTCGAAGGCGAACTGGGCTGCCTCGGATCGCTGGAAACCGGGCATGGGCGAGAAGGAAGACGGCCACGGCGCCGAGGGCAAGCTGTCCCACGACCAGCTTGTTGACCGATCCCGAACGAGGCCGCCGACTTCGTCAAGGCGACGCAGGTCGACGCGCTGGCGATCGCCATCGGCACCAGCCACGGCGCCTACAAGTTCACCCGCCGCCCACCGGCGACATCCTGGCGATCGACCGCATCAAGGAAATCCACGCGCGCATCCCCAACACCCACCTGGTGATGCACGGTTCCTCATCGGTGCCGCAGGAATGGCTCGACGATCATCAACGAGTACGGCGGCGACATGGAGGAAACCTACGGCGTGCCGGTCGAGGAGATCGCGGAGGGCATCAAGCACGGCGTGCGCAAGATCAACATCGACACCGACCTCCGCGCATGGCCATCGACCGGCGCCATCCGCCGCTACCTGGCGAAGAACCGGAGCGAGTTCGATCCGCGCAAGTTTCTGAAGGATGCGATGGTCGCGGCGAAGGACATCTGCAAGGCACGCTTCGAAGCCTTCGGCTGTGCCGGGCAGGCGTCGAAGATCACGCCGATCCCGCTCGACGCCATGGCCACGCGCTACGGCAAGGGCGAGCTGAAGGCGGTCGTCAACTGACAGGGAAGTCCGGATCACCGCCCGTCACGAAGCCGCCACGCTGGATCGTCACATGACCGACTACCGCCCGATTGCAGCCACGCTCGAAGCGGCGCTCGGGCTCAAGCTGCCGCCCATTGCCGTCTGTCTCACCGACACGGTCCCCCCCGGCGTGCCGGCGCACCGCGGTATTGTCCCGGCGGGCTGCGTTTTCTGGGAGCAGGCGGCGCACGGTGCCTTCGCCACCGCGACCCCGGATCACGAGCTCTGCGCGGTGGGCGTCCATACGCATCACCTCGCAGACCCGTCCAACCGTCACCCCGCCGAGCTCGCGAGCGTGCTCAAGGTGATGGCGGGCTTGGATTACGTGCGCGAGCAGGACGTCGCAGCCATACCGGTGGTCAAGAACGCGGTCAAGCACGTGATCTATGCGCCGCTCGGCCAGACGCCGCTGCCCCCCGACGCGGTGTTGCTCTTCGCCCACTCGCGGCAGGGCCTGGTGATCACGGAAGCCATTCAGCAGGTCGACCCCGAGGTTCCCCCGGCGCTCGGCCGGCCCGCCTGTGCCGTGGTGCCGCAAGCGGTGAATAGCGGCCGCGCCGCCCTGAGTCTGGGATGCTGCGGCGCGCGGGCGTATCTCGACCACCTCACCGACGACACAGCCGTGTGGGCGCTGCCGGGAGAGAAGATCGCGCTCTACGCGGCGCGCATCGCCAAGCTCGCTGCGGCGAACGAGGTCCTCGGACGCTTCCACGCGCTGCGCCGGGCGGACGTGGCGGGCGGCGGGCAGCCAACCTACGCCGACTCGCTTGCGCGCATCAAGGGCTGACGCCGCCTTACGCGCCCCCGGAAGGATCAAGCGATCTTCACGACCGTACCGGCGGCGGGCGGGCCGCCGGCCAGTGCCGTGTTCGCGGCGAGGAGGGTGGCGATCGATACCCCGCACCGGCGTGCAATGTCCGCGAGGTCCTCGCCCGGTTGCACGGTGGCCTCGTCCTCGAGCAGGGCGGCGGTCGCGTCGCGGCGAACGCAGCGCAGGGTTGCGTGGCAACGTGTTTTCTCCGTCACCGTCAGCGTGCCGCGGTGATCGAGATGGACGTTGAGAAAAAGGTCGGGTGCGCAGCCGAAGATGAGGTGGCGCGACCGGTTCTCGTAGTCGTCGATGATCCAGGCCGGACGCCCGCCCGGATGGCACGACCTCATCACCGCGCTCGGACCGACCGCTTGCATGGCGGCCACCGCAGGCGACGCTGCGTGCGCGCCTGCAACCGGGAGTTCCCGTCCTGCCGCGTCGAAGAGACGGGTAGCGCCCGGTCCACCGATGCGAGCGTCGAGCACGAGCGCGCCCGCACCATCGAGCCATTCGAAGCGGGCGGAGGTCGCGTCGTGGGCCTCGTACCGCAGCGTGGCAACCTGTGCACCGCTGGCAGTGCGGACCGGGTAAAGGAACGGGCGAGCGGTCACGGGCGGCGCGATCTGCAGCGGCAGCGCTTCAGCGCGCCGTGACGATCGCCTTGATGCCGAGGCGAGCCGCGAGTCGGGCCGCGGCGTCGCGTGCCTCGGCGTCGCTCGCGTAAGGCCCCGACTGGACGCGGTAGAGACCGTCTCCGGAGAACACCTCGAGGCGGCCCGGAAAATCGCCGGCCTGACCCTTCACGCGCGCGAGAAATCCCTCGGCGTTATCCCTGCCGCTGAACGCGCCGAGCTGGAGGAAAAAGCCCTTCGCACTGCTCACCTCCTTTAGCACGATGGGCTGCGGCGAGGTCGTCCCGCCAGCGGCCGGCGGCTGCGACTCCCCGCGGGCGACTGCGGGCGCCCGGTAGCTGGTGGACGGAGCGTCCGCGCCCGGGATCACGAGCTCCACCTCCACGAGACCGCTCCCGCCCGCGAGCGTGCCGACTCTGTACGCGGCGGCGTAGGAGAGATCGATTACCCGGTCATGCAGGAACGGGCCGCGGTCGTTGACGCGCACGACGACGGTGCGGCGGGTCTTCACGTTCGTAACCCGGGCGTAGCTCGGGATCGGCAAGGTCGGATGCGCGGCGGTCATGCCGTACATGTCGTAGATTTCGCCCGAGGACGTGGCCTTGCCGTGGTAACGCCTGCCGTACCAGCTCGCCACGCCCTTCTCCCGGTAGGGCTGCAAGGCGGTCAACGGGGTGTAGGTCTTGCCGAACACTTCGTAGGGACGGTTCGAGGCGGGACGCAACGGCTCCGCCCTGGGCACAGCGTCGGGAAGGCTGTCCAGGTTCGGCGGCGGATTGTCCCCGGGGCCGTCGTCGAGGTAGTACGCTCCGCCGCGCTTCGGGGCCGGAGGCTCGACCGACTTGCCGGGGACCGCTGGCGCTCGGAGCGGGCTTGGGCGGTGCACCGCCGCAGGCCGCGAGGACGACCGTCACCAGCCCCGCCACGAGGGGTGCAGCGAGTCTGGGAAACGATCGGAGGCGGGTGCCGTCCCTCACGTTTGCACCAGCTTGCGGTTGGTGCGGATGCTCATGAGGATGCCGAAACCGAGAAAGAGGGTCACCAGCGCCGTTCCGCCGTAGCTGATCAGGGGCAGCGGCACGCCCACCACCGGCAGGATCCCGCTCACCATGCCCATGTTGACGAACGCGTAGGTAAAGAACGAGAGCGAGAGCGATCCCGCCAGCAGCCGCGCGAACAGGCTCGGCGCCTCGGCGGCGATGAGCAGGCCGCGGCCGATCACGAGCAGGAACAGGCACAGGAGCAGTCCGTTGCCGACCAGACCGAACTCCTCGGAGTAGACCGCGAAAATGAAGTCGGTGGTGCGCTCCGGCAGGAAATCCAGGTGTGTCTGGGTGCCGTTCAGCCAGCCCTTGCCGGACACACCGCCCGATCCCACCGCGATCGTCGATTGAATGGTGTGGTAGCCCGCGCCCAGCGGATCCTGGGTCGGATCGATCAGGGTCAGGATGCGCCGCCGCTGGTAGTCGTGCATGAACGACCACAGCACCGGCAGGCTCGCGCACCCCGCGGCGACAAGTGCGAGCAGGATCTTCCACGACAGCCCCGCCAGAAAGATGACGTAGAAACCCGACGCGAGAATGAGGATCGCCGTCCCGAGATCCGGTTGCTTGGCGATGAACCCGATCGGCACCAGCAGCAGCAGCGCGGCGACCGCGAAATGCTTGACGCGCAGCGTCGCCTCGTAACGGTCGAAGTACCACGCGAGCATCAGCGGCACGGCGATCTTCATGAGCTCGGACGGCTGGATGCGCGTGACGCCGAGGTCGAGCCACCGCTGGGCGCCGTTCACGATCTCGCCGACGAGGTCGACCGCGACCAGCAGAATGATGCCGATTCCGTAGGCCGGGACGGCGAAGTTCTTGCAGGATGTGCGGCGGAATGTTGGCGGCGATCCACATCACCGCGAACGCCACCCCGACGTTCGCGATCTGTCCGGTGACCCGCGCCGTGTTCTGCTCCGAGGCGCTGAAGAGGGTCATCAGCCCGACGCCGAGCAGCACCAGCACCGAAGTCAGCAGAAAGCTGTCGATGTGACCGGCGAGGAAGGTCGCGATCCGCTTAATCGCCGGCGTCGGCATCGTCCTCTCCGACCTGCATGGACTCCGGCAGCTTGCCCAGGAGGTAGAAGTCCAGCAGCTTGCGGGCGATCGGCGCCGCGGTGGAACCGCCGTGGCCACCGTTCTCGACCAGGATGCCGAGCGCGATCCTGGGATCGTCTGCCGGGGCGAACGCGATGAAGAGCGCATGGTCGCGATGGCGTTCGGCGACTTTCTTCTCGTCGTAGCGCTCGCCCTGTTTCATGGCGACCACCTGGGCGGTCCCGGTCTTCCCCCCGAAGGCGTACTGGGCGCCCGCGCCCGCCTTCCCCGCCGTCCCGCCAGGCCGGGTGACGTCGACCATCGCGGCCTTCACCCGCTGCACGTTCTCGCGCTTCAAAGCGAGCATCCGGACGGGCGCCGTCGCGACGTCGGTGAGGGCTTTGGTCCGGCTGTCTTCGATCTGTCGCACCAGGTGCGGCTGATACACCGCGCCGTTTGCTGCGATCACCGCGGTGCCGAGCGCGAGCTGGAGCGGCGTGGCGAGGTTGTAGCCCTGTCCGATGCCCACCGAGATGGTGTCGCCAGCAAACCATTTCTGCTTGTAGCGCCTCATCTTCCAGGCCTGGTTCGGCAGCACGCCCGGTTGCTCGCCCTTGATGTCGATGCCGGTCTTGGCGCCGAAACCGAGCTGGCTCACGAAGTCGTGGATGGCGTCGATGCCGAGCTCCTGCGCGAGCCCGTAGTAGTAAGTGTCGCACGAGATCACGATCGACTTGTGCAGGTCGACCATGCCGTGGCCGCCGGCCTTCCAGTCGCGCCAGCGATGGCTCACGCCCGGCAGCATGAAATAGCCGGGGTCGGCGATCGTGTACGAGGGAGAGCGCTTGCCGAGCTCGAGTGCCGCCAGTGCCATGAACGGCTTGAAGGTGGAGCCCGGCGGGTACTGGCCCTGCAGCCCACGGTTGTTCAAGGGTTTGTCGGGGTTGTTGTTGAGCGCATCCCAGTTCTGGGGGTCGATGCCGTCGACGAAGAGATTCGGGTCGAAACTCGGCCGCGAGACGAGCGCGAGCACGCCGCCCGTCTTCGGTTCGATCGCGACCAGCGCGCCGCGAAAATTGCCGAAGATCTTTTCCGCGACTTCCTGCAGCCGCAGGTCGAGCGCCAGGATGAGGTTGTTGCCCGACACGGGCGGCTGCCGCGCGAGCGAGCGCACGGCGCGCCCGCCCGAGTCCACCTCGACGCGCTCGAAGCCGGTGATCCCGTGCAGCTCGCGCTCGTAGGACTCCTCCAGGCCGAACTTGCCGATGTGGTCGGTGCCGCGGTAGTTGGCGGTGTCGCCGCGTGCTTCGATCTGCTCGACGTCCTTGTCGCTGATGCGGCCGATGTAGCCGACCGAGTGGGCGGCGTGCTCGCCGTTCGGATACTGCCGAAACAGACGGGCGTTGATCTCGACGCCCGGGAAGCGATAGCGATTGGCCGCGAACTTCGCCACCTCCTCCTCGGACAGGCGGGTGCGGATTGGCAGGCTTTCGAAGCTCTTGCTCTCCTCCATCAGGCGCTTGAAGCGCTTGCGGTCCCGGGCTGTGATTTCCACGACCGACGCCAGCCCGCTGATGGCGGCCTCCAGATCGGGAACCTTGCTCGGGGTGATCTCCAGGGTGTAGGCGGAATAGTTGTGCGCGAGCACGACCCCGTTGCGGTCCAGGATCAGCCCGCGGTTGGGCACTACGGGCACGATCGAGATGCGGTTGTTTTCCGCCAGCGCGTGGTAGTAGTCGTGCTGCACCACTTGCACGTAGAAGAAGCGGGTGAGCAGCACCGCGAAGAGTGCCACGACCACACTCGCGGCGACCGCGAGCCGCGCGCGGAAGCGGGAGAGCTCGATCTCCGGGTTGCGTATTTCGATGCGGCGCGACATCGGCAGGTCAGACGCGGTCGGTGTCGGGTTTGGGTTTTTGCGGGATGACGAGTGTCACCGTGAGCAACGGCCACAGCAATGCGGCCACGACGGGTCCGAGAAAGTATAACCAGCCGGGAAACTCCGCGCCTTCCGCCATGCGCACGAGCAGCATGATGACCTTGACTACCTGCAGCATCACGAGCACGTGGATGGTCTGGGACACTAAGTCGAACATGAGCACGCGCCGATGTGCGAGGGTGGCCATGAGGGCGAGCGCGGTATAGCCGAGTGCGTACTGACCGAACAGCGCCCCCTCGGCGACGTCCATCGCTAGCCCGAGCAGCCAGGGCAGCAGGAAGCCCAACCGGCGCGGATAGTGGATGAGCCAATAGGCGAGCAGCAGCGCCACGAAATCCGGCCGCCACAGAAGCGCTTGTCCCGACGCGGGCAGCAGATTGAGCACGAAGGCCACCGCCAGGGTTCCCGCCACGAAGAAGGGGTTGACCGGGAGCAGGATCTCCGTCGGTTTCTCTGCACGGGACTGGTTCACGACCCTTTCTTCTTCGACCTGACCGACTTGGTCACCGGTTCTTCCTCGCGCGGCTTGTCCGGCAGCGTCCGCCTTTCGAGCACGAGCAGCACCAGACTGCCGCGATTCACCCCGGCGCTCGGGGCGCATTCGATGCGCGCGAATGCATTGGTGGCGCTGCGGTCGACGGCTGCCACCGTCGCCACCGGGAAGCCGGCCGGATAAAGACCGTCGATACCGGAGGTGACCAGCGTGTCACCGACCTGGATATCGGCGTTGACCGGCATGAAGCGGAGCTCGAGGATGTCGTCGCGCCCCACGCCGAACAGGACCGACCGCGCGCCGGTGCGAAGGTTCTGCACCGGCACCGCGTGGTTCTTGTCGGTGATCAAGGTGACCTCCGACGCGAGCGGCAGAACGCGGGTCACCTGGCCCACCAGCCCGGACTCGTCGATGACGGCCTGTCCCGCGGTCGCACCATGCTGCGAGCCGCGGTCGACGACGACCCTGCGGGTAAAGGGATCGCGCTTGGCATAGACGATCTCGCCCAGCTGCAAGGTGAGATCGCTCCGGTCGGAAGCGGAGAGAAGCTTCCTCAGTCGGCTCGTCTCCGCCGTGAGGGCCTCGAGGCGGGTGGCCTTGCTGGCAAGCTCCAAAGTCTTGAGGCGCAGTGCTTCGTTTTCCTCGATCAGCGTGGACTGGGTCGAAAAGAACGCGCCGAGACGGATGAGCGCAGCACCCGGTGCGCGCGCCGCGCGCTCCAGCGGATAGAGCGCTACCGACACGGCCTCGCGAATGTGCTCGAGATACCGCAGCCGGGCGTCGGCGAAAAGGAGGACGATCGACAGCAGGGCAAAGAACGTGAAGCGGGCGAGAGGGCTGGGGCCGCGCTCAAAAAATGGCGGGGGCTGATCTTCCATGCGGGAGCGGCCGCCGGCGCGAGCTGCGCCAGTCGCATGGCAGCCGCGTCAGGAAGAGCGCGGCCACCGGGTGAAGCATGACTCAGTCGTTGGTGAAAATATTGGTGAAGCGGTCGATGTGTTCGAGCGCCTTCCCCGAGCCCCGTACCACACAGGTGAGCGGATCTTCGGCGACGACGACGGGCAGACCGGTCTCTTCCATCAAAAGTCGATCGATGTCGCGCAGCAACGCGCCGCCCCCGGTCAGGACCATGCCCTTCTCGGCAATGTCGGCACCGAGCTCCGGCGGGGTCTGCTCGAGCGCGGTCTTGACTGCGCTGACGATGGAGTTGAGCGGCTCGGTCAGGGCCTCCAGGATTTCGTTGGACGAAATCGTGAAGCTGCGCGGAATGCCTTCCGCGAGGTTCCGGCCCTTCACCTCCTTTTCCCGTACTTCCGATCCCGGGAACGCCGAGCCGATCTCCTTCTTGATCTCCTCGGCGGTCGTCTCGCCGATCAGCATGCCGTAGTTGCGGCGGATGTAGTTGATGATCGCCTCGTCGAACTTGTCCCCGCCGACCCGGACCGAGCCGGCATAGACGAGGCCGCCCAGCGAAATGACGCCCACTTCGGTGGTACCGCCGCCGATGTCGACCACCATCGACCCGGTCGGCTCCTCGACCGGCAGATCGGCGCCGAGCGCGGCCGCCATCGGCTCCTCGATCAGCTCCACTTTCCGCGCACCGGCACCGTAGGCCGATTCGCGGATCGCGCGGCGCTCGACCTGGGTCGATCCGCAGGGCACGCAGATCACGATGCGCGGGCTGGGCGAGAAGAGGCGCGAATCATGGACCTTCTTGATGAACTGCTTCAACATCTGCTCGGTCACGGTGAAGTCGGCGATCACGCCGTCCTTCATCGGTCGAATGGCGGTGATGTTGCCCGGGGTTCGGCCGAGCATCTGCTTCGCCGCGAGGCCGACCTGCTGGATCACTTTCTTGCCGTTCGGCCCGCCCTCCTGGCGAATGGCCACGACCGAGGGTTCATTCAGCACGATCCCCTGACCGCGCACCCAGATGAGGGTATTCGCCGTCCCGAGGTCGATCGCAAGATCGTTGGAAAAGTAGCCGCTCAAGAAACCGAACATGGAGGAATTCCGCTGCAAGATGTGAGAAATAAATGAGTTATGATAACCTACTCGACTCGACCTTTTGAAGTCCCGCGTGGAGCTCGCGTCCACTTCGCCGCTCGTTACCACGTTCGGTTCGCACCATGTCCCTCTGCCTCGAAGACGTCAAGCGCATCGCCCGCCTCGCACGGATCGCCGTGAGCGAGGAGGAAGCCACGGCAGTGCTGGTCCAGTTGAACGGCATCTTCGGGCTCATCGCGGAGATGCAGGCGGTTCCGACTGCCGGCATCGAACCGATGTCGCATGCGCAGGATGTCGTGTTGCGATTGCGCGAGGACGTCGTGACCGAGGCCGATCAGCACGAACTGTTCCAGAGTGTTGCGCCTCAGGTCGAGGCCGGGCTCTACCTCGTTCCGAAGGTCATCGAATAGTCGGCCGCAGCGCCCGGCAACGGGTCGCGTGACGCTATGTGCGGCGCGCCATCGTTCTTGTCTGTACCCATGTTGAACGCCAGTCTCAAGGAACTCGCAGGCCTCCTCGAAGCGAAGAAGCTCTCCAGCGTAGAGCTCACGCGGTCGCTGCTCGAACGCATCGAGCGGCTGAACCCGACCTTCAACGCGTTCGTCACCGTACGCGAGGAAACCAGCCTCGCCCAGGCACGGGCCGCCGATCAGCGACGTGCGCGCGGCGACGCGCAGGCATTGACCGGCATTCCGGTGGCGCAGAAGGACATCTTCTGCGCGCGTGGCTGGCCGACGACCTGCGGGTCGAGGATGCTGTCGAACTTCGTTTCACCATACGACGCCGAGATCATCCGCCGCTTCGATGCCGCGGGTGTCGTCAACCTCGGCAAGACCAACATGGACGAGTTCGCGATGGGCTCCTCCAACGAGACCTCCTTTTTCGGCCCGGTCCGCAATCCTTGGGCGCCGGCGGCGGTGCCAGGGGGAAGCTCGGGCGGTTCCGCGGCAGCGGTGGCGGCCCGTCTCGCGCCGGCAGCGACGGGCACCGACACCGGCGGCTCGATCCGCCAGCCCGCGGCGCTGTGCGGCATCTCCGGCATCAAGCCCACCTACGGGGTGGTCTCGCGCTACGGCATGATCGCCTTCGCTTCGAGCCTCGATCAGGCCGGACCCATGGCCAAATCCGCGGAGGACCTGGCGTTGCTGCTCAATGTCATGGCCGGGTTCGACCCGCGGGACTCGACCAGTCTCGAGCGTCCGCCAGAGGACTACGCGCGTGACCTCGCGGCGCCGCTTACCGGGCTCAGGATTGGCCTGCCGCAGCAGTATTTCGCCGAGGGCGTGAGCGCGGACGTCGTTCGCGCCGTCGAGGAGGCGATCGTGGCGTTCCGTGGGCTCGGCTGCGAGGTGGTCGAGGTCGACCTGCCCAACACGCGGCTCTCGATTCCCGTCTACTACGTGCTGGCGCCGGCCGAGGCATCGAGCAATCTGGCGCGCTACGACGGCGTGCGCTACGGTCACCGCGCCGCGCAATACACCGACTTGATGGACATGTACCAGAAGAGCCGCGCGGAAGGCTTCGGCGCCGAGGTCAAGCGGCGCATCCTGATCGGGACGTATGTCCTGTCCCACGGCTACTACGATGCGTACTACCTGCAGGCGCAGAAGCTCCGGCGCCTGATCGCGCACGATTTCGCCGAAGCCTTCAAGCGCTGCGACGTCATCATGGGGCCCACGTCGCCCACCACCGCGTTCGATCTCGGCGCGAAGAGCGGCGATCCGGTACAGATGTATCTGTCGGACATCTTCACCATCGCCGTCAACCTGGCGGGACTGCCGGGAATGTCGATACCGGCGGGGTTCGGCGATCGTGGCCGCCCGGTCGGTCTGCAGATCATCGGCAACTACTTCGCGGAGGCGCGCATGCTGAATGTCGCGCACCGGTACCAGCAGGTGACCGACTGGCACCGGCGCGTGCCGGCGGGCCTGGAGGTGGAAGCGACATGAGCTGGGAGATCGTCGTCGGACTGGAGGTCCACGCGCAGCTTTCCACCCGGTCAAAGATCTTTTCCAGTGCCGCCACGGCCTTCGGCGCGGCGCCGAACGCGCACGCCTGTGCGGTCGACATCGCGCTGCCCGGTGTTCTGCCGGTGTTGAACCGGGAGGCGGTCGAGAAGGCGATCCGCTTCGGCCTCGCGGTGGGCGCGACGATCAATCGCCGTTCCGTATTCGCGCGCAAGAACTACTTCTACCCCGACCTTCCGAAGGGCTACCAGATCAGCCAGTACGAGCTGCCGGTAGTGGCGGGCGGAACGGTGCGAGTTCCACTGAAGAATGGCGAGAAGACGGTCCGGCTGGTGCGCGCGCATCTCGAGGAGGACGCAGGCAAGTCGCTGCACGAGGATTTCCAGGGGCTTTCGGGCATCGATCTCAACCGCGCCGGCACGCCGCTGCTGGAGATCGTGTCCGAGCCGGACATGCGCGGCGCGGCGGAAGCCGTGGCGTATGCCAAGACAATGCACGCGCTGGTGCGCTACCTCGACATCTGCGACGGCAACATGCAGGAAGGCTCGTTCCGCTGCGATGCGAACGTGTCGGTGCGGCCGCAGGGTGTGGAGCAGCTCGGCACTCGCTGCGAGATCAAGAATCTCAACTCGTTTCGCTTCCTCGAGAAGGCGATCGAGTACGAGGCCGCGCGCCAGATCGCGATCATCGAGGACGGCGGCACGATCACGCAGGAGACACGGCTCTTCGACCCGGACCGCGGCGAGACGCGCTCGATGCGCTCCAAAGAGGAGGCGCACGACTACCGATATTTTCCCGACCCGGACCTCCTGCCGCTCGAGATCTCCGAGGCGTGGGTCGAGGAAGTGCGCGCTTCGCTGCCCGAACTGCCGGACGCCAAGCGCGCGCGATTCGTCTCGGACTACTCGATCTCCGCTTACGACGCGGCCGTGCTCACGTCGAGCCGCGAGGTTGCCGCCTATTTCGAGGACACGGTCAGCACGCTTCCGTCGGAGCCCAAGCTGTGCGCGAACTGGGTGATGGGAGATGTCGCCGGCTATCTCAATCGCGACGGTCTCGAGATCGAAGCGTCGCCGGTCTCGAGCGGTGCGCTCGCGGGCCTGCTGCGCCGGATCGCCGATGGCACCATCTCCGGGAAGATCGCGAAGGACGTGTTCGAAGTTATGTGGGAGAACAAGATCGATGATGCCGACGCGATCATCGACGCGAAGGGGCTCAGGCAGATCTCCGACAGCGGCGAGCTCGAGCGGATCGCGGACGAGATCATTGCCGCGAACCCGAGCCAAGTGAACGACTATCGTTCGGGGCGGGACAAGCTCTTCGCCTTCTTCGTGGGGCAGGTGATGAAGCAAACGCAGGGCAAGGCGAACCCCGCACAGGTGAGCGAGATTCTCAGGAAGAAGCTGGCGCGCTAAAAAGCCCGCGGCTGGTCACTTCTTCGGGGCGGGCGGCGAAGGGCTCGCGGCGGCGGCGCGGGTGGCAGACGTAACACCCGACCCCGCCGATTGCAGCTCGACGAAGCGGCGCTTGTAGTCGTCGTACTTTTCGCGGACGCCACCGAGCTCCTGACGCTTTTGGCCGATCAGCGCCTCGAGCCGCTGCTTCTCGCTTTCGTCGCCCTCGATGTCCTGCTTGAGCCCATCCGGGATCGGCTTGCCGGCCGTCGTCAGCGCTTCCGCGCGGGCGCGATATTCGGCCAGCCGTTTCTCGGCGCCTTTCAAGACCGACTGGTTGTTGGCGATGCCGAGCTCGATCTGCTGCAGGTCGCGGTCGCGCTTCAACTCGATGTCGCGCTCGGTGGTGAAGGTCTGCAAGAGCGCCTGATCGCGCCGCTTCTGTTCTTTCGCGCGAAGCTCCTCCTGCTTTGCGCGTGCTTCCTCGTCCTGCCGCGCCCGGATCTCTTCCGGCGTCAGCGCCTGATCGGTCTTCCTGATCGTGATGCCGCGCTTGCTGAGCTCGGCGTTCGCCTTGTCCTTGAACTCGGGCGGGATGGTGTCCCCGTAATGGGTTATGCCCTTGTCGTCGACCCACTTGTAAGTGCGGGCCGCGCCGGACGTGGAGAGGCCGCAAAGAATGGCGGCGACCACCCCGCAGCAGGCAACACCTTTAGCTCCCTTCATCACCGCTTACCCCGTACTGTTCGCGATAGCGCGCGATCGGATGCAAGTAGTGTTCCAAATTCTGCTGCGTGCGCACGAAATGAACGAGGTCGTCGAGGGTCGCGATGCTCACGACCGGGATCGCGAAGGTTTTTGTCACCTCCTGGATCGCCGACAGCGGACCGGTACCGCGTTCCATGCGGTCCATGCTCACGATCACGCCACAGGGCTCGGCCTGCGCTGCCCGGATGAGTGCGATCGACTCGCGGACGGAGGTCCCCGCGGATATGACATCGTCCACGATGAGGACGCGCCCCGCGAGCGGCGCGCCGACGATCAGCCCGCCTTCGCCGTGATCCTTGGCTTCCTTGCGGTTGAAGCAGTACGGCACGCTGCGGCCTGCTTCGGCGAGCGCCATCGCGGTTCCCGCCACGAGCGGAATGCCCTTGTACGCGGCGCCGAAGAGCATGTCGAAGGCGATGCCCGATGCCGCGATTGCTTTCGCGTAGAATTGCGCCAACGTGCGCAGCCGCTCGCCGTCGTTGAATACCCCGCTGTTGAAGAAATAGGGCGAGAGGCGTCCCGCCTTGGTCTTGAACGCGCCGAACCCGATCGCATCGCAGGCGAGAGCAAAGGCAATAAACTCGCGGCTTAGAGCAGACATGGGAGCGGCAGTTGCGGGACTCGTCCGAGGCGGCGCGAAACCTCGGCGTCCGCCTCGAGTGCCACAAGAATAATTGTTTTCCCGCCCATGCGCATCATCACCCTCAACGTGAACGGAATTCGGTCGGCGGCCCGGAAGGGATTCTTCGCGTGGCTTGCCAAGCAGCACGCGCACGTCGTCTGCGTGCAGGAAGTGAAGGCGCAGGCAGGGGACCTCGCGGACGAAATACGCGAACCCAAGGGCTTCCGCGGATTCTTCCATCTCGCCGGAAAAAGAGGTTACAGCGGCGTCGGCATCTACTCCAAGCGGCAGCCTGATCAGGTGGTTGAAGGGGTCGGCAGCGCGGACATCGACGCCGAAGGGCGCTATCTGCGCGCAGACTTCGGAAGCTTGAGCGTGGTTTCGCTGTACATGCCTTCGGGCTCCTCCTCCCCCCACCGCCAAGCGGCGAAGTTCAGTTTCATGGAACGCTTCCTTCCCATGCTGGATGGACTTCATGGAAGCGGGCGGGAGTGGGTGATCTGCGGCGACTGGAACATCGCCCATAAGGAGATCGACCTCAGGAACTGGCGATCGAACCAGAAGAACTCGGGTTTTCTGCCCGAGGAGCGCGCCTGGCTCGGGCAGGTCTTCGAGCGGCTCGGGCTGGTGGACGTGTTCCGCCGTCTGAACCCCGACCCGGAGCAGTACACGTGGTGGTCGAATCGCGGGCAGGCATGGGCCAGGAACGTCGGATGGCGCATCGACTACCAGATCGCGACGCCAGGGCTCGCGGCGCGTGCGACGCGTGCGACGATCTACAAGGATCAGCGCTTCTCGGACCACGCTCCGCTCACGATCGACTATGACTACGACCTGTGAGCCGGCCCACCCTTGAACCTCGCCCCTTACCTCCTGGTGGTCCGCAGCCCGCGCGTCGCGGCGGTGCTGTTTCTCGGTTTCGCTTCCGGGCTGCCGCTCGCCCTTTCGAGCGGCACGCTGCAAGCCTGGATGACGGTCGCCGGCGTCGACATCAAGACCATCGGCCTCTTCTCGCTGGTGGGGCTCCCCTACACCGTCAAGTTTCTGTGGGCGCCGGTGATGGATCGCTACGCGCCCGCCTTCCTCGGGCGACGCCGCGGCTGGGTCGCGCTGACGCAGCTCGCGCTGATGGGCGTAATCGCGGTCATCGGCGCCATGGACCCGACCCGCTCCCCGCTCGCGCTCGCCGCCCTCGCGCTGCTGCTCGCCTTCGCCTCGGCATCACAGGACGTGGTCGTCGACGCCTACCGGACCGATGTGTTGAAGGAGAAGGAGCGCGGTCTCGGCGCGGCGGTATCCGTGCTCGGCTACCGTATCGCCCTGCTCGTCTCCGGCGCGCTGGCGCTCATCCTGTCGGACCATATCGGCTGGCGGAACACGTACTGGCTGATGGCCGCGCTGATGGCGATCGGGCTCCTCGCGGCGCTCTTCGCGCCCGAACCTGAAGAGCAGGTGCGTCCGCCACGCACTTTGGCGGAGGCGGTGGTCGGGCCGTTGCAGGAATTCTTCGGGCGCCCGGAAGCGGTGGTGATGCTGCTGCTCATCGTCCTCTACAAGCTTGGGGACGCCTTTGCCGGCAGCCTCACGACCGCGTTTCTGATCCGCGGCGTCGGCTTCACGCCGACCGACGTCGGAGCGATCAACAAGGGGCTCGGACTCTTCGCCACCATCGTGGGCGCGCTCTTCGGCGGCGGGCTGATGGTGCGTCTCGGGTTGTACCGGTCGCTGCTCACCTTCGGCATCCTGCAGGCAGTGTCCAATCTCTCGTTCATGGTGCTCGCGTGGGCGGGCAAGAGCTACGCTCTCATGGTGGTCGCCGTCGCGTTCGAGAACATCGCGGGCGGCATGGGCACCGCTGCCTTCGTCGCGCTGCTGATGGCGCTCTGCGACCACCGCTTCTCCGCCACGCAGTTCGCGCTCCTGTCCGCGCTGGCGGCGGTCGGGCGCGTGTTCGTGGGGCCGCCCTCCGGCTTCCTGGTCGACGCCGTGGGCTGGGTCTGGTTCTTCTTCTGCACGTTTCTCGTCGCACTGCCGGGGCTCGTGCTGCTCTGGCGGCTGCGGCGCCGGGTCTCAGAACTGGAGCATGCCCGAGCTTAGCCTGGTCCCGGCTTTCCTCGCGGGCCTGCTCGGGGGCGTGCATTGCGCTGGCATGTGCGGAGGATTCGTGGGCGCCTTCGCGCTCGGGCTGCCCGGCGATCGCAGCGCGGCTGCGCTCCAGGTCGCCTGCAATCTCGGTCGCGTCGCTACCTACGTGGGACTCGGCGCGGTTGCGGGGACATTGGGTGCCGGCACACGCCTCTTCGAAGGCACGCTGCCGGTGCAGAAGATCCTCTTCGCCGGCTCCTGCCTCATGCTGCTCGGTCTCGGGTCTCCACCTGGCGGGCGCTCTTCGCCCGATTCGCGGCCATCGAGCGCGTCGGGCAGGCATTGTGGCGACGGGTGCAGCCGCTCCTCGCGCGCGTGCTCCCGATCCGGTCGGTGGGGAGCGCACTCGCGGCCGGCGTCCTGTGGGGCTTCCTGCCGTGTGGCCTGGTCTACAGCGGCGTCGTGCTCGCGCTCGCGAGCGCGAGCACCGTCCACGGCGCGCTCGTCATGGCAGCGTTCGGAGCGGGCACGCTGCCCAACCTGCTCGTCATGAGCCTGATGGCCGGACGGCTGCAGCCCTTACTGCAGGATCGCCGGGTGCGGATCTTCGCCGGCGTCGTCATCGCTGCCTTCGGCGCAGGGGGATTGCTGAAGCTCGCCTGACGCGTTACGCCACGCGATCGAAGCGGTACACCGCCAGCGCGCCCAGCAGATTCGCCGCGAACGTTACCGGCCGGCCGTCCGTGAGCACGGCGCGCTCGATCACCCGCACGCCGTGCTCGGCGCAGAAGCGGTCGAAGTCGCCGATGGTGCACAGGTGCACGTTCGGCGTGTCGTACCACTGGTACGGCAGCGCGCCCGAGACCGGCATGTGCCCCCGCAGCACCTGCAGACGGTGCCGCCAGTAGCCGAAGTTGGGGAAGCTCACGATGCCCTCGCGCCCGACGCGCAGGATCTCGCGCACGATATCTTCGGTGTGCTTCATCGCCTGCAGCGTCTGCGACAGGATCACGCAGTCGAAGGAAGCGGACTCGAACATCGAGAGGCCGGTCTCGAGGTCGTTCTGCACCACGTTGATGCCGTTGCGCACGCAGTCGACCAGACTGTCGAAATCGATCTCGACGCCGTAGCCATGGGCGCGCCGGGTTTCCTTCAGATAGCGCAGGAGCGAGCCGTCGCCGCACCCCAGGTCGAGCACCTTGGCGCCGGGCTTCACCCAGCGCGCGATGTAGGCAAAATCCGCGCGTTCGGTCGGTGCTGCGAAGGGGGTCGAGTTCGGCATGGCTCACTCGATGTCGAGGGTGCTCATGTACGCGCGCATGAGCCGGAAATAGTGCTCGTCCTCCATGAGAAACGAGTCGTGCCCGTGCAGCGAGCCGAGCTCCGCATAGGT
The DNA here is from genome assembly GCA_963734295.1 of uncultured beta proteobacterium. Lineage (GTDB taxonomy): Bacteria > Pseudomonadota > Gammaproteobacteria > Burkholderiales > JAEUMW01 > JAEUMW01. The sequence goes on along the minus strand of CAVTGS010000025.1, from coordinate 108,743 downwards.
CACCGGCACGTCGTTGTCGAGCAGCGCCTTCACGATCTCGACCGAGCGCTCGGGCGAAAAACGCCAGTCCGAGGCAAACGAGATCACCATGAAGCCGGCGGTCGCGGGTGCGAGCGCGCGCGCGAGATCACCGGCGGTCTCGTGGGCGGGGTCGAAGTAGTCGAGCGCCTTGGTCATCAGCAGATAGGTGTTCGCGTCGAAGCGGTCGGCGAACTTGTCGCCCTGGTAGCGCAGGTAGGACTCGATCTCGAACTCGATGTCGAACCCGAACTTGTAGGCACCCGACCGCAGACCGCGCCCGAATTTTTCCGCCATCGAGTCGCCGGAGAGATAGGTGATGTGGCCGAGCATCCGCGCCAGCCGCAAGCCGCGGCGAGGCACCACGCCATGGGCGTAGAAGTCGCCGCCGTGGAAGTCGGGGTCGGTGAGGATCGCCTGGCGCGCGACGTCGTTGAACGCGATGTTCTGCGCGGTGAGCTTCGGTGCGGCGGCGATCACGATCGAGTGTGCGACCCGATTCGGCTTGGCGATCGCCCAGCGCAGCGCCTGCATGCCGCCGAGACTGCCGCCCATGATCGCGGCGAAGCGCTCGATGCCGAGACGCGAGGCGAGGCGCGCCTGGGTCTCGACCCAGTCCTCGACCGTGACCACGGGAAAGCTCGCGCCATACGGTCGCCCGGTCCGGGATCCACCGTCGACGGGCCGGTCGAGCCGTGGCAGCCGCCCAGGTTGTTGACACCCATTACGAAGAATCGGTCGGTGTCGACCGGTTTGCCCGGACCGATCATGTTGTCCCACCAGCCGACCACCCTCTCGTCGCCATCGTAATAGCCGGCGACGTGGTGATTGCCCGACAGCGCGTGGCACACGAGCACCGCGTTCGAGCGCGCGGCGTTGAGCTCGCCGTAGGTCTCGTAGACCAGATCGTACTGGCCGAGCACGGCGCCGCTCGCGAGCTCGAGCGGTTCGTCGAAGCGGGTGGTCCGGGGAACGACGGCGCCGACCGATCGGGGCGGGGTCATGGACCGCGTCGCAGCGAAAGCCCGATCACGACGGGCGTGCGGCGGCGGGCTGGCGCTCCGTCGCTGCCAGGCGTCGCAGCAACTGCTGGACCGCATCCTGCTGCATGTCGCGGTAGAGAAAAGCCTCCTCCGACTCCGCTGCGAGCACCTGCTGGTCGTTGAATACGTACGAGCGGACGAGCGCGATCTCGCTCGGCGGCACGATCTCCTTGCCCTGCTTGTCGGCGAGGCGATAGACGACACTGTAGCGCAGCTGGAACTCGCGCACGGTGCCCTGGCTCGTCAGGGTGAGGATCGATTTCGCGCGGTTCTCGCCCAGGATGAAAAGCGTCGCGTCCGCGTTCCCGGCGTCGTCCTCGACCCGGGTACCGGTGCCGGACTGGATGGCGCGCTTCAGGTCGTTGGCGAAGGCCGAGTACGCCGGACCGGAGATGTAGAGGCTCTCGTGCGGCAGGCTGGCGGTCCCGCGCAGATGGAAGCCGCACGCCGACAGCATGGCCGCGAGCGACAACGCCGATCGTCATGCGTCTCATCGCAACCCCTCGCTTTTCGCCTACCCGCACCGCTCGCCTCCGCATCAAACGACCACGTTGACCAGCCGCCCGGGCACGATGACCACTTTCTTGATGGTCTGGCCGGCGATGAAGCGCTGCGCCCCCGGGTCGTCCAGCGCGGTGCGCTCGATCGCCGCCCGGTCCGCGTCCTTCGGCACGCGGATGTTCCCGCGCAGCTTGCCGTTCACCTGCAGGACGAGATCGATCTCGTCCTGCAGGAGCGCGGACTCGTCCACCTCGGGCCAGCCGGCGTCGAGAATGTCGCCGCGAAAGCCGAGCTCGCGCCACAGGTGGTGGCAGACGTGGGGCGTGATCGGCGACTGCACGCGAAGCAGGATCGAGAGCCCCTCCTCGACCAGCCGCGCCCGCGCGAGCGGGTTTGCATGCGGCGCCCGGTCGAGGGCATTGAGAATCTTCATGCAGGCCGAGGCCACCGTATTGAACTGGTGGCGCTTGAGGTCGTAACTCGCCTGCTTGAGGTTGAGATGCACCTCGCGGCGGCAGTCGGCGAGCTCGCCGACTGCCGCGGCCGGCTCCCGTGAGCGCGCGGACGCGACCAGAGGTCGCAGGGTCTCGTCGAACTCGCGGGCGAACGCCCACAGCTTCTTCAGGTAGCGCGATGCGCCCTCCACCCCGGCGTCGGACCACGCGAGCGTCTGCTCCGGCGGGCTGGTGAACATCATGAAGAAGCGTGCGGTGTCCGCGCCGTACTCATCGATCAAGGCCTGCGGATCGACGCCGTTGTTCTTCGACTTCGACATCGTCCCGATGCCGCCGCATTCCACCGGCTCGCCGTCCGCGCGCAGCACGGCGCTGGTGCGCTGGCCCTTCTCGTCCATCCTGGTGTCCACATCGGCGGGATTGAAGTACGTGACGCGCCCCGCGTCGGTCCGGCGGAAGAAGATCTCGTTTAGCACCATGCCCTGGGTGAGCAGATTCGCGAACGGCTCGTCGAGGCGGACGAGACCGAGATCGCGCATCACCTTGGTCCAGAACCGGGAATAGAGCAGGTGCAGAATCGCGTGCTCGATGCCGCCGATGTACTGGTCGACCGGCAGCCAGTAGCCGCACCGCCTCATCGACCATCCGCTGCGACTGGTCGGGGGCAGGCAAAGCGCAGGAAATACCACGACGAATCGACGAACGTGTCCATGGTATCGGTCTCGCGCCGCGCCGGTCTGCCGCACTTCGGGCAGCCGACGTTCACGAAGTCCGCGCGCTTCGTCGAGCGGGTTGCCGGAGCCGTCCGGGACACAATCTTCCGGGCAGGACCACCGGCAGCTCATCGTCCGGGCACCGGCACGTCGCCGCAGTCGCCGCAGTGGACGATCGGGATCGGCGTCCCCCAGTAGCGCTGACGCGAGATGCCCCAGTCGCGCAGACGATACTGCACCCGCTTGCGCCCGAGCCCTTTCTGCTCGAGGGCGCCCGCGATGGCGTCGACCGCGCGTTCGAAATCGAGACCGGAGAACTCACCGGAGTCGACGGTGACCCCGTATTCGGCGTAGGCGTCGCGCCAGGGCGCTGCCACACAGCTCATAGGCACCGGATCGCGACGCGATCACCATCCGGATCGGCAGGCGGTACTTCGTCGCGAACTCGAAATCGCGTTCGTCGTGCGCCGGCACCGCCATCACCGCGCCCTCGCCATACCCCATCACCACATAGTTCGCGACCCACACCGGCAGCTTCGCACCCGTGAGCGGATGCACCACGAAGAATCCGGTGGGCATGCCCTGCTTGTCCACGGTAGCGAGATCGGCCTCCATAACGCTGCCGCGCTTGGCAGGCTGCGACGAACTTTGCGAGCTCGGGATTACCCGCCGCGGCGCGCGCGGCGAGCGGATGCTCCGCGGCAACCGCGCAGTAGGTCGCGCCCATGAGCGTGTCGGCGCGGGTGGTGAAGACGGTGAGCACGCCGGTGCCGTCCGCGTAGGGAAAGGCGACCTCGACCCCGTGGCTGCGCCCGATCCAGTTCGCCTGCATGGTCTTCACCCGCTCCGGCCAGCCCGGCAACTGGTCGAGGTCCGCGAGGAGCTCTTCGGCGTAGGCGGTGATCCGCAGGTAGTACATCGGGATCTCGCGCTTCTCGATCATGGCACCGGTGCGCCAGCCGCGGCCGTCGATCACCTGCTCGTTCGCGAGCACCGTCTGGTCCACGGGATCCCAGTTCACCACGCCGGTGGTCTTGTAGGCGAGACCCCTCTCCAGCATGCGCAGGAAGAGCCACTGGTTCCAGCGATAGTACTCCGGCGTGCAGGTGGCGAGCTCGCGGTCCCAGTCGATGGCGAAGCCGAGGGATCGTAGCTGCTTGCGCATGTAGGCGATGTTGTCGTACGTCCAGGTCGCGGGAGAAACGCCGTTCGCGATGGCAGCATTCTCGGCGGGCAGGCCGAACGCATCCCAGCCCATCGGTTGCATCACGTTAGCAGCCGCGCATGCGGTGGTAACGCGCGATGACGTCGCCGATGGTGTAGTTGCGCACGTGCCCCATGTGCAGCTTGCCCGAGGGGTACGGAAACATGGAGAGGCAGTAATACTTCGGCCGCGCCCCATCCTCACGGGCGCGAAACGCCTGCGTCGTCTCCCAATGCTGCTGCGCCTCCTGCTCGACGATCCGGTGGTTGTATTTTTCCTGCATGCGATGTATTACGGCGGCTGGACGAGAGATCACGATTATACCCGCAAGCCTGCGCGGGGTTTCGCGGGCCGGGCGCCCAGTGTGGTCGACATAAGCGGACGGTGATTGCAACGATAAACAATCGTGAGCTTCGTTTATGACTGATCCGTGTAGTATGGGTTTGCGGATCGCGAACCGATCCGAACGCGGCCAAGCAGCGCCGCACGCACCCAAGACGAGGGAGAACGCGCATGTCCCGCAAGCATCCGATCGTGGCCGTCACCGGGTCTTCCGGCGCCGGCACCACTTCAGTGAAGAACGTGTTCGAGCACATCTTCCGCCGCGAGAACTTCCGGGCAGCGGTGATCGAGGGCGACAGCTTTCACCGATACGACCGCGAGGGCATGCGCGTAGCGCTCCAGAAGGCCGAGGCCGAAGGTCGAACCCTGAGCCACTTCGGTCCTGAGTCGAACCTCTTCGAGGAGCTGGAGGCGCTCTTTCGGCAATACGGACGCAGCGGCACGGGGAAGTTTCGCAAGTATCTGCACAACAGCGACGAAGCGGAACCCTACAAGCAACCAGCCGGCACCTTCACCGACTGGGAACCGCTGCCCGAAGGCACCGATCTCCTGTTCTACGAAGGCCTGCACGGCGGGGTGCGGACCGACACCTGCGACGTAGGCGCCCAGGTCGATCTCCTGATCGGGGTCGTACCGATCGTCAATCTCGAGTGGATCCAGAAGATGCACCGCGACATGAAGGAGCGCGGCTACACGGTGAAGGACGTGACGCAGACCATCCTGCGGCGGATGCCCGACTACGTGCACCACATCGTCCCGCAGTTCTCGCGCACCCACCTCAACTTCCAGCGCGTGCCCACCGTGGACACCTCGAACCCCTTCGTCGCCCGCGACATCCCGACCGCCGACGAGAGCTTCGTCGTGATCCGCTTCCGCGATCCGCACGGCATCGATTTTCCCTATCTGCTCACGATGGTGCACGACTCGTTCATGTCGCGGCCGAACTGCATCGTCGTGCCGGGGGGCAAGCTCCATCTCGCGATGCAGCTCATCCTGACGCCGCTCATCCTCGATCTCATAGAGAAAAAGCGGCGCTCGGGATCGGTGACCGGCTGAATCGCGGAGAAGCGTCGGTCGCGGTCCGATATAATCCGGGGCCTGTCTCGACCCGCCCCGTGATGTCCGCTTCCTTTCTCGACGGCCTCAACCCGCCCCAGCGTGAAGCGGTCACCCTGCCGCGGCAGTCCGCCCTGATCCTCGCCGGCGCAGGCAGCGGCAAGACGCGGGTGCTCACCACCCGCATCGCGTGGTTGATCGCCACCGGTCAGGCGAGCCCGCACGGTCTGCTCGCGGTCACCTTCACCAACAAGGCCGCGCGCGAGATGCTAACGCGCGTGTCGGCGATGCTGCCGATCAACACGCGCGGCATGTGGGTCGGGACTTTTCACGGTTTGTGCAACCGCTTGCTGCGCACCCATTGGCGCGAGGCGGGGTTGCCTCAGCTCTTCACCATCCTGGACAGTCAGGACCAGCTCTCGCTCGTCAAGCGGCTGCTGAAGAGCCTCAACGTGGACGACGAGAAGTACCCGGCGCGCCAGGTCCAGTACTTCATCAACGGCAACAAGGACGAAGGCCTGCGGCCGGCGGCGGTCGAGGCCGGCGACGATTTTGGCCGCAGGCTGGTGGAGCTCTACGCGGCCTACGAGGATCTCTGTCGCCGCGAGGGTGTGGTGGATTTCGCCGAGCTACTGCTGCGGTCGTTCGAGCTGCTCGCGCGGAAACGAGGTTCTGCGCGAGCACTACCGCGCGCGCTTTCGGCACATCCTGGTCGACGAGTTCCAGGACACCAACCGGCTTCAGTACCAATGGCTGCGGCTGCTCGCCGGCAGCGGCAACGCGGTGTTCGCGGTCGGCGACGACGACCAGTCGATCTATGCCTTCCGCGGCGCGCATTCCGCCAACATGCAGCAGTTCGAGCGCGACTTCGGCGTCGAGCGCGTCGTCAAGCTCGAACAGAACTACCGCTCGCACGGCAACATCCTCGATGCCGCCAACGCGCTGATCCGGCAGAACCGCACGCGCCACGGCAAGAACCTGTGGACCTCGGAAGGCGCCGGTGAGCCGCTGCGTCTGTACCAGGCGCCCACCGACACGGACGAGGCGGCGTTCATCGTGGACGAGATCCGGGCGCTCAGGAGCGAGGGCGTTCCGCTCACCGATGTCGCGCTCCTCTATCGCTCCAATGCCCAGTCGCGGGTGCTCGAGCACGCGCTCTTCTCCGCCACCCTACCCTACCGGGTGTACGGCGGGCTGCGCTTTTTCGAGCGTCAGGAGGTGAAGCACGCGCTCGCCTACCTGCGCTTGATCGCCAATCCCGACGACGACGGCGCGCTGTTGCGCGTCGTCAACTTTCCGCCCCGGGGTATCGGCGCCCGCACGCTCGAACAGCTGCAGGAGACCGCCCAGGGCCTCGGCGTGAGCCTCTGGCAGGCGGCCTGCCGGCGCGGCGGCAAGGGTCCCCGTCCCGCGCCCGCGGGCAAGGGCGTCGAAGCCTTCGTGCTGCGGCTCGAAGAGATGCGCGCAGCGACCGCAGGGACTGCCGCTACCCGAGACCATCGAGCACGTGATCGAGATGAGCGGGCTCGGCGGCCACTACAAGACCGAGCGCGACGGTGGCGACCGGCTGGAGAATCTGGCGGAGCTCGTGAACGCCGCGGCAGCGTTCGTCGCGGAGCGGGACCGCGGGCTCGCGCCGGCGGGCGAGGGGGTCGACGCCGAAGAGCCGGGGGCGCCGGAGACCGAGCTCATGGCGTTCCTGAATCACGCCGCGCTCGAAGCCGGTGAACGCCAGGCCGGCCCCGGAACGGATTGCGTGCAGCTCATGACCGTGCACTCGGCCAAGGGCCTGGAGTTTCACGCGGTTTTCATCAGCGGGCTGGAAGAAGGGCTCTTCCCGCACGAGAACTCGCTGACGGAATCCGGCGGGCTCGAGGAGGAGCGGCGCCTGATGTACGTGGCGCTCACCCGGGCGCGGCGCCGACTCTGCCTGAGCTTCGCGCAAAGCCGCATGCTGCACGGGCAGACCCGCTACCACATCGCGTCGCGCTTTCTGCAGGAACTTCCACCGGAGCTCCTGAAGCGCGTCGGCGCCTACGCCGTGGAGGCACCGCTCGCGCGGCCCTACGCCGATTCGATCGTGCCTGCCGCGCGGCCGGCGCCGTTTCAGCAAAGCCGACCGCTCGCGGAGAGCGGCTTACGCGTCGGGCAGAGTGTTCTCCATCCCAAGTTCGGCCAGGGCGTGATCGTCGGCGCGGAGGGCCGCGGCGACGATGCGCGCGTGCAGGTGAGTTTTCGGAAGGCAGGCGTGAAGTGGCTCGCGCTCGAGTACGCCAAGCTCACGCCGGCGTGACGCCTACGCCGGGGATTCTTCCGCCGGGGGCTCGTTGCCGAACAGGGCTTGGTAACCGCGGTACACCGCACCCGCGTACACCGGGATCCAGACGAGCGTACCGAGGCCGTAGGGCAGCATCGCGAGCATCGCCAGCACGGCCGATACCACCGCGAACAGCAGCACCGGGAGAAGATTCTCGAGGCACGCCGTAAAGCTCGTCTTCATCGCCTCCAGCGCCGGTAGACCGCGGAACATCGCGAGCGCCGGTGCGAAGATCACCGCCATGAAAAGCGGCACCAGCAGCAGGACCGAGAGCAGCGGTGCAGCCGGGATGTCCGGCGGCGGGGCGTCCGGATCGGATGCGCGTTCCAGCGCCGCGGCGATGATCCGCTCGCCACCAAGCATCATGAATGCGCCAAAGGTGATCACGTTGCCGAGGAGGTAGACGCCGCCGATGGTGATGAGCGGGCCCGGGTGGCTGCGGAAGCCGGCGAAGAGGTGAGCGATCTCGAGATCGTTGCCGCGCTCGAGCGCGCGGCAACCGACGAGGAGCCCGGCGCCGAGCGCGGGCGTGACGAGATAGAGCACCAGCTGGCCCAGGTTGGGAATCGCCACCAGCACCAGCGCGAGCAGGAGCCAGATCGCCGCGAGCGCGACCCAGACCAGGGGCCGCAGACGAAAGAGGGCGAAGCCGTCCACCAGCCACTTGAGCCCATTCGATACGCTTACCCTTTGCACCTGCACCGTCATCGTTCAACCTGCGCCGTCCGCGCTTTGCCTCTCAAGCGATCAACTGCCGCACCGCCGCCTCGTGCGCAACGTGGTTCGCGAGCAGGTGCCGGAAATGGGTTGGATCCTTCGCGTGGGTAAGCTCACCGGCACGCGGCAGATGAAAGTCCTGCAGCCGCGACACCCAGAACCGCAGCGCTCCCGCTCGCAGCATCAGCGGCCACGCGCTTTGCTCGACCGCGGTCAACGGCCGCAGTTCGCGGTAGCTCTCGAGCGAGCGCCCGCGCGCGCTCTCGGTCGAGGGCCCGGTCGGGCCTGACGCACCAGTCGTTGACGGTGATCGCGACGTCGTAGAGCAGCGCGTCGTTGCAGGCGAAATAGAAGTCGATCACGCCGCCGATCGCGTCGCCGCTGAAGAGCACGTTGTCACGAAACAGGTCGGCGTGGATCACGCCGCGAGGAAGGTCCTCGAACCGGTAACGGGACTGGAAGCTCACCTCGCCGGCGAGCAGTGTACGGTCGTCGTCCGACAGGAAGGGCAGCACCTCGGCCGCAGTCGTCCGCCACCACGACGGACCGCGGGGATTCTGCATGGTCGCGCCGTAACTCCTGCCCGCGAGATGCATGTCGGCGAGCATCTCGCCTACCTGCGCGCACTGGGCCACCGAGGGGTCGCTCACCTCCTGCCCGGGCAGGCAGCTAACGAGGCTCGCAGGCTTCCCGTTCAGGGCACCGAGCAGGGCGTTGTCCAGGTTCGCGATCGGCCGCGGGCAGGGTATGCCGTGACTCGACAGGTGCGCCATCAGATTGAGGTAGTAGGGCAGGTCCGCCGCGGTGAGCTTCTCGAACAGCGTGAGGACGTAGCGCCCGTGTGTCGTGGTGACGAAGTAGTTGGTGTTCTCGATGCCGGCCGCGATGCCCCGCAGGTCGGTGAGGCTGCCGACGGAGTAGCGCTTGAGCCACAGGGCGAGCTCTTCGCGCGTGACCTTGGTGAAAACCGACATGACGGCGGCACGGCGACGCGGGACGCGCGGCCTAGAAGCGCTTGATCACCCACATGGGCGGCCGGATGTCGGCGCCCAGCCCATCCTGCCGCGCAAAGTTGCCCGTTCCGGCAGGGTCGACGAGGTAGTAGGGCACGCCGTTTCGCGGCGTCACCCGGATCATGTACAGCTGCCCGTTCAACCGGAATTCCTCGTAGGTGTCCTCGCCGCGCTGCTGGATCGTCACCTCCGGTTCGCCTACGTCTTCGTCCGCAACGCCCGGCGGCGGGGCGGGCGGCTCCGGAAGCGGTTCGAGATCCGGCGGGCGGGCGTCCTGGGCACGACCGGTCGCAACGACGAGGAGCAACAGGAGCGGAAACAGTCGACGCATCGGCGGGGTCCGGGAGGATCGGGCTGCGCGACCCGAAAAGGATGGGGAGTGTACCATGTCAAAGATTGAGCTGGATTTCACGCTCCTCGGCCGAAGGCGCGAAGCCGCGCTTCTCGTAGTGGCTGAAGATCGCGTCCACGACCTCGCGCGGCTCGTCGATCACCTGCATGAGCTCGAGGTCCGCCGCGTCGATCATGCCTTCGGCCAAGAGCGTCGACCGGAACCAGTCCAGCAGACCGCGCCAGAACGGCGCCGTGCACGAGGATGATCGGGATCCTGCGGGTCTTGGCGGTCTGCACCAGGGTGAGCGCTTCCGACAGCTCGTCGAGAGTGCCGTAACCGCCCGGCATGACGACGTAGGCCGAGGCGAACTTCACGAACATCACCTTGCGCGCGAAGAAGTGGCGGAAAGTCTGGCTGACGTCCTGATACGGATTGCCGTGCTGCTCGTGAGGTAGCTGGATGTTGAGACCGACCGAGGGCGAGCGTCCGAAGAAGGCGCCCTTGTTCGCCGCTTCCATGACGCCGGGTCCGCCGCCGGAGATGACGCTGAAGCCGGCGTCCGACAGTTGCCGGGCGATGCGCTCGGTGAGCTCGTAGTACGGGTGTCCCGGCAGGGTGCGCGCGCTGCCGAAGATCGAGACCGCGGGCCGGATCGGGGACAGGCGTTCCGTCGCTTCGACGAACTCTGCCATAATCTCGAAGACGCGCCACGACTCGCGCGCCGACCACGTCTTCTCGGTGATCTCCGTCGCCAGCGGTGTCGGAATCTTCTGCATGCCGTTCATGATCCGGTCTCCAGCTCATCTCCGTGGGAAGGTGAAGCGCTACGCAAGACGCACGCCGGCCGTCACCAGAGCGGATGGGAAGGGGAATCGAGGACGATGACCACGCTCTTGCTGGTGGACGGCTCTTCCTACCTGTACCGTGCCTTTCACGCGCTGCCCGACCTGCGCAACAAGGCGGGCGAGCCCACGGGAGCCGTCTACGGCGTCATCAACATGCTGCGGCGCTTGCGCAAGGACTTCGCGGCGGAGTATAGCGCCTGCGTTTTCGACGCAAAAGGCAAGACCTTCCGCGACGAAGTGTACCCCGACTACAAGGCGCACCGCCCGCCGATGCCCGACGATCTCGCCGCGCAGATCGAGCCGCTCATGGACTGCATCCGCGCGCTGGGGTGGCCGCTCCTGATCGTCGATGGCGTCGAAGCGGACGACGTCATCGGCACGCTGGCGCGGCAGGCCGAGCGCGAGGGCATCCGCACCGTCGTCTCCACCGGCGACAAGGACATGGCGCAGCTCGTGAGCGCGCACGTCTCGCTCGTAAACACGATGTCGAACGAGACCCTCGACGCGGCCGGCGTGCAGGCGAAGTTCGGCGTGCCGCCGGAGCGTATCACGGACTACTTCGCGCTGGTCGGCGACAGTGTCGACAACATCCCCGGCGTCGAGAAAGTCGGACCGAAGACCGCTGCGAAGTGGCTCGCCGAGTACGGCAGCCTCGACAACGTCATCGCCCACGCGGACGAGGTCGGCGGTGTCGTCGGCGAGAATCTGCGCAAGGTGCGTGACTGGCTGCCGAAGGCGCGGGAGCTTCTCACCATCCAGTGCGACGTGCCGCTGCCGCACGGCGTGCGCGACCTCGAACCGCGACCGCCCGACCACGCGAAGCTCGCGGCGCTCTTCGATCGCCTCGACTTCAAGAGCTGGCGGCGTGAGCTCGACGCGGTAAACGATTACACGGCGGCGGACCCGGCGCGGCGCCCGATGTCCGTGCACGTCGTTACGAGACCGTGGTCGACGAAGACGCGCTCCGGGCCTGGATCGCGAAGCTCGACGCGGCGGAGCTCGTATCCGTCGACACCGAAACTACGAGCCTCGATCCGATGCAGGCGCAGATCGTCGGCATCTCGGTCTCCGTGGCGCCGGACGAAGCGGCGTACATTCCGGTCGGGCATCGCGGCCCCGCGGCACCGGATCAACTGCCGCTCGATCGCGTGCTTGCTCTGCTCCGTCCATGGCTGGAAAACGGATCCAAGCCCAAGGTCGGGCAGAACCTCAAGTACGATCTGCACGTGTTCGCAAACTACGGCATCCCTGTGCGCGGCGTCGTCCACGACACGCTGCTGCAATCCTACGTGCTGGAGAGCCATCTTTCCCACGACATGGACAATCTCGCCGACCGCCATCTCGGCCTGAAGACGATTACCTACGACGAAGTTACCGGCAAGGGTGCCGCCCGGATCGGCTTCGAGCAGGTGGCGGTCGATCGCGCGACCGAGTATGCCGCCGAGGACGCCGACGTGACGCTGCAACTGCATCACGCGATGTTTCCGATGATACGCGAGGACGCGAAACTGCTGCATGTGTATCGCGACATCGAGATGCCGGTGCTGCCAGTGCTCTTCGCTATGGAACGGCATGGAGTGTTGCTCGACACGCGGCTGCTGGAGGGCCAAAGCCATGAGCTCGGCAACCGACTGCGCGAGATCGAGCTCGACGCGTACACGGTTGCCGGACAGCCGTTCAACTTGAACTCCCCCAAGCAGATCCAGGAACTGCTGTTCGAGCGCCAGAAGCTCCCCGTCATCAAGAAGACGCCGAGCGGCACGCCCTCGACCGACGAGGACGTGCTGCAGCAGCTCGCCCTCGACTATCCGCTGCCCAAGTTACTGCTCGATTACCGCGCGCTGGCGAAGCTGAAGAGCACCTACACCGACAAGCTGCCGCGCACGGTCAATCCGGAAGACCGGGCGCGTGCACACCAACTACGCGCCAGGCGGTGGCGGTGACGGGCAGGCTTTCGTCCAACGAGCCCAACCTGCAGAACATCCCGATCCGCACCGCGGAAGGCCGCCGCATCCGCGAGGCGTTCATCGCGCCGCCGGGAGCGGTGATCGTCTCGGCCGACTACTCGCAGATCGAGCTGCGCATCATGGCGCACCTCTCCGGTGACGCCGGCCTGCTCCGGGCGTTCGCCGAAGGGCGCGACATCCACGCGGCGACAGCAGCGGAGGTCTTCGCGGTCGACCTGGATGCGGTCAGCTCCGAGCAGCGGCGCTACGCGAAAGTGATCAACTTCGGGCTCATCTACGGCATGTCCGCGTTCGGGCTCGCGTCCCAGCTCGGAGCTGGAGCGCGGCGCCGCGCAGCAGTACATGGACCGGTACTTCGCGCGCTACCCCGGTGTGGCCGCTTACATGGAGCGCACGCGCGCGCGAGGCGAAGTCGAAGGGCTACGTGGAAACTGTCTTCGGCCGACGGCTCTGGCTGCCGGAGATTCGCAGCGGCAACCCGGCGCGGCGCCAGGGAGCGGAACGCGCGGCGATCAACGCGCCGATGCAGGGCACCGCCGCCGACCTCATCAAGCTCGCGATGATCGCGGTGCAGGGTTGGATCGAGCGCGGGCGGCTCGGCACGCGGCTCATCCTGCAGGTGCACGACGAGCTGGTGCTGGAGGTACCCGCGGCCGAAGTCGAAACCGTGAAGGCGGAATTGCCCGGCCTCATGAGCGGCGTGGCATCGCTCGCCGTGCCGATCCCGGCGGAAGTTGGCATCGGCCCGAACTGGGAGCGGGCGCACTGATAACGGTATCTCGCAGGGAAGCGTTCGCGCCGTTCAACACTTGAGGAGGTCACCATGCAACCCTGGAAGCTGTTCCATCATGTCCTGACTCTCGCGTTCTGCGCGCTGCTCGTTGCCAGCGCCCAGGCGAGGGACGAAGCGCCGGCGGCGAAGCTCGCGAATGTCGTCATCCTCGCGACCGGGGGCACCATCGCCGGCACCGCCGGCTCGGCGACGCAGACCACCGGCTACACCGCGGCGAAGGTGGCGGTCGAGCAGCTGATCGAGGCCGTGCCCGAACTGAAGAAGCTCGCCAACGTGCGCGGCGAACAGGTTGCGCAGGTCGCGAGCGAGAGCATGACCAACGATATCTGGCTCAAGCTAGCCAAGCGCGTCAACACGCTGCTCGCGCAGCCGGACGTGGACGGCATCGTCATCACGCACGGCACGGACACGCTCGAGGAGACGGCGTACTTCCTCAACCTCGTGGTGAAGAGCCGGAAGCCCGTGGTGCTGGTCGGTGCAATGCGGCCGTCGACCGCCATGAGCGCGGACGGCCCGTTCAACATCTACAACGGCGTCGGGCTCGCCGCGAGCAAAGAGGCGGCGGGTCGGGGCGTGCTGATCTGCATGAACGACCAGATCGGCGACGCCCGGGACATCACGAAGACTACCACCACGACGCTGGACACGTTTCGGTCCTATGACCTCGGCTATCTCGGCTACATGATTGGCGCGCGCCCCCACTTCTACAAACAGCCGGTGCGCAAGCACACCGTGGACACCGAATTCGATGTGACAAACCTCGACGTGCTTCCCGCAGTCGACATCGTCTACGGCTACGCCAACATGAACCGGATTCCGGTCGATGCCTTCGTCGCAGGCGGTGACAAGGGCCTCGTCCATGCGGGTGTCGGCGACGGCAGCCTGGCGGCGCAGGTCAAGCCGGCGCTCGTCGAAGCGCGGAAGAAGGGCGTCATCATCGTGCGCAGCTCGCGTGTCGGCAACGGGGTGGTGGTGCGCAACGGCGAAGCGAACGACGATGAGCTCGACTTCGTGGTCTCCGATACGCTGAGCCCGCAGAAAGCGCGCATCCTCCTCATGCTGGCGCTCACCAAGACGAACAGCACGAAGGAGATTCAGAGGATGTTCTACACGTACTGAGCTCGTGCGAGCCGAATGACCCGCGTGCCGAAGGATCTGGTCCCTCGCGGGCAGCGAGGCAAGGGGTAACGCGGCGTCGAGGTCGCTTGGACAGGAGCGGTTCCGGTCGACTTCGGCGCAGAATGGGTAGGAGCAGTGTGTACGCGCTTGCTGACCCGGCTCGCGTGCCAGGGCTGACAGGCAGGCGAGATCGGAACCCTGGAGCGCTTCGCCGGAGAGCTTCGCCGCTCTTGAGGCCGGGGTCGAACCGTCTTCCGGGCACAACAGAGCGGGCTCCGGTCGACCCGGAACGCCCGCCCCGCAAGCCCGACGGGTCGCTCAGGCCACCTTGATTTCGATGCGGCGCGGCTGCGCGTGCTCGGCCTTGGGAATGCGCAGCTTCAGCACACCGTGGTTGAGCTCGGCGGACACCTTCTCCGTATCGAGCTCCTTGCTCAGTGTGAAGACGCGCCGGTAGCGCGGCACGCTCACTTCGGCGTGGCTTGCCTCCATCCCTTCCGGGACGGCGACGCCCAGCTCGCCCTCGATGGTGAGGGTGTCGGCCTCCACGTGCAGATTGAGCCCGTCCTTCGACACGCCCGGCAGATCCGCGTACAGCGTGATACCGGTGCTGTCCTCGATCACGTCGACCGGCGGCAGCAAGCCGACCGCATCGCGAGTGGCGGGGGTTTCCTTGGTCACGGCAGTTCTTTCGTTCATGGTCATTGCTCCTGATTACTGGACGGTAATGCGGCGCGGCTGGGCCGATTCGCGGCGCTTGACGCTCACGTGCAGGACGCCGTCGCGATAGTCGGCGGATACGGCGTTGGGATCGAGATCGTCGGCGAGGCTCACTACCCGGCTGAAGCGGCCGGCGAAGCGCTCGTTGATATGCACTGCGGCCTTTTCTTCAGGGCCGGGCAGGCTGGCCTTGCGCTCCCCGGAGATGGTGAGCACGCCACGGTCGAGATTGACATTCAGGCTGGCGGGCTCCAGGCCCGGCGCGAAAGCATAGATCTCCACCGACTGCGGCGTGCCGCCCACGTTCAGAGCCGGAAAACCGCCGCGCCCGAAGCCGCGGATGCTCGGCGAGACGTCGAATGCCTGCTGCATCTCGCGCTGCAGGCGCTCCAGCTCCGCGAAGAGATCACGGGAAAACAGGGACCGGTACATTTAATCCTCCTTTCAAGTTGAGTAAGAAGCCCGGGGTGACTGCACCCGGACAGCTCGTACCCTCAACGTGTGGATGGAGACCGGAAATTTCAACCGGTAGAGAGGAAGAGAGAATTTCGGGGGGAGGAAAAACGCAACGGCGCTTCGAGCTCGAAGCGCCGTTTTGGTTGAAGGCCGCCCGCGGCGGCGTCCGGAGATTGGCGTCAGTGCTTGCCCTTGCAGTGCCCGGGCGGCCAGCACCTGCCGTCGTGGATGTACACGGTCTTCGGCTTCGGCTGGCTGGCGGAACTGCCGATCGCTGCCCCGGCCGCGCCGCCGACGCCGGCGCCGACGATCGCGCCGGTTTTCCCGCCGACGGCCGATCCCACGGCCGCGCCGGCGGCGCCGCCGAGCCCGCCCCCGATCACCGCACCGCCGTCGATGTCACCGGCGCACGCCGCCCCGGCCCACGCCACCAGCAATACCGCAGACAGCTTACGAAATGCTTTCATGGTTTGTCCTCTCTCTTCGATTCGAAATCCGGTGCGGACGCGGCGCCGCCCGGATAGCGCAGGCAGCGCGCAAGGACTGTGCCGCTGGTGGCGTAGGGTCTGCGTCACGCCAGTCTCGCGGGAGCGCACCGAAGCCCTTGCAAAGCGCCGTCGGAACCCTCATGTAGGTGCGGTTACTGCTTGAAATTCCGCTATAATTTTGCCCAATCTCGCAATTTCAGGAGGGTTTCATGCCGATTTACGAGTACCGCTGCGGCGACTGCACCTACCAGGGCGAGTTCCTGCAGAAGATCAGCGACGACCCCATCAGGTCCTGCCCCAAGTGCGGCAGCGGGAAGTTCTCGAAGCTGCTCTCCGCCGCCGGTTTCCATTTGAAGGGTAGCGGGTGGTACGCCACCGACTTCAAGAACGGGTCGAAGCCCGCAGCCAAGGCGGACGCGAAGCCGAAGGACGAGACGAAGTCCGCGGACGACGCCAAACCGAGCGAAGAGAAGAAATCCTCTGGCGACGCCAAGCCTGCGGGCTGCGGCGGTGCCTGCGCCTGCCACAACTGACCGCCGCCACGTGAAACGCTACCTCGTCACCGGCCTGGTGGTCCTGGTGCCACTGGTCATCACCCTGTGGGTGCTGAACCTGCTCATCAGCACGCTGGACCAGAGCCTCCTTCTGATCCCGGAGAGTCTCCGTCCCGAGCGGCTCATCGGCATGCGGATTCCGGGGCTGGGCGTGCTGCTCACGCTCTTCGTCGTGTTCGCCACCGGCGTGCTCGCCCAGAACATGATCGGCGGCCGCCTGGTCCTGATGTGGGAAGCGCTGCTCACCCGCATCCCGTTCGTGAAGTCGATCTACTCCAGCGTGAAGCAGGTGAGCGACACGCTGCTCTCGCCTTCCGGCCAAGCGTTCCGCAAGGCGCTCCTGGTGCAGTTCCCGCGCGAGGGCTCGTGGACCATCGCGTTTCTCACCGGTAGCCCCGGCGGCGACGTGGCGAACCACCTGCAAGGCGATTACGTCAGCGTCTACGTGCCGACGACGCCCAACCCCACCGGCGGCTACTTCCTGATGATGCGCAAAGTCGACGTGATAGAGCTCGACATGAGCGTGGACGATGCCCTGAAGTACATTATTTCGATGGGTGTCGTCGTTCCGGGACCCCGCGGCTTGATCCGCCCCGGCAGTGGCGCCGGACCGCGCCCACAGGTCAAGGCCGGCGCCGGCAAGTAAGCGGCGGGGCGTTCGGTCCGCTCCGCCTTCCTCTTTTTTCCTCTTCCCATGCGTAGCGAATACTGCGGACTGGTAACGAAGCGCCATCTCGATGAGACCGTGACCCTCTTCGGCTGGGTGCACCGCCGGCGCGACCACGGCGGCGTGATCTTCATCGACCTGCGCGATCGCGAGGGGCTGGTGCAGGTGGTCTGCGATCCGGACCGTGCGGAGACCTTCCGCGTGGCGGAGAAGCTGCGCGGCGAGTTCGTCGTCGAAGTGACGGGCAGAGTGCGGCCCCGCCCCGAGGGCACCGTGAACGCGAATCTCGTGTCCGGAGAAATCGAGGTGCTGGCGCACGATATCGAAATTCTCAATCCGTCGCTCCCGCCACCGTTCCAGATGGACGACGAGAACCTCTCGGAGCAGGTGCGGCTCGAGTACCGCTTCCTCGACCTGCGCCGGTCTCCGATGCAGAAGAACCTGCGGCTGCGCTACCAGGTAGCGATGGCCACTAGAAAGTATCTCGATGCGCACGGCTTCATCGACATCGAAACGCCGATGCTCACGAAGTCGACGCCGGAAGGCGCACGCGACTACCTGGTGCCCTCGCGGGTGCACCCCGGCGAGTTCTTCGCGCTGCCCCAGTCGCCGCAGCTCTTCAAGCAGCTCTTGATGATCTCGGGCTTCGATCGCTACTACCAGATCGTGAAGTGCTTCCGCGACGAGGATCTGCGCGCCGACCGCCAGCCCGAGTTCACCCAGATCGATATCGAGACCTCTTTCCTCACCGAGATCGAGATCCGCGCGCTGATGGAAGGGTTGATCCGTACGTTGTTCAGGGAAGTGCTGGACGTATCGCTCCCCGATCCCTTCCCGGTCATGTCCTTCGCCGAAGCGATGGCGCGCTACGGCTCGGACAAGCCCGACCTGCGCGTGCCGCTCGAGCTCACCGAGCTCACGGATCTCATGCAGGCGGTCGAGTTCAAGGTCTTCCGGTCCGCGGCCGATCTGCGCGGCGGGCGCGTGGCGGCGCTGCGGGTGCCCGGCGCCGGGGAGAAGCTATCGCGCAAGGACATCGACGACTACACGGATTTCGTCAAGATCTATGGGGCGAAGGGCCTCGCCTACATCAAGGTGAACGACGCGTCGCAGCCGAACGAGCAAGGATTGCAATCGCCCATCGTCAAGTTCCTGTCCGGTGCCGTGCTCGCGAGCATTCTCGAGCGCACCGGAGCCGCGAACGGCGACTTGATCTTCTTCGGCGCGGACCACGCCAAGATCGTCAACGATGCGATGGGGGCACTGCGCCAGAAGATCGGCCATGAGCACGGCTACGCCCGCGCCGGCTGGCGGCCGCTGTGGGTGGTGGACTTCCCGATGTTCGAGTACGACGAGGCCGAGAAACGCTGGGTGGCGATGCACCATCCGTTCACGGCGCCCAAGGACGGTCACGAGGACTACCTCGCGACCAATCCCGGCCAGGCCCTCGCCAAGGCCTACGACGTCACGCTGAACGGCTGGGAGATCGGCGGCGGCTCGGTGCGGATTCACCGCGAGGAGGTGCAGTCGAAGGTGTTCCGGGCACTCGCCATCGGCCCCGAGGAAGCAAAGCTCAAGTTCGGGTTCCTGCTCGACGCGCTGCAGTATGGCGCACCGCCTCATGGCGGCATCGCGTTCGGGCTCGATCGCATCGTGACGATGATGGCGGGCGCGGAATCGATCCGCGACGTGATCGCGTTTCCGAAGACGCAGCGCGCGCAGTGCCTGCTCACCCGCGCGCCGAGCCCGGTCGACGAGAAGCAGCTACGCGAGCTCCACATTCGGCTGCGGGCGGCAGACAAGCCGTAGGCGGCGAGGCGTGCAACTGCGGCGCGGCCATCGCGGGATCATGGGCGGACCGCTGCGCTGGCCTTTTCTTGCCCTCGCGTTCTGGCTTCTGAGCGCCACCGCGCAGGGTTACTCGAGCACCGGCGTCGTCAAGCTCGACGACCTGCCGCAGGAAGTCCGGGACACCGTCGCGCTGATCCGCGAGGGCGGACCGTTTCCGTATCGCAAGGACGGGGTCACGTTCGGCAACCGCGAGCGACTGTTGCCCCGGGCGCAACGCGGCTACTATCGCGAATACACGGTGCCCACGCCCGGTGCGCGCGACCGCGGTGCGCGTCGCATTGTCGCCGGCGGCAACGGCGAGCTCTATTACACCGACGATCACTACGAGAGCTTCCGGCGCATCCTCGAATGATGAGCCTCGATCAGCTTCTCTCCAATCTCACCCTGAGCGGCGCGTGCGCGACGCGCGAGCCGGCGGCGGCGCTGACGGCCGTCGCAAACTCGAAGGGTTATGGCGTCTATCGCATCGACCTGTCAGGCATCACCGACAAGGCTGCCCTCATGGACCGTCTGCAGGACGCACTGCAATTTCCTGAATGGTTCGGCCGCAACTGGGACGCCCTGGAAGACTGTCTGACGGACATGTCGTGGCGCGATGAGGTAGGCCACGTACTGCTCTTCGACGGTGGCGCCGACCTGCGCCGGCGCCAGAAGGCGCTCTTCGACACGCTGGTCGATGTGCTGAAATCCGCGGCCGATTACTGGCGCGGGGCGGAGCGCCCGTTCTGGGCGTTCTTCCTCGACGTGCCGCCCGACGCCGCGCTGCCCTCGTTTCCCTGACCCCGGCGCGGCGCGCGCCGTGCTCGCCCATGCCGAACAAGATCCCCGTTTCGGTGCTCGTGCTGATTCACACGCCCGCGCTCGAAGTGCTGCTGATCGAGCGCGCCGATCACCCGGGCTTCTGGCAGTCGGTGACCGGCAGCCAGGACCCGGGCGAGACACTGAGGGAGACGGCGGTGCGCGAGGTGCGGGAAGAGACGGGCATTCGGGTGGCGGCGGACGACCTCGACGATTGGCAGGTGCAGAATCGCTACGAGATCTATTCCTTCTTCCGTCACCGGTATCCGCCCGGCGTCACGCACAACACCGAACATGTCTTCGGGCTGCGGTTGCCGTGCCGCCGGCCGGTGACGCTCGCACCGCAGGAGCACGTTGCGTTCGAATGGCTGCCGTGGGAGTCGGCGGCCGAGCGCGTGCGCTCCTGGAGCAACCGCGACGCCATTCGGCTGCTGCCCGACATGCTCCAGCGCTTTCCGCCGCACGCCTGAAGGACGTCGGGCGCCCTGCAACAAAGCACTTGAAAATCTGTCGTAGCTCCTTACCATTGCCGGTTCCGTCGACGTGACGGGCACGACACGGAGACGTCATGCAAACCGCAGCCATCGCCTTCGACCGCTTCGAGACGCTGCAAAACGATGCTTGCCAGGATCGCATCGTCGCCGCGAAGGCTGCGCTCGGTCCGCGCGCAGTGATTTTGGGCCACCACTATCAGCGGGCCGACGTGTATCGCCACGCCGACCTCACGGGCGATTCGCTCAAGCTTTCTCGCCTCGCGGCGCAGACCGACGCGGATTTCATCGTCTTCTGCGGCGTGCACTTCATGGCGGAGGTCGCGGACATCCTGTCGCAGCCGCACCAGATCTCGATCCTGCCGGACCTCGATGCCGGCTGTTCGATGGCGGACATGGCGAATCTCGCCAAGGTCGAGCGTGCGTGGCGCGAGCTTTCGCACGTGCTCGATCCCGACGAGACCGTCACTCCTGTCACCTACATCAACTCCGCCGCCGACCTGAAGGCGTTCTGCGGCGAGCACGGCGGCATCGTCTGCACGTCCAGCAACGCCGGGAAGATTCTCGATTGGTCATTCGCGCGCCGCGAGAAGGTGCTGTTCTTCCCCGATCAGCACCTGGGCCGCTGGAGCGGCTACAAGATGGGCATCCCGCTCGAGGACATGCTGGTGTGGGATCCCGATGAGCCCTTGGGCGGGCTCACGCCGGATCAGATCCGCGGCGCGCGCATCCTGCTCTGGAAGGGTCACTGCTCGGTGCACCAGATGTTCCAGCCGCAGCACGTCGCTGCGCTGGCGCAACCAATACCCGGACGGCATCGTGATCTCGCACCCGGAATGCGAGCTTCGAGGTGTGCAAGCTCTCGGATTACGTCGGCTCGACCGAGTACATCATCAAGACCATCGCGGAGGCGCCCGCCCACACGCGCTGGCTGGTCGGCACGGAGCTCAATCTCGTGAACCGGATCGCCGAAGAGTTCAAGCCGCAGGGCAAGATCGTACAGTTCATGGCGCCGACGGTGTGCATGTGCTCGACCATGGCGCGCATCGATCCGCAGCACCTCGCGTGGTGTCTCGAGAATCTGGTCGAAGGCAAGGTCGTGAACCGGATCAGCGTGCCCGCCGACGAGGCGGTGCTTGCGAAGCTCGCTCTCGACCGCATGCTCGCGGCGTCCTGAGCCCGCGGCAGGCGACGCACGGCAACGGCATCGCTGATGCTGCGGCCGCGGCGGCGCCAGTGTCGGACGTCCGCATCGAGCAGCGCCGGATTTCTAGGTGTCCCCGATTCTGGGCGTGCTGATGCAGCGCGACGTGCGCTCGGCGACGCCGGCCGGGCGTTGCCGGTCCAGGCAAGGCGGAAGTCAACGGAAGAAGGCACGACCCCGCGCACGCGCAAGTCATGATCGAGCTGATCCGCGTCACCACCTACAACATCCACAAGGGACTCTCGTCGCTCAACCGGCGCATGGTCGTTCACGAGCTGAGGGAGCGCCTCTCGGCGATCGGCGCGGACGTCGTGTTCCTGCAGGAGGTGCTGGGCGAGAACGAGCAGCATGCCCAGCGCTTCCTCGACTGGCCGAGCGAGCCGCAGCACGAGTTTCTCGCGGGGGTGGAATGGGCGGACTTCGCCTATGGCAAGAACGCCATCTACGATGGCGGGCATCACGGCAACGCGATTCTTTCGCGCTTCCCCATCTCGCGCTGGGACAACGAGGACATCTCGGCGCACCGGCTCGAGAGCCGCGGGTTGCTCCACTGCGAGATCGACGTGCCGGGCTGGCGCCAACCCTTGCACTGCGTGAACGTGCATCTCGGACTCGCCGCGCGGTGGCGCCGGCGACAGCTCGAGGCGCTGCGCAAGCGGATCGCGCGCCTGGTGCCGAACGATGCACCGCTCGTGATCGCGGGCGACTTCAACGACTGGCGCCGCAAGGCGAGTGAGGAACTGATCGCCGGGCTCGCAGTGCAGGAGGCATTCGAGACCTTCCGCGGCCGGCCGGCGCGGAGCTTTCCGGCGGCGCTGCCGGTGTTCAGCCTGGATCGGATCTACGTGCGGGGGTTCCGGGTGAAGCAGGTGCGCGTTCATCACGGCAACGTCTGGGCGAAGCTCTCCGACCATGCCGCCTTGAGTGCCACCCTGGCAAAGCTCTGATGGCGTCTCATCCGGTGACACTTGGTGCATCGCAGCAGCCATTTGCACCACGGAGATGCACGGAGGCGGCACCCACAGACGCCGCCAGATGCGTAAGCCCCGGAAGTGGCGCCTGTTTTGGGCCTTGGCATGCTTATGGCTAGCGATTTGGGTCGAAGGCAGCGAGAAAACATCCTCTTTGTCTTCATCCTCCTCCTTTGGTACCTTGGGCGCAGCGAGTCTGCGCCCCTCTTTTTTCTGCGGTCGCGTGTGCGGGTCGGCTCGCCGTCGCCCATGCGCAAACATCGCCTGCGCATGCCGAATACGCCCCGCGCGGCCTCATGACCGCCTCGACCCCGTTTCCCCGCAGCCTCGCCTTGTACCTCGCGGCGGTGCAGTGCCTCGCCACCGCGAGCTGGATCGCCTACGTCGTCTACCTGCCGCGGCTCGCGGTGTCTGCCGGCTTGCCGGCCAGCGCGGTGGGCTGGATCCTGATCGCCGACCAAGTCCTGTTCGCGCTGGCGGATCTCGCGCTCGGGCAGGCCGCCGACCGGGCGCTCCGCGTAATGCGCACGCTCGGCCCGTGGCTGGTGGCGATCACGGTTGTATCCGGGGCGGCCTTCGTCGCCGTCCCGCTTTTCTCGGGTACGGTCGCACCGCCGCTCTTCCTGGCGCTGATCTTCTTCTGGGCGGCTACGTCGTCGGTACTGCGCGCACCCGCACTCGCGCTCGTCGCCAAGCGCACCCCGACACCCGCGCTCCCCTGGCTCGGGACGCTGGTCGTGATCGGCACCGCGCTGGCGGCCGCCGCGGCGCCGTACCTTGCCCTGATGGCGAAGAGTGTCGATCCGCTATGGCCGTTTCTCGCCGCGACCGGCACCCTCGTCGCCGCGGTCGTCGGTCTCGCTTGGGCCGAGCGGCGCGGCGCGCCCGCCGCCGACGCGCTTGCCGCAGAACGACCGGCGGTGTCCCGCGGCCGTGCGAGCACGGCGGGGTTCTTCGGCGCCGCGGGCCTGCTCGCGCTGGGTCTGCAGATCCATGCCAACATCAACACGGCGCCTCTCTACCGGCAGTTCGCACCGGTGAGCGCACTGCCCTGGCTGCTGCCCGTGTTCTCGGTCGGGATGAGTCTGCTCGCGTTCGCGGGAGCGCAGGCGTCGAAGCGAGCGGGCGCGCGCGCGGCGCTCACCTGGGCGGCCCTCCTGGGCGCCTCGTTCTGCGCCGCTGCAGCAGCCGCGCCCGGGCTCGTGCCGTTGACGGTGGTGCAGTTTCTCGCGGGCGGCGCGTGGGGTGCGATCAACGCCGTGCTCGTCGCCCATGCGCTCGAGCTCGGCAGGCCGGGGCGGGAAGGCGAGATGGCAGGACGGCTTACGGCGCTCCTCGCCTTGGCCGCGCTGCTGCGGCTGGGGCTCGTCAATCTCCAGATCCCGTCGATTCCCGGCTTTGCGGCGATCTTTCACTGGCTGCCGACGGTGTGCTGGACCGCCGCCGCGCTCCTGCTCTGGCGTGCTGGCACCGCGGGGCGAGGCGGCTGATGCCGGGTAACGAGGCCGCGGCTTACAATCCGGTCACGTGCGGATCGAACCCCGGTCACGCCTGACGAGAGCGCTCCCTTGAGACACGCAGCTCACGACGCCCCTCTCCACCCCCCCGCGAAATCCGGCGCGCGCCGCAACGAGTGGCACGCGGTGCGGCTGCTCGTCCCGTATCTCTGGGAATTCAAGTGGCGCGTGCTGGTCGCCCTCCTGTTCCTGTCGGCGGCCAAGTTCGCCAACGTCGGGGTGCCTTTGCTGCTGAAGGAGATCGTCGACGCGCTGAGCCCGGACCAGGCGGTGCTGGCGCTGCCCCTGGCGCTGCTTCTCGCGTACGGCGCACTCAGGCTGTCCACCACGCTCTTTGCCGAGTTGCGCGACGTGGTCTTCGTGCGCGTGACACAGCGCGCCATCCGCCGCATCGCGCTCACCGTGTTTCGCCATCTGCACGCGCTGTCGCTGCGCTTCCATCTCGAGCGCCAGACCGGCGGCGTGTCGCGCGACATCGAGCGGGGCTCGCGTGGCGTGTCGACGCTCATGAGCTACATGCTGTTCTCGATCATCCCGGTGCTCCTCGAGTTTGCCCTGGTCGCTGCCGTGCTGCTCACGAAATTCGACTGGCGCTTCGCGGCGGTGACGTTCGGCGCGGTGGCGATCTACATCGGCTTCACCATCGCGATCACCGAGTGGCGCATGGACATCCGGCGGCGCGCCAACGAGCTCGACTCGAAGGCCAACACGCGCGCCATCGACAGCCTGCTCAACTACGAGACGGTGAAGTACTTCAACAACGAGGAATTCGAGGCGCGCCGCTACGACGACAATCTGCAGAAATACGAGTCGGCCGCGGTCACGAACGAGATGTCGCTCGGGCTCCTGAACGTCGGCCAGAGCTTCATCATCGCCATCGCGGTGACGCTGCTCATGATCTTCGCCGCCCAGGGGGTGGTCGCGCGAACGCTGAGCCTGGGCGATCTCGTGCTCATCAACGGTCTGCTGATCCAGCTCTACATACCACTCAACTTCCTCGGCATGGTCTATCGGGAGATCAAGCAGGCGCTCATCGACATGGACCGCATGTTCGCGCTGCTCACGGAGAACCGCGAGATCGAGGACACCGCCGGCGCGTCGGTGCTGCCGGAGGGCCCCGCCGCGGTTCGCTTCGAGAACGTGAACTTCAGCTACGACCCGAAGCGAACGATTCTGCACGACGTGAGCTTCGCGATTCCGGCCGGCAGCAAGGTCGCGGTGGTGGGGCACTCGGGGTCGGGCAAGTCCACGCTCTCGCGCCTCCTCTTTCGCTTTTACGACGTGAACGGCGGCCGCATCACGGTGCACGGCCGCGACCTCCGCGACGTGAAGCAGGCGAGCCTGCGCGCCGCGATCGGCATCGTTCCGCAGGATACGGTGCTCTTCAACGACACGATCTACTACAACATCCTCTACGGCCGGCCGGACGCGTCGCGCGAAGAAGTTATCGAGGCGGCGCGCGCAGCCCATATCCACGACTTCATCGAGAGCCTGCCCGACACGCTACGAGGCGCGCGTGGGCGAACGCGGATTGAAGCTTTCGGGAGGCGAAAAGCAGCGCGTGGCGATCGCGCGGGCGCTGCTCAAGAACCCGCGCATCATGATCTTCGACGAGGCCACGTCGGCGCTCGATTCGCGTTCGGAGCAGGCGATCCAGTCGGAGCTGGATCGCATCGCCGCAGGCCGCACCACGCTCGTGATCGCGCACCGGCTCTCGACGGTGATGGACGCCGATCAGATCCTCGTCATGGACCGCGGCCGCATCGTCGAGCGCGGCACCCATCGCGACCTGCTCGCGGCGGGCGGTGCCTACGCGAGCATGTGGGCGCTGCAGCAGCACGAGCGCGAGGTGGCGGAAGTCGGCGGTGCGCGCTCGCCGGCCGTCGCGGCGGCGGGCAGTTAGTTAGTCGCCGGCGGAAAGCGCACGGTGACGAGGGTCCCGCGTCCCTCCGCACTGTCGCCGAGCGCGACCGTGGCGCCGTGCCGTTCGACGATCTCATGCAACGATCGAAAGTCCGAGCCCGCAGCCTTCCTGGCCAGTCCCGAGCACGCGATGGAAGCGGCTCGAAGACCTGTGCCCGCTCTGCTTCCGGGATCCCCGGTCCGTTGTCTTCCACGCCGAGCGTGATGTCCGCGCCTGTGCGGGCCACCCGCACGGTCACCCGTCCGCCGTCCGGCGTGTAGCGGATCGCGTTGTCGAGCAGGTTCGACACGAGCTCCCGCAGCAGCACCGCGTCGCCCGTCGTGGTCGCGCCGCCGGTGTCGCCCTCGAAGCCGAGATCGATCGATTTCCGCAGCGCCGCCGCCACCCAGTCGGCGGTGGCCTCCCGCGCGAGTTGGCCCAGGTCCACGCGCTGAAAGCGCTCCGGCCGGTCGGCACCCGGCTCGGCACGGGCCAGCGCGAGCAACTGATTGACGAGACGCGTGCTGCGTTCCGTGGCCGATTGGATCTGTGCGAGCGAATGGGCGAGCACCTGGGGGTCGCGCTCCCGCAATGCGAGCTCGGCCTGGGTCTTGAGGCCCGCCAGCGGAGTGCGCAGCTGATGCGCTGCATCCGCGATGAAGCGGCGCTGTGCCGCCAGCGTCGCGTTGAGCCGGCCGAGCAGCCCGTTGATGGCACCCACCATCGGCCGCACTTCGCGCGGCGCGGTCGCTTCGTCGAGCGCGCTCAGGTCGCGGTGCGAGCGGTGCCGGATCGCCTCGACCAGCGCCTCGAGCGGCCGCAGCCCGCGACCGACGCCGAGCCATACCAGAGCTGCTGCCAGCACGAGCAGCAGCACCTGCGGCAGCAGCATGCCGACCAGGATCTCGCGCGCGAGGATGCGGCGTTTCACCAGCGTTTCGGCCACCGCGACCGTGGCGCCACTGCTCCCACCGGAGCCCGGCAGCGACACCGCGACCGCCGCCACCCGCAGCGGCTCGCCGAACATGCGCGCGTCGTAGAGCAACGGCTTGCCGCGCGGCAGCGGGTCCGCCGGCGGCGAAGCAAGCTCGCGGTGGCCGAACACGAGATCGCCGCGCTCGTCGCTCACCCGGAAGTAGATCTGATCGTGCTCGTCGGCTTCGAAGAACTGCAGCGCCGCTTCCGGCAGGTCGACCCGTACCAGGCCGGCCTCGAGCCGCACGCGACCGGCGAGCGCGAGCACTTCGTTCGCCAGCGCCCGATCGTACGCGAGGTCGGCGAAGCGGAAGGCGAGACCGTAGGCGAAGAAGGCATCCGCCGCGAAGAGCAGCGTGAGCGGAACCAGTACCCAGGTGAGCAGGGTGCCGCGTAGCGATCGCGGCGGCGGTTCAGACGGGCTTGTCAATCAGGTATCCCAGTCCGCGAATGGTGCGGATCACCAAGCCCGAAGGCTCGAGCTTGCGGCGCAGACGATGGACATAGACCTCGACCGCATTGGCGCCGATCTCTTCGCCCCAGCGCGACAGCCGCTCGGCCAGTGTCTCCTTCGAGACCACCCGCCCCGCTGCGGGCGAGCAGCATCTCCAGCACGCCGACCTCGCGCGCCGACAGATCGAGTGCGGTGCCGTTCACCAGCGCACAGCGCCCCACGCTGTCGAAGACCAGCGGTCCGAGCGTCACCTGCGGGCTGGCGCCGAACTGCCCCCGGCGCAAGAGCGCTCGCGCCCGCGCCTCGAGCTCGGCCAGATCGAAGGGCTTTACCAGATAATCGTCGGCGCCGAGGTCGAGCCCCGTAACCCGATCGCCGACGGCGTCGCGGGCGGTGAGGATCAGTACCGGCGCCCGCCCGCCCCGATGCCGCAGCCGGCGCAAGACCTCGAGACCGTCCAGGCCGGGCAGGCCCAGGTCGAGTATGGCGAGATCGTAATCGTGCCCGGCGAGCGCGGCATCGCCGGCGGTGCCCGAGTCCACCCGGTCGACACCATAACCGGCTGCTGCGAGGGAGCGCTCGATGCCGTCGCCGAGCACCGGGTCGTCCTCGACGATCAGTATCCGCATGGGCCGGAAGTAAGTCTGCCGTAAGGGTGGGTCGTTACAGTGCCCGACGACGCCCTGCGCCATCTGGACGCTGCCGCGACACCGCACCGAATGCCCATCTGGATGAGACGCGTGACCGTCGTTCTCCTGGTGTCTTGCAGCGTTGCTGTGCACGGCGCCGGGGCGACGCCCGTTGCGCGCGAATTATATCCCGACCTCTCCCGGCTCACGCTGCAGCAGGCGGAGACGCTGTTCGCGACGCGCAACCGGGAGGTGCAGGCGGCCCGCCGCAACCTGGAGGGTGCGGAGGCCGACAAGCTCTCGGCTGGCGCGCGACCGAACCCCGTGGCGGCCGTCAACGTAAGCGGCATCGGCTCGCGCAACACCACCATCAACGGGGTGTCGGTCACCCGTTACCCCGATACCATCGTGTCACTGTCGCAGACCTTCGAGCGCGGCAACAAGCGCGAGCTGCGCACGGAGGCGGCGCAGTTCGGGATCGACGCGTCGCGCAACGATCTTTCGGACGCTGTGCGGTTGCAGCAGGTCGCGCTCGCCGCCGCCTATTACGATCTGCTCTTCGTGCAGGCCCGTGCCCGCATCGCCGACGATTCCGCTCAGCTCTTTCGCCGCACCGTGGCCGCCACGGAGCTGCGGCTGAAGGCGGGCGACCTGCCCGCGACCGCGGTCGCACGCATCCGGGTCGATGCGCTGCGCGCCGAGAACGACGCGCGCGCGGCCCGCGCGGAGGTCGAGAAAGCGCAAACCGCGCTCGCCTATCTCATCGGGGCGGAAGGGGAAGCGCGCCGGATCGTGGCCGACGACACGTGGCCGGCGCCGACGCCCCCCGCAGAGCCGGACCTCGAGGCGATCCTCGCCCGGCGCGCCGACGTGCAAGCGGCCCAAGCGCGGCTGCGGGCAGCGGAGAAGCGAATCGAGCTCGCCCGGTCGCAGCGCACGCGGGACGTGAATCTCGGGGTGCAGTTCGAGAATTACCAGGACGATTCGAAGAACAACACGGTGGGGTTCGCCGTGTCGGTGCCGCTCTTCACGAACTATTTCTTCGAGGGCGAGATCGCCCGCGCCGAGGTCGAATACACGGCCGCACAGGAGAACGTCGATCGCGTGCGGGCGCTCGCGCTGGGCGACATCCAGCGCGCGCGGGCCGACCTGGAGGCGGCTGCGGAGCGGGTGCGGCGCTTCGACGACGCCCTGCTCGCGGCCGCGGAGCGCGCTGCGAGGGGCGCAGAGTTCGCCTACGAAAAAGGTGCGGCCGGGGTGCTCGAGCTGCTCGACGCGCGGCGCACCCTGTTCGGTTCGAGGGTCGAGGCGGTCGCGGCGCGGGCCGACTACGCGCGGGCGCTCGCGGTCTGGCGTGCGTCGGTGGGCGAGACTGCGTACGCAGCGGAGGCGGTCGAGCCCGCACCCAGCGGCGGGCCGCGATGAACGCCCGCCGCTTGGCCTTCGTGCTCGTGCCCGTGGCACTCCTGACGGCGGGCGCGTTCGGCGTGTACCGGTTCGTCACCCGAGAAGTCCCCCGAGAGAAGCCACAGACCCAGGCGCCGGCGCAGCTCGGTCCCGCCACCCTGCGCTATCCGCCCGGATCGCCGCAGCTCTCGTTCCTGCGCATACAGCCGGTGGCGGCGTATCCCGAGCCGGTCACCGAGATGCTGGGCGGGCGCCTCGCCTACAACGAGAATCTCACGGCCCGCGTGAGCTCTCCGCTCGCAGGACGCATCACCAGGCTCCTGAAGCAGCCCGGTGATGCGGTCAAGGCCGGCGACACGCTGGCCGAGATCGACGCGCCGGACTTCGCCAATGCCAACGCCGACGTCCGTCGCGCCGAGGCGGACTTCGCACAGAAGCGCGCCGCGTTCGATCGCACGCGCACGCTGGTCGAAGGCGAGGTGGCCCCGCGCAAGGATCTGGAAGCGGCCCAGGCCGAGCTCAAGCAAGCCGAAGCCGAGCTCAACCGGGTCCGTGAGCGCCTGCGCATTCTGAATTCGGGCCGCGCGAGCGCGGGCGACCGGTTCGTGCTGCGGGCGCCGCTGTCTGGAATCGTTACCGAGCGCCGGGCGAATCCGGGCAGCGAGGTGCGCCCGGATCTGCCCGATCCGCTCTTCGTGATCAGTGATCCCACCCATCTGTGGATGGTTATCGACGTGCCGGAGCGCGTCATCTCGCGCATCGAGCGCGGACAATCGGTCGCGATCGACGTCGACGCATATCCCGCCGAGCGCTACGGGGAGCGTTTCATCGGTGTCATCGACTACGTCGGCGAAGTGCTGGACCCCGCGACGCGGCGCGTACCGGTGCGGGCCTTGGTGGAGAACCCGAAACGCATGCTGAAGCCCGAGATGTTCGCCCGTGCCACGCCGCTCGCCTCGCAGGGCCGCGAGCTCGTGCGCGTGCCGAACTCGGCGCTCGCGACCGAAGGGCTCTACAGCTTCGTGTTCGTCGAGAAGGAGCCCGGCGTGCTCGAACAGCGCCCGGTCACGCTGGCGATCCGCGGGCGCGACGAGAGCTTCCTGTCGGAAGGGCTCGCGCCGGGGGAACGGGTGGTGACGAGCGGCGCCGTGCTGCTCAATTCGGAACTGGTGAGCGGGGAGTAGCGCGATGCTGGACCGGCTCATCACCTTCGCCCTGCAGCAGCGGGTCTTCGTCATCGTCGTATCGGCCGTGATCGCCGTGGCCGGCCTGTACGCGTGGGAGAAGCTGCCGGTCGAAGCCTTTCCCGACGTGCAGGACGTGCAGGTGCTGGTCGTCACCCAGTTTCCGGGCCAGGCGCCGCAGGAGGTCGAGCGCGCCGTTACGCTGCCGATCGAGCGCGAGATGAGCGGGCTGCCGCGCATGACCCAGTTGCGTTCGGTCTCGATGACCGGCCTCTCGGTGGTGACGCTCACCTTCGCGGACCGCACCGACGATTATTTCGCGCGTCAGCAGGTGATGGAAAAGCTGCAGACCGTGACGCTGCCGCCGGGTGCCCAGCCGGCGCTCGGTCCGCTCACCAACGCGGTGGGCGAGGTGTTCCGCTACGTGATCGAGGCGCCGGAAGACATGCCGCTCGCGGAGGTGCGGGCCATCCAGGACTGGGTGATCCGCCCTGCGCTGCGCCGGGTTCCCAATGTCGCCGACGTGGTGAGCTTCGGCGGCGTGGTGAAGGAGTACCAGCTCCGGGTCGATCCCTACCGCTTGCGCAAGCACGACGTCACCATCGACCAGGTGGCCCAGGCCCTGTCCAGGAACAGCGCCAACGCGGGCGGCGGCTTGCTGCGGCGCGGCGACGAGGCGATGGTGATCCGCGGCGTCGGCATCTTCCGCAGCTTGGACGACATCGCCCAGGTGGTCGTCGCCACCCGCGACGGACGCCCGATCGTGGCGGGCGATCTGGGCGAAGTGGTGATCGGTCCGCGGCCGCGCTCGGGCGTCGTCATGTTCAACGACAAGAACGAGGTGGTGCAGGGCATCGTGCAGATGGTCAAGGGCCGCAACGCGGTGCAGGTGGTGGGCGACGTCCAGCGCGAGATCGAGCTCCTCAAGACCCGGCTGCCGAGCGGGATGCGGCTCGTGCCCTACTACGACCGCACCGAGCTCGTCGCGCACACGGTGCGCACGGTCACCGAGAATCTCGCGCTCGGCGCCGTGCTGGTGGTGGCGATCCTGCTCGTCTTCCTGCGTCGCTGGCAGGCTGCGCTGGCGGTGGCTGTGGTGATACCGCTCTCGCTGCTCTTCGCGTTCATCCTGATGGACGCGCTCGGGCGTGTCGGCGAACCTGATCTCGCTCGGCGCGGTGGACTTCGGCATCATCATCGACAGCGCGGTGGTGCTGGTCGAGGCGCTGATGGTCCGCCTCACGATCGGCGCCATGGACGGCACCGACCGCCACCAGACTTATGCCTGGCGCATGCAAACCCTACGCAATACCGCCATCAGCCTGGGTGCGCCGATCATCTTCTCCAAGTTCATCATCATTCTCGCCTTCCTGCCGATCTTCACGTTCCAGCGCGTGGAAGGAAAGATCTTCGCGCCGATGGCATACACCCTGAGCTTCGCGCTGCTGGGGGCGATTCTTCTCACGCTCACGCTGGTCCCGGCGCTCCTGAGCTACGCGCTCAAGCGGGGGAATCTCACGGAAAAGCACTCGCGGTGGATGGAAGCGACCACGGAGCGCTACATGGCCTTGCTCGAATGGTCGCAACTGCACCGCCGCGTGGTAGTGCTGGTGTCGGTGCTCGCGCTCGCGGTCGCGGTGCTGCTGGCGCCGCGGCTCGGCAGCGAATTCCTGCCCAAGCTGGACGAGGGCAACATCTGGCTCACCATCACCCTCGCGCCATCGACGTCGATCGACAAGACCGAGGAAGTCGCGCGCTTCGTGCGCGACGTGCTGCACGCGTATCCCGAGGTCAACAACGTCGTCACGCACATCGGGCGGCCCGACGACGGCACCGATCCGAAGGGTCCCAACAACATCGAGATCATGGCCGACCTGAAGCCGCTCGATACCTCGCGCTTTCCGACCAAAGAGGCGCTGATCGCCGACATGACCGCGAAGCTCAAGGTGATCCCGGGCCTGCCCACCAACTTCTCGCAGGTCATCCAGGACAACGTCGAGGAGGCGCATATCGGGCGTCAAGGGGGAGATCTCGGTCAAGATCTCCGGACCGGACCTCGACCTGCTGGAGGACAAGTCCGAGCAGGTGGCGAACGTACTGCGCGGCATTCGGGGCGCTACCGACGTGGCGGCGATCAAGGTCGGCGGTCTGACCGAGGTCGACATCGTGATCGACCGCGCCCGCCTCGCGCGCTACGGAATGTCGGTCGCCGACGTGGCGCAGACGATTCAGACGGCGCTCGCGGGCACCGTGGTCAACGTGTTCTACGAGGGGGATCGGCGATTCGACGTGACCGTGCGCCTGGACAAGCCGTTTCGAGACGCGATCGACGACATTGCTGCGCTGCCGGTGGCGTTGCCCAACGGCGGCACCATCCCCCTGGACGCGGTCGCCAACGTCGAGGTGAAGCAGGGCGCGGCGCGCATCAGCCGCGAGCAGGGCGGGCGCAACGTGGCGATCAAGGCCAACCTGCTCGGGCGCGATCAGGGCAGCTTCGTTGCCGAGGCGATGGCCAAGGTGAGGGCGCGGGTCAAGCTGCCACCCGGCTATACGATGACCTGGGGTGGGCAGTTCGAGAACCAGCAGCGCGCCCTGCAGCGGCTCAAGATCATCGTCCCGCTGTCCGTGCTCGGGATCTTCGTGCTCCTCTTCTGGGCGTTCCGGTCGATCCTGAAAGCATTGCTGGTGCTGCTCATGGTGCCGTTCGTGCTGATCGGGGGGCTCGCGGGGCTGGCCCTGGCGGACCTTCACTTGTCGATCTCGGCAGCGGTGGGATTCATTGCGGTGGCCGGCATCTCCGTGCAAAACGGCGTGATCATGGTCGAGCAGTTCATGGAGATCATCGAAGAACAGGGCAAGAGCCTCGCGGTGGCGGTCATGGAAGGCGCTCGCCTGCGCCTGCGGCCGATCCTGATGACCGCGTTGATGGCCGGTCTCGGCCTGCTGCCTGCCGCGCTCTCGCAGGGGATCGGCTCGGAGACGCAGCGGCCCTTTGCCGTCGTGATCGTGGGCGGCATGGTGTCCGCGACCCTCTTCACCCTGGTGCTGCTGCCGCTGCTTTTTCCCCTGTTCGCCGAGGAGGGCAGAGCGGCTGCCGGCCAGGACCGTCCCGTCACCGCCTGAAGCCATCGCACCCTCGATTTCGCGGCGTCGGTCGTTGGTTCTTGGGCTGGTTTCTTGCTTACCTCCCAAGTCCGCGTTGTTTCCTGAAAAAAAATTCAAGAACCTTTCTTTAGCTCATGAATTTTGCTATGTTTCCAGGCAAGGACACCCCGGCATCTGAGGTGGCCGGGCACGGCAAAAACAAGAGTTCCTCGCTTCGCTCAAGTGATGCGTAAGGCGCACAACATGTCCTGGCTTCGCGCTGTTCCACTCCTTGTAATCGTCTTCCTGTTCACCCAGGGCGCCGGCGCCGCGACGTCGGACACGAAGAAACGTGTGCGCGCGACCATCAAGCCGCCGAGTGGTGCGATCGTCGTCCGCAGTGCGGCGCCCCGATCCGTTACCGCAACCGCGGCCAAGGCCACGCGAGCGAAGGACCAGGGCAAGAGTGGTGTCGCCAGCGCCGCCACACGAGGCACGAAGCGGACCGTGGCCTCAGCCAAGTACAGGGACTCGCGTTACGCCAAGGCTTCCTTGCACCCCAATCGCCCCGCGCCGCGGTACGAGGAAGATCCGGTCAACCTGACCGTGCAAAGCGGCGCTGCGCTCGTCATCGATCTGGAAGAAGGCCAGTCGGTATACGAGAAGAATCCGGGTTCGGTGATGCCGATTGCTTCGATCACCAAGCTCATGACCTCCATGGTGGTGCTCGACGCGCAGCTCCCCCTGGACGAGCCGATCGTGATTGCCGAAGCCGACCTGGACGCGCTCAAAGGCACGCGTTCGCGGCTGCCTGTCGGTGCCGTGCTGACTCGCCGCGAGCTGCTTCGCCTCGCCCTGATGGCCTCGGAAAACACCGCGGCTGCCGCGCTCGGCCGGGCCTATCCAGGCGGTACTGCGGCGTTCGTGGCGGCGATGAACCGCAAGGCGAAAGAGATCGGCACGCGGAATACCTACTACGTGGAGCCGACGGGTCTTAGCAGCAGCAACGTGTCGACGGCGCGCGATCTCGGTCAGATCGTGCTCGCCAGCTATCGCTACGACATCATAAGGGACTACTCGACGACCGAATCCTGGGAAGTCGAAATCGCGGATGGGCGGGAGCGGCTGTTCCACAACACGAACGGGCTCGTGCGCAGCGGCGAGTGGGACATCGGTCTGCAGAAGACGGGATACATCTCAGAGGCGGGTCGCTGCCTCGTGATGCAGGCGACCATCGCCGCGAAGCCTTACATCATCGTGCTGCTCGATGCCGTCGGCAGGTATACGCGGATCGCCGACGCCAACCGCATCAAGCGCTGGATCGAAGTGCGCTACGCTCCGCGGCGCCGCATTACCTAGCCGTTTTATCCCCGGGAGCGCTCCGGGCACGGGCTAATCCCGACCCGCTTTCTCTCCCAACTTGAGCTTCCACGCCGGCGATCTGCCGGGCGCAACCTTCCTCGCCGACGTTCTCGCGGGCCTCGAGCGCAACCCAGGGCCCTGCCCCAAGTACTTCTACGATGCCCGTGGCTGTGCCCTCCTCGAGGCCATTTGCGGCACCAATGCACGACACGCCCCTTTCGGTCTCCTCGTCGTCCAAGGCGAAGCCGTCGCTCCTGGTGCGCTCCAGTGCCCGCACGAGATCGGGGAAGGGCACCGAGCGTGCTGCCCGCGTAGCGCGGCAAGCCGGTGCGCCGCAGGTACCTTCTCCACCTCTACGGATCCGTCCGCCAGCAGCAACACTTTGCCCGCCGTGATGTGCCGGGGCGCGCGGGCACCGATGATCTGCACGACGCGCATCATGTTGTGGTTCGATGCGGTGCGCTCTTCCGTCGCGAGCTGCTTCAAGTTCACGGCCTCGTTGTGGCTCGCGAGGGCGTCGGGGAGATGCATCAGGCGCTCGATTACCTGCATCGAGCCCTTCGCGCCGGCGGCGAGGGGGTTGGCTGACATGAGCCAGGGAGGGCATCGGATGGAAAGCGGATTCTACGATCCGCAACGAGGCGTCAACGGCGCCCGTTCCCTGCGAAGCGAGCCGGGGCTCTCTGGCGAGCCGGGGGGGCTGCAGCATATACTCGGTAGCCGCGCGTCCCGAGCGCTCACCGTGCCTCGACGAGAACTGGAGACACCATGCATAAAGTCGTTTTCCTGGATCGCTCGACCCTGCGTGCCAACGTCCGCCGTCCTGCTTTCGAACATGTCTGGGAGGAGCACGAAACGACTCGCCCCGACGAACTCGTCGGACGGCTCAGGGGCGCGTCGGTCGCGATCACCAACAAGGTGCCGCTGCGCGGTGCGGAGCTGGGGCAGCTGCCAGATCTCAGGATGATCGCGGTCGCCGCCACCGGCTACGACGTGATCGACGTTCCCTACTGCCAGGCGAAGGGCGTCGCGGTTGCCAATATCCGCAACTATGCGGTGCACACGGTGCCCGAGCATGTCTTTGCCATGATCCTCGCGCTGCGACGAAATCTGCTCGCTTATCGTGCGGCCGTGGAGCGCGGGCGCTGGCAGGAGGTCGACCAGTTCTGCTTCTTCGACTATCCAATCGGGGACCTCTGCGGCGCGACCCTCGGCATCGTCGGCGAAGGAGCGATCGGACAGGGCGCCGCGCAGATCGCGCGCGGTTTCGGTATGAACGTGCTGTTCGCGGACCATGCGCCGCCCAAGGCGCCGGGGGTCGTGTTCACGCCGATGGCGACCGTGCTGAAAGAAAGCGATGTCATCACCCTGCACTGTCCGATGACACCCGAAACCAGGGGGATGATCGGCGAGACGGAACTCAGGATGATGAAGCGCAGCGCACTCCTCATCAACACCGCACGCGGCGGGCTGGTACAGGAAGAAGCACTGATCCGGGCGCTCGAGGAAGGCTGGATCGCCGGCGCCGGCTTCGACGTGCTCGTGAAAGAGCCGCCGAAGGAGGGCAATGCGCTCCTCGATTTGCGGCTGCCGAACTTCATCCTCACGCCCCACGTCGCCTGGGCATCCGACGGCGCCATGCAGTTCCTCGCCGATCAGCTCATCGACAACATCGAACTTTGGGCGAAAGGCACACCGCAGCATCTCGTGACGTAGAGCGTCGTCGGCACCCCACCCGAAGCTCGATGGCGGCCGAAGGCCGCGGTCATGGGCTTGGGTTTTCCGCCGATAAGCCGTAATCTTAGAAATCCTCATCTCAACACTTGCTATAGGACGCAAACTTGGCCCAGCCCAACTACCAGTACGAGAAACGGCAGAAGGATCTCGCTAAGAAGAAGAAAAAAGAGGAGAAGTTGAAGAAGAAGCTCGAGAAGAAAGAGCTCAAGACCGGGGAAGCTCCCGCCGCAGCCCCCGGCGAGGGTGATTCGACCGGCTGAAGCAACAGCAGCGCGGGGTTCGGTGTGGTACCGACCAGCGCACCGCAGGGCGCAGTCGTCAGCTACGATCGCCGCGACGCATGTGCGGTAGGGCGCCGATTGGTCTCGACATACGGGAGTGGTAGACTCCGGATCGGGGCAGTGAGCATGTCGCGATACCCGCAGCGTCTGCAGGGCGATGCGCCACCCGACAAGAATTCGAACACGCCTTTTGCCCGGCTTGCCCCCGCCGGGCGCGCGAGAGACAACCAAACCTGAGCCGTCGGCCCCGCCTTGCCGGTGGCTCGTAGCGCACGGAGGCGGAGCATGGCACTGCAAGACTTCCTGCCCGCTCTCGAGCCGGTCGCAAGTCCGCTCGTCCTCTTCGGGCTGATTCTGCTGGCTGGGCTTGTCGGCGGCGAACTTTCCCGGCGTGCGCTCGCGTTGCCGCGGATCACGGGCTACGTGTTGATCGGTCTGGTGCTGGGGCCGTTCGGCCTCAACTGGCTCGACCACGCAAACATCGAATCGGCCGGTGCCATTGTCGACTTCGCCGTCGGCCTGGTGCTGTTCGAGCTGGGTCAGCGGCTCGATCTGCGCTGGCTGCGGCGCGACCCATGGCTCGCCGTGACCGGTCTCGCAGAGTCTGGTCTGTCGTTCGCGTGCATGTATGCCGTGCTGATCTGGTTCGGCATCGAGCCCCTGTTCGCCGCGTTCGCCGCCGCGATCGGCATGGCGACCTCGCCCGCGGTGGTCCTCCTCGTCGCGAAGGAGATGAAGGCGGAAGGACAGGTGACGGAGCGCGCGCTCTGCCTCACCGCGCTGAACGGCGTGCTCGCGTTCACCACCGTTACCCTGCTGACGGCGCTCGTCCACATCGAGTACCGGGCGGGTGTGCTGGTGGCCCTCGTGCAGCCGACCTACGTGCTGCTGGGGTCGATGCTGCTGGGTTACCTGGCCGCGCGTCTCGCGATCCTGGGCGCGCGCCTTCTGGGCAAGCGCGAGGAGCGGCAGTTCGCGATGCACGTCGCGCTCCTCGTGCTCGCCGTGGGTTTGGCCGACGTGCTCAAGCTGTCGGTGCTGGTCGCGCTGCTCACGTTCGGCATCCTCGCGCGGAATCTCGACCGCAACCGCTCGCTCATGTCGATCAACACCGGTTTCGCGGGGCAGATCTTCTACGTGGTCCTGTTCGTCTTCCTCGGTGCGGCCCTGCGCCCGGATCAGTTCGCCACCGGCGGCCTGGTCGCGATCTTGTTCGTGCTGTCGCGCTTCGTGGGCAAGTCGCTCGGCGTGATGCTCTTCGCGCCGTTGTCGCGCTTGCGGCCGGGATCGGCGGGCCTCCTGAGTCTCGCCCTGGTCCCGATGTCGGGGCTGGCGCTCATGCTCGCGCAGGGCCCCGGCAACCTGTATCCGGAGTTCGGCGCGAAGCTCTCCGCGGTGGTGCTTGCGGCAGCCGTGATCCTGGAGCTGATCGGTCCGCTCGCGGCGCAGTTCGCGCTGCGGCGCGCGGGCGAGACCGAGCACATTCCCGAGGCGCGCTATGGATCCCCTGCAGTTTAAGCGCTCGGAGCCGCTCACCCTGGGGGTCGAGCTCGAACTGCAGATCCTGAACAGCCGGGATTTCAATCTTACCCGCGGCGCGCCCGACCTCCTGGCGCTGATCGGGAAGACCCCGCATCCCGGCGACATCAAGCCCGAGATCACGGAGAGCATGGTGGAGATCAGCACCGGCATCCACCGCTCTCACACCACGCTGCTGGAAGAGCTGATGGCGATCCGCGACGTGCTGCGACAGGCGGCGGAGCGCTTGAACCTCTGCATCGCGGGCGGCGGCGCCCACCCCTTCCAGCAGTGGAGCGACCAGCGCATCTTCGCGCAGCCGCGGTACCAGCATCTGCACGAGCTCTACGGCTACCTCGCGAAGCAGTTCACCGTGTTCGGGCAGCACATCCACATCGGCTGTCCCGACGGCGACACGGCGATGTATCTGGTGCACGGCATGTCGCGCTACATCCCCCACTTCATCGCGCTCGCCGCCTCCTCGCCGTTCTACCAGGGTGCCGACACCTTCTTCGCGTCGTCGCGGCTCAACGTGGTGAACGCTTTTCCCTTGAGCGGCTACATGCCCCTGGTCGAGACCTGGGCCGAGTTCAACACCTACTTCGAGGAGATGAAGGGGTTCGGCATCGTCGAGAGCATGAAGGACTTCTACTGGGACATCCGCCCGAAGCCGGAGTACGGCACGATCGAGATCCGCGTGTGCGATACGCCGCTCACCGTCGAGCGCGCCGCTCTGCTCGCGGCGTACGCGCAGACGCTCGCGAGTCACCTCATCCGCGAGCGGCCGGTGAAACCCTCCGTGGATCTCTACCGGGTTTATGGCTACAACCGCTTCCTCGCCTGCCGCTTCGGTCTCGAGGCCGGCGTCATCGACGCCGCCGACCGCGTGCAGCGGCCGCTCAAGGCCGATATCGTCGACACCCTGCGCGCGATCATTGCCGATGCGACGGACCTGGGGACGACGCGCTCACTCGTCCAGCTCAAGGAGATCGCGCTGGAAGGAGGCAACGACAGCGCGTGGCTGCGGCGGGTGTTCGCAGCGAGTGAATCGCTCGCGGATGTCGTCCACGCGCAGAGCGACGCGTGGATGAAGCCGGTGGCGGTGACGGCCCCGGGCAAGGTCGGGCTCGCGGTCTGACTGTCTGGCGCGCCGCGCGCGCCTCGTGCTCATTGGCCGGAAGACGGCCCGTATGCCTCCCGCAGCGTCGCGGCAATCGACTCGAATGGTTCGGTCCCCGCGATGTCTTCGAGGTTCGCCGGCAGCCTGCGCCGCCAGTTCGGGTACTCGGCCGAGGTGCCGGGAATGTTCACCGGCGTGTCGACACCGAGCACGTCTTCCACCTGCACCACCAGCACCTTGCAGGGCGTGCGCGCGAGGTACGCATGCACGGCCTGCGCGAGCCCCCTCGGCATGGCCGCGGCGGAAGGCGCATCGGTCCACGCGGGCGCCACGCCTTCGCGCGCGAGCGCCGCCAGGAGGCGCTCGCGATCCTCGCCGCGATTCCAGAGCTCGGCGTCGCGCTGTCCGGTGTTCGCGAAGAGCCCCAGTCTTTCTCGCAGGGCGATATCGCGGCCCGTCCAGAATCCCGCCAGCGTCGGCAGATCGTGGGTCGAGGCCGCGACCAGCGCCTGCGGCTCGAAGCGCTGCGGTGCCTTGAAGTCGCCGCCGTGCTCCCGCTCGAAGATCAGCACTTTGTACGACAGGATGCGCTCGCGAAACATGGCGTGCCGCACTTCGTCCGGCACCGTGCCGAGATCCTCGCCGATGACGAGGCAGCGATTGCGATGGCTCTCGAGGGCGAGAATCCCCAACAGGTCTTCGAAGGGGTAGGCGAGGTAGGCGCCATCGGCGGCTTTGCCACCGCGCGGAATCCAGAAGAGCCGCCGCAGCCCCATCACGTGATCGAGCCGCAGCGCACCGGGCTGGTTCATGTTCGCGCGCAGGAGCTGGATGAAGGGCTCGTACGCCGCCTCGGCGAGGCGGTGCGGAACGAGCGGCGGCAGACCCCAGTCCTGGCCGTTGGGTCCGAGCGGGTCGGGCGGGCAGCCGACTGAGGCCTGCAGCGCATAGATGTCCTGCCCGCTCCACACTTCTGCCCCGTGGGGCGCCACCGAGACGGCCAGATCGGCATAGAGTCCCACCCCCATCCCGGCTTCCTGCGCCGTACGCGCCACGTCCGTGAGCTGAAGCGACGCATTCCACTGCAGGTACTCGTAGAACTCCGTACGCTCGAGATGATCGCGCTGGAAGCGCGCCACCGCCGGCTGCGACGGGTCGCGATACGCTTCTGGCCACTGCAGCCAGCCGTCGATCTGCGGGTCCGCGGCACGGCAATGCTCCTGCAGCGTCTCGTACAGGGCGTGCAGCCGCAGCGCCTGCCCACCCTCTTTCTGGAAGGCTCGGAAGGCCTGCCCGCGTGCGCTGCCGGGCGCCAGATGCAGGGTGCGGAAGCTCGCGTAAAGGAGCTCCAGCACTTCGCGCTTGGCGGCCGCCACGCCGGCATAGTCCACGAAGTCGAGCGCCCTGAGCGACTCCAGTCGCCGCTGGAACGCCGGGCTGGCCAGACGGCGCCTCGCCTCGTCGCATTCCGCAAAATCGGGAATCGCCTCGGGATCGAGATACTGCACGTTGAGGTGGCGCCGACTGGACGGGCTGTAGGGGCTGGCGTGGTCGGGGTTGTCGGGAAAGAGCGCGTGCAGCGGATTCACGCCGACGATGCCAGCGCCGCGGGCGCCCCACTCTCTCACCACCGTGGCGAGATCGGTGAAGTCGCCGATGCCCCAGTTGCGACGCGAGCGCACGGTGTAGAGCTGGGTCGTGGGCCCCCACACGCGGCGCCCGCCGTCGATGGCGGGCGGACAATAGCAGGCGGACGGCGCCACGATCAGGGCAGTTGCGCCGATCGGGTCGTCCGCAGCGAGGAGCTCGAGACGATGGTAGCCATGCGGCAGGGCCGGCAGCGTCGCCGCGCGGATCTCGAAGACACCGTTGTCGTCGTCCACGCGCTCCACCAGGGGCAGGTCGTGTACCGCGGCTCGTCCCTCGTGCGCCGTGCCGTCCTCCGCCGCGATCCGCCAGCCGATGAGCGCATCGAGGAGGCGCGCGGGGAGCCGTAGCAGCAGCTGCAGAGGCTCGCCGCGATCGCGCAGCACCACGGCGGGAGGCAGGACGCGCTGCCATTGCCGCGCGGTCCAGGCGCGGAGCGACGAGCGGATGTCGGCCTCGCTGTCGGCAGCGACGTCCATCGCGGCGAGGAGCGCGCGTCGGGTCGCGTCGGACGCATGATGCTCCCGCCCCTCGACGTCGAAATAGGCGGGCAGGATGCCGTAGCAGGCGGCAAGACGGGCAAGCGCTTCGGATTCGGTCATGGGAAGAAAGGGCTGTTATCGGGATTCGTCGGCACCGGGCGTGGGCAGCGGCGCCGTCGACTTGAGCTTCTGCTTGAACGCCGCTTTGCAGAGCACGTGCGCGCTTACCGGCGTGGTGACGAAGATGAAAAACACTATGAGCAGTTCCTTCAGCGCGAACTCGCCCAGCGCGTTGAAATGCATGAGCGATGCGACGAGTATCGAGCCGACGCCGAGCGTGGACGCCTTCGACGGTCCGTGCAGGCGGGTGAAGAAGTCCGGAAAGCGCGCGAGGCCGATGCTGCCGACGAGGGTGAAGACGCCGCCCACGACGAGGAAGCAGGACACGAGAAACTCGATCACGCGCGCACCTGTCAGTCGATGATGTCGCCGCCCGCCAGATACTTGCCGAGCGCGACCGTGCTGACGAAGCCCATGAGGGCGATGAGCAATGCCCCGGTGTAGCCCAGCTCCTGGCCGAAGCCGATGCCCGTCGCAAGCAGCAGCGTCATCACGTTGATGTAGAGCGTGTCGAGGGCGAGGATGCGATCGGGGGCGTCCGGTCCGCGCAGGAGCCGCCACAGGGCGATTACGAGGGCGAGCGAGGTGGTGCCGATGGCGAAGGCGACGGCGAAGGTCAGCATTCGAAGATCTCCTTGAGCGGGCGTTCGTAGCGCAGCTTGATCTCGCGCACCAGGCTCTCGGCGTTGTCGACGTCGAGCGCGTGCACCACGAAGTGGCGGCGATCGGGGGCAAGCGATGCGGTCACGGTACCCGGCGTGATCGTGATGATCGCACCGAGCAGGGAGATCGCGGTGCGATCGGTGAGATCGAGCGGCACCACCACGAAACGGGGGCGCAGCGCCGACAGCGGTCCGAGCGTGCGCCGGGCGACCTGCAGGTTGGCAACGATGACGTCCCACGTCACGAGGGCGACCAGCCGCGGCACGCCGCCCAGCCGGACGGTGCGGCCCGGTTCTTCGTTGAACGAACGCGCATAGCGCTCGATGCCGACGGCCAGCACGCCGCCGAGCAGGATGCTCCCCGGTGAGAGCTCGCCCGCGAGCACCAGCCAGCACAGAAAGAGGCCGACCGCGACGAC
This sequence comes from uncultured beta proteobacterium, assembly GCA_963734295.1. Taxonomy (GTDB): domain Bacteria; phylum Pseudomonadota; class Gammaproteobacteria; order Burkholderiales; family JAEUMW01; genus JAEUMW01. The sequence continues at coordinate 65,605 of CAVTGS010000025.1, read as the reverse complement.
GTGCCCGCGACGCCAAGCCATCTACCGGCTCCCCCGTGGATCGGTGAACCGGTACGGCCGCACCGCATCGCCGGTGTAGCCTCTCCCGAGCACCGCGTCGCGGTACCGGGCCGGGTGCGCGATCTGATCAGCCGTGGCAGCGGCCTCTGCCCACGCGAGCTCGGCGAACGCGGCGAGCGCCACGAGCGGTGCGAGCAGGATCGTCACGGCAAACGCGTGCAGGAAGGACGCGCCCACCGGCACGGCCGCGGCCGACCGCGGAGCCGTCTTCCAGAAAAGTCGGCTTCCGGCGCGCGCGAGCGCGATCAAGCCCAAGGCGCTGCCGCCGAGAACGATGGCCCAGATCCACGCCGCGGCTGGCGCCGTCGCGGTCGCGAGCAGCACGCTCGCCTTGGCCAGGAACCCGGAGAGCGGCGGCATCCCCGCGATTGCCATCGCCGCAATCAGAAAGAGCACGCCGAGCAGCGTCGGCTGCGCCACCTCCGGCCCCGCTTCGAGGGCATCGTAGCGCTCCCCGCGCTGCTCGCCGATCAGTTCCGCGAGCAGGAAGAGCGCGGCCGTGACGAAGGTGCTGTGTACCAGGTAATAAAGACCCGCGGCGATGCTGCCGGAGGTCGCGATCGCGACGGTCACGAGCAGCGTGCCGACGGACACGATCGTGAGATAGCTCACGAGCCCGCGCAGGCTGCGCGCGGCGAGCGCGCCGAACGTGCCGAGCGCAATCGTGGCGAGTGCCGCGGGCAGGAGCGCCACCGCCCAGGCATCGGCCGCCGGAGAAGCGCCGCCGAAGGTCGAAAGGTGCACGCGCAGGATGGCATAGACGCCCACCTTGGTCATGACGGCGAAAAGTGCCGCCACCGGCGCGCACGCGGCGCCGTAGGCACCGGGCAGCCAGAAGTAAAGCGGGAACGTCGCTGCCTTGAGGCAGAACACGACCAGCAGCAGCAGCGACGCTGCTTCCGCCAGGCCGCGATCGGCCGCCGTGACGCCGGCGTAGCGCAATTGCAGATCAGCGAGGTTGAGGGTGCCAGTCACGCTGTATAGCAGACCGAGGCCGATCAGGAAGAGCGCCGATCCCGCGAGATTGAGGATCACGTAGTGGAGACCTGCGCGCAGCCGCTCACGCCCGCCGCCGTGCAGCAGCAGACCGTAGGAGGCGATCAGCAGCACCTCGAAGAAGACGAAAAGGTTGAAGATGTCGCCCGTGAGAAACGCCCCGTTCACCCCCATCAGCTGGAACTGGAAGAGCGCGCCGAAGTGCGGACCCCGCTCGTCCCATCCGCGCAGCGCGTAGAGATACGCAGGCGAGGGCGATCACGGCGGTGAGCAGCAGCATGCCGGCGGCAAGGCGATCGAGCACGAGCACGATGCCGAAGGGCGCGGGCCAGTTGCCGAGAGGGTAAACCACGTAGTCGCCGGCGGCGGCCACGCCGAACAGCGCGAGCGCGATGCCGAGCAGCGCGGCGCAGGAAAAGAAGCCGATGGTTCGCACCAGCCCGTGCTGATGGCGCCGCACGACCAGCAGCACGGCGCCCGCCGCGAGCGGCAGCAGCACCGGCAGGGCGATCATGTGGTTCATGACGCCGCGCTTTCCTGCCTGGACCTGCTGCCCTGCTCCGTGCCGTCCACGTGATCGGTGCCGGTGGCGACCCGGCCGCGCACCGCCAGGGCGAGCAGCAGTGCCGTCATGCCGAGGTTGATCACGATCGCGGTCAGCACGAGCGCCTGTGGCAGCGGGTCGGCATAGCCTGCCGCGGCCGCGCTGACGAGGGGTGGGCGGAATGCCACGACGCGCCCCATCGCGAAGAGGAACAGGTTCACGGCGTAGGAGAGCAGGCCGAGCCCGATCATGACCGAGAAGGTGCGCGGCCGGAGCAGCAGATAGACGCCGCTCGCGACGAGGATGCCGATGGCGCTGGCGAGGAGAAGGGCCAAAGGCTAGCTCGTGCGGTTGCGGTTCACGTGTGACAACGCGGTGAGGCTCAGCACCATGGCACCGACCACGGTCAGGAACACGCCGAGGTCGAAGAGCGCTGCGCTCGCGAGCGGTACCTCGCCGATCACCGGCAGCCGCGGATGCCCGTGGGCGCTCGTGAGAAACGGTGCACCGAAGAAAAAGCTGCCGGCGCCGGTCGCGCCCGCGATCAGCAGACCCAAGCCGGCGATGCGGTAGAAGCGGACGTTCAGGCGGTGCTCGGTCCAGTCGATGCCGCTCGCGAGATACTGGACGATCAGCGCGACGGCGGTGACAAGCCCGGCCACGAATCCGCCGCCGGGCTGATTGTGGCCGCGCAGGAAGAGGTACACCGCGACCAGCAGCGCGAACGGCAGGACCGCGCGGCTCGCCACCCGCAGCATGAGGGGATGGCGGTCCTCGTCCGGCGGCGGCACGCCGGTCGTGGGCACTTCCATGCGCAGCGTGCGCAGCAGCGCATAGATCACGAGTGACGCGATCGCGAGCACCGTGATCTCGCCGAAGGTGTCGAAGCCGCGGAAGTCGACCAGTATGACGTTGACGACATTGGTGCCGCCGCCGCCCGGCACCGACTCGCGCAGATAGAACCAGGACAGCGTCTCGAGCGGCCGCGTCAGCACCGCGTACACCAGTGCGGCGACGCCGCTGCCGGCGCTGAGCGCGAGCCCGAGATCGCGCGCATGCCGCACGAGCGTGCCCTCGCGCGGTGCTTCCTGGGGCAGGAGGTAGAGCGCGAGCAGCATCAGGATGATGGCGACCACTTCCACCGAGAGCTGCGTCAGGGCGAGATCGGGCGCGGAAAGACCGATGAAGACCACGGCCGAAGCGAGGCCGGCGATGCCGAGCATGACGAGCGCGACGAGACGCTGCCGGTGAAACACCACGGTGGCGATCGCGGAGGATACGAGCAGGATCCAGATGACGGCCGCGCTGCCGTGCGCCGGGAGCGCCACGGCTCCCGGCACATAGCCGTGGCGCAGGAACGGCGCGATGCCGGCGGCGAGCGTCGCGATCACGAAGAAGACGAGATAACGCTGCAGCGAACCGTTTGCGAGGGCGTCGGTAAGACGCCGGGACCCGCCCACCAGCGCGGCGACGAGGGCGTCGAAGACGCGGCGGCCGCTGCCTTCGCTGGCCTCGATACGATGCAGGTTGTAGAAGCGCTGCAGGCCGAAGTAGAGCCCCGCGCCGAGGCCCATCGCGAGGATGCTCATCGCGAGCGGCGCGTTGAACCCGTGCCAGATGGCGAGACTGAAGGGCGGCGCCGGGGCGCCGAGCACCGCTTGCGCCGCTACGTCGAGAATCGGCGTCATGATCTGCGCCGGGAAGAGGCCGACCACTATGCACACGGCAACCAGCAATTCAACCGGGACCCGCATCCAGCGCGGGGGCTCGTGCGGCTTTCTGGGAAGACCCACCGGCTCGCCGTTGAAGAACACGTCGTGGATGAAGCGGGTGCTGTAGGCGACGCTGCAGGCACCGGCCAGGGTGGCGACGAGAGGGAACACCCACCAGAGCGGAAAGTCGCCCCGCAGACCCAGGGCCTCGCCGAAGAACATCTCCTTCGAGAGGAATCCGTTCAGGAGCGGCACGCCTGCCATGGCCGCCGCCGCCACCATCGCGAGCGTCGCGGTGATCGGCATGTACTTGAACAGGCCGTTCAGCTTGCGCATGTCGCGGCTGCCGGTCTCGTGGTCGATGATGCCGGCCGCCATGAAGAGCGAGGCCTTGAAGACCGCGTGGTTGATGATGTGGAAGAGGGCAGCGACCGTGGAGAGCGGCGACTCGAGCCCGATCAGGAACATGATGAGCCCCAGGTGGCTCACCGTGGAATAGGCGAGCAAGCCCTTCAGGTCGTGCTGAAAGATGGCGACCACGGCGGCGAACGTGAGGGTCACGATGCCGACGCCGCTCACCAGGAAAAAGAAGAGGTCGGTACCGGACAGGGCCGGATAGAGGCGCGCCAGCAGGAACACGCCGGCCTTCACCATCGTCGCGGAATGCAGGTACGCCGACACCGGGGTCGGCGCTGCCATGGCCCGCGGCAGCCAGAAGTGGAACGGGAACTGGGCGCTCTTGGTGAACGCGCCGAGCAGCACCAGCAGCAACATCGGCGTGTAGAGCGGATGCGCGATGATCGCCTCGTTTGCCGCCAGCACCGTGGTGAGTTCGAAGCTGCCGGTGATCCGATACAGGAGTAGCAGGCCGCCGAGGAGCGCCAGGCCGCCGGTGGCGGTCACCGCGAGCGCCATGCGCGCGCCTTCCCGGGCATCCTGGCGCCGGTTCCAGTAGCCCACCAGCAGGAACGACGAGAGGCTGGTCAACTCCCAGAACACGAAGAGCAGCAGGAGGTTTTCGGACATCACGACGCCGAGCATCGCGCCCATGAAGAGCATGAGCAGGCCGAGGAGCCGTCCCATCGAGTCTTCCTCCGCGAGGTAATAGCGCGCGTAGAGGATGACCAGGAGACCGATGACGAGGATGAGGCCGCCAAACAGGAGCGAGAGACCGTCCAGCCGGAACGAAAGGCTCAATCCGAGCTGAGGGAACCAGGGCCAGGCCGCGATGACGGTCTCCCCTGCGAGCACGGCAGGAGCGATGTCCCAGATGAGGAAGAGCGCCGCCGCCGTCAGCGCTGCTGCCGTCCACGCGGCTGCGCTGCGGCCGAGCCGCGCCGCGAGCGGCAGCAGCCAGGGTCCGACCGCGAGCGGCAGCAGGACGGCGAGGAGCAGGTTCATTCGACGCGGGAGTGGATCAAGGCCGGACGGGTGCGTGAGTATGCCGTGAATGGGGCGGTGCCGGACAGTCTTGACCAGACGCGACTTTTCCAGCCGGGGCGCCGGTTCGCCCTAGAAATAGCGGAAGTAGACGTAGACGTGGCTGATGGCGATGGAGAGCAGCATGAGTGGAAACGCGGTCTTGAGATACGGCACGAACCGGATCGGCGTGCCCGCGCGCTCGGCGAAACCGGCGACGACCAAGTTGGCGGAAGCGCCGATCAGGGTGCCGTTGCCGCCGAGGCACGCCCCCAGCGCGAGCGACCACCAGAGCGGCATCAGGGCGGCATCGCCGCCGAGCGCGGGTCCCATGGACTTGATCAGGGGGATCATCGTCGCCACGAACGGTATGTTGTCGACGAAAGCCGAAAGGATCGCCGAGCCCCAGAGGATGGCGAGCGCCGTGACCTTGACGTCGCCGCCGGTCGCAGCGAGGAGCTTTTCGGCCATGAGGCGGATCAGGCCCGCCTCCTCGATGCCGAAGACGAGGATGAAGAGCCCGATGAAGAAGAAAATCGTGATCCACTCCGTTTCCGCGAACGCGTGGTGCACATTCTTGGATTGATGCTCCGCGTCGCGACCGAAGTTTTCGAGAAAGAGCAGCAGCGCCGCGCCGAAGAGCGCAATGGTCGCCGGTTTGAGCCCGAGGGCGTTGTGGGAGACGAAGCCGAGCACGACGATGCCGAGGACGAACAGCGACTGCTTCAGCAGGCGCGGATCCGTGATCGCCCCGCGCTCGTTGAAGTTCATCACGCGCCGGCGCGATTCCTCGGTCGCGTTGAGACCCCGGCCCCAGAGGAAGTAGATGGGCACCAGGGTGACCGCCATGATCACGACACACACCGGCCCAAGATTCACGAGAAAATCGTTGAACGACAGCCCCACCGCGCTGCCGATCATGATGTTCGGCGGATCACCGATCAGGGTAGCGGTGCCGCCGATGTTGGACGCAAGGATGGTGGTGAAGAGGAAGGGATACGGGGGGACCTTCAGTTCATCGGTGATGAGGAGGGTGACCGGCACGATCAGTAGCACTGTGGTCACGTTGTCGAGGAGGGCGGAAAAGACCGCGGTCACGACCGAGAGCATCACGAGGATCCCCCACGGTCGCGCCTGTACCTTCTTTGCCGACCAGATGGCCACGAACTGGAACACGCCGCACTTCCGGGTCACTGCCACGATCACCATCATGCCCACCAGCAGGCCGAGGGTGTTGAAGTCTTCGCCCCGGATCGCCGCATCCTGGGTGAGCACGCCGGTGAGGATCATCAGGCTCGCGCCGAGAAGCGCGACGATGGCGCGGTTCACCCGCTCCGTCATGATGACGATGTACGTCACGACGAAGAGCAGGCCGGCAACCCACGCAGGGTTCCAGCCGAAGATCACGCTGGCGGCTTCGTGACTGTCGTGCATTTGCGGAACCTCTGAACAAGTCCACGATGGGAGCGACGGTGCCTTGCCGGTATGAATGGCGCGAAGTCGAGGTGCAGCGGGACTTAGTCCACGCGCCTGGCAGGGATTGTAAGTACATTCGCTCGGTATCGGGAGATTTGGCGTGATCGCAGCCGGGTTCTGGCCGACGCGCATGCGCGAGGCGCTGCGCGTAAAGGCGCGTCCGCCGTTGGTCGGGCGGGTGCGTCTCGAACCGCGTCAGGACATTGCTACGCCTTGATTTTCAAAGGGGTCGGACTTACCATCGAAAGCGCCGCTCGACCCTCGCGCGAGGCCCTGACGAAGGGCAGTGTGCGCTATCTGCCTGCGTCCGCATTGAGCGGCATTACAAATATTTGGAGGAAGGAAGGCATGACCAGGAGAGAGACGGAAAAGCGCGCGCGGAAAACCGATGCCGCGCGGCGCAGGTTTCTGAAATCGGCAGCGGCAGCCGGCGGCGCGGCGACCATCGGGTTCCCGATGATCGCGAAGGCGGCGGAATCCACCACCTTCAAGTTCCAGAGCACGTGGCCGACCAAGGACATCTTCCACGAGTACGCGCTCGATTTCGCGAAGAAGGTGAACGAGATGACCGGCGGGCGCCTCAAGATCGAGGTGCTACCGGCCGGTGCGGTGGTCAAGGCTTTCGATCTGATCGACGCCGTGAACAAGGGCACGCTGGACGGCGGCCACGGTGTATCGGCTTACTGGTACGGCAAGAACTCCGCTTACTCGCTGTTCGGTACCGGCCCGTCGTTCGGCATGGACGCCAACATGCTGCTTGCGTGGTACGAGTACGGCGGCGGCAAGGCGCTCTACAACGAGCTGCACACGAACATCATGAAATTCGACGTCGTGGGCTTCCTCTACGGACCGATGCCGACCCAGCCGCTCGGCTGGTACAAGAAGCAGGTCACATCGCCCAACGACTTCAAGGGATTGAAGTACCGGACCGTGGGTCTGTCTGTCGATGTCTTCAAGGAAATGGGCGCTGCCGTGGTGGCGCTGCCGGGCGGCGAGATCGTGCCGGCGCTCGACCGCGGGCTGATCGACGCGGCCGAATTCAACAATGCGTCCTCGGACCGCCTGCTCGGTTTCCCTGATGTCTCGAAGATCTGCATGCTGCAGAGCTACCATCAACCGCTGGAATGCTTCGAGATCATTTTCAACAAGAAGCGCTACGATGCGCTGCCAGCCGACATCAAGTCGATCATCGCCAATGCCGCCCAGGCCTCGAGTGCCGACATGTCGTGGAAGGCGATTGCCCGCTATTCTCAGGACTATCAGGAGATGAAGGAAAAGCAGGGCGTCAAGTTCCTCAGAACGCCGAAGGAGGTGCTGCTCGCCCAGCTCGCGGCATGGGACAAGGTGATGGCAGCGAAGAGCGCGGACAACCTCTTCTTCAAGCAAGTGCTCGAGTCCCAGCGCAAGTGGGCGGCGAGGGTCGTCCCCTGGCACGAGGACACGACCGTTCCCGGCGAGCTGGCCTACGAGCACTATTTCGGCAAGAAGGCCTGATCCGTTGACTTCGTCCGGCTAGCGAAGACATCCGGCGCGGTCCCCACCCGCCGGATGTTTTTTCATCGGGGGGCAGTCCATGGACCGGTATCTCCACGCAATCGACAACGTCAGCACGTGGGCGGGGAAGACCTTCGCCTGGGCGATCGTCATCCTGACTGCGATCGTCTGCTACGACGTCTTTGCCCGTTATCTCTTCCGCGCGCCCACCGACTGGGCGTTCGACGCGAGCTATATCCTGTACGGCGCGCTCTTCATGATGGCGGGCGCGTACACGCTTGCGCGGAACGGCCATGTGCGCGGGGACGTGCTGTACGGCTTTCTTCCCGCCTCGGGTGCAGGCGGGGCTCGACCTCGCGCTGTACTTTCTGTTCTTCATCCCCGGCATCGTCGCGCTCGCCTATGCCGGCATCGACTTCGCGAAGATCTCCTGGGGGCTCAAGGAGCATTCGTCCCTCACGGCAGGCGGCCCGCCCATCTATCACTTCAAGACGCTGATCCCCATCGCGGGCTTTCTCGTGCTGCTGCAGGGGCTCGCGGAGATGGCGCGCTGCGTGATCTGCCTGCGCACCGGGGTGTGGCCGCGGCGGGCGCACGACGTCGAGGAAGTGGACGTGGACGCGCTCAAGAAGATGGTCCACGCCGAAGACGTGCCGACGCGCCGCGGCGAGCGCTACACCGAGGGGGAGCCGCCGAACCTCGCTGACCCGTCCCGTCCCCAGGGGCGCCGGGGAGAAGACCCTTGAAAAGCCCGATGACGATCGGCCTCGTCTCGCTCGGGGTCGTGATCGCCTGCATCGCGGGTATCTTCCTCTCGACCGACCAGATCACGAACGGCCACATCGGTCTCCTGATGCTGGGGCTCATCGTGGTGGCGATCATGCTCGGCTTTCCCACCGCCTTTACGCTGATGGGATTGGGCATGATCTTCGGCTTCTATTCGTTCTACAAGCCCGGCCAGCCGATTTTCGAGAACTCGATCCTCGACCTCATGGTGCAGCGGACCTGGGGCGTGATGACGAACGACGTGCTGATCTCGATTCCGCTCTTCGTCTTCATGGGCTACATCATCGAGCGCGCGAACATCATCGACAAGCTGTTCCGCTCGATGCAGCTCGCCATGAAGCACGTGCCGGCCTCGCTCGCGGTCGCCACCATCGTCACCTGTGCCGTGTTCGCGACCGCGACCGGCATCGTCGGGGCGGTGGTGACGCTGATGGGGCTGCTCGCGCTGCCCGCTATGCTGCGTGCGGGGTACGACGTCAAGCTCTCTGCGGGCGCGATCACCGCCGGCGGCTGTCTCGGCATCCTGATCCCGCCGTCGGTGATGCTGATCCTGTACGGTGCAACGGCCGGGGTGTCGGTGGTGAAGCTCTACGCCGGCGCTTTTTTTCCCGGCCTGCTGCTGGCCGTCCTGTACGTGCTTTACGTGATCGCGCGCGCGATCATCAATCCGAAGCTCGCGCCGAAGCTGCCGGCCGAAGACAGTGAGGTGCCGTTCTTCGAGGTGGTCAGGATGCTGCTCACCTCGTTCTTTCCGCTGACGGTGCTGATTCTGGGCGTGCTGGGGAGCATCGTCTTCGGCTTGGCGACCCCCTCGGAGGCGGCGGCCATCGGTTCCCTCGGCGGACTCCTGCTCGCGGTCGGCTACCGCCAACTCACGTGGCAGCGGATGAAGGAATCGGTGTTCCTCACCGCGCGCACTTCGGCCATGGTGTGCTGGCTGTTCGTGGGGTCGGCGCTCTTTTCCGCGGTGTTCGCGCTGCTGGGCGGGCAGGAGATCATCAACGACTGGGTCCTGTCGCTGGGTCTCACCAAGATCCAGTTCCTGCTGCTGTCGCAGGTGATCATCTTTCTGCTCGGGTGGCCGCTCGAGTGGACGGAAATCATCGTCATCTTCATGCCGATCTTCATTCCGCTGCTTGCCCATTTCCAGATCGATCCGCTCTTCTTCGGCATCCTCGTCGCGCTCAATCTGCAGACGGCATTCCTGTCGCCGCCGGTGGCGATGGCGGCGTTCTATCTCAAGGGCGTATCGCCGCCGCACGTGACCCTGAACCAGATCTTCGCCGGCATGATGCCGTTCATGATGATCCAGGTCCTGGCCATGTTCCTCTTGTACGTCTGGCCCGAGATCGCGCTCTGGCTGCCGAGCTACCTTTACCGGTAAGCTCACGCCTCTCTCATCGCGCGCGGCGCCCTCCGGACCTGGCAGCGGCGCGCGTCGACGTGTTTCCAATAACCGACCCGACATGGCCCGCTCGGCACTACCCGGCGCGTCGTTGCAGCGCCTGAGATGGTCCGCGTACGCGATCGTCGCGGCGGCCTACGTGCTGTCCTTCTTCCATCGTGTCGCGCCGGCGGCGATCGCGGGCGACCTCGCTGACACCTTCCACACGAGCGGCGTCGCGCTCGGTGTGCTCGCGGCGACCTACTTCTACGTCTACACGGTGATGCAGATCCCGACCGGCGTGCTCGTCGACAAGTTCGGCACGCGCCGCATCGTCACCTTTGGCGGCATGCTGGCCGGCGTCGGATCGCTGGCGTTCGGCGCCGCGCCGACCTTCACCGTTGCCACGATCGGCCGTACGCTGGTGGGGCTCGGCGTGTCGGTCATGTTCGTCGCGTTGTTGAAGTTCGTCGCCGAGTGGTTTCGCGAGCGCGAGTTCGCGACCATGGCGGGCGTAACGGTTTTCCTCGGCAACATGGGCGCCATCCTGTCCGCGGCGCCGCTCGCGTGGCTGGTGACCGTGGTATCGTGGCGCAGCGTGTTCGTCGCCGCCGGTGTGATATCGATCGTCCTCGGTATCCTCACGTGGTTCGTCGTGCACGACCGGCCGCAAGACGTCGGGCTCGCCTCGCCGCATGAGTTTCCCGCAGAGTCACACCGGCCCTCCACACCTTGGCAGACGGGGTTGCTCGAAGTCATGCGCAACCCTTGCTCGTGGCCGGGTTTTTTCGCAAACATCGGGCTCGCCGGGACACTGCTCACGTTCGTGGGCCTGTGGGGTGTGCCGTATCTCGTGCAGGCTCACGGCATGACGCGGACCACCGCGACCTGGCACACGAGCGCGATGCTGCTGGGATTCGCGCTCGGCGCGATGACGCGTCGGCATCGTGTCCGACCGGCTGCGGCGGCGCAAGCCGGTGCTGGTCGCGCTGGCGGCGGTCTACTGCGCGAGCTGGCTGCCTTGGGTGCTGGGCGCCTCGATGCCGACCGCCGCGAGCCTGCTGCTTTGCTTTGCGATGGGGGTGGCGGGCTCTGCGCTCACGCTGACACTGGCGAACGCCAAGGAGGTGAACCGGCGCGCATTTGCCGGCATGGCCGTGAGCCTGGTGAACACCGGCGTGTTCCTGGGCGCGGCGATCCTGCAGCCCCTGGTGGGCTGGATATTGGACCGCGCGAGCGGCGGGGCGGGTGCTCATGCCGCCGGGCCCGACGAGTTCCGCATCGCGATCGGTGCCCTTGCCGTCGCGGCGCTCGTCGGGCTCGCGGGGGCTTCGTTCCTGCGCGAGACAGGTTGTCGCAACATTCATGGGAGTAACTGAATGAAACCGAAGGTTTTGATCACCCGCGATGTCTTCGACGAAGTCACCGCATACCTGCTCAATCATTTCGACGTCATCGCGAACCCGGAGGACGAAGCCTGGGACGCCGCGACGTTCGCCGCCAAGCTCGCCGACTGCGACGGCGTTGTCACCGCCATCTCGGACCAGGTCGACGCGGCCTTGCTCGCGGGCGCGTCGCGCTTGAAGGCGGTCTGCAACATCGGCGTCGGCTACAACAACATCGACGTCGGCGCGTGCACCGTCCGCGGCATCATGGTCACGAATACACCGGGCGTGCTGACCGAGAGCACCGCAGATTTCGCGTGGGCGCTCCTGCTCGCGGCGGCGAGGCGCGTCACCGAGGGCGAAGCCTACCTGCGCCGGGGCGACTGGAAGCGCTGGGAGTTGAAGCAACTGCTCGGGGTGGACGTGCACGGTGCATCGCTCGGCATCTTCGGTATGGGTCGAATCGGGCAGGCCATCGCGAAGCGCGCCCGCGGCTTCGACATGACGTTGCGGTACCACAACCGGAGCCGCCTGGCCCCGGAGACCGAGCAGGCGCTCGGCGCCGCGTACGCGGAAAAGGACGCGCTGCTGGAGTGGGCGGACTTCCTCGTGCTCACCGTGCCCTACTCGTGGGAAACCCATCACCTCATCGGCCGCACAGAGCTCTGGAAGATGAAACCCAACGCGATCCTCGTGAACATCGCCCGCGGCGGCGTCGTCGACGACGAGGCGCTGGTGGACGCGCTCGGCACCCGCCGCATTCTCGCTGCCGGTCTCGACGTTTACGAGAACGAGCCGAACCTCAATCCCGGGTTCCTCGAGCTCGTGAACGTCGTGTTGTCTCCCCACGTCGCGAGCTCGACGCACGCAACACGTCTCGCGATGGCGATGACGGCCGCGCGGAATCTCGTGGCCGCGCTGACTGGAGGCGTGCCGGAGAATCTGGTCAATGCGGAGGTGAAACAAATGCGCGGGCGTGAAGGCGTGAAGGCGTGAAGTATAGGCAGTGGCGGCGGTGCCAGTGCAGAACCTCTTCGACTACCTCGAAGAGGGCGATTCGCTCGGCGTGCTTCTGGAGCAGTTCCCTTCGGTAAGCAGAGACACATGGCGGTTGCAGTCCTGGAGCAAGCCCGCGCTGCGCTACTGCCCGATGCGCATCCTGCGTGACGAATCCCTGCCCAAAGACCTTGCCCCACTGATTACCGAGCACGAAGTTACTACAGTACCCACCGCCGGGTGGTCGAGCGTCAAGAACGGAAGGCGGCTCACCTTGGCAGCCGCCGGATTCGACGTCTTCCTCACGGCGGACCGGAACCTGGAATACCAACAGAACCTTTCCACCCTCCCTATGGCGGTCGTGGTCATGTTCGTCCGCCGAACCCGGCTTCAAGCAATCGAGCCGCTCGTCCCTGAACCGCTCAAGGTGCTGAACCACCTGCCTCCCAAAGTGCTGGAAGGTTGGCGTTTAGCCAATCAAGTGTAGAAGCGGCGGCGCCCTCCCCGGAGCTGCCCTTGTTCTCAGCCGCCGGCGCTTCCTTCATACTTCGCGGCTTTGGATCGCGGTCGCGGTCCGGATCCCGCGCCCGCCGCAGCCTGCCAGATGCTGTTCAACTCCTACGCCTTCATCCTGGGGTTCCTCCCGGTCACGTTCTTCGTCTTCTTCGCCGTCGCGCGGAAAAGCCACAAGGCCGCCGCCGCGTGGCTCGCGCTGGCGTCGTTCTTCTTCTACGGCTGGTGGAGCCCGAAGTACATCCTGCTGCTCGCGTTCTCGATCGCCGTCAACTTCAACGTCGGCGCGGGCATCCAGCGGCTCCTGCGGTCCGGGCAGCCGCAGCGGGCGAAGCGCCTGCTCGTGGTCGGCGTCGCCTTCAACCTGCTGCTGCTGGGCTATTTCAAGTACGCGAACTTCTTCGTCGACAACCTCAACCACGCACTGGGCACCGGCTGGACGGTCGGCGAGATCATCCTGCCGCTCGGCATCTCGTTCTTCACCTTCACCCAGATCGCCTACCTGGTCGACGCGGGGCAGGGCAAGGTGCGCGAGTACAACCTGGTGCACTACGCGCTCTTCGTCACCTACTTTCCGCACCTGATCGCGGGGCCGATCCTGCACCACGCGGAGATGATGCCGCAGTTCGACCGGCGCGAAACCTACCGCATGCGATGGGACAACATCGCGGTTGGCCTGACCATCTTCTTCATCGGGCTCTTCAAGAAGACGGTGCTCGCCGACGGCATTGCCCCCCATTCCACGACCGTGTTCGACGCGGCCGCCGCGGGCACCGCGCTGCCGCTGCTCGATGCCTGGGGCGGCGCGCTCGCCTACACCCTGCAGCCTCTACTTCGATTTCTCCGGCTACTCCGACATGGCGATCGGGCTCTCGCGGCTGTTCGGCATCAACCTGCCGCTCAACTTCAATTCGCCGTACAAGGCGGAGAACATCATCGACTTCTGGCGCCGCTGGCACATGACGCTGTCGCGCTTCCTGCGCGATTACCTCTACATTCCGCTGGGCGGCAACCGCAGGGGCGGCGCGCGGCGCTACGGCAACCTGATCGTGACGATGCTGCTGGGCGGCCTGTGGCACGGCGCGAACTGGACCTTCGTCGTCTGGGGCGGGCTGCACGGGCGTCTATCTCGTCGTGAATCACGCCTGGCACGCGCTGCGCCATCGGCTCAGATGGAAGAACGCGCACAGCCGCGGAGGCCGCCTCGCGGCGCAAGCCATCACCTTTCTCGCCGTGGTGGTGGCCTGGGTCTTCTTCCGCGCGACCTCGTTCGACGCGGCGCTCGTCGTGCTGCAGGGGATGGCCGGGCTGAATGGGATCGAGCTGCCCTTCAAGTGGCTCGCGAACTGGGGCGCGGCGGGCGAGTGGCTGGTCCAGCATGGGGTCCGCTTCCGCGATTCGCCGACGTTCGCGGGCGCACCGCTCTTGACCTGGATAGCGGTGGGGCTCGCCATCGTCTGGCTCGCGCCGAACACGCAGCAGATCATGGAGCGGTTCGACCCGGCGCTCGATTACCGCCCGGAGCCGCGGCCGGCGATGCCTTGGCTGCGCTGGCAGCCGACGCGGCGGTGGGCCCTCGCGACCGTGCTCGTCGCCTACTTCGGGATGCTGTACATGTCGAGCGGCTTCAGCGAGTTCATCTATTTTCAGTTCTGAGGTGGGAGACACCGGCTTCGCGCGCTACTGCCGCGGATTGCTCGCGGGAACAGGGGTGCTCCTGCTCGCGACCGCCGCCTTCAATCGCGTCGTTGATCCGTTCCAGTATTTCGGCTCCCCCCGCATTCCGGGCGTGAACGAAGTGAAGTCGCGGCTGCGCTTCTTCGAGCGCGAGGTGAAGCCGGCGGTGGTGCGTCGCGAGCAGCCGGAAGCGGTCATCCTCGGCAGCTCGATCGCGGCGATCGGCTTCGAGCCGCTGCACCCGGCGTTGACTCGCGACGGGCGCGCGCGGAGCTACAACTTCGCCATCGCCGGCGCACCCTGGAAGGAGGTGTTTTGCACCCTGGAATACGTGCTCGCGCACACGCACGCGAAGCGCATCGTGTTCGGCATGGTCGCCCAGGCAATGCCGGAGGAGGACTGTGGGCGGGCGTTCGCCGCGATGAGCGAGAGCCGATTGGCCGAAGTGCTGGTGTCGCCTCAGGTGGTGCAGCATTCACTGAAGACCTTGCGCAGCCAGGATGCTCACGAGCCCCAGACGCATACGCCCGAAGGCCGCTACCTCTTCTTCCGCGATGATCCCCGGGTCGAGCACCGGGCGCGGATTTTTTTCAAAGAGAACCTCCGCAGCAAGACGACCTGTTCCGAGGAGCGCCTGCGCCGTTCGCTGGACGCGCCCATCACGCCCCTGGCGCCTGATGCCTCGGAGCCGTTCGACCTCTCCGGGCTCGCGCGCATCCTCGCTCAGGTGTCGGGGCGCGACGTGCAGTTGCGGATCGTCTTCTATCCGCGCCACGTGGTCGGCGCCGAAGCCGATTACCTGTGCGGCGAGGAACGCGAGCGGTGGCATGCCATGTACCGCATCGCGCGGTTTCTCGAACAACACCCGCCAGCGCCCCCGGCCTCGGTCGAGCTGTGGGACTTCCAGGGCTATGGCCCGCCCTTCGACGAGCCGCTGGGGGGCGGCGTGCTCACCTACTGGCAGGACCCGATCCACTTCAACCCCGCGATCGGCGACCGCATGCTCGACGCGATGTTCGGCCGCGCGAATGCGCGGATCGGACCCGGTGACGGGTTTCGGCTACAAGGTCGATACCGCGACCCTGGCGGCGCGCCACCGCTGGCTCGTCGAGCAGCGCGCAGCTTTTCTGCGGGCCCATCCCGAGACGTGGGATACGCTGATGCGCCTGGTCCCCGACCACGTGCCACGCACCGGTAGCCCCCGTGCCTCGGCGCCAGGGGCGCCCTGAGGTCTCGCGACGTGCTTTTCAACTCGCTCGAGTTTCTGATCTTCTTCCCGATCGTAACAGCGGGCTATTTTCTGCTGCCGTTTCAGTGGCGCTGGCTGTGGCTGCTGGTCGCCAGCTGCATCTTCTACATGGCCTTCGTGCCGATCTACATCCTGATCCTGGTGGTCACCATCGTGGTCGACTACTTCGCCGGGCTGCTGATCGAGCGCACCCGCGGCGCCGCGCTGCGGTGGCGCTACCTCATCACGAGCATCGTCGTCACCTGCGGCGTGCTGTTCGTCTTCAAGTACTTCAACTTCTTCGGCACCAACGTGAACTGGATCGCCGACCAGTTCAACCTCGACTTCGCGGTCGACCCGCTCGCGCTCATCCTGCCCATCGGGCTCTCCTTCCACACCTTCCAGAGCCTGAGCTACGTGATCGAGGTCTACCGCGGCAACCAGAAGGCCGAGCGCCACTTCGGCATCTACTCGCTGTACGTGATGTTCTATCCGCAGCTCGTGGCCGGTCCGATCGAGCGGCCGCAGAACCTCCTGCACCAGTTGCGCGAGAAGCACCACTTCGAGTATCAGCGGGTGGCCGACGGGCTCAAGCTCATGGCCTGGGGGCTCTTCAAGAAGGTGGTGATCGCCGACCGCCTGGCGGTGGTGGTCAACACCGTCTATGCCGACCCCACCGCGCACTCGGGCGCGGCGCTGCTCCTGGCCTCGGTGTTCTTCGCCTTCCAGATCTACTGCGACTTCTCGGGCTACTCCGACATGGCCATCGGCGCCGCTCAGGTCATGGGCATCCGCCTCATGGAAAACTTCCGCAGACCCTTCGCCTCCCGCTCCGTCTCGGAGCTCTGGACACGCTGGCACATCTCCCTGTCGAGCTGGTTCAGGGACTACGTGTACATCCCCCTGGGCGGCAACCGGGTCGGCCGCGGTCGCTTCGCCGTCAACATCATGGCGACCTTTCTGCTGAGCGGCCTGTGGCACGGCGCCAACTGGACGTTCGTGATCTGGGGCGGCCTCAACGGGCTCTTCATCGTCGCCGGCAACGCGACCAGACGCCTCCGCGATGCGATGGCCGCCGCCGTCGGATTCCGGGAGCTGTCTTCGGTCCGGCGGGCGCTGCAAGTGGTCACCGTCTTCTCGCTCTTCGTTCTCTCCTTCATCGTCTTTCGGGCCGCGACGATCGGCGACGCGTGGTACATCGTCACCCACCTCTTCCACGACATCGGTTCCTGGGACGAGCTCGACTACTGGCGGCGGACGCTCTCCTACCGAAGCATCGGCCTGGACGACGGTGAGCTCCGGATCGCTCTCTTCGCCATCGTCGCCCTCGAGCTGGTGCAGGCGGTCCAGAACCGCGGCAGCATCCGCGCGCGGCTTGGCCGCCGACACTGGGCGCTGCGCTGGACGCTCTACCTCCTGCTCATCTGGGTCATCCTCGCCTACGGTATGTACACCGAAGTGCAGCCCTTCATCTACTTCCAGTTTTGAGATGGGCTACACTCGCGTCGCCGACGCCGTGCCGTGCGGCGGTTCCTTGCCAAAGCGGACGCCCTGAGGTCTCGCGACGTGCTTTTCAACTCGCTCGAGTTTCTGATCTTCTTCCCGATCGTCACAGCGGGCTATTTTCTGCTGCCGTTCCAGTGGCGCTGGCTGTGGCTGCTCATCGCGAGCTCGATCTTCTACATGGCCTTCGTGCCGATCTACATCCTGATCCTGGTGGTGACCATCGTCGTCGACTACTTCGCCGGGCTGCTTGATCGAGCGCACGCGCGGCGCTGCGCTGCGGTGGCGCTACCTCGTCACCAGCATCGTCGTCACCTGCGGCGTGCTGTTCGTCTTCAAGTACTTCAACTTCTTCGGCACCAACGTGAACTGGATCGCCGACCAGTTCAACCTCGACTTCGCCGTCGATCCGCTCGCACTGATCCTGCCCATCGGGCTGTCGTTCCACACCTTCCAGAGCCTGAGCTACGTGATCGAGGTCTACCGCGGCAACCAGAAGGCCGAGCGCCACTTCGGCATCTATTCGCTTTACGTGATGTTCTATCCGCAGCTCGTGGCCGGCCCCATCGAGCGGCCGCAGAACCTGCTGCACCAGCTGCGCGAGAAGCACCGGTTCGAGTATCAGCGGGTGGCCGACGGGCTCAAGCTCATGGCCTGGGGGTTGTTCAAGAAGGTGGTGATCGCCGATCGCCTGGCAGTGGTGGTCAACACCGTCTACGCCGACCCGACGGCACACTCGGGCGGGGCGCTGCTGCTCGCCGCCGTGTTCTTCGCCTTCCAGATCTACTGCGACTTCTCCGGCTACTCGGACATGGCCATCGGCACCGCCCAGGTCATGGGCATCCGCCTCATGGAAAACTTCCGCAGACCCTTCGCCTCGCGCTCCACCGTCCACGTTCTGGACGCGCTGGCACATCTCGCTCTCCACCTGGTTTCGCGACTACGTCTACATTCCGCTCGGTGCCAACCGCTTCGGGCACCGGCCGCAGGATGTTCAACATCATGGTGTCGTTCCTGCTGAGCGGGCTGTGGCACGGCGCGAACTGGACGTTCGTGATCTGGGGCGGACTCAACGGGCTCTTCATCGTCGTCGGCGCCGCCACCAAGAAGACGCGGGACGCCGTCGCCCGCAAGCTCGGGCTCGGCCAGACCACGCTGCTGCGGCGCGTGCAACAGATCGCGCTTACGTTCTCGCTCTTCGTCTTCGCGGCGATCTTCTTTCGCTCGGCCTCGGTCAGCGAGGCGTGGTACATCATCACCCACCTATTCGCCGACATCGGCACCTGGAGCGACAAACATTACTGGCGCGACGCATTCTCCTATCGGAGCGTCGGGCTCGACGACGACGAACTGCGCATCGCATTCTTCTCGATCTTCGCACTGGAGGCGGTGCATGTGGTCCAGAGTCGTGGCAGCATCCGCGCGATGCTCGCGACGCGGCACTGGGCGCTGCGCTGGACGCTCTACCTTCTGCTCATCTGGGTCATCCTCACCTTCGGCATGTATGTCGAGACGCAGCCCTTCATCTACTTCCAGTTCTGAAACGCGGACCGGCGCCGACGTTCCGAAGCTGCTCGGCCGCATTGCGCTGCTGGGCGCACTCGTCTTGGGCAGCATGGCGTTCTTCTTCTGGGGACCGCTGCCCTACAAGCACCAGCTCGCCATGCTGATCGACAAGCGCGTGATGCTCGACGCGACGCCCGCGCCGCGCGTGATCCTGGTAGGCGGGAGCAATCTGATGTTCGGGGTCGACAGCGCGGTGCTGGAGCAATCGCTGGGGATCCCGGTCGTGAACATGGGCGTCTTCGGTGGCCTCGGCCTGCTGGCACCGCTCGACGTCATCCTGCCGCACGTGCGTCCCGGCGACACGGTGGTGCTGGTGCCCGAGTACGAGATGCTCTTCACCGGACTCGCGCCCTTCGATAAGAACTATTACCGCTGGTTCCTGGCGGTCGACCCGAAGGCGGCGTGGCACTTCTACTATTCTCGCCAGCGGCCGCAGGTGTTCCTCGCCGACTTCCTGATGCTGATGCGCGACAAGCTCGGAGCGTTGTTCGTGATCCCGTTCAAGGGCAATCACTCGCTTGCGGGCAACGGCTACATTCGCTATGAACAGGTGGTCAACCGCTTCGGTGACGGCAGCGAGGAGATCCGGCCGGCGCCGCCTGACCAGCTCGCCGGACGCAGCAACGTATATCGGGCACGACGCGTTCAAGCCCGAGATAGTGGAACAACTCAACGCACTCACGGCGCGCTTCGAGGCGCGCGGCGCGCGCGTGCTGCTCACCTTCGGCGTTTTTCCGGACGGCGAGTACACGCTCAACCAGAAGATCATCGACGCCACCGCGGGGCAGTTGCGCGACGACGGCACGTTCCAGGTCGTAGGCCACCCGCGCGACTTCCTCTATCCCTATTCCGACTTCTCGGATTCGGTCAACCATCTGCGGCCAGGGGCCCGGACACAGCGCACCCAGCGACTGGCAGCCATCCTGGGCGAGGCGGGGGTGGGCAAGGCGCCGCCCGCCGGGGCGCAAGGGGCGGCTCGTTGATCGGCCGGTACCCCGGTCCCACGGCACTCGACGCGACCGCGTCGCGCTACGTACGCGGGCTCCTGCTCGGGCTCGTCCTGCTGCTCGGCACTCACCGCCGCGTTCACGCGGGTGGTCGACCCGTTCTGGTATTTCCGCGACGTCGAGATCGAAGGCTTCAACGCGATCAAGACCAAGTTCCGCCGCTTCGAGCGCAACGTCAAGCCGGCGGTGGTCGCCGCCGAGCAGCCCGAAGCGGTGATCCTGGGAAGCTCGTTCGCGGAGATCGGCTTCGACCCGCTGCATCCCGCGCTCACCCGTAACGGGCAGGCGCGAAGCTACAACTTCGCGCTCGCCGGCGCGCCCTGGCAGATGAACTTCTGTGCCCTCGAATACGTGCTGGCGACCACCCCGGCGCAGCGCATCGTGCTCGGCATCCACGCACAGCCGCTGCCAGCGTTCGACTGCACGGAGAGCATCGCCGACATGCGCGAGACTGCGTGGACCGCGCTCCTCCTGTCGCCGCGCGCCCTCGGCGCCGCGATCGAGACGGTCGCGCACCAGCGCCGGACGCAACGCGGGAGCCATACGCGCGAGGGCATGTACTACTACTCGCGGTTCGATCCGGGCGTGGAGCGGCGCTTCGGCCAGTTCTTCGCATCGATCCTGAACGACGCCAAGGGCTGCAGCTTCGCGCATCTAGATCGTTCGGTGGAGCAGCCCATGCCTCCGCTCAGGGTTGCCGCCGACGCGCCTTTCGATGTACAGGGCCTGGCGCGCATCGTGGGAAGCGTGTCGGGCCGCGACGTGACCTTGCGGCTCGCGGTCTATCCGCGCCACGCCCTCAGCATCGAGACCGATTACCTGTGCGGCCGGCAGATGGACCGCTGGCGCGCGCTGTGGCACCTGGCCCGCTTCCTGGAAGAGCACCCGCCCGCACCGCCGGCTTCGGTCGAGATCTGGGACTTCCAGGGCTACAGCCCGTACACGACAGAGCCGGTGGTGCCGACGCTGATGGCCTACTGGCAGGATCCCGAACACTTCAACCTCGAGTTCGGGAACGTGATGCTGGACTGGATGTTCGGCCGCGTGCCGGACGCGGCAAGGCGCGTGGACGGGCTCGGCTACCGCGTGACGACCGCGACGCTCGCCGAGCGTTACGAGTGGTTCGGCCGGCAGCGCATCGCGTATCTCGAGCGGCACCCGGAGGTCTGGACCACGCTCGCGCATCTGCTGCCGCCGGCGCTCGTATCCGCCGCGAACGGTCATTAGCCTGCCCGCCGCACCGTGGCGGCCCCTGCGCGGGCCGCATATAATCGCGCTATTTGCGGTCGAGTCGGCGCATGCAGCTTTTCACCATCGGGGTCAACCACCACACCGCTCCGCTCTCCGTGCGCGAGCAGGTGGCCTTCCAGGGCGACGGCGTCGAGGTCGCGCTGCGGGATCTGGTCGACCGCCGCCCGGTGCAGGAAGCGGCGATCGTATCGACCTGCAACCGGACCGAGCTCTACTGCAACACCGAAGAGCCGAAGGCCGCGATCGACTGGCTCGCGGAGTATCACCGGCTGAGCACTCACAGCCTGCAGCCCTACATGTACGCGCTGCCGACCGAGGGCGCGGTGAAGCATGCGTTCCGCGTCGCGAGCGGTCTCGACTCGATGGTGGTCGGCGAGCCGCAGATCCTCGGCCAGTTCAAGCAGGCGGTGAAGACCGCGGAGCAAGCCGGCACCCTCGGTGTGCTGCTGCACAAGCTCTTCCAGCGCACGTTTTCGGTGGCGAAGCAGGTGCGCACCCATACCGAGATCGGGGCGAGCGCGGTGTCGATGGCCTCCTGTGCGGTCCATCTCGCCGAGCGCATCTACGCATCGGTCGCGGAGCAGAGCGTGCTCTTCATCGGCGCGGGAGAGATGATCGAGCTCTGTGCCGCGCACTTCTGCGCAGCGCGTCCGCGTCGCGTCACCTTTGCCAACCGCACCATCGAACGTGCCGAGGAGATCGCCCATCGCTACGGCGCGGCAACCATCACCTTGACCGAGCTGGTCGAGCATCTGCCGGCCCACGATGTCGTGGTCACCTGTACCGCGAGCCCGCTGCCCATCATCGGCAAGGGGATGATGGAGCGCACCATCAAGGCCCGCCGCCATCGACCCATGTTCATGGTGGACCTGGCCGTGCCGCGCGACATCGAACCCGAGGTGGCCGAGCTCGACGACGTGTTCCTCTACACCGTGGACGATCTCGGCCGGGTGGCCCAGGAAGGCGCGTGCTCGCGCCAGGCCGCAGTGGCCCAGGCGGAAGCAATCATCGATCACAAGGTGCAGGATTTTCTGCACTGGCTCGAGAACCGCGAGGCGGTGCCCTCCATCCGCGCGTTGCGCGACCAGGCCGAGCGTGCCCGGCGCCACGAGATGGAGCGGGCGCTGCGCCGGCTTTCGCGCGGCGACGACCCGCAGCAGGTGCTCGACTATCTGAGCCGCGCGCTCACCAACAAGCTCCTTCACGCCCCGACCCACGCGCTCGGCCATGCCGAGGCCGACGATCGCAAGCAGCTGCTCGCCATTCTGTCTCGCCTCTACAACATTCACCACGACGAATGAAGCCCTCCATCGCCGGAAAGCTCGAACAGCTTTCCCGGCGGCTGGCGGAGCTCGATCGGCTGTTGTCGAGCGAGACTGCGACCGCCGACCTGGACACCTATCGGAGGCTTTCCCGCGAGCACGCCGGGATCGCGCCCGTGGTCGCCTTGTATCAGGATTATCTCGGCGGGCTCGCGGATGTGCGCACCGCGGAGGAGATGGCAAGCGATCCGGCCATGAGGGATTTCGCCGAAGAGGAGCTTCGCGCGGGGCGCGCGAACGTCGAGCGGATCGAGGCCGAGCTGCAGCGTGAACTCCTGCCGAAGGACCCGAACGACGAGCGCAACGTGTTTCTCGAGATACGGGCCGGCACCGGCGGCGACGAGTCCGCCCTGTTCGCAGCGGACCTCTTCCGCATGTATTCGCGCTTCGCCGAGCGCCGCCGCTGGCAGGTCGAGCTCGTGTCGCAGAGCCCCTCGGACCTCGGCGGCTACAAGGAGATCATCGCCCGGATCGTCGGCAGCGGCGTGTATTCCAAGCTCAAGTTCGAGTCGGGCGGGCACCGCGTGCAGCGCGTCCCGGTCACCGAGACCCAGGGCCGCATCCATACCTCCGCCTGCACGGTGGCGGTGATGCCCGAGGCGGACGAGGTGGGCGACGTAGTGATCAACCCCGCCGAGATCCGCATCGACACGTTCCGCGCGTCGGGCGCCGGCGGACAGCACATCAACAAGACCGACTCCGCGGTACGCATCACGCACCTGCCCACCGGCATCGTCGTGGAGTGTCAGGACGACCGCTCCCAGCACAAGAACAAGGCCCAGGCGCTCGCGGTCCTGAGCGCGCGCATCAAGGACCGGCAGTTGCGGGAGCAGATGGCGCAGGAGGCGGCGACCCGCAAGACCCTCATCGGCAGCGGCGACCGCTCGGAGCGCATTCGCACCTACAACTTTCCGCAGGGGCGCGTCACCGATCACCGCATCAACCTGACCCTGTACAAGATCGATTCAGATCCTGGACGGCGATCTCGACGAACTGGTGAATGCGCTGCTCGCGGAACATCAGGCGGAGGAGCTTGCCGCCATGGCCGAAGGGACGTGAGCCGGATGCCGCAGCGGGGTAATCCCTCGTACCCGCGGCCGGACACGATCGGAGCAACGCTCACCCGCGACGGCGCACGACTCGCCACAGCGCTCGGGTTCGAGTTCGCGGAGGGCTATCGGGAGGCGCAGGGGCTGTTCGCGCACGTCGCCGCGGTCTCGCGGGCAGAGGTCGCGGCGCGCCACCGCGACGCCGTCGATTCCAGCGTGCGTGCAGCGTACGAGGGCCTGATCGCTCGCCGCGGCCGCGGCGAGCCTTACGCCTATCTCGTCGGGCAGCGCGAGTTCCACGGCATCGAGTTCATCGTCACCCCCGCAGTGCTGATCCCCCGCCCCGAGACGGAGTTGCTGGTCGATGCCGTGCTTGCCTGGCTGCGGCCGGAGCAGGAAGCGAAGATATTGGATCTGGGCACGGGGAGCGGCGCCGTGGCGATTGCGCTCGCGCACCTGCGGCCGCGTGCCGAGATCACCGCCGTCGACGCGAGCGCCGAGGCGCTGGCCGTCGCGCGCGAGAATGCGCGCCGTCTCGGTACCCACCGCATGCGGTTACTGCAGAGCGACTGGTACGCCGCCCTCGGCACCGAGCGGTTCGACGTCATCGTATCGAACCCTCCCTACGTTGCGGCGGGTGATCCGCATCTCGCACAGGGCGACCTCCGCTTCGAACCGCGCGCGGCCTTGGTCGGGGGCGCGGATGGCCTCGATTGCATCCGCCGGCTGGTGCAGGGTGCGCCCTCACACCTGAATACGGGGGGCGCACTCTTCTTCGAGCATGGCCACGACCAGGGGGCAGCCTGCCGGCGCCTGCTCCTTCAAGTCGAGCTCGAAGGGATTTGCACGATAACCGATCTCGCCGGAATCGAACGCGTAACCCGCGGTCAAAGCGGGCTGCATTGACCAGGCCGGGTAAATCCCCGTACTATTCCCGAGTTTTTCAATCAGCCATTAAGCCGCCCATTTTCAAGGAGTTGTCATGAGCGTTCGCGACGAAATCAATAGCCAGGTCACGACCAACCCGGTCGTCCTGTACATGAAGGGCACGCCGGATTTCCCCCAGTGCGGATTCAGCGCCACCGCGGTTCAAATCCTGAAGGCCTGCGGCGTGCAGAAATTCTTTTCGGTGAACGTCCTCGAGGAACCCGAGATTCGCCAGGGTATCAAGGAGTTTGCCAACTGGCCGACGATTCCCCAGCTCTACGTGGCTGGCGAGTTCGTAGGCGGCTCCGACATCATGCGGGAGATGTACGAGAACGGCGAACTGCAGAAGCTGGTGAGCGAAAAAGTCAGCACTTGAGCCGCGCGCGCGCGCGGGCGATTGCCGCGCGTACTTGCGCGGGCGCCGTGCCACCCTCGTGGTTGCGGCTCGCCACCGAGCCCTCCGGCGTCAGCACGTCGAACACATCTGCCTCGATCAGCGGCGAATACTGACGCAGGTCCGCAAGACTCAGGTCGGCCAGATCACAGCCTCGCTCGACCGCGAACCGCACGGTGCGGGCGACCGCCTCGTGCGCGTCCCGAAACGCCAAGCCTCTTCGCACCAGGTAGTCCGCGAGATCGGTGGCGGTCGAACAGCCTTCGCGGGCTGCGGCGCGCATTCGGTCCGCGTCGACCGTAACGCCCCGCATCATGTCGGCATAGATCCGCAAGGTCATCGCGAGGGTGTCGACGGTGTCGAAGAGCGGCTCCTTGTCTTCCTGGTTGTCCTTGTTGTAGGCGAGCGGCTGGCCCTTCATCAGGGTCAGCAGCGCGACGAGGTGGCCGGTCACCCGTCCGGTCTTGCCGCGGACGAGCTCCGGCACGTCGGGGTTCTTCTTCTGCGGCATGATCGAGGAGCCCGTGCAGTGCCGGTCCGCGAGGTCGATAAAGCCGAAGCGCGGGCTCATCCACAGAACGAGTTCCTCCGAGAGCCGCGACAGGTGCGTCATGACGAGCGCCGCCGCAGCCGTGAATTCGATGGCGAAGTCCCGATCCGATACCGCATCGAGCGAGTTCTCGCACAAGCCTTCGAAGCCGAGCTCCCGCGCCACACGCGCGCGATCGATCGGGAATGACGTACCCGCCAAGGCCGCAGCGCCGAGGGGGAGACGGTTCACCCGCCGGCGGCAGTCCTGCAGGCGCCCGCGGTCCCGTTCCAGCATCTCCACGTAGGCCATGAGGTGATGGCCGAACGTGACCGGCTGCGCGACCTGAAGGTGTGTGAACCCCGGCATGATGGTCGCCGCATGGGCTTCCGCCAGGTCCAGCAGCGCACTCTGTAGCCCCACGAGCAGCAACGCGATCTCATCGATGGCGGCACGCAGATAGAGGCGCACGTCGGTCGCGACCTGATCGTTGCGCGAGCGCGCCGTGTGCAGGCGCTTGCCCGCGTCACCGACGAGCTCCGTCAGGCGTTTCTCGATGGCGAGATGGACATCCTCGTCGCCGACGGACCAGGGAAACGACCCTGCGCGCACCTCCGCGAGGATCGTCTCCAGACCCCGTTCGATTGCGGACCAGTCCTCGGGGCTGAGGACGCCGACGGCGTGAAGCATCCGGGCGTGGGCGACCGACCCCTGGATATCGACCTCCGCCAGCCTGCGATCGAAGCCGATCGAGGCCGTGTAGCGGCGCGTCAGTTCGTCCAGTGGTTCAGCGAAGCGGCCGGACCACGTTCCGCCTTCGGGGAAGGGTCCAGGCAACCTTTCGTCGGGCATCGGGTTTGCTTTGAAGGA
This sequence comes from uncultured beta proteobacterium, assembly GCA_963734295.1. Classification (GTDB taxonomy): domain Bacteria; phylum Pseudomonadota; class Gammaproteobacteria; order Burkholderiales; family JAEUMW01; genus JAEUMW01. The sequence goes on along the minus strand of CAVTGS010000025.1, from coordinate 39,517 downwards.
GGCCCGGGCGCTGCGACGCGCCCGGCAATTCTTCGGAAAACACCTGAAAAATCCTTGAGTTCTGCCACCCCTGGGTGACATGGCGAGTATAAATCAAAACGGCGAGACCGTTGCGCTGCCGGACTTCCGGAATCTCGGCGTCATGCTGCGCGTGCTCGTGATCGCGAACGCCATGGCATTAGCGGCGGCGGTGCTGAGGGCTCCGAGCCTGGATACGACGGGTCGTCAGCTCGTTGAGATCTCAACGCTCTTCCAGCCGATTCTGCTGCTCACCCTGCTCGCGCTCGTGGCGTTGAGCCCCGTGCTGCAGAAGATTTCCTATCCGGCCGGGGTCTTCGCGGTGCTGGCGCTCGCGGCACTGGTCACGATCCTGGTGTGGCATTACGGCGAGACGCTCGTGGACGGCGGCGGCCTCGACCGGGCGCTCATCGTTGCGCTCGCGGCGTCCTCCCTCATCGTGAGCTACTTCAACATGCGCAGCCGCCTGTTGTCGCCGGCGCTCACCATCGCGCGACTGCAGGCGCTGCAGGCGCGCATCCGGCCGCACTTTCTCTACAACAGCCTGAACGCGGTGCTCTCGCTGATCCGTGCCGAGCCGCGCCGTGCCGAGGCAGCACTCGAAGACCTCGCCGATCTCTTCCGCGTTCTGATGCAGGACAACCGAGAGCTCGCGCCGCTGGCGCGCGAGGTGGATCTCTGCCGGCAGTATCTGGACCTCGAGCAACTGCGGCTCGGCGCGCGGCTCCAGGTCGCCTGGCACATCGAGAACATGCCCGGGGACGCGCTCGTACCCCCGCTCGTGCTGCAGCCGATCATCGAGAACGCCGTCTACCACGGCATCGAGCCCGCCATCGAGCCGGGGACGGTCGCAATCGGCATCTACCGCAAGGGCAAGGCGCTGCACGCAGTCGTGACGAACCCGGTGCGCAAGCAGGGTCGCCACCATTCCGGCAACAAGATGGCGATGGCCAACATCCGGGAGCGGCTCGCGCTCCACTTCGATGCCGAAGCCAGCATCACGAACACCGCGACGGAGAGCACTTACAATGTCCACATCGTTATCCCATACGTCCCTGCTGCAGCCCGGTGACGATCGGCCGATCAAGATCGTCGGCCATCAGCTGCGCATTCTCATCGTCGATGACGAAGCGCCGGCACGCAGCCGTCTGCGGGATCTCCTGAGCGATTGCAGCCACAAGATGGCGATCGAGATCGTGGGCGAGGCCGCCGACGGACACAGCGCACTGGAAGTGCTCGCCAGCCAGCCGGCGGACGTGGTGCTGCTCGACATCCGCATGCCGGAGATGGACGGGATCGAGTTCGCGGAGCACCTGCGGAAGCTGCCCGACCCGCCCATCGTGATCTTCACCACCGCCTACGATGCCTACGCCATCAAGGCGTTCGAGCTGCATGCCGTCGACTACCTGGTGAAGCCGATCCGCCTCGGGCGCCTGTTCGACGCGCTCAACCGCGTGCGCCAACTGATGCCGGTGCCGCTCGACTTGCTGCCGCAGGTCAAGCCCGAGCCGCGGTCCCACCTGTCCGTGCAGGAGCGGGGCCGCGTCCACCTGGTCCCGATCAAGGAGATCATTTATCTCAAGGCGGAGCTCAAGTACGTGACCATCCGCACCGCGCAGCGGGAGTACCTCATCGAGGAATCGCTGACGCGGCTCGAGGAAGAGTTCACCGACAAGTTTCTGCGCATCCATCGCAACTGCCTGGTGGGCCGCGCCTTCGTGACCGGGTTCGAACGCGTCACCAACGACAACGGCGACGGCCATTGGGTCGTGAGACTGGACACGCTGGCGGAGAAACTGCCGGTTTCGCGACGCCAGCAGCACGTCGTGCGCGAGTTCAGCGGACCGGGTTAGGCTTCGCGCACGCAAACATCATCGCAGCGGCGGCCTCGAGGGCCGCCGTCGTGTTTTCAGGGTCTAGCCCGAGGCGGCTTCGTCCCGGATGCCAGCCGATGCGCCCACCGCGTGGTCTCCGGCAGGCGGTAGCGCGTCGTGCAAGCAAGCACGCAACCGATTGCGGCCTCCAGACCGATTCGATGGCCGACGGAAACGTATACCGGTGCGACGCCCGAACGGGTTCGGAGCACTGCACCGATCACTTCCTCGCGATCGAAGAGCGGCACCCGTGCGCCCTTGTGGTCAGGCACCGCGCCGTGCTCGCCGATCAGCCGGCTCTTCGCGACCCCGATGGTGGGAATGTCCGTCGACAGCCCGAGGTGACTCGCGAACCCGCAGCGGCGCGGATGCGCGATGCCCTGACCGTCGCACAGCACGACATCCGGCGGCATCGCCACGCGGGACAGCGCCTCGAGCACGACGGGCACCTCGCGAAACGACAGCAGGCCCGGCACGTACGGAAACGTCACCGGCACCTCCGCAACGGCGTAGTCCAGGAGCTCGAGGCCGGGAAACGAGAGTACCGCCACCGCGGCCCGCGCGCCGCCCTCCACGAAACCGACATCCACACCCCCCACGCGGTGCACGGCCGCCGGCTCGCCGGTACGGATCACGCGCACGGCGAGCTCACGCTGCAGCGCGATCGCTGCACGCGGCGAAAGATCCCAGGAATGACTGATTGGTCGCGCGGTTTCCGTCATGGAAGCGATTTCCCGGGAGCTGCCCTGCGCCCGTCGCGTGGCAGCCCTGACAGGCGGCTGCTAAACTGTCACGAACCCGTAACGCCTGAACAGATGTGTCGTGATTCCACCATATATCGAAGCACAGCAGGCCGACGTCGCCAGCGGGTTGCCCTGGCGGCTCGAAGAGATCGATTTCTCGAAGCTCGAGTCGGAGCGGGTTCGACATGACGATACGCTCTTTTTCTTTCTCGTCATGTCTTCGTTCGTCGAGGCGGCCTCCGACCTCTACACGCGCAATCTGAGCGCCTACTACGCCGGCGATCACGAGGTCGAGCATTGGCTCCGGGATCACTGGGAACACGAAGAGATCCAGCACGGGCGCGCCCTGCGCGCCTATGTTCGTGCCGTATGGCCGGAGTTCGACTGGGAGCGCGCCAACGCCGGCTTCTTCGCCGAGTACTCCGCCATGTGCACGCTCGACGAGTTCGAGCCGACCCGCAGCCTCGAAATGGCGGCGAGGTGCGTGGTGGAGACCGGCACCTCGGCGTTGTATCGCGCGATCCACCGCTATACGGACGAGCCGCTCCTGAAGGAGCTCACGCGCCACATCAAGCGCGACGAAGTGCGCCACTTCAGCTACTTCTACCGCTTTTATCAGCGCTACAGCGCGGTCGAGCCCGTGAGCAGGGGGCGCATAGTACGCGCGATCCTGAAGCGCATCGCCGAGGCGAAGAGCGAAGATTCCCTGGTTGCCTACCGGCATGCGTTTCGGGTGCGCTTCGCCGGAACACCGTTCGAAGAACGGTACTACCGCGAGTACAACCGGAAGCTGAAGGCCATCATGCAGCAGCACTTCCCGTTCGAGATGTCGGTTAAGATGCTGCTCAAGCCGGTGAACCTGCCGCGCTCTCTGCGCGGTCCGCTGGCGCGACTGCTCGTGCACGGCGCCCGCGGACTCATCTTCAGCTAGCTCACCGATGATTGGGTCGCCAATTCCATAACCAAGGAGAAATCATGTTGCAAACCGAGATGGCGCGTCGGGTACGGCTAGCGTTCGTCGCATCCGCGTTTCTGGTCGGTCCTGCGCTCGCGCTGGCCGATGCCGGGGTGACGGTCACCAACGTCTGGGCAAAGTCCACGGCGCCCGGCCAGAACGTCGCCGCGGCCTATCTCGACGTGGTGAGCAGCACACCCGCCGCGCTCGTGCGGGCCGAATCCCCGGCCGCGAAGCTGGTCGAGCTGCACGAGATGAAGATGGAAGGCCAAGTGATGAAGATGCGCGCCGTGCCGAAGATCGACCTTCCCGCCGGCAAGGAAGTGAAGCTCGAGCCCGGCGGCCTGCACGTGATGCTGATCGACATCAAGCAGCCGCTCAAGGTCGGCGAAAAGGTGCCGCTCACGCTGGTGTTCGAAGCCGATGGCAAGACGGAGAAGGTGAACGTCGACGCTCAGGTCAAGGACGCCAAGGGCGGCGGCCGTTACTAACCCGAGGCCTGTCAGCCGATGCGATCGCGGGCGACGGCCGCTGTCCTCCTCGCCTTGCTCGCAGTGATGGACGGCCGCGCCGCCACGGTCGATCCGGCGCCGGAGCTTCGCTTGTGCGGCACCAAGCCGTGGACCATGGCAGCCCTTGGCCGGGCTTCCACGCAGGCGCGCGCCGTGCCGCAACGCACGCTTTTGACCCTCGCGCTCGTCCCCGAGAAATCGGTCGTGCTGCCGGCCACTTCCGCCGATCTCGAACTGGAGCGCACCAAGACGAGCGGCGCGACCTTCGGCGGGGTGGTGCGACTCCAGGTACCGCGGCCCGGCGTCTACCGCGTGAGCGTCGGCCGCGATGCGTGGCTCGACCTCGCCACTGCCGCTGGCAAGCTGCTCGACCCGGCTCCGGACGAGGGTCTGTTCGATTGCGATGGCCCACGGAAGGTTTTGCTCTACACCCTCCCTGCCCCCGGCACGTACTGGCTGCAGATCGCGTTGAGCCCGCGGCGCGAGACCCTGCTCACGGTGATTCCGATCGACTGATCGGCGCCGGCTGCGCGCCCCGCGCGGCTTTTCCCCCAGTGAGGGCTCGCTCACGGTCCGACGAAGGCAGCATCGGCCGCTTTGCATTGTTGTCGTGTAGAATTCGGCGCGGTCATCGACTCCGGATACCGCCATGACGCTCACCCCGTCCGCCGCCGCGCAGAAGGCCTTGAACCTCGCCGAGGCGCTGCCCTATATCCGCCGCTTTCACGGCAAGACCATCGTGATCAAGTACGGCGGCAATGCCATGACCGACCTTCGCCTGCAGCAAACCTTCGCCCACGACGTGGTGCTGCTCAAGCTGGTCGGCATGAACCCGGTGGTGGTGCACGGCGGCGGACCCCAGATCGAGCAGTTGCTCGGCCGGTTGGGCAAGAAGGGCGAGTTCGTGCAGGGGATGCGGGTCACCGACGCCGAGACCATGGACGTGGTCGAAATGGTCCTGGGCGGCGCGGTGAACAAGGACATCGTGACGCTAATCAACCGGGCGGGCGGCAAGGCGGTCGGCCTCACGGGGCAGGACGGCCACTTCATCCACGCGCGGAAGCTGCTGCTGCCGAACCGGGAACGGCCCGAAGAGCTGATCGACATCGGCCAGGTGGGCGAGATCGCGGGCATCGATCCCGGCGTGATCGACTCCCTCGAGCAGGGCGGATTCATTCCGGTCGTCGCACCGATCGGCGTCGGGCCGGAGGGTGAGTCTTACAACATCAACGCCGATCTCGTCGCCGGCAAGCTCGCCGAGATCCTGCAGGCCGAGAAGCTGATCCTGCTCACCAATACGCCGGGCGTGCTGGACCGCAACGGGAATCTGCTCACGGGACTCACGCCCAAGGGTATCGACGATCTGGTGGCAGACGGCACGCTCTCCGGCGGCATGCTGCCGAAGATCGCCTCCGCGCTCGACGCCGCGCGGGGGGGCGTGAAGAGCGTGCACATCATCGACGGCCGGGTCGAGCATGCGCTGCTCCTGGAGATCCTGACGGACGAGGGCGTGGGCACGCTGATCCGCTCCAAATGACGCCTGCGCGTATCCGCCGGGGTCGTTCGTGGACCTGGATCTTCGATCTCGACAACACCCTCCACGACGCCTCCCCGCACGTGTTTCCGCATTTGAACCGCACGATGACGGCGTACCTGCAGCAGCACCTCGACCTCGATCACGATGCGGCGAGCCGGCTGCGGTGCCACTACTGGAAGCGGTATGGCGCCACGCTGCTCGGACTCATGCGCCACCACGGCACCGATCCGCACCACTTCCTGCGCGTGACGCACGAATTTCCCGATCTCGCGCGGATGATCGTGCGCGAGCCGGGTCTGCGCGCAGCGCTCCGCCGGCTGCCGGGGCGCAAGCTCGTGTTCTCCAATTCGCCCGTAAGCTACGCCCTGGCGGTGCTGCGCATCCTGCGGGTCGCCGACCTCTTCGATGGTGTGTTCTCGATCGAGCACACGGGCTTCCGGCCGAAGCCCGACACGGCCGGATTCCTGCGGCTGCTGCAACGGCACCGGCTGCACCCGGGGAGCTGCGTAATGGTGGAGGATTCGCTCGAGAACCTCATGACGGCGCGGCGTCTCGGCATGAAGACGGTCTGGGTCACCGGCCGGGGGCGCGCGCCGGGATACGTCGACGTGACCGTGCGAAGCGTCCGCGAGCTGCCGGCCGCCGCCGCGTTGCTGGGGTAACAAGAAACGAATCGGGAGGGGAGTGCGATGCCGGTCACCAAGCCTGGAGAACGCAAGCAGCAGATCCTGGAGATTCTGGCGGAGATGCTCGAGCGACCTCAGCCGGAGAAGATCACGACCGCGGCGCTTGCCGCCCGCCTCGACGTCTCGGAGGCGGCGCTTTATCGCCATTTCGCGAGCAAGGCGCAGATGTTCGAGGGCCTGATCGAGTTCATCGAGGAGACCATCTTCGCCCTCGCAAACAAGATCGGCGTGGAGGAGACGAGCGGGCTGAAGCAGCTCGAACGGACGATCTCGATGCTGCTCGCGTTCGCCCAGAAGAACCGGGGCATGACCCGGGTGCTGATCGGCGACGCTCTCGTGCACGAAAACGAGCGGCTCCAGCTTCGCATCAACCAACTCCACGACCGGCTGGAGGCGACGATCAAGCAGGCACTGCGCTTCGCCGCCAGTCAGAACGAGAGCCCGTGCGAGTTCGACGCCGCCGCCCAGGCCAACCTCATCATGTCCTACGTCGTAGGGCGCTGGCACCAGTTCGCGAAAAGCGGCTTCAAGCGCGATCCGCTGGAGTACTGGCCGGGCCAGTGGACCGGGCTGGTGCCCGGCCGAGCGCATCGCGCGCATTCGGCGCAGCGGCTGCAGGACGAAACAGGAGACCGCTCGTCGACACCCTGAGCTCCCACTCGGTCGAGCGGTCGGCCGGCACGAACGACGCCGATCCGTACTCGGCGTCGAGGAGCGGGGCGAGCGCAACGAACTCGCGCCGGAGGTCGAACATGTCGAGCGGCTTGGAACGTCCCAGGGGATAGACCGTGCGCACCCGGGCTTGCTCGTCTTCCAGCCGGCGATAGCGCCCGGCAACCCGGTCGAGCTCGTACTGCGTATGCAGGCCGAGCAGGTTCGCGATCGGTTTCCACTTGAGGATGTGGGCGTCCACGTAGAGCTCGTTCCCGGCCAGCGCGTAGGTCGCGGTGCGGCCATCGGGAAAGCGGAACTTCGCGGTGAAGCGCTCCGGCCCGGCGGGCTCGACCCGCACCCACGCCGCCACTTCCTCCTTGGTGAGCGCCTGATAGCCAACGGTGCCGACGCTCACGATCGCGAGCAGCCCCGCGACCGCCACGAGCAGCAGCCCGCAGCACGTGCGGAGCGTGAACGCGAGGGGACGCCACCGCGCGAGAGCCGTCACCGCTGCGATGAGGAACAACAGCCCGAGGCACGCAACGGCGATCGCGATGAGGGACAGCGGCAGGTCCACGTTGCGGCTCCTCGACGGCGCGTCTCAGGGCTGTCAGACCACTGGCAATCCGGGTGCCGGGTGTATCGGCTAACGGGCCACCGCGCGCGGGCGCTTCGGCACGGGCATCAGCTTCGGCGCCTCGGTGAGCAGGTATTCGCGGAAGGCCAGCGCAGACGCCGTGAGACGCTTCTGGGTCCGATGCACGAGATACCACTGACGCACGATCGGAAAATGGTCGACGTTGAGAACGATGAGCCGCCCCGTTTCGACCTCGAGCTCGCACGTGTGAAGCGAGATCACGGACAGTCCCATCCCCGCGCCGACGACCGCCTTGATCGCCTCGTTGGTGTCCATCTCCATCCCGCGGGTGAGTTTGAGGCCGTGCTCGGTGAAGAAGCGTTCCATGGCGTGACGGGTGCCCGACCCGGGCTCCCGGACCAGGAAGCTCTCCTGCTCGAGCCGGGCGAGCGGGATTCTCTTCAGCTTGGAAAGCGGATGATCGGGGGCGGCGATGCACACCAGCGGATTGTCCATGATCGACTCGGCGTGCAGATGCATGCTCTGCGGCGGGCGCCCCATGATCGCGAGGTCGACCTCGTTGTCGGCGAGGTGCTTCAGCACATGCTCCCGATTCGCGACGTAGATGCTGACCGCGACCTTCGGATGGATCTTCTGGAAACGCGCGAGCAGCTTGGGGACGAAGTACTTGGCCGTGCTCACCACGGAGATGATGAGCCGCCCGCGATCGAGGCCCTTCAACTGGTCGAGCACTTCCTCCATCTCTTTCAACTGCTGGGCAATGGAGCGGCTGTACTGGAAGAGCTCGCGGCCGGCGTCGGTCAGGTAGATCTTCTTGCCGAGCTGCTCGAAGAGGGGGAGCCCGATGTTGTCCTCGAGCTGCTTGATCTGCATCGAGACGGCGGGCTGCGTGAGGTGCAGCTCCTCTGCGGCGCGCGAAAAAGACAGGTGCCGGGCGACCGCCTCGAATACCCTCAACTGGCGCAAAGTGAGGTGCAGCACGGCGCGTTATTCCTGTTCTCTGCGGGCGCGTGATCTTATCATGATGATCAGTATTATTAACTTGTTCTGATGATTGGGTGGGGACTATAGTTTCGGACGTGTTTCGCAGATGATGCCGCGGCGGATCGCAGCGTCCGCGGTTGCAACGAGCCGCCCCGGAGGAACAAATCATGGCCGTCAAGAAGTACAGCGCGGGAGTCAAGGAATACCGCGGCACCTATTGGGAACCCGACTACGAGGTCAAGGACACCGACATCCTGGCCTGCTTCAAGATCACGCCGCAGCCGGGCGTGGACCGGGAGGAAGCCGCCGCCGCGGTCGCGGCGGAATCGTCGACCGGCACGTGGACGACGGTGTGGACCGATCTCCTGACCGACCTCGACTACTACAAGGGCCGCGCCTACCGCATCGAGGACGTTCCCGGTGACGACGCCTGCTTCTACGCCTTCGTCGCCTATCCGATCGATCTCTTCGAAGAGGGATCGGTGGTGAACGTGTTCACGTCACTGGTGGGCAACGTCTTCGGATTCAAGGCCCTTCGCGCGCTGCGGCTGGAAGACGTGCGTTTTCCCATCGCCTACGTTATGACCTGCAATGGTCCTCCCCACGGCATCCAGGTCGAACGCGACAAGCTGAACAAGTACGGCCGGGCGCTGCTGGGCTGCACCATCAAGCCGAAGCTCGGACTCTCCGCCAAGAACTACGGCCGCGCGGTGTACGAGTGTCTGCGCGGCGGCTTGGATCTCACCAAGGACGACGAAAACGTCAACTCGCAGCCGTTCATGCGCTGGCGCGACCGCTTCGAGTTCGTGATGGAGGCCGTGCACAAGGCGGAAGCCGAGACCGGTGAGCGCAAGGGCCACTACCTGAACTGCACCGCGCCTTCGCCCGAGGAGATGTACGAGCGCGCGGAGTTCGCCAAGGAACTCAAGGCCCCGATCATCATGCACGACTTCCTGACCGGGGGCTTCACGGCCAACACGGGACTCGCCCGCTGGTGCCGCAAGAACGGCGTCCTCTTGCATATCCACCGCGCGATGCACGCCGTGCTCGACCGCAATCCGCACCACGGCATCCACTTTCGCGTGCTCGCGAAGGCGCTGCGGCTCTCGGGCGGTGACCACCTGCACTCCGGCACCGTGGTGGGCAAGCTCGAGGGGGATCGGGAAGCGACGCTGGGCTGGATCGACATCATGCGCGAGCGCTTCATCAAGGAAGACCGCAGTCGCGGCATCATGTTCGATCAGGACTGGGGCTCCATGCCGGGCGTGTTCCCGGTGGCCTCCGGCGGCATCCACGTCTGGCACATGCCGGCGCTGGTCGCGATTTTCGGCGACGATGCCTGCCTGCAGTTCGGCGGCGGCACCCTCGGGCACCCGTGGGGCAATGCAGCCGGCGCCGCGGCCAACCGGGTCGCGCTCGAGGCCTGCGTCAAGGCGCGCAACGAAGGCCGCGCGATCGAGAAGGAAGGCAAGGAAATCCTCACGGAGGCGGCCAGGACCAGTCCGGAGCTCAAAGTGGCGATGGAGACCTGGAAGGAGATCAAGTTCGAGTTCGACACCGTCGACAAGCTGGCCGTGGGCCATCGCTGACCGGCTACCTTGAGGACATCAATCATGAGCGAAATTCAGGACTACAAGTCGCGCGTCTCCGATCCCGCGAGCCGCAAGTTCGAGACCTTTTCCTACCTGCAGTCGATGACCGACGCGGAGATCCGCAAGCAGGTGGACTTCGTCGTGAAGCAGGGCTGGAATCCGGCGATCGAGCACACGGAACCGGAGCACCTGACGGGTTCGTACTGGTACATGTGGAAGCTGCCGATGTTCGGCGAGACCGACGTCGACCGCATCCTCGCCGAGGCCGCAGCGTGCCACAAGGCCAATCCGCGCCATCACGTGCGCCTGATCGGCTACGACAACTTCAGGCAGTCCCAGGGAACCGCCATGGTGATCTATCGCGGCGCCACCGTGTGAACCTCGGCAACACCCGTGCAACGGAGCCCCCGTCGCCGCAAGGTGTCGGGGGCTTGCTCTTGAGAGGACACCGACAATGAACGAAGACGTCCAGCAATACCTGATTCGTGAGCAGCCGTACTACCGCTCGGTGGGCGACGAGGTGGAGCTCTACGAGGCGGCCTATTCGGTGCGCATGCCGATGATGCTGAAGGGTCCGACCGGCTGCGGCAAGACGCGCTTCGTGGAGTACATGGCGTGGAAGCTCGGCAAGCCCCTCATCACCGTCGCCTGCAACGAGGACATGACTGCCTCCGACCTGGTCGGCCGCTTCCTGCTCGACGCCACCGGCACGCGCTGGCAGGACGGTCCGCTCACCGTTGCCGCTCGCCACGGCGCCCTCTGTTACCTCGACGAAGTGGTCGAGGCGCGCCAGGACACGACCGTCGTCATCCATCCGCTCACCGACGCGCGGCGCGTGCTGCCGCTGGACAAGAAAGGCGAGCTCGTGCGCGCGCATCCCGATTTTCAGCTGGTGATCTCCTACAATCCCGGCTACCAGAGCCTGATGAAGGATCTGAAGCAGTCCACGAAGCAGCGCTTCGGCGCCCTCGACTTCTCCTATCCCGAGCACACGATCGAGGTCGAGATCGTCACCCACGAAGCGGGTGTGTCCGAGTCCGTGGCGGGCAAGCTGGTCGCGATCGCCGAGCGCGCGCGCAACCTCAAGGGTCACGGGCTCGACGAAGGCATCTCCACGCGCATGCTGGTCCATGCGGGCTCGCCTGATCGCGCGGGGCGTGGCAGCCGATCGACGCGTGCCGCGTCGCGCTGGTACGACCGATCACGGACGACCCCGACATGCGCGATGCGCTGGATGCGGCGGTGACGACGTACTTCTAGGGAAGGGGGAGGAGGGAAGAGGACAAGCGTGAAGTGAAAGGTGAATCCCTTCTCCCCTCCCGCCTTCCGCCTCCCTCCTCCCATTCACCATGTCCGTCCAGCTCGACGACTACGACGAGCTCCTGACCGAGCTCGGCGACCACCCGGCCGAAGTGCTGCGCGCCGCCTGGCACGAGGCGGCGCGCGTGTTCTCGCCGCGCGGGCTGGAAACCTACCTGCGCGGCGCGCGCGCGCTCAAGTCCTTGGGCCGCGGCACCGACCTCGTGGTCTCGTTTATCCAGGGCGCACCGGAGATCGCACGGGAGATCGGCGAGGACGCCGTCGACGAGCTGGTACAGGCGGCCCTCGGCATGGCGTCGAAAACGAGCGGCGCCGTCATCGCCATGGTGTGCGCCACCGCGCCGCTCGCCGCCCGCCGCTTGGGCGACATCGAGGTCTTCCGCGGCTACCTGCGCCTGCTCGGGAAACTCCTCGCCCAGGCGCCGCGGGGCGTGCGGCCGATGCTCGACCGCCTCGAGACCCTGCTCACGCAGCTCACCCTCGGGGGATTGCGCCGCTGGGCGATGTGGGGCGCCCAGGCGCACCGCACCGACTTCGAGGCGCAAGTCCGCTACTTTGGGCTGGAGAGTCCGGACGCCCTCGCGGTGTTGCAGAAGGAGCGCCGCGGCACCCTCTTCGTCGATGTGCAGCGGCGCATCGGGATGTACCTGCGCGCGCTGTGGGGGCGCGATTTCTTCCTGCGGCCCACCAGCGGCGACTTCGAATCCCGGCAAGGCTACCGGCCCTTCATCGCGGACTGCGTCATCCATCTGCCCGACGCGTACGACGCGAGCGGCGCCGTGAGCGGCCTCGAGCTGTACCGCGCCACCGCCACCCACGCCGCCGCACATCTCGCGTATACGCGGGCGCCGCTTTCCGCCGAGGCGTTGACCGCGCTGCAAATGGGGATGATCGGCGTGATCGAGGACGCCCGCGTCGAGGCGCTCGCCATCCGCGAGTTTCCGGGGCTGCGCGAGCTGTGGCTGCCCCTGCACGTTGCCAATCCTGCCGACGAAGGCACCGGCGCACTGCTGGCGCGGCTCGCCCGCGCGCTGCTCGACCCCGAGTACCGCGATCCGCATCCGCTGGTGGCGAAAGGTCGGGAAGCGTTCGCGCGCGAAGCGGGTCGGCTCGACGACAACCGCCTTTCCTGGGACGTGGGGGTGCGCCTTGCGCACGAGCTCAAGGTCGCCGGCGCGCGCTTCAACCCGCGCACGGACGTGCCGCCGATCGCGTATCGGGACGACAACCGCTATATCTGGGAATTCGACGGCATCGAGTACGGCGCCGGCGCGGCGGCGCTCTACCGGGAGCAGCAGGTCCGCCGCAACGTGAGCCTGATGGAGTTCGTGAACGAGATCGACGTCGAGACCGCCGGGGACGATGCGCAAGAGGTCTGGATCCTCTCCACCGAGCTCTTTCCCTACGAAGACGACGGCGTCAGCTACAACGCGCGCGAAGGCAAGGAGCCGGTCGCGGCGCCGCGCCACTATCCGGAGTGGGACTACGCCATCCAGCTCGAGCGGCCGTCGTGGACGACGGTGCTGGAAAAGCGCGCCGGCGCCGGCGACCTCGGCCGCATCGACGGCATCCTGGACCGCAACCGCGCCCTGCTTTCCAGGCTCAGGTATCTCATCGAGGCGCTGCAGCCGCAGGGCGTGCAGCGGCTGCGCAAGCAGGAGGACGGCGACGAGATCGACCTCAACGCCGCGGTGCTGGCGATGACCGATCTTCGCACCGGCGCGAGCCCCGATCCGCGCATCGCCATGCGCAACGTGCGCAAGGTGCGCGACCTCGCGGTGCTGGTGCTGCTCGACCTCTCGGAGTCCGCGAACGACAAGGTGCGCGGTGCCGATTATTCGGTGCTGGACCTCTCGCGCGAGGCAACGGTGCTGCTCGCCGAGGCGCTCGACGGCATCGGCGATCCGTTCGCGATTCACGGCTTCGCCTCGGATGGCCGGCACGACGTGCAGTACTTCCGCTTCAAGGACTTCGGCGCCGACTACGACGATCACGCGAAGGCGCGGCTCGCCGGCATGACGGCACAGCTCTCGACACGCATGGGGTCGGCCATCCGCCACGCCGGCACGTTCTTGAGGCGCCAGCCGCAGTCGAAGAGGCTGCTCATCGTCGTCACCGACGGCGAGCCCGCCGACGTGGACGTGCGCGACCCGCAGTATCTGCGCCTCGATGCGAAGAAGGCGGTGGAGGAGCTCGGCCGCTCCGGCATCCTGACCTACTGCATGAGCCTCGACCCGCACGCGGACGATTACGTCGCCCGCATCTTCGGCGCGAAACACTACCTCGTCGTTGACCATGTCGAGCGTCTGCCGGAACGGCTGCCGCTGCTCTACATGGGTCTCACGCGATGAGCACACGCTCGCCGGCGTCGCGGGCCTGAAACCGCACCGGATCGCGGACGCGCTGCCACGTGTACAAGTTGCACGAAGACTTTCCAGCCTATGCGTCGCGCCCCGACGAGGTGGCGGCGCGGCACTACAACCTGTGGCGACGCGCCGGATCGCGGCTGGGCCTGCCGCTGCGAATGGGTCTGCCGGGGCTCAAGGGTCTCGAGCTGGTGCTGACCGACGGGGCCTGGATCTGCGTCGATCCGCAGTTGAACGACATGCCGATCATCGCCTGGACCGCTTTCCAGTCTGCCGGCCGCACCACGCTGCACGCGCCGGTGGCCTGCGAGCTCAAGTACTTTCACGTCGGCGGATCCATGGTGCGGGCCAAGGTGCTCGACCTGATGGAGGCGCTGCTCGACGAGCGCCTGCGGGCGCCGACGTGCCACTCGGACCCGGACACCCCTACCGCCTGAAGAGCACTCAGCATGGAAACCGATTCAGCCGCCAACCGCTACGCCCGCATCGCGCTCACCGTCGTCGAGCAGCTCGGGCTCCTGATCATCGCCATCGCGACCGTTGTTGCCGGTTACCAGGAAGTGATGGTGATGGTCCACAACGCCAAGGTCACGCTCGCCGACCTGCTGCTCATGTTCCTGTTCCTCGAGGTGCTGACCATGGTCGGCCTCTACTACCGGTCGGGCAAGCTGCCGGTGCGCTTTCCGCTGTACATTGCGTTGATCGCGCTCGCCCGCTACATCATCCTCGACGTGAAGGAGATCACCGAACTGCGGATGCTGGCGGTGGCGGGCGCTATTCTCCTGATCGCCTGCGCCGTGCTCGTGATCCGGTTCGGTCACGTGCGCTATCCCTATATCGGGGACGACACGCGCCCGGAGTTGCCGGGCAAGGGCGATTTCGGCCGCGAATGAGGGCACTCCCTCCGCTATAATCGCGGTTTTTTCGCGGGCCGGGACATGGACAGGGTGCGGGTCGGCATCGTCATGGGCAGCGACAGCGACTGGGTGGTGATGCAGCACGCCGCACGCCGCCTCAAGGCGTTCCAGGTGCCGTTCGAGGCCCGTGTCGTGTCCGCCCACCGCACCCCCGACCTCTTGTTCGAATACGCCGAGACGGCCGCCGCGCGCGGGCTGCAGTGCATCATCGCGGGGGCCGGCGGCGCGGCCCATCTGCCCGGCATGCTCGCCGCCAAGACGACGCTACCGGTACTGGGCGTCCCGGTGCCCTCCCGGACGCTCAAGGGAATCGATTCCCTGCTCTCCATCGTGCAGATGCCGAAGGGCGTTCCCGTCGCCACCTTCGCCATCGGTGAAGCCGGTGCGGAGAACGCCGCGCTCTTTGCCGTCGCGCTCCTCGCGCTCGACGATCGCGCCCTCGGCGCGCAGCTCGGCGACTTTCGCGAGGCCCAGGCGGCACACGTCCGCGCGCTGGTCCTGCCCGACCCGGAATGATCGCGCCCGGCGCTTTCCTCGGGCTCCTCGGCGGAGGACAGCTCGGACGGATGTTCACCATGGCGGCCCAGGGCATGGGCTACCGGGTCATGGTGCTGGATCCAGGCCGGCACAGCCCGGCCGGTAGCGTGGCGGACCGTCATATCTGGTCGGACTACCTGGATCCGGCGGCCCTCGCGGAGCTGGCCCGCTGTTGCGCGGCGATCACCACCGAGTTCGAGAACGTGCCGGCCGAGGCCCTCGAGCGCCTCGCCCGTTCCTGCATCGTGAGTCCCGCTGCGGCGAGCGTGGCCGTGGCCCAGGATCGGATCCGCGAGAAGCGCTTTCTCGCCGCGAGCGGACTTCGCACCGCGCCGTTCGCCGTGATCGAGCGGCGGGAAGACTTGGGAGACGGCTTCGATCCCGCGCTTTTGCCGGGGATACTCAAGCGCAGCCGCTTCGGCTACGACGGCAAGGGGCAGGCACGGGTGCAGACCGCGGACGAGGCGCGCGCCGCCTTCGTCGCGCTGGGCGAGGAGCCGTGCGTGCTGGAGCGGATGCTCGCCCTCGAGCTCGAGCTGTCGGTGGTCGTCGTGCGCGGCGTCGACGGTACCGTCGCGACCTTTCCAGTGGCCGAGAACGTCCACGCACACGGGATCCTCGACGTCAGCATCGTGCCGGCGCGGGTGCCGGCAGCGCTCGGCGCCGAGGCACGCGCAGCGGCAGTGACGGTGGCCGAAGCGCTCGACTACCGCGGCGTGCTGTGCGTTGAGTTCTTCGTCGTCGAGGGCGGCCGTCTGCTCGCGAACGAGATCGCCCCGCGCCCCCACAACAGCGGCCATTACAGCATCGACGCGTGCGTCACGTCGCAGTTCGAGCAGCAGGTTCGGGTGCTGGCGCAGCTGCCGCTCGGCGACACCGCTCTGCACTGTCCGGCGGTGATGGTGAACATCCTGGGCGACGCTTGGCATGCGGGCGAACCGCGGTGGGAGCGCGTGCTCGCTCATCCGCGCGTGAAGCTCCACCTCTACGGCAAGCGCGAGCCGCGGCCCGGCCGCAAGATGGGCCACTACACCGTGCTCGGCGACGATCTCGCAGCGAATCTCGCGCTGGCGCTCGACATCCAGCGGGCACTGGTCGCATCGTCTGCCGCGGTCGGCGCGAACATGCGGGGCGCGGCGTGAGCCAACCGGTTCGCACTGCCATGCCGAAGCTCGCCCGCGCAGTCGCCGCGGCAGCGCTTGCAGCCGCGGGAAGCGCACTTGCCGCTCCCTTCGCCTACATCACCAACCAGGGCAGCAACGATGTCTCGGTGATCGATCTCGCGGCGCGCAAGGTGGTCGCGACCGTCGCAGTCGGCCGCGCCCCCGCCGGCATCGCCGTCAGCTCGGCCACTGCCCGCGCGTTCGTCTCGAATCCGGAAAGCAAGACCCTTTCGGTCATCGACATGAGGTCGAACCGGGTAATCGACACGCTGCCCGCCGGGGACGGTCCGGTCGGCATCGCGGTGTCGCCCGACGGCTCGCGGGTCTGGCTCGCCGACTGGTTCGGCAATCGGGTGCTGGTCTTCGACGGCGCGAGCCATCGGCTCATCGGCCGCGTGCCGGTCGGGGTCGCACCCGCTGGGGTGGTCGTGCACCCGGATGGGAAGCGCGTCTTCGTGGCGAATCGGGACAGCAACAGCGTCTCGGTGATCGACGCCGGCACGCTCGCGGTGACCGGAGAACTCGCCGCGGGCAACCACCCCTTCGCGGTGGCGCTCGATCCCGCCGGGAGTCGGTTGTACGTGGTGAACGTGTGGAGCAACGACGTCACCGTTTTCGATACCGGATCCGGCACGCGGCTAGCGACCGTGCCCGTCGGCCGCTCTCCCTACGGCGCCGCCGTTCATGGGGAGGCCGGCAGGGTTTTCGTCACCAACCAGCACGCGGACAGCGTGTCGGTCATCGACGCACTTACCCACGAGGTGCTGGCGACCGTACCCGTGGGCGGTTACCCCGAAGGCATCGCGGTGCACGGGAACCGGGTGTACGTGGTGAACTGGATGGATGACAATGTGACGGTGCTGGACGCGCACACCTTGCAAGTGTTGGCTACCATCGAGACGGGCAAGAGCAGCCGCGGCTTCGGCCAGTTCATAGGCGCGCCCTGAAGCTCGCTTGCTTCGTATCGGTCGCCCAGGAACTGCCGGAATCCGTCAGGCCGCTTCTCGATCGTGATGCGTTAATACTACGCGGCAAGACTTACGAGTATGAAAGCCAGCGGCGCGAGCTCGTGCGGCTTATGGCCAACGTCGCAGGAATGCCCGAGCCCTTTATAGATGCGGCCGATGGGATAACGAGGGCCGTCGACCTTCGAACCATGCTCGAGGTCAGCCATTGGCAGGACCGAACCGATGCACAGATGGGAACCATTCGAGAGCTAGAACGACAGCTCGGTGCCACAGAAGCCCAACTCCGCGCATTCTTTCAAATCATCGGCGAGCAGCACGTCCCCCATGACCAGCTGCCGGCACGCTTGGTTGATATCGCAGCGCAGTATCGTGAGCTGCGCGCACAATTCGTTGCCACATCGGAGGATGATGACCCCAAGTTCACTAGCCTCAGGCATCAAGCGCGCGATGCGATCGATGCCGCTGACTTTGAACGGGCTGACACGCTACTCGCAGAGGCGGAAGGGGTCCTCGAAATCGGCGGAGACAGTCAGCGGCGCCGCCTTGAGCGCCTCGCAACAACATCAGCGGAGACCGCAGAACAACGTGCCAACATCGCTCTCGCAAGGCTGCGTTACTACGAGGCAGCGCAGCATTTCGCTGTGGCGGCGGGGCGCATAGCCCCTTTTCGTGAGGACTGGGCCCTCACCTACCTGGAACACGAGGCTCATGCACTGCATCGGCAAGGGGAGGAATTCGGCGACAACGAGGCTTTGCATGAAGCAATCAATCGATTTCGGGCGCTACTCGCGCGGCGAGATCGTGCTCTGGCTCCTCTCGCGTGGGCGGCAGCCCAGAACAACTTAGGTGCCGCACTGGTTGCACTTGGACAGCGAGACAGTGGCACGGAGCGCGTGGAAGAAGCTGTATCCGCGTTTCGCGCCGCTCTGCAAGAGTGGACACGTGAGCGAGTCCCGTTGGACTGGGGCGGAGCCCACCACAACCTCGGCACCGCACTGGGAGTTATCGGTCGCCGGCAAGGTGATAGCGAATGCCTGGAGCAAGCGATCTCCGAACTTCGGGCGGCTCTGGAAGAATGGACGCGCGAGCGCGCTCCACAAGGCTGGGCCGGAATTCAAAACAATCTTGGCATGGCGCTATTGGCACTTGGACAGCGAGAGAGCGGCACGGAGCGCGTGGAAGAAGCCATAGCCGCCTTCTGCGCCGCGCTGCAAGAGCGGACGCACGAGCGGGTGCCGATGGACTGGGCCGGACTTCAGCGGAACCTCGGCAGTGCGCTCTTAGAGCTTGGGCAACGGGAGGCACACACGGCGCGTCTCCAGGAGGCTGTCAGATCCTTTCGCGCGGCCCTGACCGAACTGACGCGTGCGCGTCTCCCGCTGGAATGGGCGGCAACTCAGGCCGACCTCGGAATAGCCCTTTCTATAGTCGGGGAGCGCGAGGGAAATGAGGAACGCCTGCACGACGCCGTCGCTGCCTTTCGCGCGGCGCTCGAAGAACGAACTCGCGAACGGGTCCCGCTAGCTTGGGCTGAGACCCAGCAAAACCTCGCCAATACACTGTCGCTGATCGGACAGCGAGAGAATTACACTGAACGCTTGGAGGAAGCGGTCGCTGCCTACCGTGCAGCTCTGGAAGAGCAGACTCGCGATCGGGCGCCGCTGGCTTGGGCTCAAATCCAGAGCAACCTCGCCGCTACGCTGTCAGCGATTGGGCAGCGAGAGAGCGGCACGGAGCGCCTTCATGAGGCAGTCTCGGCCTATCGCGCAGCGCTCGAAGAACGGACCCGCGCACGGGTCCCGCTGGCTTGGGCTGAAACCCAGCACAATCTCGGCGCTACGCTGACTATAATCGGGCAGCGAGAGAGCGGCACGCAAAGTCTCGAGGATGCAGTGGTTGCCTTTCGCGCGGCACTGCAGGAGTGGACACGTGAGCGAGTGCCCCTGGAGTGGGCAGGGACCCAGGACAGTCTTGGGAGCGCGCTATCGCTCTTGGGGCAGCGAGAACCCGGTACCGCGCGGCTAAGGGAAGCTGTTCTCGCACTCCGCGCGGCGCTTGAAGTGCGTACACGCGACTGTGTGCCGCTCGAATGGGCAGCAACCCAGAACAACCTTGGCGCAGCGCTTTCGATGCTTGGCGAACGCAGGGGGGGCACAGTGCTCCGCTTGCGCGAGGCAGCCGCGGCCTATCGCGCGGCGATGGAGGAGTTCACTCGCGAACGCGATCCCCTGAAGTGGGCAGGGGCGCAGCATAACCTCGGCAACACGCTTACTGAAATAGGACAGCGGGAGGGTGGTACGGACAGCCTGGAGGAAGCAATCGCCGCCTTTCGTGAGTCCTTGAAAGTGAAAACCTGCGAGCGCGTACCACTTAGCTGGACTGAGACGCAGAGGGGTCTCGGCAGTGCGCTCTGGCTGCTTGGGCACCGAACCAACGATGTCTCCAAACTAGAAGAGGCGCGAACCGCAATCAAGAACGCATTCGACCTGTTCATGGAGACTGGCCACGACCATCGCCGCAGCCACTTCGAGGAGCAGCTTCGGGAACTAGACCGGCAGATCATCTCACAAGGAGACATCTCCGCAGCGTGACACAACCACCCGGTGTTGACGTGCTTCGGCGAATCGGGGGCACGAAGCGAGTCAAGATAATCCCCTTCGCGATATCTGTGCGGCCTCGGTGATTCGAATCGCGGGATTCCTGGTGATCCATGCCGCGTATGCAGGGTGAGCACGGTCAACAATTTTGATGGGGAAAACGACCTACTTGGTCAAGCAAGTTGATGGCTTGGTCCGTAAAGCTATGATTGTTTGGATAGTCACAATAGATGATGGACTGTTCCGAATGCCATCACGACGTGAATAAAATTTGGTCATCAAGAGTGATGTTCGACAGAAGCCCGGAGGCTGCTGGGTTTGGTGGGACTTGCTGTCATGAATGGTCGCGAGCGTGATGGTCTCGGTGACTCGGAGCCGGGTCAAGGGCAGGCTGCGGCTCTATGCAGCCTGGCGAAGCGCACCCTGGACGCGGTGGAGAGTCGATACGCTCAATCGTGGCTGTTGGTGCGGCATTTCGCGCCAACAGGCATGATGACAAGCAGCTGTGTCCGGCCCTAACATCACCTCACGCCATCAACTTGCGTGAACATCGGAACATCAAAAACAGTGGCGCTACTCACAGGGGGCCGCCATGACACGATCCGGTGCAAACTAGCCAAGAAATAGAGGCACGCCCTCCGCCGTATTTGCTTTCCAACTTCAGGAGTCATCGATGCGCATCGCAATCCCGGCCCTCGCGCTCTGTCTGGCGCTGCCCACCCTTACCCTCGCCCACGGCCCGACGCGGCAGAAGGTCACCGAGTCCGTCACGTTGAACGCCAGCCCGCAGAAGGCCTGGGACGCGATCAAGGATTTCGACGCGCTCGCCATGTGGCATCCTGCGGTGGCCCAGAGCCCGGCGACCAAGGGCAACGAGGTCGGTTCGGTGCGCACGCTCACGCTCAAGGACGGCGGCAAGATCGTCGAGACACTGGAGGACTACAGCGCCGAGAAGATGACCTACAAGTACCGCGCGGCAGACGGCGGCGCGCTGCCGGTCACGAACTACAGCTCCACCCTCTCCGTGAAACCCGCCGACGGCGGCAAGGCCATCGTCGAATGGCGCGGCGCGTTCTACCGGGCCTATCCGAACAATGATCCACCGCCCGGCCAGGACGACGAGGCTGCCGTCAAGGCGATCACGGGCGTGTACCAGTCGGGCCTCGCGAACCTGCAGAAGATGGTCGAGAAGTGACGCGCGCTTCTTTCGCCGACGCGTGATGATCGACATGGACGATCCGGCTGCGCCACCGCTCTTCGAGTCGAGGCTCGAGAGCCTGCCTTTGCTGCACCGGGGCAAGGTGCGCGACCTCTACGCGGTCGACGACGACCAGCTGCTCGTCGTGCAGACCGACCGGCTCTCGGCGTTCGACGTGGTGCTGCCGACACCGATTCCGGGCAAGGGACATGTGCTTACCGCGCTCTCCGCCTTCTGGTTCGACAAGCTCGCGCACGTGGTGCCGAATCACCTGACCGGTATCGATCCGGCGTCTGTCGTGGCGCCGTCGGAACGCGCGCAGGTCGCCGGCCGGTCGTTCGTTGTGAAGCGCCTCGCGCCGTTGCCGATCGAAGCAGTGGTCCGAGGCTACATCGCGGGCTCGGGCTGGAAGGACTACCACCGCACCGGTGCGATCTGCGGCATCCCGCTGCCCGCGGGATTGCAGGAAGCGGCGAAGCTGCCGGGACCGATCTTCACGCCCGCCAGCAAGGCCCCGGCGGGCGCGCACGACGAGAACATCGCCTTCGCCGCAGTGGAGCAGGCGATCGGGCCGACACTGGCCGCCCGCGTGCGCGATGTCTCGGTGCAGCTTTACGCGGAGGCCGCGGACTACGCGGACACGAAGGGCATCCTCATCGCGGATACCAAGTTCGAGTTCGGTCTCGATCGCGCCGGCAGCCTGTATCTGATCGACGAGGTGCTGACGCCCGACTCCTCGCGGTTCTGGCCCCGGAACCTCTACGCAGTGGGCTCGAGCCCACCCAGCTTCGACAAGCAGTTCGTGCGCGACTGGCTGGAGTCGGTTCACTGGAACAAAGCCCCGCCCGGCCCCTCGCTGCCGCTCGACATCGTCGAGAAGACCGCGGCGAAGTACGGGGAAGCGCTGCGGCTGCTCACCACGTGAAGGGCGCGCGCTGTGGGGACGGCAATGCGTGACGCGCCACTCGCCACCGATCACGCGATCACCCGCGCAGTCGCCATCCTGCGCCGCGGCGGGCTGGTCGCGTTTCCCACCGAAACGGTCTACGGGCTCGGCGCGGACGCGAGCAACGAGGCAGCGGTGCGGCGCATCTTCGCGGTCAAGCGGCGGCCGGCCGATCATCCGGTAATCGTCCACATTCCCGACGCGAACCATCTTCTGCATTGGGCCGCCGCCGTTTCGGAGCCCGCCGCGCGCCTCGCCGCAGCGTTCTGGCCGGGTCCGCTGACCTTGGTGCTGAAACGCGCGGACGGGGTGCTCGACGCGGTCACCGGCGGCCAGGATACGGTCGGCCTGCGCGTTCCCTATCATTCGCTCGCGCTCGATTTGCTGCACGCGTTCGGCGGCGGCATCGCGGCACCGTCAGCGAATCGCTTCGGGCGGCTGTCGCCGACCTCCGTGACGCACGTGCTGGCGGAACTGGGGGACGATGTGGACTTGATTCTGGATGGCGGCCGATGCGCGGTGGGCATCGAGTCGACCATCGTCGACGTGAGTGGACTGCTGCCGCGCCTGCTGCGTCCGGGCGGCATCGGACTCGCCGCGATCGCCGAGGTCATCGGGCGCGAGATCCTTCCCGCCGGGGCCGACGCACCGCGGGCGCCGGGGCGGCTGGCCGCTCACTACGCGCCACGGACGACAATGGTTCTGGTCGATGCACGAAGCCTTGCAGAAACGGTGCAGACCGAAGTGCAGGCGGGGCGTCGGGTGGCGGTCTTTTCTCGGCAACCGGCGCCTCGCTCCCCGGGCGTGATCGAGCTGCGGGCGCCGGGCTCCGCACCGGAATACGCGCACGTGATGTACCGCGCCTTGCGCACGCTGGACGAGGCCGGTGTCGACGTGATTCTGGTCGAGGCGGTGCCCGATGCGCCCGAATGGCTGGCCGTGCGCGATCGGCTGGCGCGGGCGGCACGCCGGGACCTCGCCGACGACGAGCCGTGAAGTGAAACGTTCGCGTTGCAGTGAGTACGAAGCGGAGGAACCCAATGTCCAAACCCGACCACGCCCGACTCGACCGCGTCGTCGCTGAAGCGCGGCGCGCGCGCGAAGAGCGCGCCAAGGGTTACCGCGAGCAGGCGCTCAGCATCTACCCGTGGATATGCGGGCGCTGCGGCCGCGAGTTCACCCACGCCAACCTGCAGTTGCTGGAGGTCCATCACCGCGACCACAACCACGACAACAACCCGCCCGACGGCAGCAACTGGGAGCTCCTGTGCACCTATTGCCACGAGAACGAGCACCAGCGTCTCCTCACCGAGCAAGGCCGGCAGCCGGAGGTGCCGGGGCGCAGTGAAGTGACTGCGGCGACACACCAGCCCTTCGCCGACTTGAAAGCCCGGCTCAAGACGAGAGATCCCGACTAGCTAGCTAGACCAGCGTCACCAGCATGCGGGTGGCCAGCACGTAGAGCAGGATCGCGAATAGCGTTCTGAGTTTCCGCGTGGAGGTCCGATGAGCGAGCTTCGCACCGAGCGGCGCCATCGCCATGCTCGCCACCACGAGCCAGAAGAGCGCCGGTAGATAGACATAGCCGAGGCTCCATGGCGGCAGGCGCGCCTCGCCCCAGCCGTTCGCGATGTAGCCCAAGGTGCCGGCGATGGCGATCGGAAACCCGATGGCGGCGGCGGTGCCGATCGCCTCGTGCAGACGCACGTTGCACCAAGTCATCCAGGGCACGGACAGGAGCGCACCGCCCGCCGCCACCAGGCTCGAGATGCCGCCGATCAGGGCACCCGCCGTGAACATGCCCCCTGCCCCCGGGAGGGTGCGCGTCGCTTGCGGACGCAGGTTGAGAATGAGCTGGGTCGCCGCGTAGTACACGAACGCGGTGAAGAACATCGCGAGATAGCGGGTCTCGAGCCGACCCGCGATCACCGCCGCCACTGCGACGCCGCAGGCAATGCCGGGCGCCATGCCTCGCACGATGACCCAATTCACGGCGCCGTGGACGTGGTGCGCGCGCGTACTCGAGGCGGCGGTGAAGAGGATGCTCGCCATCGCCGTGCCGAGCGCGAGATGCAGGACGTGCTCCGGCGCAAATTGCTGCAGGCCGAAGAGGAACACCAGCACCGGCACCTGGACCAGACCACCGCCGATGCCGAGCAACCCCGCGAGAAATCCCGCCAGCGCGCCGAGCAGCAGATAACCGACCGAGAAGCTATCCACGCCTGCACCCGCCGGTCGCGACGGGAACTGCTGCGATCGTGCCGGAAGCGGTCTTCACGCGCCCAGCAATCGCAGGATGAACCGCCACGCCCCAGGGTCCACGGGCGTGATCGATAGCCGATTGCCGCGCTGCAGGACGCGCATGGCGGCGAGTTCCGGATGACTGCGCAATTCTGTCAGGGGCATGAGCCGCGTCTTCCGCACGAGCTTCACGTCGACGTGGAACCAGCGCGGATGCTCGCGCGTCGCCTTCGGATCGTAGTAGTCGCCCGCGGGATCGAACTGGGTCTCGTCCGGGTAGGCACGGCTCGCCACCTCGACGATGCCCGCGATGCCGGGTTCGGCGCAACTCGAGTGGTAAAAGAACGCCCGATCGGCGAGCTGCATGCGGTCGCGCATGAAGTTCCGTGCCTGATAGTTGCGCACCCCCCACCACGCGGTGGTGGCATTCGGCGCCGCGGCGAGGTCGTCGATGCCGTACACGTCCGGTTCGGATTTCATGAGCCAGTACTGCATGAGCGATCTCCCGTGATTCTCGCATCTCGTAGTCTAACGGCATCGGTCCCTCTCGCTCCCCAATGGCACGATAACTGCCGATCCGGCGCCTCGTCATCCCTGCAAATCGCCCGAAAAGGGCGTCAAACGAAGCGAGGCAAAGCATGCTTAGAATCGCCAAGCGGGCCGATCACCGGCCCGCAGACCCGAAAGAGGCGAGACGACTCGTCTCGGAGCTTCCCGCGGGCGACGCCGTTCGCTCGCTCGAACAGATCGTCGAATGGATCGAAACCTTGACGGCGTTGCCGGAGGTTCGACTCGACCGGCGCTTCGAGTCGATCGGCGTCTTCGCAGAAGCGGCGACCCTGCTGGAGCGGCGTGTCGCCCGCGATTACGGCCGCAGCGGGCGTCTGCCGGCAGTGCGGGAACAGCGCCTGTGGAACGCGGCCCATCGCCTGTGGCATCAACTGGCGGTGGCCTATCAGCTCTGCATGATGGAGTACGACGCCGGTGCGAGCGGCGGGGGGGCGCTGCAGTTACGCGCGCCGGTGATGGGCTGTCACGCCATGCGCGCACTGCGCAAGGAGATGAAGTGGGTGCTCCTGCGCCATGGCCGGGTCGACGGTCGCCTGTGGCAGGAGGCGGCGCGCATCTATCAGGTCGCGCAGGCGCGCGGCTTCGCGCGGAAGGAGGTCACGCTCCATCCGGGTCAGGCGGGTCGTTCCACGGTCGAACGCGAACTCGTCAAGATGCTGCTGCTCGATGTCTCGTCCCCCGGCAGCCTGATGCCGCTGCAACTGGAGATCGCGGCGCACCTGGTGTCGAGATGCGCCGAGTTCGTGCCGATCGAAGCCGCGCGCGGCGCCGATGTCACCCACAGTTTCGCCCTTGCCGGCGAACGTCCGCCGCGCCGGGTGTGTCCCGAGGACGACGGCTCATCGGTGCGCTACCTCGCGAGCCACGGTGCCCTGCCGCATCTCGAACGTATCAGCAAGGACCTCGCGCAGCAAGGTGCGGCCGACGGCACCGCATTCGGCGGCTACGAGCCGCGCATGGTGCGTGAGGTGGCACAGCACTTGACCCTGTACTGGTCCGCGATTCCGCCGACGCGGGAATCAGAGCGCCATGCCGCGATGGCGCGCGTCAACGTGGTACCGGGGTTTCAGGGCCTGCTCGATGCGCTGCAAGGGTACGTCGGCGGTCCGTTCGTCGACGAGGTCACCGAAAGCTGGATCGCCGAGAACGTGAGCCGCGGCGGCTACGGTGCGGTGATCTCGCACGTGAAAGGCGACTGGGTGCGCGTGGGGAGCCTCGTTGCCATCAAGCCCGAAGCGGCACCGGTCTGGGGGGTCGGCGTGATCCGGCGCATGTCGCGGGACGAGAACAGGCAGTGCCACGTCGGCATCGAGTCCTTTTCGAAGGCTGCCATTCCGGTGCACCTCGTGGCTGCAGGAGCGCCGATCTCCGCGAATCCGGCCGACCATTTCCCGAACGCCGCGGTACTCGGCCTCAACCTCAAGTGTTCGGGCGAAGTGGATTTGGTGATGGAGGCCGGCGCATTCTCGTCGCGGCTCGGGATGGAGCTGGTGGCGCGCGGTGTCGCCTATGCGCTCGCGCCGGTCGGATTCGTCGAGGGCGGCGACGACTTCGATATCGCCCGCTATCGCATCGAGCCGCGCGCGCCCTCGTAATCGGAGAACGCCATCGCGACGCGCTCGCGCGTCGAAGAAAAAAGCGGCTCGCGCCGCTTTTTTTCTTCCTGCATGAAACTGCGCCCGCGTACCTCAGTGAGGGGGCGCCCCCCGCGAATGCCACCGGACCGGCATCTTGAACCTAGGGTTCAAGAGTGGTCGCTTTCCGAACGCATCAGGCAAATCCGATTCGGAGTCGCACAACAGCGCTGCTTGAGTCCGCAACCAGAAAAGATATATTGGTTCAAAGAGTCTATGGTCCAGGCGACACCGCAGGGGACATGGACTTTGCTCGATCAGGCTCGCTCCTCCCGATCGTGTAGCGCGCCATCGATGGCCGCCTGCATGATCCCGATTCTACGCTTGAAGTCCCCGATGTCAAATGCTCCGCCGCCGCGGATTACGAGCAACTCGTGCGCGATGTTGAGCGCGGCCATCACCGCGATCCGCTCCACGCCCACGACCTTGCCCTGTTCGCGGATCTCGCGCATCTTGCGGTCGAGATAGACCACCGCCTCCAGCAGCTCCTTTTCCTGATCGGGCGGGCACGCGATCCGATATTCGCGCCCCATGATGGTGACATCGAGCGTCCGGGACGTTGCAGTCATGGCGTGTGATCCGGAATCTGTTCGACCAGCTTTTCGAGCCGTGCCCGCGCACCCTCGATCCGCTCCTGAAACTGACGCACCTCGTTCCGACTCTCGTCGAGCTCGTGTCGCAGCCGCTCGTTGTCCGAGCGGAGCCGATGACAGACGTCCACCAGCTGCATCAGTTTCCTCTCGAAGGCGCCAAGTTCGGTATCCATATCAGAACTATAGTGACACAAATTCCGCAACGTCAATCGGTAACAACCCGCATTACATGCTATTTCGGAGGTATATGCCGCGTGACGCGGGATCGGCCGGTTCGTCGCGGGCTCGCGGCCTGTGCAGGTTGCGTGCCCATGCGAGGCGGGGCGCGAGCTCGCTCCCTTTGGGCTATACTCGCTGCCGTTCAGGTGCCGCGGCCGGCTCGTCCGGCGGCGGTTGAACGGGAAACAGGTCCGGAATCGTCGATGCGGTTCCAATTCCTGTGCTGCCCCCGCAACGGTAGGTGAGAGCGGGCGCGCCAGTGATGCCACTGTGGGACACCCCCATGGGAAGGCGGCGCGCCGGGGACTTTGCGGTTCCCCCTCATGAGCCCGGATACCGGCCTCGACGACGCAATGGATGTTCCGCGGAGGGCGGAATCGGCGTGCCCTCCCGGCCCACCGTGCTCAATTCTCCCTGGCGCGTCCAACCTTCGATCGACATCGCGTGCGGAGGGCACGCTCACAGCCAGGGAGATTCCAACAATGAAGTATTCCGTCCTTCTGGGCGCGGCCGCGCTCGCCACGCCTCTGCACGGTTTCGCCCAGTCCAATGCCGGAACGATCGCCGACGAGGTGGTCGTGACGGCGACCCGCTTTCCCACAGAGAACCGCGACCTGCCCATCGGTGTCAGCGTCATCACGGGGGAGGACATCGCCCGCAGCACGTCGCAGACGCTGCCGCAATTGCTCTCGCTCCGGGCGGGCGTACAGATCCGCGACGCCTCCGGCAGCCCCGACCAGCAGGTCGACATGCGCGGCTTCGGCATCACCGGTGACCAGAACACGCTCGTGCTGCTGGACGGGCAACGCCTCTCGGAAAACGAGCTCACCAGCGCGCGCTGGTCCACCGTCCCGCTCGACTCCATCGAGCGTATCGAGATCCTGCGCGGCAGCGGTGCGGTGCTCTACGGCGGCGGGGCAACCGGCGGCGTCATCAACATCGTCACGAAAGCGTCGAAGTCCGGAGCGTTGAGCGGCCAGGCCTCCGCGCTCGGCGGGAGCTACGGCACGTACCGCGTCGAAGGTGGCGCGTCGGCGGGCGGCGAGAACGTGGCCGCTAATGTCTTTGCAAGCTACTACGGCTCGGACAACTATCGCGAGAACAATCGTGTCTCCCAGAGCAACGCGACGGCGGATCTGCGCTGGTTCGACGCTGCGAGCTCGCTCAGCCTGAGGGCGTTCGGCGCGGAGCAGAACCTCGACCTGCCGGGCGCACTCACGGCCGAGCAGATCGCGCGCAACCCACGGGCAGCCTCGACGCCCAACGATTCGTCGACGCTGCGGGGCTGGGGCACGATCTTGAGCGGCCGTGAGCGGATCGGCGACGGCGAGCTCGCGCTCGACGCGACCTACCGCAACCGGGACGCCAATGCCTCCATCCTGTTCTTCGGCAACACGTTCAACACGCAGACCGACGTGGACGTCTGGACGCTGTCGCCGCGCGGGCGGCTCCCGTATTCCCTGTTCGGCCTCGACCACACGCTGGTCGCCGGCGGGGACGCCGCGTGGTGGAATTACAGCCAGAACCGGGACTTCGGGCCCGCGCGGCTCAAGGCCGACCAGACGGATTTCGCGATCTATGCCCAGCAGACCTCGCAGCTCACGCCGACGACGCTCTTTTCGTATGGCGGCCGGGTGCAGACGGTATCCCGTTCCGCGCAGGACCGCGCGAGCTTCGCCCCCTATGCGACCGGCTCCGCGACGGGCAATCCGGTAGCCTGGGAATTCGCGTTGCGACAAGGCCTCCTGGAAGGTCTCGCGGCGTTCGGCAAGTACGGGCGCAGCTTTCGCGTCCCGAACGTGGACGAGCTCTTTAACCAGTTCGGTGGACCGAATTTCGATCCGGTGGTCAACAACCTCGCGATTCAAACCTCGCTAGGCGGCGAGATCGGGATCGAGTACGCCGACCCGAAGTACTCGTTTCGCACCACGTTCTACGGCATGGATCTGAAGAACGAGATCTACTTCAATCCGGTCACTTTTGCCAACGTGAACCTGCCGCCGACCGAGCGCTACGGAGTGGAGGTGCAGGGCCGCTGGTTGCCGACGGACACCCTCGATCTTTCTGCGAACTACACTTACGCGATCGCCGAGTTTCGGGGCGGTGAGGTCGGGGGTGATGCGCTCACCGGAAAGACGGTCCCGCTCGTGTCGAAAAACAAGGCGAACGCGCAGGTACTCTGGCGGTTTCTGCCTCCCGCGCGATTTCTGGCGACCGTGAGCTATGTCGGTGAGCAGTTCTTCGATGGCGATGCCACCAATACCTTCGGTCAGAAGATCCCATCGTACACGCTGGTGAACCTCAAGGCGGAGTACGACATCGAGGGCTGGACGCTCGCCGCCGGCGTAAACAACCTGCTCGACGAGAAGTATTTCAACTACGGCCTGGTGGTCGGTCCAACGTACATCGGGTATCCGCAGGCGGGCATCACATTCTTCGGGTCGGCGCGCTACGCTTTCCGGTGAGCCGCCCGCGAAACGGCTCTTTGACCCGTGCACGGGCCCTGCCGCATAATCCGGGCTCGCGTCGGGCCCCGCCAGGGGCGCGGCGTGCGCCGCCCGTGCGGCAGTGCGTCCGACCGTGCCGCCCCCCACCTCCGTTGCCTCGACCCGCCAGACCCCGGCCGCCGACGGCGACAGCCGTGTGCTGCTGCGCCGACTCTTTTCGTACATGCTGCCGTACTGGCGGCGCTTCCTCATCGCGATGGTCGGAATGATCGTCGCCGCCCTGACGCAGCCGGCGCTGGCGGCGCTGATGAAGCCTCTGCTGGACGGTACCTTCGTGCGCCGCGATCCCTTCTGGATGCAGCTCGCGCCGGTGCTCATCGTGGTGCTGATGCTGATCCAGGGGCTCGCCACCTTCGTCTCCGTCTACGGCTCGAACTGGCTCGGCAACAAGGTGGTATTCGACCTGCGCGCAGCAGATGTTCCGCAAGCTGCTCTCCCTGCCGACGTCCTTTTTCGAGAGCAACGCGAGCGGTGTCGTCGTGTCGCGCTTCACGTTCGACGCGACGCAGGTCGCGCTCGGCACCAGCAGCGTCGCCACGGTGATCATCAAGGACGGACTCTCCATCGCGGCGCTGATGGGCTATCTGCTCTACCTGAACTGGAAGCTGACCCTGCTCACGTTCGTCATCGCACCGCCCATCATGTTCGTGGTGGGCACCGTTAGCCGGCGGCTGCGCGCCATGAGCCAGGGCGCGCAGCAGGCAATGGGCGACCTCAACCAGGTGCTGAACGAGACCACGGCCGGCATCAAGGTGGTGAAGGTGTTCGGCGGACAGGCATACGAGGACGGCGCGGTTCGCCGAGCAGGCGGCGAAGGTGCGCCGCTTCAACATGAAGCGCGAAACGGCGGCCGCGGCGAATTGGCCCCTGGTGCAGGTGGTGGTCTCGATCGGGGTGGCGGTCATCGTCTACCTGGCGGTGCTGCAGTCCGCCGCGGACCAGACGACGGTGGGTGGCTTCGTGTCGTTCCTGGTCGCGGCGATGCTGCTGATCGCGCCGCTGAAGCGCGCTCACCACCGTGAACGAGAGTCTGCAGCGCAGCCTCGCCGCGGCCGCGACGGTGTTCGAGTTCCTCGACGAGGCGCCGGAATCGGATGGCGGCACCGTGACGCTCGAGCGTGCCCGCGGGGAGATCCGTTACGAGCGCGCGAGCTTCTCCTACAACCGCACCGGAGCTCGCGCCCTGGACGACATCTCCCTAGAGATCCGCCCCGGCGAGACGGTGGCGCTGGTCGGCCCGTCCGGCGCGGGCAAGACCACCCTGGTCGCGCTGCTGCCGCGCTTCTACGAGCTCACCGCAGGCCGCATCCTGCTCGACGGGCACGCTCTCTCCGACCTCACACTCGCAAGCCTGCGTGCCAACATCGGGTTCGTCTCGCAGGATATCGTGCTCTTCGACGATACGATCGCCGCGAACATCGCCTACGGGGCGAGGGCCGGAGCCTCGGATGCCGACATCATCGCCGCCGCGCAGGCCGCGCACGCGTGGGAGTTCATCGCGCAGCTGCCGCAGGGGCTGCAGACGCAGGCGGGCGAGCGCGGCGTCAAGCTCTCGGGGGGGCAGCGGCAGCGCATCGCCATCGCGAGGGCCTTCCTCAAGGACGCGCCGGTGCTGGTTCTCGACGAAGCAACCTCTGCACTCGATGCCGAATCCGAGCGCCACGTGCAGGAGGCGCTCGCCACGCTCATGCGGGGGCGCACGACGCTCGTCATCGCCCATCGCCTGTCGACGGTGGAGAACGCGGACCGCATCGTCGTCCTCGAGCGCGGGCGCATTGTCGAGATCGGCAGCCACGAAGAGCTCATCGCGCGCGACGGGCTTTACGCGAGACTCTATCGGCTGAACCTCGAAGCGGCGCCAGCGGCGGCCGTGGCGTCTGACTGAACCGGGTCGACTTTTACTGCCCACGCAGGGCCGAGATGAGAGGCGCCCAGCTGTTCTCCCGGCGGATCTGCTCGCCGCCCCGACGCGCACTGTCGCGATACCGCGGGTAGTCGGCGAGAAGCGCCCGGCACGCGTTCCACAGGGCAGACGGATTCGGATCGTCGACGACCGCCCCGGCATCGAAGCGCGCGACCAGCGCCGCCATCGACGTGCCCGCAACGGTGACAACGGGGCATCCGGCGCTCAGGGAATCGAGGGTGATCGCGCTCATCTTGGAGGCATACTCGGCGCGCAGGTACGGCTGCAGCGAGATGCCGCCGGGGAACAGCGCCGCGTATTCCCTGGGCATGAGCGGGTCCGGCAGCAGCGTCAGCGCCGGATAGCGGAGGCGGTGCAGCCGGTCGAGGTGCGCGCGGGTCGCGGGATCGTAGCGTCCGTAGTGATCGCCGCAGGTCTGCACCGCGATCGGGACGGTCTCGCCGATCGCGGTGAGATGCGCCACGAGATCAACCACCGCGCCGAAGCCCTTGTCCCCACGCGCGGCGCCGGCGTACAGCAGGTGCCGAAAGGGTGCCGGGTCGGCGGGAAACGCTTCGGCATCGATGCCCGGCGGAAGGCTCAACGTCGCGGTGCTCGAAAAGCCGCAGTCGCGGAAAATCTGCTCGATCGCGGCGGTCGTGCCCATGAGCGTGAGGTGTGGCTGCTTCGCCGCGAGCTTGCGAAAGCGCTCGAGCTTCTTTTCTCCCAGGCGACGAACCTGGTGGAAATAGAGAAACACCTTGCCGGGGGGGATCGGCTTTCCCGCCGCCCAATCGAGTGCATGGAGATCGACCGTGCCGGCCGTGGTCACCACGATGCGCCCGGATTGCCGCAGCAGCCGGCGGTAGAGCAGATATGCCTGGAGCTTGCGCAGCCGGCGGCGGAAGTGCGGGTGCACTTCGCGCACGATGCCTTGCAAATCGGGCAACAGCGCACCGCGCCCGACCCAAAGGTGAAACGGCAGACCCTCGCCCGCCACGCAGAGGCTCTTCACGACGTTGAGCGCATGACCGGACACGCCCTCGAGCGTCGGTTCGACGATGTGGACCGGGGGCTGGCCGTCGCTCATGCAGACCGCTGGCAGTGGCTCAAGGCTGCGGCGGTCGCGTGAGCGGTTCCTGCCGGGGCGCGCTCCAGTCCTGGGTCAGCTCGTGGCACTTGGCGTGGCGCCAGAAGCTTCCCTCCAGGTTGCCGAAGGCGATCACGAAGCCGGCCCAGCCGTCCAGGCAGCCCAACTTGATGAAGTAATGCTTGATGAACGCCCACATGCCATGGCCCAGGGCGCGCCACATGGTGGCACCCTCGCGCTCGAGCTTCACCGCGCCGAGCGTCGAGTAGCGGTTCATCTTGCGGATGATCTCCTCGAAGTTGCGAAACGGCACCTGCCAGATGGGATGGCGCAGGTAGCCGAGCCCGCGCTGGCTGTGGCTCATGTAGCCCTCGTGGACCGGTTCGAGGGTATAGCTCATGGCCCCGCGTTTGAAAAGCTGCGGCTGCCGGTAGTTGGGATACCAGCCGCCGGACTTGATCCAGCGGCCCATCAGCCAGTTGCGGCGCGGCACGAAATAGAGATCGTGCGGCGGATCGCCCTGCAGGAGCGCGAGGATCTCGTCGCGGGCCTCCCCGGTGCAGCGCTCGTCGGAATCGAGGCTGAAGATCCAGTCGCCCGTGCACGCGGTGATGGCACGGTTGCGCAGATCGCCGAAGCCCTTGAAGGGGATCTGCACCACGCGCGCACCGAGCCTCTGAGCGATCTCCGCCGTGCCGTCGGTGCTGCCGGAGTCGCAGAGGATCACCTCGTCGGCCCAGAGCACGCTCGAGACGGCGGCCTCGATCTTGTCGGCCTCGTTGAAGGCGATGACGTACGCGGAAATGGTCTTCATGGTCGTGACGGGAATGGCGGAGCGAGGGCGGGAGTGGGGCGGCGACTCGCGACGGAGCGCCGATTCTCGCGCGCGTCCGGTAGCTTGTCCATCAAGTGCTGGTCCCTCGCGGCTCGCTCCCGGCGCAGAGCACGCCGATGAGCCAGCAGTAGAACAGGCCTTCCGAATGATCCAGGAGCAGCGTATTGAACAGGCATCCCATCGCCATGGCGAGCACCAGTCCGGTCGCGAGGCTGCGGTCCAGGCGCGGTGAAACGCGGCGCGCCGCCGCAAAATGGGTGACGAGCAGCCCGATGAAGCCCGCGAGGCCGACCACGCCGAGCTGCGCCGCCATCAGCAGGTATTCGCTGTGCGGATGGCCGGGATCGACGCGGCCGGTACCCTCGACGCGCTGCGCGTAGACGATCGGGAAGCCGCCGGTGCCGACCCCGGCGACGGGGCGCTCCCGAATCATCCGGAGCGTGTTGGCGTAGAACTCGAGGCGCCAGCCGATGGAGGTGTTCGCGGGACGATCGGGCCGCCACTGCGAGTACTCCGTGATGCCCCGGTTCACCGCATCGTGGAAGGAGGTGGAGCCGAAGAAGGCGCTACCGACGAGCAGCGCAAGCGCGACCACGCCGACGGCGACGCTCTTCCATCCCGTCCGCTCGAAGAGAAAGACGATCACCAGCAGCCCGGCGACCAGGTATCCCGTGCGCCCCTGCACCATGAAGATCACGTTGAACAGCGCGAGAAACGCGACCGCATAGAGCAGTCCGCGCCGCGCCTTGTTCGATGCGTCGCGCGCGAGGCAAGCGAAGGCGAATGCAGCGTAGGCCATGAAGAAGTTCTGCGTGACGTGGAGCCGGAACACCGTCGGGTCCTCGCGCGTCCCGCGGAATACGCCGTCGGGAAAGAGCCCAGGCCGATCAGATACGACAGGGCGAGCGTCAAGAGCATGCCCGCGAGGAAGGCCCAGACCGCGTGGCGGCGAAAGCGGCGCTTCGGTGAATACCGAGGCGAGCATCGGCACGAGCAGCAGGTCCTGGTACTTGCCGAGCTGCGCCATTGCAGAGATCCGCCGGTGCGGGCCCGTACAGGGTGCCGAGCGCGAGCAACGCGAACAGGGCGAGCGCGGCCACCGCGGCCGGATTCTCCCGCACTGCGCGCCATTTGCCGGCGAAGTCCCCGCTCGCGAGCCACGCCAGCACGAAGGCCGCGACCAGCACGCCGTCCGCGGCGACCGACACCGGCATCGCGAAACCGAGCGCGACCGCCAGCCAGCGGGCGGCGGCGGCGCTGCGCGTATGCAGGCCCGCGAAGCCCGGTGCGGGTCGTCGTCACGCGGTCGGCTCGGCTGGCGGGTGTCGAGCTGTCCGTCGCGCGAAACTCCTCGACCCAGCGCATGAGCCCGCCCGGGCCTCGTCGTCGCCGCGCACACCTTCGTGGCCGAGCCACGCGAGCATGTCGGCGAACCACTGTGCGATCGCGCGGCGCGCGCCTTGGCGATGCGCAGCTTCGGGATGCGGCGTGGGAGCGTCTGCTCGTCGTCGGCGAGCAGTTCCTCGTACAGCTTCTCGCCGGGCCGCAGCCCGTGTAGACGATCTCGATGTCGTTCTCGCCGAAGCCGGAGAGCCGGATCAGGTCGCGCGCGAGATCGACGATCCTCACCGGCTCGCCCATGTCGAGCACGAAGATCTCGCCGCCGCTGCCCATGAGGCCGGCCTGCAGCACGAGCTGCGCCGCTTCCGGGATCGACATGAAGTAGCGCGTGATCTCGGGATGGGTGACCGTGACCGGGCCGCCGCGCTGCGATCTGCTCGCGGAACTTCGGAATCACGCTGCCGGCGCTGCCGAGCACGTTGCCGAAGCGCACCATCACGAAGCGCGTGCCCGTCGGCCGTTGCAGCGCCTGGCAGACCATCTCCGCGAGCCGCTTGCGTCGCGCCCATCACGTTGGTCGGATTCACCGCCTTGTCGGTCGAGATCAGCACGAACTTCTCGACGCCGTGCTGCGCCGCGGCCGTGCGGCCATGACCAGGGTGCCGAGGACGTTGTTGCGCACCGCCTCCCAGGCGTTTTCCTCCTCCATCAGCGGCACGTGCTTGTAGGCCGCGGCGTGAAACACCACCGACGGCCGCTGCGCGCCATCACCTGGTCGACGCGCGCCGCGCTCTTCGACGTCGCCGATCGCGCAGACGAGCGGAAGATCCGGGATGCCGATCGCGAAACTCCTGCTCGATCCGGTACAGCGCGAACTCGCTCTGCTCGAACAGCACCAGCCGCGCGCGGCTCGAAGCGCGCGATCTGGCGGCACAGCTCGGAGCCGATCGAGCCGCCGGCGCCGGTGACCATGCACGACGCGCCCGTCGAGCCAGCCGTGCAGGCCGGCCAGTGTCGAGCTCCACCGGATCGCGGCCGAGCAGGTCGTCGAGCTCGACGTGGCGGATCTGCGGAGACCGTGACCTTGCCGCTGACGAGATCGTCGATGGACGGCACGGTCAGCACCTTGACGCCGGCGTCGGTGCAGATCTCGACCGCGCCGCCGGCGCTGCGCGTGGCTCGCGCCCGGCATGGCGATGATCGCGGGCTCCACGTCGAGCTCGCGCGACCAGTGCGCGAGCTCGGCGAGCGGGCCGAGGATGCGTTGCCCCTGCAGCTGCGCCCGGCCTTCCGCGCGTCGTCGTCGAGCAGGCCGACGACGCGCCATTCCGTGCTGCGGGCGAGCTCCTTGATCAGGGTGACGGCGGCGTCGCCGGCGCCGAGCACCAGCACCGGACGCCCGGAGATCGAAGCGAGGTTGTAGAGGCGCCGCTCCTTCCAGGCGCGATAGAGGATGCGGCTGCCGCCCATGATGAGCAGCAGCAGCACCGGGTCCATGATCAGCACCGAGCGCGGCACGGGCGGGCGAGCTGCAGCATGTAGACGAGCACCGGCACGGCGAGCGCCGCGACGCCCGACCGCGAGCACGATGCGCTTCGAGATCGGGCAGGCTCGCGTAGCGCCAGATGCCGCGGTAGAGGCCGAAGGCCGTGGAACATGCCGCCTGCAGCGGGACCACCCAAGGCAGGGTCGCGACGAAGTTCTGCGCGTACTCGGGCGGGACGTCGAGATTGAAGCGCAGCCAGTAGGCGAGCATCCACGGCGCCGCGGAGGCGGCGATGTCGTGCAGCATCGCGAGCAGGGCGCGCGACTTGAGGCGGGACGGTGCGCCACGGTCAGGCGGAAGCGTGCGCTTTCCAGAGCCGGTCGATCGCCGTCATGCCGAAGGCGTAGATCACGCACCACGCGGCAAGCACGAGGATCTGGACCGACGGATCGCGGTGCGCCGCCCACAGCGCGCTGGCGCCGGCGCGCGAGCATCGACGAGTACTCGGTGAGCGCGGTGCGGCGGTGGCCCAGTCCCAGTCGCACCAGGCGCTGGTAATAGTGGTCCTTGTGCGCCTGCCAGACCTTGTCGCCGCGGCAGCAGCCGGCGCGCGAGCGTGACGGTCGCGTCGACGATGAACGGCGAGAACACGAGCAGCGGGAACCACAGCGGCCAGCGCGCCCGCCAGCCGAGCAGGCCGAGCGCCGCGGCGAGGAAGCCGAGCGGGATCGAGCCGACGTCGCCCATGAAGATGCGCGCCGGGTGGAAATTGAAGACCAGAAAGGCGGCCGCCGCGCCGGTGATGCTGAAGCTCGCCGCCGCCAGGGCCGCGTCGCCGGCCGCGAGCGCGGCGAGCCCGTGCAGCCGAAGCCGATCGCGCCATGCCGCCCGCGAGGCCGTCGGAGCCGTCCATGAAGTTGTAGAGATTGGCAAGCCAGGCGGTC
Source organism: uncultured beta proteobacterium (assembly GCA_963734295.1). GTDB lineage: Bacteria > Pseudomonadota > Gammaproteobacteria > Burkholderiales > JAEUMW01 > JAEUMW01. The sequence goes on along the minus strand of CAVTGS010000025.1, from coordinate 1,989 downwards.
GCCAGTACCGCCGCGGCGATCCAGAGCGGCGGCAATCCCGCCAGCACCCACACCGCGAAGATGCCCGACCGCGATCTGCAGGCGAAGCCAGACCGTCACCGGTAGCCCGCGCAGGTCGTCGACAAAGGAAAGCGCTGCAAGCGCCGCCGTGGGCGCAAGCCAGACGAGGCTGCCGGGCAGCAGCGCGATTCCCGCGAACGCGATCGCGATCATGATCGCGAGGCCGCCGGTTCGCGGCACCGGGGCGACGTGCAGCGAGCGCTCGTTCGGGTGATCGAGCACGGTCCGCGCGAGGGGACTCTTCAGCATCCAGGCGATCAGAGCCGAAGCGACCACGAAAGGCCGCGCGGGAAGCGCGAATGACGACGAGCATCGATCCGGGGACGCGAGCGTTACGCTCATCGCGAAGACCGGAGTCTGCAGGAGATGGGGCGACCGATCGGGGCCGGTGGTGGCATCGCGGCAGGCGATCGACCGCAGTCGGCCGGGCGATCGCGGAGGCGCACCTGCCTTCCTGCTAGACTAGCCGGGCGATCGATCCACGGCAGGAACAGAGAGCCCGAGCACGCGACCGCGGCTGCTCCCTTCACGCGGCGTGCGAGCGCTTCCGAATCCCGCACCATTTCCGCGATGAAGCGCCTGTTCCTGACCGGCCACGAGGCTTCGTCGGTCGGACCCTGCGATCGTGGCTCGCGACCCCGGCGGCGATGGACCGGCGATGTGGAAATCGTTCTGCCGGTCCGCGCTACGATCGCAGGACCCGCATCGATCGCGCAGGCAATCCCGGTGCGCTGCGCTCGACTGCGTCGATTCACCTGGCCGCGCAATCGTTCGTGCCGGAATCCTTCCGCGATCCGCGGCGCACCTACGAGGTGAACTTCTTCGGTACGTTGAACCTCTTTCAGACGCTCAAGAACGGCGAGTTTCAAGGGCGCCTCCTGTACGTCAGCTCGGCGGAGGTGTACGGACAGGTCGACCCGGCCGAGATGCCGATCGACGAGCATCGTCCTGCCGACCGCGCAGCCCCTACGGCGTGAGCAAGGTCGCAGCCGAAGCGCTGTGCGCGCAATGGCGCGAGACCGAGGGGCTCGATGTCGATCGTCGCGCGCCCTTTCAACCGCATCGGCCCCGCCCAGACGGATCGCTTCGTGGTGGCGAGCTTCACGCGCCAGATGGCCGAGATCAAGCTCGGACTGCGCGCGCCTCTGATCGCAGATCGGCGACGTCGAGGTCACCGTGATCGCACGGATGCGGGACGTGGTTGAGGATCTGCTCCTGCTCGAGCGCGGCGCGGCGGAGAGATCTACAACATCTGCTCGGCGCGAGTTCTGGATACGCGACCTGCTGCCGACCTGCTCGGATCTCGCCGGCGTCGATGCCCAGGTGACGCCGGATCCGTCCGCATGCGCCCGGCGGAACAGAAGCGGTTGCTGGGCTCGTACGCGAAGCTCGATCGCTGCACCGGCTGGACCCGCGATCGAGCTCCGGACCTCGCTCGAGGATCGCGCTCGCGTGGTGCGAGAAGAAGCTCGCGCACGGATGACTCTGCGCCGCCCCTTCGGAGCGATGCAGCGCTGCGCCCCGATCGCGCGGTCATGCTCGGCCCTCGACGCCGCGGGCTCGTTCGAGCTGCGGTGCCGCCCTCCGCACCTCCGCCATCGTCGGCCAACTGCCCTGGCCAGTGCGGCGGCAAGCCTGGCCGGGCTCGTCGCGCCGATCGCAGTGTTCGTCGTCGCAGCACGCGCGTCGTGGACGGACTCGGCCGCAGCGCTTCGGCGTGCTGATGGTAGTGATCGCGATCGCCGCCCTCGTCTCGAGCATGGATCTCGGGCTCGGCGCCGGGGCGTCCCGGCTCGTCGCGCGCGCTCGGCGAAGCGCGATCTCGCCGCGGTGTCCGGCTCGTGCGAAGGTCGTCACGGCGTTTGCAGGTCTTGCGGTTCTGGTTGGGGGCGCGGCGTTGCTTCTGGCGGGCCCGGTCTCGACGCTGCT
>CAVTGS010000024.1:0-70025 GCA_963734295.1 uncultured beta proteobacterium | reverse complement strand
CTCATTCGATTCGCATCGTCGCCGACGACTGGCGCTCGCAGCAGGTCGCACGCCTCGGCCTGCGCAAGTACAAGAACATCTACTCCGTGGTCGCGCTCGCGGGATTCGTGCTGATCGTCTGGGGATACGGGCTCGCCCGGGCGGATCCGGTCGTGCTCTGGACGCCGCCCGTTTGGACGCGCCATGTGTCCGCGCTGCTCAACCTGCCGGCCTTCATCCTGCTGGCGGCGGCAAACCCGAAGGACAATTTCATCAAGGCCGCGGTCGGCCACCCGATGGTGCTGGGGGTGAAGGTCTGGGCGCTCGCGCATCTGATCGCCAATGGCACGGCGGCGGACGTGGTGCTGTTCGGCTCGTTTCTGGTCTGGTCGGTGGCGGACTTCGCGGCGTCGCGGCGCCGCGACCGGCGCGAGGGGGTGAAGCATCCCGCCGGCACGCCGGCGCGCAACGCGGTGACCGTGGTGATCGGGGTCGCGCTCTGGGTGCTGTTCGCCTTCTGGCTGCACGCGTGGCTGATCGGTGTGGCGCCGTTCGGGTGAGCGGGCGCGCGGCAGCCGTGATTACCTGCTGCCAGCGGTTTGCAGTTTCAGTGCGGCGGCGACGATAGGCCTTGCCCACTCGGGCGTTTGCGAGAGGTCTGCGGGCGCCACGATCCTCCCGCTCTCGACGTCCAGCACCAGCCTGGGCGCAGGGGTCTTGCCGAGCGCAGGGTCGGCCTCGGCGCTGTTGTCGAATACGCGAAGCGCCACGAGCTGCGGGAGAAGATCGATCAGGTTCACGCGGCTATGCTGGCAGCGGCGCCAAATGTCCGCCTCCGGAATATCGTGCCCGCCCATGCGCACCCGGGCGCGCACCCGAGCGATGTGAAGCTCGGGGCTCGCGAGGCCCGCATACCAGACGTGGACCTCGATGCCCGTCGCTGCCGCTTCCGCCAGCATTCGCGGAATGGTGCTGCCGCCCAGGGTGGTTTCGAAGGCGAAGTCGAGGCGCTCGCGGATGGCGCGTTCAAGCAGGCGCCTGCCCTGGTGCCAGGCGGCGGCGTTCGCCTCGAACTGCGTGAGGTGCGGATTCGCGGTCTTGATTGCCCGGGCCGCCTCGTCGGGATCGTAGGCATCGGCGCCGAACGCGCGAAACGCAGCGCCGCCGATGCTGCTCTTGCCGGCGCCGTTCACGCCTGCCAGGACGTAGAGGCGCGGCACCTCCGACGCGGCCATTGGCGACCGACGCGAGCGGCCGTTAGCGCTTCCTGGAGGCAGCCTTCACCGCCGCGCGGCCGAGCTCGGTCGGCGCAGCCTTGAACGCGGCGGCCATCCCTTTTCTTGCCTTCGGCGTCTGCAGCCGCGCGAGCAGGCCGTCGAGCTGTGCGCTCAGGTCGTCGAGCGCCGGCGTGCGCGGCTTCACCAGGGATTCGAATTCCGCGAAGGAGAGCAGCACGGCTTTCGGCTTGTCGTGCTTCGTGATCGCAACGGCGCCGCCGAGCGCGGCCTTCTCGAACATGGTGCCGAACTCGTTCTTGAAGCGGGTCGCGGCAACGGTCGGAATGTCGACCAGCGTGCCCTGGCTGTTGCGGAAAGTGAGCTTGGACATGGAAGAAATCCGGGTCTCCGATACCGCCATTATAGACGGATGAGTCGATTTAGCCATTTTGGACGATTTTCGAGGGGCACTGCAATTCCGGCTGGGTGGATTTCACACCTTCCTGCGTGCTAGCTTCGATTCCCCAACCAGTCTCCGGAGACCGAGCCATGACCCATTCTCCCATCCATCGTTACCCCGGCCAGGACGTCGACGTGACGTGGGACGAGCGCCTGTGCATCCACATCGGCGAATGCAGCCGCGCCCAGGGCGATCTCTTCGTCGCCGGCCGTGAGCCCTGGTGCGCGCCCGATGTGACGAAGATTGCCGAGGTCGCCGACGTATGCGGGCGCTGTCCGAGCGGGGCGCTCGTCTACGAGGTGAAGGATGGCAGCACCACCGAGAAGTCCGCGTCCCGCAACACGGTGAACGTGACCTACGACGGACCGCTCTTCGTGCGCGGTGACCTCGCGATCGAGGGCGCGCCGGCCGACATGGCGGGCACGCGCTTCCGCGCCGCGCTCTGTCGCTGCGGGCAGTCGAAAAACAAGCCCTTCTGCGACAACAGCCACGAGGCCGCGGGCTTCAAGGACTACGGCGCCGTGGGCGAGGTCGGTCCCGGTTTGGCGGCAGAGGGCGGTCCCCTTACGATTCGGGCCTTCAAGGACGGGCCGCTGCAATTGCAGGGCAATCTCTCGATCATTGCCGGCAGCGGGCTTACGCGCTGGCGCGGCACCGAGGCGTATCTCTGTCGATGCGGAGCGTCGAAGAACAAGCCTTTCTGCGACGGCTCGCACAAGAAGATGGGGTTCAAGGCGGGATAGCCTGCGGGCACACGACTGGCCTGTCGGCCGCGCGGCGAAAAGAAAAGGGCGGAACGAAAGTCCCGCCCTCAAACTCCCTGAGCGGACAGCTTCTTATTCGTGATGGGCAAACGAAGCCGCGAAGGCACCTTGCGGGTGATCGAGAGAACGGCGTCGGGGAGAATCCGAGCAGGCATGCCGGATTGTGCGACTGCACCCAAAAACTTGTCTTATATAAATTATCTGATTTATCTAATAAAAGTATACCTGAAATCCTGAGTGGGTGGTGCGACGCAACAGGAATATTTTGCATGGGGCGGGATGTGCGGAAGGCGCACGTGAATAGACGAAGGTGCGTGGCGAAGGGACGCCCCTGAGGCCGGGGCGTTACGGGGCCATCGACCACGCTGCCCAAAGCGACGATGTCGGCGGTTGGATCCGGCTAAGCAGGCTGCTCCGGTCGGCTAAGCAAAGCCGACTCGGTGGCGCTGCCGTGCTCGATGTAGGGCTAGCGGGGTTGCAGAATCGGTTGTTCGCTGCCGGCCATGGTCCGGTCGGACTGTGCCTGGCGAGCGTTTTTCTCGCCGACCTGGGCGGGCGGAAAACCGAAGTAGAGGGCCGCAAGGGCCAGGATGGCAATGCGATATTTCATTGTGGCTGCCTCCCTCATTGACTCCAGGCAATGCCATCGAGTCCATCTAATCGTTTAACCGCATCTCTCCATCAACAGTCATGCCCACGTCAGGAAAACCATCTTTTAATCAGTTATATATGAAAGGTCAGCGGACACTTTCGGCGACCTTCTGGTGTCGGGTGTCGGCGACATCGGGAGGCGGGGAGCGGGAGAAGGCCGCATGCACAGGACGAACGGCTGTCGCCGATCAGCGACAGTGCTGCCCTTCCATGTCACTGCTCCGGCGAATGGGCCGTCATCGGGCGGGCCCCGGCGGCACGGGGAGCGCGATCTCGCCCTGTTCGTCGAATGGCAGCGTGATGGTTGCCGGCTTTTCGAGGTAAGCCCTGCCCCGGAGCCGGTAGGTGAACGTCGGTAGGCCGCCCGCGGTGAAGCCCTGGAGCTGTTTCAGGATTCCCGCGAGGCCGCTGAACACTTCGACGTCCACCACGGCGCTCCCGAACCGCGGAATGGTGACCTGCTGGTTCGAGAGCCCGCTCGCGAACGACTTGCCGTTCAAGTCGAGATTGAATGTCATGCCCTTCACCTCGAGCGGCACATCGTTCGGATTCTGGATGCGAAGCTGAACGAGGAACTTCTGCTCGAATAGCGTCATGTCCTGCGGTGTGATGTTGGAGAGGTTCACGCGCGGCGCATCCAGGCCGCTCAGCGTGGCGCATCCGCCGAGGACCAGCGTGAAGACGAGCAGGCAGAGCCGGACTGCGATTCGATACACGGATCGTTCTCCTGTGATGGTGCTGGATTCACGGCTCGCGCCGATGGCACTTGGCGTCATCGTAACAAGAATTCGCCGCGGCCCGCGACGAGCGCGCGTGTAGAATCCAGCCGAAGCGGAGCTGCCAACGCCCGTTGAATGGGCAGGTCAGCCACGCGCGGAGGAAAGGGTAGCCATGAATCTGGAGAAGGTCGTCTTCGGTTTTTTCATCGTTCTCGCCGCGACGCTGAACTTCGGCTTTTTCATCGGCGACATCCAGAATGCCGACCTGCACAACGAATACGAGCTTTTTGCGGCCGTTGTCGTGAACCTCATCGCAACCGTGCTCAAGTTCGGTGACCGCACCCAGATCGGTGCCGTTCAGCTCGCGACGAGTCTCGTTGCGGATCTGCAGCTGATCGCCGCGGCGGTGGTGTGGGCCCTTGCGGTGCATGTGTGGGCCGAGGGTTATTCCCCGCAGCACGTGGCGAGCGTGGTGTCGCTCTCGGGCGGGGCGGTGTTCGCGAACGTCGTTTCCGTGGTCATCCTCATCGTCGAGACGGTCATGCTGCGCAGATAGAGCAATGACCGGCATCACCTTCATCGTGCTGCGGCGCATGCGAGCGCCGCTGATCGCGATCATCGCGATCTACGCGATCTCGATCCTGGGACTCACCGCTGATCCCAGGCATCGATGCCGGCGGCAAGCCGACGCCGCCCCTCAGCTTCTTCGACGCTTTCTACTTCGTCAGCTATACCGCCACCACCATCGGCTTTGGCGAGATTCCCAATGCCTTCAGCTACGGTCAGCGCATGTGGGTAGTATTCTGCATCTACCTGACCGTCGTCGGCTGGACCTACAGCATCGTCACCGTCCTGAACCTGCTGCGGGAGGAAGCGTTCCAGCATGCCCGCGCGACACTGACCTTCGCGCGGCGGGTGCGGCGCATAGTAGACCCGTTCTTTCTCGTCGTCGGCTATGGGGAGACGGGAAGGCTCGTCTGCAAGGCGCTCGATCATCTGCGCATCACGTTCGTGGTGATCGACGCGAGCGCAGAGCGGGTCGACGAGATGAAGCTGCAGGACTTCGTGCGCGGTGCTCCGGCGCTCGAGGCGGACGCGAGCAACCCCGAGGTGCTGCTCCTGGCCGGACTCCGGCATCGCCACTGCCTTGGCGTCATCGCCATCACCGACGATGACAGCACGAATCTGGCGGTCGCCATGAGCGTGCGACTCCTGAACGATCGCATACCCGTGCTGTGTCGGGTGCAGAGCCAGGAAATGGCTGCCAACATGGCTTCGTTCGGCACGGATCACATCATCAATCCGTTCGAGAAGTTCGCGGAGTATCTTGCGCTCGCGATTCGTTCGCCGGGCAGCTACCAGCTGCTCGAGTGGCTCACCGGCATCCCGGGATCCGAGCTCAAGCCGCAGGCGGAACCACCGAAGGGCCATTGGGTGGTCGCGGGATTCGGTCGCTTCGGCTCCGCCGTTGCGGGACAACTCGACCAGCACGGCATGGACCTCACGATCATCGATCCGGACTACGAGCAGGTGAAGGCGCACCCGTGCGTGCCGGGTCTCGGCACCGAGGCCGGAACGCTGCGCGAAGCGGGCATCGAGCGTGCCGTGGGTATCGTGGCGGCATCCGACAACGACGTGAACAACCTGTCCATCGCCGTCACGGCGAAGGAGGTGAACCCGAAGCTTTTCGTCGTGGTCCGGCGCAACCTCCAGTCGAACCGCATTCTGTTCGAGGCTTTTTGCGCCGACCTCGAGATGGTGCCGAGCGAGATCGTCGCGCACGAGTGTCTCGCCGTGCTGACCACGCCGCTGCTGTCACGCTTCCTCGCGATCGTCAAGCAACAGGACGATGCCTGGGCAGACGCGGTCGTGGAACGGCTGCAGCGGTGCGCCGGGACGCGCGTGCCGGCAACGTGGACGGTCGAGCTCAACGCCAAGTCGGCCCCTGCAGTCGAATGGCATCTGCGCAACCGGGAGCTGTCGCTCGCGCGCCTGATGCGCGATCCGGGCAACCGCGAGGAATGGCTCGACTGCCATCCGCTCCTGCTCGTGCGGCTGGGCGGAGAGATCCTGCTGCCGGAGCCCACCACGCACATCGAGGCGCGCGATCGCATCCTCTTTGCCGGTACGCCCCAGGCGGCGTCGCTACAGGCGCTCGTCCTCTCCAACCGGAACGCGGCCGACTACGTGCTGATGGGCCGTGAGGCGACCGGCTGGGTGTGGGAATGGTTGCACGAGAAAACCGGAGAGCAGGGCGGAAGAGGATAGTGGTCGCGCCGCGGAAAGGCAGTTGTCCGTCGCCCGTGCGCTCGGCCACGCCCCCTCACTTCGACGCACGATCACTGAGGGTTTGGTCGACGACCTCGATCGCGCTCTCGACGAGTGCCGTCCGTGGCGCTTCGTCCCGGAACAGGAACCGGAACACGGGCAGCTCATTCGTCACCGGGGTCGCGATCGACCAGTGGTCTGCGTTCACGTAGCCGAGCAGGTAGCTCCGCGCTGGAATCTGGTCGTGCCAGAGTAACTTGCCATCGTTGCGCGGATCGCTCCGTGCGAGCCAACGGTAGGTGGGGCGTGTGGCAGGGGACACGCGATCCGGTCGGGGTGCTGCGACCAGTGCGAATATGGGAATTGTCACTGCGTCGCCGTGCTCCTTCCACCAGGTGATCCGCACGTCGCGACGCAGGTCGTTCATCTCCGCTCCCGTACCCTTGTCGCAGCCGGGCAGCGGGAATTCCGCGCCCCAGTCACGGTAGATCGCATGCACATCGTCGGCGAGCGGAGTCCCGTTTGCAGCACCGGCGACGGCAACCACTGCGGCAATCTTTCGTGCGGCTTGCGGATACCGGACCACGAACTCCAGCACGTCCACCAGGCCCTTCGAATAAGCAAACACGATGATGGGACGCGGGTCGCCGTCGGCGGTAAGGAAATGCTCTGCGAGACGCGTGGCGTTCTGGGCCGCCGTGCCGCGCCCCGGCACTTGAAAGTAGTCCACCGTGAACCCCGCTGCGCGCAAGTCGCGTTGGACGTCGGCGAACGGTCGGGCGATCTGCTCGAAGCATTCGGAGAAAAGCCCCGGCACGAACGCAATGCGATACTTTCCCGCCGCGTCCTGGGCGGTCGGTGGCGCGGTCGCCGCGGGCTCACCGGCGAGGCGCAGCAGCACGTCCTCACACGCGGTGCCGCTGCGCGCGACCCGATTGCAGACCGCTGACCGATACGCTCCACGGAGATCGTGCACGCCGGCATCGCGTGCGGCGACGAGGGTGGACGGGGCGGCTGCGTCGGCTCGGGGAGTTGGATCGGCCGCGCACGCCGCGAGCAATCCGCTCGCTGCGATTGCCAGGCAGACGAGGCTCGCGCCGGAGCGGGTCAGTAGACCTCCTTCGTAAACGCCATGAAGATCACGTCCTGGACGCGCTGCCACCAGTCGCGCGCAGGCTGGCTGGTCAGGGTTTCCTGCTCGTTGACCCAGCGCAGCCCAGCACTGCCGTCGAACTCCACCTTCCAGCTGTTGGTCGGCAGCATGTCGCGCTCGATCAGCCTGGCGAGTATCCCGGCTAGTCCTGGGCTCTCGACGATGACGCCCACTGCGGTGTTGATATGGCGGCTAGCGACTTCGCACTTGAGTGGACGCGGCATCTTCCCAAGGCGCCTCGAGGTCCTCCTCGACGAAGCGCAGAATGGCTTCCGCGAACGCTTCGCGCGGATAGGCGTTCTGCGTTACGAATGTCGCAGCAATCGTTTCGTGTGTACGCGCGATGGGCACTGCCACCGCCCAGTGGTCGGCGTTGAGGTAGCCGACCAGGGAGCTATCAGGCACCACCGCGTCATAGAAGATGACCTGGCTGTCGTTGCGGGCGTCGACCAGACTGAGCCTCTCGTACGAGGACTTCAGAATCGTGGAGATCCGCTCCGGTTGCGGAAAGGCGACCACCGAATAGTAGCGCAACTCCCGCGGTAAGGGATTCGCCGCCAGCCACGCCCGGCGCGTCGCGGGACGCAGGCTTGCCACCGCGCCACGGTCTCCGACGGTGCAAGTAGCGCGGGGGAAATGAACCAGCAGCTCGGCCAGACCCTGGTCCGCGTCGTTCGCGAGCGGTGAGCCTCCGATCGTGCCCGCGACCGTGACGACGGCCGCCACGCGAGGAACGAGCGCCGGGTAGGTCACGAGCGCCTCGAGAATGTCGTTGGCACCCTTCGAGTAACCGATGAGAACGATCCGCGGCGATCCGGCTTCGGCCGGCATCGACATCAGTGCATCGCGGATCAAGCCCGCGTTGCGTGCCGTGCTCGAAAGACCTTCCACTCGGATCAACGAGAGGTCATATCCGTGTTTGCGCAGATGCTCAATGACCGTGCCGGGCGCCTCGAGCCAGGACTCGAAGCAGTCGTACCCGAATCCGGGAACCAGGACGGCGACGAGCCGCCGGCGCGACGGCTCCAGCGTGACCGGCCGATCGGTGCCCGCGGGCTCGGCCCCCACGCGGGTCAGCGCTTCGTCGCACGAACGGTGATCGGGAAGCTCGCTCTTGCGTGCTTCGAGCACCGCGCAGAAGATCTCGCGAAACCTCGGCCGCTTGTCCTGCACCCCTGCCTGTGCCGCGGGAACGAGGGCGAGCGGCGGCGTATCGGCGCTGTAAGGTATCAACCTAAAAACCGCAGTTGCCTCTATGTGCAGTGCATCAAGCGGGGTTCCGATCGCGCTGCGAGCCAGTTGAATCCAGTCACGTGAGTGGCGATGAACTCGCACACGCGCTGCCACACCGATATGATGGGCAACTGCTCCGCAGATCTTTTCCAGCCCTGCAACCGCTGGCTCACCGCGGTGAGCAGCGCTCGGGCGTAGGTTGCCTTTGCGTGCATCGGCGTGATCGACAGGTGAGTCTGTCCGGCATGGGAAGTCATGCGCCCGATCGCCGAGAGCAGGAACGGGCGGCTGGTGATTGCCTCCAGGCGCCCCTCGGGGTGGGCGAGTCGCACGAACAGGCTCCACCAGTTGTAGGCGAGCGCCACGGTCATGGCGGTGAGGCGGCAACGCTTCAGATCGTGCGTGGTGAAGCCGCCCCAGCCCCACTGGTTCTTCAACTCGTCGAAGGCGTTCTCCGCATCGCCGCGGTCGCGGTACAGCTGCGCGATGGCGAGCATGTCGTAGGCAAGATCGGTCACCAGCACGGCGTACTCATAGCCCTTGGCCGGGACGTCCTTCTCGACGAAGGCCAGGCGCAGTTGCTGTTCATCGCTGAGCAGCACGTCGCCCTGCAGGCGGGCGACGCAGAATCACGATACGCCGCGCGCGGCTCCAACCCATGAGCTGGATCATTCCCTCCTGAGCTTGCCAGCCTTGCCCCGCATCGCACCACTGCCCGCTGGCGAAGCTGCGCTCGATATAGCGCTTGACGTTCTTCGTGAGACGCAGCTTGAACAAGTAGTGCACCGCGCGTGCTTCCAGCGCTGCCATCGTCGGCTCGCCGCCCTGGCCGCAGTCGCCGCGCACCAGCGCCGGACGCTTCTCGCGCGGCAAGCGTTCGATCAACTCGATCAGTCCAGGCAGGGTGGTGTTGGCGTGGCTTTGATTGCCCGCGGCCACCGTCACCGACAGCATCAGTCGCAGCCCCGCCATCTGGTAGCTGTGGTAGGCGTGCGAGGGGCGTCCCGGCTTGTGCGGGTTGTAGCCAATGAGCGCTCCTTCCTGCTTCCCGTACAGCGGCTTGACCGTCACATCGGTGTCGAGCACCCACGGCGCGGCCAGCAGCGGCAGCACACTGGCATCCAGATGAGACTGCAACCAGCCCACCGCTGCGTCCTCATCGAGCGCCTTCAGCGCCCGGCGCACCGTGTCTTCGGAGACGATGGCCTTCATCCCCAGCAACCCCGCACTGACCGCGTCAGCGCGCAGGGCCGCGATGTGCGCATAGCGCCAGTGCCCCGCGAGCACCGACAAGAACAGCGTCCCCAGCACGTCGCCAATCTGCGATCCGTTCGGGCTCGCATAATGCAACGGGCAACTCTCGACCCAGCGCCGGTACAACCCCGTGAGATTCAGAAACTCCGCAAAATACGCCATCTGACCGAACGGTGTCGCCGCTTCACGCTGGTTCCAGCGCACCTGCACTGGGCCTCCGAGCGCCTCGACCCCCAGCACTGTCAGCGCCTCGTGCACCGCAGCAGCACCGCGCTTTCTCGCTTCACCCATTTGGTGGCTCCCCCAATAGCAACTTCCCCTCGCCCACTCAAAAGGTTACACAATGGCGAGATCGCCGTTTGCCGTTTTTAGGATCAACGGCTGCGAGGCGCAGCCGCTTAGCACTGCGGCCGCGATCGCCGCGACCAACAGGTTCGCGCGCATCACCAGTAATAACGCCAGTCGAAGATCATGCGCAGGCCGAGGGAGTAGACGGTTACCAGACTCGCCGGGGCCCCGCCGATCGGCCTTTCTACCTTGTCGTCGTAGGGAATGTCCGCGCCGACAAAAAATTGAAACACGAGCGAGGAGCTTTGGTTGGAAGCAAACGCGCGATAGGGGCGGTACTCGACGATCGGCAGCTCGAAATAGATCGACTTGAAGTTGACCACCCGCCCCAGGCCGTCAGGGCGGTCGCTCGGGACAATCAACTCGTCCACCCCAGTCAGGCCGTATGCCACCACGCCGAGCTCGCGCCCGAGCACGAACTGGAACCGTCCGAAGCGCGTGGCCCAGCCGGCTTGCCATCCCAGGACACCGCCGTTGGCTGCGGTGACGGCCATCTGCGCGTAGCGTTCGGGATCATAAAAATACATCGGCGCGAGGAGCAGGAGGTCACCCGGGATCAGATAGAACGGCATCCGGATCCGGCCGGACAATCCTGTGCGTGACGGGATCGCCGCACCCAGGCTCCCTTTCAATGCCGCACCCACCCCGGTATCGGAAAAATTGTTGGTCGAGGGACTGTCGGCGGCCAAGCCGAGCTGGGCAAACACCAATCCATCCCCCGCGTCGCCGAGTGCCCCCTCCAGTCCGAAGCCGGCGCGAACCCCCAGATCGAGGCCGAACACGAAGCCGTTCTGGGTCTGCGCTGCTTCGAATCCGCCGCTTACGCCGCGTCCGTCAATGGAGCCCGCCAATCCAATGAACGCGCCCACCTCGCTGCGCGCGCGCGGCTGCGATCCGAGCCCGGGACCGAGACCCGGCACAGGCGTATTCGAGAGCGTCTCTTGAAGGGCGGCCTTATACCGCCCCTTCCCCGCTTCGGCACGCTGGGGAAGGGTGGCGCTTTTGCAGATGTCCATGCCGTCCGGCGAGGAAGGAGCCATCGGAACGTACGGAATGTCGTAGCCGCGTGACCGGCCGGTTGCGGTATCCAGCACTTGCGCCAGGCAGGTGCGCGCGGCTTGGGCGGCGAACGCGGCATCCTCCGGACGCATATGCGCGTCGCCCATCAACACGATCGTCTTGTCGCGACCCTTCCAGGTGAATACCTCGAGACCGTTCTGGTTGTAGAAGTCGTGCGTGCCTTTGCGTTGCGACACATCGCCCAACTGCCGGCGACGTGGCCGGACGCGTGCATGTCTTCGAGGAAATGCAGCGCGAACGCCTCGTCGAACAGAGCGGCGCGAGCGAGCGCGCGGCGTTCCTCTGGCGATAGTTGTGGCTCGTTGGCGAGTCGGCTCGCCTTCTGCAGTGCGCTCGTGTGAAGCCAGACATAGACACCAGGCGCGTTGAGCTGCGACCCGGGAGTTAGAGCCAGTTCCACGTAGGCATTCGTGTCCAGGCTCGTGTCAGGACGGGCGAGCAGAAAATGGGCGAGGTTCGAGTCCGCCCGGGTCGCGTACTTGGGATCGGCGCGCTGCAGACGGGTGTCGGCCGCACGCAATGCGTTCAAGCGCTTGGCGCGGCTCGATTCGTCCGTCAGCCGTCGTTGAGCGTCGCCGAGAATGGTCGATGCACCCACGCTCTGGTCCGGGGTCGCAGTGACGGGAATCCGCGCGAGATCCTCCTTGAGCTGTGCAGCGACATCGGCAACCTGGAGAATCCACTCCGATGTGCGAACGGCTTCGAGCATCTCCTGGCTCGAGCACGAATGATCGCCGGCAATCCCCGACAGCGCCGCCCAGTCGATGCAGTCGGGTGCGACGTCCTGCTCGGTGTCGGCGCCTGCGGCGCAGAGACGTCCCTCGTCACCCCACCGCGCCTCCTGCCACAGGCGGTCGAACTCCGCCTTGCGTTCTGGATCGAGACCTTCGACGGCGAGCACCGCGATGTCGCGGTGCTCGGGGTAGATCCATCCGTACGCCGCACCCGCCGCGCCCCAGGCACAGGCCGCAAGCAGCAGGGGGATACGACGCGAGAGCCCAACTGCCCCGAACCTTCCCGCCATGTCCGCTCTCCCTGTTCTTATCGCCCTGCGCCGTATTATGCCGGGCGCGCGGCGTCGGAGCAGCGCCGTCGATGGGGTTGCGGCGGCGAAGTGATCGCCTCGGTGAGCGTGCTTACTTCTTCGGCGCTTCGACGGCGATGGCCATGGCCTCCGTGATCACCATCTCCACCTGTTCGCCGGCCTTGATCTGGCTGAACACCGCTGGATCCTTCACCTTGACGTTCACGGACCTCCCGCTCGGACCTTCGAGCGTCACGACCTGCTTCTTGGGGTCGACCTTGGTCACATTGGCAGTGATGGTCGTCGTGGTGGCGACGGCGCCCGCGGGCTTCTCGCCCAGCGGTGCCCGCGATACGGCGGTTTCGCTTTCCTTACCGCGAATGCCCACACCGCCCTTCTTGACCTCGACCGCGACCGCCTCGAAATACTTGGCGACCACGATGTCGCCGGGCTTCACTTGCGCCAGATTTCGCGCCTCCGGGCCGACCTTGACGTCGAAGACGTTACCCTCGGGACCCTTCAGGGTGACGATGCGCTTCTCCAGATCCACCGCCTGCACGGTTGCCGTGACGGTGGCTGTTTCGCCCATGCCGCCGGCTTCCACCATCTTGCCCTGATGCTTATCGGCAAGGGCCGTACCGCTTGCAGCCAAGGTGGCCGCAGCGGCCAGCGCAATCAATGCTTTCTTCATTTACGAATCTCCGAGTGTGTTGGGCGGCGAGCGAGAAATCGCGATCGCCGGGCAGCGGATTCTACGCGGCGCTGCCTGGAGAGGCAAACGCCGTATCCGGTCGATCGCGGTCGCTGTGAGCACCGCGATCGCGAGGTCTTGCGCAGGGATTCCATCGTCGTCTCCTCTCGTCGGGGTGGCGTCAGACGGGGCGGTATTCGAGCCGCTCGCCCTTGATCTCGAACTCGCTTTTACGCCAGCGACCGGCGCCGTCGTACCAGATCGTTCCGGCCAGGAAGGGGCTGATGATCCGGTAGCGGCTGGCGGTGATCCTGCGCTCGCCCGAGAGGATCTCCTCCGCGGCTTCCGACCGGCTGACGATACCCACCACGCCGCCGTGCTGCGCGTCGACCAGGGTCTTCGATTGCAGCGCGTTCCGGTTCCAGAGATCGTTGGTCGTGAACGTCATGCCCTTCGCGATGGCGGTGCCATTGGGCGCCGTGACCAGCAGGCCGTCGGTGCCGAGCTTGCCGCTCACCTCGAAGCGCTCGCCGTTCTCGTCCGTGGTGCTCTTGAGCTCCACCAGGCGGTCGCTTTCCCAACGTTCCGTGCCGCGATGAGAGAACCGGAAAGCCGAGATAAAGGCGATCTTCACCTCAAGGTCGATCGCGGTCGCGACGCTGAGTCCGCCGCCCGCGCGCTCGAAACCGACCGAGTGCATGCCGATCTGCTTGCCGGCGCGCATGATTCTGAATTTGAGCGGGAGCGGCAGGGCATCGGCCCATGCCAGGCGCGGGACTGCGGCACCGAGTGCACCGGCCGCGATCAGCCTGAGGGTGGCGCGGCGCGATATCGTCACGGGTCGCGCTGCTCGATCAGGCCGCGCTCGCGGAAGAAACGCTCCGCGCCCGGATGCAGCGGTGCGGCGCCGTGGCTGCGCACCATCTCGCGCGGCTCGAGCTCGTTCAGTACCGGGTGCATCTCCGCGAGCACCTGGAAGTTGTCGAAGATCGTGCGCACGAGCGCATGGACTTCGTCCTCCGGCTGCAACGCAGTGGTGACCAGAGTGGCCGTGACACTCACCGTGGGCACGTCGTTCGGGTTGCCGCGATAGCGCCCGCCCGGAATGAGGCCACGGGAAAGCTCGGGATGGCGTTCCAGCAGTTGCCGGATCTGCGGTCCGGCAACGGGCAGCAGCCGAACGTCGCAGGCGAGCGTCGCCTCGGTCACGTGCCCGTTCGGCGAGCCTCCGAGGAAAGCCGCCGCGTCGAGCTCGCCCGTGCAGAGACGGTTAACCTGCCGCGGACCTCTCTCGCGGTAAACGGCAAAGTCGCCCGGCGCAAGACCCATCGCGCCCAGCACCTGCTCGACCACCGCGTGCTGCCCCGATTCCGCACGCCCGATGTTGATGCGTTTGCCCTTCAAGTCGCCGATCTGCTGGATGCCCGAATCGGCGCGCACGAGCACGGCGAGGTACTCGCTGTAGAGCGCGAAGAGCGACCGCAGCCGCGGATGCGCGCCTGTCGCCTCGAATTCGCCGGTGCCCTGGTACGCCGCGGCCTGTGTGTCCGACTGCACCAGTGCGAGCTGCGCCTTGCCGGCCTTGAGCCCCGCGATATTGGCCACCGAACCGCGTGAGCGCACCGCGACGCAGCGCGACCCGCTCTTCTGCTCGAAGTTGAAAAGCGTGCAGAGCGCCGAGCCGACCGGGTAGTAGACCCCGCGCTCCGAACCGGTCATGAGCACCATCGGCCGGCTCTCCGGCACGCCGTCGGCCGCGCGGGCGCGGCTGGGCAGCACCAGCGCCGTGAGCAGGAGGAGCAGGGATGCGAGGCAGATGTCCCGCGCGTGCTTCGAGGTCATCGCAGTCTCACGGCGGCTGTCGTCGATTTGCTGTCAGCGATCGAGGTGTAGGTCCTGGTACGAGCTCGGATCTTCCAGGGGCTCGAGGTGTGCGATCACCGTGGTATGGGGCAGGCTCGCACGGATCTCGGCCCTCGATGCCTTCCATCAGGTCGTGGCCCTGCTCCACCGACCACGCCCCCGGCACCAGCAGGTGAAAGTAGACGAAACGCCGGTGGCCAGCCTGGCGGGTACGCAGCGCGTGAAAGTCGACGCCTTGGACCCGATGGCGGTCGAGAATCGCCTGCACGCGGTCGCGCTCCTCCGCCGGGAGTGCGGTGTCCATCAGTCCGCTCACGGAACGCCGCATCAGTCGAATCCCGGTGATGCAGATGTGGGCGGCTACGGCGATCGCGATCAGCGGATCGAGGCGCAGCCAGCCCGTCACCGCCACGAGCGCGACCGCGACGATCACACCCGCGGAGGTCCACACGTCCGTCATCAGGTGCTGCCCGTCGGCTTCGAGCGTGATGCTGTGATGCTGCTTCCCCGCCCGAATCAGTATTCGTCCGACCGACAGATTGACGAGCGCGGCGACGGCCGAGAGTGCGAGGCCCCAACCTACTTGCTCCAGCGGCGACGGCTGCAGGAGCCGCGGCACCGCGGTCACCGCAATGCCCGCTGCCGCGGCGAGAATGAACGTGCCCTCGATGCCGCTCGCGAAATATTCCGCCTTGTCGTGGCCGAAGCTGTGCTCGTCGTCGGGCGGCCGGGCGGCGACATGGAGCAGCCACAGCGCGAGGATCGCCGCCGCGAGATTCACGAACGATTCGAGCGCGTCGGAGAGCAGGCCGACGGACCCCGTGAGCCACCATGCGCAGCCCTTGAGCGCGATGGTGGCGAGCGCCGCCGCGATCGAAAGCCAGGCAAAGCGGGTGAGCGATTCTCTTGTCATTGGTGCGACGATGCTCCCAATCGACGCGTCCCCACGCGCGGCAACCCGTGTGCCCGCAATTCACGCGAAGACCAGCACTTCGCCCTTGCCGTCGCACGCGAGATCGCCCATGTAGCGACGCACCCGAGCGCTCGGCGCGAGACGGGCGAACCGCGAGTCGAGCGACCTCCAGGACCGTATCAGGAGCGGCAGGAAGCGCAGATCGTGGGTCCCGCAATCGCCGAAGGTAGCGGGCAGCGAAGAGGGCAGCGTGGTGAGGAGCAGGGTGCCGCGGCGCATCGCGAAACCCGGATAGGCGCCCAGCGTTCCGAGCACCGCGAGAGTACCCGCGATCATGCGCGAGGCGCAGTAATCACCCGCGTTCCCTTCGATCAGGATGCTGCCGCGGCGCAGACGGTCACCACAGCGATCGCCGGCGTTGCCGCTCACGATCACCATGCCGCCGCGCATGCCCTGACGGTTGCCGGGCAGCGCTGCACCGAGAAAATCGCCGGCATTGCCGAAGACGTGCACGAGCCCGCGCTTCATCTCCGCCGCGGCGAACGCGCCGCAGTTGCCGCGGACGGTGATACGGCCGCCGCGCAGGCCGAGCCCGAGGTACGCGCCGGCGTCGCCCTCGACCTCGATCGAACCGTCGAACATGCCCTCCCCGATGCGGTCGAGCTTGTCGCAGGCGTTGCGGAAGACGAGGTTCGACGTGTCTTCCCCGTGCAGGTCGAACAGCTCGTCGACGCGGGGCTTGCGGTTGCCGCACGGAAGCTCGATGGCGGCGATGTCGCGCGGCGACCTGCCCTCGAGCCGGGTCGGTGTCAGCGCGGAACAGTCGACGCGCTGGCGGGGAACGTCTCTTCAGCGTGAGCGTCAGGGGGCTCATCCCGCCGCCTCTGTCCGTGATCGCGGGCTCGACGCCCTTGCCGTCGATCCCCATCGTCCCGATGGGGCCCCTCGCCGGTGGCTCATGCCATGATTCCCTCAACTGAAGTGGAACTGCCCGAGCTTGCCGCCGTAGTTGCCGGCGCTGATGCGGCGGATGCCGTTCGCGGCGCCGAGCGCGCAGGCCGCCGCGATGCCGGCGCGCATCGCCACGCGAATGTCGGCGTCGGTCAGGCCGTCGATCACGATCTCCATCACCGACTCGATGCCCTCGGCAAGCTCCGATCGGGTGATGCCGCGGAGGGTCGGGCAGAACGCGTCGTTGGTGGACGCCATCAGTGCCTTGTACTTCGAGCCGACCTTGGAGCCCGAGCGCACCACGCCGCCGGGGAACGGCATGATCACGTTCGGGACCTTGCGCATGGCCGCGATCGCGGCTTCGCAGGCGGCCAGGGCCTGCGGCTGCGAGTCGGCGAGGATCAGGAAGTTGCCGCCGCCCACGGCCTTCACCATGCCGGTCGTCTCCTGCACGAGGAACTCGCCGTCCATGACCGGCACGCGCCAGTAGCGCTTGCCGTCGATCAGCTTGGAGATCTGGAAGCCGTCGCCGAAGAAGCGCAGGTTCTTGCCCAGCGGAATCGGTTCGCCGTCGTCGATGCCCGCGAACGCGGCGCTCGTCGGGCGATGTCAGCACGCATTGGCCGACGCGGCGCTCGACCTGCTTCGCGAGCTCCTTGCCGGACATCGCGAAGAACAGCATCGACGCCCCGGGACGACCGTCGGGCGTCTCGCCGGGCTCGAGCTTGTGCTCGATGCCGGCCTCGCAGCCGCAGGCGATCACCGACGTGGCGAAGCCGGTCGCGGCGTTCGCGGCGTGGTACGCCCACTTGCAGGTTCTGCGCGGTGACGAGCACCCGCGTCGCCTTCATGCCGAAGGCTTCCGCGAAGGTGTCGTCGATGTCGACGCCGTTGAGGTTCATTGCATTGAGGGGAGGCGGGAGGCGGGAGGCGGGATGGTCGCGTGCCGCGCGCTCTTTTGCCCTTCCGCCTTCCCGCTTCCCCCTTCCCATTTTCACGCCTTCCGACATGCGTGCCGAACCAGCTTCGACCCGTGTCCGCACTCGCACATCTCGTCGTCGCCGATCTTGAAGTTGCCCATGCGCATCGTGTGATAGCGCTCGAAGTACGGTTCGAGCTGCTTCTCGATCGCGGCATCGTAGGGCGGTTTCACCACGTGGGTGTTGCCCCACGTCACCTTCACGATCGCGCCGTCGCGTGCCACCAGTTCTCCGTCCTTGAAGACGTAGGCCGGTCTTGGCGAACATGACTTCGGGGTCGGGGTCGGGGCGGTACACGGTGATGTCGGCCGCCGCGCCGGGCGCGAGGTGGCCGCGGTCCGCGAGCCCGAGCGTGCGCGCGGGTGCCGCGCGGGTCATGATCGCGATCTCGTAGAGCGAGTACTCGCGGTCGATCGCACCGAGGTTCGAAAGTTTCTGCGCATCGGGATTGAGACCCGCCAGCTTCTCGTTGCGGAAGGTCTTGTCCATCAGCAGGCGGATGAGATGCGGATAGGTCGTGAACGGCGCGCCGTTGGGGTGATCGGTGGTGAGGAAGATGCGCCACGGATCGTCGACCAGCAGGAAAATCTCCAGCCCGATCGCCCACTGCAGCGCATTCACGAAGTTCTGGTCGCGGTACTTGAACGGCACGACGCCGCAGCCGGCGTCGCACTCGATGTCCATCACCACCGCACTTCTTCGGGCTGCCGGCGCCGGCGTTGCGAAACTGGGCCATGTTGTCGCCGGACGCGGTGACGGTCTGGCCGAACAGAATCTGGCCGACGTCGACGCTGATGTTCGGGCGGGCGTTGATGGCCTCCGCGATGCGCGCTGCGCCGGAGGAGAACTTGCGATCGCCTTCGGTGCCGTAGCTGTGGAACTGGATGTGGGTGAGGTGCATCGGCAGGCCCTCGACCGCGTCCATCGTCGCAAGCGTCGTGTCCACGTTGCCGGGCACGCCGAGGTTGCAGCCGTGGACGTGCAGCGGATGCGGCACGCCGATCTCGTGCACGGCCCGCGCGAGCATCTGCAGGATCCGGCGCGGCGTCACGCGGTAGTACGCGTGCGCTTCGTCGAGGTCGAGCATGCGCTGGTTGAACTTGAACGCTGATATGCCGCCCGGGTTCACCACCTTGAGCCCGATCGCCTGGGCGTGGGTGATGGTCCAGGCCACGTAGTCGTTGATCGCCTGCTGCTCCGCGTTCGCCGCCAGCATGCGCAGCAGGAAGTCGTCGCTGCCGAGCATCGCGTAAGCGCCTTTGTCGACGATCGGCGTGTCGCCCATCTCCATGTGCGCCTGCCGCGCGTTGATCGGCAGCATGGCCGGCTCGAAGCAGGCGGTGTAGCCCATCTCGGCATAGCGGTAGCCGGTCGTGAGCGTGGAGGGCGCCGCGTGGCCGCAGCCGGAGCGGGTGAGCGCGGTGCGGTCGACGAGGTCGCCGCGGTGATCTTCCGGCAGCATGGCGCGGGCGATGTTCACCTTGCCGCCGCCGATGTGGGTGTGCAGGTCGATTGCGCCCGCCATCACGATCATGCCGGTCGCGTCGATGTCGCGTTCGATGTGCCCTGCCGGACCCGGGTCCGCGACGATGCGGCCGTCCTGGACGAAGACATCGCGCACCTCGCCGCGCACGCCGTGGGCGGGATCGACGACGGTTCCGCCCTTGAGCTTGAGCATCGTCGCGGTCATCCGAGCGCGGCGAGGATTGCGTCGAGCGCCGCCGCGGCGCTCGGCAGCGACGATTCGCGCAGTTTGCGGAGCGGCAGCGCCACCACCTTGTCCGCGCGGTAGAAGTGTCCGCTGTCGTCGACGCCCGGTGTGGCGACGGGAATGAAGACCTCCGGCTCGCGCGGCAGCGCCATGCTGCCGTGGCCGAGAACGATGGTGGGGACCGCCGTGGCAGGCGGGAGGCGATCCGGGTTGAGACTCGACACCCACAGCAAGGCATCCGCCTCGCCGCTCGCGAGCAGGCGGTCTGTGCCGTAGTGATAAGGATCGTAGACCGGGTGACCCGATGCCATGCTGGTGCGGAACGGGAAACCGGTCTGCCAGGTATGCACCTGGTTGAAGGTGAAGTCGCCGTCGGTGCCCGCCAGCGGCAGGCCGCTGAATCGGGTCGTCCGGTTGAGATCGCGGACGAGGTCGGTCAGTGTCTGCACCGCGAGCTCGGCGTGCGGGAAATCGAGATCGCCCGCGGACCACGCCGCGACCCCATACCGCGACTGCTTCATCCGCGCCGCCAGGGAGTCGAGCGCCGCCAGCGGAACGCCCGCGATCTCGTCCCGAGGCACGCGCCGGCCCGCCAGGACGGCGCGCAGCGCGCCGAGGACTTCGCCCAGGCGGCGGTTGTCACAGGGGATGACGGTCGGCGCGCGGCCGTCGGGTGCGATGCCCGCGTCGGTGTGCGCGGCCTCGCCGAGATAGACGATCTCGCGCTTCCCGGGGTCGAGGTCGAACATCGCATCCGCCACCCAGACCACGCGCTCGAAGAAGCGCGGGAACCGGCTCACGACGTCGGTGCCGACCAGAATCAGGAGATCGGCACGGTTGCGCACCTCGGTGAGCGTGGTCGTGATCCACCCGGCATCCTGCAGCACCAGCAGATTTCGCAGCTTGGCCGCGGAGCCCAGGTGATCGGTCGTTGCGCCAACACGGTCGGCCAGCGCGAGGGCGCTGCGGGCGCCGGCGACGTCGGTCGCGAGCCCGGCAATGAGGGGCAGGTGCGCTGCAGCGAGGATGTGCGCGGCATGCGCCGCCGCGTCGGCAAGCGGCGCCGCAACACCGTTCACCCGCGGTTGCTGCGCTGCGCCGCGCCCGGCGCGCGCGAACGCGGACGCCGCGAGGTGGCAGCCGTTGGCCCGCACCTCGATACTGTCCGCCGAGACGGCGATGGCGAGGTCGTCGCAGGCGAGACCGCAGAAGGGACAGGGAACGTCGTGTCGCTCGATGGCGAGGCTCTTCATCGGGAGGGACGCCGGTGTCGGGGCCGCGCGGAGCACTGGCGCTGTGATCGTTGCGGCGAACCGTCGAAGTGTACCCGCGATTCGAAGGCGTTTGCACGCGGCGTAGCGGGTGTACAAGAAGACCCGGTGCGCGATTCGATTTGCTATAGTTCAGATGGATTGCATTCCCTCCGGGCCCCCAGTCTGGGGCACCTCGGCGCTGGGCGCCGACTGCTCCCGGCGTGGGACACTCTGCTCCGCTCCTGTCGCAGGCTTCGCTCCATGGGCGCGCCGATTCATCCGAACAGCAAGGCGAATCTCAGTGGCATAGCGATTGCTGCCGCGCATTGCCTCGCGCGGGCGCGCGAGGCATGAGCCCGCCGCCGCTTTCCGCAGTGCGTCAGGAGGGCGTGATCGTCGAGGCGCCGGGACGGCTGCACCTGGGCTTCATGGATTTGAGCAGTGGGGCGGGCCGCCGCTTCGGCAGCGTGGGCCTCACCCTCGAGGGGATCCGTACCCGCGTTTGCGCCACCCGGGCGGATCGGGTCGAAGCCGACGGGCCGCAGATGCGCCGCGTGCTGCGCTCGCTCGATTTGCTGCGCGAGGCGACCGGGGTGCGGCCCGGCATGCGTGTGGTGGTGCTGGACGGGATTCCCGAGCATGCCGGGCTGGGGTCGGGCACGCAGCTCGCGCTCGCCGTGGGCTGCGCCTTTGGGAAGGTGTTCGGACTCGCGCTCACGCCCCGCGACATTGCCGGAATTCTCGATCGCGGCGGCCGCTCGGGCATCGGCATCGGCGCCTTCGAGCGCGGCGGATTCCTGGTCGACGGTGGACGGGGCGCAGCCGATGCGCCACCGCCGATCACCAGTCGTCTGGAGTTTCCCGAGCACTGGCGCGTGGTGCTGATCCTGCACCCGGCCGCGCAGGGGCTGCACGGCGCGGCCGAGAAGGCGGCCTTCCGCGCGCTGCCGCCGTTCCCCGAGGCGCGGGCGGCGCACCTGTGCCGCCTGGTGATGATGAATCTGCTGCCGGCGCTGGCCGAGCACGACCTCTTCGAATTCGGGCGCGCGGTCGCCGAGCTGCAGCGAATCGTCGGCGACCACTTCGCGTCCGCTCAGGGCGGGCGGTTCGCGAGTGCACTGGTGGCCGCGGCGCTGGCGCGGCTCGAGGCGGAGGGTGTGACTTGCATCGGGCAGAGCTCCTGGGGCCCGACCGGATTCGGAGTGGTCGAGTCCGAAGCGCTCGCCGCCAGATCGGTCGCCCTGCTGGAAAAGCAGTTCGCGGGCGCGGGGCTCACGTTCGTCATCGCCCGCGGTCGCAATCGGGGCGGCGAGATCGCGCTCCAGCCCGCCCGGGCCGCGGGCCTGAGCGCAGCGCAGCGCGCGCGCTAGTTGCAGTACTTTTCGCGACGGGGATCATGGAAAAACTCTACATCCTGCACATGCTGACCCCGACCCGGAACGTCAGCCCCTTCGACGTGAACATGGCGTATGACGCCGGCTACGATGCGGTCGTGCCGTATACCGATGCCACGCTCGACCAGGTGCAACCGCTCACGCAGGACGCGATCTTCTCGCGCGGACCCTCCGGCGTTAAGCGCACGGGCATCTTCATCGGCGGCCGCGAGATCGGTCTGGCGGCCGACATGCTGGACGCGGCGCGCAGCTCGATGGTGCCGCCGTTCGAGGTGTCGGTATTCGCGGATCCGAGCGGAGCGTTCACCACCGCGGCTGCCCTCGTGGCGTGTGCGGAGGCCCAGCTCAAGCAGAAGTTTCAAACCGATTTCCAGGGCAAGAACGTGCTCGTTCTCGGCGGCACCGGCCCGGTGGGGGCTGCCGCGGCAGTGCTCGCCTCGGGCGCAGGCGCGAACGTGATGATCGCGAGCCACTCGAGCGCCAATCGCGCCCGCATGACCTCGGAAGTATGCAACGCGCGCTACGGTGCTTCCACGCAGCCGGCCGAAGCAGGCTCGAGCGAGCAGAAGGCGGCGCTGATCGAGACCGTCGATGTCGTGCTGGCCACCGCCAAGGCCGGCATCCAGGTGCTCTCGCGCGACGAGCTCGCGCAGGCCGGGCGACTGCTCGTGGCCGGCGACGTGAACGCGGTACCACCCGCCGGGATCGAGGGGGTCGGCGTGATGGACAAGGGCGCACCGCTCGCAGCCGGCTTCCGGCAAGGCCGTGGGCATTGGGGCGCTCGCGGTCGGAGACATCAAGTACAAAGTCCAGCGCGGCCTGTTCGAGGCCATGCTCGACGCGCAGAAGCCGCTCTACCTCGATTTCCGCGACGCCTTCGCGATGGCGCGCAAGTATGTGGCGTGACACGCGACCGTTCCTGATCGTCTCGGTGTCGGGTCGCGCCCTGGCCGCGATGGCGCGGCGTGCGGGCGCGCGCGCGGTCGTGCTCGATCTGTTCGCGGACTCGGACACCGCGGCGTGCTGCGATGCGGTGCGGCGGGTGGCTGCGGATCGCGCGCTCCGGTTTCACTCGCGTCGACTGCTCGATGCCGCGGCGGCACTGGCCGCGCCGGGGGCGTGCGCGGGCCTCGTCTTCGGCTCCGGGCTGGAGGGCAGGGTGCGTCTCCTCGCGCGCCTCGCGGCGGGTCGCAGGCTGTTCGGCAATTCTCCGGAGACGGTCGCGCGCGTGAAGGCGCCGCAGACGCTGTTCCCTCTCCTGCGGTCTCTTGGTATCTCCGCGCCGGCGGTTCGCTTCGAGCCACCGTCCGACCCGCGTGGCTGGCTCGTCAAGCAGGCCGGCGGCGCCGGCGGTGCCCACGTGGGCGCGGCGAGCCGCGGGTCGAAGCCCCGGCCCGGTCGCTACTTCCAGCGCTTCGTTGCCGGTCGCAACCTGTCTTCCCTCTTCGTCGCCGACGGTCGCCGTGCGCGGCCGATCGGCGTGAGCGAACAATGGCCCGCGGGTGCGGACTGTGTGCGACGGCCTTATTCCTTCGGCGGCGCCCTCTCGGATGCGTCGGTCCCGGCGGCGGCGCGTGCCGAGGTCGAAGATTGGGTCGCGCGGCTCACCGGGGCGGCCGGGCTCGTCGGCCTGAACGGCATCGACTTCATCCTGGACGAAGCGGGTCAGCCGCATTTTCTGGAGATCAATCCGCGCCCCACCGCCACCGCCGAACTCTACGACGCCCGTGCGGCGGGGGGGCTCTTCGACTGGCACGTAAACGCCTGCACCGGCCGATTGCCCGAGGGTCGCATCGAACCCGACGCCGTGCGCGGGCAGGCCGTCGTGTACGCGCCGGCTGCGCTCACGCTCCCACCGCGACTGCGCTGGCCCGAGTGGGTCGGCGATCGACCGGCACCCGGTGCGCTGTTTGCGCCGGGCGCGCCGATTTGTACCGTGCACGCCGCTGGACCGAGCGTGCCCCAAGTCAGAAAACAGCTCGACGAGCGAAGCCGAATCATACGGCGCAACGTCATGCCGCTTGCCGCATGACGCGGTAGTTGGAAGAGGAGGAGGGAAGAGATGAACGTGCCCGAACGGGCGGCGGACGACGCGCGCGCGCGTCCCAGCATCAACGCCGCAGCGCAACCGCTGGTGGAGGCGCTGGTGCGCGATGCCGCGCGGCTGCGCATCGGCGTTGCGACGCATGCGAGCGGCTGCCGCATCGTCGACGCCGGCATCGCGCACGTGGGGGGGCTCGAAGCCGGGCGGCGTATCGCCGAGATCTGCCTGGGCGGCATGGGCGAAGTGCGGCTCATATCGACGCCGCACCGTTGGCCGCTCCGGGTGAGCGTGCTCGCGTCCGATCCCGTTCTGGCCTGCTTGGGCAGCCAGTATGCCGGGTGGAGTCTCTCCGCCGGCGAAGGGAAGGGCGCGTTTCGCGCCCTCGGGTCAGGACCGGGGCGCTCGCTGTCGGTGAAGGAGGCGCTCTTCAGGGAGCTCGGCTACCGAGACGCGGCGGATGCGACCTGCCTCGTGCTCGAAGTCGGCCAGACGCCGCCTCCTGCCGTAGTCGAGAAGGTCACGCGGGACTGCGGCATCGAGCCCGAGAATCTCACCTTCATCCTGACGCCGACGCAGAGCCTCGCGGGCGTGGTGCAGATCGCGGCGCGCGTGCTCGAGGTGGCACTGCACAAGGTGCATACCCTCGGCTTCCCGCTCGAACAGGTACAGGACGGGTCCGGTTCGGCGCCGGTACCGCCGCCCGCGCCGGATTTCCTCCACGCGATGGGGCGCACCAACGATGCCATCATCTTCGGCGGTGTGGTCGAGCTCTTCGTCGACACCGAGGACGATGCGGCGCAGGACCTCGCGCAGCGGCTGCCTTCCAGCGCCTGCGGCGATTACGGACGACCCTTCGCGGAGGTGTTCAAGGCGGTGCAATACGATTTCTACAAGATCGATGCGAATCTCTTCGCACCCGCTGCTGCCGTGGTGTGCAACGCGAGGACCGGCAAGGTCTTTCGGGCCGGCGCCGTCGACGACGCGCTCCTGGCGGCGTCGTTCGGCGATTGAAGCAGTCGGACGGGGGCGGAATGCGCCAGCTAGCGATCTGCACCGACGAGCCGGGCTGGCACGGCGCCCGGCTGCGGGCCGCGTTCGCCGCGCGGGGCGTCGAGGCGCGCTACGTGTCGCTGCGCGAGTGCAGCATCGATCTGGACCGCTCCGAGCATGGTATCGTCATGCCTGGTTTTGCGGGTAAACTGCCGGCAGGCGTTTTCGTGCGCGGCGTGCCCGGCGGAACGCTCGAGCAGGTGACCTTCCGGCTCGGCATTCTGCACGCGCTGAAAACGCTCGGGGTGCCGGTATACAACGACGCGCGGGCGATCGAGCGTACCGTGGACAAGAGCATGACCAGTTTCCTGCTGCAACGTGCGGGCGTGCCGACGCCGCCGACCTGGGTGACCGAAAGCGCCGCCGAGGCGCGCGCGGTGCTGCGCCGTGAGAGTGCGGCCGGCCGGGAGGTCGTGGTGAAGCCGCTCTTCGGCTCGCAGGGTACGGGGCTGAGGCGGCTTGCGGCAGGCATGGACATTCCGGGCATGGAGCAGTACCGCCACGTGTGTTATCTGCAGCGCTACATCGAAAGCGGCGACGGTCGCTGGCACGATCACCGGGTGTTCGTGATCGCGGGTCGCGCGGTGGCGGCCATGCTGCGGCGCGGCGCCTCGTGGGTCAACAACGTCGCCAAGGGCGGGCGCTGCGAAGCGCTCGAGCTTACCGCTGAGCTCGCGCACCTGGCGGAATCGGCAACGGCGACAGTGGGCGCGGATTACGCGGGCGTGGACATCGTGCGCGGCGAGGACGGACGGCTCTGGGTGATCGAGGTGAACGGCATCCCTGCCTGGAAGGGTCTGCAGAGCGTGGCAGGGGTTGACATCGCCGTGGCGCTCGCCGACGATTTCCTCCACCGCCCTCGCGAACGCGGCATCGTACAGGAGCTCGCGGCCGTATGTTGACGGCATCGGTGATCGCGGACGCGGTGCGGTGGGCCTGCCGGCTCGACGTGGCGGCAGCCAAGCCGGGCAACGTCAGCGTCGCGAGCCCCGGTCACGGCATGCGCGCGGACGACTTTCTCGCGAGCGCCGAGGCCATCGCGGCACCGCTGTCGGAACCGGGGCGCAAGGTCGGCGAACGCATCGCCGCGGCGGTCGCGGCCACCGCGAGCCGCGTTGGCATGAACACCAATCTCGGCATCGTCCTGCTCGCGGCGCCGCTCGCCCACGCCGCGCTCACGGCGCGACCCGGGGAGACGCTCGAACGCGCGACCGGCCGCGTGCTCGCGGCACTCGATAGCGACGATGCCACCCAGACGTTCCGGGCGATCGTGCAGGCCCGTCCGGCCGGCCTGGGCGCGGCCGCGCGGCTCGATGTGCGCGGTCCGGCGGAGGCGAGCCTGCTCGAGGCGATGCGCGAGGCGGCGCATCGCGATACGATCGCCCGGCAGTATGCGCACGGGTTCGGCGATGTCTTCCGGTTCGGCGTGCGGCGGTTTCTGGCGGCGTTCGAGCGCCACGGCAGCGCGGAGCAGGCGGCGGTGAGCTGCTTTCTGGCGTGGCTCGCGCGTTTCCCCGACACCCACGTCGCACGCAAGCACGGGATCGAGTTCGCCCGTCAGGTGAGCGACGAAGCGGTGTCCTTCGAGGCGGCGTGGACCGCGGCAGACGATGTCGCCGCGGCGAGGCTCGTCGAGACGTGGGACGCTTCACTGAAGGCGCGCGGCATCAATCCCGGGACGAGCGCCGATCTCACCGTGGCGAGTTTGTTGGCTGCCCGGCTGCAGGGGCAGTTCACAGAGCAGTTTTCGGAGCGGGACGCGGTCGTGGTCCCGCTGCGCAAAGGAACGTGGATGCATGGGACGGGTCTGCGCGAGTGATCGCGGCTCTCCAATCCACAGTTGTTCGTCAACCCCAAAGAAGGAGAAGGCAGATGGCAAAGATCGATCGGGTACTGGTAGGTGAATCGCTGGTCGGCGATGGCAACGAGATCGCCCACATCGACCTCATCATCGGACCGCGCGGCAGCGCCGCCGAGTATGCGTTCTGCAACGCGCTCACCAACAACAAGGACGGGTTCAGCACCCTCTTGGCGGTCGTCGCGCCCAACCTCGCGGCAAAGCCCAACACCGTTCTGTTCAACAAGGTCACGATCAAGGGGGCGAAGCAGGCGGTGCAGATGTTCGGCCCAGCCCAGCGCGCCGTGGCGATGGCGGTGACCGACTGCGTTGCCGACGGCACCATCCCCCAGGCCGAAGCCGAGGACCTCTTCATCTGCGTGGGTGTGTTCATCCACTGGATGGCCGAGGACGACAACAAGATCCAGGACTTCAACTACGCAGCGACGAAGGAAGCCATCAAGCGCGCCGTAGCCGGTGAGCCCAAGGCCGCCGACGTGATCGCGAAGAAGAGCACGCCGCATCCGTTCGCCGGCCACGTCTGAAATTGAAGCGCACGGCCGGCAGAGGTCCGCCGGCCGTTCTTTCACGTCTCGATTTCCCGGATGGCCGGTGCCGCAACTCCGGCCGCGGGAAACGAAATGGGAGGGCATAGCGATGTCGATCTGGGATGCGATTCTGGGAATCTTCGGTGGCGGCAAGAAGCACGAGCCCGCGCGGCCGGCCGCGCCGGCAGCGCCTCCGCCGAGACCGGCGCCGACCCCTGCCTCGAAGGCGATGCCGGCTGCCGCCCCCGCAGCGGGGATCAACCGGGTGCTGGTCGGCGAGGCGCTGGTCGGGGAGGGCAACGAGATCGCCCACATCGACCTCATCATCGGGCCGCGCGGCTCGGCGGCAGAGCGCGCGTTCGCGAACGCGCTCGCCAACAACAAGGACGGCTTCACCACACTGCTGGCGGTCGTGGCTCCGAATCTCGCGGCGAAGCCTAACGCCGTCATGTTCAACAAGGTGACGATCAAGGGCGCGAAGCAGGCGGTGCAGATGTTCGGGCCGGCGCAGCGGGCGGTCGCCATGGCGGTGACGGACTGCGTCGCCGACGGCACCATTCCGGCGCAGCAGGCCAACGACCTCTACCTCAGCGTGGGTGTCTTCATCCACTGGCTGGCCGAGGACGACAACAAGATCCAGGACTACAACTACGAGGCGACCAAACTCGCGATCAAGCGCGCGGTTGCCGGCGAGCCGAAGGTGCAGGAGGTCCTCGCCAAGGCGCGAGCGACGCCGCACCCGTTCGCAGCGCACTCCTAGGGCAGCGCAATCCGCGCGAGGTCCGCGCACGTGAGGCGCCCGTCGTGCAGGCTCGACGCGACGAGGGCGCCCGCTGCTCCGAGCCGGCGCAGCGCGTGCAAGTCGTCTGCGCCGCGCACACCGCCGGCGGCGTAGACGCGGCGCTCTCCCGCCGCCGCCAGGACCGCTGCGATGCGGCTTGCGTCCGGACCGGCACCCGCGCCCACACGTGCCAGCGTCATCACGATCACGTCGTCCGGCCAGGCCGACGGTTGGGCGAGGGCATCGATCGCGCCGAGCGCCTCGCCCCGCGTGCCGAAGTCGAGGGACAGCACGGGCGGCGGCCCCTTTTCCACGGTGCGCAGTCCGGCGATGAGCGCGGGGTCGGCGACGGACTCCGTGCCGATCACGGCGCGTCCCCAGCCCGCTGCCTGCCACGCGCGGAATTCGGCGGCATCGGAGATACCCGTGTCGATCCACAGCGCGACGCCAGGGCAGGCCGTGCGGATCGCGGCGATCGCGGCGGTGTTGTCGCCCTGCCGCTGGATCGCGTCGAGGTCGGCGAGATAGAGTGCAGCGAATGGATGGAGCCGCAGCAGCGCCGCCGCGATGTCGACCGGATCGGCGCCGTCCGCGAGCGAGGATCGGATCGGCGCGTAAGCTGCACGCTGGCCCCTGTGGGCGTGCACGACGCAACCGCCCTGCAAGTCGATGACGGGGATGATCTGCACGATCGATGCGGATATTCGTCTACGAATTTATCACGGGTGGCGGGCTCGTCGACCGGCCACTCCCGCGATCCCTCGCGCACGAAGGGGAGCTCATGGTGCGTGCAGTCGTGCGCGATCTGCGAGACGTGCCCGGGATCGAAGTGATTGTGACCCGAGATCTGCGCGCCGAGCCGCTGCCGCCGGGCGTCGAAGTTCATGTGCCACGCGATGCAGGCGAGGCCAGGCGCCTCTTTGGCCACTGCGTCGGGACCTCGCATGCAACCTGGATCATTGCCCCCGAGACCGACGGCGTCCTCGAACGGCTCTCGGCAGACGTGCAAGGGCGGGGCGGCCGTCTTCTCGGCAGTCGCCCGGCAGCCATCGCGGTGGCGGCGAGCAAGACGCGCACGGCGGCCGCGCTCGCCCGACTCGGCGTGCCGATCGTGCCGGTCTTCGATCCCGCGGGGGCCGTGCCGCCCTTTGCGGGTCCCGCGGTCGTGAAACCCGATGACGGCGCAGGGTGTACCGACACGCGGGTCCATGCCGACGTCGAGACCGCGCTCATCGACTGGGACGCCCGCGGCCGCAACCCGCGGTCGGTGCTGCAGCCCTTCGTCGAGGGCGAGGCGGCGAGCCTTTCGCTGCTCGTGCGCGACGCGCATGCCGTGATTCTCGGGGTGAATCGCCAGCATGTCACGCGGCATGGCGGGTTACTCCAGTTCCACGGCTGTTCCGTAAACGGTCTGGCATCGTGGCAGGCGCCCCTCGCGAGCTTGGCACAGTCGATCGCCGAGGCCCTGCCGGACCTGTGGGGCTACGTCGGCGTCGACATGATCCTGAGCGACGCGGGAGCCATGGTGCTGGAGGTGAATCCACGCCTCACCACTTCGTACGTCGGGCTGCGCGAGTCGCTCGGTGTAAACCCCGCGGCGTGGGTGCTCGGGTTGCTCGACGATACCGCGCCTTTGCCCGCGCCGCCCACGGCGATGCGCAGTGTGGAGGTCGGCGTGGAGTCACCGCGTGTCGGTGGGTGAAGCGGTGCTCGGCTGGGACGTGGGCGGCGCCCACTTGAAGGCCGTGCTGGTCGACGGCGACGGCGCGGCGAAGTTCGCGTTGGAGCTGCCTTGTCCGCTGTGGCAGGGCATGGCCCACCTCGACCACGCGATCGCGGAGACGCTCGGGCACATCACGGAGTCGCCGGCCGCGCACGCGGTCACCATGACGGGCGAGCTCGCCGACTGCTTCGCCGATCGTGCGGTGGGGATCTTCGCGATCGTCGATGCCCTGTCCGCGCATGTGCCAAGCGGGCAGTTGCACCTCTTCGCGGGGCGCAAGGGCTTCGTCCCCGTGCCGGCGGCGGCGGACGCGGCGGCGGAGATTGCGTCGGCCAACTGGCTTGCGACCGCGACGTACGTCGCGACGGTGAGGGACGATGCGCTGCTGGTGGATGTCGGCAGCACGACGGCCGACCTGGTGCCGGTCGCAGGCGGCGACGCACGCGCCATCGGTCACGACGACTTCACCCGGCTCGCGGCGGATGAGCTCGTGTATACGGGGGTGACGCGTACCCCCCTCATGTCCGTTGCGGCGCGCGCCCCAATCGAGGGTCGGGAGGTTGGTCTCATGGCGGAGCACTTCGCGACCACGGCGGACGTCTACCGTCTGACCGGCGAGTTGCCGGAGCGCGCCGATCTGCACCCGAGCGCCGACGGCGGTCCGAAAACCATCGAAGGCAGTGCGCGGCGCATGGCGCGGATGGTCGGGCGTGATGCGGCGTCGGCGCCGATCGAGGTGTGGACGGAGCTGGCGGCTTTCTTTGCCGATGCTCAGCTCGAGCGGCTGGTCGCCGCCGCGACGCGGGTGACCGCGCGAAGCGATCTGGCAGCACATGCGGCGGTCGTCGGCGCGGGGGTGGGCAGCTTCCTTGCCCGGAAGCTTGCCTCGCGGCTCGGCCGTCCATACGTCGATTTCGCAGCCCTCGCGCCGCTTGCCGGCGCACGGGCAGAGGACGTCATGGCCGGAGCGCCTGCGTTCGCGGTCGCACACCTGCTCGGCACGACGCTCTCGGGAGCCCGGCGATAAAATAGCGGTCCGATACGTACAATCCAAAAACGTCCCGGAGCTGCGCTAACTGGCCTCCAAACCATGCCGCCCCTGATTGCCGAGCTGCCTTATCGAGAGGACACAGTCGCCCTGTTCGAGGCCATTGCGGATGAACCGTGGGCCGTATTTCTCGATAGCGGACGGCACCTGCCCGGGCATTCCCGCTTCGACATTCTTGCTGCGGACCCGACGGCAACGCTCGTCACGCGCGCGAAGGTGACGGAAATCCGGGGCCGCCACGGCGTCGAGCTCTCGCCGGAAGACCCCTTCGAGCTGGTGAAGCGCGAGCTCGGTCCTGCGATCGAACCGGACCCGAGGCTGCCGTTCGCAGGGGGCGCCATCGGCTACTTCGCGTACGATCTGGGGCGTCGCCTCGAGCGCCTGCCCACGCTTGCCGAGGATGCCGAGAAGCTTCCGGAGATGGCGGTCGGCGTCTACGACTGGGCATGCGTGGTCGACCATCATGAGCGTCGCACCTGGCTCGTCGGCGCCGGCCGCGACCCCGCAACATCGCGCCGCTGGGAGGCGCTCGTCGCATGCTTCTCGGCGCCGCCGCGCGAGCGCTATCGCGTGCCGTTCCGGGTTACGAGCAGCATCGCGTCGAACCTCACGCCGGAAGACTATGCGCGGGCGTTCCACCGGATCCAGCAGTACATCGCAAATGGGGACTGCTACCAGGTCAATCTCGCCCAGCGCTTCGCGGCTGCTGCGACCGGCGACCCGTGGGTGGCCTTCCAGGCGCTGCGCATCATCAATCCGGCACCGTTCGCGGCGTACCTCAATCTGCGCTTTGCGCAGATCCTCTCCGCTTCTCCCGAGAGATTCCTGCGCCTGCGCGACCGCGTGGTGGAGACCAAGCCGATCAAGGGCACGCGTCCCCGGGCCGGCCATCCACGGCTCGATGCCGCGCTCGCCGAAGTGCTGAAGGAGAGCGACAAGGACCGCGCCGAGAACCTGATGATCGTGGACCTGCTGCGCAACGATCTCTCCAAGACCTGCGAGCTGGGTTCGGTGAAGGTTCCCAAGCTCTTCGACGTCGAAAGCTATGCAACGGTGCACCACCTCGTGAGCACGGTAGCCGGCAGACTGCGGCCGCAGTTCCACGCGGTCGACCTGCTGCGCGGCTGCTTCCCGGGGGGCTCCATCACGGGTGCGCCGAAGCTTCGTGCGATGCAGATCATCGAGGAGCTCGAGCCCCATCGGCGCGGGGTCTACTGCGGCGCGATCGGCTATCTGGGTTTCGACGGTGCGATGGACACGAACATCGCGATCCGCACCCTCGTCCATTCCAGCGGCACGGTTCGCTTCTGGGCCGGGGGCGGCATCGTCGCGGATTCGAAGCTGCAGGAGGAGTATCAGGAATCCTTCGACAAGGCGGCAGCGATGCTGCGATTGCTGCAGCAAAGCGCGGACAATTCCGCGCGTCTTTAGGCCCTCCTGTGCTGCATGTCGTCAAGCTCGGGGGCAGCCTGATCGCGTCACCGGATGTGTTGCGCCGATGGCTGCGGGTCGCCGCGACCGGGGGCGGCCGGCTGGTGGTGGTGCCCGGCGGTGGTCCGTTTGCGGATGCCGTGCGCATGGCGCAGCAGAAGACCGGGATCGACGACCGCACGGCCCATCGCATGGCGCTCCTCGCCATGGAGCAATGCGGTCTATTGTTCGCTGCCCTCGAGACGTCTCTCGTCCCCGCCGCGTCGATCGGAGCGATTCGCGAGGCGTTGCAGGGTGGCCGCGTTCCGGTCTGGATGCCCTTCCGTGCTGCTGCCGATGCCGAAGACATTGCGGAAAGCTGGAACGTCACTGCGGACAGCCTTGCGGCGTGGCTCGCGCAGGAGCTCGGCGCCGCGACGCTCTGGCTCGTGAAGTCGTGCCCGATCCCGGTCCAGGATCCGACCGCGCTGGCGGCGATGGGTGTGGTGGATGCGGCGTTGCCACGATTTTGCGCGGCGGCCCGGTATGCCGTGCGCGTGGTCGGTCCGGCAGACACGAACCGACTGACCGAGGCCCTCGCTGATCAGCCGTTCAAGCCGGCACCCGCGGCTGCGCCTTGATATACATCCAGCAGCAGGCGATGAATGCGACCGCGAGTGCGATCTCGAGGCTGGCAGCGAGCCGCGACGCGCCGGCCTCCGACCAGGCACGCACGACGCCTTCGCTAAAATAGAAAAGCATCACCAGCGGCGCCCACTTGAAGGTGTACACCTCGCCGCGCCAGATCTTCGGCAGTAGCAGGAGCGGGGGCAGCGCCTTCAGCAGCAGCCACGAACCGCCGGGCCGAATCGGCGCGATCCAGCCTTCCCACGCAATCATGAGCAGCGCCAGGGCGACCAGGATCGCGGACGCCGCGAGCGCGTAGCGCGCCGAATTTCGCGCCACGCGGTGCCTATCCGCGCGCCCGGCGTGCGAGCGCGACCAAGGCGCTCCGCGTGGCCTCGGGCGTGGTCGCGGGTGCGTCGAAATCGAAGCGCAGCAGGTCGCTGTCGGCACGCACGTCGAAGCCATCGCAGTCGATTCCCGTCATCTCCACCTCCAGCACCTCACGACCGTGCACGAAGCGGCAATAGTCGCGCAGGTTTTCCGAGTGGTCGGTGTTCATGTGATCGAGGATGCCGGACTCGGCCTGCTCCAGCGTCGACGCGGGCGCGCGGCAGGCATCCGCGGTGATCCACTGGATGTCGCCGAACCCGCCCACCCAGTGCAGCGCCTCCGGCTCGATGCGGTAGAACGCAAAGTCGCCGAATTCGAGCAGACCGCGGGCCTTGGGCAGATAGCGGAGGTAGCGCTCCACCCATGGCGCGGGGGGATCCTCCAGCCGCTCCGCGCGACCGACGCAGGTAACGCGCGCGGCGGCCAACACGTCCTCGCCGTCGGCGTGCACCATCAGGCTTGCGCGCGGATCCTGCCGCAGATTCTTCGTGTGCTCGGCGAGACCGCTGATGAGTAGCAGCGGACGGCCCGCCTGGTCCGGCACATAGGGGACGACGGTGGCGAAAGGATGGCCCGCGAGGCGCTGCGACAGCGTGGCGAGCGCGCCGAAGCGGCAGCGGCGCAACAGGCGGCGGGCCTTGTCTCCTGGCGTCACCGGGCGAGCCTCACCGAGGTTTCGGCGAGGCGGCGACCGAGGGCGACGCAGAGTTTCTTCTCTTCGTCGGTGAGGCCACGCTCGCCGGTCAGTCCAGCCCAGTGGCTCGCGCCGTAAGGCGTTCCGCCGCTCGTGGTGGAACAGAGCTCGGGCAGCGTATAGGGCAGACCCTGGATCAGCATGCCGTGATGGAGCAGCGGCAGCATCATCGAAACCAGGGTCGTCTCCTGGCCGCCGTGCAGCGTGCCTGTCGATGTGAAGAGGGCGGCCGGTTTGCCGGCGAGGGCGCCCGTCAGCCACAGCGAAGAGGTGCCATCCAGAAAGTATTTGAGCGGCGCCGCCATGGCTCCGAAGCGCGTGGGAGAGCCGAGGGCGAGACCGGCGCACTCCTCGAGGTCCTTCAACTCGACGTACGGGGCGCCGGCATCGGGGACCACCGGCGCGACCGCTTCGCACACGGTGGAGACCTTCGGAACGGTGCGGATGCGGGCCGAGCACCCCGCCACCTCGTCGATCCCTCGAGCGACCAGGCGCGCCATGCTGCTCACGGCACCATTCTGACTGTAATAGAGGACGAGGACTTCGTGCACGAGGGGTGGCTCAGGGAATCGCGGGTATCATATGTCGCGTCATGAGGCAGCGACTTTCCGCGTCGGTTCCCGCCGCGATCGCACGAATGCGTGTCCTCGCGGGCTTGGTGTGGGAACGCGTGGGCGAGGAGCGTCTGCTCGACACCGCAGCGAGCTTGACCTTCAGCACGCTGCTTGCCCTGGTGCCGCTCGTCACGATTGCGCTCACGGTGTTCTCGGCGTTTCCGGTCTTCGCGTCTCTCACCGATCTCATCAAGGATTTCCTCCTCGCCAATCTGGTGCCCGAGGCGGCATCGAAAGTGATCACGGTCTACGGGCGGCAGTTCGTGGAGAACGCCGCGCGGCTCACGGTGTTCGGCATCATCGGTCTCGCGATCACCGCCGTGCTGGTCATGCAAACGATGCTCGACGCGTTCAACCGCATCTGGCGCGTGCGGCGACCGCGATCCCTTGCCGTGCGCATCGCGCTGTACTGGGCCGTGCTCACCGTGGGTCCGATTCTGGTGGGCGGCAGCCTCTCCGTCACGTCGTGGCTGCTCGCGCTGTCCGGCGATCTTGGCCAAGTCGCGCCCGGCATGCAGGGCATGCTGCTGAAGGGGCTGCCATTCGTGCTGGCGATGCTCGCGCTCACGTTCGTCTACGCCATGGTCCCCAATCGGTCGATCGCCCTGCGCGACGCTTTCGTCGGTGGCGTACTGGCCGCCCTCGTGTTCGAAGTGTTGAAGGTCGGCTTCACCCGGTATCTGACGCTGTTCCCGACTTACACGCTCGTCTACGGCACTTTTGCAAGCTTTCCGGTGTTCCTGCTCTGGATCTATCTGTCCTGGCTCATCGTTCTGTGCGGCGCCGTCGTCGTCGCCGTCCTGCCGGACTGGCGCGCGGGGGCGCAGGCCGGGCAACTCCTGGCAGGACATCGGTTCTACCGGGTGCTGGCGCTGCTGCGCGAGCTCGCGCTCGCCCATCGCACCGGCGCGGTTCTGTCCACGGTCCGGCTGCAGAAGACCGCGGGCTTGACCGCGGCAGATACCGAGGCGCTGCTGGTCGAGCTCGTGCACTGCCAGTGGGTCTGCGAAGCGGTTCGCGGTGGCTGGGTACTGGGCCGGGACGCAGCCGAGATCATGCTGGCGGATGTTTTCCAGCGCTTCGTGTTCGCGCCGCTGGACGTGCCGGTGCCGCCGGACTTGCGACCAGGTGAGGAACATCCTCCTGCGGATGGAGTCGAGTTCGAGCGGCGACCTCGCCGTGCCGCTCGCGTCGCTTTTCTTTCCCGAGGCACCTGCAGGCGCCGCGCGCGGCAGCGACGGCCGCATCGTGGCCGCGTGAGGAACCTTCTTGAAGAAGCTCCTGCTTTGCATCCTACTGGTCTCTTTCGCGGGCGCGGCCGGCGCGCAGGAGTTCTCCCTCACCGACGCCAACGGCAAGACCCACCGGCTCTCGGCCTACCGGGGAAAATGGGTGCTGGTGAACTTTTGGGCCACCTGGTGTCCGCCTTGTCTCGAGGAGATGCCGGATCTCGGCGCCCTCTTCGATGCGCGCCGGGACAAGGATCTCGTCGTGATCGGAATCGCGATGGACTTTCAAAATCCGAAGGAGGTGATCGAGTTCGCCGACAACATGCTCGTTTCGTATCCGATCGTGCTGGGCGACAAGAAGGTCACGGAGCAATTCGCGCGCGTGCGCGGCCTGCCCACCACGCTGATTTACGATCCGCAGGGCGGGCTCGTGAAAACCCACCTGGGCGCGATCACGCGCAAGCAGGTCGAGGCGATTATCGGGACGGCGAAGTGAGCGCGGCGCGGGCGCTGCGCACGTTCAGGGCGTACGCGGAGACGGCCGCCCCGCGGGCCTGAATTCCACGGTGCGGGTGGCAGGAATCTGCCAGGCCCGCCAGGCGCCCAGGACGAGGTTGGGATAGTCGGGCTGGCCGAGACTGCCGTTGTAGCGCCCGAGGGCGCGGAAGAGATTGCCGCGCTCGATGTCGAGGTAGTGGCGGAGGATGCTGCAGCCGTAGCGCAGGTTGGTGCGCAGGTGAAAGAGGTTGTGCTCGGTGTTGCCGATGGCGGTCACCCAGAACGGCATCACCTGCATGAAGCCGCGGGCGCCCGCCGTCGAGACGGCGTACTTGCGGAAGGCGCTTTCCACCTGGATCAAGCCCAGCACCAGCGCGGGCTCGAGGCCGGCACGCGAGGCCTCGTAGTGGACCGTCCTCAGGAAATCGAGGCGCAAGGTCTCGTTCGGCATCTGGCGCTCCAACCGCGGCGAGATCGCGCTGAGCCACCCGCGAGCGTCGGCATCCGACGCAGCCACGAGCGCTGATACCGCGCGATCGCTGACCGCCTTCTGCAGCGATGCCTGTACGCTCGCCGACAACGGCTCTTCAGCCTGGGCGCCCGCCAGTGCGATGCCGGGAGCCAGCAGCGCGGCGCATGCGATGAGCTTCAGTGCGCGCATAGTCTCGATGCGATGAACGCGGCTGCCTCGGCCGTCGGCACTTGCTGCGCAGCGGCATCGCGCCGACCCTGGTACTCGACGACCCCTTGCTTCAAGCCCCGCTCGCCGACCACGATCCGGTGCGGAATGCCGATGAGCTCCATGTCCGCGAACATGACGCCGGGGCGCTCGTCCCGGTCGTCCAGGAGGACTTCGATGCCCGCCCGTTCGAGCGCATCGTGCAGGCGACCCGCGTTGTCTGCTACCTGCGGGTTCTTGCCGAGCCCGATGGGAACGATCGCGACCGCGAACGGCGCCATGGTCTCCGGGAAGACGATGCCCCGCGTATCGTGGTTCTGCTCGATCGCCGCCGCGACGATGCGCGAGACGCCGATGCCGTAGCAGCCCATCTCCATCGCGCGCGCCTGGCCGTTCTCGTCGAGGACGGTGGCGCCCATCGCGTCGGCGTACTTGGTGCGAAGCTGAAAGATGTGTCCGACCTCGATACCGCGGCAGATCTCGAGTCGGCCTTTTCCGTCCGGCGAGGGATCACCGGTGACGACGTTGCGCAGATCCGCCACTTGGGAGGGTTCGGGCAGGTCCCGGCCGAAGTTGACGCCGGTCAGATGAAAGCCGTCCACGTTCGCACCGCACACGAAATCGGCCATCGCCATCACCGCCCGGTCCGCGATCACCGGGAGGTCCACGCCCACCGGACCGATCGAACCGGCACCGGCGCCCAAGCGGCCACGGATCTCGGACTCGGTGGCGAAGCGGAAACCTTGATCTGCGCTGAACACCTTGGCGGTTTTGATTTCGTTGAGGGTGTGGTCGCCGCGGACGAGCAAGAGACATTCCCGTCCGTCGCCGATCACGACCATCAGGCTCTTCACGATGCGTTCGGGCGCGATGCCCAAGTGATCGCTCACCTCTTCGATGCTTTTCCGGCCCGGCGTCGCCACCTGTTCGAGCGCCTGTCCAGGTGCGGGACGCGGCACGCTGGGTGCCAGCGCCTCGGCCAGCTCGACGTTGGCGGCGTAGTCGGAGTCGGGACAGAAGGCGATCGCATCCTCGCCGGAATCCGCCAGCACGTGAAACTCGTGCGAGCCCGTGCCGCCGATGGCACCGGTGTCGGCCGCGACCGACCGGAAGCGCAGGCCGAGGCGCGTGAAGATCCGGCGGTAGGTCTCGTACATCACCCGATACGTCTCTTCGAGACTCGCGTGGTCGACGTGGAACGAGTAGGCGTCCTTCATGACGAACTCGCGCGCCCGCATCACGCCGAAGCGGGGGCGGATCTCGTCGCGGAACTTGGTCTGGATCTGGTAGAAGTTGAGCGGCAACTGGCGGTAGCTGCGGATCTCCCGGCGCGCGATGTCGGTGATCACCTCTTCGTGCGTCGGCCCGAAGCAGAAGTCGCGCTCGTGCCGGTCACGGATCTTGAGCATTTGCGGGCCGAACACGTCCCACCGGCCGGACTCCTGCCACAGCTCGGCGGGCTGGACCGCCGGCATGAGCAGCTCGATGGCGCCGCTGCAGTTCATTTCCTCGCGCACGACGGCTTCGACCCTGCGCAGCACCCTGAGCCCGAGCGGCATCCAGGTGTAGAGCCCGCTCCCGAGCCGGCGGATGAGGCCCGCGCGCAGCATCAGGGCATGGCTCGCGAGTTCCGCCTCCGCCGGGGCCTCCTTCAGGGTCGAGATGAAGTACTGACTGACGCGCATGGGCTCCCCGCTCGCGAAAAACCCTTATTCTAGCGATATCGCGTCGTCGCCTTCGCAGCACATCCGGTCGCGCCATGCCGAGATACTCCCCCTTCCGCATCCACAAAGAGGCTGCTGCTCGCGGCAGCGTCGAGGTGAGCGAGCGCAGCGGCGTGCGCTATCTGCACCTGGGCAGCGACACCATCCAGAGCGCCATGCGGCTGGCCCGCCCGAACGACCTCGAGCTCTCCTACACCCGCTGCATGCTGGCTTTCCTGCTGTTCGTGCCGCCGCCACGACGCGCCGTGATGATCGGCCTGGGGGGCGGCTCGCTCGCGAAGTTCATGCATGTCCGCATGCCCCACACCCGGGTGATCGCGGTGGAGATCGATCCCCGCGTGGTCGCCGCCGCGCGCCAGTTCTTCGGGCTTCCCGAGGCGTCCGGGCGGCTCGAGGTCGAGATAGGGGACGGGGCGGCATACGTGCAAAGCCTGGCGGGCGCTGCCGATGTGGTGCTGGTGGACGGTTATCGCACCGATGCGGCTGCGCCCGAGCTCGCGACGAAGGCCTTCTACGAGGATTGCGAGCGCGCCCTGTCCGACGACGGAGTTCTGGTGACGAACCTCTTTAGCGGCAGGCCGGGTCTCGATCCTCACTTGCGGCTCTTGGAGCGAGCCTTCCCGGGACGGCTGCTCCGCCTCACCGACGAGCAACGCGGCAACCTCATCGTGATGGCTTTCGTCCGCGCTCGGGGGCAGCCGACCTGGAAGTTGCTCGAGCAGCGGGCGCGTGAGCTGGAAGCGCAGTACGGCCTGGAGTTTCCGGCGTTCGTGGCACGGTTGAAGGAGCAGAATCCGCATCATTCGGGGCGTCTTCTTGTCTGAAGCAGGCGGCCTGTCGAGAGCTCCCCGCCGCACGCCCAACGGGCGCAGGAAGCGCTTTTTTTCACCCCGGAAGTGTGCCACAATCGATGCAAATAGTCTTGAATTTACAGGTGGTTGGCATGATCGACCGGGATGGGTACAGACCCAATGTCGGAATCGTCCTGTGCAACAACCGGAACGAGGTTTTCTGGGGCAAGCGGGTCCGGGAGCACTCCTGGCAGTTTCCACAGGGTGGCATCAAGCCGGGTGAGACGCCCGAGGAGGCGATGTACCGGGAGCTCACGGAAGAGGTCGGCCTGCACCCGCAGCACGTGAAGATCCTCGGCCGGACCCGGGACTGGCTGCGCTACGATGTGCCGCAGCACTGGGTGCGGCGAGAGTGGCGAGGCAGTTACCGGGGCCAGAAGCAGATCTGGTTCCTGCTCAAGATGGTGGGCCGCGATTGCGACGTGTCGCTCCGCGCCAGCACGCGGCCGGAGTTCGACGCGTGGCGCTGGCATGAGTACTGGGTGCCCCTCGAATCCGTGATCGAGTTCAAACGCGACGTCTACCAGAAGGCGCTGACCGAGCTCGCGCGCTTTCTCCCGGCGCGCTCGAGCCGCTGGGGTCGTGCGGGCGCCGGCGTGCGGTAGCCCGCGAATGGGTAGTCCGGGCGGGGCCGGGTCGGCGCGACGGGCTCACGCACTGGACGCCCTCTTGAACTACTGATCCACTCCTCCTACGATGCGTGAGGGCGAGCGCGTCGATCACGGCGGGCGGCCCCCTATCTAGAGGAGGATCGCAAGCATGCTGCGCGAGTACATTCCCCTGCCCGCGACCGCGGTCGAGCGCGACGTCACCTACCACGAGCCGAGCCAGAGCCTGCCGGCCCGGGTCGCGCTGGACGGCCCTGCGCTGGATTGCATGACGGATCTGCAGCGGGTGACGACGGTGACCGGCCATGTCGACGAGACGATCGATGTCGCCAACGAGCGCATGAAGCGGCGCGGCGTGCGGTTGCTCCTGGTGGTGGATGAGGCGCGCCGTGTGAAGGGGGTGATCTCCGCCGCGGACGTTCTGGGCGAGCGTCCGATGCAGGTCGTGCACAGTCGCGGCATTCGGCGGGCAGACGTGCTGATCCGGGACGTCATGACCCCGCAGGAAGAGCTGCACGTGCTGCAGATGGATGACGTCCGACAGGCCAAGGTCGGCCACATCGTTGCCACCCTCAAGGCGGCAGGGCGTCAGCACGCGGTGGTGGTCGATGCCGACGAGCAGCGCCGGCAGAAGGTGCGCGGCATTTTCTCCGCGTCGCAGATCGCGCGGCAATTGGGGGTAGTAATCCAGACGACCGAGATCGCGCGCACCTTTGCCGAGGTCGAGGCGATGCTCGCGAAAACGAAGTAGCGCAACGCTCTCGAGCGGGCATTTCGCTCCGGTGCAAGCGTCGGTTCGTGGCGCCTGCTTGGCGCAGACGTTCGTCCTTGACACGCGCTGCGCGTGCTCCTATTCTCCCTGAATACTTTAGATTTAGTCTAAACCGATTTCGGCGCCGCACGCTGGTGCGACCGGTCGCGGCTGTCGACAGTAACCCCACCCGTAGCAAGGAGGCAGCAATGGAACTGAAAGGCTCCAAAACTCACGACAATCTCAAGTACGCGTTTGCCGGCGAATCGCAGGCCAATCGCCGTTATCTCTACTTCGCTGCGAAGGCGGACGTGGAAGGCCAGAACGACGTGGCGGCCGTTTTCCGCTCCACCGCCGAAGGCGAGACCGGCCACGCCCACGGACATCTCGAGTACCTCGAAACCTGTGGCGACCCCGCGACCGATCTCCCCTTCGGTGGCTCGCGGGACAACCTCAAAGCGGCCATTGCCGGTGAGACGCACGAGTACACCGATATGTATCCGGGCATGGCGAAGGCCGCGCGCGACGAGGGCTTCGACGAGATCGCAGACTGGTTCGAGACGCTGGCTAAGGCCGAGCGCTCGCACGCCAATCGATTCCAGAAGGCTCTGGACAGTCTGGCCGACTGAGTCTTGCTGCAGTGTCCCGCACCGCGCGCCTCGGGGCGCGCGGTGTTTTTTCGCCGTCGGACCCTCACGAAAGGACCAGGATGACCGTCCGAGAAGGAAGCCTGGAAGCGCCGAAGCGTCACCCGATCGATTGGAGGAATCCCGATTTCTTCGACGAGACGAGCCTCTTCAAGGAGCTCGAGCGGGTCTTCGACATCTGCCACGGCTGTCGTCGCTGTGTCAGTCTGTGCGGTGCGTTTCCGACGCTCTTCGACTTGATCGACAACGGTGAGTCTGGAGAGTTGGACGCAGTCGACAAACAGGCCTTCTGGGAGGTCGTCGACCAGTGCTACCTGTGCGACATGTGCTTCATGACCAAGTGTCCGTACGTGCCGCCGCACCCGTGGAACCTCGACTTCCCGCACCTGATGCTGCGCGCCAAGGCGGTCGGCAATCGGCAGGGCAGGACGCGGTTTCGCGACAGGGCGCTCAACAACACCGATATGGTAGGCCAACTCGCGGGAATTCCGGTGGTCACGCGCAGCGTCAACGCGATGAACCGGATGGCCGCCGTCCGCGGCGTGATGGAGAAGACGCTCGGCGTCGATCGCAACGCGTGGATTCCGGAGTTCGCGCCGAAGCGTTTCA
Organism: uncultured beta proteobacterium; assembly: GCA_963734295.1. GTDB lineage: Bacteria > Pseudomonadota > Gammaproteobacteria > Burkholderiales > JAEUMW01 > JAEUMW01. Next base: position 27,757 of record CAVTGS010000024.1, on the reverse strand, counting down.
CTTCGCTTGCGCCCGGGAGCAAGGCTTATCCGGTGCGAGACGGCGAGCGGACCCCGGGCAAGGTCGCGGTGTTCTATACCTGCTATGCGCACTACAACGAACCGGGCTTCGGGCTCGATCTGCTGCAGATTCTCGACCACAACGAGATTCCCTACGTGCTGATCGGGGAGAAATGCTGCGGCATGCCGCAGATGGAAAACGGCGAGCTGGAGGAGATCGAAAAGCGCAAGAATCACAACATCCCGCGCATGGCGCAGTTCGCGGACGAAGGCTACGCGATCATGACCCCGATTCCCTCCTGTACGCTCATGTTCAAGCAGGAGCTGCCGCTCATGTTCCGCGACGATGCCAAGGTACAGCGGGTGCGCGAAGCGATGTTCGATCCGTTCGAGTATCTCGTCGCCCGCCACAAGGACGGGTTGCTCAAGACCGATTTCAAGCGCCCCCTCGGCCGAGTCGCGTACCAGGTCGCCTGCCACTTGCGTGTGCAAAATATCGGGAGGAAGACAGAGGAGCTCCTGAAGCTCATACCGGATACGACGGTGACGACGGTGGAGCGCTGCTCGGGACACTCCGGCGCCTGGGGCACGAAAACGAAATTCCATGCGATGGCCATGAAGATCGGCAAGCCGGTGTTCAAGGCGATGGCGGCGGCGAAGCCCGACTACCTGAGCTCCGATTGTCAGCTCGGCGGGCGCCACATCGAACAGGGGACACACGAGGGCGGCCTCACGCAGGCCACGCTCGCCCACCCCCTCACCTTGATTCGAATGGCCTACGGCCTGCAGGACACTTGAGACCGCCCATGCCGTGGGCGTGGAAAAAAGGAAACCGACGATGCCAGTGATCTCCCGAGACAGCTTGATGCCCCTCGAGGTCTATGCGCGGACACGCAAGGATTTCCGTGCCAGGGTGATCGCACACAAGAAACACCGGACCGTGGCCCTCGGGCCGAACGTCACGCTCATCTTCGAAGACGAGCTCACGATCCGCTACCAGATCCAGGAGATGCTGCGCATCGAGAAAATCTTCGAGGAAGCGGGTATCGAAGACGAGCTTTCCGCCTACAATCCGCTCGTGCCGACGGGCACCAACTGGAAGGCGACGATGCTGGTGGAATACACCGAGCTGGATGAGCGCCGGCGCATGCTCGCGCAGCTGATCGGCGTAGAGAGCCACGTCTGGGTCCGGGTGGAGGGCTGCGACAAGGTCTACGCCATCGCCGACGAGGATCTCGAGCGCTCGAACGAGGAGAAGACGTCGTCGGTCCACTTCCTGCGCTTCGAGCTCACCGGGGAGATGCGCTCCGCGCTGCGGGCGGGCGCGCGGCTCGCCATGGGTATCGATCATCGCCACTACCCGGTGACGGTGGACATCACCGATCCGCAGACGAAGGCCTCTCTCGCCGGCGACTTGCAGGAACACTGAGCCCGCGAGCTCTCGCGATGACGTCCGCCCACACTCGGCTTGCATCGATCGCACTCGCGGCGGCCGTCGCATTGACCGCGTGCAGGAGCACGGAAGACCGCTGGCTGCGCGTGCCCGATCCCGACGAGCAAAGCGCGGACGAGGGGGGCACGCGCAAGGAGGATGCGCTCGCTTTGCCGCCCTTTCCGGCTGACGATCGGCTGCTGGGTTTCGAAATCGGCGGTGCCTCCCGCAACGCCTATTATGTCGACGCGGCGTCCATCAGCATCGGCGCGGACTGGATGATTCGCTACACGGCCGTCGTCGTCTCGCCGAGCGGCGCGCGCAGTATCAGCTACGAAGGGATGGACTGCTCCGATTACGCGTACAAGCTCTACGCCATGGGACGCGCAGACGGCACCTGGTCGGAAGTGAAGCGACCCGAGTGGCGTCCCATCACGTTCACCGAGATCAACCGCTACCGGATCGTGCTGTTCAAGGACTTCTTCTGTCCGAAGAAGGTGCCGGTGAGAAGCTCCGGCGAGGCGATACGCGCCCTTCAATCGGGGATGTACTCTCGCGGCGACAACAGCTTCTGACTGGCTGCGTGCAGCGCCTGTGCGCCCGCCCACGGGCGGTCAGAGCAGAACCAGGTTGTCGCGGTGAATGAGCTCGGGCTCGTCGACGTAGCCGAGCCTCGCTTCGATCTCGGCGCTCGGCGCGCGCAGGATGCGGCGTGACTCCGCGGCGCCGTAGTTGACGAGCCCGCGGGCGATCTCGCGCCCCGCGGGATCGATGCAGCTCACCACCTCGCCGCGCTCGAACTCCCCCGTCAGTGCATGCACGCCGATCGGCAGCAGGCTTTTCCCTTCGTGCAGCACGGCGTGTGCGGCCCCCGCGTCGAGCTCGAGCCGCCCCTTCACCTGCAGGTGATCCGCGATCCACTGCTTGCGCGCGGCCAGCGTCATGGCGACCGCCGCGAGCTCGGTGCCGATGGCTTCCCCCGCGGTCAGGCGCACGAGCACCTGGGACTCGCGTCCCGACACGATCACCGTGTGGGCGCCGCTGCGGGACGCGCGCTTGGCGGCGATGACCTTCGTGAGCATCCCGCCGCGACCGATGTCGCTGCCGGTGCCGCCGGCCATGCGCTCGAGCGCGGGATCGCCGGCGCTCGCGTTGCGAACGAGCTCGGCGAGCGGGTCCTGCCGCGGGTCGGCCGTATAGAGGCCGGCCTGGTCGGTGAGGATGACGAGGACGTCCGCTTCCACCAGGTTGGTGACGAGTGCGGCGAGCGTGTCGTTGTCGCCGAAGCGGATCTCGTCCGTGACCACGGTGTCGTTTTCGTTGATGACCGGAATCGCGCCGAGCTCGAGCAGCGTGCGCAGGGTGGAGCGTGCGTTCAGGTAGCGCTTCCGGTCGGCAAGGTCGTCGTGGGTGAGCAGAACCTGCGACGTGATGAGACCGTGCTTCGCGAAGCACGACTCGTACGCCTGCACGAGCCCCATCTGCCCGACCGCCGCCGCTGCCTGAAGCTCGTGCACGGCGCGCGGACGCTTGTTCCAGCCGAGCCGCTGCATCCCTTCCGCGATCGCGCCGCTCGAAACGAGGATCACCTCGCGACCGCGCTGCCGCAGCACGGCGACCTGCTCGGCCCAGCCTGCCAGCGCACCGTGGTCGAGTCCCTGGCCTTCGTTGGTCACGAGGCTGCTGCCGACCTTGATCACGAGCCGCTCGGCCGTGGCGAGCACGGATGCCATCAGCGACTCCTCCGATACGCGCGGCGCGAGCGCATGCGGTCAGCCCTCGCGGGATTCGGACCACGCATCGTCGGGCGCGATCTGCGCCTCATCGCTGTTTGCCGGCGCGCGGTGAGCGTCGAGGTAATCCATGATGGCGAAGCATAGCGCGCGGCAGCCGTCGCCCGTCAGGGCCGAGATGGTGAACACTCTCTCGAGGCGGCCGAGACGCTGCAGAAAATCCTCCACCTTCGCGGCGCGCTCATCCTCGGCAACGAGGTCGAGCTTGTTTAGCACCAGCCAACGGGGTTTGTCGAACAGAGACTCGTCGTGGCGTCGCAACTCCTCGACGATGGCCGCGGCGTCGCGGACCGGGTCGGCCTCCGGATCGAAGGGCGCGATGTCGACGATGTGCAGCAAGAGCCGGGTGCGGGCGAGATGGCGGAGGAACTGGTGCCCGAGACCGGCGCCCTCGGCGGCGCCTTCGATGAGTCCGGGGATGTCTGCGACCACGAAGCTTCTGCCCTCGTCCACGCGCACCACGCCGAGGTTGGGGTGCAGGGTGGTGAACGGGTAGTCCGCCACCTTGGGACGCGCCGCCGAGACGGCGCGGATAAAGGTCGACTTGCCCGCGTTCGGCAGGCCCAGCAATCCGACATCGGCCAGCACCCGCAGCTCGAGCGCGAGGCGGCGCGCTTCGCCCGGTTCCCCCAGCGTGCACTGCCGCGGCGCGCGGTTCGTGCTCGACTTGAAATGGACGTTCCCCAGCCCCCCGCCGCCGCCGCGCGCGAGCAGCGCCCGCTGACCGTGACGGCAGAGATCGGCGACGACTTCGCCCGTGTCCACGTCCGTCACGATGGTGCCGACCGGCATCGTCAGCACGATGTCGTCGGCGCCCCGCCCCGCACACTCCGAACCCATGCCCTTCTGGCCGTTCCTGGCCCGGTGCAGGCGCGCGAACCGATACTCGACCAGCGTGTTGGTGTTGCGATCGGCTAGCGCATAGACGCTGCCGCCCCGTCCGCCGTCGCCGCCGTTCGGCCCGCCCCGCGGCACGTATTTCTCGCGCCGGAAGCTCACGATGCCGTCCCCGCCCTTGCCGGCGTGAACCTCGATCACGGCTTCATCGATGAACTTCATGGCAGTCCGAGGTGGAACGAAGGGGAAAAGAAAAGGCCCTACCGCGGACGATAGGGCCTCGTTTGATCGGGTGCGGTTCAGGCCGGGACGATGCTCACCAGCTTGCGATTCGCAGCGCCCTTTACCGAAAACCTGACCTGACCATCCACCTTCGCGAAGAGCGTATGGTCGCGCCCCATCCCGACATTCTCGCCCGGGTGCACCTGGGTGCCACGCTGGCGGACGATGATGCTGCCTGCCTTGATGACTTCGCCACCGAAACGCTTCACGCCCAGGCGCTTCGACTGGGAGTCGCGTCCGTTGCGGGAGCTGCCGCCTGCTTTCTTGTGTGCCATGATTACCCTGCTCTCATCGCCTCGACGGTGATGCCGTCGATGCGGATCTCGGTATAGCTCTGACGATGACCCTGGGACTTCTTGTAGTGCTTGCGCCGGCGCATCTTGAAGATGGTCACCTTGTCGTGCCGGCCGTGGGAGACGACGATCGCGCGTACCGAGGCGCCGGCCACGAGCGGCGTGCCGAGCGAAACGTCGGTCCCTTCGCCGACCGCGAGCACCTGGTCGAGCATGATCTCGCTGCCGACCTCGCCCGCGAGCTTCTCGACCTTGAGCTGGTCGCCATCGACGACACGGTACTGCTTTCCACCGGTTTTAATGACCGCGAACATGTCCGCTCCGAGACGTAGCTTTCTTGAAAAGCCGCGTAGTATATCGCGACGGGGTGCCCGCCTCAACCCTTGCTCCGGGCGCGGCGAGGAAACGCCTGCCCCTGGGGCAGGCTTGACCCGAGCGAACGCGCTGCCTACCATCCTGCCTTTTTCTCGTGCTCCGCGCCGTGTCCTCCCTTGAAGCGATTCGCGCCGCCGTCGCCGACGACATGCGGTCGGTGGACGAATCCATTCGCCGTAATCTCCAGTCGGACGTCGTCCTCATCCGGCAGGTGGCCGAATACATCGTCAACAGCGGCGGCAAACGCCTGCGGCCTGCGCTGCTGTGCCTGTCGGCGCGCGCTCACGGCTACCAGGGGTGCGACCATCACACGCTGGCGGCGGTGGTGGAGTTCATCCATACCGCCACACTTTTGCACGATGACGTGGTGGACGCCTCCGAAATGCGCCGCGGCCGTGCCACCGCCAACGCCCTCTTCGGCAACGAGGCGAGCGTGCTGGTGGGAGACTTCCTGTATTCGCGCGCTTTCCAGATGATGGTCGCAGTGCGCAACATGCGGGTGCTCGAAGTCCTCGCCGACGCGACCAACATCATCGCGGAAGGCGAGGTGCTGCAGCTCTTGAACTGCCACAATCCCGAGATCGAGGAAGAGGGTTATCTGCGGGTGATCCGCTACAAGACCGCGAAGCTCTTCGAGGCGGCAGCGCGCATCGGGGCCATTCTCGGGCACAGCGAAGGTGTGCGCGAAGACGCCGCCGCACGCTTCGGCATGCACTTGGGCACGGCGTTCCAGTTGATCGACGACGTGCTCGACTATTCCGGCGACCTCGATACCACTGGCAAGAATCTCGGCGACGACCTCGCCGAGGGCAAACCCACGCTGCCGCTCATTCGTGCCATCGCGCACGGCACGCCGGCGCAGTCCGCTCTCATCCGCGGCGTGATCGAGAGCGGGGGATCGGGCGAGTTCGGCCCGGTGCTCGAGATCATCCGCGAGACCGGCGCCCTCGATTACGCCCGCAGCTTGGCGCAGGCCGAGGCCCGCATGGCCGGCGCGGCGCTCGCCGACCTGCCGCGTTCAACGTTCAAGGAATCTTTGCTACAATTGTGCGACTTCGCGGTCTCGCGGAGTTTCTGAAGTCCCGTTGAAGTGCAATCGAAGCCGGCAGAGCTGTCCATGCCGGCGCAATTTTTTCGGGGTGTAGCTCAGCCTGGTAGAGTACTGCGTTCGGGACGCAGGAGTCGGAGGTTCGAATCCTCTCACCCCGACCAGGTTTCCCCGGAGTCCACACGGCGCCGTTCCGGCGCGCGATTCGTTCCTTCAGCGCACCACCGCTCCCCGTCAGCGCTCCTGTCGCCTTTGTGCTAGCATCATATCGGGGAATGCGGGCAGAAAAGAGTTGGTCAGCGAACAAGAAACCCGGGTCGAAATCGACGCACTGCTGGGCGCGGCGGGCTGGCTTGTCTGCGACGTGGCGAACGCCAACATCCACGCTGCTCGCGGTGTGGCCATCCGTGAGTTTCCGCTCGGCGCCGGCCAAGGTTTCGCCGACTACCTGCTCTATATCGACGGCAAAGCCGCCGGCGTGATCGAGGCCAAGAAGGGTGGCGCCACGCTCACTGGCGTGGAGATCCAGTCCGCGCGCTATGCCGCAGGGCCTGCCGGCCAGCTTGCCCGCGTGGCGCCGCCCGTTGCCCTTCGTGTATGAGAGCACCGGCGCCGAGACGCACTTCACCAATGGCCACGACCCGGGCCGCGTGCCCGGAACGTCTTCGCCTTCCACCGCCCGGAAACGCTGGCGGATTGGATTTCCGTCACCCCCGCGCAAGCCGGGGTCCAGACGCGCGCCGCCAATGAACCTCGTGCGCCCTACGAGCTCGCCACCTTCCTCGCCCGTGTGCGCGCCATGCCCGAGCTGGTGACCGCCAAGAGCCTGCCCCGGACTCGATCCGGGGACGACAGCCACACCGAAGACATCGTCAGGATCGTGCGCGAAGCGTTCGGCAAGGGCAACGAGTTCGCGCACCTACCCCGGCTGATCGCCGCCTCCCCAGTTGACTATTCAGTGCCGAGCGCATGCCTGCTTGTATGACCAATCGAGACATACGCACAGAGATCGTCCCATTTCTCAAATGGGCAGGTGGCAAACGTTGGTTCGTTTGCAACCACACAGAACTGATGCCGAGATCTTATAACAGGTACATCGAGCCCTTTCTTGGGGCTGGCTCTGTCTATTTCTTCCTACGTCCATACAACGCATTGCTCGGAGATGTAAATGCGGAACTGATCAATGCCTACAAAGCCATTAAGGCCGATTGGCAAGCCGTCCAGAACAGCCTGAAGTACAGGCAGCGCCGGCATCTTGAGGACGCCGACTCGTACTACTACTGGCTCCGCGATCGCATACCTAGCGACCCTGCACGGCAGGCCTCGCGGCTGATCTACCTCAATCGCACCTGCTTCAATGGCATCTACCGCGTTAATCAGCGGGGCCAGTTCAACGTACCTCGGGGCACGAAGGACGCGGTCGTTATAGAGACAGACGACTTCGAAGGGATGTCCCGATTACTACAAGGGGCCGAACTCATCGCAGGAGACTTCGAGGCGCTCGTCAACCTAGCCCAAGACGGCGACTTCGTTTTCTGCGATCCGCCCTACACCGTCCGCCACAACCTTAACGGATTTCGCAAGTACAACGAGGTGCTCTTCTCATGGGCCGACCAGGAGCGCCTCGCTGCGTCACTTCGTCGTTCTATCGCACGGGGCGCCAAGGTGCTGTGCACTAACGCCAACCATCAGTCGGTGCGCGATCTCTACGCTGGCAACCTGTTCGACCTGCAAGCAGTATCGCGCTACTCGCGCATATCGGCCGATAACTCGAGCCGCCGCTACTTCGAAGAACTCATCATCAGGGCCAACATCTAGGGAGCGACATCAATGGCCACACTGGGAAACCTCGTCACGACCGCGGCCACGCAGGGAAATCCTATCGACGCGCTTCGAGCGTTCTTGCAGCGAGAAGAGCAGATCGAGCAGGCACGGCGTACCCAAGACATGCGCTTCGTCGGCTACGTCTTAGATCTGGGATTCGACACAGCCAAGATCATCACTAGCGACCCGTACAAGGTGGCAGTCGGCGGGATTCCGCGGGGCTCGTTCCTCATCATGACTCCGGTAAACGCAGGCAACACACCCCCGCATTTCACGCTCCTTCGAGTCACCGGAGTGTCACCGACGCCGCTTTCAAACCAAGTGCAGCAGACCTACTTCGAGTTGCATAAGAAGTCGATGCCCGAGCTCGACGTTTGGACCCAAAGCGAGCTGCAATGGGGTGCGCTTGACTGCGACGTGCTGGGTATGTTCTACGCGAATCCGCAGAATATGCGCGAGTTGCAGTTCTCCGGTGACGTCAACAATGTCGTAAGCGCCCACCGCTACAAGGTATTTGCACCCGACGACGCGCTGCTGCGTCTCATCGTCAACGGCATGGTCAAGCACGAGCAACGCGCCACTATCGGCACGCTGCGCACGATGGAATGCGGCTTGTATAGCAATGGCTCTGTCACGAACATTCCGGTCGAGATTTCCATGCGGGACTTCAAGGGCTGCCGCACGGCGATGTTCGGTAAGACGCGCCTGGGCAAGTCCAATGTAGTGAAGTTGCTCGCACAGGCAATGCTCGACGCCACGGAAGGAGACAACTCAGTGGGTCAGTTGATTTTCGACATCAATGGAGAGTACGCGAACGACAACCCCCAGGACGGGAACCGCTCCTTGCGCTCAGCCAATGAGACCCGTTGCGAGGTGTACGCGCTAACACCGAGGCCAAACACGCCGTCCCGACCGCTTCGACTGAACTTCTACGAGCAGCCAGCAGCGTGCCTCGAAGTCCTCGCGTCACTGCTGGAGCAGGACAACCAGCGATCCAACTACATCCGCAGCTTCGCGAGCGTCAGCCTTCCGGACCTCGGAGAGTTGCCGGGTATGAACGACTCCGACCGCAACCGCGCAGTGCGCAAGGTTCAGATGTACTGGGCGTCTCTAAACAAGGCCGGGTTCCGGGCGGACGAAGCTCGACTGCGGCAATTGCGTTTGATCGCGAGCCAACACGTGCGGCACTTCGACTGCCACTTCAATCCGCCGCTGAGAGCTGCCGCGTATTCCGCTGTTCGCCAAGCCCAGCCCCCCGCGAGTCCGACAAATCTGGACGAACTCCAGGCCGAGCTTGAGGTGATGGCCAGGTTCAGGCGCGAGGTTCCCAACGACCCTAGTTTGATGAGCGGCACCCGGCCAGTATTTGACCCAGATATGGTCGCTCTTCTGGACTTTTTAAACCCAGCCACTGGTACCGGCCCGGCGGTACTTCGCGCCTACATCGGCTATCACGCTGCCGATGCCGGGAACTTCCAGACTGATATCCTCCAGCTAATGGATGGAGGGCGCACCGTCATCCTGGACCTTGGGAACGCGACCGACAGCATTCGCCGGTACTTCTCGAATTTGTTGTCGACGGCCGTGTTTCGAGCGCAAGAGACCAAGTTCGTCTCCAACATGCTTGGGAACCGTTTCGTCCAGTTGTACTTCGAGGAAGCGCACAATCTCTTCCCGCCCGATAGTAAGGATCTGACGGGGATCTACGCGCGATTTGCAAAGGAGGGCGCGAAGTTCCACATCGGGATTGTCTATTCGACACAGTCGCCATCGACCATTAACAAGGAGTTGCTGGCTCAGACTGAAAACTTCTTCGTTGGTCACCTTTCAAGTCAGGATGAAACCAAGTCCCTGTCCCGAGTACAGGTCGCATTTGCCGGCGTCGAAGATGACATCCTGAGAGCCAGAACGCCCGGCTACATGCGCATGCTGACGATGTCCCACCGCTTTGTGGTACCGACTCAGGCGTTCCGCTTTGAGGCACGCCAGCCTTCAGTGGCTTCAGCCTAATCGAGAGATCATCATGCCATACGCACAAGGCACGCGACTACCTGCTGAGGCCGCGTCGAAGCTTGGGCACTTGGCGGTAATCGAGAGCCTATGGGTCAGATCGCTGGTCGAGGACTTCGAGAGCGCCCCCCCGATCGATGGCGACCCCTCGAAAACTGTCTGGCACACCTTCGAACCGATGGGTGTCGAACCTCTACGCGGCGTCTGGGCCGTAGACGGCTCGTTTGTGCCAGTAGTTTCGGAGCAGAAGCCCCCGCGCGAGGTTGCCTTCGTCAAGACGGCGCTGCTCATGCTCGACAAGGCCAAGCTCGACATCATCGACAAGGACTTACCGCACCCGCTGTTGCTTCGCGATGCGCTTAAGGACGCGGGTGTCCAGCACGCGACCGTCTTCCCTCTGAAGAACGTGCGCACGAGTATGGGCACGAACTACGAAGCTGTTCGCAACATCGTGCGTGACTCGATGCGTGTGGACCAAGGTGGCGCGTACTACGACACCATGAAGTGGCTGGCCTATCACAAGTGGGAACTCGGCTCCGCGGCTCATTCACCCGCATTCCAGTGCCCGCACTGCCGCAAGGACGTTGATGCAGGCCTTCCTCACGATGCTGACGTAGGCTCATGCCCTCAGTGCGGCGCCGAGGTGTATCTGTCGGACCTGTGGGGTTTCCACATGGAGATGGGCGAGGACAGCGCACCGGAGTCGCTGGCGTCGTCGTATATGCTTGTGATGGAGCACCTGATGCTGTTCACTGCGGTGCGGCTGATGTGGCATCACAGCGACCGCTCACTGGTGACCGACACGCTGTTCATCAAGGACGGGCCGCTGACGCTGCGTAGTCAGTACTCGAAGATGGTGCCCAACATTCGCTGCTTCCTTGAGCATGCAAAGACCACTGACCGCCCGGTGCATATCATCGGGCAGGAGAAGAGCGGCGCATTCTTCGACCATCTGGCGTCTATCGTTCGCTTCGCAGCACCGCACGACCGGGGCGAGCCGCTGACCTACGCCCCGCTGATGCACTCGTATGTGCACCGGGAAGTCTACAGGTCACCGGACGTCGCTAACCCTTACGGCCTCAAGACCAACTGGGGTGAGAAGATGTACGTGAAGGTCGACCCAGGTGCGTACATGGTGCTTAACGTTCCTACAGGGGCGTACCAGGCCGACAGCGATTGGCCGACCGCCGTAGACCTCATCGGACTCGACCGCATCCTGGCGACCCTGCCCTCGCTCGTGAGCCACAAGTTCGAGGGTGCACTGTATCCAGTGGAGCTGGCGAATGGCATTGCCTCGATGTCAAGCTACCCCTCGGCCACCATACTGCAGCGATTTCTAGAGGCGCAAGAACGCAGGACTTAGCTCGCAGACTGGCTGAGCGAAAGCGACCAACTATGAGAATGCATTGGCAGCAGTTACTTTCAGCCGAACGCCTCGGCGGCGGCAAAGAGACCAGCGACGCACGCTCTAACTTCCAGCGTGATTACGACCGGATCGTCTTCTCCAGCGCGTTTCGCCGGCTTCAAGACAAGACCCAGGTATTTCCCCTCGCTGAAAGTGACTACGTGAGGACGCGGCTGACGCATAGCATGGAAGTGTCCTGCGTCGGCCGGTCTCTCGGAACGCTCGTCGGGAGCAAGGTGCTGGAAAGGGAAAGGCTCGAAGATGTCTATCCGCAGGAGTTCGGGAACATTGTTGCTGCTGCGTGCCTTGCGCATGACATAGGAAACCCGCCGCTGGGTCACTCGGGCGAGGAGGCGATTCGAGCCTGGTTCAAAGGTGCCGGCGGAAGCGTTTTGGATGGTTTGAGTGAACAAGAGGCCGAGGACTTCCGTGCGTTTGAAGGCAACGCGCAAGGCTTCCGCGTCCTTGGCCGCTTGCAGAACAAGATCGACGGCGGCGGACTGCAGCTCACGTACGCCGTCCTGGGCGCCTACACCAAGTACCCGCGGCGCTCGGTCGTGCCAGGCCTTTCCAAGTCGAAGAAGGTGAGCGAGAAGAAGTTCGGCTTTGTCGCTGAGGACGAGTCGTGGTTCGAAAAGGTAGCGACGGGCGTTGGACTTGTGCAGAAACAGCTGGGCGCATGGGCTCGACATCCGCTGGCATTCTTGATGGAAGCGGCTGATGACATCTGCTATCGAATTGTCGACCTTGAGGATGGCCACCGGCTGCGCCGGGTGACCTTTCAAAAGACGGAACATCTCCTGAAGCCACTCGCCTTTGAGCCGGGCGAGGATCCGCTCAAAGGGTCGTATGGAGGGATCTCGGACAACAAAGGCCGCGTCGAGTACTTGCGCGCTAGAGCGATCAATACGCTGATCCTCGATGCGGTGGGGGTATTCGATGAGAACTACGACGCAATCATGGAGGGCGCGTTTGAGCAAGACCTGCTCGCCCGGTCGCGCTTTGCCAACGAGCTCAAGGCAATCAAGGACCTCTCGAAGAAAGACGTTTACTCGGCCCCGCATGTGCTCCAAGTGGAGGCCGCCGGTTTCGAGGTGCTTGGGGGCCTGCTGGAAAGGGTCGTCCCTGCTCTGACCAAAGGCGACCGAGGCTCTGCCGCGGACAGGAAAGTCCTCGAACTGGTACCCGATCAGTTCAAGCGCGGGAAAAGCAAATACGAGCGTTTGCTGGGGGCGACCGACTTCGTTTCTGGAATGACGGACTCCTACGCCGTCACCCTGTATCGGCGGCTGCTCGGAATCGAACTGCCGCGCGGGTGAGTGGTTTGAGTGTCGAACGTCCTCGTTGGCTTCGAGAATCCAAGTTCTATCCTGCGGGAGGCGGTGCAGAACCAAGCGGCCCCTTCGCTTCACGTCCGCTGCGCGGACCTGAGCCTTCACTGAAGCGGGACGTAGCCCGCTTTCCCAAGATGGCCAGTGAGCGCTGGCGGCGCCGAACAACCAGCCGAGCCTCGTGCCGCCGACTACGCCTGGCCGCGGCTGCTCGCGCTTGACGGCGATGCGCTGTTCGACCACTACCGCCACGCGTTCGAAGCGCTGGCTGGTCGGATACCGTGTTCCCGACGGCCACACCATCAAGGACCCAAGTCATGCCCGAAATCAGCCGCTTCCTCGGCATCGTGATTACGATGTACTTCAACGACCATAACCCACCCCACTTCCACGTGCGCTACGAAGACTTTCGCGCCATTGTTGGCATCGATCCGCTCGAGTTGCGTGAGGGCCATTTACCGCCGCGCGTTCTTGGCTCGTAATGGAGTGGGCCGAGATACACCAGGCTGAGCTGGCGGAAAACTGGACGACGCTGGCGGCCGAGGGTAAGTTCAGGCGTATCGCACCGCTTGTTTGAGGAGCCTAACCATGATCTGGGTAACAGAGGCACGAGCTTTGCCCGAGTACCGTCTGTGGGTTCGCTTCTCCGATGCAACCGAAGGTGAGGCCGATCTGAAGGATTTCGTTGCCGCTGACCCGCGACCGATTGTTTCTGAACTTCGGGACGCGAGGGCCTTTTCGGCGATTCGCGTCGAGATGGATACGGTGGTGTGGGACAACGGGTTCGATCTTGCACCCGAGTTCCTGTATGCGACAGTACGGGCGCACGCCTCCGCCTGACGCCTCTGCCATTGGTTGTCCCGTCGGGCATTGGCGCGTCCCGTTGAAACGCCAGCTCAGCTTGTCTGCTAGTTGAGATTCGTCATGAATTCTTCCACTCTCGTCCAGAAGCTCTGGAACTACTGCAACGTCCTGCGCGACGACGGCGTGAGCTATGGCGACTACGTCGAGCAGCTCACCTACCTGCTGTTCCTCAAAATGGCCGACGAGCGTTCGCGGCCGCCGTACAGCCAGCCTAGCCGCGTTCCCGCCGACTACGCCTGGCCCACCCTGCTTGCGAGAGACGGAGACGACCTTTTCGATCATTACCGTCACGCTCTGGAGAAGCTCGGCAGCGAGAAGGGCACGCTCGGGCTGATCTTCAACAAGGCGCAGAACAAGTTCCAGGATCCGGCCAAGCTGCGGCGCGTGATCGTCGACCTGATCGATGCCGAAACGTGGGTCACGATGAGCGCCGACGTGAAGGGCGACGCCTACGAGGGCCTGCTGGAGAAGAACGCGCAGGACACCAAGAGCGGCGCCGGCCAGTACTTCACGCCGCGCGCCCTGATCGCGGCGATGGTGGACTGCATCGCACCCCGGCCGGGCGAGCGCGTGTGCGACCCGGCCTGCGGCACCGGCGGCTTTCTCTTCACCGCGTACAACTACGTCGTCCACCACCATCCGAACCTGACCAAGGACGAGAAGCGCCTTCTCAAGGAAGGCGCCTTCCGCGGCTGGGAGCTGGTGCAGGCCACCGCGCGCGTGTGCGCGATGAACCTGCTGCTGCACGGCATCGGCTCCGACAAGCAAGTCCCGGTAGTTGTCGCGGACGCGTTGGCGGCCGATCCCGGCGAACGCTTCGACGTGGTGCTGGCCAATCCGCCCTTCGGCAAGAAGAGCAGCACGATGATCGTCGGTGAAGACGGCAAGACCTCCACCGAGAAAGACATCGTCGAGCGCGAAGAAGTCGCCGCGCTCGTCTCCTCCTTCGTCTATTTCTTCTGCCTGCTCTGCGGCTACTACATCCTGCGGCCGGTGCGGGACGAGATGGGCATTCAGGCCGGTGTCGATCAGCTGCAGTGGCTCTTCACGGCGACCTTCGTCACCATGCTGGCGGTGGTGCCGCTCTTCGGCTGGCTCACGTCGAAGCTGCCGCGGCGGCGCCTGCTGCCGATCGTGTATGTCTTCTTCGCGGTCAATCTGTTGGTCTTCTGGGCTGCGCTGCGCGGCGGCGCGGAGACGGCAGCCGTGGCGAAGGTATTTTTCGTCTGGGTCAGCGTGTTCAATCTCTTCGTCGTGTCGGTGTTCTGGAGCTTCATGGCCGACCTCTACACCACCGAACAGGCGAAGCGGTTGTACGGCTTCATCGCCGCCGGCGGAACGACCGGTGCCATCGCCGGCCCGGTCGTCACGGCATCGCTCGCGACGGTGGTGGGTCCGACGAATCTGCTGCTCGTCTCGGCGGGTTTTCTGCTCTGCGCCGTGCTCTGCATCCAGCATCTGGGAAGATGGGCGCGCGTGCACGAGGCGAGCCGGCAGGCGGCTGCGGGCGAACCCATCGGCGGCGGCATCTGGGCGGGCCTCACGACGGTGCTGCGCTCGCCGTACCTGCTTGCGATGTGCGCATACCTGATGTGCTACACCGTGCTCTCGACGCTGCTCTACTTCCAGCAGGCGCACCTCGTGAAGGATGCGATCGCGGATTCCGCCGAGCGCACCGCGCTATTCGCGAAGCTGGATCTCACCGTGAACCTGCTCACACTGGCGATCCAGCTGCTCGTCTTCGGTCGCCTGTCGAAGTCGGCGAGCACGACGGCCATGCTCGTGCTCATGCCGGCGCTTTCCTTCGCCGGTTTCTTCGTGCTCGGCGCCTATCCGCTGCTCGTGGTGCTGATCGTCTTTGGCGTCATGCGTCGCGCGGGCGAGTTCGCACTCTCCAAGCCGACGCGCGAGACGCTCTTCAACATCCTTTCGCGGGAGGAAAAGTACAAGTCGAAGAATTTCATCGACACGGTCGTATACCGCGGCGGCGACACGATCTCGGGGTGGGTGGCGACAGGCCTGCGCGCAATCGGCATGTCCGTCTCTGGCGTGTCGTATGCCGCAGTCCTGCTCGCCGCGGTGTGGATCGGCGTGGCCCTCTATCTCGGCCGCACGCACGCCGGACTGCAGCGGACCCGCGCGGCGGCGACGGCGGCCGCGGTCACAACGCGATAGGGGTCGATAGCGGCGTTCGCAGGCGCATAATCGCGGCAACGATTTCGCAACGGAGCGCACGAGCCATGGCCACGAACACGTTCATCCGCATCGGTGACATCAAGGGCGAGTCCCACGACAGCCGTCACAAGGACGAGATCGAGGTCCTGTCCTGGGCCTGGGGGATGGCGAATCCGCCCGCCGGAGCGTCGGGCACGGGTGTGCAGACAGAGCGCGCGAGCTTCCACGACCTCACGTTCACGCACCTGATCGACCGGGCATCGCCGAGCCTCATGCTCGCGTGCGCATCGGCACAGCGTTTCCAGGACGCACGCCTGACGGTTCGCCAACCCGGCACCACGACCCCGGAGGAGTACCTGCTGGTCTCCTTGGCGGACGTGGTCGTGACGCGCGTCCAGAACTCCGGGACCGAGGCCGCGGGCAGCCTGCTCGAAGAAGTGAGCCTCGACTTCGCCCGGGTCGACTACGAATACCGGCGCCAGAGGCCGGACGGGAAGCTCGACGAGGGTGTGCATTTCAAGTGGGATCTGCAGCAGAACGCTCCCTTCTGACCGGGGCACGCGCGAGCATCTCCCGGCGCACGGCGCTGAAACAGCTGGTGGCGACCGGCGTGCTGGCGGCATTGGGTGCCGGCCCCGCAGGGGGAGCTCAGCCAATGTTGCAACGGCAGATCCCGAAGACGGGCGAGCTGCTCCCCGCGATCGGACTCGGCACCTATCGCACGTTCGATGTCGGCGCGTCCAGCGCGGACCGCGCGCCGCTCGCCGACGTGCTGCGGCTCTTCGTGCAGGCGGGCGGCACGGTCATCGACAGCTCGCCAATGTACGGCCGGGCCGAGGGGGTGGTCGGCGATCTCGCCGCCGAGCTCGGCATCGCGCAGTCGCTCTTCCTGGCGACGAAAGTCTGGACCACGGGCCGCGACTCCGGCGTGAGGCAGATGGAGGATTCCTTCCGCCTCCTGCGCACTAACCGCATCGACCTCATGCAGGTGCACAACCTGCTCGACCTCGCGACGCACGCGCGGACGCTGCGGGAATGGAAGGCATCCGGGAAGATCCGCTACCTCGGCATCACCCACTACCACGTGGGCGCGTACCAGGTGCTCGAGCAACTGCTGCGCAGTGGCGACTACGACTTCGTGCAGCTCAATTATTCCATCCGGGAACGCGCCGCGGAGGAGACGATCCTGCCGCTCGCGGCGGAGCGCGGCGTGGCCGTGATCGTGAACCGCCCCTTCGCGCAGGGCGACCTCTTCTCGCGCGTGCGCGACACGCCGCTGCCGTCGTGGGCCGCGGACTTCGACTGCGCGACCTGGGCGCAGTTTTTTCTCAAGTACGCTCCTCGCGAACCCTGCGGTCACCTGCGTCATCCCGGCCACCAGCAAGCCGAAACACCTGGTCGACAACATGGCAGCGGGGAGCGGGCGATTGCCGGACGAAGCGACGCGCCGGCGCATGGTGCAATTCGTCGAGTCCGTCTGACGTGCGACGGATCGCGGCGGCATTCCTCTGCGTGCTGGCGTCCGTCGATGCCTTCGCTGCGGAAACCCTCGTGGTCGGCTCCAAGCGCTTCACCGAGTCCTACATTCTGGGCGAGATCGTCGCGCGCGTGGCGAGGGAGCACGCGCCGGTGCAATATCGGCCGGGACTCGGCAACACCGGCATCGTCTTCGCGGCCCTCGAAGCGGGCAGCATCGACGTCTACCCCGATTACACCGGCACCCTGGCACGCGAGGTCCTGAAGCTCGAGGGCGATGCGTCGCTGGCGGAGCTCAACCGCCGGCTCGCGCCTCGGGGCATTGGCGCCGCGGTGCCGCTCGGGTTCGACAACAGTTACGCGCTTGCGATGCGTGACGACCGCGCAGAAGCGCTCGGCATCCGGACGGTCTCGGACCTCGCGCGGCACCCCGATCTCGCCTTCGGCTTCTCGCAGGAGTTCATCGCCCGCGCCGACGGCTGGCCCGCGCTGCAGCGTGCCTACGGTTTCGCGCGAGTCGTGCCGCGCGGTCTCGACCACGGCCTCGCCTACGAGGCAATGGCGAAGGGCGACATCGACGTCGTGGACGTCTACACGACCGACGCCAAGATCGCGCGCTACGGGCTGCGCACGCTGGAAGACGATCGCGGCGTCTTCCCGCGCTACGACGCGGTGCTGGTCTACCGGCGCGACGTGCCGCAGCGATTTCCGGAGGCGTGGTCCGCGATCGCACGGCTGGAGGGACGCATCGACACGCCCGCGATGATGCGCATGAACGCGGCGGCAGAGTTGGATGGAAAGACCTTCGCGGCGGCCGCCGACAGCTTCTTCACGGGTGCTTCCGAACCCTCGGACCGAGGTGCGCGGGGTGGTCTGGTCGAAGCGCTGTTCGGCGAGGACTTCTGGCGTCTCACGCGCGAGCATCTGATGCTTGTCGTCGTCTCCCTCGTGGTGTCGATGGGCCTCGGCATTCCGCTGGGGGTGCTGGCCGCGCGGCATCCCGCCCTCGGTCAGGGCGTGCTCGCCGCGGTCGGCGTCATCCAGACCATTCCGGCGCTCGCGCTCCTCGCCTTCCTGATCGCAGCGCTGGGCACGATCGGCACGCTGCCCGCGCTGGTGGCGCTGTCGCTTTATGCACTGCTGCCGATCGTGCGCAACACCCACGCGGGGCTCACGGGCATTCGACCCGGTCTGCTGCAAGCGGCGCAGGCGCTCGGCCTCTCGGCGCGCGACCGGCTGCTCGCGATCGAGCTGCCGCTCGCCGCCCCGTCGATCCTGGCGGGGATCAAGACCTCCGCGGTCATCAACGTCGGCACCGCGACCATCGCCGCCTTCATCGGCGCCGGTGGCTACGGCGAACGCATCGTGCAGGGCCTCGCGTTGAACGACCGGACGCTGCTGCTCGCTGGCGCGATCCCAGCGGCGGTGCTCGCGTTGCTCGCGCAGGGCGCGTTCGAGTGGTCCGAGCGGCGGCTTCTTCCACATGCGACCAAGGGCTGACGCGACAGAGCCGCGCGAGGAAGGCACGCGGTGTCGCGGTGTTAGACTGTCAGTCGTGATTGCGCAGCTTCGCTCGGTGCTCGAGACCGACCCACGTATCGCCTACGCACTGCTCTTCGGGTCGAAGGGTCGTGGGACCGCGCACGAGCTGAGCGATACCGACGTCGCGATCGGGCTCGCGGCAGGCGCGAAGCTGTCGGCTTCCGATCTGGGCGATCTGCTGTCCCGCCTAGAAGCTGCGGTCGGCGGACCCGTCGATCTGGTTCTGCTCGACGAAGCACCTCCGGGACTCGCCTACCGCGCGTTCCGCGATGGTCGCATCGTTTTCGAGCGAGACCATCGTGCCTTCGTCGACCGGAAAGCGCGAGCAATTCTAGAGTATCTCGACTTTCGGCCGATTGAACAGCTCTTCACGCGCGCCGTGCTGGAGGCAGCCAGGCGTGGTTGACGCCGCGGTCGTCGCGAACAAGATCGCGGCGATCCGCGATGCGGTGGACCGCGTGCGTGACACCCTACCGAGCGCGCTGGAGACGTTCCGCGCGGACCGTACCTCGCGCGAGGTGGTCGTTCTCAACGTCTTCGTGGCGTTGCAGGAAACCGTTTCGCTTGCCGCGCACTGGCTGGCCGACAGCGGAATGAGCGTACCCGGGAGCTACCGCGAGATCTTTCTCGAGCTCGCCGACCGAAAGCGAATTCCCCTCGCTCTGGCGCAGCGCCTCGCTGCAGCCGCGAGCTTCCGCAACCTGGTCGCGCATCGGTACGCAGCGCTCGATCCCGCGCGCGTATACGCCATCGCGTCGAACGAGCTGCGTGACCTGCTCGAATTCTGCGAGATCGTGAGCCGCGAGACGTCGGGCGATTGAGACTTTCGGCCCGCGAGGCGCAGGCGCGCTATCATCGGCATAGCGCGCCGCATCCCGCTCCGCGGTCCATGCTCGCGACAGCAGGAGCCGCCTCCTTCCAAATCTTGACCGAATGCCGACGTTTCCCTGACGACTCGGCGCGCGCGTGCCGTTATGCTTCAGGCGTAGAAGACACTAGCCTGCCATCAGGGAGTGCGACCATGTCTGATTCCGACCCGAAAGCCAATCCCCTCACGCCTATTCCGACTGGCCCGAAATCCGGTCTACCCGAAGTCAGCACGGAGCGTCGCGCCGGGCCGCGCGTGCCCGCGCCACACATCCCAGGCGAGCAGCGCCGAGAGACTACCGACGCCATTACCTTTCCGGCGAGCGCACGCACCATCGACCGCTTTGTTCATGCCGTCCTCGGCAGACTCACTATGGGCGTGTCACCCGCTGCCCCGATCCTTGGGTACCTGGACTGGCTCGCCAACCTGGCAATGGCGCCGGGCAGACAGGCCGAGCTCGCGCAGAAGGCGTGGCGCAAGGCGGCCCGATTCGCCATGTGGTCCGCCCGCGCCGGGTGGCAGCCGGGGACGCCGCCGTGCATCGACCCGCTGCCCCAGGACCACCGGTTCACCGCTGAAGAGTGGCAGCAGCCGCCCTTCAATTTCTTCTATCAGTGGTTTCTTCTGAACCAGCAGTGGTGGTCGAACGCCACCACGGACATCCGCGGCATGTCGCCGCAGAAGGAGTACGCGCAGAACTTCGCAGGGCGACAGGTTCTCGACGTGTTGTCGCCCTCGAACTTCGTGTTGACCAATCCCGAGGTTCTGAAGGCGGCTGCCATGTCCGGCGGCCTCAACTTCATGCGCGGTTTCTTCAACCTGATTCAGGACATAGAAGGCGCTGTTGCCGGCCGCAAGCCGGTGGGCGCCGAGGCGTTCAAGGTGGGACGTGACGTGGCCGTGACGCCGGGCCAGGTGGTGTTCCGCAACCGCCTGATCGAGCTGATACAGTACGCGCCGACCACGGACTCGGTCTACGCCGAGCCAATCCTGCTCGTGCCGGCGCCGATCATGAAGTACTACATCCTGGACCTCTCGCCCGAGAACTCCATGGTCAGGTACCTCGTGGAGCAGGGGCATACGGTGTTCATGATCTCGTGGAAGAACCCCGGTCCCGAGGACCGCGACCTCTCCTTGGACGACTATCGCCGGCTTGGCGTGCGCGCCGCGCTGCGGGCGGTGGAAGCCATCGTGCCGGGGGTCAAGCCGCATGCGGTGGGCTACTGTCTGGGCGGCATCCTGCTCACGACGACGGCGGCGGCCATGGCCCGCGATGGTGAGGACCGGATTCGCTCGATGACGCTTTTCACCACCGAGCTCGACTTCACCGAGCCGGGTGAGTTGATGCCCTTCATCGACGAAAGCGAGGTGACCTACATCGAGGACATCATGTGGGACCAAGGCTACCTCGACGGCAAGCAGTTCTCGGGCGCCTTCCAGTTGCTGCGGTCGAACGACCTGATCTGGTCGAAGATGATGCGGGAGTATCTGCTCGGCGAGCGCCAGGGGATGAGCGATCTGACGGCGTGGAATGCCGACGTGACCCGCGCGCCGTACGCGATGCACTCCGAGCTGCTGCGCTCGCTGTTTCTCGACAACGATCTCGCCCAGGGTCGCCACAAGGTAGAAGGTCGACCGGTGGTGATCACCGACATCCACGTGCCGATCTTCGCCGTGGCTACCACCGAGGATCACGTCGCGCCCTGGAAGTCGGTGTACAAGCTCCACCTGCTTGCCGACACCGACGTTACGTTCCTGCTCGCCAAGGGTGGTCACAATGCCGGGGTCGTGAGTGAACCGGGCCACCCGCGGCGCCACTATCAGGTCGATACTCGCCGGGAGGGCGAGCTTTACGTCGATGCCGAGACCTGGGTGGCCCAGGTGCCTGTCACCGAGGGCTCGTGGTGGCCGGAATGGCAGCGGTGGCTGGTCGAGCGATCCTCGCCGGGGCGGGTGGCGCCACCGGCGACGGGTGCGGCAGAGGAGGGGTTCGCGGCGCTTGGGCCGGCGCCCGGCACCTACGTGTACCAGGAGTAGCGCGGGTCGTTGCATCCGCACCAGGACCTGCGACTGACCTTGTCGATGGGGTCCTCGCCACAGGTCCGGCAGGCTGGTGCGCGAGGGTGACGGAAGACGGGCACGCGCTGGTGAACTGCTCGCTGGGCAGCGGGATGCTGGTTCCCTCATGTCAACCCAAGTCCGGAGGTCGATATGGCGACAACGATGAAAGCAGCGGTAGTACAGCGCTTTGGAGCACCGCTGACGATCGAAGCGGTTCCCGTTCCGTCGCCGGGGCCCGGCGAGGTTCTCGTTAAGATCGTCGCGACCGGCGTCTGCCACACGGATTTGCATGCGGCCGACGGCGACTGGCCGGTAAAACCCGTTCCACCGTTCATTCCGGGCCACGAGGGCGCCGGCATCGTCGCAGCCGTTGGGGCCGGGGTCACGCAGTTGAAGGAAGGGGACCGCGTCGGCATCGCCTGGCTGCACGACGCGTGCGGCGCCTGCGAGTATTGCTACACCGGTTGGGAGACGTTGTGTGAGAAGCAGCACAACAGTGGCTACGGCGTGAACGGCAGCTTCGCGGAATATGCCATCGGTTCGGCCGCCTACGTCGGCCGGCTGCCCGCCGACGCGGATTTTGTCGCGATGGCCCCGATCCTGTGTGCCGGCGTGACAACCTACAAGGGCATCAAGGAAACCGAGGCCCGTCCCGGTGAATGGATTGCTGTTTCCGGCATCGGTGGCCTCGGCCATATCGCGATCCAGTATGCGAAGGCCATGGGGCTCCATGTCGTGGCCTTGGACGTATCGGAAGAGAAGCTGTCCTTGGCCCGTAGCCTGGGTGCCGAGCTCGCCATCGACGCAAGGGCGCCCGACGCAGCGGCGCAGGTCATCCGGGAAACGGAGGGTGGTGCCCACGGCGTGCTGGTGACTGCCGTCTCGCCGCCGGCGTTTGCCCAGGCACTGCACCTGGTGCGACGTAAGGGCACGATCAGCCTCGTTGGTTTGCCGCCCGGAGATTTTGCTACGCCCATCTTCGACGTGGTTCTCAAGCGCATCACACTGCGCGGATCCATCGTCGGCTCGCGCGAGGACCTGGCAGAGGCCATCGATTTCGCTGCCGAAGGAAAGGTGAAGGCTCATATCCATCGAAGACGTCTGGAAGAGATCAACGATGTCTTCGCCGACCTCAAGCACGGCAAGGTGGATGGACGGATCGTGCTCGAGCTGGGTTAGCGATATCGGGCGCGAAGGTTCGCCTCGTTAGCGCTGTACTGCCGGGGCGAATCGCTCGCAAACAAACTGCAGGTCCGGTGCGATTTCCAGTCGCAGAGCTGCCAACCCGGCCACAGGGGTGCCGCCGGGCAGACCCGCGGGGCGCGCGCCGGCGAGCTGGGCTCGCATTGCTTGCGCGCTGCCAGTTGAGCACCGGGGACAGGGCGTCTATGCTACCTATCCGCAGCCCGGTCTCGGAACCCCCTCGCGCCCCGCATGGCAGAACGCAACGCCCCGGCTCAGTCCCTGGCTCAGTCGAATCCGCTCCAGGTGCGCTTCGACCGATTCGAACTGGACGAGGCAAATGCGCGCCTGCTGCGCGACGGGAAAGCTGTTGCTCTCGCGCCGACGCCATTCGCCGTGTTGTGCGCGCTCGTGCGGCAACCGGGATCACTGCTGACCAAGCACGCGTTGCTGGATGAAGTTTGGGGCCACCGCTTCGTTAGCGACTCGGTGTTGAAGACCTCCATCAGCGAACTAAGGGCGGCGCTCGATGACGATGCCCGTCACGCACGCTTCATCGAAACGGTGTCGCGGCGAGGCTATCGCTTCATTGCCGCCACTATTGCGATACCCACCGCGTCGTCGGCTCGCACGAACGCGTCGCCACTCCGCTCGCCGCTGGCGCCACCCTTCGTCGGTCGCGCGGCAGCGCTCTCGCGGCTTCGCCGCGCCTGGGAAGGTGCGTGCAGCGGCAAGCGCGCGGTAGTGTGGGTTGCCGGCGAACCGGGTATCGGCAAGACGATGCTGATCGAGCATTTCGTCGCGGGCCTCGGCGACGTCGCTTGTGCACGCGGCCAATGCGTGGAGCACTACGGCGTTGGCGAGCCGTACCTTCCCGTTCTCGACGCCCTCGCCGAGCTGTGCCGCAGCGACAGCGCCGTCCCGGCCTTGCTGCGCGGCGTGGCGCCGACCTGGCTGCTGCAATTGCCGTGGCTCAGCACCGCGGAGGAGCGTGACGCCCTGCGACGAGAGCTTGCGGGCGCGAGCCCGGACCGCATGCTGCGCGAGATGGGCGAGGTGCTCGACCGCTACACCGAGCGCCGGCCGCTGTTGCTGGTAACCGAGGACCTGCATTGGAGCGACCGCGCGACGATTCAGCTCATCGACTATATCGCGCGACGGCGCGGCAGCGCGCGCCTCATGTGGCTTGCAAGTTTCCGTCTCGCCGAGGTGGTCGCGCTGGATCATCCGCTCGACCCCTTGCGGCACGAGCTGCGCCTGCACGGGCTGTGCGAGGAGATCGTGCTGGATTCCTTTTCGGAAGCGGAGGTCGCCGACTACGTGGCGGAACGGTCGCCATCACTCGCCCGCGACGAAACGTTCGTGCGTGCGCTTGCACGCGCGCACGGACGGCGTGCCGCTCTTCGTGGCGTCTGTTCTGAACGACGTCATGACACGCGCGGCGCAAAGCGGTGAGGACGCTGCTGCCGGGGCGCAACTCGCGAACGTGGCGGTGCCAGAGAATCTGGCGAACATCATCGATCATTACGTCGCCAAGCTGGGGAGCGAGCAGCGTGCGCTGCTCTCGGCGGCGCCGTTTGCGGGGTCGAGTTCCGTGTCAGCACGATCGCGGATGCGCTCGAGCGCGACGCTGCGTCGGTCGGCCAGACATGCGACGAACTCGCGCGCGAGCAGCTGTGGCTCGCCATCTCGCGTGCCGGACAGGGAAGCGATGTGACAGAGCAGTCCTATTCGTTCCGGCACGCGCTCTTCCGCCAGGTGTTGTACGAGCGCACGACGCCATCCGCCCGGGCGGAGCTTCACCGCAAAGTCGGCGCCGCGCTGGAACGGGAGCGTGCGCAGGCGCACCGGTCGCCGCGGCGGAACTCGCCATGCACTTCGAGCTTGGCCGCGAGCCGATGCCCGCATTGCGCTACTACGTCGAAGCTGCCGAAGCGGCGCTCGCGCACCTGAGCCCGCGGGAGTGCATGAGCCTTACCGAGCATTCGTTGACCCTTCTCGGCCAAGCGCCGGAGGGCACCGAGCGCCACGCGCTGGAGATCACGGTCGCAACGCTTCGCGGCGTGTCGGCCACCCACGTGCATGGCATCAGCAGTCCCGAAGCGAAGAGCGCGTTCCAGCGTGCGTATTCGCTTCTCGCCGATATCCCCGAACATCTGATGCGCGGACGGCTGCTGCACGGGTTCGGGTTCGTTCTTAGTCTGCGTGCGGACTATGCCGAGGCGCTGGCGGTGGCGGAACGAGCCGAGGCGCTCTCGTCTACATCGAACGATCCGGTGCTTGTGCTCGTCACGTGCATCGTGCACGGATACGTGGAGCAGCTGCAGGGCCGATCGCGCGCGGCTGGCACGTGGATCGAGCGCGGGCTCGAGGCCGCGGAGCTTCTCGAACTCGCGCCGGTCGAAATCTTCGTGGCCGATCCGCAGGTCACGCTGCTGGGGCTGCTCGGCATCAACCTTCTTCATTCCGGGTTCGTCGAGCAGGGGCGCGCGCGGTTGGAGCGGGCGCAGGTACGCGCTCGCCTGCTGGGATGGCCGAACACGCGGCTGGCGGCACTCTGGTACGGTGCGCTGTTCGAGGTCCGACTCGGCAACACGGAGCGTGTCGCGGCGCTGGCCGACGAAATGCGTGCACTCGTCGACGAATCCGAGGTCGCGCAAGGTCGAAATGCGTGCCGATGGTTTCGCGGCTGGGCGGATGCCCGGATGGGACGACCGCGCGAGGGCTATCGCCGCATTCGAGAGGCGTACGAAGACAATACGCGGCTCGGAATGCTGGCGGGAGGAAGCGAAGTCCTGGGGTATGCCACGGAGGCCCTGGTGCTTGCCGGCGACTGGGATGCGGCCCAACACGAACTCGAGGAAGCGCTCCAATTCGTGAACACGCACGGAGAGCGCGTGTATCTGCCCCAGCTGTTCCTGATCGAGGCTGCGATCGCCCGTGGGCGTGGCGAGTCCGCTGTCGCCCATGCTTCGGTTCGGCGGGCGATCGCAGAGGCCAGAGCGCAGGAGGCGCCATGGCTCGAGCTGATGGCGCTGCTCGAGCTCTGCGAATACGACGGTGCAACCGCCGAAGACCGGCAGGCGCTTGCTGCACTCGTCGATCAGCTCCCCGAAGCGATCGATACAACCGCCGTCAAGAGAGCGCGAGCGCTGCTCGACAAAGCGAAGCTCGGCCGAACGACGCTCGCGTGAACGGTCGCTTCGCGTGCCGCATGGGCCTTGTCACCCGCTGTTGTCGACCGGGGACGTGGGGTCGGTGACGTCCGGAGGAGCGAGATCGCGAACGCGCTGTTCCCACAATTCTCTCGTGATGGTGAGCAAGACCGGACCTACGACGAGCCCCACGAGGCCAAGAACCTCGAAGCCACCGAGGCAGCCCATGAGGATCCAGACGAAGCGCAAACGGGTCGCGTCGCGCGCAACCATGGGCCGCACGATCTTGTCGCCGCAGAACAGGACGGCACAGCCCAACCCGAATGAGAGGAGCGCCGGCATCGAGGCGCCCGTCATGGTCAGTTTCAACGCCAACGCGGTGACGGCGACATAACCGAGGAAGGGGACCAGGGCGAGCGAGCCGGTGATCACGGCCCACAGTGCGGCGTGCGGCACGCCGGCGACCGCGAACGCGGCCCAGGATGCGAATCCATCGAACAGCCCTACGACCAGCATGCTGTTGACCGACGCGCGCAGGGCGCGCACGGCGAGATCGACATAACCTTCGGCCCGCTCGCCGATGCGCTCACGAAGCAGTCGCCTGAATCCCTCCGCGAGTGATTCGCCTTCCTGATACAGGAAAAACAGAACCAGGATCGTGAACGTGACGATGAACAGGTGTCGAATCATGAACTGTCCGAGGGGCTGCGCCCAGGCAAGGAGCGCCGTTGCGTCCGTCCGCTGCGCCCACACCAAGAGGGCTCCGGGCTGCGCGAGCTCGCTCTGCCAGCGGGCGGCCACCCAGGGTCCGACTAGTGGCAAGTTCTCCAGCCCGTGAGGAACGGCGATCCCCTTCTTGTCGGCGGCTGCGATCTCCAGAAGTAGCGCGTGGGCTTCAGTGAGCAGTGCACCGAAGCCAAACATCAACGGTGCCAGCACGAAAATCGTCATCAGGGACGTGAAGATGAGAGAAGTCGCGCTTCGCGGCATGCGCCGCGGCAGGCGGGCCGCAAACTGCCGGTAGAGCGGCCAGCTCGCGATCGCAGTCACGCACGCCACCAGCAAAGCCTGAAGGAAGCTGTGCAGAATCCAAACGGACAGGGCGACGATCAGCGCGCCATAGAACCAGCCCGCGGGGCGCACAACCTTCATGGCCGACCGAGCACCTCGTGCTGGCTGGTCGGCGACGGTGCCGATGCCCAGTTCCTCCGCCCTTGCTCCATGCGTGTCCAGCCTCTCGCCTACGTAGCGGCGGTTCAGTTTCTTCGCCAGCGGCAAGCCATTCTAAAGCCTGCGCTCACCCAAGTCGTCAGCGAAAACGTCCCGATCCGGTCCGGGCCTCGGTGAGGCACGCATTCAGCCTCCGATGGCCGGGCTCACGCCGCGCTCAGGCAGTCTCGCGCGCGTTCTGCACCGAGCCCGGGCCACTTACTCGATTTCGACCAAAGAGCGACGTTTCGCTGACGACCGGCAGGGCTTCGCGGTTTAAGCTCAGCTGGTGTGCATTTCAGACGACCCGCTCCGTCCGATGACGCTCGACACGCAGTCGAACCATCCGGTCGAAGTCCTTCGACTGGGCGGTGCCTTGGCTGCACCAGCCAGCGCAAAGCCTCGCCCGGTCCGCGAGCGCTGGGACGACCGGGTACCTGACAACGAGGGGTCGTGGTGGCCCGCATGGCGAGAGTGGCTGCGCAAGCACTCGGCGATCCCGTCCAGCCGCCGCGCATGGGCCTGCCGGCGAGGCCGTGTACGACGCCCCGGGCTCCTACGTGCAGGAGAAGTAAGCACTACGTACCAACTACTGG